>CAWCIB010000001.1:0-192450 GCA_963795505.1 uncultured Actinomycetes bacterium
CTGGGGCTGGGACTCGGGCGTGGCGGTCAACGAGGAGTCGGTGGACAAAGAGCACGGCCCCGGCAAGGCCGCGGTCGTCTCTACCGTGATCCTGCTCCTGACCTACGTGATTGTGTCGGCCGCGGCGCAGTCGTTCCACGGCCCCGATTTCCTCACCAACAACTCTTCCGACGTCCTGAACGCGATCGGCAAGGGGGTGCTGGGCGGCGTGCTCTACAAGCTGCTGATCATCTGCGTCCTGACCTCGGCGTCCGCGTCGACGCAAACCACGATCCTGCCGACTGCGCGCACGACGCTGTCGATGGCGAAATGGAAAGCGATCCCGCAGGCGTTCGGCCGGGTTCACCCGCGGTATTTCACGCCGACTTTCTCGACCTGGATGATGGGTGGCCTGTCGATCATCTGGACGGTCTGCCTGCTGGCGTTCAATCCCAAGCAGAAGGTGCTCGGCGACACGATCTCGGCGCTCGGGTTCGCGGTCGTCTTCTACTACGGCTTCACCGGCTTGGCGTGCGCCTTGTACTACCGCCGCGAGCTCTTCAAGAGCGCCCGCAACTTCTTTTTGATCGGGGTCCTTCCGCTGGTCGGCGGCGGGATGATGGCCTACATCGGCGTCAAGGCCTTCAGCTACTACAACACCGCCGGCAACAACTACTCCCACGCGCTGCTGGGTGTCCAGACCCCGATCCTCGTCGGAGTCGGTGGGCTGATCCTCGGCGTCGTCCTGATGTTCGTCGCCTGGCCGTTCTTTCCCGAGTTCTTCCGACGAAGGCCCGAGACCGTTGAGGAGACTCAGCTCCCCGAGGCCCAGGGCGCCGTGGTCGACGTCTCCTAGGCCATCGGCAGCGACATACCCGCCGGCTTGGGCGCGGCCGCTGGCGCAGGCATCTGCATCACCGGCAGCTCGAGCGGCGAGAGCGCGATCAGCCCGCGGGCGGCCTGGCGCAGCGCCTGCGCGGCGGGGTCGTCCGGATTGGCCGCGACGAGCGGCAACCCGGCATCCGCTTGCTCACGCAGCGCGATCGTCAAGGGCACCTTCGCCAGCAACGGGACCTCGAGCTCGTCGGCCAGCAGCTGGCCGCCGCCCTCGCCGAAGATCTGGAAGCGCTCGCCCGACGGGGTCACGAACCCCGACATGTTCTCGATCACGCCCGCGATCTCGAGCTTGAGCTTGTCGGCCATCTGGGCCGAGCGGTGGGCGACCTTCTGCGCCACCGCCTGCGGAGTCGTGACGATCAGGAACTTCGACTGCGGCAGCAATTGGGCGAGCGTCATCGAAACGTCGCCCGTGCCCGGCGGCAGGTCGATCAGCAGGTAATCGAGCGCTCCCCACTCGACGTCCTCGAGGAACTGCTGGAGCGCCTTGTGGAGCATCGGGCCGCGCCACACGACGGCGGAGTCCTGCTCGACGAAGAACCCGATCGACATCACGCGTATGCCGTCGGCGGCACTGAGCGGAATCAGCTTGCGCTCGGCGTTCACGCGCGGGCGCTCGGCTCCTAGGCCGAGCATCCGCGGCTGTGAGTAGCCCCACACGTCCGCGTCGAGCACACCCACCTGCTTGCCCTCGGCCTGAAGCGCGGCGGCGAGGTTCGCGGTCACACTCGACTTGCCGACGCCGCCCTTGCCGGACCCGATGCAGATCACATTCGAGACCTGGGCGAGCGCGCCCTCGGGGAGCGACGAGCGTCCGAGCTTGTGGCCAAGCGCCTGTTTCTCGCTGTCGGACAGCACGTCGAAAGCGACGTTGACGCCCTGGACACCATCGAGCTCACGCACGGCCTGCGCGACGCCGGTCTGGAAGTGGCTGCGGATCGGGCATCCAGCCGTCGTCAGCGAGACCATCACGTCGACGACGCCGTTCGGATGGACATCGATCGAGCGGACCATCTCGAGCTCGACGATGTCGCGTCGGAGCTCCGGATCGATCACCGTCCGGAGTGAGTCCAAAACCTGTTCTCTGGTGGGCATACGCCTATGAAAGCAGACGTCCGCGATTTAAGGACCGACGGGGCGCCACATCAGTGACGCCCCGGCGGTTGAGGGAGGAGAGGGTGCTGCATTCGCCGGCGAGGTATGGGCCGGCGAACCTTTCCCGCTTATCGGGCGCTCTCCCGGGCGCCCGAGCGGGGGAAATCCGTCCTACGAAGCCGACGCGAGCCGGTCCTGCGCATCCGAGACGATCTTCTCGACCCGGGTGCCCAGCGTGCCCGACTGCTTCTCGAGATCCCGGCGCACCGAGCGTACCTCACGCTCGAACCGGCGACGGTTCTGCTTGAGCGTGCGCTCGACGCCACGCCGTGTCTGGCGCAGCTCGCGCTCGACACGAGCGCGCGTGCGACGCACCTGGCGCTCGAAACGATTGCGAGCGGTCGCGCCGCGACGCTCGTAGCGCTTGAGCTCCTTCTCGACACCCGTGCGCGTCCGGTACCTGGTCGTGAGGTCCTTCACGGTCGCGACGAGGTTGTCGCGCGCGAGCAGGCTCGCGCCGACCGGCACCAGTAGCGCGCGCTCGGCGAGCACCTGGGCCTGCTCGACCGGCGTCTTGGGCTGGGTCGAGGTCGTCTGGGACGTCGAGGGCTTGCGTGCCCGTGTGCCTTTTCCTGTGGCGGGCTTGCGCGCGCCTGTGTTGCTGGTCGTAGCCATAGTTACTTGCTCCACTCCCGCTTCGGATTGGGTTCAGAGGCGTTCGCCGATTCGATCAGAATAGCGAACATGTGTTTGTAAACCGTCGCGGCCCGACGGTTACACGGCAGTCCGCGCAAGCCAGCGCGTCGGGTGGTCGAGCTCCTCCAGCGTCGGCAGCGCCTCGGCGCCCGAGAACACGTGCCGCAGCGCCTCGGGACCGGCCTCGGAGACGATCGCGTCGCAGAACCGCTTGCCCTGTTCGTATTGACGCAGCTTGAGGTCCAGCCCCAGCAACCGTGCGACGAGCCGCGAGAGCCCCGACTGCGAGCGCCGGCGGCGGTCGAGCGCAGCGCGGAGCTTCGGCAGCGAGGGCAGCAGGTCCGGCGCGACGGCATCCATGACGTGCTCGGCGTGCCCCTCGATCACGGCCATCACCGCCTGGACCTTGTCGAGCGTCTCGCGCTCGGCCGGGCTCGTGACGATCGAGATCAGGTCACCGCGTCTGAGCGCCGAGACACCGTTGCGGAGCTCCTCGAGGCTCGGGAGGCGCAGCCTGCGCGGATTCTCCATCCGAAGCTCGGCGGTCTGGAGAAGTTCGCGGACCAAGCCCGCGACGTGGCCGTGAAGCCACGGCACGCCCGCGAACTGGACGGCGTGCGTGACCTCGTGGAGCGCGACCCAGGTCAGGAACTCGCGCTCCTCGGCGTCGAAGGCGGTCAGCGCCTGACCCAGGTTCGGCAGCACGAACAGCAGCCGCGGCGGCCGCTCGGGCACGGCCTCGTCGAGCAGCACGAGCTCGTACTGTCCGAGCACCCGCTGCGCGAGGTACCCGAGCACGACCCCGACCTCGGTGCTCACGACCAATCCGACGCCGATCTGCATCGCGGGTCGCAGCGGTCCGAGGCCCGCGCCCGCGCGCTCGAGCACGGGGTCGAGCAGCTGGCGCATCGCCCCGATGTTGCTCTGCACCCACTCCTCGCGGCCGATGCCCTCTGGCGGCGGGAGCGGAGTCGCCGGCTCGAGCCCGGTGTAGGCGACGACTCTGCGCTCGGACTCGGCGGCGAGTTCGGTCAGGTCGGCAGTCGGACGTCGTCCGTCGCCCGTTCCGGCGACGTAGCGCGCGATCCGCTCGGCGAGGATCCAGTCGACGACCGTCACGGCAGGATCTTCTCCAACTCGCGCAGCGTCGACTCGGTCCGCGCGGCCACGATGTGTGCCCGCGGCACCGTGTCGAGCGGAACGCTGTCGAGTCCCGGGAAGCTGACGAGCCCGCCCGCCTCGCGCACGATCAGCTGACCGGCGGCGGCGTCCACTCCCCGGCAGCGCGCGAGCGACAGCATCCCGTCGAAGCGTGCGGCGGCGACCTGGCAGAGCGTGGAAGCGATCGTGCCGAGCGCGCGCAGGCGATACGCGGCGTCGACGAGCCCGTCGATCGAAGCCGCGACCCAGCGGGGATCGGCGGACTCGATCCCGAGTACCTCGAGCCGGCCGTCACCGCCGCGCCGCTCACCCGCCTCGCGGTCGAGCTGCTCATCTCCCAGCCAAGCGCCCTTTCCGCGCGCGGCCCACCACTCCTCGGTTGTCCCGAAGTCGTACACGAATGCGAACTCCACGTCGGCCATCGATTCGCCGCCCGCGACCGCAATCGAGAGCGCGTAGTGGGGTATGCCCCGCTTGGCGTTGAGCGAACCGTCGATCGGATCGATGATCACGCGCAGCCCCTCGTCGCCGAAGTCGATCTCGCCACGCTCCTCCGAGAGGACGGTGAAGCGGACGCCCCGGTCGTGAAGCCCCTCCAGCTCGCCCAGCACCACGCTCTCGGCTGCGTGGTCGATCTCGAGTGTCCGGTCGCCCCCAGACCCCAGCGTGCCCGTCTCGCGGGCGCGTTCGGATGTCGTCGGTGCATCGGCGAGGACCTGCTCCAGGCCGGCCACCGCCCGTCGGCAGAGGCCAAGCCAGTCGACGTCGATCGCGGGATCGGCTGAGGTCATCACGAACCTATGCTTGCAGAGTGGATTCGGCGCCTCTCGAAGCGATCGCGCTTGACGGGGGACCGGTGGTCGTGTTGGGGACCGCCGGTTCGGGCAAGACCATGCTGCTGCTGGAGCACTTCCGGCAGCTCATTGCGAACGGGAGCCCGCCCGAGTCGATCGCCGTCATCGCCCCCTCGGCCGGGCGCGCAGACGCGCTTCGTGCTCGTCTTGAGGGCGCGCTTGACCAGGGCTACGAGCAACTCTCCGTCGGCACTCCGGTCGAAATCGCCACGCGGATCTTGGGACCCGAGGCCGAGCCGCCGCTGGCACCCGGTGACCGGCTTGCGATGCTGCTCGAGCGGATCGACCAGCTCTCGCTCGCGCACCACGACTTCGGCGGCAGCGCGAGCCGACTGCTTGGCCGGTTCGTGCGCCGGATCGACAGGCTGAAGGCCGAGCTGATCGGGGTCGAGGAGTTCGTTGCCTGGGCCGCAACTCCCGCCGAGCGCGAATTCGCCCAGGTCTATCGGGTCCACGAGCGGCTGCTGAAGGACGCGGGCGCTCGCGACGCGGGGGACCTGATCCGCGACGCGCTCAACATGGTCGAGAGGGTCGGCCAGCGTCCGTTCGAGCACGTGCTCCTAGATGACGCACAAGAGCTCGACTTCGCTGCTTTCAGGCTCGTCCGTGCGCTCGGTGGTGACCGACTGCTGATGGCCGGCGATCCGCACGGAGCGCTTTTACGGCTGCGCGGCGCGGGCGAGGTGTCGATGGCGCGTGTTGGAGAAGCCCAGGTCGTGCGGCTCGAGCGCAATCGGCGCTCAGGCGGAGCCGTCGCCGCGGTTGCTCATGCGCTGCTCGGCAGCGACGTCGCCGAGCGCGTCGAAGGGGGTCAGATCGCGTTCTGGCGCTGCGCCAACGGTCGCGCCCAGGCGCAGGCGATCGCAGCGGACATCGAGCGGGTGATCTCGCACGAGCGCGTCGATGCCGGGGCAGTGCTCGTGCTGGTCCCGGACATCGTCGATGAGGGCCAAGCCGTGGCAGTTGCCCTCGAGGAGCGCGCGGTCCCGCATCGCCTCGTGGGCGAGGCAGCCCTGTTTCAACGCGTCGAGATTCGTGACCTGCTGGCCTGGCTGCGTTTGCTCGTCGACCCGACCGACGCGGCCGCGGTGGTGCGCGCGCTCGCGCGTCCGCCGATCGACCTGCGCTCGGTCGACATCGCGCGCTGCACGCAGATCGCGCGGCGGCGCAAGCTCGACATGGTCGCCGCGCTCGCCGCGGCCACCGAGTCGCCCCAGGTCCCGCCCGAGGCGCGTGAGCGCATCCGCGTGTTCTTGAAGCTGTACCGCTCGGGCGCCGCCGCGATCGACACGACGCGCCCCGACCTCTATGTGCACCGGTTGACAGAGCGCCTCGGGTTGCGCCGCCAGCAGCTGTTCGCAGCCCAACCCGACGTCGTCGAGCGGCTCCGGGCGCTGGCGCGCTTCGGCGAGCTGGCCGCCGAGTACGTACGCCGCGCCCCGCAGGCGTCGCCGCGGGATTTCGTACGCTCGATCGCAGCGGTGGCGGACTTCGGGCTGCGCGAGCAGGAGCAGCCGGTTATCGACGGCGCGCGGACGATCCAGATCGTGCCGCTGCGCGCCGCGGGGGGACTCGAGGCCGAGCACGTCTACGTGGTGGGTCTCGATGCGAGCCTGGCCCTCGACGCCACCGAGGACGTGCCCGATGATCTCTTGCCCGAGGGGCTTCCGGCCGATTCGGACGAGCAGCGCCGGACGATGCTTCGCCAAGCCCTGTATGTCGCTGTCAGCCGGGCGCGCTCGCGCGCCGTGCTCGCTTTCGCGGGCGAGCTTCCGAGTCCCGTTGTCGAGGACGTGCGGGGCGCGCTCGGCGAGGAATGGGAGGACAAGCAGGAGGAGCTGTTCGGTCCCGCGGAGACGCTCCAGTCGACTTACAGGCTGCTGCGCGACGAACTGCTCGACCAGACGATGCGGACCGGCGGCCGGCTCGCCGAGCTGCGGCTCGATACCGACCTCGATGTCTCGCACGCCGTCGTGCGCTACCTCGAGTTGCTCAAGGTCGCGGCGCTGATCTCGAGGCCCGAGGGCCAGGGACTCGCCGAAGCCCTGCGCGACGTGAACGTCCGCATCCTCCAGGCCGTAACGGCGGAACAGAAGGAGATCTTCGCGACCTCTGCGCTCGACGACTATCTGCTTGACGCCGAGCGCGATACGCGTCGCCGCGCCCAGGTCGTGGCCGCGCGCGACGAGCCCTCGCTCGAGCCGTTTCTGCCGCTGCGCGGGGGCGGCGTGGTCCTGTCCGCATCAGATATCGATGCCTACCGGACCTGCCCGCTGAAATACAAGTTCGCGCGCGTGTTCCGAATCCCGCAGGAGCCAAGTGTCCACCAGCGCTTCGGGATTCTGGTTCACCAGGTACTCGAGCGCTTCCACGGGCGCGACGCTCCACCGGGGACGCTGTCCGAGCTGCTCGGACTGCTCGACGCGGGCTGGCGCCGGGGGGGCTTCTCCGACACCGAGGAGGAGCGCCAACTCCACGGCAAGGCAGCTGCCGCGCTGACCCGCTACCACGAGCGTTTTCAATCTGAGGAGGCCCAGCCGGTCTGGTTCGAGCGGCCGTTCACGTTCAAGCTCGGTCCGCACCTGCTCCGCGGCCGTGTTGACCGGGTCGACCGCCTCCCGAGCGGCGAATACGAGCTGATCGATTACAAGACCGGCCGCCCCAAGACCGCGGACCAGTTAGCCGAGGACGTTCAACTGTCTCTGTATGCCGTCGGCGCCCGCGAGGCCTGGCGCCTGGACGCCTCGCGTCAGGCGTACTACTACCTGCTTGACGACGAGAAGGTCGAAGTCAACGCAGATGGCGGCGAGTGGGTCCAGGAGGTAGCGCTCGAGGTCGCCGAAGGAATTCTGTCGCAGGGCTTCGAGCCGACGCCGTCGTACGCCGCCTGCTCGGTGTGCGACTACCGGCTCGTCTGTCCGGCCGCCGAGCGTTAGCTACTAGCCCTGCGGTCCTTCGCTGCCCCCGCGCTGGCGCAGGAAGCGCTGTAGGTCCCGTGCGATCACCTCGCCCGACGGAAGCGATTCGTCGAGGCGCTCGCTCACACCGGCTTCTGAGGACGCCTGCTCGAGCCGCTCGACGAATGCCTGCACTTCCGGATCGCTCTGGACCGCGATGTTCACCTGGCGGTCGTAATCGCTCGCTGCGCTCTCGAGCTCGGAGGCGTCGACCGCCACGCCGACCAGACCCTCGAGCTTGCGTACGAGTGCGAGCGCGGCCTTGGGGTTCGGTGTGGCCGCGATGTAGTGCGGGACGGCCGCCCACAGGCTCGCGGACGGGAGCCCAGCCTGCTGGCAGGCGGCGTGCAGGACGCCGACTATGCCCGTCGGGCCCTCATAGCTGGATGGCGCCAGCCCGAGTCGTGAGACGAGTACCGGGTCCGACGCGAGGCCGGTGATCGCCACCGGTCGCGTGTGGGGCACGTCCGCCAGCAGCGCGCCGAGAGTGACGACGAGCTGGGCACCGATCGCTTCGGCGAGCTCGACGATCACGTCGGTGAACCCGCGCCAGCGGAAGGAGGGTTCACTACCGGCGAGCAGGATCAGATCTCGCGGCGCGCGGGGGATCCGGGCCTCGAACAGCTCGACCGCGGGCCACACGAGCTGGCGGGTGTCGCCATCCACCAGCGATATTTGGGGCCGTGTCGCCTGGAAGTCGTAGAACTCCTCGGGGTCGATCGTCGCGAACCGCTTCGCGCCGAGCGCGCCGCCGACGAATGTGACCGCGCTCGACGCGGCATCGGACGCGTCGTTCCACCCCTTAAACGCGCATATGAGCGCGGGCGCACGGAGGCCGTCGGGGCGATAATCCCAGCGCAGCGGTTGCATCCGGTTCACCGTACATCATGCGCGGATGCGTCCCGCCAGCTCGCCCGTTCGCCCCGTACCGGACCCGATGCCGGCGATCACCAGCCTGCGACCGGGGGAGTCCGTCGAGGGGGTGTTCGCGTGCACGCGCAAAGACCGGCTGATGACCAAGACCGGGGCGTCCTACCTGGCGCTCGAACTCCGCGACGCCACTGGGTCGATCGCGGCGCGGGCGTTCCGAGGAGCCGACGCGCTGGCGGGTGGCTTCGAGCGCGGCGATCTTGTCCGCGCGAGCGGTGTGGTCGAACGCTTTCGCGATGAGCTCGTGCTCGAGGTATCGGACATCGCGCGGGAGCCTGAGGCGGATCCCGCGGCGTTTCTCCCGGTCGCGTATCGAGACCGCGACGAGCTCGACGGCTTCTTTGAGCATCTGGTGCGCGAGGTGTACGACCGCCGCTTCCGCGCGATGCTCGACGAGCTGCTGGGTGACACGAGTTTCCGCGCCGAGTTCCGGCGCGCCCCGTGTACCCGCGCGGGCCACCATGCCTACCTCGGTGGGCTACTCGAGCACACGGTGGCGGTGACCACACTCGCCCACGAGCTCTGCCAGCTCCACCCGCGTCTGAACTCGGATCTGTTGCTTACTGCTGCGCTCGTACACGACGTTGGGCGTACGCGCGAATTCAGCTACGGGGCGGACTTCGTGACGACCTCGGAAGGCGAGCTCCTCGGGCACGTGGCGATCGGGGTCCAGATGCTCTCGGCGCGCGCCGCGAAGTCGCTCGACGAGCCTCGCCGGCTCGCGCTGCTCCACTGCGTCCTCGCCCACCACGGGCCCTCGCTCGCGCCGGGCGGCAGGTTCGCGTCAGCCGAAGCGCTCGCGCTCTACCGGCTGAACGCACTCGACGCGGGCGTGAGCGGCGCGCTGCCATCTGGACTGCCGGGTTGATCGGGTTGATGGCAGAAACTCCCGTCCAGCGAGAGAAACTTCCCGCGGTCCCGCGGGTGCTTACCATCCGCCGCGGCGCGGCACGGGCCTGGTGGCCCATCCAGTCTTCAAAACTGGCAGGCCGTGGCAGCCCCACGGTTGGTAGGTTCGATTCCTACGCCGCGTCGTCGTGTGTCCCTGGGACGGCTAGACGGCGCGGCGCTTTGGGCCGGGCCTCGACAGTCGCGGTATCGTCCATCAGAGATGAGGCGTACGTGGCGGGTGCTGGTGGTTCTGATCGCTCTCGTGTCCTGCGGGATCTTGGGGGTCGAAGGCGCGTGGGGGACGACGATTAAGCGGTTTGGCAGGCCGGGCCGTTATTCGTACACGGTCCCCGCCGGCGTGACGAAGATCACTGTGTTTTCGGTCGGGGCAGGAGGCGGCAATTGCACGCCCGGTCACGGGGGATTCGGTGCCTCGATCACGGCTACGGTCCCGGTCAAGCCTGGTCAGACCCTGGTAGTGGTTGTCGGCGGTCCCGGTCTCGGATGCAACAAGGTGCCGGCATCGGGTGGAATCGGTGGCGGCGGTACTGGCGGCGCAGGCAACACGTCGAAGGGCTCGCCGGGCGCTGGTGGTGGCGGCGCGTCGTTCGTCGCCCCGGGAACATCCGCTCGGCGCTTCAGAAACGCGCTCGTCGTCGCCGGCGGCGGCGGTGGAAGCACCGACTTTTCTTCGACCGCGGGGGTCAACGGCGGCAATGGTGGCTCGCCCGGTAAATCCGGCGCGGCGGCCGGCAGCGGCGGCCAGGCAGGCACGCAGTCGGCGGGCGGTGCCGGCGGCGCGGCTGGAAGCTCGAATTCCTCCGCGGGCGACTCAGGTTCGCTCGGTTCCGGCGGCGCAGGCGGCCACGGTGGCACGAGCGGAGTGTCGGTAGGAGGCGGTGGCGGCGGTGGGGGTTATTACGGTGGCGGCGGTGGGGGCGGCGGCGCCGCCCTTCAGAACCCCGGTGGCGGCGGTGGCGGGTCTAGTCATGTCGTCGCGGGCGCCAAACACGTGACCCGGGGGACTGCCTCGGGCCCGGTTGCCGAGGTCACGATCACCGCGCTTGGTGGCCACACAGGCCATCACCTCACCCGCCGAGGTGGCCCGCGCCGGGGAAACAACGCGCAACAGGCGGTCGAAGGCTTCGTTTTGGCCCTGGCACTCGCCGACGTGGTGCGAGCCCCGTAGGGGGCGGTACCCCGCCGCGTGCTGGGTAGGAAGCGAGAGGGGGCCGACCTGGGCGTCCGCTCCTAGCCGCGGATTGGAGAGAATGGGGTTGTGAAGCTTGGCGACATCGAGCTGACGCGAATCGGTCTCGGAACCAACCGGCTCACGAACACGCAGGAGAACCAGGCGTTCGTCCGAGCGGTGACGGAAGCCGGCGTCAACTTCATCGACTCCGCCCACCTCTACACCAAGGGCGACAGTGAGCGGACGATCGGCGCTGCATTCCAAGGCGCATACGCCGGGGTTCTCGTCGCCACCAAGGGTGGCTTTCGCAACGGCGACCCGGACGCGCTGCGGGGCGAGTTCGAGGAAAGCCTGGAGCGCCTACGAACCGACCGGGTCGACCTCTACTACCTCCATCGCGTCGACGCGGAGGTCGAGCTCGAGCGAAGCCTCGAGGCGATTAAGGAGTATCGCGACGCCGGCCAGATCGGTGAGATTGGCGTCTCGGCCGTCAGCGTCGAGCAGGTAGAGCGCGCCTGCAAGGTGGTCCCGATCGCCGCGGTCCAGAACGAGTTCAACTTCAGCGAGCGTGCCAGCGAAGACGTGATCGACTACTGCACCGAGCAGGGGATGCTGTTCGTGCCGTATTTCCCCCTTGGGGGCAGGTCGAGCCCCGCAGTCGAGGAGATCGCACAGCGGCACGACGCGACACCAACTCAGATCACGCTCGCCTGGTTGCTGAGACGCTCGCCCGCAGTCTTGCCGATTCCCGGATCGCTCCGGCTGGAGCATGTCCGAGAGAACCTCGACGCACTCGAAATCGAGCTCAGCGACGAGGAGTACGAAGCGCTCGGACGCTAGCGGTAGACCAGCGCGCGTCCGCGCGAGTCGACGGCGATGCAGAACCGGGCAGTGCCGCACGAGACGTCCATAAGTGCCCCGCTTCTGTCGATTCGTTGTTTCTGAGACCAGGCCGTGCCGTTCCAGGCGGTAGCGAAGCCGCCGTCGTCGACGGCCACGCAGCTCGTCCTCGCCCGACACGACACCGCATCGGATCCGGCGAGGAGGTTTCCGTCGAATCTGTGGGGCCGGGACCACTTGCTGCCCGACCAAGTGAACGCCTCGCCGAAGTCGTCGAGGGCCGCGCAGAAGCTCCGACCAGCGCACGACACGGCGCTCGGCACGTTGGGCTCCGAGCCGCCCGCGGGCTGGGACGGATGTATCGCCCCGGCGCTGACCCACTTTGCCCCTGAGAGCCGGTAGCCGCCAGTGAAGTCCATCGCCATGCAAAAGCCGAGCACGGGGCACGAGATCGCCAGCCCTTGGCTTCCGGCCGAGATCCGCTGAGGCTGAGACCAGCTCGAGCCATTGAAGGCGAGCACATCGCCGTTGATCCCCAAGGCTTCGCAGAATGTCCTCGCACCGCATGAGAGCTGCAACAGCCCTGTAGCGGCTGTCAGCGTTGGCGAGGACCAGCGCTTACCGTCGTACACGAAGACGTCACCGACGCCGTCACCGGCGACGCAAAACTTAGACGAGACACACGACACCGTGACGAGCCCCTTCGTGGTCCCCGAATGCGAGTCGATGGTCCGGGGGCTCTGCCAGCGCCCCGACGAAAACACCACCGCCTGCCGGCCGCCGACCGCGATGCAAAAGCTCCGGCTCGAACACGAAACGGCTCGTAGCGCTTTCACTCCCCTAAGCTTTGACGGCGTTGACCACTGAGCCGCCACTGCGGCCGGCGTCACTATCCACGCGCCTGCTAGCGCGGCCAGCGCAGCTACGACCCGTACCTTCATCCGGCGCCCGAGGCTAACGCGCTGGCGGGGCCCGTGAGCCGCCAGCCCCCACTCCCTCGCCGACAGGATCTCCTCGGTTACCTCGTCGCTTGGGCGTGTAGAAGCAGGGTGCCCTGGGTAGGCCGTACACGACGCGGTCAGGCGCAAGTCTGGCTGCGTTTCTCCTCATGCTGTCCGCTCTGCTCCTCGCCGGGTTGTTTGCAGCGCCACTTGCCACGGCACTCCTGTTCCTGCCGGCAATCGGGCGCACTCAGCGGATCGAGGAGCACTGGAGGTGGATCGGCCGCCTCGCACTGGCGGGCGCCTCGACAGCGGTCCTAATCGCGGCCGTAGTCGCATTGCTTTCGCTGGTCGGCGTGACATCGCGCAACGAGGTCGCCGCGGCGATTGGGCTCGCGCTAGCGAGCCTGCTGTGGCTCCCGATGACGCGCCGGTGGGGCGCCCGCGCACATCTCTGCTGGGCGGCGACGACTTACCTGTTCGCCGTCTATCTGGCCTTCATGCTGTGGTGGACATTCGCCAGCTCACCTCGGTGCCGCCGGCACCGCGGGCGGTTTGTTCCTGTGGCTGCTCGAAGTCGTCGCCGCCGGCCTCGGCTGTGCGTACCTTTGGGAACTGTGCGACACGCTCGGCCGGGCGAGCTGGGTACGTCGGGTCGGCACGGGCGAGCTGGCCGAAATGCCCGACCGCCATATCCGTTCGTCTGTCTCCAGGTCCCGTGTTACAACGAGCCGCCCGACATGGTCATCGAGACGCTTGAAGTCGCTGCGGGCGCTCGACTATCCGAGCTACGAGATCCAGGTGATCGACGACAACACCGAGGACCCCGAGCTGTGGCGGCCGGTTGAGGCGTGGTGCCGGGAGCACGAGGTGAAGTTCGTGCACCTCAGCGACTGGCCCGGCTATAAGTCCGGCGCGCTCAACTATGCGCTCGAGCACCTCGTCGACGACCGCTGCGAGCTGATTGGCGTGGTCGACTCCGACTACCAGATGGAACCGCAGTTCCTGCAGCGCTGCGCCCCGTTATTCATCGACCCGCGGGTCGGCTTCATCCAGGCCCCGCAGGACTACCGCGATTGGGAGCACGCTCCCTACTACCGGCGCCTGTACTACTCCTACAAGTACTTCTTCGTCGTCTCCCAGCCGTCACGTAACGAGCGCGACGGCGCAATCTTCGCCGGGACCATGGGCCTGATCCGACGAAGCGCGCTCGAGGAGGTCGGAGGCTGGGACGAGTGGTGCATCACCGAGGATGCCGAGCTGTCCCTACGGCTGCTGCGGGCCGGCTGGTCGGGGCTCCACGTCGACAGCTCGTTCGGCAGGGGAATCATGCCGCTCACGTTCGAGGCCTTGAAGGGCCAGCGGTTCCGCTGGTGCTTCGGGGGCGTTCAGATCCTGCGCCAGCACTGGCGCTCGATGCTGCCCGGCCGGGCGACCGACGAGCAATCGCCTGAGCACGGGTCAGCGTTGGGCCTACCTGCGCGGGCGCAATCCAGTGGTACGGGGACCTGCTGGCGCTGCTGTTCTTCATCTTTCTCCTCATCGGCGCGGGGAACATCGTCCTTAGCGGTGGGCTGCTGTACCGCAAACTGACCGGCTTTCTGTTGGCAGCGATCCCGTTGCTGGTCGCGCTCGGGCTTCTGCGCGCGGTGGCCCTGCTGCGCCGCGGGACGGGCGCGTCGTGGCGCGAGGCTTTCGGGGCGTTCTTTATCTGGCAATCGACCGGACTCACGGTCGCGCGGGCATCCGTTCAAGGCCTGTTCGCCAAAGAGGCAGCGTTTTTGCGCACGCCAAAGACCCAGGGAGACAACGCGTGGACCGACGCTTTGAAGGGGAACTGGGCCGAGTGCATGTCTCGGGCTGCTCGGGCTCGCCGCGATCGCGGGAGCGCTCTCACACAGCTCCGGCTACGGCGGGCCGCTGCTCGCGGCGCTGCTGGCCTGGCCGACGACCAGCCTCTTGGCGGCTCCGTACAACAGCTTGAGTGCGCAGCGCGCGTCGCTGCCGCCCGCGCTGACAGAGCGCCGGCGCACGGAGAACCTGCGCGCCCGCAGACGCAGGGTCACCTATGCAGTCGGCAGCCTGGGGCTGGCCGGGGGGGCGGCCGCGCGTTGCAATGGCGCTGCTGGTTCCAGGGCCCGCGAACGTGGTTGTGCCGCAGATCCTTGGCCCGGCGCGCGGGAAGCCCGCTCACTATGGCTCGAGTCCGACGGCCAGCGCGCACGGCTCCTCAGGCGCGAAAGGCACTTCCTCACACCCCGCGGGATCGCACTCGCCGCCGCCCACGTCGGCGCCCAAGAGGACGACGACCAGGACGACACCGACGATCACCCAGACGAGCCCGACTACCACGCCAACAACGCCCACGACGACCACCACTACGCCAACCACGCCGACGACCACGACGACCACGACGACCACGCCCACGACGACCACAACGACCACGCCGACGACGGCCAGCACGCCGACCACCCCCTAGTGCGGTGTGGAGACGCAGTGCGGCACTCCTCGCGCTCGTGGTTTCTCTGAGCGTGTCTGCCTGCGGTAGCCAGGCGCTCCATCCATCTCAGCCGACGGCCGCGACTCGCTTTCTGGCCCGGTACGTGACGAGCGACGGCCGTGTCATTCGGCACGACCAGGGCGGCGACGTCGTCAGCGAGGGGGAGGCCTACGGCATGCTGATCGCCGAGCTTTCAGGTCAGCCGGCGCTCGCGCGGACGATTTGGGAGTGGACGGCCGCCCATCTCAAGCGTCCTGACGACCTGTTCGCGTGGCACGCGACGAGCGACCGGGCAGATCGACGACCCCCAGTCCGCGGCGGACGCGGACGCCCTCATCGCGTACGCGCTGCTGCGCTACGCCGGTCCCGACCGGGCCGCTCTGCACGACGCCGGAAAGCGCGTCGCCGAAGCCACGCTTGCGAACGAATCGGTGGCGTTGCCCGACGGAGGTCGGCTGCTGGTGGCCGGGCCTTGGGCCAAGTCGACGTCGCCGCCGACCGTGAATCCCTCCTACCTGATGCCGGGAGTGTTCGAGACGCTGTCTGGGCTGACTGGCGACTCGCGCTGGAGCGCAGGCCGCCGCGAGCGGCCGTCAGCGTGATGCGCGGGCTCGCGAACGACGGGCGACCTCCTCCCGCCCGACTGGGCGGCGCTCTCCGGGTCGAGTCTCGTCGCGACTGGGCAGCCCGGGGGAGGCGCGGGCGTGCAGTACGGACTCGCCGCGGCGCGCTTGCCGATCTGGTTCGCCGCGTGCAGCAGCGGGGCGGCCCGGGAGCTCGCCGCGAATTGGTGGCGCAACGTCCTCGGATCCCAAGCCCGAGCCGGCCCGATCGCGCTCAGCCTCACCGGCGCGACGCTCAACGGCGACAGATCGCCGGTGATGCTCTTGGCCGGCGCCGCGGCGGCGCGCGCGGCGGGCGACGAGACCGCTGCCCGCAACCTCAGTGCCAATGCGACTGCGCTCTCGCGGCGCGCCCCGACCTACTACGGCGACGCCTGGGTCGCACTCGCCCCACGTGTGCTCGACGCCGCCGATGGCCCTGCAGCTGAGGAGTCAGCCGGCGAGCACGTCGCTGACGATCTCCGCCAGGCGTGTCGCATGACGGTGTGGCAGCAGATGCCCCGCCCGGGCGAGCATCATGAGCTGCGCTCCGGGGATCTGGTTGGCGAGCGCGCGGGTCGCGGCGGCGGGAACGACGCGGTCGGCGGCTCCCGCGACGATCACGGTCCGCGCCGTTATGCGCCCAAGCTGTGGCTCTAGTTGAGGGATGCCGCTGACGAGGGCCCGCTGCTCAATCACGAATGCTCGCCACGAGGCGGGCTTCGACAAGAGGCGTGCGACCGAGCGCAGGTAGCGCTCCTCGATCCGCAGGCGGGTGGCCAGCGCACGGCGGGCAGGCGTTCCATGCGAGCGCGGCGCCGGTTCCGGCCAGGACGCCCGCGCTCAGGACCGGGCCTGCCCCCGGAGCCGCGAGCAGGTAGTCCAACCGCTCCAGCGAGCGCCGGTTCGCAGACGGCGCAGCCAATACGAGGCCGTCAACGCGTTCGGGATGGTGAATTGCCAGCCAGGCCGCGACGGCGCCCCCGAAGCTGTGCCCAACGACCGTCGCGCGCTCGGCGCCGCGCGCGTCCAGCGCGGCCAAGGCCGCGCGGGCGTTGCCGTCCAAATCGGTCGCGGCCGCCGGCCCCGTCCCACCCGGGGCGGTCGCCGACGATCGCCCCGTCGGGATGTCCGAGGGCGGCCAGCACGCCGTCCCAATCGCGTGCGCTACCTGGTTGCCCGTGGAGAAAGAGGGTGTGGCTCAAGCGCCCGGCGGGCCGCCGCCCTCGCGCGGCTCGCTCGGCGATCCATCCCGACCGACGTAGCCGTCCTTGCCGCCGACGATCACCACGATCGCATCGCCCTCGCCGGCGTTGCGCATCCCGCGGTGTGTGGCCGGGTCGACACGCACGACGCCGCCCTCCTCGAGCACGTGCTTGGAGCCGTCGCCGAAGCGGAACTCGATCGTGCCGCGGTGGACGAAGTAGGTCTCCTCCTGCTGCTCGTGGTAGTGCGAGCCCGTCTCGTAGCCGGCCGGAAGCACGATCGCGTTGATCCCGAACGCCGTCACGCCGACGCCTTGGCGAATCTTGCGAAAGCCGTAGCCCTCGCCGAGTGCCTCGATGCTCGAGACCGCGTAGCCGGGATCACTCATCGACTTCAATCGTATCCCGCCGGCGCCTGCGCGTACCGGCGCAGGAACTGAGCCGCGACGAGCAACATCACCGCGGCGAAGAGCACTTTCAGGGCGCGTTGCGGCAGGGCGTTTGCGAGTGCGACCCCGGCGGCGACGCCGGCCGCGGAGAGGATGCCGAGCACACCAGCGTCCTTGACGGCGACATTTCCGTAGCGGCGCTGGCGCAGCGCGCCCACCAGCGCGACCGGAATGATCGCCAACAGCGACGTCGCCTCCGCCTTGACCTGGGTCAGCGACAGAGCGAGCGTCAGAGCGGGCACGAACAGGATCCCGCCGCCGACGCCGAGCAGGCCACTGACCACGCCACCGGCCAACCCCATCGCGATCGCGACCGCCGTCACGCGACGACCAGGTCGATCGCGACGCCGATCAGGAGCAGCGCGAACAGCAGGCCGATCGTCTCAGTTGACACGCGCTGCTGAAGCCAGGTCCCGAACACGGCACCTGCCACAGCGGGTAGGCCCACGAGCGCTGCCTTGGCCACGTCGACATTTCCGTAGGCGCCCTGGACGAGCGTGGCCATCGCCGCTATGACGACAATCGCCGCCAGCGAGGTCCCCGTTGCCTTGCGCTCGTCGTAGCCCAGCCAAAGCACGAGCAGCGGCACGATCACCGTGCCGCCGCCAACTCCGAACAGCCCGCTGAACAGACCAGCCGCCGTCCCGCTGACCGCCAGCTTGAGCGCACGAGCGGCTGACACGAGCGGGCATACTAGATGTGTGCCTGCAACGCTCAGCGAGGAGGCGCTCGCGCCGCTTCGCGCGGACCCCGCGCGGTCCGCGATCCTGCTCGACATCGACGGCACGCTCGCCCCGATCGTCGAGCGTGCGGCCGAGGCGCGCGTCCCCGAACAGACCCGACAGCTCGTAAAGGCGGTCGCCAACCGCTACGGCCTTGTCGCGGCGGTCAGCGGGCGCAGGGCGTCCGAAGCGCGCGCAATGGTCTCGATCGGAACGATCTCTTACCTGGGGTCGCACGGCGTTGAGCTGCTGCGTGCGGGCTGGACCGAGCCCGTGCTCGACCCGGCCGTCGAGGACTGGGGCCGCCGCGTGCAGGAGTTCGCGCATGAGTTCGACGCGGCTGACCTGAGCCGCGATCGCGTGCGGGTGGAGGACAAGGGGCCGATCGTCGCGTTCCACTGGCGCGGTGCGCAGGACGAAGCCGCCGCCAAGACGGCGATCGACGCGATCGCCGCTCGCGCGGAAGCGGCCGGTCTGCGGACGCACTGGGGTCGGAAGGTCCTCGAGGTGCGCCCACCGGTCAAGATCGACAAGGGATCGGGCATCGCGCTGCTGCTCGACGGCGCCGAGGTCGACGCCGCGCTGTATGTCGGCGACGACCGGACCGACCTCGACGCGTTTCGGATGCTCTCCGAACTTGCCCAGCAAGGTCAGCTCAAGCACGCCGTGCGCGTTGGCGTGCGCTCGGACGAGGGTCCCGAGGAGATCGTCGAGGAGGCCGATCTGATCGTCGACGGGACCGCGGGGGTGCGCACGCTGCTCGAGTTCCTCGCCGCGCCGGGGAGCGTAGGCGTGCGCTTCGCCGACTTCCTGCGCATGACGGTCTTGATCAGCGCGGGTGCCGCGAGCGCGCTGGCCGCGGTGACCGTCGCCGGGGCGGCCGGGACCAGCGACTCGCTCGTCGTGCCGGTTGCGGCGGGCTGGTGGGTGATCGCGGCTCTGTTCGGGATCTGGCTGGGTCGCCGGGCGGACGCATCGCCGCCGATCGCCAACCTGCTGGCGAGCGCGCGCATGCAGGCGAGCCTGCCCGAGGTGAGTCCGGCGCGAACAGCGCTCAACCGCCTCTGGCCTCTGCTGTTCTCGACGATCGGCGCGGGCGCGCTGGCGTTCACGCTCCCCCAGGTGCCGGCGGTCGCGACCGGCTTCGCGATCATCTGGTCGCTTGCATGGCGACGCCAGGCTTCCGCGGTGACGGCGATCGAGGAGCGTGACGGCGCGCGCTTTTACGTCGAGCGCACGTCGCCGTTCACGCCGATCCAGCTCGTGCGCACGCCTGGCTTCAAGACGAACCTGTTCGAGCTCAACGGGCGCTCGATGCGCTCGCGCGGCGTTCGCCCTCGTGCCTGACAAGATGATCGCTCGATGATTCCCGGCTACATCCCGAGCCCGTCCTCGAGCGGCCTTCACGTCGGGCCGCTGTTCTTGCACATGTACGGGCTCATGTACGTGATCGCGGTCGCCGCAGTCGTGCTGATGACGCGCTACCGCTGGGCGAGGCGCGGCGGGGACCCGGAGCTTCCTTACCGAACCGCGGTGTGGGCCTTCCCGGCGGGGCTGATCGGCGGGCGGATCTACTTCCTGATCACGACACCCAGCCAGATTCCCGACCACTGGTGGGGTCCCTTCGCGATCTGGCAGGGCGGACTCGGCATCTGGGGCGGGATCGCCGGTGGCGCTGCCGTCGGCATCTGGTACGTCCGCCGGCAGTTGAGCAAGCAGGACGTGCGCCGCTTTGCCGACATCGTTGCCCCCGGGCTGCTCGTCGCACAGTCGATCGGCCGGATCGGGAACTACTTCAACCAGGAGCTGTTCGGCAAGCCCTCGACGCTGCCGTGGGCGCTGAAGATCTCGCCCGCGCACAGACCGCCGGGCTACGAAAGCTTTGCGACCTTCCAGCCGACGTTCCTGTACGAGATCATCTGGAACCTGTCGCTGGCGGGGTTCCTCGTTTGGCTGACGTCTCGCCGCAAGGTGCGCCCGCCCGGCATCTTCGCGCTGTACGTGGCCGGCTACTCGGCGTTCAGGCTGTTCGAGGAGAACCTGCGGATCGACTACTCGGTGCACGTCCTCGGCATGCGGCTGAACTTCTGGATCGCGCTCCTGCTCACGCTCGGGGCGTTGGGGGTATTCGTGGCGATTCAGCGTGGCGTGATCTTCAAGGACGACGAGACGCCCCGACCGCCCGCCCGCCCTCCAGCGCGCGCGAAGAAGCAAGGTTCGCGGCCGAAAACCCCGGCCTGAGCCTCAGGCCTTCGCGACCCGCGTGCGCATCGTCTGAAGCTCGGCCCAGGGCCGTGTGTTGGCGACGTCCTCCTTAGTCAGCCACGCCCGGCGAGCGGTCGCGATCCCGTAGCGCGGGACCGTGGCAAACCGCGTCGTGCGGTGGGCGTCGGTCGAGATCACGAGCGGTACGCCAGCGGCGGCCGCGGCGCGGGCCTGGATGTCGTTGAGGTCCCGGCGATCAGGATTGGCGTTGATCTCGAGCATCGTCCCGGTCCGCGCGGCGGCGTCGATTACCGCCTCGAGGTCGTACTCGTATGGCAGCCGTTGCTCGATCTTGCGTCCCGATGGGTGTCCGAGCACGTCCACAAGCGGGTGCTCGATCGCCCGCACGATCCGTTCGGTCATCTGCTCGGCACCCATCCGGAACGACGTATGAACGCTCGCGACCACCCAGTCGAGCTGCGCGAGAATCTCATCGTCGTAGTCGAGCGAGCCGTCGGGAAGCACATTGACCTCCGAGCCGGCCAGGACCTCGATCCCGTCGAGATCGAGAGCGCGGATTCGCTCGATCTGGGCCTGGAGCTCGTCTGCCGAGACGTCGGAGCCAAAGCCCATGCTCGCCGAGTGGTCGGTGATCGCCACGTATTCGTAGCCGGCGTCCCGGGCGGCCAGCGCCATCTCCTCGATCGACGCCGTCCCGTCCGACGCGGTCGTGTGGCAGTGCAGGTCGCCCTTGAGGTCCCCGAGCGAGATCAACTCGGGCAGCGTGCCGTTGGTGGCGGCTTCGAGCTCGCCGCGGTTCTCCCGTAGCTCCGGCTCGATGTAGGCGAGCCCCAGCAGCGCGTACACCTCCTCCTCGGTCGCACATCGGTGCGTGTCGCCGGTCGAGTCGTCGAGCACCCCGTACTCGGATACGTGCAGCCCCTTGCGGACCGCCATGTCGCGCAACGCCATGTTGTGCTGCTTGGACCCGGTGAGGTGCTGAAGCAGGTTGCCGAACTGGTCCGGCGCGACGATCCGAAGATCGACCGAGACGCCCGTGTGCGTGCGCATGCGTGCGCCGGCCTCGCCCGGGGTCTGGGCGGACTCGATCAGCTCGAGCTCGGTAGCTGCCCGCGCGAGCGCGAGCGGATCAGACGCGGTCGCGATGACATCGAGGTCCTTGACGCTGTCGGTCATCCGGCGCGCGGAGCCGGCCAATTCGACCTGCTCGGAAGCGGGGTGCTTCCGCAGCGCCACCACGAGCTGTTCGCCGGCCTCGAGTGCGCGGTCGAGCACGATGCGAGTCCGCTCCTGGCCGGCGCCGGCGGCATCCAGGGCGGCGAGAAGACCCTCCTCCGCCTTGGCGCCGAATCCCTTCAGCGTTTGGATCTGCTGCGCCTCGGCGGCTGCGCGCAGCGCGTCGAGCGAGTCGATGCCGAGCTCGTCGAATAGGCGACGGGCCCGCTTTGGCCCGAGGCCCGGGAGTCGCGTCATCTCGATCAGCCCGGTCGGGAACTTGGCTCTGAGCTTGACCGCCGCGGGGATCGCGCCCTCGTCGGCGAGCGCGAGCACCTTCTCCTGGATCGTCGCGCCGACGCCCGGCAGCTCGGTGGCGCGGCCCTCGCGCGCGAGCGCGAGCACTGAGGTCGGTGCCTCGCGGACAGCCTTCGCGGCGTTGCGGTACGCCACGATCCGGTGGATGATCGCCCCGTCGAGCTCGTTCAGGTCGCCGAGCTCGTCCAGCGCGGCGGCGATATCGGAATTCGTCGGATCGGGCATCTAGAGTCCAAGACTAGTCGCGAGCAGTCGCTATACTTTGTAAAGCAACCCGACCAGAGAGCAAGGAGCACCGATGGCAGGCACCGTCTCCGAAGTGACAGACAACAACTTCCAGGCCGAGGTACTCGAGTCCGATCAGCCGGTGCTGGTCGACTTCTGGGCGCCGTGGTGCGGGCCTTGTCGGATGGTTGCCCCGGTGGTCGAGGAGATCGCCCAGGAGCGCGCCGGCGAGCTGAAGGTCGTCAAGCTCAACATCGACGAGAACCAGCAGACGGCGATCAACTACGACGTGCTGTCGATCCCGACGCTGATCCTCTTCAATCACGGCCAGGTGGCCAAGAAGGTCATCGGCGCCTACCCGAAGCGCAAGCTCGAGGCTGAGCTCGAGCCGGCGCTGGCCTAAGCGCTAAGCGCGCGCGACGGCGATCCGCAGCTCGCGGCCGTCGATATGGACCGGCGACGCGCCGTCGGCTGACCCGTAGTTGACCTCGACCGCGAGCGTCTCCCCGGCTATGTAGCCCTCGTGGGTCCGAGCCGTATCGAGCAGCAGTTCGTCACCGTCGAGTCCCAGCACGATCCGGTCTGAGACGTCGAACCCGGCGGCTTGACGTGCGTTCTGGATCGCGCGCACCATGTCTCGCGCCCACCCTTCGCGGCGGAGGTCCTCGTCGATCCCGAGTTCGAGCGCGACGGCGTGCGAACCCTCGCGCTCGACCTGGTAACCCTCGATCGGCCTCATCGTCACGAGCAGGTCGTCGGCCGTCAGTTCGTGGTCGTGCCCATTCACGCTGATCGCGACAGTGCGACCCTCACGGAGTGCGCCGGCCGCGGCCGCGGGGTCTAGACCGGCGACGGCGGCCGCCACCGTCGGCATGTCCTTGCCGAAGCGGGGGCCGAGCGTGCGGTAGTTGGGCTTGATCTCGACCTGTCCGAGCTCGTCGGCTTCTGAGACGAAGCGCAGCTGGCGCACGTTGAGCTCGTCGCGAACGATGGCAGCGAGTCGCTCGATCGCCTCGCGCTCGCGCCCGGTTGCGACGACTACGGCCGCGTGCAGCGGCTGGCGCACCTTGAGCTTCGCTTGGGCACGCGCCGCGAGGCCGAGTCGCACGGTCTGCCGCGCGACCGCCATCGCGTCCTCGAGCTCGAAGTCGCGGGCGGCGGGTTCGGGGAAGTCGGTCAGGTGAACGCTCGGCTCGGAGCCGTCGAGGTTGTCGTAGATCTCGTCGGCGATGAACGGGCAGAAGGGCGCGAGCAGCTGGGCGACCGTGACCAGACATGTTCGCAGCACCCCGAATGCGACCGGATCGCCGTCCCAGAACCGGCGGCGCGATCGACGCACATACCAATTGGACAGCTCGTCCAGATAGTCCTGGATCGCGCGCCCCGCGCTCGTGGCGTCGTAGGCGTCGAGGCGCGCGCGGACGTGGTCGACGGTCGCCTGAAGGCGGGAGAGAGCCCAGACGTCGAGGTCATTGTCGAGCGCGTCGGCCGACGGGGTGGAAGCGATCCCGTTGGCGTTCGCGTACAGAACGTAGAAGCCATAGGTGTTCCACAGCGGCAGGAGGAACTGGCGTACGGACTCCTCGATCGTGTGCATCGAGAAGCGGTAGCCGTCCCAGGGCTGCTTGGAGGTGAAGAAGTACCAGCGCAGCGCGTCGGCGCCGAAGCGGTCGAGCACATCCCACGGCTCGACGGTATTGCCGAGGGACTTCGACATCTTGCGCCCCTGGTCGTCGAGGATCAGCCCGAGGCACGCCACGTTGCGATACGAGGAGCGATCGAACAGCAGCGTCGAGACCGCCAGCAACGAGTAGAACCAGCCGCGCGTCTGGTCGAGCGCCTCGCAGATGAAATCGGCCGGGAAATGGCGCTCGAACTCGTCCTGGTCATCATGCGGCGCCCCGTATTGGGCGAACGGCATCGCGCCCGAGTCAAACCAGACGTCGATCACCTCCTCCACGCGCTTCATCTGACCGTCGCAATGGGGGCAGGGGAAGGTGACGTCGTCGACGAACGGGCGGTGGGGATCGTCGAGCTCGACGCCCGAGAGGTGCGCGAGCTCGCTCAGGGAGCCGACCGCGTGCGCATGTCCCTCGGGACAGCGCCAGATCGGCAGCGGCGTGCCCCAGTAGCGCTCACGCGACAGCGCCCAGTCGACATTGCCCTCGAGCCACTTGCCGAAGCGACCGTGCTTGACGTGCTCGGGATGCCAGTTCACGGACTCGTTGGCGGCGAGCAGTTGCTGCTTGATCTCGCTGGTCGCGATGAACCAGGACGGCTTGGCGTAGTAGATCAGCGGCGTCCCGCAACGCCAACAGTGCGGGTAGGAGTGCTCGTAGCTCTCGGCGCGCAGGAGTCGGTCGCGTGCGCGTAGGTCTTCGATCAGGTCCGGGTCGGCGTCCTTGACCTTGCGTCCCGCGTACGTCCCGATCCGCTCGTCGTAGGTCCCGTCGAGCCGCACGGGGTTGACCACGTTCAGCCCCTGCTGCTCACCGAGCCTGAAGTCGTCCTCGCCGAAGGCGATCGCGGTATGGACGAGCCCCGTGCCGTCGTCAGCCGATACGAAGTCGGCGGGCAGGACGGTGTGACCCTTCGGTCCGTACGCGCTGGCCGGGATGAACTCAAATGGGGCCTCATAGCCGAGCCCCACGAGATCCGCGCCGTTGAACCGCTCGACGACCTTCGCCTCGGAGCCAAGCACCCTCTCGACCGCGGCGGCGGCGACGATGTAGCCCTCGTCCGTCTTGACGTAGGTCAGCTCGGGATCAACCGCCACGGCAGCGTTTGAGACGAGCGTCCAAGGTGTGGTCGTCCACACCAGCAAGATTCCCCGCTCGCTCGGCAGCTTGACGTACACGCTGGGGTCGAGGACGTCGAGGTAGACGTCGGGCTGCCCGAGCTCGTGGCTCGACAGCGTGACCTGGTCGCGAGGGCAGTACGGGACGACCTTCAGGCGCTCGAACAGGAGCCCCTTCTCATAGATCGTCTTCAGCGCCCACCAGACCGACTCGACGTAGTCGGGATCGAGCGTGCGATACGCGTGCTCGAGGTCGATCCAGAACCCGATCCGCTCTGTCAGGCGGTTCCAGTCCTCGACGTGGCTGAGGACCTTTTCGCGGCAGCGGGCGTTGAACTCGGCGATGCCGTAGCGCTCGATGTCGTCCTTCTGGGTGAAGCCGAGCTCCTCTTCAACCGCGAGCTCGACCGGCAACCCGTGGCAGTCCCAGCCGCCCCTGCGCTCGACGTAGTGTCCGCGCATCGTCTTGTAGCGCGGGAAGATGTCCTTGAAGACGCGCGCGAGGACATGGTGGGTGGCGGGGGCACCATTCGCCGTCGGCGGTCCTTCGTAGAAGCCCCACGGGGGCGCCCCCTCGCGCCGCCGCAGCGACTCGGCGAACACGTCGCGCTCGCGCCAGCGCTTGAGTACATCGAGTTCCAGCTCGGGGAACGACGCCTGCGGGCTGACGGGGCGGTGGGCCATCGGGTGGCGGATTGTGGCAGGGCGCTGTCACGATCCAGGCGTGCGGCTTCGCCTTTACCACCACTCAGATGGGGCGCGAGTCGCATACCGCGAGATGGGGACCGGGCCTGCGCTGGTGCTGCTGCACTCGCTCGGCCTCTCGCATCGCGAGTGGGAGCCGATCGTCGCGCCGCTGTCGGCGCGCTTCCGCGTCGTGCTGCCGGACCTCCCGCTGCACGGAGACTCCGAGGACAGGCCGAGACACCCTTACACGCTTGACTGGCTGGCGGGCGTCGTGAGCGGGTTCTGCGACGAGGTCGCGGGTCCGCGGCCGCTGGTCGCCGGCCACGATCTCGGGGCCGAGATCGCACTCGGGGCGGTCGCGTCCGGACAGCTTCGCCCCGGCGCGGCTGGTGCTGATGCCGTCGCGGCTTCACCGTCCCGAGACGCATCGCGGCAAGCGCTTCGCCTGGCGTGCGGCCTGCCGGCCGGCTGCGCTTCCCGGCCTCGATCGCGTGCTATCCCACGCCGCCACGTTCGTCTTCCGTCCCTCGGTAGGAGAGCAGCTCACGGCGCAGCGCAACCCCGCGGCTCGCGATCTGGTCCGCCACGCGTTCGCCGATGTTGGCGGGAACGGCAACCGCGCGCGAGCGTGGGCAAAGTTCGCGCGACGGTGGCCCACCGGGCCTCAGCACGACCTGCTCGACGAGTATCGGCGCATCGATGTTCCGGTCCTGCTCCTCTGGACCGAGGAGCGCTCTGAGGTCGCGCGCGAGGCGCTCGATCTGCTCCCCAACGCCCAGCTACGGACCCTGGCGGGGACCGGGTTCCTGCTGGCCTATGACGATCCGGTCGGCGTCGCTCGCGAGCTGATCGCATTCTGCGGGTAGTCGGCGGTCACTAAGTAGGCTTAGGGCATGGGAGTGACCGAACAAGAACAGCTTTGGGGCGGCGAGACCACGAAGGCCGTCGCCAATTTCCCGATCTCGGGCGAGCGCGTCCCGGTGCCGGTCGTCCGCTGGCTCGGGCGCATCAAGGCCGCCTCGGCGCGCGTGAACGCCGAGCTCGGTCTGCTTGACGGCGAGCTTGCGGAGCGGATCGCAACCGCCGGCGACCGCGTTGCCGACGGCGAGTTCGACGACCAGTTCCCGATCGATGTCTTTCAGACCGGCTCGGGCACGTCATCCAACATGAACGCCAACGAGGTGATCGCGAACCTCGCCGGCGACGACGCTCACCCCAACGACCACGTCAACATGGGCCAGTCCTCAAACGACGTCTTCCCGTCTGCGGTTCATCTGGCCGCGCTGGCCGAGGCGACCGACGAGCTGTTGCCCGCGCTCGAGCAGCTCGAGGCCTCATTCCAGCGCAAGGCCGGGGAGTTCCACGACATCGTCAAGTCGGGCCGCACGCACCTGATGGACGCGGTCCCGGTGACGCTGGGACAGGAGTTCGCGGGCTACGCGGCCCAGGTACGGCTCGGCGCGCGGCGGGTTCGCAACGCGCTGCCGCAGGTCGCCCAGATCCCGCTCGGCGGGACCGCGACCGGAACCGGGCTCAACACCCACCCCGAGTTCGCCTCCAAGGTGCGCGCGCTATTGAGCGAAGCGACGGGACTCGAGATTCGCGCGCCGGAGGATCCGTTCGAGGCGCAGGGCAACCGCGACGCACTCGTCGAGCTGTCAGGGACGCTGAAGGTGATCGCGGTCTCGCTGACCAAGATCGCCAATGATCTCGCGCTCATGGGGTCCGGCCCGCGGGCCGGCATCGGCGAGCTGTTCCTGCCCGAGCTCCAGAAGGGCTCCTCGATCATGCCGGGCAAGGTCAATCCCGTCATGGCCGAGGTGGTCCTCCAGGTCTCGGCGCAGGTGATCGGCAATGACGGTGCGATCACGATCGCCGGGCTCGAGGGCAACTTCGAGCTCAACGTGCGGGTTCCGCTGATCGCGCGCAACCTGCTCCAATCGATCCGCCTGCTCTCGACGACCGCGCGAGCGTTCGCCGAGAAGTGCGTCGACGGGATCAAGGCCAACGAGGAGGGCTGCAAGCACTCGGCCGAGTCGACGCTCGCCGCTGCGACGGCGCTCAACCCCGTGATCGGTTACGACAAGGGGACGGAGATCGTTCAGGAGGCGGCCAAGTCCGGCCGGATGCTCCGCGACGTCGCGCTCGAGAAGGGCGTCGAGGCGGACGTGTACGACAAGGCGATGGACCTGCGCAAGATGGCGCAGGGAAATCTCGACTAGCTGTCCTCGCCCGCGATCGCCCGGGCCGCGAGCCGGCCGGTGAAAACGCATCCGCCGAGGAACGTTCCCTCGAGCGAGCGTTTGCCGTGCATGCCACCGCCACCGAACCCAGCCGCCTCGCCGACCGCATAGAGCCCCTCGATCGGTGTCCCGTCCCCCCGCAGGACGCGGCAGTTCAGATCGGTCTGGATCCCGCCGAGGCTCTTGCGGGCGAGCACCGTCATCCGGATCGCGATCAGCGGCCCGGCTTGCGGATCGGCGATCGGCTGAAAGGCAGCCGTGCGCAGCCGGTCCCCACGCCAGTTGCGAAGCTGCGCGATCCGGCGCAGCTGATCGTCGTTGAAGAGCGACTTGCCGCGGCCGATGCCGTCGTCGTAGCGCCGGACCTCAGCTTCCATCCGGCCCGCGTCGAGCGCCCCGTCACCGGTGACCTCGGCCATGCGGTCCGCGAGCTTGGGCAGCGAGTCGGCCGTGACGAAATCCGGGCAGCGCGTCACGAAGTAGCGCACGAGCGTCGGCTTGCCGAGCAGCACGCCGAGCAAGAATCGGATCACGCGCTTCTCGCGAATAGAGGGGTTGTGCTCGGAGCCTGAGACGTCGAGCTCGCGGCGGGCGATCTTCCAGTTGCAGATCATCCAGTAGTACTTGCGCTCGTCCTCGCACATGCGCTCGAGCGCGTAGTAGGCGTCGAACGTCGGGATCAGCGGTACGGGTCCGTAGCGTCTGCCCGTCGGATCGAGCACCAGGCCAGAGCGCGGCGGGATCAGCTTCAGCCCGTGCAGCGGGCGCCGCGGCGTCGGGTGGCGCACGGCGTCGGCGTAGTTCCACATTCGCTCGAGATGGGTGACGTTGCCGCCGAGGCGCTGGACCTCGGAATGCAGCGCGCCGTCGGCGTAGTAGTGCGAGCCCATCAGGATGTCTTTCGGCGGACTACCGAGGTTCGACGGCCAGTTGGCGCGGACCAGGTCGAGGTTTCCGCCGATCCCGCCCGCGGCGATCACGATGTGCTCGGCCTCGATCTCGTAGTCCTGGCCGCTCGCCTCGTCGACGATGCGCGCGCCGCCGGGCACCAGCTCGCTCACGCGGTGGCCGAAGCGGACCTCTGCGCCGGGGTGGGGCTGGACCGCGCCCCACATCGCATCGACGAGCGCCTGTCCGCACCCCCAGGTCAGGTGGAAGCGCGGGACCGAGTTGCCGTCGCCGTAAACACCCCGTTCGGCCCAATTCACGACCGGGAAGAACCGCACGCCGTGCCGCTTCAGCCAGCCGCCGACCTCGTCGCGCGCGCGCGACACGTACTGCTCGGCCCACCGCTTCGGCCATACGTCCGACTCCTCGAAGTCCGCGATCCGCCACCAGTCATCGAGCGCCAGCTCGACGTTGTCGCGGATGCGCGAGAAGCGCTGCTCGGGCGAGTCGACCATGAACATCCCGCCGAAGGCCTCGCGCGCGAGACCCCCGACCTCTTCGGGCGTGCAACGGTCGACCAGCAGGACCTGCTGCCCGCGCTCGAGCAGCTCGAGAGTCGTGACCAGCCCAGCGAGCCCCGCCCCGATGACCAGCACGGGCTGGCTCAAGTCGCGACCGTCTCCGCTCCCAGCTGGTCCGATAGCGAGACGTCGAGCGAATAATCAATCGGCACGACGATCAGGGATGGGACATCCAAGGCGAGCGCGTCGCGCAGCCGCGCCGCGAGCTCGTCGGCGCTCGAGATGCGCCATGCCGCCATTCCAAACGACTCGGCCAGCTTGACGAAGTCGGGATTGCCGAAGTCGACGTCGAAGTGGCGGCCGAACTTCTTGTCCTGCTTCCACGCGATCGAGCCGAACTGCCCGTTCTCCCAGATCACGTTGACCACGGGCGTGCGCAGCCGGACCGCCGTCTCGAACTCCTGGAAGTTCATCAGCACGCCGCCGTCGCCGTGCACGGCGATCACGTTGCGCGTGGGGTGCACGAGCTTGGCCGCGATCGCGGTCGGCAGCGCGAAACCCATGCCTGCGAGGCCGTTGGCGATCAGCACGGTGCCCGGCTCGTGGGCGGGGAACATCCGGCCGATCCAGAGCTTGTGCAGCCCCACGTCTGAGACGAGGATGTCCTCGCGTCCGAGCACCTCGCGGATCTCCCACAACGCCCGCGGCGGGCGCAGCGGGAAGCTCTGATCGTTCCGGCCCGCCTCGAGCGCGCCCTGGACGAGCTCGCGCAGCGCGCTGGAGCCTCCGGGCGACGGCGAGCGCTCGGCGCAGGCGCTCGTGAGGCGGGAGAGCACATGCCGTATGTCGCCGATCAGCTCGACCGCCGGCGTGTAGTACTCATCGATCTCGGCGGCGACCGTGTCGATCACGACGATCTGCTTGTCCCGGTTCGGGTTCCAGAACTTCGGCGCGTGCTCGACGAGGTCATAGCCAATCGTCAGAACGACGTCCGCGTCCTCGAACCCAGCCAGCGCGTAGTCGCGCGACTGGAGCCCGACCGTTCCGAGCGCATGCGGATCGTCGGCGTCGAGCAGGCCCTTGGCCATAAATGTTTCGGCGACCGGAATGCCGGTCTCGGCCGTGAACGTCCGCAGCGCCGAGACGGCTCCGGTCCGCACCGCGCCGTTGCCGGCGAGTGCGACCGGCTTGTCTGCCGAGCAGATGATTTCGGCAGCTCGCTCGAGTTCGCGCGTCCTGGGCTCGGGCCAGGTGGGCTCGTGCCGAGGCAGCGGAGCGGCGTCGAGCGGACGCGCCATGACGTCCTCTGGAAGCTCGATGTGGGTCGCGCCCGGCTTCTCTGATTCGGCCACGGCGAAGGCCTTGCGGACCACCTCGGGCACGATCTCGGGACTCGAAAGGCGCGCGTTCCACTTAACCACTGGGCGCAAAATGCCGATCAGATCGATGTACTGGTGCGACTCCTTGTGCATCCGCTCGAGATCTGACTGACCTGTCAGCGCAACGAGCGGGGAGCGGTCGAGGAACGCGTCGGCGACGGCGGTCACGAGATTCGTGGCCCCCGGCCCGAGAGTGCCTAAGCAAACGCCCGCGCGGCCCGTCAGGCGGCCGTAGGCGTCGGCCATGTACGCCCCCCCTTGCTCGTGACGCACAGGAACGAAATCGATTAACGAATTGGCTAACGACTCGCTCAGATCGAGCGTCTCTTCTCCAGGAATGCCGAACACGTACCGAACACCCTCCGCCTCCAGGCACTCGACAAAGACGTCTGACGCCTTGCGCTCCGCCATGCGGGCATTCACTCTAGCCGCAGCCATGGTGATGCTCGGCGCGAGCGCGCCGGGGGCGTGGGCCGCGAGCCTCTTCATCGTCAGCGGCGGCGGCAACGGCCACGGCGTCGGGATGAGCCAGTACGGAGCCTATGGCTACGCACTTCACGGCTACAACTACCGCCAGATTCTGGCCCACTACTACCAAGGGACGACCCTTCAGACCCTCAACCCGAATCGAGTCGTCCGCGTCCTGCTCCAGACCGGCTCGGCCTCGTTCGACGGGGCGAACCTCGCTGGCACCCGGAAGCTGAACCCTGCGCATACGTATAGGGTCCAGGCGCGCGCCGATGGGTCAATCGCCCTGTTCGGGCCGAGCGGCAAGCAGCTCGCCGTCTCTGCGGCGCCGCTAACCGTGAGCGGACCGGGCCCCCTGAACGTGGCCGGCCGGGGCACCTATCGCGGGTCGCTCGAGTTCCGTCCCGACGGCGCGGGCGGTGTCGAGACGATCGACGCGATCGGGCTCGACGACTACGTGCGCGGCGTGGTGGCATCCGAGATGCCGGCCAGCTGGTCGGCGCAGGCGCTCGACGCCCAGGCCGTCGCCGCCCGAACCTATGCACTTACAAGCGACGTCGGCGGGAGCCAGTACCAGTTGTATTCAGACACCCGCTCCCAGGCCTATGGCGGCGTCGCTGCCGAGACTCCGACCAGCGACGCGGCGGTGGCCGCGACGAGCGGGCAGATCGTCACCTACAACGGCGCGCCCGCGATCACGTACTTCTTCTCGAGCTCGGGCGGCTACACGGAGAACGTCGAGAACGTGTTCGGGAGCTCACCGGAGCCGTGGCTGAAGGGCGTGCCAGACCCGTATGACGGCGCGGGCGGCGACCCGTACCACAGCTGGACCTACACGATGAGTCCGACCGCCGCGGCCGGCAAGCTCAGCGGCCTCGTGCGCGGGTCGCTGATCGGAATCCAGGTAACGCGACACGGCGCTTCGCCCCGGATCCTCACCGCCGTCGTCGTGGGAACCGGGGGCCGGGTGACGACCACAGGCAGCGATCTCGAACAGCGCTTCGGCCTGCTCTCGACGCTGGCCTCCTTCACGACGATCACGACCAACTCAGGACATGGGCCGCGCGCGGCGCTGGCGGCAGCGATCGCGCAGAACCCGGACCTGTCGCAGATCGGCGCGGTCGCGGCCACGTCGGTGTCCGCTCTCGTCCACCAGCTGTTCGCCTCGAGCGGACCCGTCGTATACGGGAGCGTGTTCCCCGCGCCGGCGGGCGCGACGCTCTTGGTCCAGCGGCTAAACCACGGACGCTGGGGCACCGTGGCGCGCACGCAGGCCGGCGCCCGCGGGGGCTACAGCTTCGCGGTGTCCGCCGCGGGCGCCTATCGCGTCGTATTCGGTTCGCTCGCCGGGCCAACCGTGACCGTCGGTTGACAGCGCTCAGGCTGCGATTGCGGTCGCCAGGCGACTCGATCGAGGTTAACCGCGTATAGCGCGGCAAACCTCGAGGGATTCCCCTGTCAGCAGGCGGGCGCCGCCTGCCAGCCCGCGACCGACCGATAGGCCACAAGGACTAGGCGCTATAGGCGAGGTGCACGGCGCCGTTGTCGTAGGCGTCGGTCGTGATGAGCTCGAGCTTCGTCTTCGAGCCGTTGTCCTTGAACAGATGCTCGCCCGTGCCGAGCGAGACCGGGAACAAGAACAAGTGCAGCTCATCAACGAGCCCGTCAGCGAGCATGGCGCGCACGAGCGTGCCGCTGCCGGTCACGTAGATGTCTCCGTCGACCCCGTCTTTCAGTGTCCGGATCCGCTCGGCGTCGTAGCCGCCGAGGATCGTCGAGTTATTCCATTCGGCGTGCTGGAGGCTCGAGGACACGACGTACTTCGGCGACTCGTTGAAGAACGGGGCACCGGGATCTTCCTCGGCGGTGCGGGTTGACCAAGCTGGATAGAACATCTCGTAGGTCGTACGGCCCAGCAGGATTGCCTCGCTCGCGCCCATCGTCGAGCCGATCGTTTCGCCCATTTTTGGGTCAAAGCCGAACTCGGCGGTCCAGCGTGGGTCCTCGTAGACGCCGTCGAGGCTTACGAACTCGTATACCGCGATCTTGCCCATCATCGTCTCCTTTGGTCGGTCATCGCCTGGTAGACCCACCCCGGCGGGAGAACTAATCGCCGACGGTCATCTGCATGATGGTGAAGGGGGCACCCTGCGGGTCCATCAGCGCCGCGAACCGCCCGATCGGCATGTCCATCGGCCCCGCATTGACACCGCCGCCGAGCTCCTTAGCCTTGGCGACCGTGGCGTCGGCATCCGCGACGGCGAAGCACACGCTCCAGTGGTTTGGCACCTGCTCGGGGAACGACTCGCCGCTCATCGGCATCATCCCGCCGACGGGCTTGCCGTTGACCTCCCAAATCGTGTAGTCGCCGGCCCCTTCGAACGACGGGTTGCTCGTCCCCCAGCCGAATACGGCCGGATAGAAGGACTTCTCCGTCTCAGCATCCCGTGTGTAGACCTCGGTCCAGCACAGCGAGCCGGGCTCGTTGACGAGATCGGCGCCGGCGAATGACTTCGGCTGCCAGATGCCGAACACGGCGCCGGTCGGATCGGCGAAGAACGCCATCCGTCCGATATCCATCACGTCCATCGGCTCGACGATCACATTGCCGCCCTGGGCCTTGACCTTCTCGGCCGTGTCGTCGGCGTCGGCGACGCTGATATACGTGGCCCAGGCCGTGGGCTGACCCTCCTGCATGGCCCGCATCAGGCCGGCGATCCGCTTGCCATCCTGCTGAAACATGCGGTAGCCGCCAGTCTCTTCGGCCGGGCCGGTTTCAGTGACCTCCCAGCCCATCAGCTGGGAATAGAAGGACGCCGACGCGTCGGCGTCGGTCGTGTTCAGCTCGACCCAAGACGGTGTTCCGGGGGCGTACTCGGGCATTTGCCTCTCCTCTCGTGGACGTTCCGCGACTCATCCTTGCACGTCACTAGTCTCCGCGGCGTGTCCGGACCGTTACTCGCCGTCGACGCCCCGTTCGTCCTTTACCGCTCGTTCTTCGCGCTGCCTGATTCGATCCATGGCAGCGCCGGGCGACCGATCAACGCGCTGCTCGGCGCCGTCAACATCCTGCTCCGCGTCGCCGCCGACCGGACGCCCCGCGCGATCGTGATCTGCTTCGGCGCCGAGGCGGCCGACTACCGCGTCGAGCTGTACGAGCCCTACCACGCCGACCGTCCTCCGGTGCCGGATGACCTCCAGTGGCAGTTCGAGCAGGCCGGTGAGCTATTCGAGGCGTTCGGCTGGAGCGTCGTGACCACCGAGGACCTCGAGGCGGATGACCTGCTGGGCTCGCTCGCCGCGAGCGAGACCGAGGCCGGCGGTCGGACTCTCATCATGACCGGGGACCGGGACATGTACCAGTGCGTCTCAGACCAGGTCAGCGTGATCTACCTGAAGCAGGGAACCAGCGGGTTCGAGGAGGTGGATCCCGAAGGCGTTGTGAGCCGCTATGGAATCCCACCGGCGCTCGTGCCCGACTTCATCGCCCTACGCGGAGATCCGTCGGACAGCCTGCCGGGTGCGCCGGGGATCGGACCGAAGACCGCTGCCGAACTGCTCAAGCGGCACGGATCGCTGGAGGACGCGATCGGTTCCGCGGCCGGCGAGAGGCCGCGTGTCGCGGCCGCGCTGACCGAAAACGCCGACGCTCTGCGCACGTTCCGCGACATCGCGACATTGCGGCCCGCCCCGTTAGAGCGGCCAGCCGATCGGGCTACCGACTTGGCCGGGGGCGCCGAGGCCGCGCGGCGCTACGGGATGAACCGGCTCGCCGAGCGGCTCGAGAAGGCGGAGACGGTCGCGGACCTGTAGGAGGCCGAGAGGGCGATCTCCCAAGCCTCAGTTGAAGATGTTGTTGATGAGGTCGTCGCCGAGGCCGAAACCCGCGCCCATCGCCATCGCGCGGCCAAAGCCACCGCCGAGCAGGCCGCCGAACAGCCCACCGCCGCCCATGCCGCCACCCATCATGCCGCCCATCGGCCGCGGCGCCATCTGCTGGTACTGGGGCACCTGCTGTTGAAGCTGCTCGTGTGAGTTGGCGACGAACTCGTGGATCGCCTGGAGCAGCGCGTTGGCCTGCATCTGCTCGTCCTTGACGTCAAGGGCCACCTGCTTGAGGTCAAGCAGCCACTCCTTGGCGTTCTGGTCGCCGGCTTGGGAGGCTGCCTGGAGCTTCTCGGCCAATGTCTGGACCGATTTGGCGACGTCCTCGAACTCGGTCTGGAGCTGCCCGTATGCCTGATCAATCGTTGATGTATCCATGATCCGATTATCTCCCCTTCCACTCAGGGGCGCGCTTTTCCGCGAACGCGCGGGCGCCCTCGCGCGCGTCCTCCGAGCCGGCGACCGGCCCGACTATCTCGATCTGCCGCGCGAAGAACTCGGTGTCCGGCCAGTCGACCGACTCGACCAGGATGCGTTTGGTCGCGGCGAGTGCGAGGGGGCCGTTGGCGGCGACGGCTTCCGCGAGGTCCAGCGCTGTGGCCAGCGCTTCACCCGGGTCGGCGAGCCGGTTGACGAGTCCGAGCTCGTAGCCGCGCTCGGCGTCGATCGGGTCGCCCGTCAGCGCGAGCTCCATCGCGACATTGCGCGGCAGGACCCGTGGCAGGCGCAATAGCCCCCCGCCCGCCGCGACCAACGAGCGCTTGACCTCGGGGATCCCGAGTCTCGCCCCGCGCGCCGCGACGATCAGATCGCAGGCGAGCGCGACCTCGAGCCCTCCGGCAACCGCGAAGCCCTCGATCGCCGCGATCAGCGGCTTGGTCGAGCCTCGCTGGGTGATTCCGGCAAAGCCGCGATCGCCGGCGTGGGGGATCTCGCCTTCGAGGAACGCCTTCAGATCCATCCCCGCACAGAAGCCCTTGCCTGCCCCGGTCAGGACGCCCAGAGACAGACCCGCGTCGCGGTCGAGCTCGTCGAGTGCCGCCGCGATCCCCTGTGCGACCGCGGCGTTGACCGCGTTTCGCTGGTCTGGCCGGTTGATCGTGATGATGAGAATGCGCTCGCGGCGCTCAGTGAGGACAGTCACCCCTTGCCTCCCTCCGGTCGGCGCTTGTGATGGTGTCTGCGGGCCTCCTGCCCGCAATGACCGCTCGGCGTTGCCTCGCTGCTCATGCAGCGAACAATTTCAGGTCCGGCTCGCGTTCGCCGCGCAGGACGCGCAGATCTACCTCGACACACTCGATTCCGCGCGAGAGCGCAAGGGCGCGCGCCTGCGGCTTGATCTGCTGCGCGACCAGCACGCCGCGGCACGCGCCGAAGCCGGGATCGGCCGCGATCCGCTCGAGGTAGCGCGTCAGCTGCTCGACCGCCTCGAGCCCCGCAACCCGTTTGATCTCAACGGCCACCCACTGATCGTCGGCGTCGCGGCACATGAGGTCGACCGGCCCGATGTCCGTAGGCCACTCGCGGCGCACGAGCCGGAAGCCTTCGCCGCACCAATGTGGTTGCTCGGCGAGCAGCTCTTGAAGATGGGCCTCGACGCCGTCCTTGGTGAGCGCAGGATCGGGCTCGAGCTCGTGTGTGACGTCAGAGAGCACCTCCCGCAGCTCGATATCGACGCGGTCCTCGGCGCTTCGCTTGCGCACGATGATCAGGTGTTCTGATTCTTCGATCACGGTCGGCGGCGTCATCCAGTTGAGCGGCTTATAGCCACCCGCGTCGGCGTGGATCAGAACCGACCCGTCGGCCTTGAGCATGATCAAGCGGGCCGCCTCGGGGAGGTAGGCCTCGAGCCGGCCCGAGTAGCGAACTTCACAGCGCGCGACGATCAGACGCATCGGCCGGGCAGCCTACGCGCGCGTGCGGATGGTGAGAGCGACGCGACCCCTGACCCTATGATCAGGGCCAGATGCGAAATCAGCTTCGCCCTGTCTTCGACCGCGTCGTGATCAAGGAGCTCGACCCCGACCGGGTCAGGCGCTCCGGGCTGCTCGTCCCGCCCGGCTCGGATGAGCCACCCCCGCAGCAGGGGATCGTGCTCGCGGTCGGACCGGGCCTTGACTGGTGGGACCACATCGGCGTGCAGATGCCGGTCAGGCCCGGCGACCACGTCGTGTTCCCGGCCGCGGCCGGAACATGGGTCGAGATCGACGAGGAGCGCTTGCTGGTGTGCCGCGTGGGCGAGCTGCTCGGCGTGCTCGAGCGAGTCGAAGACTGCCCCGAATGTGGCGGGCGAAAGCTTGCCGCCGGCGAGGCGTGCCCGGTCTGCGGGCGCGAGGGGAAGGTCGCGAAGTCCTGATCGATCAGGCGGCCGTCTGCTCGGCCAGCCTGGTGCGCACCAGCCAGGGCCGGAAAGCTCGCGCGGGCTGGCAGCGCGGACGCGTTCGAGCAGCTCGCGCACCTCGGGGTTGTCGGCGAGCGCGAGCGCACGTCCGCATGCCCGCTCGCACTCCGCGAGCCTGTCGGTGCGCGCCAGCGCGTGGGCGTAGCGGGACCAGGCGTCGGCTGATTCGGGATCGAGTCGCGTGGCGGCTTCCGCGGCCGAGACCTCGGCTCCGACATCTCCCGCGAGGTGGTAGGCGAGCGCGAGGTCGAGGAGGCCCTCCACCGTGGGGCCGAGTCCGCGGGCGTGCTCGAGCGCTTCGATCGCGCGCGTGCGATCCATGAGGCGCAGACGCAGGCGTCCGAGCCGCGCCCAGGCCGAGGCGTCGTTGGGTGCGCGGTTTGTGGCCTTGACGGCGGCGTCGGCGGCGAGGTCCAGAGCGCCCATGTCTTCGTAAATCCGCGCTGCGAAGCGCTCGGGCGTGGGCCGATCGGGGTCGGCGCGAGACCAGTCGCGCACGGTGCGTGCGGCGGCGTTCAGGTTCCCGGCCTGCCAAAAGGCCGCGGTCAACAATCTCAACACGACGGGATTGTCCGGTTCGGCGTCGCGCGCGTATATGAGGCGCTTCGCTGCCAGCGCGGCGTCACCCTCGGCGAGTGCATGCTGGGCGGCGGTCATGAAGCGCTCCACACGGTCGGCTGCCGGATCGGGCGTGGAGAAGTCGACGAACTGGAGCGAGCCGGCCGGGACAGTCCGCACGCCGACCGCGAACGACATGCGCGCCCACTGCTGGGTGTCATCGTCCTCGCCCGAGAAGTAGATCCCGCTCACGGTGCCCACGCCCCACTCCGGATACGACGTGCAGCGTGCGTAGCGGTGCACGACGGAGTGATCGGGGACGCGCGAGCCAAACGGGTCGTGCTTGGCCCGGTCCGTCGCGGCGGCCTGCTCGCGCTGCTGGGCCTCATACGCGCGCCGGCCGGCCTCCTCTCGGGCTTTCCGCGCCGCGGCGGCGGACACCTTGACCGCACCGCGGGTGACACGCCCGCCGCGCGAAGTGTCGGCAAGCTCGGCGAGCTGGTCGGCCGCCTCATTGATCGCCTGGAGATGGCGCTGGTGCTCGTGCTGGCGCCCCGGCGGAGCGATGTCCGGGTGCCAGCGCTTGGCCATCCGGCGCCGGGCGAGCTGGACCGTGCGCTGATCGAACGGGGCCTCGAGCTCGAGGAGGAGCATCGCCTGTTCGACGTCGAGGACCCGAGGCATACCGAGCTTACGGTAGCAGCAGCGGACCGGCTATTGTCACAAGTTAGTCTCAATTAGGCTCAATAGGTTGTCCACGCGCTAGCGTAGCCCGCGTGAGACTCGTGATCGCCGCCGTCGCTGGCCTGGCCGCCGCCGCGCTCTGCGTCGCGTTGCTGTCCCTGCTGTTGAGCGTCCTGACGCCGGGCTCCCAATGCGCGCCGGCGCAGAGCGGCGGCGTCGAGCTCGGGCCCCCGGGAACCGGTCAGCTCGTCGGGGCGACCGAATACGGAGGACCGGGCGATCCGAGCTCGGGCGTGATCGGGGCGTCCGGGGCGAACCTCGTGCAAAACCCAGACAGCTATGCCGAACTTGGCGGAACGACGTTCCAGACCGCGACCGCGATGGGGGGCCTTTCGTACATGACGCCGCTGCGGATCACGTGGGCGAATCGCTCCGCGATCGCTTACAAGCGCGATTTTGGGCTCGGCGGCGCTCCGATCAACGGCCTGCCACGTGTCATCGATCTGTGGTGGCTGCTCGCCGGGCGGCTCGGGATTCCATACGAGAACGGGCTTTGGTCGGGCCCGGTCCGAATCGAGCGGCCCCCACCTGCCGGGGCGGGCAATCTCCTGGGACCGGCGCCATCGGCGAGCGCAGCACCTGACTCGGGGGCTTGCGCGCCCGGTGCACTGGCCGGCGTCTCGCTGGTCCCGGGCTCACGGGCGGCGCTGCTCCCGAGCGGGCTCGCCGCGGCGCCCGCCGACGCACCGCCCGCGGTCAAGCAGATGATCGCGGCTGGCAACCAGATCGCGGGCAAGCCGTATGAGTACGGCGGCGGGCACGGGTTGCCGCTGAGCGAGGTCGCGCCGGCCTACGATTGCTCCTCAAGCGTCGAGCATCTCCTCTACGGCGGCGGGCTGCTTCCGGTCACGTATGACGCGGCATCAGGGACGCTCGAATCGTTCGGCGCCCCGGGGCCGGGAGCGTGGGTGACGATCTATGCGAACGCCGATCACGTCTTCATGTATGTGGCAGGTCTGCGCTGGGACACCCACAACGCTGCCGGCCCAGGTGACGGGAGTTCGGGGATCGGCTGGCATCCGCTGATCCGCAGCGCCGACGGCTTCATCGCACGGCATCCGGTCGGGCTATGAGACGCGCGGCGCTACTGGGCGTGGCCGTCCTCGTCGCCGGATGCACCGCGCCAGCTTCAAAGCTCGCCACAGCCCAAGCGACCCACGAGTACCCCTCGCCGCAACCTAAGCCCGAGACGACGACGGCCGGCTGGGCCTCGCCGGTCGCCGCTGTGCGGGCATTCGCGACCGCGTACATCAACTGGACCGCCGACACCGTGGTCATGGACATGCGCGCGCTGGCGAGCGAAAGCATCGACCAGGCGCGCTCCGCCGTCGCGCTCGCCGCCGTAGAGACCGCCGCCGACTACGAGCTGCAGCGCGGGGGGATCGCCAACTCGGGAGCGGTCGAGGCGGTCGCGCCGCTGGCCGGCAGCGCAAACCAGTATGTGGTCGTGACGCGCGAGTCCACGACCGCGACCGACTCAACGGCCTACCAAGGGCTTCAGCCCGCGTGGCATGTAGCGCTCGCGACCGTCACCCGCTTGCCAGCGGGTAGTTGGGTGCTCAGCGCGTGGCAACCGCAGAGCTAGCGCGCAGGTGTGGGCGGCGTGCTTGGTCAGTGCGCAACTACGTTGAGCCCGACTGCGGCTCCGAAGCACAGCAGCGCGACCGCGCGTACAAGCCAGCCGGTTCGTGCACTCTGGTTGCCGGTCGCCATGCCTGCGATGGCAACGATCATGCACGCGGCCGCGATCAACGCAAACACAACCGCCAACGCGCGAAGCACGCCTACTTTCTAGCGCGCACAGGTGGTGCCGGCGCCTTGCCCGGCGCCCGGACAGCTTTCTGCGAAGGTGTAATCGCGTGTCGGCCCAGTACATCTTCACTACATACAGGCTCTCCAGGCGCTTTCCGCCCGATCGCGAGGCGCTCAGCGACATCTCGCTCTCGTTCCTACCGGGGGCGAAGATCGGCGTGCTCGGCTACAACGGCGCTGGCAAGTCGACGCTGCTGAGGATCATGGCCGGAGTCGACACCGAGTTCGACGGTCAGGCGCAGCTCGCGCCGGGCGCGAGCGTCGGCCTGCTCGAGCAGGAGCCCCAGCTCGATGCCTCCAAGGACGTGCGCGGCAACATCGAGGAAGCAGTCGCAGAGACGAAGTCGCTGCTCGACCGGTTCAACGAGCTGTCGATGAACTACTCCGAGGAGATCGCGGACGAGTTCGCACGCGTCCAGGAGCGGATCGACGCGATTGACGGCTGGAATCTCGACACGACGCTCGAGATCGCGATGGACGCGCTTCGCTGCCCACCGGGCGACGCGGATGTGTCCACGCTCTCCGGCGGCGAGCGTCGGCGCGTCGCGCTGTGCCGTCTGCTGCTGCGCCAGCCCGACCTGCTGCTGCTCGACGAGCCGACCAATCACCTGGACGCCGAGTCCGTCGCCTGGCTCGAGCGCCATCTGCAGGAATACGCCGGGACGGTAGTCGCCGTGACGCACGACCGCTACTTCCTGGACAACGTCGCCGGCTGGATCCTCGAGCTTGATCGCGGTCGCGGAATCCCGTACCGCGGCAACTACTCCGGTTGGCTCGAGCAGAAGCGCGCCCGCCTCGAGACCGAGGCCAAGCAGGAGACCGCGCGGCGGCGCACCATCGAGCAGGAGCTCGAATGGGTGCGGCTGAACGCCAGCGCGCGGCGCAACAAGCCGAAGGCACGGCTGAACGCCTACGAGGCGCTGCTGGCCCAGGAGTCAAGCGTCAAGCTCGATCAGGTTCAGATCCACATCCCGGCGGGGCCGCGCCTCGGCGATGTGGTCGTCGAGGCCGACGGGCTGCGCAAGGGCTATCGCGACCGGCTCTTGATCGACGAGCTCTCGTTTAGCCTTCCGCCCGGCGGAATCGTAGGCGTCGTCGGGCCCAATGGAGCCGGGAAGACGACGCTTCTGCGGATGATCACCGGTGCGGAGGACCCGGATTCGGGATCGCTTCGGATCGGCGACTCGGTGGAGCTCGCTCATGTCGATCAGTCGCGCGACGCGCTCGACGATGCCAAGTCGGTCTGGGAGGAGATCTCCGGCGGCGCCGACCAGATCAAGCTGGGAGAGCGGACCGTCAACAGCCGCGCGTATGTGGCTGGCTTCAACTTCAAGGGCTCCGACCAGCAGAAGAAGGTCGCGAAACTCTCGGGCGGCGAGCGCAACCGCCTTCATCTGGCCAAGCTCCTGCGCAGCGGTGGCAACCTGCTGCTGCTCGACGAGCCCACCAACGATCTCGACGTCGACACGCTGCGCGCGCTCGAGGAGGCGTTGCTGGCTTTCGCCGGGTGTGTCGTGGTCGTGTCCCACGACCGCTGGTTTCTCGATCGGATCGCGACGCATGTGCTGGCGTTCGAGGGCGATTCCAAGGTGCGCTGGTTTGAGGGGAACTTCGAGGCCTACGACACATTCCGCCACACGGAGCTGGGTGAGGAGGCCGACCGGCCGCACCGGATCACCTACAAGAAGCTGGTGCGGGGATGAGCAGCGGGGAAACCTGGGGCGCAGCGTTTGGGGCCGCCTCGACGTCTGCGATGCAGGTATATGACGACGTGCTGGTGCCGCGTATGTTCGAACCGTGGGCTTCGCTACTCGTAGATCAGCTCGAACTTCGCGAGGGGGAGACGGTGCTAGACGTCGCATGCGGGCCGGGCTCCGTGACCCGGATCGCCGCCGCAAGGGTCGGGGTCAGCGGCAGCGTGACCGGGTGTGATCTGAGCGCAGCGATGCTCGACGTCGCGCGCGCGAAACCGGATCTAACCGACGCGGCGCCCATCACCTATATCGAAGCGTCCGCCGACCGGCTACCAGTCGACGACGCCTCGGTTGACGTCGCGTTATGCCAGCAGGGCCTGCAGTTCTTCGGAGATCGGCCGGCCGCTCTGGCCGAGATGCACCGCGCCCTGCGACCTGGAGGTAGGCTCGGCATCGCAGTGTGGGCCTCAATCGACCGCTGTCCACCGTTCAGCTGGATCGCGGACGCGGTCGAGGAGGTGTGCGGCCGCGAGCTCGCGGATCGCTATCGCGACGGGCCGTGGGGGTTCGGCGACGGCGAGCAGCTCGCGGCGCTGATCGCTGAGGCGGGTTTTGGCGACGTCGGCGTAGCGAGCTACGTCCTGCCGATGACGTTCGAGGGCGGCGCCGGGCAGATGGCAGAGACGCTCGTGGCATCCGGAATCGCGAGCGAGATCGACCAACTCACTGAGCAGGACCGTCGGCGCCTGTTCGAGGCCCTCGCCCGGAGGGCCGGCGATGGGCCGACCGAGTCGCAGCTCGAGTCAAACATCGCGCTGGGGCATCGCTGAGTGCGCCGACTGGCCGCAGCTGCGGTGCTGCTGGCTCTCGTCTTGGGCGCCTCATCTGCTACTGCCTCGACCGGAGCCCATGAGGGCGGCTGCCTCGTGCCCGGCCGCAAGGAGACGTTGCACGATCTCTGGCGACCGGACATAAATGCGGCGATCAGGTACGCGCAGAGCCGGGTCGGCAACATCGCTTTCGCCGTCCGGACGCAGGACTATTTCTACGCCTACCGGCCCGACACCCAGCTGTGGTCGGCGAGCGTGCTCAAGGCGATGCTGCTCGTCGCCTACCTCGATATGCCGTCCGTCGCCAACAGGCCGCTGACGAGCTCCGACATCTCTCTGTTGGCCCCGATGATCGAGATCTCGGACAACAATGCCGCCAACCAGGTCGACGTGATCGTCGGCGATGCGCGTCTGTCAGCGCTGGCCGCGCAGGTCGGCATGACCGCGTTTGTGCCGACGCAACCGATCTGGGGCGAATCGCTGATTACCCCACGCGATCAGACGAAGTTCTTCCTGCACATCGACAGCTTCGTCGTGCCGAGCCACCGCGCCTTTGCGATGCAGCTGCTGAACAGCATCACGCCCTCGCAGCGCTGGGGCGTCGGCCAGGTCGCTCCCAAGGGCTGGAAGCTCTACTTCAAGGGAGGCTGGGGGTCGGGCACCGGCCTGATCGACAACCAGGTCGCGCTCTTCACCCGCGGCTGTGCGCGCTTCTCGATCGCCGTGCTGACGATGAACGACGGCTCACACGACTACGGCAAGGAAACGCTGCGGCAGATCTTCTGGAGGCTGCTGAGGGGGCTACCGATCTCGCCGGGTACCACCAAGCGGATAGGGCCGGCCGGGCCATCGCTTCCACGCCGGGCGGATAGGCTGCCTCCATGGCCTCCAAAGCCGTCCTGATCACCGGGTGCTCGTCGGGTATCGGCCATGCGACCGCCGAGCGACTGGCGGCCGATGGCTGGAAGGTTTACGCGACCGCGCGGCGCCCGAAGACGATCGCCGACCTCAAGAAGCAGGGCTGCGAGACGCTCGCGCTGGATGTGACCGACGAACAGTCGATGAGCGCAGCGGTGGCGGCAGTCACCGAGGCCGAGGGCGCGATCGGCGTGCTGGTCAACAACGCGGGCTACAGCCAGTCGGGGGCGGTCGAGAGCGTGCCGCTCGCGGACATCCGCCGTCAGTTCGAGACCAACGTGTTCGGGCTGATCCGGATGTGCCAGCTGGTGCTGCCCGGCATGCGCGATCAGCAGTGGGGGAGGATCGTCAACATTGGCTCGATGGGGGGCAGGCTCACGTTTCCGGGCGGCGGCGCGTACCACGCAACCAAGTACTCGGTCGAGGCGCTGTCCGACGCGCTGCGCTTCGAGGTCCGAGGCTTCGGTGTCGACGTGATTCTGATCGAGCCCGGACTGATCGTTACGAACTTCGGGGAGGTCGCGTCGTCCTCGGTCTCAGACACCGAAGACGGCGGCCCGTATGACCACTTCAACCGCGCGGTCGCCAAGACGACCGCCGAGGCCTACAAGGGTCCGCTCGTCAAGCTCGGCGCCGGGCCCGAGGCCGTCGCGGGCACGATTGCCAAGGCGCTGAAGGCGGGGCGCCCCAAGCCGCGCTATGCCGTCACCCCGAGCGCACACCTGATGATCAACCAGCGCCGCTTTACGCCAGACCGGATCTGGGACCTGATGATGCGCACCCAGTTCCCGACCCCGAAGGGGTAGTCGAGAACGCTACAAAGCAGCACGCCGGGCGCCCGGTCAGTAGCCGCTATTCGTCGAGGTCAGCGTGCCCGACGCGAGCAGCACGAGCCAAACGACCGCACCGGCGATGCTGAATGCGGCGATCCACGGGCCGTGCTTGTGGCGCGGTTCAGCACGCCTGAGCGCGACCACGATGCCCACCACAAACCCCACCGGCGGAAGCGCGAGGGCCGTCACGTATCCGAGCACGATCAGCCGCTGGAACGTGTCGAAGGCACGCCGTCCGCCCGTGCCGTTGTTGGAGGCCGGACCGGTCAGCGCTCGAACGACATCCCAGGCTCGAGCCGCTGAGCAAACGCCGCGATCAGCCGTGCGGTGGCGTCGATGTCCTCGATCGCGGCCAGCTCGACCGGTGAGTGCATGTAGCGCACGGGAACCGACACGATCCCGGTCGGGACGCCCGCCCGGCTGAGATGGATCGCGTCGGCGTCGGTCCCGGTATAGCGACCGATCGACTCGACGGTGAACGGGATCTGCTCCTGCTCGGCCGTCTCGTAGAGGAGCTCGAACACGCGCGGGTGAAGCGCCGTGCCGCGCGAGATCACCGGACCGGAGCCGAGCGTGTGCTTGGTGCGCTCGCCGAGCTCCACCCCGGGCTGGTCGGTCGCGAAGTTGACCTCGACGACGATCGCCACGTCCGGCTCGAGCGCGAACGCGCTCGTACGCGAACCTGCAAACGACGTCTCCTCCTGCGCGGCTGCCACGGCGACCACGTCCCCGGGAGCGCCGCCCTCCGCCGCCACGAGCCGGGCCGCCTCGGCGGCGACATAGCAGCCGACACGGTTGTCGAGCGCGCGCGAGATCACGATCCCGTCCCGTAGCTCGACCGGGTCGGCGTCGATCACGGCGACGTCACCGATCCGGACCAGCCCGCGCGCCTCGTCCCCGTCCTTGACCCCGATGTCGATGTGCAGCTCCTTGAGCTCGGGGACCTTCTTGCGATCCTCATCCTTGAGCAGGTGCACCGGAAGTCGCGCGATCACTCCCGGCAGCACACCGTTCTTGGTCAGCACTTTCACGCGCTGGCCGAGCAGCACCGCGACGTCCCAGCCTCCGACCTGATTGAAGTGCAGGAAGCCCTCGTCATCGATGTGGGTGACGTTCAAGCCGATCTCGTCGATGTGCCCGACGACCGCCAGCGAGATGCCTTCCTTAAGTCCGGCGACGCGAGCCCACGAGGAGCCGACGTTGTCGCCGGCGACCTCGGCCGCGAACGATGCACACCCCTCACGCCACGCACGGGCCGCCTCGGTCTCCTGGCCGGAGGGGCCGGGCGCGCTCAGCAGTGCTTCGAGTAGCGGCGGGATCATGGCGGCGTCGCTCCGTAGGTGTTGGTTGCCTTTGGGTCGGCCGCGAAGAAGTTTTTCGCCGCCTCATAGCCGGAGTCATACAGGAACTGCTTCTGTTGCTCGTCCAGCGCGAAGTCGAGCGTCCCCACGTCTCCAGTCGGTATCGCGATCGTGCGGTTGCCAAAGGCGTGCATCTCGAGCTTGTCGAACGCATTCATCGCGGTCTCGACCACGCCGATGAGCATCTCGACCGGCCACCCGATGCCGCCGATCGACTCGTAACTCGGCCGCTCAGGTGCAGCGCCGGCGTAGAGCCGGAAGCCCCAGGTCGGATGCGCCGGCTCGGGCTTGTCGAACAGGAACACTGGGTACGCCGACGCAACGCCGCCGTCGACCAGGACCCCGTTCTTGCCGGTCTCGGCGTCGCGCAGTTCCAGCGGAGGGAAGAAATACGGAAACCCGGCGCTGATCCGGACGGCCTCGGCGATCGGAAACTCGTCGGGATCGAGTCGCCGTCCGTCCTTGTCGACGTACAGGGCGACGTCTTCGGGGAACACGACGAGCCGCGTGTGCGCCAGATCGGTGCCCACCACCCGCAGACGTCCGCCCAACTCGCCGAACTTCAAGGCCGGCCGGGGCGCGTTTGCGAGCAGCTGCTCGATCCAGCGCATCAGCGCCTTGCCGTGCGTGAGGCTGCGGTGAAACGCCAGGTTCTCGAGCGCGCCGACCCTGAGCGGGCCGCCGTAGTCGGCGATTTTCGAGAGGTCGAACTGATCGATCTGTTGCTTCATCCCGGCGGCGTCATAGCCGACGGCAAGCCCCATCGCCGTGATCGCGCCGGCCGACGTGCCCGCCAGTTGCTCCCATTCGTCGTAGCCCGCCTCGGCAGCGGCCTGGAGCGCACCGGTGAAGGCGAGCCCCTTGACGCCGCCGCCGGCGAAGACCCCGTCGGCCTTCATTTACGCAGCCAGCAACTGTCTGAGCACGAACTGGAGGATGCCGCCGTGGTGGAAGTAGCTCTGCTCCTTGGGCGTGTCGATCCGCGCCGTGACCTTGAATTCCTTGTCGTCGGCCTTGACGGTCAGTTCGCGGGGTACCTCATCGGCATCGGCCAGTCCGGCAATCGCGAATGTCTCCTTACCGGTCAGCCCGAGGCTCTCGACCGACTCGCCCTCTGAGAACTGGAGCGGCAGCACGCCCATGCCGACCAGGTTCGAGCGGTGGATCCGCTCAAAGCTCTCTGCGATGACCGCGCGGACGCCCAGCAGCCGGGTGCCCTTGGCCGCCCAGTCGCGGCTCGACCCCGAGCCGTACTCCTTGCCCGCCAGCACGACAAGAGACACGTCCTCCTCCATGTACTTCATGGCGGCGTCGTAGATCGACATCTCCTCCTCGTCGGGCAGGTGCAGCGTGACCCCGCCCTCGGTCCCCGGCGCCAGGAGATTGCGCAGGCGGATGTTCGCGAACGTGCCGCGCATCATCACCTCATGATTGCCGCGCCGCGAGCCGTAGGAGTTGAAGTCCTTGGGCTCGACGCCGTGCTCGCTCAGATACGTGCCCGCCGGGCCGTCGCGCTTGATCGAGCCCGCGGGAGAGATGTGGTCGGTCGTGACGCTGTCGCCCAGAACCGCAAGCACGCGCGCGTTCTCGACATCGGTGATCGGCTCGGGCTCCTTCGGTAGATCGGTGAAGAACGGCGGCTGGCGCACGTAGGTTGAATCATCGGCCCAGGCAAAGCTGTCTCCGCTTGGCACCTCCAGCGAGTTCCAGCGCTCGTCGCCGTCGAACACTTCCCCGTAGCTCTTGCGGAACATGTCGGACTGGACCGCCTCCTGCACGGTCTGGGCGACCTCGGACTCGCTCGGCCAGATGTCCTTGAGAAAGATCTCCTCACCGTCATCGCTCTCGCCCAAGGGCTCGTCATACAGGTCGATGTCCATCGTTCCCGCGATCGCATACGCAACGCACAGGGGCGGTGACGCGAGGTAGTTCATCTTCACGTCCGGGTTGATCCGGCCCTCGAAGTTGCGGTTGCCGGACAGCACCGAGACGACCGCGAGGTCCTCGGCGTTGACGACCTCGGAGATCTCCTCGGGAAGCGGCCCCGAGTTTCCGATGCAGGTCGTACAGCCGTAGCCCACGAGGTGAAATCCGAGATCCTCGAGGTACTCGGTCAGCCCCGCGCGGTCGAGATATTCGGTCACGACCTTCGATCCTGGAGCGAGCGAGGTCTTGACCCAGGGCTTGACGCCGAGGCCCTTCTGCACGGCGTTGCGAGCCAGGATGCCTGCCCCGATCATCACCGAGGGGTTCGATGTGTTGGTGCAGCTCGTGATCGCGGCGATCACCACGTGGCCGTGGTCGAGCTCGCTCTCGGTGCCGTCGGCAAGCGTGACTGGAGCCTTCACGGTCTTACGGTCTGCGACCTGGGTTCCGCCCGTCCCGCCGCGTGGTGCGTGGTCTGCTCCGTTGAGGACATGCGTTGCGACCGGGTCGCTCGCCGGGAACGAGCCCGCCAGCGCCTCGTCCTCGCCGTCGTCGTCGGGGAGCATGCCCTCGAGCGACATGCGGAAAGCCTGCTTTGACTCCGTCAGCGAGACGCGGTCCTGCGGACGCTTGGGGCCGGCGATCGACGGAACGACCGTCGAGAGGTCGAGCTCGAGCTGGTCCGAATAGGTCGGCTCCTCGGAGTCCTCGTCGTGCCAGATTCCCTGCTCGCGGGCATAGGCCTCGACGAGCTCGAGCTGCTCGGTCGGGCGCCCAGTGAACTCCAGGTAGCGCAACGTCTCGACGTCGATCGGGAAGATCGCGCACGTCGAGCCGAACTCGGGCGACATGTTCCCGATCGTGGCGCGGTCGGCGATCGGAAGATTCGCCAGGCCCGATCCGTGGAACTCGACGAACTTGCCCACGACGCCCTTTGAGCGCAGCATCTCGGTGACGGTCAGCACCAGATCGGTAGCCGTCGCGCCCTCCGACAGCTCGCCGGTCAGCCTGAACCCGATCACCTGCGGAATCAGCATCGACATCGGCTGGCCGAGCATCGCGGCCTCGGCCTCGATCCCGCCGACCCCCCAGCCGAGAACCCCCAGGCCATTGACCATCGTGGTGTGCGAGTCGGTCCCGACGAGCGTGTCGGGGTAGGCCATGCTGCGCTCCTCGTCGACGAACACCACGCGGGCCAGGTACTCGATATTGACCTGGTGCACGATCCCGGTATCGGGCGGGACCACCTTGAGGTTGTCGAACGCCCCCTGACCCCAGCGCAGGAACGCGTAGCGCTCCTTGTTGCGCTCGAACTCCAGCTCGGCGTTGCGCGCAAACGCCTGCCGGGAGCCGAACACGTCGACCTGGACCGAGTGATCGATCACAAGCTCTGCCGGCACGAGCGGGTTGATCTTCTCGGGGTCGCTGCCCATCTCGCCCATCGCATCGCGCATCGCCGCCAGATCGACGACGGCCGGGACGCCGGTGAAGTCCTGCATCAGGACCCGTGCGGGGGTAAATGCGATCTCCTCGGTCTGCTCGGCGCTCGCGTTCCATTGCGCGAGCGTCTCGACCTGCTCCTTCGTGACGGCCTCGCCGTCCTCGTTGCGCAACAGGTTTTCGAGTAGGACCTTTAGCGAGAACGGCAGGCGCGCTACGTCGTACTTGGACTGAAGCGCGTCGAGCCGAAAGATTTCGTATGAGCGGTCGCCAACTTTCAGCGTGTCTTTGGCGTCAAAGCTATTTGACATGGTGTGCTCCAGATTCGAGTTCTTACACGTACTCTAGGCATACCCGGGTCCGGTCCGTTCGTCCCGGCAAAGTGTTCTTTGGCTCACGTGCGCACTGCAATCCCGACAGCACTCGTCGCGATCGCCCTCGCCGCTGCCCCCGCGGCTTCCGCCAACCGCAGCCCGAGCTCCAACTGGGCGGGCTACGCCGTGCACGGCACGACGTTCCAGCAGGTGTCCGCGCAATGGCACCAGCCGAAGGCCGCGTGTGTTAGCGGCAAGGCGACCTATTCGGCAATCTGGGTCGGCATTGGCGGGTTCAGCATCTCCTCGAGTGAGCTCGAGCAGGTCGGCACCGAACTCGACTGCGACTCTTCGGGCCACGCGGTGTCGAGTGCCTGGTTCGAGCTCGTGCCGGCGGGCTCACACACGACGAGCCTCCGGGTCCGGCCCGGGGATGAGGTCTCGGCGAGCGTCTCCGTTGTCGGCGGCGCGGTGACGGTGGCGCTGTCTGACCTGACCCGGCACGGGTCGTTTCAGCGGACGTTCCATCCCGCGGCGGTTGACAACACGTCGGCCGAATGGATCCTCGAGGCGCCCTCGGCGTGCGTCGCGGGCACGAGCTTCTGCCGCACGCTTCCGCTGACGAACTTCAAACGGGCGACGTTCAAGGATGCCCGTGCCCTGGAGACGACTGGCGCGCTCGGAACGATCTCAAGCGGAGGGTGGGCGCGCACACGGATCAACCTGGTTCCAGACGGTCAGCAGTTCGTCACCAACCGTTCGAGCGGCGTTCCGTATGGAACCGCCCATCCGTCGTCGCTCAGCCCGAACGGCGGATCGTTCTCGGTGGCCTTCAGGCAGGTCTTCGTCACGCCGGGCACCGGCTTCGGGCTCCGTTGGCCGCAGGTCCCGACAGAGCTCGTGCATTAGAGCTCCGCGTCGGCTGTTAAAGGCCTGGTGGGTGCCGGACCACGAACCCCGAGAACTCGCCGCCGCCCTGTGACCAACGCGTGCCACTTTCGGCAAGCGCGACGGTGTCGAAGCGCCACCCGGCGACCTCCATCCACACGTGTCCGGCGTTCGCGTACACGGTGATCCAGCGGCCGGGTCCAGGATCGCCCCAGGTCTCGAAGTCGCCCGAGACCATCGGCGAGGAGACCAGGCCTGCCGCGGCCAACGCGTAGCTCACTGAGCCCGAACAGTCATAGCCGTTCGCATGGAAGGACGCGTGACCGCCGCCGTAGATGTAGGGCAGGGTGGCAATCGCGTTACCGGCCGCGATCACCTGCGCGACCGCTGGCGGCGCCCCGGGCGGCGGCTGCACCATGCCGTGCGTGTTGACGGCGATCCCGCCGACGCCGGCGTTGCCACTCGCCGCGGCGGCGGCAGCTTGTGCGGCCGCGCGCGCCTCGAGCGAGTGGAGTTGGTGCTCGAGGCTCGCGAGCTGCCCCGCCTTCTGGTTGCGCGCGCTGATCTGTGCGATCTGCTGAGTGAGCAGCGCCGCGTGGAGCGCGGCCACTTGGTTCCGCTGCGCGAGCACCTCGTCGGCGAGCTTTCGATCACGCACCTCGAGTGTCGCGAGCTCGGTCGCCTGGCGCGCGACCGCGGTCCGCGCGGAGCGTGTCGCGCCGACGACCTGGCCGTCGGCGTGAGCGATGTGCTGGAGGTAGGTGACCTGGTCCAGGAGGTCGGCGAAGCCGTGCGCATCGAGGACCACGCTCACCAGGTCGGGCTGGGCGCCCTCGTACCGGCTGACGAGGTTGCCGGCCAGCGCGTGGGTGGCGGCCTGGAGGCGGTCCTCGAGGCGTACCAGCTCGAGGCGGGCCGCAAGCAATGCGGACTGCACCTTGGTCAGTTCGGCCTCGCGGGCCGTCAGCTGTGCTTCGACCGTCGCGAGCCGTTGAGCGGCGTCTTGGACGCCATGCGTCGTCGCCTGTATCCGTGTCGTCTCGGCCGCGACCTGGGATTGAAGCGCGGTCGCCGCCGACTGTCTCGCGGTGATCTGGCTTTGCAGATCTCCCGAGCTCGGCGTGGCACCCACGCCCGCCACGACCGCCGCTGCGAGCGCGCACAGGGACAGGCGATATCGAGCGAGCGATGGCATGAAGAGATGGCGGCGACCGGTGGAAGCCGGGGCAGGTCGCGCGAGAGCGCCGCACCCTAACACGGGCCGTCGCACGCGCGAGGCCAAAACCTGCCCCTGCAAGCGATCTTGCACGGCGGCGTCTAGCGGATCAGCGTGATGCCCGCGGTCAGTGCCCTGGCGGCGCCGTCGAACGCACCGAAGAGCGACCCGTCGACGCTGTGGTTCGTGGCATGGCGAAGTAGCCGGGCGCACGCGGCCGCGATCGTCGGCTCGAGCGTGCCGCGCTGGCGCTCGCGCAGGCTCACGCTTGTGGTGGCGCAATGCGCGCTGGTTCCGTTTGGCCGGTGCGCGCTCAGCGTCACCTTGCCCGTGCACGATCCTCCGCTGCACCCCAACGGGATCGAGACGACGTTCCCGTTCACCGTGAGCAAACGGCTGAGCAGCGACGCCGTTCCTACTGCCGGTCGCGGGGCTGCGGGCGCCACCGTGACTGGGACCGGTGCGGGCGCCGTAGTGAAGGTGCCGTCAGCACCCTCACTCGGGCTGCCGCCCTGCGTCACGTCCAGTCGGAAGTGGTACGTGGTGCCGGGTGCCAAACCATCCACGGTTGCTGCGACCGCCGTCAGGCCGGAGCCGATCACCGAGCCCTCGCTGGACGAGCCGTACGCGGCCGTCGGTCCGTATTCGAACGACCACGAGGAGCTCGGGCTGTCCGTCAATGCGACGCCATTCAAGGTCGCCGAGGTGCTCGATGCGGATGCCGCCGGACCCGTCGTGGCGACGAGGTCAGCGTTGGCGGGGCCAGCGGTGGCCAGCGCTACTCCGAGGGCAAGCACAATCATCGTGAGCCGTACACCCACCATAGCCCGATCGGCAGCAGTTGCGGGGATCTTGACCGACGGACTTCCGGCGAGGACCACTGGTCCGGCCGCTACGATCGTGCCCGGATCGTGCCCGATCGCCGTACAACCGCCGCACCACCGCCGCCGATGGGTGTCCGCGCCGGCGATGCCTCGCTCAGCATCCTGGTGGTCGACGACGAGTCCGACCTGCGCGAGATGCTTTCGCGCTCGTTTTCTCGCGAGGGCCATCGCGTAATGGCGGTCGCCGACGGCCGCGCTGCGATCGACCGGGCGAGCACCGACCAGTTCGACATCATCCTGCTCGACGTGGCGCTCGGACCAGGGCCTGACGGCTACGAGGTTTGCCGAACGCTGCGGGGCCGGCGCAACGTGGTCCCGATCATCATGCTGACCGCGCTTGACTCTGAGGCCGACGCGGTCCTCGGCCTCGAAGCCGGCGCCGACGACTACGTCACCAAGCCGTTCGGGCTGGCCGAGCTCCGGAGCCGTATTCGCGCGGTGCTGCGGCGAGCGGGCACGCGGGCGATGGGCGACGAGGTTCTTGTGGTCGGGCCAATCGCGCTGGACCGTGCCCAGCGTGAGGTCACGATGGACGGCGAGCCCGTTCGGCTCACCTTCTCCGAGTTTGAGCTGTTGGATGCGCTGATGGCCGATCCGGGCCGGCTCCTGAACCGTCAGGAGCTGCTGCGTGCGATCTGGGGCGACAGCGCGTATCGCGACCCGCGCGCGATCGACGTGCACATCCGCCACCTGCGAGAGAAGCTCGAGCCCGAGCCCGACAAGCCGCGCTTCATCCTGACTGTGCGCGGCGCCGGGTACCGGCTGCGGGGGCCTTAGTGTTCTCGCGGCCGCGACGTGGCGCACTCGGTCTGCGCGGTCGGATCGTCGGGTTGGTGCTGGTCACGACGGTGGCGACGCTCGCCGTGGCGGCGTTGACGCTACTCGGGCCGCTCGAGTCCAAGCTGCGGATTGCGGCGCGCAGCACGCTCGTGAAGGAGGTCGGGACGCCGGCGCAGCCTTTGCGGTCGCTGGACCTGTCGCACCTTGAACAGTCATCCGGCGCGATCAAATACCTGCTGCAGCAGCTGCAAGCACGCGTCGGCGCCGCGAGCGTGGCGCTGCTCGGCTACCCGGATGAGTCACACCGGGGGACGCCCCAGCTCGTCGTGTCGAGTCCCGGGTTCACCCGGGCCGACGACTCGTATCACGATGCGGTCGCTGCGTTTAGAACCAGCCGGGACCAGGCCGGCTTCGACACGATCGACGGCACCGAGTACGCGGAGGTCGCGAGGTGGTTTTCGACGCATGGGCTCCCCTGGGTCCTCGCGATCCGCAAGAAGATCGACGAGGTGCCCGCCGCCGTCTCCGCCGTCCGAACCGCGTTCCTCACCGCGGCGCTCGCCGGGCTCGGCCTCACCCTCCTGCTCGGCATTCCCCTGGCGGCCACTCTCGTGCGGCGCCTGAGACGGCTCCGCCAATCGGCGCTCGAGCTCTCGCGTGAAGGACCGTCGGTCGAGGTTCCCGTCGATCGGGCGCGCGACGAGGTCGGCGACCTCGCGCGGACCTTCGCGACCATGCAGCGCCAGCTGCGCCAGCAGGAGGAGGCGCGGCGCGCGTTCGTGGCCACGGCATCGCACGAGCTGCGAACCCCGCTCGCATCGCTAGACGGGATGCTTGAGCTGCTGGCAGACGACCTGCGCAGCGGCGAGCCCGACATCCAAGAGGCAGACGCACTGCTAGAGCGGGCCCGCGTGCAGTCACGTCGCCTGGCACGCCTGGCCGCCGATCTGCTCGACCTCTCGCGGCTCGATGCCGAGGTCGTGCTGCGCTCCGAGCCCGTCGAGCTGGGCGAGCTCAGCCGAGCCGTGCTGGCGGAGTTTGAACTCGGTACGGCCGAGCGCGGGGTGCGGTCCACGATCGAGATCGCAGACGGCCAGGTCTGGGCGCGCGGCGATCCCGGCAGCGTCGCACGCATCGTCCGCATCCTGCTCGACAACGCGGTGCGCGTCAGTCCCGAAGGCTCGGAGGTCAAGATCGAGCTCCACAATGGCTCGCACGCCCAGCTCAGCGTTTCTGACCAGGGGCCGGGGATCCCGCCCCCTGAGCGCAAGGTCATCTTCGAGCGCTTCCAGCGTGGGAGCGACACTTCGGGCCAGGCGGGCTTCGGTCTCGGGCTGGCGATTGGGCGCGAGCTCGCGGAGCGCATGCTCGGCGAGCTGGTCCTCGATGAGACCTACACGGAGGGCGCGCGGTTCACGTTGCGTCTGCCGGTGGCGCGCAAGCCGGAGAGACACGTGCTGGCAGTCGGCTGAGCGCCTCGTCCCGCCACCTGACACGATCAACGCCGATGGACGAACGCCTCATGCAGACGATGCTCGACGTCGACGAGCACCATTGGTGGTACCGGGGTCGCCGGCGCATCATTCGCGCCGAAATCGACCGGCTGCCGATTCCCGCCGCCGCTCGCGTGCTTGACGCTGGTTGTGGCTCCGGCCGGACGCTCGAGGAGCTCGTCGACTACGGCCAGGTGAGCGGGATCGAGCTCAGCCCTGCCGCAGTCGAGGTAGCGCGGGCGCGCGACTGTGGAGAGGTGCAAATCGGACGGCTCGAGGAGTTGCCGTGGGAGTCCGAGACGTTTGACCTGATCACGTGCCTCGACGTGCTCGAGCACCTGCCGGATGACCGAGTGGCATTGCGCGAGCTGTTGCGTGTGACCAAGCCCGGCGGTTGGATGGTCGCGACCGTCCCCGCCTACCAATCGCTGTGGTCATACCACGACGAGGCCAACCATCACTACCGTCGCTACGAGCGTTCGACGTTCCGCGCGGCAGCGATCGACGGCGGCTGGCAGGTCGAGCGGATGACCGCGTTCAACTCGATTCTGTTCCCACCGGCGGCCATTGTCCGACTCGCGCAGCGACGACGACATAACGGCCACGCCGAGTTTGATCTCAACATCGGACCCCCCTGGCTGAACAGCGTCCTCGAGCGGCCCCTGGCGCTCGAAGCTCGCTGGCTCGCACGAGGCCGCACTCTTCCAGCAGGCCTTTCGTTGCTGGCGGTGCTCCACAAGCCACTTCAGTAGCCGTCACGGTGAGGCCGACGCTTGCGCTCGCGGCGATCATCTCGGTCTCGAGCAAGCTCGGGTACGTCTTGCCGGCGATCATCGGGCTCGAGTCGATGGGCATCCCTTCGCCCGGCGAGACCGCGCTCGTGGCGGCGGCGATCCTAGCCAGCCAGGGCAAGTTGCAGATCTGGCTCGTGCTCGTGATCGGGATCGGCTCTGCGATCCTGGGCGACAACATCGGCTACCTGCTCGGCCGCAACCTTGGCCGCGATGTGCTCGAGGCCCGCGGGCCATTGCGAGCGCAGCGAAGGCGGGCGATCGCCGCGGGCGACAGCTTCTTCGAACGCCACGGCCCAAAGGCCGTATTCCTGGCGCGCTGGATTGCGCTCGTCCGTTTCGCGGCGGCGTGGCTTGCCGGGATCAACCGGATGCCGATCAGACAGTTCTTCTTCTGGAACGCCCTAGGCGGCATCACGTGGGGTCTCACGTTTGGGCTAGCCGGTTACTACGGCGGCCACGCCGCGACGCATGTGTTCGCGACGGTCGGGATCATCGGCGGCGTGATCCTGGTCCTGATGCTGGTCGGCGGCTTGATCTATCTGTCGGTTCGCGAGCGGCGGGCCGTTGACCCCGACGACGACGAATGAGTCAGGATGCCGGCTCGAACTCGAGCGCGCACGAGTTCATGCAGTACCGCTGACCCGTCGGCGCCGGACCGTCGTCGAACAGATGGCCGAGGTGACCGCCGCAGCGTTTGCACACGACCTCGGTGCGACGCATGCCGAAGGTTGAGTCGTCCCGCAGCTCGACGTTCTCGGCCACGGCTGGCTCGTAGAAGCTCGGCCAGCCGGTCCCTGACTCGAATTTCGTGCTCGCGTCGAACAGAGTTGCGCCGCAACCAGCGCAGCGATAGGTCCCATCGTCCTTGACGTGGACGTACTCGCCGGTAAAGGGTGGCTCGGTGCCCTGCCGACGCAGGACGTCGTATTGCTCTGGTGTCAGGCGCTCGCGCCACTGTTCGTCTGTCAGCTCCATGGTTTCCATGCTCAGCAACGTTAGCGGTGTACGGTCAAGGCGCGATGAAGATTGGCCTTGCGATCTTTCCCACCGCCGAGGGCCCGGATCCGGGCGAGTTGGCGCGTGTAGCGGAGGACCGCGGCTACGAATCGCTGTTCTTCCCCGAGCACACGCACATCCCCGCGTCGCGCGAGACGCCCTATCCGATCGGCGGCGAGCTCCCGCCGGAGTACAGCCGGACCTACGACCCGTTCGTGGCGCTGACGGCTGCCGCGGCCGCCACCGAGCGGTTGCTGATCGGAACCGGCGTCTGTCTGGTCATCGAGCGCGACCCGATCATCACCGCCAAGGAGGTCGCCACCCTGGACCGGCTGTCTGGCGGCCGCTTCCTGTTCGGAGTCGGCGCCGGCTGGAACGCCGAGGAGATGCGAAACCACGGCACTGATCCCGCGCGGCGGTTCGGGATCATGGGCGAGCGAATCGAGGCCATGAAGGAGATCTGGAGCTCGGAGGAGGCCACCTACGAGGGCAAGTACGTCTCGTTCGAGCGGATCATGTGCTGGCCTAAACCGGTCCAGCAGCCGCACCCGCCGGTGCTCGTTGGGGGAACAGGCCCCCAGGTACTCGACCGGGTCCTCCGCTTCGGCGACGAGTGGATGCCCAACCTGATCCGGCACGAGGAGCTCGTCGCGCGCATCGCCGAGCTGAACGAGCGCGCCGAGCGCGCTGGTCGCGGTCCGATTCCGGTCACGATCGCGGGCATCCGGCCCGAGGCGGAACGGATCGAGCGGGCCGAGCGCGCGGGCGCACACCGTGTGTTCTTCTGGTTGCCACCGGCGCGCGAGGAGCTCGAGCCTGCGCTCGAGCAGTGCACGAAGGCTGTCGAGGAGTACGGCGGCTAGCTGCGGTAGCGCAGGCCGTCGAGCGCGATCCGGACCATGCGCTCGATCTGCTCCGGATCGCTGAATGGGACCTTGGCGATGCCGACCACCATCTGCATCACCTCGGGGAACTCGACGTCCGCGCGGACGACGCCGGCCTGCTGGGCGCGCGTGAGGAGCGGCTCGCCCGCGGCGTACAACGATGTGCGGCACGTCTTGAAGAGCGGTGCGTCCATGTCGAGGTAATTGAGTAGCTCATTGGAAAGTGCGCGCTTGGTGGCCATGTACCCGATCACCCGCTCGAACCAGCCGCTGAGCGCATCCCATGGCTCCGCGTCTGACACCTGCTCGGCAGAGCGACAGACCGCTTCGACCTCGTTGACGTAGAGGGCCTCGAGCAGCGCCTGCCGATTGGGGAAGTGGCGGTAGAGGGTGCCGATCCCGACGCCCGCGCGGCGGGCGATCTCCTCGAGCGCCGTCGACTCGCCGCCCTCGGCGAACGCTTCGCGCGCGGCGACGAGCACCTTCTCGTAATTGCGCTGAGCATCGGCGCGCTTTGGCCGCGTAACGAGGGGATTCAGGGGGACTTCAGTGGTACTCACGAAATTTTCCTTGACAAACGGAGGTACCCTCCGTATATTATCCGGAGGAATCCTCCAGATGTTTCGGAGGTGTCCTCCATTTTAGCCCCAAAGTCAAGCGCAGGCACATATGAACCTCTTCTCCCAAGTATCCGACCGCCGCCGCTGGACAACGCTCGCCGTCGTCTGCCTGGCGCAGCTGATGATCGTGCTCGACGTGACGATCGTGAACGTCGCGCTGCCCTCGATCCAGCACGACCTCCACTTCAGCCAGTCGAACCTCACATGGGTCGTGAATGCCTTTCTCGTCACCTTCGGGAGCTTGCTTCTGCTCGCCGGACGCCTCGGCGACCTTGTCGGCCGCAAGCGGATCTTTCTCGCGGGTCTGACCGTCTTCACGGCGGCCTCGCTCCTATGCGGCATCGCACCCTCGCAGGGTGTGCTGATCGGAGCGCGGTTCCTGCAGGGCGTCGGCGCCGCGGCCCAGGCCTCGGTGATCCTCGCGATCATCGTGACCGAGTTTCCAGAGCCGGCCGAGCGCGCGCGAGCGATGAGCGCTTACGTGTTCGTCTCGGTCGCCGGCGGCTCGCTGGGACTCCTTGCCGGCGGCGGCCTCACCGAGGCGCTCAGCTGGCACTGGGTCTTCTTCGTGAACCTTCCGATTGGCCTCGCGACATTCGCGCTCGGCCAGCGGCTCATCCGGGCCGATAGCGGGATCGGGATCGGGCACGGCGTGGACTGGCTCGGCTCCCTGCTCGTGACCGTGTCGCTGATGACCGCGATCTACGCGATCGTCGAGGCCACCAAGCACAGCTGGATCTCCCCGCAGGTGCTCGGGTTCGGCGCGCTGGCCGCGGTCCTGATGGCTGCGTTCATAGCGCTCGAGGCGCGGATCGAGAACCCGATCATGCCGCTGCGGATCCTCCAGCTCCGCGGCTTGGTCAACGCGAGCCTGGTGCGCGGCTTCCTCGTGACCGGGATGTACTCGACGTTCTTCCTCGGAACGCTCTACCTGGAGCACGTGCGCCACTACAGCGCGCTGCAGACCGGCGCCGCGTTCCTGCCCTGGACGCTCACCGTCGCGGTCCTCTCGCAGGGCATCACCGCGCGCCAGGTCAAGCGCTTCGGCCCCGTGCCGGTGCTAGTCGGCGGCATGGCGATCGCGATCGTCGGCCTGATCCTGTTCGGCACGGTCGGGGCGCACACCGCGTTCTTCCCGACGATTTTCTTCGCCTGCTTCGCGCTTGGGCTCGGAATCGGCAGCGCGTTCATGCCGCTGTTGACGCTGGCGATGGCCGACGTGCCCGCGGCGGACGCGGGTCTCGGGTCGGGCATCACGAATGTCTCGCAGCAGCTCAGCGGGGCATTCGGGCTCGCGGTCCTGAGCACCGTCGCGGCCAACCATACGAAGGGACTCCTGTCGGCCCACAACGGCCTCACGGCATCCCTGATCGGGGGCTACCACCTGGCGTTCCTCGTCGCGGCTTTCGCAATCGCCGCGGGAATTGCCCTCGCGCTCCTGCTGCTCCCGCAGCGCGGCGCACGGCCCGAGCTGCAGGTCGCCGACTCGACCGCAGACGGGGATGCCCCGATTCTGACTGAACTCGAAATGGAGCACGCAGCATGACTAACACCGCCAAACTAATCGCAGACGGCGTAATCGCCGGCTACATCCACGACATCTCAGCCAGACGGCGTCAGGAGCGCTCGAGGACCCAGGAGCCCGCAGCGCGGGCGTCTGGCTCGGTCAGCTCGAGGGCCAAGGACGACCATCCGAAGTCGATCGCGCCCATCCCGCGCCCGGTATATGGGTGGTAGTACTCGCGTAGGCCCTCGGCGGCAACCGCCGCGCTGAGCCGGGCAGTGAGCTCTTCCGCCTGGGCGGCATAACCGAGGCGCACGAGGCCGAGCCACACGAGCCACGCCGCGTTGATCCAGGTCGGACCCCGCCAGTAGCGCTTGATTCCCAGCAGACCCGCGTCGTGCACCGAGAAGCTCGGATCGCCCGCCGCCACGGACGGCGGCGGGAGGGGTAGCCAGAAGTTGTTGGGGTCCAGCAGATGCTCTTCCACAAGCCGGCGCCCGATCGACTCGGGCAGGTCCGGCAGCGCGAGCGGCGACAGCGCGGCCCAGGTCACCGCCGGCTCGTGCGCGAGCGCTGGCCGGGCCAGGGGTCTGAACAGGCCCGCGCTCTCGTCGTACAGCCGCTCGACGATCGTCGCCGTCACCGATGGCTGTCCGAGCGCAAGCCTGGACAGGTTGTGGAGGACGTTGGTCATCACTTCGCAGCACACGGGGCCGCCGGCGGCAACTATCCGGCGCAGATCGAACCCGAGCTCGCGGTTGCGGTGCACCAGCAGGACGAAGCCCGGCAACCCGTGTGCTCGGCTGCCCCAGATCGCGTCGAACTGGGTCGAGGCGTCGAGCCCCGACTCGTCGGGCTGGACGATCCAGATCAGCCCGTCGCCGTCGAGGTCGCGGTGCTCTGCAAGCCACTCGTGGTGGCGCACGATTCCCGGCACCTGCGCCGGGTCGCCGACCGCAATCCGCCACGCCCAGGCGAGCACGGGCGGTTGGATGCTCGCGGTCATCGGCGCGTTGTGCGAGGTGACGTTGTAGGTCAGCCGGCGCGCGCCGTCGAGCGGCTGGTTCCAGAAGATCGTGTGCCCGATGAAGCCGTCCTCGCGCTGAGCGGTGAGCAGTGACGAGAGCTCGCGGCGCGAGCGCTCGGGCTCGAATCGCCGCCACACGATCGCCGTAAAGCACGAGTCCCAGTACCACTGCCACGGGTAGTGGCGAGGCGAGGGGCAGGTGTAGGCAAACGGCAGGCCGTCCGTCGAGCGCGTTCCCTCACGCCAGTTTTGGCGCAGGACACGCTCGCACTCGGCCCGGACCGTGGCGGCGTCGGTGTCTGCCAACATCGGCGCCATCGTGCCAGCTACGCGGACAAGGGCGGCGCTCGCCGTCGGCTGGGCGTGGCCGCACAGCTGACGGGCGAGCGGTCGCTGGCGACCGTGGCGCGCGAATGGACCCGGATCGGCGTCACCGGCTTCGGTGGGCCGCCGGCCCACATCGCTCTTCTTCGACAGCTTGTCGTCGGGCGGGCGCGCTGGATGGATGCGCGCGAGTTCGAAGACGCGAACGCCGCGTGCGGATTACTGCCGGGACCTGCCTCCACGCAGTTGGCGCTGTTCTGCGCCTACCGGGTGGCGGGCGCGCTCGGTGCGATTGTCGGCGGTCTCGGGTTCATCGTGCCCGCGGTGGCGCTGGTTCTCGCCCTGTCCGCGCTGTTCCTGGCTCACGCGCCGCCCCCCTGGGTTCACGGCGCCGGTGCGGGAGCCGGAGCGGTCGTCGCGGCCGTGGCCGTCCGCGCCGGCTTCGAGCTCGTCAGACCGAGCTACGCGCGCGTCCGTGGAGATCGCGGCCGCGCCGCACGCTGGTGCGGATACCTCGCGGCCGGAGTCGCGGCGGCGGCGCTCCTCGGCCCTTATCTCGTGCTCGTGCTACTAGCCTGCGGATTCGGTGAGATGGTCGTGCAGGGTCGATTGCGGCCCGCGAACGGCCTCGGTGCGCTCCTGCCGGCGAGCGTGTCGGTGGGCGGGATCGGTGCGCTCGCATGGACGGCCTTCAAGGTAGGAGCGCTGTCGTTCGGAGGCGGCTTCGTGATCATCCCGCTGATGCAGTCAGACGCGGTTCACACCTATCACTGGATGAGCAACGCACACTTTCTGAACGCGGTCGCACTGGGTCAGGTCACCCCCGGGCCCGTTGTGTCGACGGTCGCCGCCGTCGGCTACGCCGCGCATGGAGTCGGCGGCGGGCTGCTCGCCGCCGCCGTCGCGTTTGCGCCGTCGTTCTGCTTCATCCTGCTCGGGGGAAGCCGCTTCGAGCGCCTGCGCGAGAGCGTGCGCGCGCGAGCCTTTCTCGACGGCGGCGGGCCGGCCGCGATCGGCGCAATCTTCGGCGCAGCGATCATCCTCGCCGGTGCGCTCAAGGAGGCATGGCAGTTCGGCCTGCTCGGCGCCGGGGTGATCGCCTTGCTCGTGCTTAGACTCGGCGTCGTCGCGACGCTGCTCGGCGCCGGCGTCGTTGGCGCGATCGTGGCGCTCGCGGGAGGGCCGCTGCCCTAGCGGGTGGCCTTCTTGGCCGCGCTGCGCGCCTTTCCGACTGCGTTGCGAGTCTTGCCCTTGGCCTCTTTTGCCGCTCCGCGGGCCTCGGTTCCTGGCCTACCTGTGGCGATCCCGGCCTCTCGCTTCACCCGGCCCTTTGCTTCCTGGGCCTTGCCTTTCACGCGCTGAGTACGGTCACCCATTTTGGTCCTCCATTCCGTCGGGACTGATGTCCTCGTACTACCCGGAGGAGTGACGCGCAATCAGCTAGCCGACGCCCGTGTTGCGTGCGACCGGCTTACTTCTTATCCGCAGCCGGTGTTGAATCCGCAGCTCGAGCAGGTGTAACAGCTGCCAGTCCGCTGCATCATCCCGCCGCACTGCTGGCACGCCGGGCCGAGGTCGAGACCCTTGCGCGCGGCCGGCATAGCGGGCGGCTCGTCGGTCAGAGCGGACGTCGCCGGGGCGGGCGACGTGGAGCCGCCGTTCCCTCCGCCGTTGCCGGGCGTGGACGCCGGCGCCGCGGTGTCTCCGAGGTGCGAGCTCGCGGCCTGCTGCGCGGCCTGCCGGGCTCGAACTTCCGGAGTCAGGATCCCGAGCTCTTCCTGCAGCTCGGCGTCCAGGAAGCGCGAGGCGAGCCAGCGCATGATGTAGTCGGGCATCGACTTGGCGAACGGGATCTCAGGGTTGGAGGTCATCCCCTCGGGCTCAAAGCGCATGTAGCTGAACTTGCGCACGAGCGTCTCCAGCGGCACCCCGTACTGGAGCCCAACCGAGATCGCGGTCGCGAACGAGTTCATCATCCCGCGCAGCGTCGAGCCTTCCTTCCCGATGTCGGTCAGGAAGATCTCGCCAACGGTCCCGTCTTCGTACATGCCGGCGGTGATGTAGCCCTCGTGTCCGCCGATCGAGAACTTGTGCGTGATCGACTGGCGCTCGCGCGGCATCCTGCGGCGCTTTGGCGGCGCCTGCTTGAGCGCCTCGGCGACGGCCTGGTCGATGTCCGCTTGGCTGGGCGCGCTCTTCTGCGCATCGGTGCGTAGCGCCTGGGCGGTCTTTGACCCGTCGCGGTAAATCGCCAGCGCCTTGATCCCCAGGCGCCAGGCCTGGGTGTAGGCGTCATCGATGTCGGCTGCAGTCGCCGACTCCGGGAGATTGACCGTCTTTGAGATCGCGCCCGAGATGAACGGCTGGACGGCGCCCATCATCTTGATGTGGCCCATGTGGGAGATCGCGCGCTCGCCGACGGCTACGTCGAACACCGGCAGGTGTTCGTCAGCCAAATCCGGCGCACCGATGATCGTCCCGTGCTCGTTGATGTAGGCGCCGATCTGCTCGATCTGCTGGTCGTCGTAGCCGAGCGTTTGCAGCGCGAGCGGGACGGTGCGGTTGACGATCATCATCTGGCCGCCGCCGACGAGCTCCTTGAACTTGACAAGTGAGAAGTCGGGCTCGACGCCGGTCGTATCGCAGTCCATCAGGAAGCTGATCGTGCCCGTCGGCGCGAGCACCGTGGCCTGCGCGTTGCGATAGCCCGAGCGGTCGCCGAGGTACACAGCCTCGTCCCACGCGTGCCGCGCGGCGGTCAGCAGGTCTGGATCCGTGCAGTCGGCGTTGGCGATCGTGTAGGCGGCGTCGCGATGCATCCGCATCACACGGTTGTGCGCCTCGCGGTTCTCCTCATAGCGATCGTATGGGCCGATCGCCCCTGCGACGCGCGCCGAGCCAACGTAAGCGCGACCGGTCATCAACGCGGTGATGGCTGCCGCAGTCCCGCGGCCGGCGTCGGAGTCGTACGCGACGCCGTCGGCCATCAGATAAGCGCCGAGGTTCGCGTAGCCGAGGCCGAGCTGGCGAAACGCTCGTGCGTTCTCGCCGATCTTTTCGGTCGGATAGCTCGATGGTGTGACGACGATCTCCTGGGCAAGGAACACGATGTCGACCGCGTGCTCGAACGCTTGGACGTCGAACGTCCCGTCCGCACGGCGGAACTTCATCAGGTTGAGCGATGCGAGATTGCAGGCCGAGTCGTCGACATGCATGTACTCGCTGCAGGGGTTCGAAGCGTTGATCCGACCCGAGACCGGGGACGTGTGCCAGTTGTTGATCGTCGTGTCGTACTGGACGCCAGGATCGGCGCAGCGCCAGGCAGCCTCTGCGATCTGGCGCATGAGCTCGCGCGCTTTGACGGTCTTGACTGCGGCGCCGCTCGTACGTGCGGTCAGCTCCCAGTCCTCGTCGTTCTCGACTGCCCGCATGAATTCGTCGGACACGCGCACGGAGTTGTTCGCGTTCTGGTACTGGATCGAGAAGAAGCCCTCGCCGTCGATCGACATGTCAAAGCCGGCATCGCGCAGCGCGGCGGCCTTGTCCTCCTCCTTGGCCTTGCACCAGATGAACTCTTCGATGTTGGGGTGATCGACGTCGAGCACGACCATCTTGGCCGCACGCCTGGTCTTGCCGCCTGACTTGATCGTCCCGGCCCACGAGTCCGCACCGCGCATGAAGCTGACCGGGCCCGACGCGGTGCCGCCCTTGCCGAGCTGCTCCATCGAGCCACGGATCTTGGAGAGGTTGATCCCAGATCCTGAGCCGCCCCGGAAGATGACCCCCTCCTTGGTGTTCCACTCGAGGATCGACTCCATGTTGTCCTCGACGGACAGGATGAAGCAGGCGCTGCACTGCGGCTTGTCCTCGAAGCCGACGTTGAACCACACCGGCGAGTTGAAGGCGGCCATCTGGTGGAGCAGGATGTGGGTCAGCTCGGCCTCGAAGACGTCGGCGTCCTCATCGGTCGCGAAGTAGCCGAGCTCCCGACCCCAGCCGGCGATCGTCCCAGCGACGCGACCGATCATCTGCTTGACCGAGTGCTCGCGCGCGGGTGAGTCGAGCTGCCCTCGGAAGTACTTCTGGGCGACGATGTTGGTCGCGTTCTGAGACCAGGACTTAGGGAACTCGACCTCGCGCTGTTCGAAGGAGACCTTGTCCCCGTGTCCGATGCGCGCGTCCCGCAACTCCCACTCGATGGCGTCGAACGGATGCTGCCCCTCGGTCGTGAAAACGCGCCTGATCGACAGGCCGTTTCCGGTCTGTGGCTGGTCGATCGTTGTGGGGGTCTGCGGGGTCTTCTCCATGCCTACCTGCTCCTCTCTGACCCGCTTCTTCGCTGTCTCTGACTCAGCTTGCGGGTGGCTGAGCCGGACCCTGAAGGATTGCGGACGGCTCGGACGGAAAGACGGGTTCGAGTACGGTCCGAGCGCGTTTAATTTTAGCTTGCGACGTGGGCGGCAGAGGCCCTAGAGCAGGTCCGTCAGTTCGGCCAGCGCAGCGGCCAGAACGCGCTCGGGCGGCTGGGTCGCGTCGATGACGCGCACTCGTTGCGGCTCGGCCGCGGCGAGCTCCGCGTAGGCATCCGCAACGCGCCCGAAGAAGGCCGCTTCCTCCTGCTCGAGCCGGTCTCGGTCACCGGGTCGGGCATCGGCCCTGGCGAGGCCGGCCGACGGGTCGATCCTGAGGAGCAGCGTGCGGTCTGCGACGAGTCCGCTGGTCGCGAACGCGTTGATCTCGCGGACGTGCTCGATCCCGAGCTCCCGACCGCCGCCCTGGTAGGCGAGCGACGAATCGACGAAGCGGTCAAGTAGCACCCACCTGCCGCCCTCGAGCAGCGGTTCGAGCGCCTCCTGCACGAGCTGCGCGCGCGCGCCCGCGTAGAGCAGCGCCTCGGCCCGCGCCGTTATGACCAACTCGGGATCCTTGACGAGCTCCCTGACCTTCTCTGCGACCGTGACACCGCCCGGTTCGCGTAGCAGCCGGACATCGTGACCGCGCGCTACAAGCTCACCGTGCAGAGCAACCGCAAGCGTCGTCTTGCCGGCGCCATCCAGGCCCTCGATCGTGATCAAACGTCCGCGCATCGAGGGGTGTCTAGCATCAGCCGCCGATGCTGGCCGAGCTCGATCGCCACCCTCACGCGCGCGCGGTGCTGGCACCGGCGCTGGCGGATTCCGCTCAGCCCTCGCACGCGTATCTGTTCCACGGGCCGGGAGGGGCGGGCAAGCGCGCCGCAGCGCGCGCGCTGTCGGTCGAGCTGCTGGCGGTTGGGTCGCCCGATCCCGTCAGTGCGCGGGCGCGAGTGCTGGCCGGCACCCACCCGGATCTCACGTGGGTCGTTCCGAGTGGAGCGCACGAGATTCTCGTGTCTGACATCGACGGTCCGGTGGTCTCCGCGGCCAGCCGGACCCCGTTCGAGTCGAGCCGGCGCGTGTTCGTCATCGAGCGCGTGGACGAGCTCGGCGACGAGGCCGCGAACCGCATGCTCAAGACGCTCGAAGAGCCGGCGTCGTTCGTACATCTGATCCTGCTGACCGATAGGCCGGGTGAGGTGCTGCCGACGATCGCCTCGCGCTGCCAGCTTGTGCGCTTCGATGCCGCCCCCGATGAGCAGATCGCAGCCGATATCGAGCAGCTGGGCGTCGCCGGTCCGACCGCGCTCGCGTGCGCGCGACTATCCCTGGGCGATGCCAACCGGGCACGTGAGCTTGCGTCGGAGGCTGGCAGCGCGCTGCGTGCTACGGCGCAGGAGTTCGCGCGCGCGGCGCTCGCGGGTGACGCCAGCCAACGGCGGCCCTGGCTAGCGCTGCTCGAATCGGTTCGCCTGCGCGGCGATGCCGTTCGTAGCGAGCTCGACGCAAAAAAGTCCGCCGAGCTCGAGCTCTACCCCCGTAAGGAACGCCGGCGCGTGGAGACCGAGTGGAACGACCGGATCCGGCGCGCTTGCCGTCGAACCGAGACCGCGGCGCTCGATCTCGGGCTCCAGGTGGTCGCGTTCTGGTTCTCGGATCTCGCGTGTCTGGAGTGGGATGCCTCCGACCTCATCCGCAACGTCGATCGAATCGAGGAACTGGGCGCTGATCGAGGCCGTAACCCTCGCCGACTGCGCGAGGCGGTCGAGATCGTCGAGGATACGCGCGTGCGCTTCAAGCTGAACGTTTCTGAGGAACTGGCGTGCGAGGCGCTCGCGTACCGCCTCGAGCGGATCCTGGCCGCCTCATGAGCTCGAACGGTCGCGTGTATTTAAGGTCGCCGGAGCGCTCCGATCAGAAGGAGTTCGTCTCGCTCATGCGGGCGAGCCGCTCGTTCCACCGACCATGGGCCACGGCGCCGACCGACGCCGAGCGCTTTGCGGTGTATCTGGCCGATGCCGATCGCACCGACTTCGAGGCGATGCTCGTCTGCCGCGGGGACGACGATGCGATCCTCGGCTTCTTCAACCTCTCCCACATCACCCGCGGTCTGCTCCAGAGCGCCTACCTCGGGTACGCGATCGGCAAGCCGTACGCCGGCCAGGGCTACATGCGCACCGGTCTTGACCTCGTCCTACGCCGCGCGTTCCTGGCGCTCCGGCTCCATCGCGTCGAGGCCAACATCCAGCCGGACAACCACGCCTCGATCGCGCTCGCCCGCGGCGCCGGGTTCCGGCGCGAGGGCTTCTCACCCCGTTATCTGAAGATCGGCGGACGCTGGCGCGACCACGAGCGCTGGGCGCTCCTCGCAGATGAGTGGCGCGGATTGCCTACGGCTCCGGCGACGGCCGCCAGCCCTGCAATGAGCGCCTAGACTCAGGCGCCGACACCGCCGACGTAGCTCAGCTGGTCAAGGAACGTCGTGTGTGGCCGTGAGGCGCCGCGAGACGCGCTCTCAGCGCCAGGATCGGCGGGTGCGGCCGTGGTGCCCGCTCGGCGGGCGGGGGAGAGCCGTCGAGCGCTGGGACTTTCTCTGGGGGCAATATGTGGTGACTCAGGGCTTGGTCCCTCCCCTAAGGGGGAGGTCCCAAGCTGGCGAAGGACGTGCGTGCGCGAGGGGCGGCTCGGTTGACGCGGCCGGCGGCGATCGCGCCGGCCCTGGGATGACCGGGCCGGACCCGACGGCTGGCGTCGCGCCGAGTGTGCCCCCTCTCTGCGCTGCCGCCGTGGAGCGAGCAGTCGAGATCCGGGCGGCGGGAACGGCGGCAGCGAGAGAGGGGCTCGACGAGCTGCACCGAGCGGCGGGGGCCGGTGGCGATCCGGTGGCGATCGCCACCGCGGCGTGGCGGCTGCTGTTCGACGATCGGCCCGGACTGACGCTCAACCGACGGCTTCAGCTCGAGCGGTCCTGCACGGCGATCGACCGAGCTCGCGGCTCTCGAGGTGCGGGCTTGCATCGCCTGTTGTCGTGGATGTGGGCGGTAGCCTGCGACCTCGAGGACAGCCGCGAGTCGGTGCCGGTGGGAATGGCGCCGGCGCTCGGCCGCCACCGTCAGCAACCGGCGCCCGAGACCCTCAGCTACTTCGTGGCGCGGCTCCGTTCGCTCGCCCGTTCAGAGCGGCGAGCATGGCGTCGGGCCAGGCGAGCTGATTCAGCTCCCGGATCATTCCGAGGGGGAACCGATGGCTGACGTAGCGCTGGGTCGTTCCCAGGTCGCGGTGGCCGAGCGCCTGCTGGAGCATCACGATGTCCTTCCCCGCGAGCAGCAGGTTAAACGCGAACGTGTGCCGCAGCCCGTGGGGATGGATTCGCTTCGCGATCCCGGCGCGGCGGCCGGCGCGCTTGAGCGCGTCGCGCACATACGCCTGGCGCAGCGGCCGGCCGACGTTGCCGCGCTCATAGGTGCAGAACAGCGGCGCGTTGCGCGCCAGATTCAGCCGCGCGCGCGGCCCGTGGATCCACAGCTCGAGCAGCGCCGCGGTCCCCGAGTCGAGCGGCACCATGCGCCGCTGGTCGCCCTTGCCGTGCATGACCGTGATCGCGCCGAGCGCGAAGTCGAGATCCTTGAGCTGCAGCGCGAGCGCCTCGCCGATCCGCAGCCCCGAGCGGACCAGCACCGCGATCAGCGCGCGGTTTCGATAACCGCCCGGCCCGCGGCCGCAATGCTTGAGCAGTCCGGCGACCTCCTCCGCGCTGTAGACCTCGGGCGGGAGCTTCATCCCCTTGTTGCCCGGCGCGCGGCCGAGGTGAAACTCGCGAGTCAGCATCGGATTTCGCCGGCGACCATAGGTCGTCTGGCGGTCGTTGTAGGTGAGCACTGCGGACACCTCCCTGGTCGGGTTTGCACATGCCCCGGAGGTGTCCCGGCGACGATCGCGATCTTCGCAGCATCAGCTTCTAATCACAACCGTGGGGCCGGGAGAGTGGTCCTCCCGGCCCCACTTCAACCTAGACGGCCACCCGGATAGGAGACCGATGTACCTCACCGAGGCCGAAGAACAAGTGCTGGGCGTGATGCGAAACGAGCCGCGCTGGTGGATCCCGGTCGAGCTCGCCCACGAGACCGGGCTGCACGTGCAAGCCGTCCGCGGCGCGCTCAAAGAACTCACCGCCCGCCGGCTGATCGAACGCGGCGGCCTCGGGGCCTCCGGGCGCTGGGGCGACTGGCGGATCACCGACCACGGTCAAGCCGAGCTCCGCGGCCGCGACCAACTCAAACTCGTCTAAGGAGGCCCACGTGCCGTACTTCATGGTGTTCCAAATCGAAGACCGCGCCCGCTCAGCACCGCCGGGCGTGCCGGTCGATCTCAGCCTCAAGACGTTCGCGGTGCCGCTGGCCGCATTTCACGCCGACACCGCCGAGGAAGCCTGCCAGGCAGCCGCGGCCAAGACCAAGCGGCTCACGAGCTACTTCGCGATCGAAGGCACCCCCTGGGGGATCGACATGCTCCAAGTCGAAGGCGCCACCGAGATCGGCGCGACGCCCGACGACGAGGAGCTCGCCGAGACCGCGAAAGAGCGCCGGCTGCGAGAGCTCGAGCGCCGCGTTCTCGACCGCGACGTCCCCCTCGACTGATGCCGCTCATCCCAGCCCACCTAACCCTCGATCGCGGCAACCCGGCGGCCGAGCTCGTGCCCGTCAAGCTCTCGGTCACCACCAACCGCGAGCTGCTGATCGAGTTCGACTCCGGAACCGTCTGGGCGCTCAACCTCGACCAAGCCCCAGCCGCATATCTCGCCGGCCGCCTGGCGCTCGCCTCCGGCGTCGCATTCGGCGAGTGGTTCGACCGCGGCATCACCAAGCTCGAAAACGAGCTCGAGGAGACCGCCTGATGCCTTCAGAGAGCCCGTTTGCCCTCGAGTCGGCGCTCAAGCGCGCCGTTGATCACCACGACGCGCTTGGCCAGCGCGCGGCGGGCACGGTCACCCCCAGCGACCTATGGGGGGAGTTCGAGCTGATCCTCGAGGTGGTCAATCAGCTCCACGCTCGAATCGTCTCGCTCGAGCAGAGGTGCAGTCGATGACGTCAGAGACAAGCGACAGCGCGTGGCGCGTGCTCGAGTGGATGGCCGAGGTCGAGGACGACCCGAACCGTCGGGCATGCTTCATCAACGGGACCACCCTCACCGCGCAGGCGGTCGCCGACGGGATCGTCGCGTCGGGAAAAGAGCTTGCGCCGCTCATCAACGAGCTGAAGCTCGCCGGCTACATCGACTTCACGCTCACGAGGTCGGATCAATGACCCGTCCCGTGGAGCTCGAGCAACCGTCCCGCCCGGCCGCGGCGGCGGGGGACGCGTCCCGCTCGACGTCGCCGGCGACTCAGGACGCGTCCCGGAGGGCCTGCGCCTGGTGCGGGGGACGCGTCCCGGGGCGATCGAGACGGGACGCGATCTACTGCGGGGTCGTGTGCCGTAAGCGCGCTTGGCGCTTCAAGCGAGCCGTGCCCCGTCGACCTCGTGGGCCTGTGGGACGCGTCCCGTTCGCGCCGGGCGGATCCCCGGCACGCTTCGCTTACGCCGACCCGCCCTACCCGGGGAAGGCCGGCTATTACGCCGAGCGCCAGGAGGTCGACCACGCGTCCCTCCTCGAGCAGCTCGCCGACGGCTGGCCCGATGGCTGGGCGTTGTCGACTAGCGCGGCCGCACTACGGGACGTCTTGCCGATGTGTCCCGCCGGGATCTCGGTGTGCGCGTGGCGCCGGCGCGTGCGCCCGACGCGCGCCAAGGCGCCGTTGAGCGCGTGGGAGCCGCTGATCGTTTACCGCGGCCGCGCCCTGCAGACGGGACGCGTCCAGACCGTGCTCGACCACCTCGATTACCGCGGGCGCTATGACGCGATGCCCGGCGCTCTCGTGGGGATGAAGCCTCCCGAGTTCGCGGTCTGGATGTTCACGCTGCTCGGCGCGCAGCCCGGCGACGAGCTCGACGACCTGTTCCCCGGCTCCGGCGTGATCGGCCGCGCGTGGGCTCTCTACACGTCCCGCGGGCCCGCCGTCGACGCACGGGACGCGTCCCTCGCGTCGCCGACGTCGACGGGGGACGGATCGGGCGAATAGTGTTGCTCTTGGCGAGAACCACCGCTCATTTGCGCCCCTAGCGGCGTTTGGTGCAGAAGCGACACTATTTGCGTCGTTCGAGGAGCTCGTGGAGCTCGCGCAGATCGGGCGGTTCGTCGCCGCCGCGGGCGAACTCTTCGGCGGCTCGGTGCGCGAGCGCGCGGGCCTGCTCGAGGCTCGGGACGGTGTAGGTGTCGCGGGCCGAAACTGGCTCGCGGCTGGGGGGCATGCCGATCATCGGCGGCCCGGTCCATTCGGCCGAGACCTCGAACACGTGGTCCAAGGGGATCGTTGACTGCCGGCCGTGGTTGGTCTCGATCGCTTCGACGCGGATGGTGGTGTGCCAGGGGGCGATCGGCCCTAGCTCGAGCTCCTGGCGGCGCGCGGCGCTTCTCTGGAACCCGCCGTTGAGGCTCATGGTTGCTCGGCGGTGTGGAGCTGGTCGACGAGCTGCTTGTCGAGCTCGATCGCGGCGCGGTGAAATGTGGCGGCCAGGTACACGGCGGTGTGGTGCTCGTGGGGAACCCAGTACCAGCCTTCGGCGGGGAACGTTCGCTCGAGCCCGGGCGGGACGGGGAGCCGCACGTAGAACGGTTTGCGGGCGGGCTCGAGCGGTGAGGCGAGCTGCTCGAGCCTACGTTGCGCGCGTCCCGGCACCCTTGTGCAGGCCCTCCAGGTAGGTGCGGCGCAGCACCCCGATCGTGGCGCGCTGTCCGGATTCGCGGCCGGCGAGCCAGATCGCCCAGCAGCACAGCGCGAGCACGGCCCTCTGGGCCATCACCTGCCGCCGATCGAGACTGTTGATCACTCTCCAGGGCCCTCGCCGGCGATGATAATCGCCTCGTCGTCTCCGGAGTTCTCCGGAGCGCGCTCCGGAGCTTCGGGGTCTCCGGAGCTTTCCGGAGCTCGGTGGGCGAGCGGGTCGATCCCGTCGGCGATCGAGCTCCGGAGCTTTTCCGGAGGTAGCGGCGGGCGGATGACGGTGTGGCGGGCGCGGCGGTCGGTCCACATGTAGGCGTGCTCGCCGAGCTGGGCGGCCTGCGCGAGCCCGGCTTCGTACTCGGGGACGCTCATGCGGTGAAGGGCGGCCATGACGGGCACGTCCTCGGGATCGAAGCCGCCGGCGAAGCTGAACACGTGCTGTGACTCGGTGCGCGCCGCGCGCGGGATGTTGCGGGGGCGCTGGGAGCCGGCGAGCAGACCAAGGCCGTGCGCGCGGCCCTTGCGGATGTAGATGCTCACCCATTGGGGTGTGCCGCCGGGTGTATCGGCGCACAGGTCGCCGAGCTCGTGGACGACGACGACCAGGCCGTAGGGGAGCCCCGAGCGCCCGGCTTTGCGCTGCCACGCGGCCTTGAAAACGCGGTCGGTCTCTTTGAGGTCCCCGGCGTCGTCGATGAGGTGGATAAGCCGCTGGTTCCAGTCGATCCGCTCGGGCTTGTGGACCGCCTCGACGCCGGGGACGGTGAACTCGTCCTTGGTGTCGTAGAGCAGGATCTGGCAGCGGTAGCCGGCGGCGAGGTGGTTGATCAGCGCGCTCTTGCCCGACCCGTTGACGCCGGCGACGAAGACCCGGTCGACGAAGCGGATGCCGCGGTCAGCTGGGGGAGAGCTTGTCGACACGCTCTGCGAGCTCTGAGATCTTCGCGAGTGCCCCGTCGAGCTGCTCGTCGCGGCTCTTCACCTTGCCCTGGAGCTCGCGCCGGCGCTTCCGCTCTGACTCGAGCTCGTCGCGGGCGTTGCGGGTCTGGAGGTTCCCGATCGCCACGAACGCGGCCGCGGCGAACAACAGCAGCATCGCGATCATCGCCGGCGAGATCTCGCTCCCGCCGGTCTGCTCGGGATCACGCATCGGCGTTCGCCTCCTCGAGCTGCTCGACCCGCTGGTCTTCGGGGAGCCGCTCGTCCGAGCGGATCGAGAGGCAGAACGTGGAGACCTGCTCGAGGAAGCCGTCGAGCTCGAGCGGGTCGTCGGGCAGCATCCCGGCGACGGCGGCGAGCGCTCCGCGCGCCATCGGGATCGGCACACCTTTGAGCGGAATCGCTTCGCGGAGCTCCTCGTCCTCGCAGTCCTGCAGCTCCTCGAGCAGGCCGTAGACCTTCTGGGTTGAGTTCATCGTCTGGCTCCTTTCGGGGTGATCGCCGGGGGCGCGTCGATGAGCTCGTCGTGCTCTTCGGGGACGCTGCCTTCGGGGGCGGGGACGCCGGTGATCGGCTGGGGTTCCTGTGCGCGCAGCTCGGCGAGCATGCGCCGGCGCTTGGTGTAGTTGCGGGTGCCGTAGCGGGCGACCGCCGCGGCCAAGAGCGCTTCGTCGCCGGCGGCCGCGGCCGCGCGCGTGACGTCGTAGCGGTTCAGGATGCGGGTGAGCGGCGGCGCGATCGTCTTCAGGTCGCTCTCCGTGTGGATCCAGGTCTCGTCGTCGTCCTTGCCGACCCGCAGCACCGCGTGTGTGATCTCGCCCTGGAGTGTCAGGAACTCGCGGATCCTGGCCTCGTCCCAGCCCTCGTCGAGCTCGCGCTCGTCCGGCTCGGGCTCGGGCGCCGCCGGGGAGCGCTCGGGGTCGAACGCGGGGCCGGGGTCTGAGAGGAACTCAGAGCCGTCCGAAGAACCCGTCGAGGAAACCGCCGCCTGCTCCGGAGCCGGCGGGCTCCCGTTCGGGCTCTGGCGCTGGCGCTCCCGCCGGCGGGCGGGCCGGTGCTCGCCTGCGCCGCTGGCTGGGGCTCGGGGTTCGGGGGGCTTTGTCTCGGCGTAGGGCATCACCTCGAGCTCGCCGCCTGAGGCGGGAGCGCTCGCGGGAGGATCGGGGCTGTCGTCGTTCCCGAGTCCGTGCCGGCCGGCCGCCGCGGGCCACCCTCGTTTGAGGTTGGCGAGCTGGCGGGCGCGCTTTTCGGGATCCGGGCTGAGCCCCATCGAGCGGTCGAGAGTTCCGGAGTTCTCCGGAGAAATCAAGACGCCGCGGCCGCCGCAGCCGCGGCGGCCGCGGCGCCTGCAGCATCTTCCCGCCGCCCCCGGGGCGTGATTCGGTGGCGCCCAATGAAGTTCTTCGGCTACACGCTCAGAGAGGTTGGACGGATCGGCCTGGCGGCCGTGGTGTTCATCCTCGCGCTCAAGTGGCTCGCCCCGAAGGCGAACGTACCGGCGCTCACCCAGACCGTCGACAAGATCTAGGCGCGGGCGTGAGAACGCTCGACGTCATCGCCGCCGGCCGCCGCGAGCACCGCCGGCGCTCCCTTGCCCGCTCGCGCGGCGCGCACAGCATGTACTCGGGCGAGCTGCGCGAGCTCTACCGCCTCCGCGGCCACGACGCCGACAGCGAAGCGGTCTCCAAGCTCGTCGCGCGCGGGATCCCGCCGGTCGGCGGTGGCGCGACCGGCAAGGGCGCCGCGGCGTTCTTCCTGAACATGCCGGCCGAGGGCACCTACGCGATGGACGTGCCCTACTTCAACCAGGAGACCGAGCGCAACGACGTCCCCCAGCAGAACTTCGCCTACACCGGCTTCGGCGGCTCGCGGATGGACCAGCGGATCACCAACGTCGGGATCCTCGCCTTCATCCGCCTGGTCTTCATCGGCACGCTCACGACCGCCGGCACCGGCACGGTCACCGCCAACTACCCGTGGCCGTAGAACATCTTCAAGCGGATCACCGTCCAGGCCAACGGCCAAACGTCGCTGATGCAGGCCGAGGGCGCCGACTTCCGCGCCCGCCGCAAGCGCCTCTTCCGCAACCCCGTCGAGGGGATCGCGAACGCCGGCACCGCCCAGGGCCTCGTCGCCAATGGCAACTACCCCGTGGTGCTCGTCTACGACCTCCCGATCGTCCACGACCAGACGACGCTCACCGGGGCGCTGTTCGCCCAGTCGGACTCGAACTATCTCTCCTACACGATCGAGCCGGCCCTCTCGGCCGACCTCTTCACGACGACCGGCAACTCGACCGCGACGCTGACCGGCACCATCTACCCGCAGCTGACCTACTTCGACATCCCCTACGTCGACGCGCAGCAGGGCCGCATGGTCGCGATCCCCGACCTGCGCTGGCTGCACGGCTTCATCGCCGCCAACCTGCCGTTCGCGAACACCGGCGACGTCATCACGCCGCTGATCAAGAACGCCGGCCAGCTGATCGCCTTCTACGGCTACCTCGACAACGGCGGCGCCGCCCAGATCTCGCCGCTCGTCGCGGTCGACCAGTTCCGCCTCGAGTACGGCGGCAACCGCAAACCGCTGGTGTGGTCGGGGCCGGCCGGCCAGGGCGCAATCTTCGGCCTCGAGGAAAACGAGCGCAACTACAACGGGCTGATCGCCTACCCCGGCGTCAATGGCTCCGGGATCACCGCGGCGCAGGCCGCCGCGCTCGGCCCCGGCCCGTTCTACACGATCCTCGACCTCGAGAACGACAACCCCGACCGCGACCTGATCTACCCGCGCGGCGTCTCAGAGCTCCAGGCGGTCTTCAAGATCACCCAGGGCACCACGATCAACCCCAACGCGCACGTCCACTTCGTCGAAGAGACCCTGTTCTCAGGGGCCTGAGCCGAGATGCGCTTCGCGTTCGAGGAGCTCGTCGACGAAACCCGCTGGCGCGCCCACGAGGTGTCCGGGGTTGGCCAGTCAGGCGGCGTATTCGAGTGGCCGGCGGTCCCGGAACTCGGCTACGACACGTGGGCCGAGATGTCGGGCATGCAGCCCGGCCACCCATTGGTCGGCGGCGTGGCCGGCACGCCCGGCTACGGCGGCGGACAGCGCCAGGTCGCGATCGCCCAGGCCAACCCGACCGCCGGTGTCGCGTCGGGCGCGCCGGCGCGCTCGCACTGGTCTGAGCTGTTCAACTTCAAGGGCAACCCGATCGGCTGGGTGCTCCTGATGGCGCTCGGCTACTACGCGCTGAACCACATCCACTTCAGAGCGTCGGTCGGCGCGAAAGCCGGGGTACGCAAGTGAGCCAGCGCACGCTGATCATCGTCGCGCTGCTGCTCGCCGGCTGGTTCTTCTTCCTGCGGAAGCGCTGACGTGAACCAGGTCGCCTGGATGCTGCTCGCCGTCCTCGGTGCCGGGCTGCTGATCGGGCTCGTGCAAGGCGGCTGGACCGGCCACGGCGGCGCGCTCGATTGGTTCAAAGCCAAGTTCCTCGGCCAGCCCTCATGAGCAGCTCCGGCGTGCGGATCCTGATCGCCGTGCTCGGCTTCTGGCTGATCATGCGCTCGGTCAACTCCGACGCCTCCGGGCGCACGCTCGTCGACCGGATCCTCGGCAACAAAGCCTCCAAGAGTCCCTATCTCACCGCCGGGGTCTCGGCGCCGGTGGCGCCCGGCGGCGTGCCGGGCGCGCTCGTACCGAGTGGCTCCGGCTCGATCCTCAAATCGCTCTTTCCCGCCGGCACCGCGATCATCCCGCAGCGCCGCGACCAGGGCCGCGACCTCAAAGCCCCCGCCGGCACCCCGGTGCTCGCGCCGGGCAATGGGACCGTGGTGCGCAACGGGAACGACCCGGGCGGCTTCGGTGTCCTCTATCCGATCGTTCACTTCCTCACGGGGCCCTGGGCCGGCGAGGACGTTTACTTTGGCCACATCGGCTCGGTGGTCACCGCCGGCCAATCAATCAAGGCCGGCCAGCCGCTCGGGTTCACCCAAAACGGCCACGGCCCGTTCGTCGGCAACGCGACCACCCCCGGCTGGACCGAGATCGGTCTCGCCCCCGGCGGCAACCCCGGACCGTTCGGCCAGCCACTACCCGCGGGCCTATGAGCGCAACGACCCGCACCCAGCATCCCTCGAGCGCCGAGCGCGACGCCGCCAGACGCTATCTCGAGCACGACCACGCCGCAGAGCACCTGAGCGGCCAGGCGCGCGCTGAGGCGAATCGGCACGCCCAGGAGATCGACGAGCAGCATCCGCGCGCGCGCGACATCGCGATGACCGGCACCGCCCGCGAGCTCGGCGAGCTCCCCAAACACCTCAAGACCCATCAGCGCACGATCCGCCAGCGCGCGAAGATCTCAACCGAGCAGGCCGCCGAGATCCGCAGCCGCTACCGCGCCGCCCCCTACCAGCCACCCGAACAAGAAGAAGCATCGTCGCGGCGCGAGCGCGCGGGCGAGCTCGCCCAGCAAGGCGCCGGGCTCGCCGGCTCAGGCGCGAGCTGGGTGGCCGACACGAGCTGGGGGGAGACGATCCTCGACATGTTCGTCTGGGCGGCCGCGCTCTCGATCGGCTACCTGCTGATCACCAAAGTCGCCGCCGTCGGCAAGCTCTCAGAAGGCGCGTCGAACGCGGTCCGCGCGCTCGTCTCCCCGCACATCGACCCACTCGCCCCAGGAGGCCACAAATGAGCAACGAGCTCAGACGCTTCGTCGCGGGCGCGTTCGGGCTGATCGCCCTGTTCCTCGTGCTCGCCCACGCCGGCGGGTTCGCCCAGGCGCTCTCAGCAGGCACCTCCGGCGCCTCGAACGTGTTCAAGACCCTCCAAGGCCGCTGATGGCCCACCGACTCCTCACCGCCCCCACACGACGGCTCGAGCGCCGCATCCGCCTGCCCGTCATCCAACGCCTCACCGAGACAGTGTGGGGCGAAGGGCTCGCGACGATGATGGACCCCGACAGCCTCCGGCGCACCAAAACCAGCCAGGCCGGGATCTGCACCAGCCCGCTCACCCCGATCCAAACGTTCGCGATCTCCGGCATCGGCCAGCCCAACACCCCGACGTCGATGGCCGCCGGCCTGCGCGTCCGCAACGCCCCGCGCGCGGCTGACAAGGGCAAGGGAGCCAGCGCCGGCGTCTGATGCCACCCGGAACCCTCCCAGCCGGCGCCAAGGGCGCAGACAAGAAGAAGCGCCAGCGGATGATCATGATCGGCGCGGCCGCCGCCGCGCTGCTCCTCCTCCTCTACCTCCGCTCACGCTCAAGCACCAGCTCGAGCACGACCAGCGGTACCGACGCCGCAGCCCAACAGGCAGCCCAGCAGGCCGCGCAAAACCAGGCCGCCCAAGACGCGAACCTCTACGGCACGAGCACCCCGTCGACGTTCGCCGACAACGGCGCCGCGATGGGCCAGCTCGACACTGACATCACCGCCGGCCTCCAGCAAATCCAACAGGAGATCGCCAACCAGGCGACCCAGAACGCGGGCTCGCAGCTCGTGCCGCAGCCGAACACCGACGTCAGCAGCGTCCCGCCGCAGAGCGCCACCGGCCCGACGATCAGCGTCGCCGGCCCGCGCGGCCCCAAAGGCGCGCGCGGCCCCAAAGGCGCGCGCGGAGCCAGGGGCCCGCAGGGCCAGCGGGGGAAAACCGTGACGATCCACAACCAGCCGCACACCAAGCCGATCAACACGACCGCGGTCCACACCAAACCGACGCTCAAACCGACCGGCCACGCAGGAGCCAAAGCTAAACCCCGAAGGAGGCGCTAGATGGAAGCGACCGCAGCAACCCACGATTGGCTCGAGGGCTGGCCGCGCGAAGGCTACGACGGCCCGCAGCCCTGGCAGCACGACGAGCTCGGCATCAGCCGCGAAGCCCGCGACCAGGTAGGCGCCGAGACCAACACCGTCACCCCGACCGTCACCCACACCCACGGCTACCTCACCTCTGGTAGCGCGGACCCGTTCGTGCACGAGCTCGGCCGCAAACTCGCCCAGCTCGGATTCCCCAACAGCGTGAGCGCCGGCGAGAACCCCTTCGGAGCGGTTGACTCCTCAATCATGACCGCCGTCGGCGGATTCCGGCAACGCTACGGCGTGCGGCCCGACCCGAGCGGATTCGGAGGCGACACGCCAGCCGGCCGCGCGCTCGCCGAGAACCACATCGACCCCTGGACCATCGAAGCCGTTCTCCGCGCGACCGCGAAGTGAACCCCTGGGGCCCCCAGCAGGAGCAGCAAGCCGGCCCGCGCGGCCTCCCGTCGAAACACACGCTCGACTACCTCAAAGTCGCACTCGAGCTGCTGCTCCTGCTCCTCGCGGTGCCCTGGCTGATCCGCGAGCTCGCGCGCGACCCCAAAGCCCTCTCGCGCAAAGCCGCCAGCAAACACCTCACCGGGAGCTGAGCGATGTCGGTCAGCTACGGATCCGGTTGGGCGGCGGCGGCGAAGAAGTACGGCATCCCGGCCGGGATCCTCGAGGGCGTGTGGGGCATGGAGACGAACTTCGGCCAGGACGTCAAGACGAGCTCTGCCGGCGCGGTCGGCGAGTTCCAATTCCTGCCGTCGACGGCCGGCTCTTACGGCTACCCCCTGACGAACACACCGACCGTCGCGCAGTTCCAACAGCAGGCCGACGCCGCCGCGCACTACCTCTCGGACCTCTACAAGCAGCACGGCAACAACTGGGACGCCGCGCTGAAGGCATACTCGGGCGGCGGCTACGGCCTCGCCCAAGTGCAAGCCAAAGCGAAGACCGGGATCTCCGGCGCCGCCGGGGCCACGACGATCCCCACGCCCGCCGGCGTCGCGAACACGGTCGGCAATGCGATCGACAGCGTTCCCAAAGCCATCACCGGCGCTGTGAACACCGTCATCGGCGACGCGAAGTACGCCGGCCTGCTGATCGTGGTGCTGGTCGTTGGGGCGATCATGATCGTCGAGGGCCTCAGACCGGGAACGACCAGGCAGGCGGTCGGGCGCGCCGGGGAGATGGCGGCGTGAGCGTGACCGCCCCGATCGTGCGCGGACCGGCGCCGCAGACGCCGAGTCAGCCGACGTCGACGCCCGCACCGACGACGGTCGCGGAGGCGATCGCCGCGCTGCACGACACCGCGGGCCGGCTCGACGTCGCGATCGAGGGTCTACACGATTTGTGGTCGCGCTACGACCAGTGCCCGGAGATGCGCACCGTGATCATCAACCCGGGCAACAACGGCGTGTATCGCACCGTTGACGATTGCCCCTGGGCGTCGAAATCGCTCGGGGTGCTGAACGTCGGTGCCGCGCCGGTGTTCATCGGGGTCGGCGGCGTGTCAGCGCAGCCGAGCTCGCGCGCGCCGTCGTGCCCGGGCGCGAGCGCGCTGGTGCTGCCCGTCGAGTGCGCCGGGATCGAGTTCGGCTGCGACCCCGCCGTCCTCGGCGGCGGCACCGCGGTGATCTACGTGTTCCGCTACGTCGCGGTGCAGCCGCTCAGGCTCGGGGAGATCGCCTAAGCGTGTGTTTGCGCTCGCCTCTGTCTCCAATACTGCTGCGATCGTCGCGGCGATCTTTGCGGGCGCGAGCACGCTCATTCTGGCGGTCCTCTCCTGGCGGGCCTCCAGCTACAAGCAGCTCCTCGAGGACATCGCCGAGCTCTTCCGCCGCCACGAACGCCGCCGCGAAAAACAAGACCGCCTCACCGTCGCGTCTATCCGCCAGGTGCTCGACGAGGCGCTCGGAAAACCTGGCGGCCATCGCTGGTACGACCCCGGCGATCGCGGCGAGTGAGCGATGAACCCGACCGGCTACAGCGCAGGAGCCACCGCCGCGGTGCTCGCCGACCGGGCCGCGGCCGCGGGCAGCGACAGCGGGCACGGCCGGCTCGCGACCTCGAGCTACCAGCTGCCACCCGGCCAGGTGTTCGTCGCGGGCTCTCAGCCGGGCGGGCTGGTGATGGGCAGCATGAAGTTCGATCCCCAGCTCGGCGGGTCGGGCGGTGACTACGTGATCCCCGACCTCCGCTCCCGCCCGCGCGCCCGGATCGCGATCGAGCGCGTCTACCTGCCCGTCGCGCTCGCGGTCAACGTCGCGCCCGCCAATCCGGTCGCCACCCAGGCCGAGCTCACACTCCTCCTCAAGGTGCAGGGCGTGCCGCGCTGGACCTCGAGCCAAACGCTCACGCTCGTCGGGCTGACCAGCCCCACCAACTGGTCGCAGGTCAACACCGCGATCGCCGCCGATCTCACCAACCCGATCCTGCTCGAGGAAAACGAGGTCGCGCTGCTCACCTACGCGATCGCGACCGATGTGGCCGCGGTCAACCTGGACCTCGGCGTCGCCGAGCAGTTCCCCGCCGCCTCGGGCCCGCCGACCCCTGCCCCGGGCGTGATCGCCTACAGCTTCGAAACCTAGACCGAGAGGAGACCCCAGTTGGCACACGGACACGGACACAAAAAGGGATGCCGGTGCGGGTTCTGCACCAAATCCCACCGCTACACCAAACGCAAGCAATCCCACCGCCGCGGCCGCCGCCGCAAGCGCTGAACACCTCCCGAAAGGAGCACCAGAATGAGTCTTCTAGACGCACTCGTCAACGACGTAAAGGCCGTCGACGGCCTGTTTGGCTCGCACGCCCAAGCGGTCGACCGCCTGGTCGCGCTCGTGCCGCGCCTCGAGGAGCTCGTCGTCTCAGTCGAGCAAGCGATCAAGCCCCCACCCGCGACGGGCGCCGAGAAGCCCGCCCCGACCCCGCCCGCGCAACAGGAGCCGGCGCCGTCGGCGCTCGAGCAGGCGGCCGAGAAGCCGCCCGAGCAGACGCCTCCGCCCGAGCAAACGCCTGCGCCCGCGGGCGAGCAGACGCCTCCGCCTCCGCCGCCATGGGCCGGCTGAGCTCCGTCCACTCAAAGACGATCGCGGCCGGCGGCGGCGGTGCCGCCGGCTTCGCGATCGTCGCGCTGCTCAAAGGGCTCGGGGTTCACCTCACTGTTGCCGAGTGGAACCTGATCCCCGTCGCGCTCTCGGCCGCCGCGACCGTAGCGACCCCGGCGAACAGGGTGCAGCTCAACCGCATGTTCAACCGGATCTTCACGCTCGCATGGCGCACCAAGCATCCGCCCGCGCCGCCGCCGGTCAGGCTGCCGCTGTTCGGGATCGACTGGGCGTGGGGGGCGATCAGCCCGCGGTCGCTCCGCGCGGTCGGCGCGGGGTTCGCCGCGCGCTACCTGAGCTCCGACCCGACCAAGAACCTGAGCCCGCGCGAGAGCGCCGACCTCAAAGCCGCCGGCCTCGGCCGCGTCGTCGTGTGGGAAACGAGCGCGACCCGCGCGCTGCAGGGTCTCCAGGCCGGGATGGACGACGCGGGCCAGGCGCTCGCGCAAGCCCGCAAATGCGGTCTCCCGCGCTCCGGGAGCTGGGCGATCTACTTCGCGATCGACGCAGACGTCGACGGCCTCCAGGTCGCCGCCTACTTCCGCGGCGTCGCGTCGGTGATCGGCTCAGAGCACGCCGGCGCCTACGGCGGCATCCGGCCGCTGAGCTACCTCCTCGACCAGCACCTCATCCGCTACGGCTGGCAAACCTACGCCTGGTCAGGTGGCCAGTGGGATCCGCGCGCGCAGGTGATCCAATTCTCAAACGGCCACACCGTCGCCGGCGTCAGCTGCGACTTCAACCGCGCGCTCAAAGCCGACTACGGCCAGTGGTGACAGGCCGCGGTGGCTGACGAGCCTCCGTGGACTCCCCGGCCGACCTGGCGGGTCAGGTCGCTAGGTCGGCCGGGCTCGTTCCTCGACGTCTTCAACCGCCCGGACGGGCCGCTCGGCGCCGGCTGGGGACTCGTCGACCCCGCCTACCCGCTCCCGACGATCTCCGGAAAGCAGGCCGTCGCCGCCGGCCAGTGCTCGGGCTACTGGACCACGCGGCTCGCCGCCAACCAGCAGGTCCACGCGCGAGTCGCGAGCTTCGCCGACACGCTCAACCTGATGCTCCGGCTCTACAACGTCCCCTCCGGCGTCGAGTCCGGCTACGAGGCGCGCTTCGCCGCCGGCACCGTGATCGTCAACAAGGTCCAGGCCGCGTTCCGCACCCAGCTGCTCAACGTCGCCCGCGCGATCCCGAACGCCCCCTACTGCGGCTTCAGAGCCAACGGCACCACCTTCACCGCCTGGGACTCACAAGACGGCGTTAACTGGCTGCGCGCCGGCAGCTGCGCCGACGCGAGCTTTCAGAACGACGGCTACGCCGGCTTCTTCTCAAACAGCGGCGAGACCCTCTCGCAATTCGGCGCCAGCCAGCTCGCCTCAGACCCCGGCGGCGGCTCGCTCCAGAACGGAGCCGACACCGGCATCACCCTCGGGCTCGGGAACGCCACGATCGCGAGCGCCTACACCCTCCTCGTCGTCGCGAAGCTCCAGAACGCCCAGGACGGATGCCTGCTCGACATGGCAACCGTCGACGACCTCAACCTCTACTTCCAAACCGGCAACAGCGGCCTCTCCACCTACGACGGCACCAACGAATCCCAATCGACAGTGACCCCGGTCGCCGGGCACTGGTGCGTGTACGCCGTCACCCGCGCCGCGGGCGCCTCCGTCATCCCGACCTTCTACCGCAACGACCTCGACGCCCACACCAACACCAGCGCCGCCGGCGCGGCCGCCACCAACCAAACCGCCGCCGCGAACGGCTGGACGATCGGCTACTCCACCCAATTCGCCAAACCCGTCCTCGGCGCGATCACCGCCGCGGCGATCTGGAAGACCGCGCTCACTGGCGCCCAAATCCAGGGCATCACCAGCCTCGCCGCGCTCAAAGCCCTCAACCCCGACTGGCTCGTCCCGCTCACCGGCACCCCACCGTTCGCCGACACCGCCGGCGGCGCCGCGCAAACCGCGATCGGCACGACCGCCCACTCGATTGACCAGCCCGCCGGCTGGTGACTCAGTGCCCGTAGAGCAGGCTCGTACAGAACGATGAGATCTGCTGGGTGTCGGAGAGGTAGAGGCTGCCGTTGTTGTTCTGGAGCTGCTGGCCGTTCACATAAGCGGTGAGCTCGGGGAGACAGCTGACGATCTTCTGCACCGTCGCGGACACGCGCGGCCCCGACGTCGCTTGCGAGCTCGCCTGCTGCTCGAGCGCCGCGATTCGCGCCTCGAGTTGACCCAGCCGGCCGGCGAGCGAAGGCGGGTTCTTACGCTCCAACGCGACCAGCGAGATCGCCAGCGCCGCCGCCGCCAAGACCCCCACAACCCCGACCAGCACAGCTCTGATCACAGCGGAATCCTTGCAGGTGTCCGACCGGCCGTGTAAAAAGTACGCTCCATGGCTGAGCTGGCAGCCACAGAGCGCCCGCCAACAATATCCAACGCCGACGACGGCGCGCAACCCGACGGTTGCACCTCGATCGAACGGCGACGCCGCCCTTCTCGGCCGGTGCCGATCGCGCCGCTGCCCCGCCAGCTCACGACCGGCGAGCTGATCTCGCGGGTCGCAGCGATACCGTCGCGCGCGGGCATGCGTGAACCGCGGAACGACTACGCCGACAACCTCGCCCGCTTCTATCAGGCGCTCTGGCGCCACGCGCACGCGCGCCAGAGCGGCCGCTATCGGCTCACCGGCCGCCAGCTCGCCCGCGCGTGCGGGTATCCGGAGCCGAGCGCCGACGTCCGATGGCTCACTTCGCTGGAGCGCTATCGAGGCGTGCTCGAGGAGGCGGGCTTGGTGCGGATCTCCGGCCGCGACGAGCTCGCGGACGGGCGCACGTGCGTCGTCACTCTGCTCGATCCTGGGCCCCTAGAATCGGCAGATCGCCGACGTAGCTCAGCTGGTAGAGCACTTCACTCGTAATGAAGGGGTCCCCGGTTCGAGTCCGGGCGTCGGCTTAGGAAAGTCCTCCCAAAGCAGCGCATACCTGAGAACTGCCTTGTGGGGCGTGCAGAGAGGGGCGGCGCTGTTTGGTCGCACGGGAGCCCGGGGAGCGCGATCGGTCTCGCTCGGGGGGCGGGACAGGTCGGGCTGGGCGTCGGCGCTGACCTGCTGGTTTGGATCTGATTCGGAAGCTTCCGTTGCTGCCGGTCTGGCTCCTCTGATCCGCGAGCTGGGGCCGCGTCTAGCTCGAGCGACAGCGTATCCGCGTGGTTCCAGGTGGCACTACGGTAGGTGCGACCGTCGGTGCTATTTCAACTGGCTCGCCATCGGCTGCCGATTGCCGTTGTCGCCGTGTCCGGCGTGCTGGTGAGCGCTGGCTGCGGGTCTAAGACCAAGCCGATTAACACCGGCGCCAGCGAGCGCGCCTCGAGCTTCGCGCGGTCCTAGCTCGCGGCCGCGACTTGCATACGGTCGCACGGGGTGCCGAACCTCCCGGATCCGACCTTCGGCGCTGGCGGCGCTCAGGTCAACCTCTCGACCCCCCCGGGGGATGCTGACCTCGCCGGCATTCGAGCTGGCTCAGACAGCGTGCGCAAAGCTAGGCTTGGAGCTCGCCGGCTACCCCGCGCCCACACCGCCGTCCGCCGCCGTCATGGCCCAGGTGGTGGCGGTCGCCAAATGCATGCGCGCGCACGGAGTGCCGAACTGGCCGGATCCGACGACGACCATGCCTAGCAACGCGAATAGCTACCACGTGCAGGGCGCGGTGCCGGGCGCGCCAGGCGGCCCGATCTTCCTGATCCCAAAGTCAATCGACATCGAGGCGCCCGCGGTCACGCAGGCCGCAGCCGCCTGCCACAACAACTAGCGGCGTCAACTGATCGGCGGTTGACGCTATGGGAGCATGCGATCCCGATCGCCGGACCTCGCGGCCCCGATTCGGGCGAGCCGATCGTTGACGATCTACCCGCCCGGCCCGCGGTCGCGCCGCGATCCGCTGGGCTATTTGACTAAAACTTGACTACCTGTTCAGGTCGCCGGTCTCGACACAACGCGAGAGACACGATGAAACATGCCCACTTGCAGGCACACTTCTCGAGATGGAGCCAACCGGGATCGAACCGGTGTCCTGCTGCTTGCCAAGACGAGTCCCTGAGCACCTGGTCGCGAATTGGAGTCGAATCGCCGCAGCGGTCGTCTCGGCTATGACGCCCCGCGGTTTCGCCGCTGGCTACTGTCGCGTCTGCCACTACTAGTAGTAGCCTCGACGCAGACTTTGCAGAGCCGACTTTCACTGTGTCCCTCCCAGGGTCGGAGCCGGGCAGTACGTCGGGATAGGGCGAAGAACAGTGGGACTATCGCGAAAAGCACCACAGCAGCTGGCGTGCTAGCCAACGCCAGGGCGGTGCCCACCAGATAGGCGGCCGGCCCGACGAGCGAGCGCCGGATCGCTGCCGGGATTCGCGACCGTAGCTCGGGATGAGCGAGCTCGTCACTGTTCGCTAACCAGAGCCAGATTGCCGCGAACGAGCTCGATAGCACGAGCATCACGAGGCCATATGTGACAGCCGCGGCCGGGCTCTGGCTCCCGTCGCGCAGGTAGTCTGCCAGCAGCGTCGTGGGCCATGGGACTAACGCGACGCAGAGCAGCAGCAGGAGGTTGAGCTCCATCAACGTGCGGTCGGCGCGTTCGATGCCGTCCATGAGCGCGTGATGGTTGATCCAGGCTATCGCGATCGTCACGAACGAGACCACATAGGCCGCGTAGGAAGGCCACTGCAGAACTAGATCGTGCGCGAGGTGTCTGGACCCCTTTGGCACTGGCAGGGAGAGCACGAGGAGGGTTAGGGCGATCGCGAAGATCCCATCCGCGAGCGTTTGCAGCCGCTCAGTGCTCACTTCCCGGTGCCTCGCGGTGTTCGGTAGCTCTGGCCCTGGCAACCCGTGACGCGCTTGTTACCGGAACTGGCCATTGGCTGGAGACGCAGACCGGGCGGGACGGCCAATCCCGGGAGCGCAACGGCTATCAGGGTCGCGCGGTCCTCGACCGGAGCGCAGCGTAGGCGATGAATGCCCCGAGGGCTGAGAGTCCGCTGAGGATGGTCAGGGAAAGGCGGAAGCCGGCTGTGAGTGCGTCGGATCGGCCGGGGGGGTGCGCACTTGCCAGGAGGTTGCTGGTGTGGCTGGCGGCGATTGAGAGCAGGATCGCGACCCCGAGGGCGACGCCGAGCTGGAACGCGGTCTGGCGTAGCGCGGCGGCCATTCCCTGCTGGTGGGGTGCGACGCCGCTTGAGACCGCGACGGTCGTCGCGACGGCGGTGGTGGTGAAGGATGCGCCGATCAGGATGAGGTAGGGCGCCAGGGGCAGGTAGTCCCCGCCGCCGGGAAGCCGGCTGAGGCCGGCGATTGCGAGCGCAGCGATCAGCGGTGCGCCGGTGAGTACTGCGCGGACTCCCAGGCGGGTGATCAGCGGACCGGCGCATCTGACGCCGAAGAGCAGGCCTGTGAGGCCGAGCGGGACGAACGCGAGCCCGGCTTGCAGTGGACTGTAGCCGTGGGCTTGCTGGAGGAAAAGCGTGCAGAGCAGCACGGTGGCCCCGTTCAGGGCACCGGTGATCGCTGTCGCCGCGTTGGTGCCGGCGAGCCAGCGTGAACGGAGTATCGAGAGGCGCACGAGCGGATCGCGGCGCCGAGCCTCGAGCATGACGAACGTCGCGAGCAGCATCAGCGCTACTGCAGTCGCTGCGAGAAACCCGGTCGATGCCCAGCCTCGCTGAGCTCCGCGCGTGGGCGCCCAGACGAGCAGCGCCATCGACGAGGTGATCAGCACAGCGCCGAGTAGATCGGGAACCCGTCGGGTCTTGATCGGTCCGTCGGCCGCGATCGCATTACGCGAGAGGAGGGCGGCGACCGTAGCGACGGGGACGTTGATGATGAAGATGCTCCGCCAGCCGATCAGGTCTGTGAGCACGCCGCCGAGCACCTGGCCAGCGACGAACCCGAGGGCTGTTGCGGCGCCGAACACGCCGAGTGCGCGGTTGCGCTCGGCTCCCTCGGTGAACGTGGTCGTCACAAGCGCCAACGCGGCGGGCGCAAGGATCGCCGCGCTCAAGCCTTGGAGCACACGAGCGACGATCAGGATGGCGGCCGTGCTCGCGAGCGCGCACCCAAGCGAGGTGACCGCGAATGCGAGCAGTCCGGTGATGAAGATCCTGCGTCGCCCAAACTGATCGGCGAGCCGCCCGCCGAGGATCAACACGCCGCCGAAGGCGGCCGCATACGCGGTGATCACACCCTCGACGCCGACCGGAGAGAACGCGAGCGCGCGCTGGATGCTCGGTAAGGCGACGTTGACGATCGAGAAGTCAAGGATGACCATGAACTGGGCGGTCACCATCAGCGCCAGGGCGAGCCCGAGACCGGCGCGTGTAGCGCCGTTCGCAGCTACGGTGCCACCGGGTTCTGAATACGTCTTCTCGGTGGTTCCGCTCACGTCACGAGCTCGCTTGCTCGTACTGCGGAGTCGGCGGAATCGGGCGCCCGGCACGTAGCGCTTCGATTGCCTTGGCCCGCCTGCGCTGGACGGTACTCCTCACCGTAGAGCGCGCCGGGGCGCCGGGGCGCCTCCATCGACGCCGCGTCTGCAAGGCGGCCGAGGTCCGCGGGCGCGAACCCGGCATCGACGATCAGGGCAGCGGCCGTCGTCTTCGCCTGCCCGTCGTCGCCGCAGAGGAAGATCACGACTCGGTCCTGCGGAGCTCTTCCGGCCGCAGACGACTGGAATGCGGCCGTCAGGGTGTTGAAGGCCTTCACCAGCCTGGCGCCCGACATGCGCCGCTGGTTGACCTGCGCAGCGGTGAGCTCCGCTGGCAGCGTTTGAAGGCCGCCGGGCCCGAACTGGTTGGTCGTATCGATCACGACCTTGCGCTCAAGCGAGCCGGCCTGCTCGAGCACCTCTCCGATCAAGCCCCACGGCACTGAGAGCAACAGCACCTCCCCGAACTCCACGGCCTCGCGCACATCGCCGGTTCTTGCCCGAGGTCCGAGCGCCGCTGCCTGGACCTGCAGGCGCGCCGGGTCACGGCTAAACGACAGCAGCACCTCGTGCCCAGCGGCAGCGAACAGCCTCGCTGCGTTCCCGCCAATCCGGCTCGCTCCGATCACACCGATCCTCATCGAAACTCCTGTGAGTAAATGCTTGGCCCAAAGCCTTTTTCCAGAGTAGACTATCACGGTGGCCGCCAGCTCCCCACCACACGAAGGTCCGCGCGACTCCGTTGATCGTCTCCTCGACGGCTGGGCACAGGCGCGACCAGACCTTGACTTCTCGCCCGTGGCCGTGATCGCACGCATCGAGCGAGTGCGACGCATCATCGACACCGAGCTCGAGGCTACGTTCGCCGAGCACGGACTCAACGGATCCGACTTCGGGGCGCTGGTCACCCTGCGCCGCCTAGACCAACCGAACGGGGTCTCCCAGCGCCGGCTCATGAACGAGCTGAACCTCACATCAGGAACAATCAGTGTCCGCGTTGAGCGTCTCAGCGACCGCGGCCTGGTCACTCGCTCGTCGGACCCCAACGACGGACGTAACAGCCTCGTAGCGCTGACCGATGCTGGACGCGCCCTCTTCGATCAGGTCGCACCCGCCCACCTCGCCACCGAGAGCCGTCTACTCACAGTGCTCGACGCCCACCAGCGCGACGAGCTCACCTCGATCCTACGCGACCTCCTCATCTCTCTCGAAGGCTCAACAAGCGGCGACGCGTTCCCGCGGCTCGGACTCACTCTCGCTCCCGCTCACGTCACCGTCGAGATCCGCCGCAGCGTGGGTCTCCCCCAAGTCGTGGGCCTGCTCGTTCGCGAAGTCAATGCCGGAAGCCGAGCACAGCGCGCAGACATCAAGACTGGCGACGTGCTCGTGCGCGCGGATGACCGCGAACTGCGCTCGATAGCCGCCCTCTACGCGGCCGTCAAGAACCCCCGCACCCGCGGCAAACTGACGATCGCGCTCGTGCGAGAAGCGGACACCAATCTAGATGTCACCCTTGACCTGCGCCCGGCTCCAACCGACGAGCAAGCCCCAGGCAAGACCGCCTCGGCCGGGCACACAACCACGCATGCGATCTAGGTCCGGGCGAGCCGAGGCCTCTTCGTCGTGTTCCAGCTCGATGTCGTAGAGGTTCACGCGCCGCGGCATCCCGTTTCCCGTTTACAGGACTTCCGAGACTCGGTAGGCAATCCCGCCCTCGATCAGGTACCCGGAGCCGATGCACACGACGTCGTTCAGGTACGCGTATTCCTCAGCTCCGGTTTCGAACAGAGGATTGGTGCGGAAGTAGTAGCGAGCCGGATCGATCCTGTAGCGCTTCGTGGGGTCGGCCATCTCGGTCCGCAGTTCGGCCGGTGTCACCCACCGGCCGCCGTAGGTCATATGCACCAGAGCGTCGTCGTGCGTCCGCAGCGTGAGGCGGACGTCGACCGTCATCGTTCCGTCGAGGCGGAATAGGGCCCAATCCCCGCCGCCAGGGAGGACCTCGCCGCGAAGTTTGGGGCCCTCGAACGAACCGCCCGCAGCGCCGAACAGCACGCGCCGACCGAGTGGGCCGCTGCCAAAGTCGAGCTGCGGTTCAAGATCGACCGCGATGTCGAGCAGACGGGTGGTCTTGATCTCCGCTATGGGCCTAATCCGTGAATCGATTGCGGTACTCATGTTTCGGGTCCTTGATCCTCGGGCCGGCACCGTCAAGCAGCCCAGGTCGACGGCTGTTGATCGCCTTCCTGTCGCGGTTCGGTGTGCGGAGCCTCGCCAAACAGCTTGCGTCGCACCGCATCCGTCGAGACGCCTGATTGGGCGCAGAGCGCCGACAAATCGAAAAAGAAGCGCTCGCGCGCGATCAGGCTCCCCTTGAACGCGAACTCGATGAACACCTGCAACTCGGCGCGGCGGCCGTTGGGAGCCACCCCGAACCGATCGCCGGTCATCGTCATATGCGCCGTTCCCCAGCAGATCAGCGTCTGCTCGGTGCTGGCGTGGCCTTGCAGGACGACGTGATAGTCCGGAAATGAGCTGAAGAACCGCCTCAGCGTCTGCTCGTTCTCGGTCAGGCCCCGGGCGATGGTCCCGAAGGCCGGAGTCTCCAGCACCATCTCCTCATGAAAGAGCTTCATCGCCGCCGGCAGGTCCTGCCGGCTCTTGGCGTCGGCGAGCGCCTGTGCCAGCTCGAACATCTGATCGTGATTCACGCTGCGCACTCCTCAGTCGGCTTCTACACGCTCGGCGGTCCTCGGCAACCGAAGGCCCGCGGGCGTTGCGGCAGTCCGTAGCGCTTCCGCCTCAATAAGTATACGGTCGGTCGTATGCATTATCAAGAACTGTCACGATGCAGCAGCGATGACTGAACCCTCGCCGCGATCCCGTGCGGATCCCGCAGTGTTCTCAGCCGATCGAGCTGAGGCGGTCTCGGACGGTCGCCTGCTACGCGGCGCCCGCTCGCGCCAGGCCATCCTGCGCCGCGCCGTCGACGTCGCGTCGCTGTACGGATTGACCGGGGTCAGCTTCGGCCAACTGGCGAGCGACCTCGGCGTCAGCAAGAGCGGCATCCAGACGCTGTTCGGCACCAAGCAGAACCTGCAGATCGCAATAATCGAGCTCGCCCGCCAGACTTTTGCCGACGCCGTCATCCGCCCCGCGCAATCGACGCCCCCCGGCGCCGCACGACTGCGGGCGCTGATCGAGCAGTGGATCGGCTACGCCGAGACGCCCCTGTTCCCAGGCGGATGCTTCTGGGCCGCGAACCTCGCCGACTTCGACAGCCGACCGGGACCAGTTCACGACACCCTCATCCACCAACAGCGCACCTGGCGTGATCTGATCGCAGCTGAGCTACGAAACGCCGCCGATGCGGGAGAGATCGCCGACCTCGATGCCGATCTGGCTGCGTTCCTGGTCGACGCGGTGCTGATCGCGGCGAACACTGCGATGCGGCTGGGCGACAAACAGGCCGCAGACAAAGTCCGCCGCGTGCTCGAAGGGCTCCTCGCACCTCGGGGCTGAGCCCCTTCGGTGCAGAAGGTCCCTCTCACGCTCCGCGAGATTGCCCCCCGCGCGGAAGTAGGTAAGTAGCGATCCAGCTCCATTTGCGGCCAAGTTAGCGGCCCGAGCCGAGATTCAGACACCGCTGGGTGATCAGGCAGCATCTACCCCAACAACCCGACGCGAAGGGGCCACCGCAAGCCGACGCGCCGGGGCCAAGTCAAGTCGTCGCACTCAGCGAATGACTGCGGCCCTCCAGCTGGCACCCTGAAATCCCACAACGGATCCCTACCGCTCGCCACGGATGGCACCGTCAGCGTCGTGGTTCGCATCGCCCAGATGCTGATCGAGATGCGCAGTTGATGAGGCGCGCGACGGGGAGGGGGCGGAGCAGGCGATGCGCGCTCACGTCGAAGGCTTCCGCCGCCGGGCGAGGACGGCGACGCGGAGCGCACGGCATGACAACAACCCCCAGCGGCCCTCATGACGACGCGGCGCGCACGATCGGGAGCACCTCCTGGGCGAGACGTTCGGTCTGCCCGTCGGTGTCAGGTCCGGCTGGCGTGAAGTTCATCGCCGTGAAGCCCAGGCCAACGAAAGACAGCAGCTGCTCGGCCACCTCCTCCGGCGATCCGGCTACGACGCCGGGCTCCTGCTCGGACTGCGGGTCGATGCAGACCTGCATGTGGTACGCGCAGGTGATCTTCTCCGGGTCGCGCCCGGTCTTTCGGGCGCCGGCGATGATCCGCGCGCGCATCTCGGGTATGACCTCGGGCGGCGCGACGCCAATCGAGGGGATCCAGCCGTCGGCGAGACGCCCGGTCAGATCGAGGGCTCGCGGCCCAAACGTCCCCAGCCACAGCGGGATGCGGCGCAGAGGTTTGGGCTCCATCTCGGCGGCGTGGACCTGACTCACCGACCCGTCGTAGCTGAAGTGGTGCTGAGACCACAGCCCGCGGAGGATGTGTATGGCGTCCTCGAGGCCGGTGATCTTCTCGCCTGGGGTGCGGGCCGGGAGACCGAGAGCGTGGATCTCTTCGTCGGAGTGGCCGCCGCCGAGTCCGAGAATCAGGCGCCCGTTGGAGAGGCGGTCGAGGGTCTCGGCCATCTTGGCGGTCAGTGCCGGCGGGCGGAACGGTACGGCCAAGACTTTCGATGCGATGCCGATCCGCGTCGTCGAGGCGGCAATCCAGGCCAGCATCGTCCAGGTTTCGAAGCTCGGATCAGCTCCCTCCGGATGATCGGACGCCGAGATGAAGTCGAATCCGAGGGACTCGGCGTGCTGAGCGGCGGCGCCCGGGTCTGCTCCAGTCTCGGCGGAGGTTGACACGGTGAGGCCGAACGACAGGTCGGTCATGAGCTTCTCCTAGCGGCAGCGGTGGGCGGAGTCGTCATCGAGAGCCGCCCGGCTCGATGGCGCTCAAGAGATGTCTCGTCGGGCCGCGCTCGTGTCCGCGCCGGGCGAGCAGCACGACCGTGGCCAGGAGTGATGCGATCCCGGCGATCGACATCGAGACCGGCGCTCCGACGGCCTGCGCAAGGCCGCCGGTGAGGTAAGCGGCGATTCCTTGGGCACTGAGCATGCCGGCGGAGGCGAGCGCGAAGGCCTGCCCGAGCGAGGCCTCCGGCATTACCTCCACCAGGCGTTGTTGGAGGCCCAGTGTGCCGCCGTAGCCGATCGAGGCGACGCCGACCACGCCGATGGCGAGGAGCAGCGGTGGGTGCGCCGCGAAAGCGAGGTACGGGGCGGCGAGCAGTAGATACAGCGGGCGCGTCAGGCGGGCCCGCGTGTCCGACGCGACCCACCGGCCAACGATCACATCGCCGACGAGCATCCCGCCGCCGGCCGCCGCGAATAGCCACGCCGCGTGCTCGCCGGCGTAGGGGACGAACAGGGCCTCGGCGCCGACGATCAGCCCGTTCGGCACCCATTGGGCCAGCAGCAGGCGGCGTGTGAGATGGTCGGTGAGCAGGGCACGATTGCGTCGCCACGTCGTGCCGATCGACGCCGATCCGCTGGCCAGGGCGGGACGCGCCAGCACGCCCCAGCGGTCGATCAGGCCCACGGTAACCGCGAGCGCAGCCGCCAGCCAAAGTGCCGAGCGCGCGCCCAACGCAAGAATCAAGCCCCCACCGGCTGCGTACCCGACGACCTGCATCGCGCCGACCGCCACGTTCAGCATCGACCGTCCGAGCGCATAGGCGTCGACCGACAGCACCCGGGTCACCAGCGCGTAGCGGACGCCACCCAGCGCACCGGAGGCGAGGCCCAGGAGCATCACGATCGTGAGCATCGCGGCGGTCGGCAGGAGTCCGCTGGCAACGAAGATGAAGCCGGCGGCGCGGACACCGTCTGAGGCCACGAGCAGAATCCGCGGCGCGACGGCATCGGCGAACCCGGACAGCGTCATCGCGCCGACCGCCTGCGGCAGCGACCCGGCCAGAAAGGCCACCGCCGCCAGAAGCGGGGATGCCGTGCGGCTGTAGATCAGCACCGAAAACGCGAGCGACTGGAGTGTCATGCTGGCCGCGCCGATGACCTGCCCGCCGAACAGCGCGCGGAATTCGCCGACCGAGAAGACCTCGCGATACGTTCGCATGCATCGGAGCGTCGCGGCCCGGCCGCTGCGAGGCTAAGGTTTCGTCAGGAGACGAAACGTGCCTGCGCTCGACTTGACAGCCGGCGACCTGGGAAAAATCCGGTTCGCGATCTCACCGATGAGCCAACTCATCGGCGCACTGCAGGTGCTCGGCGGCAAGGGCATCCCCGTGGGGCTGGAGGAATGGCGGGCCGACCGCTTGGCCCGGTACGAGGCCCGATGCGCCGTCGATCCGGTCCTGCCAGCCCTGACCGAGCTGCTGGTGACGACAAGCTACGTCCCGGACTGTCTGAGCGTCCCCCCGCGCGCGACGACCGCCACCATCGAGACCGAACTACAGATGCTCCGCCGGACCCCCACCGCGCAGGTCCGTGCAGACCTGGAGCGGAGCGCCGCAGAACAGTCCGGCGCCGACGCGACCGACCTCAGCGAGCTGTGGAATACACGCGAGCTGTCGTCGCTGCTCGCCGACACGCTGAGCGACGCCTGGCTCCACCTCGTGGCGCCGGACTGGCCGACGATCAAGGCGATCTTGGAGCGAGATATCCAGCATCGCGGCGGCGTCCTGGTCACGCGCGGGCTCGCGGCCGCGCTCGGTGATCTCGACCCCGCCCTGCGCTGGTACCCTGGCGGACAGCTCGTGCGCCGCAACTCGGCGACCGAGCCGCATCAGCTCGACGGAGCCGGCCTGTGGCTGGTGCCCAACGCGTACGGTGGCGGCTGGCTGTGTCTGGACGGGCGAGGTGCGTTCGCCCTGACCTACGCCGCGCGGGGGGTGGCCGGCGTGGGACGGACGGTCGCGCAGCCGGCGGCGGCGCTCCAGGAGTTGATCGGCCGCTCGCGCGCAGTCGTGCTGAGTGCGCTTGAACGGCCCGCCACCACCAGCCAGCTGGCGGGGGAACTCAGGATGTCCATGGGCGCGGTCGGCGATCACCTGGCGGTTCTGCGCAAGAACCGACTGGTCATCCGGACACGTGCCGGGCGCGCAGTTCTCTACCGCCGCACCGCGCTTGCCGAAGCTCTCGTCGAATCCTCGTGAGCGGTGTTGAGGATCCGGAGCCTGGGCGCTGGACTCGAAGCCACCCTCGAATCCGCGGCGATCAAACCCTGCCCTGCGTGCGAAATCGTCACCTCGTCGGGTCATGTAGCGGAATCGGCGCCGACAATCACTGTCTTGCTATGCGGTGGTGGGAGTCGGTGCCGCTGGCGACATCCATCGGGGATCCGGGAAGAGAGGCGCTCGCGGATCGAGCGCGTCGAGGGTCACGACCTCGCCGTGACTGAGCGCCAGCTCTGCGGCCGCGAGAGCGCGAGCTGCTCGGGGCGTCACGTGCCGAGGAATCACGCTTGAAAACTTCGGGGTTGGCCAGCAGCCATGCCGGCGCGACATCGGGGATCGCGAGCACAGCCTTCTGCTTCCGGTCCAGTTGCGCGAAGCGGCTCGCTTGTGCAAACGCGTGATACGGGCGCCCGCCGCCCGCGCGACCGGGCGATACCCGCGCTTGTGAACCGCCCATCCGAGCGATCCGACCGTCCCACCGGGTCTGGACCGCTTTGCTGTCCGGACGCCCCTATCGACCCAGAGGCCGGCGCTCCCTCTCTGCGCGGCAAGCGCGCCTGACACGGGCGGTCGCTTTTGCCATCTGACGGGTCCAACCGCTCACGATTTCGTCATCAGCCTGGTCCCGATCCGTCTCTAGAAGGCCCGAGGCAGGAATCCGTGTCCCCATCCATGTCCCGAACTCAGCAATTCTGACCCGCTCCAACCGCACTGAGCGACGCTCAAACGCCCGTATCTAAGCCAAATGCCCTGCAAATGAGCGACTCGTAATGAAGGGGTCCCCGGTTCGAGTCCGGGCGTGGGCTTAGGAAAGTCCTCCAAAGCAGCCGACGGGGAAGCTGAAAGGTTGCGGTCCATGTCGCACTGCATGCCCCCCCCCGGACCTCATTGCCATCCCGCGCCGGACGGCGCGGCCGTCACCGAGCCTCGCAGCGGCGAGGGGAAGGGGAGCGCAGCGACCTTGACGGCCGCGGCGCCGGCGCCATCATCTGCCAGGTCCGGGGAGGGCGGTTCCGAGACCGACGGCCTCGTCGAAGAGCCTCGCGCCGAGGTCGCTGAGTGGAGGACGCGCCGATCCGTTTCTCTTCCCCTGCGGGATTCGTCCTGAAGACCAACTCCCCAGCGATGGAAGGGGGCTGTCACGCTGCCTGCCGCAAGTAGCCCGAGGCATCACTCTTCCGAACAACCGCCTGGCTTCTCCTTCCCATTTGGCGTGTAGCTCAGCGTCGATCTTGCCTGGCTGCCTTCTGGGGGGACGGAGGCTGCCTCCGGGGGCGTCGCCTGCCGATCACGGACGACCGTCGCAACCACCGCCGGATGAGTGTCGTTGCTGAGCGTCGCGCGGCCGGCAATCGTCCTGCGTACAACCCAGGCCTGTCAGAATGCAGCCCGAGCGAGCGGATCTCACGGAGAATTTCCTTGCACCCTGAGGCTCCGGGCCAACAGCGCGACGAAATGATGCCTGGCCCCCGTTGGGTTTTCGACGAGGAGGTCACGCGGGCGTTCGACGACATGCTCGAGCGCTCGGTTCCGCAGTACGACGTCATGCGGGGCGCCGTCCATGACATCGCTGTGGCTTTCCTCGAGGCGCAGGAACTGGGAGCAGAGGCGCCCCTCCTGGTGTTGGATCTCGGCTGCTCCCGTGGCGAGATGATTGCGATGCTCCTCGAGACTCTGCGCGCGCATCGGCTCGATGCACGCTTCGTGGGCCTTGACGTGTCGGGCCCGATGGTGGAAGCGGCACAAAAACGCTTCGCCGAAGAGCCGCATGTCGACGTTGTTCAGCTCGATCTGCGGGAGAGTTATCCGCGAATTGCGCCCGCCTGCGTGACGCTCGCGATCCTCACCCTCCAGTTCATTCCCATCGAATATCGGCAGGGTGTGGTGAAGCGGGTTTACGAGCACACGGCGAAGGGCGGTTGCCTCATCCTCGTCGAGAAGGTGCTCGGTAAGACGGCTCAGCTCAACGACATGATGGTCGCGCGCTACCTCGATATGAAGCGCGCCAACGGCTACTCCGAGGAGCAGATCATTCGCAAGCGGCTGGCGCTCGAGGGGGTGCTGGTCCCGATAACGGCCAGTTGGAACGAAGAACTGCTGATGAGGGCAGGCTTCGAGGTCGTCGATTGCGTTTGGCGTTGGATGAACTTCGCGGCCTGGGCGGCGATCCGCACGACGTAGATGATTTGCGGGGCTATGAAAGTGCCGGCCGGTCCAGCTGCGGTCCGCGACGGTGCTGACTGGCTCGGAGGTGGCCACGAGAATCCACGGCCTCTCGCCGCTCGATCACCGACAATTCCGGAAGCGGCGCTGTACTCCTACTGTGCACCATGTTGCCCCGCCTTGAAGAGAAAGCCGACGTGCTGGATCGGGCCGGGAGCATCCGACACCTCCACGGGCGCGGATAGGAAGAACTCCCTCACCAACACTAGGCCGGCGGTTTGGGCGGCGTGCCGTATCTCATCGCGGTTCAGCGCCCAGCCCAGATACGCGGTGTCATACCCATAGCGGTAGCCACGCTGCAACACGACGAAACTTGGCGCTTCGGTCACAGGAACCTTCGTGATCAGCAGATAGCGGTGGGCTGCTCCCGCCAGCTGCGCGAGAAGCTCGCTCCAATTCTCGGCGTACTGGATCGCGCCGCTCGCCAGCACGAGATCGTAAGTCTGCTCTAGACAGTCGGTGCTCTCATGGAAGGTCACCTCAGGTGACACTCGTCGGCCTTGCTCGCATACGGCCGGGAGTTCCTTGCAGTGATAGTCGAGCTCGATATCCGGAACCAGCACCCGGGCGAGTGCGTGGTAGTGACCGAGTGCACCACCCCAATCTAGGATCGATACCGCTTCGGTCATGTGGGCGCTGAGAGCTAGTGCATACGCGAAGACCATGGCCATGTTGTGGGACGTCAGGTCTTCTCGGGGGAGCGAGGATCCGAGCGGCACGACGTGGAGCGATCCCAGTGGATCGGTCCCTTGGAGGTTGTCGATAAACGCAGGCCATCGCTCTGCGTACATCCGTGCAACGCTCTCGACATCCCAGCCCGGTCCCGCTGTGTTCGTGTGCTCTTCCGCCCATCCTTGCGGCGCGTAGCTCCACTCCGCGGCTAAGGAACCGTCCGTACCATCGCCGACAGCGCGAGACTGACCGGCTTCTCGCCCATCGGGGCGGTTGCCCGGCGAAGGGGTCCAGACCTTCGAGGGGTAATAGTCAACGACCACCCGGTCGATCATCCCGATCCGTACGCCGCTCCGCGCCATCCGCTGACAGAGAGCCCAGTCGTATGGGTCATCGAACAATTCATCGGTGAGCTCCAGTTCGAAGATGTCGCCCAGGTCCGCCCGGTACAGGGTCGCCTGCAGGTTGAACTGTCCCAGTGCGGGGGGAAACAAACCCAGCTGTGTGCAATTACCACCCGGTTCGTGCTGTGCGATCCCGCCATAGACGAGCTCCAGGCGCCTCGTACGTGCCGCTTCGAGCAGCACCTCGATGTGATCGGGCCTGAAAGCATCATCGTCGTCGAGAGGAGCGATCCACTCACCCTGCGCGCGGCGGACCGCCTCGTTGTAGGGCGTCACTCCGGCGACCAGCCATCGCCGCCCCGGTTCCTCAGGGTAAGGACCGCGCAACTCGAGGTTGCAAAAGCTCAAGCGCGAATCTTCGAAACCGGCGACCGCCTCCCTCGCCGTCTCGGGCGCAGCGTCGCCGACGACGACGATCTCGAAGCGCTGGTAGGTCTGTGCAAGTACTGAAGGGATTGCACGTTCCGAAAGCAGCGCGTGGTTGCGATAAGTGGGAATGACGACGGACACAAGAGGCTCTTCCATCCCGTAGAGAGCGTCGTATGTGTCGCTAGCGCGCAAGTCCGCGAGCTGTTGTCTCCGCTCGGGCTCTCGATCGAGCACGGCCCGCAGCGTTTCCCGCAGCCACGCCCGATCGCCACGCCGGGCCTCTGCGAGGTCCTCGAGCTCGCCGGCGAGCGAGTCAAGCCGCGCGAGCAGGATCTCCCGGCTCCCGAGAACGTGCTCGCGGGTCTCCCAGGCCACGTCCGTGATCTGATGCAACCTCGACCTCAAGGCCCGCAGCGGATGACGCGGGTACAGCCGTTCCGAATCGCTCACATCGTTTGCCTGGCCCGCACGTAGGTTGCTCGCTCGCCGGAGGAACTCTCTCAGAAGTCCGTAGCAGCGGCAACCCAACGTAGTGGGCTGCCAGCGACCGGAGCCTCGCGCCGCCGGCTTTCGACTCAGGCGAGGCCCGGCCGTGCTGGTCTGGTCCGCACGGCCGGTGCTAACTCTGAAGCGACCGTCAGCTAACGGCACGAGTTGAGAGCAGAAGCGCAACGCCGCTCAGCCGCGCGCCGGACCGCGCTCCTGCTCTCGCCCAAACTCGACACTCCGCCAGAACGATCGCTGGCTCTCGACTTGATCGAGGAGCAGCACTCTGGTGATGTGTCCGGTTGGCGGATGCGTCGCCAGTCACGGCGATCTGCTCCGAATCCTGACGCCTGCCGCCACGCGGAAGCTGCCGCGGGGTCTGGCGCCGGCTCTGAGCGACAGCAGTCGCCGGATACGCTTCGGCTCAATGGGTGCGGCGGAGAACAAACAGCTCATCCAAAATGTGTTCACCGAGCTTGCCACCGGCAACGGCCAACCTTTTATGGACGCCTTGGCGGATGACGCCCGGTGGACCGTGACAGGTAGCACCTCTTGGTCGCGCACCTACGAGAGCAAGCGGGCGATCACCGACGAGCTGATGCGTCCGCTGTTCCGCCAGTTCGCCGACCGGTACACCGCCCACGCCATCCGAGTGATCGCTGAAGATGACATCGTGGTGGTCGAGGCCCGCGGCGAGGTGACCACCAAGTCAGGCAAGCCCTACAACCAGGCCTACTGCTACGTCTTGCGGCTCGCGGATGGCCGCGTGCGCGAGCTGACCGAGTACCTGGACACCGAACTGGTCCGCGAGGCGCTCGAGCCCCCAGCCGCCGACTAGAACTGCGTCAGTCGCAGGCTCGCCGGCGGCGCAGCGAGCGCAGCTCTATGGGGTCGCTTTCAGGTCGGCTCAGACGCGAGGGTCCCGTCTCGCTCGACATTCGCCTCAGTAACGCACGATTACGAGTTCACGCGGTAGCGCTCGTCCGCGGCCGGCGACTCTGACGCCTGTTTCGTCGCCATTTCGATCGTGCGGTCCGCGGCGCCCCGCGAGGTGGAAGCGATCGTCCCCGAGAGGCGATGCCGTGCGACTGTCGGACGCGAGATTCCGGCACCGCGCGGCACTCGCATCTCTCGCGGACGGGCGGATTGCGTAACGTGACCGCGCCCGTGCAGCGCTTCGAGTTCCGCTTTGCTCCCGCCTACCGCCTCGCGGCCCGACCGTTTGGCATCACACCCGAGCGCGCCTGGGTGCAGATCGATGACGATGACGAGCACCTACTGGCCAACTATGGCCCGTGGCGGCTGGGCACATCGCTGGCGAATATCAGGCGGGTGGCGATCACTGGTCCGTACCGGTTCTACCGGACCGCTGGGCCGGCGCGACTGGGGATCACCGACGGTGGGCTGACGTTCGCGAGCAACGGAGACCACGGCGTCCTGCTTTCGTTCCGCAAGCGCGTGCCCGCGATCGATCCGCTCAGGTTGATCCGACATCCGGAGCTGACAGTGACGGTCGCGGACGTGCACGGTCTGGTCAGCGCGCTCGGTGCCGGCCGCTAGCCGCAGACGCGTTGTCGCCAGCGCCAGTCGCGAGATCGTCGTGTCTGCGTCCTCGCCGAAGCGGTCGCAGGCCGGGAGTCGACGCGGGGGTGGACGTTGCGGCGCTCGCGACTCGGTGCTGGCCGCCCCTACTTTGCGCGGACCAGCTTTAGGTGCTTGATCGTCGCCGTGGTCTGATTTGACCCGTTCGCGTTCGTGTCGGTCAGCTTGAACGCAACGGATTCGGACGCGCCCGCCTCGAGCGCCTTGAGCGCAGCGTTCGAGACCTTGATCTTCAACGTGAGACCCTGGCCCGCGACAGCGCTGCCCGGCACCGCGGAGAGCGTGAAGGTCTTGCGCTTCTGCTTGTGCTCGCCGTGTTTCTTGAAGTCCGCCTTGATCTTGCCCTCCAGCGACAGCGTCGCCGATTGATCGCAGACGATGCTCACGCTGAGCGCGCTCTTCGACGACTTCTTCTTCTTGGCGATCACGACCTTGTTCGTCAGCGGCGTCAAGGTGCAGGAGGGTTTCGTCTTACCGCCGCCACCGCCGACGACGGGGGGGCACTCCGAGGCTTGCAGCTCGACCGCCCCAATGTCAGAGCCATCGGCCCCGGCGGCTGTCGACCTCGTCACCCCCGGGCAGGAAACGGACCGCGCGAACCCGCGTTGATCGGTCGTCAGGCCAAAGCTCTTGCCCTGGTCGATCGCCGGGCTCGCCGGCCCCGGTTTCATCGTTTCTGTGGGGCCGCCATTGTTCGCGAGCGCTCCGAGCTGCGGATCCTTGCCGGTGAGGTCCGAAGAGTCGGTGGTGATCGGGGTGTCCCCGGCCGGCACCGCCGCGTGACGGATCAGCGAAAACGAAGCGTGAATGCTCGCCCCTGGAGCCACCGCGATGTCGGGAACAGTGCCGCTTCCCGCAACGATCGAGTCGTACAACCTCAGCGGGTCGTAGCCTTCGAGCTGCCCGCCGGACGCTTTTGTCGGCGTGTTCGCGGCTACCGTCGAGCCGGTGAAGTTAGACGGTCCATACCAATAGACCCCGGCCCCGACTAGGGATGTATTCCCGGTGATCGTCGAGTCGTTAATGATCAAGCCGCTCCAGGCATAAACGCCGCCACCTTTGACCGGTGCGTCGTTGCCGCTGATCGTCGAGTTGTTGACCGTCGCCAGGTCGTCGAGGGAAAAAACGCCGCCGCCACCCTTGAGCGTTGCGTGATTGCCGCTGATCGTCGAATCGTTGACGGTTAGCGGGCTGTAGAACGTGTCAACCCCACCGCCCTGCGACGCGGAGTTCCCGGTGAGGACGACCGCGTCCAATTCCAGCGGCTGGTTCGTTGAGTAGATCCCGCCGCCCGGCCCAGAGCTCGGCGCCCCGCCGCTGAGCGTAAGCGCCGAGACCATCCCGCCCTGCTTCAGGTCGAGGACCCGACTGCCTGGCGCAGCGTGGATCGTCACGACGTTCGCGCCCGGCCCGATCAGCTGGACAGGGTTCTTGATGTAGAGCTCGCTGCCGGTGAGCGAGATCGTGCCGCTCAGCCCTGAGGCGAACACGATCGCGTCACCCGGAGGGACGGTGTCGGTGGAATCGGCGCTTACCTGAGCCGCCGCCTCCCGGAGCGACCCACACCCGAGCGTCGCGCAGTCACCGAGGTTGGTCACCGTGAACGTCTGGGGGGCCGCTTGCGCCACCCCGCCCGTGCTCAAGGTTGCGGCGACTGCTATTCCACCGGCCGCGACGACGGCGTGCGCGCGCCGGCGCGACGTGCGGCGCCGCTGCTGACGCCTACTCATCCTGCGTGCCCCATCGAACCTCTACGTTCGGCGTAAAGACAGACGTCGTAACAACCCATGCAAGCGCGCTCGCGCATCTTCATCGCGCGCCTCCCGCCTGCCCTCGAACACGAGGAGGCTCGAGCCCGAGCGGCCGCTGCCTTCGCACAGGAGCAGCGAGCTGCCGCTGCCGGTGCTGAACAGGTGCGCCGCCGCATCCGAAATCCTCGCCCGCGTCACCTCCGCAGACTCGACGCGCTTGCGCATCTCGTATTTTCGCGCTGCCCCCGATATTCACTAGAACAATCCTACACCCAAATACACGCCGCCGTCAACCCCGCGATGCGGACACTCCCTCCACGATCGTTTGGCCTCTCGCCCGACCAGATGGCGCGCCACTCCTTTGGCGACATTTCGAGCGCGCGGGCAGGAGCCCGAGCCTGGGCTCAGCAGCTGGTTATTCGCAGAACAATGCGCCGGGCGGGAGGGCGGCTCGAAGTGAGAGCCATGAGTCGAGCTGCTCCCATGCCCAACGGTCCATCCCGACCTCGCGGCGCTTGTCGCCTTTGCCATGGCGGACGAGTACGGCACCCCGGTCGCGATTGAGGTCGCTCTCGTTGAGCGCGAGCGCCTCACTGATCCGAAGCCCCGCGCGCCACAAGATGACGATCACGCCGCGCAGCCGCACGCCGTCAGGGCTCTCGCCGGCGGCGCGCATGACCGCGATGATCTCGTCCACGGTCGGTGGGTCCGGCGGGTAGCGCAGCCTTTGTTACGCGGTGAGCGACCGCGGTGAAACTCGGGCAGCGTCGCCGGCGACCGCCGGCGACCAACGCAATCCACAAGCGGAGTGGATTCCACGGTGTCCTCCTTCGGACGATTGACGAACGTCCGAAGCGTCCTGCGATTCGCGATGCGACAACCACAATGGCCGGCGCTGCGCCAATCTCACCGCTCTCGCGTGTCGTCCCACGCGAGCGCGTCGGAGCCGTCGCTTGGGGCGCCGTCGGCCTTTGCATTTCCACGAGGCATCAGTCTTGGCGCGATGCGAGACTGCCGGATTGCCTGTGGATCCGCGCGTCTGCTCGGCGCGGACGCTGGACGCTGATGCCGGCGTTCGATTCCAATAGCCAGGCCACGCGCAGCGAGCAGGCCCGGTTACTCGCGCGCGAGCCGCAGCGTGATTGCGGTCAGAGGCCGCGTCCCGGCGCTGCTCTCGCTCATTCGCAGGCGGTGGGCTGTGTGGCCGGGATCTCTGGTGGGAGCGCCTTGGGTCCGTCGGGATAGAGCCACGCGATCTGTTCTGGGGTCATCGCGAGCGTGTTGGCGACCTCGGGCGGCGCGCCGACGACGAGCCACAGCTGATCGGCGTCGGTGTCGTTGAATAGCTGCCGGACCCGGCCGGGTTCGACGAGCAGACTGCTGAGGGGCTTAAGCGTGTGGAGGTCTTCATCGATGCGGATGCGACCGGTGCCTTCGAGCAGCACGTAGAGCTCGTGTGTCTGCCGGTGGCGGTGGCGCGTCGAGGCTTGCCCGGGGTGCAGACGCCACAGGCGCGCACCGAACGTAGTAGCTTGCAGCTGCTTGGCGAGATCGGTGTTGAGCACGCCCATCTGGTTCGACGGACGCCAGAAGGCCTCCTCGGCCGGCAAAGTCCGATAGCTCATCCGCGTCCGCGTTCCTTGTGTCGATCGCGGTATGCCTTGGTGCGGATGCGATTCCCGCACGCCCCACTAGCGCACCACTGTCGCCGGCCGGGACGCGATGCGTCGACGAACAGAAGCGCACAGTCGGGGGCGGCGCACTCACGGACGCGCCCCGCAAGCGGGCCGCTCAGGAGGTCGACCGCATCCCGTGCGATCGTGGCCAGCATCGCCTCGACAGGCCGCGCCGCGACCCACACCAGCTTGCCGCCCGGCGTTAGCTGCGGCGCCAACGATGGCCGCGCCGCCCAACGGTTGAGCTCCTCCAAGTCGCCCGGGCATGGCTCGACGCCGGGGCGAGCGAGCCGGTTGATCGCCTCGCGCAGCACGCGCCCTGCCGCCAGCTGACGACCGGACACTCGCGGCGGTTCCCGCAGCGTGCCGGTCCCCACCATCCAGCGAGCAAGATCCTCGGGCTCGAGCAGCCGCTCGAACGACCGGCGCCAGCGCTCGCCGACCGTCGCCACGAGGTCAAGGCACAGCCGGCCGCTCTTCCAATGGAAGCGAAGCTCCTCCGGCGGAAGATCATGGACAATCGCAACGCCCATCTGCGACATAGGTATAACCCATGTTGCCGTACGGCGCAAGGGCAGCCAACGAGATGACGGCTGCCAGCCCAGGAGCACGAACGCGAGCTTCGCGGTCGGGAGGCTGGTGCTTGGGCGCACGAGCGGCTGTCTGCCTCCGACCGGCGAAGATCTCGGACGATCGGTGTCGCAGGTCGTCCGGGCGGAGTGTGGTCAGAGCGCCCTTTGTGGCGGCGACGGCTTGCGCTCCGCCAAATAGCATGGGCCGGGAGGCCACCCGGACTTCTGGGGTGCGGGGCATTGACGTTTTCGTCGGCGGCAAACGTCGAGCTCACTGTCGTCGGGAGCGGCACGACGTCGGATCCGGGCTCGGCGAGGGGGTGGTGGGGCTAGCTGTACCACGCAAGAGTGCGGCTGTCCGGCTGTTCAGGGTCCCGGGCGGCGTGCAGACTTTGCTGGGCGAGTGAGTGGGGCGCGATCGGATCGCCCATCGACGTTCGCTTAGGCATGACGCTCAATCTGGAGTCGCGAATGGAGGCTGCATGTTCACGGTGATCGTTCCCAGAGCAGATGTGAGGACTGAGGAGGTGGCTGATGTGCTGCGTGAGGGTCTCGGTTCTGCGTACACGGTGCTGCCAGGGGTGGGCGTGAATCGGAATCCGGTCGGCGATCCTCGGCCGGATCATCCCGACTCGATTGTCGTGGGGTCCGGCTGGACTCGCCTGTTCCGGGCCGAGGTGAGGGTTTCCCGGCGGGCCGAGGAAACCGTTCTGCATGTCGTCCCGGGTGGACTGACCCCGCCGCCGCGGTTGATCAATCGGCTGTGGATCGGGCGGAGGGTACTCAGGGTGCTGCGGACCGCGCAGGCGCTTCGGTGATCGGCAACAGCGTCAGCACGGCGGCTGGGACCGCTGCCGCCCGCGCCGTCGAGCTGACCAAGATATACGGCACTGGCGAGGCCGCCGTGCACGCCTTGGACGATGTGAGCGTCGAGTTTGAACGGGGCCGGTTCACCGCCGTAATGGGTCCGTCTGGGTCGGGCAAGTCGACGCTGATGCATTGCATGGCGGGGCTTGACGCGCCGACCTCGGGCCGGGCGTTCATGGGCGATGACGAGGTCGGGCGGCTCGATGACGCTGCCCTGACGCAGTTGCGCCGCGACCGGATCGGGTTTGTGTTCCAGGCGTTCAACCTCGTCCCGACGCTCACCGCTGAGGAGAACATCACGCTCCCCGCCGACCTGGCGGGGGTGCCGATCGACCAGGCGTGGTTCGATTCGCTCGTCGGGCAGCTCCGGATCGCCGACCGGCTGACGCACAGCCCGAGCGAGCTGTCTGGCGGGCAGCAGCAGCGGATCGCGTGCGCACGCGCGCTGGTCGGCCGACCGGAGCTGATCTTCGCCGACGAACCGACCGGCAACCTCGACTCCAACGCATCCGGCGAGTTGCTCGCGTTCCTGAGCGGCGCCGTGAGCGAGCACGGCCAGTCGATCGTGATGGTGACCCATGACCCGCGGGCGGCGGCGTATGCGAGCCGGGTCGTGTTCCTCGCCGATGGCAGGGTTGCTGGCGAGCTGCTCGCTCCTACGGCCGACAGCGTGCTCGAGCAGATGGGGAAGCTCGGCGGCTGAGATGCGCAGGGTGATGCTCAGGGGGCTGCTGGCGCGCAAGCTGCGGATGGCGCTGACGGCGCTGGCGATCGTGCTCGGGGTGGTGTTCGTGACCGGGACGCTCGTGCTGGGCGACACGCTCAACCGAACGTTCAACGATCTGGTCGGCACGGCCTATCAGCACATCAGCTTCGTGATCCGTGGGAAGGCGGAGCTGTCCGGGACGAGCGCGGCCAGCGGCTCGGATCGCCGGCCGGTTCCGGCGTCGATCGCGACGGCCGTCCGGCGCCTGCCGGGGGTTTCCTATGTGAACGGGAGCGTCGGGGGCTATGCCCAGTTCGTCGGCCGCGACGGCAGCGCGATCGGCAGCGGCGGCGGCTCGACGCTGGGATTCTCGTTTGACCCCAACCGACAGCTGTCGCCCTACCGGGTGGTGCAGGGGCACGCGCCGAGCGGCCCAGATGAGGTCGTGATGGACAAGGCGACCGCGCACAAGCACGACTTCACAATCGGCGAGAAGGTGTTGGTCGATCTGCCCAACCGGGCGCGGTACTTCACGATCTCGGGGATCGTGACGTTCGGCTCGAGCGACAGTCTCGCGGGCGTCACGCTCGCCGGCTTTGACCTCCCGACCGCCCAGGCACTGTTCGACTTGCGCGGCCGCTACGACACGATCGATGTGCTCGCCCCGCCCGGGGCGAACACCGTCGGCCTGCAGCTGGCGATCGCCAAAGTCCTGCCGCCGGGTGTGGAGGTAGTCAGCGGCCAGACGGCCGCCACGCAGCTCTCGAGCGAGGTCGACAACGAGCTGTCGTTCATCTCGACCGGGCTATTGATCTTCGCGGCGGTGGCGCTGTTCGTCGGCGGCTTCACGATCTTCAACACGTTCTCGATCACCGTCGGCCAGCGCACGCGGGAGCTGGCGCTACTTCGGCTGGTCGGCGCCAGCCGGCGGCAGCTGTTCCGCTCAGTGCTGGGCGAGGCCGCTTTGACGGGCCTGGTGGCGTCGCTGGTCGGGCTGGGGCTCGGCGTTTTGGCTGCGCTCGCGCTGAAGGCGCTCTTGAAGGCGTTCGGGATCTCGCTTCCCTCCGCGCCACTGGTGTTCGAGGCGCGCACCGCGGTGGTTGCGATTGCGGTCGGGGTCGGGGTGACGGTGATCTCGGCGGTCCTGCCCGCCAGGCGCGCGGTGCGGGTCCCGCCGGTGGCGGCGCTGGTCGATCACACCGAGGACGCGGCGGGGACCGTCCGACGGCGGCGGACGATCGGCGGAACGGCAGTCGGCATCGCCGGCATCGCCGCCGTGGCGGCGGGGCTAGCAGGACCGGCGGTTGTGCTCGTCGGTGCCGGGGCGGTGGCGGGGTTCATCGCCGCGGCGGTGCTCGTCCCGATCGTCGCCGGGCCGCTGTCGAGCGCGCTCGGGCGCCCGCTCACCGCGCTGCTCGGCGCGCCCGGGAAGCTCGGGCGCGAGAACTCGAGGCGCAACCCGCGGCGCACGGCCCAGACCGCTGCCGCGTTGATGATCGGGATCGCGCTCGTGTCGACGATCGCCGTGATCGGCGCCTCGCTGAGCACCTCCGCGAAGGACCAAGTCGACAGCGCGGTCACGGCGGACTACGTCGTCACCGGCAAGGGCGGTTTCAGCAAGTCGGTAGTCCCAGCCGTCTCCCGCCTGCCTGGGGTCACGACCGCGACGACCGTTTACCAGGGGCAGTTCGAGTTCCGCGGCTCCCTCTCAAAGCTCGTGGCGGCGAACCCCGGGCACCTGGCGCAGACGGTCAACCTGCATATCGTGAAGGGCAGCGGCCCCACCGCGATGGCCGCCGGGCAGCTACTGGTGGACTCGACGACGGCGAGCGGCGACGGCCTACACGTCGGCTCGGTTGTCCCGGTTACGTTCGCGCGGACCGGGGCCACGACGATGACGATCGGCGGCGTCTATGAGACCAATCCGCTGCTCGGCAGCTATCTCACCGGCGCGCGCTTCTTCGCGGCGCACTTCGACAACCCGCTGCCGATCGGCGTGTTGCTGCGCACCGCCCCCGGCACGCCCGACCTCAACCCGACGCTCAACAACCGGATCCTGAATCCGTACGCAAACGTCAGCTCCAAGACCCGCTCGCAGTTCGAGCGAGACCAGCAGAACAGCATCAACCAGCTGCTCGACCTGATCTATGTGCTGCTTGCGCTGGCCGTGCTCGTCGCGCTGATCGGGATCGTCAACACGCTGATCCTGTCGGTGTTCGAGCGCACGCACGAGATCGGGCTGCTCAGAGCCGTCGGGATGAAGCGCCGCCAGGTGCGGACGATGGTCCGCGCCGAGTCGGTGATCATCGCCGTGTTCGGCGCCGTTGTCGGGATCGTGATCGGGACCGCGCTGGGGGTCGCGCTGGCCTCGTCGCTGCGGCACAACGGCGTCACCAACATCGCCGTCCCCATCGGAAGGCTGGTGCTGTTCCTGGTGCTGTCCGCCGTGCTCGGCCTGATCGCCGCCACTTGGCCGGCACGGCGCGCCGCACACCTCGACGTGCTCGCCGCGATCGCGACCGAGTAGGACTTGTGTCCAGCGCCCTTTGGCCGGGACAATCCACTGCCATGAGGGCCAAGCTGTGGCTGCTAGGCGGGGCCGGGGTGCTGGCCGGCGCCGGCGCCGTGTGGCTGGCCGGGCACCAGCCGCCGGGACGGCCGACCGAGCCCGGTGTGGCGCTCGAGTTGCTCGTCGGCGCCTCGCTGCTGGGCTGCGGGATCGCCTCCTGGCGGGCGCGGCCGGACAACCGGCTCGGGGCGGTGATGGTCGCGACCGGCTTCGCCTGGTTCGCCGCCGAGCTGGTCGAAGCGCGGCCGGCGTGGCTGAACACGATCGGGCTCGCAATCCAGTCCGTGTGGATCGTCGGGCTGGTGTGGCTGCTGCTGGCGTTCCCCTCGGGCCGTCTGCAGCGCCGGCTCGACCGCGGGCTCGTGATCGTCGGCGTCGTCGCCGCGCTCGCCCTGCAGCTGATCGCGATGCTGTACGGCAACCGGGCAGGGTTGCATTGCCCCGGCTGCGCGAACAACCTGCTGCAGGTCGTCAACGACAATCACAAGGCGCTGAACTGGCGCGCGCTGCAGCACATCGTCGGCGGGGCGGTGATCGTGGCGACGATCGCGCTGCTCGTCGGGCGCTGGTGGCAGGCGAGCGCGGCCCAACGTCGGGCGGTCGCGCTCGTGCTCGTGGCAGGCTGCGCGACGCTCGCGGCGCTCACCTGGACGATCGTGATGGACCTGCTCGGCTCGCCGCTGGGGTCCTTACCGGCGAACGTGTACTTCACGCTGATGGCGACCGTGCCGCTGGCGGTGCTGCTTGTGTTCCTTCAGCGACGGCTGGCGCGTGGGATGGTCGCGGGGCTGGTGGTGGAGCTCGGCGCACCCGGCGCCTCGCTCGACCTGCGCGCCGCGCTCGCGCGGGCGCTCGGCGATCCGTCGCTGCAGCTCGCCTTCTGGCTGCCTGCCGAGCGGCGCTACGTCGACGGCGACGGGTCCCCGCTGGAGCTCCCGGCAGCCGGCGGCGCGCGCGCCGCGACCGTGCTCGAGCGCGACGGCCAGCCCATCGCGGCGGTGCTGCACGACCCCGTGCTCGAGCACAACGTCGAGCTGGTCCGCTCCGTGTGCGCGGCCGCGAGCCTGGCGCTCGAGAACGAGCGCCTGCATGCCGAACTCCGCGCGCGGTTGCTCGAGCTGCAGGCCTCTCGCGCCCGCCTGGTCGAGGCGACCGACGCCGAGCGGCGGCGGATCGAACGCGACCTGCACGATGGCACCCAGCAGCGGCTGGTCCAGATCGCGATGTCGCTCGGCCTGCTGGAGTCCAAGCTGCCGGCCGAGGCGACGGCCGCACGGCCCCTCGTTCGCGAGACGCGGGAGGGGCTGGCCACCGCGCTGGATGAACTGCGCGAGCTGACCCACGGCATCAACCCACCGCTGCTCGCCGAGCGTGGCCTCGCGGCAGCGCTCGACGAGCTGTGCCGGCGCGCCGCGCTCCCCACGCGCACGCAGCTGGAGGTCGACCAGCGCCTGCCCGACCAAATCGAGAGCGCCGCCTACTTCGTCGCGAGCGAAGCGCTGACGAACGCCGCCAAGCACGCTCATGCCACCGAAGTCGCAGTTGCCGCTTCGTGCGACGGCCGCCGGCTGGTGGTGGAGGTGACCGACGACGGCATCGGCGGCGCCGGCATCGGCGCCGGCTCCGGGCTGCGCGGGCTCGCCGACCGCGTCGAAGCGCTCGGCGGGAAGTTCACGGTCTCGAGTCCCCCTGGTCGCGGCACCACCCTGCGGGCCGAGATCCCGTGCGCATAGCGCTCGCCGACGACGCGGTGATCCTCCGTGAAGGGCTCGCCCGGCTGCTTGAGGAAGCCGGGTTCGACGTCGTTGGGCTCGCCGCGGACGGCGACGAGCTGCTCGAGCTCGTCGAGCACACCCAGCCCGACGTCGCGATCGTCGACATCCGGATGCCGCCCACCCACACTGACGAAGGGCTGCGCGCGGCGAAGGAGATCCGCACTCGATGGCCAGCAGTCGGGCTGCTTGTGCTCTCGCAGCACGTCAATCCACGCTACGCGGTCGAGCTTCTGTCCGCCGGGACCGACGGCGTCGGCTACCTCCTCAAGGAGCGCGTCTCCGACCTCGACCAGCTATCCAACAGCGTGAACCGCGTCGGGCACGGCGGCTCCGTCCTCGACCCCGCGGTCGTCGGCGAGCTCGTCGGACGGCGCCGTCACGCCAGCGACCCGCTGCAGCGCTTGACCAACCGCGAACGCGAGGTGCTCGCGCTGATGGCCGAAGGGCGCTCCAACCGGGCCATCGCCGAGCGCCTATTCGTCACCGAGCACACCGTCGAGAAGCACGTCAAGAACATCTTCGGATCGCTGGCGCTGCCCCAGTCACCCGACGACCACCGGCGCGTGCTCGCCGTGATCACCTACCTCAACTCTCAATAGTGCTTACGTCCCACGACCCCATACCCCTGGGCATGCCCACGCGGCGCCGAGGCCTCGCCACTCCCGCTCCGCCAGAGGAAAGGAATCGCGGAACCGTCTGGTTGTGCGCTCAGGACGACCTCCGATAGCGAACCGCACGTCGGACGTCACGGTTCTGCTCCACCTGTGATCTCAGAAGCCAGCGAGGACTGGCGCTATGCCAGGCGGCAGGAGAAGTGCAACCGATTTGTTACGCAAAGGACGAGGAGGAGAACTCGTGGCCGCTGCTGTCGCGCATCGGCTGAGCGAAACGCGGGACGACTCCTTTCACCTGAGCGCCCCGCCGTACGTCGGACGCTTGCTTTTCCGGACACCGGCGCGCCGTCTGTCGCCGCAACGCGTGATCGCAAACGCGTGGGAGGACGTGTCCGACCGGCCGCGGTGATGGCGCTGGCTATCCGCTGCTCTGCCGGGCGGAGCGGCGGTCTCGCTCGAAGCGCCAAGGCGGAGTGTCACTGTTAGCCCGACGGGGGAGGCTGCGCCGATCCGGCATGGCTTCCGGTTTCCGAGCTGAACTCGACAGCAGAGCTGTCGGCTGGGGGAGCTTCTGAGTCTCGTCCTTTGGGGAAGCGCCGCCGGCGTGGCGCGGGTCGCTCCTGCGCGGCCGCCGGTAATGCGAAACGCACAATTGGGCAGTCGGCGGTGATCACGACGTCGTAGTCGACTTGGCTCTCGCAATCGCGAGAGAGCAGCCCCGGCCGCGCTCTTGCTTTCGAGCGACTCACCAGTCTCGCCGCTGTGGGTCCTGCTGGGTTCCGAACTGAATTCGAAGCCTCGATTGCTGTTGGGCTGGCCGATTCGCCCGCTGCGACGGCGCCCGGCTCCGGCGCCGGACGTATCCGCGTTGTTCCAGATGGCAAGTACGCTGAGCGGGCATGGCAGTGCTATTGCAGCTGGCTTGTCATCGCCTGCCGATTGCGGTTGTCGTCGTTTCCGGCGTGCTGCTGATCGCTGGCTGCGGGGGCTCGAGCACGCCGAGTAGCGCGAGCAAGAGCTCCTCGAGCGGGTCGACGTCCGGGCTCGCGTTCTCGCGTTGCATGCGTTCGCACCGGGTGCCGAACTTCCCAGATCCCAACGCCGCCGGCGGCGGCTTCCAGGTACAAGTCTCCGGCTACCACTCCGCCGTCAGCATCGGCGACGTCCCCGGGATCGACCAGCAATCGCCGGCGTTCCGGGCGGCCAACTCGGCGTGTCAGAAGCTGTTGCCCTCTGGAGGCGGTGCCCTCCCGGGAGCGCAACATCCGTCCGCCGCCGCCATGGCGCAGGCGCGGGCGGCCGCCACATGCATGCGTGCGCACGGGGTGCCGAACTTCCCAGATCCGGGGACGTTCATGCCTCGCAACCCACCCGCCATCGGCACCTTGGACAACATCAACGGCGCGGTCTTCCTGATCCCAGGCTCGATCGACCTCCAGGCGCCCGCGGTCCAGCATGCCGCGAGCGCCTGCCAGTTCCCCGGCGGCATCTGATCTGCAGCCGACGCTGCGGGATTCTGCGATCGCGATCGCCGGGCGCGCGCCTGCGATCCGGGAGAGCCGGTCGTTGGCGATTTGCTCGGCCACGGTCAGATACGGCCACTGCAAGGACGATCGTCGCTGGAATCGCACTCGCCAGCGGCAGCCTACTTCTCGTTATCGCCACCCACTGGGGTCATTTCGGCTAGACAGGCGCCGTGCCTCACCGTCGCCGCCATTGCCGCAATCTCTGCCGACCGGACGTCTACTCTCGCGCCCCGATCGCCTCAACGGGCCGGGCGCGGAGCGCTCGTCTGGTTGGCAGCGCGAGGGCCGGAAGCGCCAGGAGTGCTGAGATGCCGAGGATCGCGGCGAATGGTCTCGCGGGTATGTGTGGGAGGCTGCCGTCGAGCGCCTGGCTGAGTGGTAGCAGCGCGATGGCGGCAATCGCCAGGCCGATGCCAAGTCCGATGGTGATGATCAGCGCTGCCTCCCAGCGCGCCATCGATCGGACTTGGCGGGGGGTGCCGCCGACGAGCCGCAGGAGCCCGAGCTCGCGGCGGCGCCCGAGCCCGATCATGAGGAGCGTGGTGATCACGGCGATTGATGTGAAGGCGAAGATCTCGACGAAGAACTGTGGGCCGAACCAGCGGTTCATCTCGTCCTCGGCGTCGGTGGCGGTGGCGAACGTCGCGCGGTTGCTGATCTTCAGTCCGGGATCCGCGTAGCGAGGGCGTGGAGGCGCCGGGCGACCGCGGCGGGGTGGTCTGTTTGGATGAGGATCGTCCCGAGCAGCGGGATCGTTTGGTGGCCGGCGGCGAGCTCGACGAGGTTGTCGTGTGGCCCGACCCGCGCAGCCTCACCGTGTGGACCGGCGAGGACTGGTTCACCGTGACGGTGATGCCGGTGGCGTTCGGCCGCTGGGGCGTCGCGGTGTGCCACGACGAGGCGCCGCGGCGCGCTGAACCGGTCGAGCTCGTGACGCGAGCCCGTGGCGAGGACGAGGCGCCTGATGAGGCTCGTCGACTGATCGGGGACGCGCTCGCCGGCGCATCGCCTGAACGCGTTGCGGTGGTAGCTAGCCGCTAGGGCGGAAGGGAAAGCGCGGGAACCGACGCCGAGACGTCGGTTCCCGCCTTGATCCCGAACCGGATGACGAGGCTAATGCGATTAGCCCGCACGGGAAGGCTGCGGTGCCGCTTCTGAGAGTGCTGCTTTTGGCGAATTGCGCGACGATGAGTACCGGTGGGGCGAGATCTGCTTCGCGCGGGCCGAAAGCTCTCACGGCGCGCCGCGTCGGAGGACGGCCGTCCGCGGACTAGCGGCCGCCGAGTGCGGTCGAACGTTGTCCCGGTGGTAACGCTTCGCTTCGACGGCTGTAACGTAGGCACAAGCGGTAAACCTTCCAGTGAGTTGCGGCGTGGGTCCAGATCAGGAAGTGCTCTACGACATGATCGGCGGCGGCTACAGATCCGGCCGCCACGAAGACCGCCGCATTGCGCAGGCGATCTGGAGCGCTCTGGGGGATGCTGGCTCGGTCCTAAACGTTGGTGCGGGCGCCGGCTCGTATGAGCCTCCCGGCCGGCGTGTAGTCGCGGTCGAACCATCGGCGAGGATGATCGCCCAGCGCCCGCCGGGCATCGCCCCGGCGATCCAAGCGTTTGCTGAGAACCTTCCCTTCGCAAACGACGAGTTTGACGCCGCGATGGGCGTGCTAACGATCCACCATTGGAGCGACCGTCGCCGTGGACTAGCCGAGATGCGGAGGGTCGCTCGCGATCGACTCGTGCTGTTCTTGCGTGATCCCGACGTTTGTCGATACTGGTGGCTATATGACTACTTCCCCGCCACGCAGCGTCTTGTGGCCGCGCGGGAAACGCCCGTCGCGGAGATCTCCGAGGCGCTCGGCGAACTCGAGATCATCCCTGTTCCGATCCCGGCCGACTGCCGGGATGGTTTCGAAGCCGCCTTCTGGCGACGGCCCCACGCCTACCTCGATCCTGAAGCCTGGCGGGCGATGTCCGCCCTAACGTTGATCTCTGACATTGAGCGGGAAGAGGGGCTGCGAGCGCTCCGGTCAGACCTCGAAACGGGAGAATGGCAGCAGCGATGGGGTGAGCTTTTCAACCGCGACGAACTCGACCTCGGCTACCGAGTCGTCATCGCCTGCCGCTGACACGAGCTCTCTCGCGGCTTCCCGATACACCTGCTTCGACTGTGCCGCAGGACGCGGCATCCATCGAGGTCGCGTCCCGCATCGCGCGGGATCCACGACTGCGGTCCGTGCTATCCCAATCCTTGTCGGGCGTCCTCGCTCGGCCGGTCCGTTGTTTGCCTTTCGGCTGCGAGCTTGGCGAGGGCGTTGTAGTCGTACGCGGCCTCTGGCTTGGCGCGGACCGCGGCGTCGAGCGCTTTGGCGTCGTCGCCGACGAGGATCCGCCAGGCGCCTGCCCTCACGCCCTCGAGGATTGTGGTGACCGCGGCTGCGGGGGTGAGCGGCGCCTTGTCGTGGAAGTCGGTCTCGATTCGCGCCAGCAGCTGGCGCAGATCGTCGGGCGAGGCGCTCTCGGCTAGCGCGCCGGCCCGAATCAGTCTGGCTTGGGCTTCGGTGGTGATCAGCTCCCGAACCTGGTCGTCGGTCATGTCGCTCGGCTCGGGACGCCCGTGTGCACGGCGGGTGTTGGCGATGATCTCGGTGCCCACGTGGCCGGGCATCACGACCGCGACCCGGACCATCGGCGCCTGCGTGCGCAGGTCTTCGATCAGCGCCTCACTGAAGCCCTTGACTGCGAACTTGGCAGCGCCGTAGGCGGTGTTGGAGATGCCCGGCCCGAGGCTCGCCCAGAAGCCGTTGACGCTGCTGGTGTTGACCAGCACCCCGTCGCCGCTTGCGATCAGTAGCGGCAGGAACGCGCGCGCGCAGTAGTACACGCCCCACCAGTCGACCGCGAAGGTGCGCTCCCACTCCTCCCGGCTTCCGGTGACGAAGCTGCCGCCGCCGCCGATGCCCGCGTTGCTGAACACCAGGTCTAGGTGATCGGCACCGTGTCGCTCGAGCAGCTTGTCGCGGAACCGCTTGACCTGTGGCTCGTCGGAGACGTCGCAGACGTGGCCGCTGACGAGCACACCGTCCCGGGCTTGTGAGTGCGCGACCGCGGCGGTATCCGCGATCGCTTCGGCGTTCCAGTCGCAGGCTGCGACCGAGCAGCCCTGCGCCGCCAGTTGGAGGACCAGCTCGCGACCGATGCCCGAGCCGCCGCCCGTGACCACCGCGAGCTTGCCGGCAAACGCGCTCATGTCGGCGTGTGCTCCGGCTCGCCGGGCGCCCCCGAGCGCCCTGAGCCGGGGGTCGGTCTCGGGCCCGGCGTCGCCGTGCCGTCGCGCTGGCGCCGGATGGTCCACCGCAGGTAGATGCCAAAGACAGCCAACCCAACGCCGATGATCACCCAAGCGGCGATGTGGGCGACGACCCCGAAGGTAGCTGTGGACACAGTGAAGGCGAGCGTGATCTGGGCGGCGGCGTCGGCGATCGTGGTGACGCCAATGATCGCCGTCAACACGGCGAGGGCGTGGTGCCCGTCTGAGGCATCGAGCTGGGGACGGGCGTGGACGCTCGCGTCGAGCCCTTCCTTGGCAAGCTTGCCCTTTGCGATCTCCAGCAACGGCCGCCGAGCGGCCAGCGAGATCAGGCACGCGAGCCCGACCACGCCTGGGAACAGCGCCCGGTGCAGCTCGAGCGGCCGGGAGCTGCCGCCCAACACGATCGTCAACAAGAGCGCGATCCCGAACCCGGCGACCGCGATCGCCCCCACCGGCTCGATCCTCCGGCGCCAGACCGCGTAGCCCACGACCCACAGCATCGGGATCGCCTCGGCAATCGCCAGCGCCTCGGTGGCGTTTCCAAGCGTCTGCACGAATGCCACGAACACGATCACCGGCACCAAAAGGCCGGCGATCGGCCGGATCCGACGCGCGGGCGACGACGGAGTACGGCTCATGGCCGACTCGTCTCGTCCTCCGGCGGTGGCCCGAGCGCTGGGGCGCTGGCGAGGACGCGGCGGATCTTGCGCGCGATCACCATCGTGTTGAGCACCAAATCGGACACGAGCCCTCCCGGACTGATGTCGATCTCGCTGCGCCCCGATCCGCGGACAATCGTCACCTGGGCCCGCTGCACCCGGTTTGAGCCGGTGCCGACCACGATCGTGTCCGGCGATCCCGGCACTGGCTCGCTGAAGGGTGCTCTGATCTGGCGCATCCCCGGCAGCACGTTGTAGCCGGGCCCAAGCCCATCGCGCAGCGCGCGCACCACCTCATCGGTCGCGAGGTCGGACCGGGGAACAGTGAGCTTGTACACGATCAGCCCCTTTCGCTCAGGTTCGACGTTTCGGATTCTGCGTGGCGAGGTCGAACAGGGTCGCCAGCTCGCGCGCGTAGTGCTCGACATCGAGCGAGGGATTCCGGACGAGCGCCCGCGGCACTGCATCGATCGCCGACCGGATCGCGCCGGCCATCACTTGAGGGTCGAAATCCGCGCGGAACTCGCCTCGCCTCTGGTAGTCGGCCAGCAGCTGTGCCAGCCAGGCAGCAGCCGCCTCCAGGATCCTCGGGTCAAAGCTCGAGCTTCCATCGGGCCCGCGTGAGTTACGCGCGATCTCCGCGACCGCGGTCACATGGTTGCGGTGCTCGCTCATGAACCCCAGGTTCGACGCGATATACGCGTTCAGCGTCTCCCGACCCGTCGACTGACCGCCAATCCGCGGCCGCATGTACGCCTCGGCTCGCGACAGCACCTCGGCGACGACCTCGGCCAGCAGCTCCTCCTTGCCGGCGAAGTGGTAGCCGATCACACCCTTGCTGATGCCCGCGCGCTGTGCGATCCGAACAAGTGACGCTCGCCCATACCCGAGCTCCGCGATCGTGTCGATCGCACAACCCACGATCTGCGCGCGCCGCGCCTCCTCAATGAACGACCGCCGCACGGGAGTGGGTGCGCCAGCAGCGTTCGCCGTCTCTAACTTGTTGACCGAAGAGACCATTCTCTAACCAGGCTATCAGAAATCTATCCAGATGGTCAAAAGGCCCGGAGTCAATCCTGCGCAGCAAGCATCGCCCGGCAGCGCCTCCCGCAGTTCTGACCCGCTCCAACCGCTGGTCCCCTCTTGGATATGTGACGACTATAGCATGAAAAATGAGTCTAGATATGTTATGCTCCTTTCATGGCCGATAACACCACACGCAGCTGGACGTTCTTGACGAACCATGCGCAGGTGCTGGTCTGTATCGCACGTGATCCCGGCGTTCGCTTGCGCGATATCGGCGAGCGTGTCGGGATCACCGAGCGTGCCGCGCATCGGATCGTCGTGGAGCTGGCCGGCGCCGGCTACATCACCCGCGAGCGCAACGGGCGGCGCAACCGATACACGATCAACACCGACTTGCCGCTTCCTGAGCCGATCGCAGGCGAGCAGAACGTCGGCGAGCTGCTCGAGATCCTCACCGCCACCAGCGGCTCGGTAAAACCGCCGCGGGATCGCACGGGAACGAGCGGATGATCGCGGGCCTCGTGCTCGCGGTCGGCTGCGCGCTGGGGGGCAGCGTCGCGGTCCTGCTCAAACAGCGCCGCGCCGTGGCGGGCCCGAAACCCACAAGATTTCGAGCTATCCCTGTCAATAGGTAAGTCCTCCCCGTACGGGGAGGGCGCACATGCCGTACGAAGCGATGCGAAGTCACTGCGGGGCCATCCATGCCGGGGCTTCTGCAGGACGCGATGGCCCTCTCGTGGCGCTCGCCCCGGGCGTGCCGGGCCGAGCGCCACGATTTGGGATGCGGCTAGGCGGTTGCGCCAGCCGTTTCGGGCAAGGCGCCCAGTTGCTGGAGCAACGCGGCGGCGTTCCAGTAGTTGCCGGCGCGATGGATAAGTCCGTCGTCGCCGAATTCGGCCGTCCCGCAACCGAAGGTGGTTGCGCTCTTGCCGGTCGGCGGTATGCCCATCAGCTCGCCGTCATTGGTCCCGGTGACCTTCCACTCCTGGGCCGTCCGGTTGCCATAGACGATTGGCTTGCGCACGTCGACGTGAAGATCCGAGAATGCGGCGAGGTAGCCCGCCACGGAGTCGCGGATTGCGGCGCGTCCATGCACGGTGTCAGGCAGCCCGACGTCGTAGAGCACGGCGTCCTCGGCGTAGCAGGCAGCGACGCCATCAGCGTCGTGTGCGTTCCAGGCTTCTGTCTCCCGGTTGAGCGCCTGAGTGATCTCAGGAAATCCCATTGGTGTCTCCTATCTGTAGATCAGTAAATCTAGCACAAAAATTCTAGATATATATATCAATGGTTGATCCCGGCGGAGTTTGGACGCTGTCCGCCCTTCAGGGCGGCGGCGCGCTCGGCGTGGGTAGATCTTGGGTACAGACCGAGGTCCTCTGTGAGCACGCGCACGACATGCCCCCATTCGGCCAGCCCGCTGGCGAGCTCAAGCCGTGGCGCGAGATTGCCGCCTGCGTCCAGAGGACGAACAAGAGGCGCCGACTCACGGATCCATGCACCGAACTGAAGCCTGGCGAGCGTACTCTCGGTATGGATCATGCGTGTCACCGTGAAGTCCGGCTCGCAGCCGGTCGCATTCGGGCTCGCTGCGCTCGTGCTGGCGCTTGCGGTCGCGTACGTGATCGAGGCCGTCTCGCTGTCGGGCGACAGCAACTTCACGGTCGCTAACTCGGTCAGCAACGTTGTGCTGCCGCTGGCGTTCGGCGCCGTCGGCCTCGTGGTCGCCCGCCGGCAGCCGCGCAACGCGATCGGGTGGTTGTTGCTCGGTGCCGCGGTCGCATTGATGCTGAGCGCCGTCGCAACGGCTTATGCGGCGCTCGTATACCCCTTCGGGCACCGAGGGCTGCCGTTTGGTCGCTTGGCGATCCTATGCGGGCTGCTGTGGGCGCCGGCGATCGCGTTCTCTCCGTTGGCGATTCTGTTGTTTCCCGAGGGGCGGCTGCCGTCACCGCGATGGCGGTGGTTCATGCGCTCGTATCTGGTGGTCGCAGCGTTGTGGATCGCGTGCTTCTACGTGGTCGCCGTGCACGTGCTCGTCGGCGCCCGGATTGCCGTCAACCTAGCGGGCGACCTGACCGCCCAGGACAACCCGGTTCGCGGCCTGGCGCTGGCGATGTCGGATGTCGAGATCGTGCTTCAGATCGTGCTCGCGGTCTTCTGGCTGTCGATGATCGGGCGCCTGACGATGAGTTTCCGGCGCGCCGTCGGCGACCGTCGCCAGCAGCTGAAGTGGCTCCTCTTGGGTGCGGCTGTGACGATGGTCGCGACCGCGTTCGTGATCTTTTTTGGGTCGTCGTCCGCCCCGGCGGCGCAGACGGCGGGGAGCGTTGGTGGTGCTGCGGCCACGGCGCTGCCGATCAGCATCGGAGTCGCGATCCTGCGCTACCGGCTGTTTGAGATCGATCGGCTGATCAGCCGAACCCTCGCCTACGCGATCCTCAGCGGCCTTCTGATCGGGGCGTTCTTGGGGGTCGTCGCACTCAGCACTCAGGTACTGCCTCTGTCCTCGCGGGTCGGGGTCGCGGCGGCGACACTCGCGGCCGCAGCGCTGTTCAATCCGCTGCGGGTGCGCGTGCAGCGGTTGGTCGACCGTCGCTTTAACCGCGCTCGCTATGACGCCGAGGCGATCGTCGGGGAGTTCGCCGCGAGCGTGCGCGACGCCGTCGAGCTGGAGGCGATCCGCGGCGAGCTGCTCGGCGCCGTCAGACGCACGGTGGAGCCGGCGCACGTCTCGCTTTGGATCTCGGGAGTCGGCTCGCGGGATGCCCCTGACCGGCAGCTACCACTCGAGCACGTCCCAGACCCCCGGGTAGAGAACGTCCCCCTCGGTTCCGATCGCCGACAGGATCGAGACAGAGCGCTCTAGCTCGGCGCTCGAGCCTTCGTGGCGCCCTGCCTTGTGCAGGACATCTGCGAGGTTGTTGCGCAACGCCGCCTCGCGGTGTTTGTCTCCCTGGGCGGCGCACAACGAGAGCGCCTCGCCGAGCCGTTTCTCCGCGCGCCCCAGCTCGCCGGCGTCGGCGAGCGCGCGGGCGAGGTTGTTGAGCGCGGCGATCCGGATGGTCGGATCGACGAGCCGGCTGGAGAGCTCGAGGCTGCGCTCGAGATGTTCCCGGCCGCAGCCGAGCAGACCCAGGATGTTGTGCGCCTGTGCGGCTGGGCCCTCCGCCCCGACCTGCTCGGCCACCGCGAGTGCTTGTAGAGCAAGCGTGCGGGCCTCATCGAGCCGGCCGTGGCGCCACGCGATCCGGCTGAGGTCCGAGCGCACGGCGGCGGGGTCGGCCCCGAGCGCCAGCGCCTGCTGATAGCGGCGCTCGGCGCGCTGCCAGTCTCCGCGGCGCTCGTGGACGGCGCCGAGCTTGTGCTCGAGTCGACCCGCATGCGCTTGCGGGCAGTGCGCGGCGGCAGCGTCGTAGGCAGCGAGCGCGCCACGGTACTCGCCGCGCAGCGTCAGCAGGTCCCCGATCGCCTCGTGCAGCAGGGATGGGTCAGGGTGGCCGAGCGCGAGCGCGGTCTCGTAGTGCGCGATCGCTTCAGCGCCGGCCCCGAGCGTTCTTGCGCGGTCACCCGCGGCGGCGTGGGCGGCAGCAGCCGGCGGATCCTGTCCCGCCAGCTCGTAGTGGCGCGCGAAGACCGCCGGTTCGGCGCGCCGCGCGCTGAGCGCGTCGCCGATCCGGCGATGCAGCGCGCGCCGCCGCGCCGGACCGAGGCGCTCCTCCGCCAGTGCCCGCAATCGCTCGTGCCCGAACTCGTACCCGTCCTCGAGGGCGTTGACCAGGCCGCGTGCGACCAGTTCGTCCAGCGCGAGGGCTACCTCCTCCTCCGGGCGCCCGCTCGCCGCTTGGATCGTGCCGGGATCGAACGTGCGGCCGATCAGCGCGGCTGCGCCGAGCACTTGCGCCGCCGCTTCGCTCGCTGCGTCAAGTCGCGACTCGATCGCGTCTCGAACGCCGCTCGAGGCCTCCTTCGGACGTCCGGGCCGGAGCAGCTCGGCCACGAACACGGCCAGGCCTTCGCTGTCGCGAAAGACCTCGTCAGCGGCGGCCTCGTCGAGCCCCATCTCATGGGCGAGATCGATCACGTGCTCGCGGCGCAGTCTGGCGAGCGCGACCCGCTGCGCACTGTCCGTAAGAGGGGCGTAGCGGCGCTCGGGATCGGGCTCGTCGGAGCGGCGGGTGCACAGCAGCAACAGCCGGCGACCGCGCAGGCGCCGGGCGAGATACGCGAGCGCATCGAGCGAGGCTGTGTCGCACCACTGCAGATCGTCGACGAACACGACGGTGCCTTCGCCGCGCGAAGCCCCGTCGATCACCTCACAGGCCGACTCGAGGAACCGCAGGCGCGCTCCCGGCTGCTCGAGGTCGCCGCCAGGCGCCGTCCCGAGCGCTGGCAGCAGTCGCGCGAGCTCGTCCCGGAGCGCGGGGGCGAGCGGTTCGTCGCGGCTGGCTACGGCGGCTTGCAGTAGCTGCGCGAGCGTGCCGTACGCGAGCCCACGCTCGCCGGCGTGCGCTCGAGCGACGATCACCCGCGCGCCGCGCCGCGCGAACCCGCCGATCGCCTCGGCGGCGAGCCGGGTCTTGCCGACTCCCGACTCCCCCTCGATCACGATCGCCGCGCCGTCGTCGACGATCGCGTCGAACGCCTCAGTCAAATGGCCCAGCTCGACGGCACGCCCGACCAGCGGCAGCTCGCCCGCTCGCGCGGGCGGCGGCAGCTCGGCGCCAGGAGACACGACGATCCCGCTGCTGATCGCGTCGTACGCCGCGGTCGTCGCGCCCAGCGGCGCGACGGCGAGCTCGCAGTCGAGCACGCGCACGCACTCGCGGTATTGCGCGATCGCGTCACCGCGCCGGCCAGCGGCCCCGTACAGCTCGATTAGTCGCCGATGCGTCGGCTCGTGGAGCGGGTCGAGACCCAGCCGCTGACGCGCCCGCGCGACCGCATCGTCGAAGCGCCCGGCGTCGGTGAGCAGGTCGACCACGCGGTCAAGCAGCGCCGCCCGCTCGCGCCGGATCGCGTCGGCGAAGTCGCGCTGCCAGTCGTCGAACGCCGGACTGTCGCGCAGGGCGAACCCAGCGAGCGGGTCGTCGCGGTGGAGCTCGCACGCCTCGATCAGAGCCGCCAGGTCTGCGGCTGGGTCGCCTGCGATGCGCCGGAACGCCGCGAGGTCGAACCAGGCGTCCTCGAGATCGAGCGCGATCGAGTCGCGGTCGCTGACGACGCGCCCATCGCCGAGCGCAGCACGCAGCGTCGAGAGCGTGCGGCGCAGCGTGTTGCGCGATTGGTCGGTAGGGGCCTCGGGCCACAGCAGGTTCGCTAGGACGGCCCGGGAGTGGGCATGGCCGGTGACCGCCAGGAACGCGAGCAGCCCAGTCGCCTTGCGCGTGTCGACCGACCACGGCGCGCCGTCCACAACGACGCGCGGTGTTCCCAAGAGCCAGATCGACAGCGACTGCATCGACCAAGCATCCCACTACGCGCTACGGCACGACGGGATCGCGCTCAGCCGTAATGGTTTCGGAACGGTGGCCGAGTACAACCGTGCGATCAGCAGGTTCCTCAACCCTTGGAGGTTCGAATGATCAGTCGTCGCTCTGTCCAGTTCGGCGGTGCCGTAGGAATCACCGCCGTCGTCGTCTTGCTCGGGGCGGTCTTCGCCGCGACCGATTCGCTCAGCAGCAGCTCGAGCGCGGCCCAGATCTCCGGCTATCTGACCAGCCATCGCAGCGGCGTTCTCGCCCAGACCGCCCTGACCGTGCTCGGGAGCGCGTTGATGCTCTGTTTCGCCGCCACGCTGGGCCGCATGCTTCACGCGCGCGACCAACACAGCCCGCTCGGGATGATCGTCCTCGCCGCCGGGGCCGGGATGGCCGCGATCGCGTCGTTCGACGGGATCACGCTGAGCGCCCTCGTGTTCGTCTCGGGGCGGGGCGGGCTCACGGATCCGGCCCTGACGCGGACCTTCTTCGACCTGCAGAACGGGCTGATCATGCCCGGCGCGTTCGGCTGCATAGCCGCAGTGCTGCTCGCGGCGATCGGGGCGGCGGCAGTGCGTCGGGTGTTCGCGGCGGCCTGGCTCGGCTGGCTGAGCTTCGTGCTCGCCGCGCTCGCGCTCGCCGGTAGCATGATCGGCCTGACGAGCGTGACCGGTGGCACGTCGGCACTTGGGTATTTCCCGGCGCTCGGGGCCTCGGTCGTCGTGTTGATCGCCAGCGTGTTCATGCTCCGCGAGAGCGCGAGTGCCACCGAGCCGGCGCCGGCCAGGATGACCGCCGCCGCGGCGAGCTAGTGTCGGGACGTGCCTGAGCGGAGGATCCGCAGAGTTCTGCTGCGAACGCCAGGGGCCCAGGCGGGGCGCTCAGCCGCCCCGCCGAAAGCCGCCACGCCCGCCGCGGAGGCGGCTCCGATCGAGATCGCTCCGGACGACCCGATCCTGGGCCACCTGCGCCGGGCGCACGGGGCGGTTGAGCTCGGGAAGCTCGAGCTCGACTCTCCAGCGCTCGACGCCATGATCGCGAGCGGCGTGGCGCTGGTGGTCCCGCTGGTCTCCAACGATCAGCTGCTCGGGGTGCTGAGCATCGGCCCTCGCCTCTCTGGCCAGGAGTACTCCGCCCAGGACCGCCGCCTGCTCGAGACGCTGACCGCGCACGCGACGCCGGCCGTCCGCGTCGGCCAGCTGGTGCGCGAGCAGCAGACGGAGGTCAGGGCGCGGGGGAGGCTGGAGCAGGAGCTGGAAGTGGCGCGGCTGATCCAGCAGAGCTTCCTGCCCGAGCAGCCCCCCGAGCTCGCAGGCTGGCAGCTCGCGGCGTGCTACCGCCCCGCACGGGCGGTCGGCGGCGACTTCTACGACTTCATCGAACTCCCCGGTGGGCTTATCGGGCTCGTGATCGGAGACGTGACCGACAAGGGTGTCCCCGCCGCGATGGTCATGGCCTCCACTAGGAGCTTGGTCCGCGCAAGCGCGCAGCGGCTGATCGACCCGTCCGCGGTCCTCGCGCAGGCGAACGACAACCTGTGCCCAGACATCCCCCAGAACATGTTCGCTACCTGCTTCTACGCAGTGCTCGACCCGGCGAACGGTCGGCTGCGCTACGCGAACGCGGGACACAACCTGCCGCTCGTGCGAAGCGGTCAGGAGACCTTCGAGCTGCGCGCGACTGGCATGCCACTCGGCTTGATGCCCGCGATGCGATACGACGAGCTCGAGACGACCCTCGGTCTCGGGGCGCAAATGCTGCTCTACAGCGACGGGCTGGTCGAAGGCGCACGACCCCGAGCGTGAGATGTTCGGGACCCGCCGCGTCACCGGCCTGCTCGCGACGGCCCGGGCTCCACAGCGGCTGATCGACGAGCTGCTGCTCGCGCTCGATCGGTTCACCGGCGCAGGGCACGAGCAGGAGGACGACATAACGCTTGTCTGCCTGCAGCGCAGCCCCGCAGGCCGCGCCGATGTGCTCGCCGACTTCACCCTCGCGAGCGCGCCCGGCAACGAGCGCGCGGCGATTAGGCGAGTCGTGGAGGCCGTCGCGCCGCTGGAGCTGCCGGCTAGGCAGCTCCAGCAGCTGAAGACAGCCACCGGTGAGGCGACCATGAACGCGATCGAGCACGGCAACCGCAACGATCCCAGCCTCGACCTGCGGATCGTGGTCGCAGCCTCCGACGCGCAGCTGGTGGTGCGGATCACCGACCATGGCGGGGACCGCACCGTCCCCGCGCCGCAGCGGCCGAACGTGGCGGCCAAGCTCGAGGGGCGCGAGTCGGCCCGCGGCTGGGGGCTGTTTCTGATCGAGCAGATGGTCGACGGACTCCGGCACGAACACGACTCTGAGCGGCACACGCTCGAGCTTCAACTGCGCTTGGGAGGAGCGCGACTGTGGCTGAAGCGAGCTTTGCGGCGACCGCGAGCAAGCTCCCGGACGTGACGGTGATCGAGCTGCGCGGCGACATCGACGGCGGGGCGAGGGAGGCGCTCGCCGCTGCCTACGACGACTCGGGCACCACTGCGACGCTGCGACTCGACTTCGGGCGCATCACCTACATCAACTCGACAGGCATCGCCCTGATCGTCGAACTGCTCGCACGCGCCCGCGCCGACGGCCGACAGGTCGCCGCCAGCGGACTGTCCGAGCACTACCGCGAGATCTTCCAGATCACCCGGTTGACCGACTTCATCACGATCCTCGCACCCGAGCAGCGGCCGGGTCCGGCGGATCGGCAAGACCCACGATGACCGACACGCCCCCGACACCGCTGACAGTCCGCTCCGCCGCCGCGGGCGTGAACGTGATCGAGATCGCGGGCGAGCTGACGAGGCAATCCGAGCCCACGCTCCGGGACGCCTACAACCGCGCCGCCGACGGCGCGAGCGCGATCGTTCTCGCGTTCCACAACCTCGACTACATGAACTCGAGCGGGATCGGGCTGGTAGTGACGCTGCTCGTGCGGGCTAGAACGGGCGGCCAACGACTGCTGGCCTGCGGGCTGAGCGAGCACTACCGCCACATCTTCGAGCTCACCCGCCTGGACGAAGCGATCCCGATTCACGAAACCGAGCGCGCCGCGGTCGCGGCGGCGAGCGCTCGCTGAGGGCCAGCCTCAGCACCGCGTCGGCCGAGTCACGCGGTGGCGGGGCACGAGCCCGCAGGATCGTCAGGGCGCGATCTGGTCGGGCAGGCTGGGGACGCTTCGATCTGCCGGAAAGGCGTCGCCGGCCGCCACTGCCCGCCTCGACCACCGCACCAAATCAGTGAACGGTCCATCGTCTTGATCGACGAGCCACGCTTCGATTAAGCCGTCACGGGCCTCGCGGAACGGTTGATCGCTGCGGGCGAAGACGCGAGAACGCGACGCGCGGCAGGGTCGACTGTGAAGTTGAACGACCTCAGCCGTTCCGGCGAGCGGCAGCTCGTGAGAAATCGCGAGCGTTCTCTCGCGTCGCTAGCCGGCGCGGCCGTCGAGCAGGATCGTCCAAGGCTCGATCGACTTGATCGTCAGCATCCGGTTCTGCGCCCAGTTGTCCTCCGCCAGTCGTTCGCGGACTGCCTGTTCGGACGGCGCGCAGATCGCGTGCAGGATCTCGCGCTCGCCGCCAAGCGGACCTCCCAGCACGATGAATCCGTCATCGACGAGAGAGTCCATGAACCGCGCGTGCTCATCCCAGCCGTCCTGTTCGCGTAGATCCCGCGACCCAGTCCCACGGGCCACCGCGCTCGAGCCGAACCGCGAAGAACATCGGCCGAAGCGTAGACGTGGCGATCAGATCACCTCGAGCCCCTCGCCGGTCACGGCCAGCGTCGCACCACGATGCTCCTCGCCAGAGGCGACCGCAAGGATGGCTCGCGCGACTCCAGCTGGATCGAGCGCCACCGGCCAGTTCCCCGCGCCGTACGCCTCCGTCGCGGCCTCGCCGATCCGGGTGCCGACGAGGAACTGCATCGGAGCCAACGTGACGAACCGGATCCCGAGACCGCGCGCATCTGCGGCCTGCTGCAGGTAGCCGGCCAGGAACATCTGCATCCGCTTCGCGCCGGCGTAGCCACCTGACATCGGCGAACCATTGGGGTTGACCCCCGCGCCGCTCGAAACGATCACCACAGTCGAACCCGGACGAAGCGGACGCGCCAAGACAGCCCGGCCGACCTCGAACACCAGCTTCACATCGACGTTCCACGGCGCCGAGAACGATTCCCAGCTCTGCTCCTCGATCGAAACCATCCGCGGGCGGGTACCCGCAGCGACCACGACGAGATCCGGATCGGCCTCAGCAAGAAGGGCCGCAGCCTGCACCGGATCTGTGGCGTCCCGCTCGCGGCCTGAGGCCAATACCTCGACACCGGTCTCGCGGAGCGCACTGGCGGTCGCTTTGCCGACACCGCTGCCGGCACCGATCACAAGGGCTCTCTGAATACTCATGACGAACCTCCACGGGTCGTTCGTTTCCCATAGAGAGCCGACCAGCCGCCAAAATCCATCGATCAAGGGCTCCTCATGCGGCTGGCCCGAGCGGGGCAGCGGTTACCACGGCGACGTCGCCGCCGCTGCCGCACGCGGCCGCTCTCGGACACCATCAGTCACAACGAGCGCGACCTATTTCATTTTCATCGAAGTGGACTTCGGCATGCCCATGCGCTGGGTGTTCGGCATGACCGTGCCCTTCTTTATGCGGTGCATGCCCATCGCCCGCATGGCGTGCACCGCCTGCGGGCTTCCGGGTTGGGTGAGGCCCGGGATGCTCGACGGCGCGGCGGCGACCCAGATCCCGACGACCACGAACGCGACGGCGAACGCTTGCGAGAGCCGCTCGCCGGACGGGAGCACCTTCTCGGCGAAGATCAGCCCGGCCACCACCAGCATCCATGTGATGCTCATTACGCCCAGCGCAAACAGGATCAGCATCAGTCCCCAGCAGCACCCGATGCAGAACGCGCCGTGCTCGAATCCCATCCGAACTGCGCCCGCCCAGCCTGGGTGCCAGTCATCACGAATCGATTCCACTGGGGAGCGGCAGTGGCGCAGGCAGCGACGCTTGAGCGGGCTCAGCTGGTAGAGACCGGCCGCGACGATCGCCAATCCCGCGAGCAGCGCCCCCTCGGCGTGCCACGAGAGCGCATGGAGATGTGCGGACTGGATGACCCGGAAGATCCCGTACGCCACCAGGCCGTAGCCGGTCCATGCGGCCAGGTAGCCGGCGATGAAGACCCACGTGGGGACGAAGCTTCGCTCGCGCGGCTGATGCTTCGCGCTGACGCGGGCGAAGACGAGCGCTGTCGGCATCGCCGACGGGAGCATCATCGCCGCCATCATCGTCAACCACACACCCACGAACCAGCCGAGGCCCCCAAGGTTGGTCCCCGGGCCGGCATCCATGCCCTGCATCCGATCGATCGTCACTATCCAGGTGACGAGCGCCGCCGCGGCGATCGCCGCCGGCACGAGAGTCGGCGAGTGTCCAAGCCGGCGGTGCGCCCGCCGTCCACGGGCCAGACTTCCATCAGCCATTTGCCTCCCCATGGGGCTGTTCTGAGTCACGTCAGCGGCCCAATAGCCGCTCGAGCTCGTCGAGGCACCCGCGCCATCCCCAGTCCTGGTTGTCGCGGCGCTCGTCGGTCGAGATGCGGCTGTTGACGAGTACCACTGTGGTCGAGCCCTCGGACTCCGAGAAGTACAGCTCGAGCCGTTGCTCGTTGTAGGGGTCGTCGTCGAATGTCCACGTCATGACAAGCTGGCGCGGGCGGTCGATCAGCGTGTACTGACCGTGCGCTTCGACCTCAGTGCCGTCGGGCCTGCGCATCACCACGTGGACCCTTCCGCCGACTCGTAGATCCACCTCGGCCACGGGTGTGTCCCACTCGTGGACGCAATGGAACCAGCGTTTCATTACCTCGGGGCTGGTCCAAGCGTCGAAGACGTCCTCGGCTGGGGCGTCGAACGTCCGCTCGATCCGCACCGCGCGGTCGGAATCGTCGGTCACCGTCGCTCCTTCCTTTCCTCCAGGTACTCGCCGACGACATCGAACAGGCGCTCCCAGCGCTCCCGCTGGGTCCCTATCCAATCCGAGGCCACGGTCAACGCCTCGGGCCTCAGAGCGAGTCGGTGGCTCCTGCCGTCGATGACGCGGCTCACGACGCCCGCCTTCTCCAACGTCCTCAGGTGCCGCGAGATGGTGGGCTTCGAGACCGCGAAGTCCTGGCTCACCTGCCCGACCGTCGCCGGTCCCTCGCTCAGCCGCTCGACGATCTCCCGTCGGAGTGGATGGGCCAAGGCGCTGAACACATCGTTAGCCATTTTGCTAACTATATATGGCGACTCTCGAGCCCAAGGAGGAACCGCCGATGCCAGAGCACAGGACCGCAACTCGTCAAGAATGGAATGCGGCGCGCGCCGAGCTGCTACAGCGCGAGAAGGACTTCACGCGAATGGGCGATGACCTTGACCGGCAGCGTCGGGAGCTTCCTTGGGTGCTGGTCGAGAAGGAGTACACGCTGCAGACCGCAGACGGGACTAGAACGCTGGCCGAGCTGTTTGACGGCCGCTCGCAGCTGGTCGCCTACCACTTCATGTTCGGCCCGGATTACGAGGCCGGATGTCCCAGCTGCTCGTCGACCGCAGACAGCTTCAACGGCATACTGGCCCACCTCAACGCCCGCGACGTGACGATGATCTGCGTCTCACGCGCGCCGCTCGAGAAGCTGCTCGCGTATCGGGAGCGGATGGGCTGGAGCTTCAACTGGGCATCCAGCCACGAAAGCGATTTCAACTTCGATTACGGCGTATCGGCCGCGGAGGGGGTGGCGCACGGCCCAAGCGCGCCGCTGCGCGAGGCCAACGAGCTCGCGCTTCTGAAGCTGCTAGACGAGCAACCGGGCATTCGTGAGAACCTACCGCTCGTCTCAACGCAGAATGCGACCGCGACAGGCACGGACCTCGAGGGCTATTTCTCCGAAGGCCACGGCGTCAGCACGTTCGCGCGCGACGGCGATGCCGTCTACCACTGCTACTCAAGCTACGCCCGCGGTACGGAGTTCCTCATGGGCTACTACGCGATCCTCGACCGTGCGCCCAAGGGCCGCGACGAGGGCGATCAGCCGATGGGTTGGCTACGCCGCCACGACGAATACGGCCCGGTGTCGATGTGAGCCGCCCTCGGTGTCAAGGGCCGACCACCTTGTTGACGACCGGAGGGAGACAAGATAGTGACTAACCACAGGGCGGGAACACGTGACGAGTGGCGTGCAGCGCGGCTGGAGCTGCTCCAAGCGGAAAAGGAACACACAAGACAGGCCGACGAGCTGGCGCGGCGGCGGCAGGAGCTGCCCTGGATTCGGATCGAGAAGGAGTATCGGTTCGACAGCGACGAGGGCGCCGCGTCGCTCGCTGATCTTTTCCGAGGCCGCTCGCAGCTGCTGGTCTACCACTTCATGTTCGGCTACGGGGACGACGTCGACGAGCGCAACCCGGGCTGCAGAGGCTGCTCGTTCATCGCCGACCACTTCGACGCCGCCGTTCCTCATCTGAACGGCCACGACGTGACGCTGATAGCCGAGTCAATCGCTCCGCTCGAGGAGCTTCGCCGGTACAAGGAACGGATGGGCTGGCGATTCCCCTGGGTCTCATCGCTCGGCAGCGACTTCAAATGCGACTTCGGCGCCGCCTTCACCGAGCAGCAACAGCGACACGGCGCCGAATACAACTTCCGCCACACCGACGATCCCGGGGAGCAGGCGCCGGGGATGAGCGCGTTCGCCCTCGCTGACGGGGTCGTGCACCACACCTACTCGACATACGGACGTGGGGTCGAGCAGCTGATGGGAACCTACCGCTACCTGGACCTGGCGCCGCTCGGCCGCAACGAGAAAGCGCCCGCGGACTGGTGGCGCCGCCACGACGAGTACGCCCGCGAGTAACGGAGAGCGAGATTAGCCCGATGTCCACGTCCCCTTCTGACTACAACGCCACGATCACCGCGGAGTTCCGCGCCAACCAAGGACGCGTTGGCGGCATGTGGCAGCAAACGCCGCTGCTGCTGCTCCACCACACTGGCGCGAAGTCCGGCGCGAGCCGCGTCAACCCCGTCGCATACCTGCCCGCGGATCGGGGCTACCTGATCTGGGCCGCGAACGGAGGAGCGCCCAAGCACCCCGACTGGTACCACAACCTCAAGGCGCATTCGAACACGAGCGTCGAGGTGGGGAGCGAGACGCACCGTGTCGTGGCCGAAGAGGCGACCGGCGCGGAGCGGGAGCGCCTGTTCGCGAAAGCAGCCGAACGCTACCCGCAGCTACACGAACTCGCCGGCAAGACCCCCCGTGTCATCCCGCTGATCGTCCTGACACCCAGCGGGAACACCTGAGTGCGCGATCGAGCACCGTCACCTCACGCGCCTTTCGACGAAGAGCAAAGGCGAGGTTCGACGAATCCCTGGAGCTGACGCGATTTTGAGAAGCGCCGGCCTTTGCAAGGCTTTTGTGAGAACAGGGTCCTCGGGCTAAGCGAATGTACTAAAGCCCGGCGCCGCCTCGGCCGATACTGCCGCGAAGCATCATGATTCACATTCGCCGCAAACCTGCACTGATAGCGCTCGCCCTAATCGGCGTGCTGGCCGTGGCCGTCGGCGCGTATGCCTACTTCTCTAGCACCGGCGCCGGCACCGGCACGGGTTCGGTCGGCAGCACGCAGGCGGTCACGCTGCATGGCACGGTCACGAACACGCTGTACCCCGGAACCTCGTCGCCGGTCACGTTCACCGTCGACAACCCCTCGTCCGGCAACCAGCACGTTGGCACGATCCATATGGCCAGCGTCACGGCCGACGCCGGCCACAGCTCCTGCGCCGTGGCGGCGTTCACGATGCCCGACGTGGTCGCGAATCAGGTCTTCACGCACGCCAACGGCCAAGCCGTCACCGCCACCGGGACGATGACGATGGCCGACACCGGCGTCAGCCAGGACACGTGCCAGGGCGCCACCTTGACCCTGAACCTGACCAGCAACTAGCGGAGCCGCAGGCGGAGGACCGGCGAGCAGCCGGGAAACTGGATGAGAGCGCTCCGAGTGAGCCGTCGCCGGTTCGTGTCGGCGTCGATCGCGGCGCTGCTCGCCGTTACCGCGGGCGCTAGCGCGTACTTCTCGTCGACGGGCTCGGGCTCCGCGGCTGGCGTAATCACCACCCTGAGCGTTCCCGCGAGCCCCGCCGCGACGTCCGCGGGCAGCAGCGTGAGCGTCACCTGGAACGCGTCGACGATCAACGGCTCGGTCGCGGCTACGAGCTACGCGGTCGAGCGCTACAACGGCAGCGGCCAGGACCTCGGCGCCGCATCCTGCAGCCCGGTGCCGTCGAGCAGCGGCAATCCAAACGCGTTCGGAAGCTTCAGCTGCACGGACTCCCCCGGCGGCGGCACATACAAGTACACGATCGCCGCGAAATACAACACGGCGTGGACGGCGACGACCGGGTTCACGAATACGGTCACGACAACCAACAGCACCACCACGACGGTGGCGGCTCCGGCGAGTGATGCGACGAACGCGGTGATCGCTGCGAGCTCGATCAGCTCGGTCCTGTCGGGCGCGACGAGCACCGCTACTGGCACGATCACTTTCAAGGTGTTCGGCCCTCAGAGCACCGCGCCGACCACGTGCACCACTGGCGGGACGACGGTCGGGACCGCGACGGTCGTCGGTAACAGCACCTATCACCCCTTGGCTGGCTACACCCCGACCAGCGCGGGCACCTACTGGTGGTACGCCAGCTATGGCGGCGACGCCAACAACGCCGCCTCGGCCAGCATCTGCGGGACCGGGATGACGTCAACCGCCGTCAGCAACAGCACCACCACGACTGTGGCGGCTCCGGCGACTGATGCGACGAACACGGCGATCGCTGCGAGCTCGATCAGCTCGATCCTGTCGGGCGCGACGAGCTCGGCGACGGGGACGATCACTTTCAAGGTGTTCGGCCCTCAGACCACCGCGCCCACTACCTGTACCACTGGCGGCACCACGGTGGGGACCGCGACGGTCGCGGGTAACAGCACCTATCACCCCTCGGCTGGCTACTCCCCGACGAGTGCGGGCACCTACTGGTGGTATGCGAGCTATGGCGGTGATGCCAGCAACACTGCGTCGGCCAGCACCTGCGGGACCGGGATGACGTCAACAGTGGTCAGCAACAAGACGACGACGACGGTGGCGGCTCCGGCGACTGATGCGACGAACACGGCGATCGCTGCGAGCTCGATCAGCTCGGTCCTGTCGGGCGCGACGAGCACCGCTACTGGCACGATCACTTTCAAGGTGTTCGGCCCTCAGAGCACCGCGCCCACTACCTGTACCAGTGGCGGGACGTCGGTCGGGACCGCGCCGGTCGTCGGTAACGGCACCTATCACCCCTTGGCTGGCTACACCCCGACCAGCGCGGGCACCTACTGGTGGTACGCCAGCTATGGCGGCGACGCCAGCAACACGGCGTCGGCCAGCAAATGCGGGACCGGGATGACGTCAACCGTGGTCACGACGACCCCGTTCGTCGGCGCAAGCACGGCCCAGAACGGCGCCAGCGGCGCCACCACGCTGACGATCAGCAAACCGGCCGGCACCGTCTCCGGGGATGTAGAGATCGCGACCGTCGCCGTCGACGGCGGAGTCGGGAGCCCTCCCACGGCGCCCTCCGGGTGGACGCAGATCCAGGGCACCACGTCTGTCGGTTTCGGCGCCTATGCGGCCTACTACCACGTCGCCGGCGCCAGCGAGCCCTCCTCCTATACGTGGACCCTGGCCGGATATGCGGTCGGGGCGGCCGGTGGGATCGATGTGTACGGCGGCGAGAACACCAGCACCCCGATCCAGACCAGCGCGCTCAGCACCGGCAATGGCACGAGCGCGAGCGCGCCGAGCGTCACGACCACCGCCGCGAACGAGCGGATCGTCGTCGCAGCGGGATACGGCTATGGTGGGAGCCCCGACACCGCCCCCGCGGGCACGACCGACCGCGGGAGCGTCACCGCCGCCTACGACGGCCCGATCACCAACGACAGCGCCGACTTCACTCAGGTCACCGCTGGCGCGACCGCCGCCGAGGTGTTCACGCTCACTTCCAGCACCAACTGGGCGACCGTCACGATCGCGCTAACGCCGGCCTGACCGCCAGCCGGCGCTTTCGACCCCGAGCTCTGACGTCGCGCTCAGCGATAAAGGATTCCGGGGCGCAGGTCGCTCAGGACCGTCCTCCACCCGGCTCGGGAATTGGGAGCGAGACAGCGACCGCCTCAGGCAGCTCGTGGGGCATGTCCTCAACGACGTACAGGCTGTACCCGACGACCCCCTCCGTGCCCGCGATCGGTTGTGGCGGCCGGCCGCACTCCGGACAAGCAGTGAGATACGCCGCCGCAGCGGGTGTGAACCGTAGCCGGCAGCTAGAACAGCCAACGTGGGTCATAGCGACCCCTTTCGATAGAAGTCTGCGCTGCGAGTCTTGGTCGTTGCGGTGGCCATGGCCAACCGCCTCTCTGCCCTTCTGAGTGGGAACGTCGCCCCGAAAGCGAGAAGAGCTGGGCTCACCGAGCGCAACGCGAGGCTAGCAGTTCCCAGCCGGCGTACTCGAACTGTGAGTCCCGCTCGCGTGTACAGCTCACTCGGGGTGGCGGCGCTAGTGCTGCGCCCCGGCGCCTTGTTTTGCGGTCGCGGCTAGAGCTGCTGTACGTTGACGGCCTGCGGGCCCTTCGCGCCGGCCTCGGCGTCGTATGACACCCGCGTGCCGTCGGCCAGTGTGCGGTAGCCCTCGCCGGCCAGTGCTGTCTGGTGGACGAACAGGTCTTTGCCGGGCTCGTCGGGGGTGATGAACCCGTAGCCCTTGTCGTTGCTGAACCACTTCACGGTTCCGGTGGCCATCGCCTGCCTCCTTCGGTCATGTGCCGCGTACGCTCACCGACCCTAGCAGCGCATGTGTGTCACGGTCCGGGCATCCGCCCAGAGGTTCCCGGGTAGGAGACTCGTTAGGAGCCGAGAGCTCGGAGCATCACCACGGACTCGGGATTGACCCCGATTTGCTCGCCCGATTCGACCTCGGTGAACCAGCTGAGCTGCATGATCGATCCGCGAGCCGCGTCGAGAATCTTCTGCTCGACCTCTTTGGCATCTCCCTCGACTCGGTAGCGGCTGCCGTTCACGAGCGTGATCTCCGTCGTCGGTGTCATTGGCGGCAGGGGAGTTGGCCCTGAGTCGGTGGGCTGCCCCCGCGAGTCTCGATCATTACCTCCGGTTCCGCGCCTCGGCGTCGGCCGCGCGTCGGTGGTCTTCGAGCCCAAGCTGAAGTCATTCTCGCGGGGTCAGCTCTCTTCTCACCCTACTCCGCGTCCGCGACGCACGCAACCAGCGTTTGGCAGCTTACGCAGGGCGAAGCCGTTGATATTGGGGGGATCGGGTGTGGAGGCGTCTACCTAGATCGACTGAATCCCGCCGCTGGCCGCGGTTAGATGTGCGGGGACGGGTGAGCGCTGCTACCGTGAGAGCACGGGTGGCGTTGCCGCCCGTGAGGTTCTCCCCGCCGACGCCGCGAATCTCCTTCCGATCGTTTCTGACCGCGCCGGCGAAGGAGAAGGCAAATGCCCCTTCAGCGTTGTTCGAGGTGATGTGGTGAAGACCAAGCGAGAGCGTGCCGAGGAGGCGCGGCTGTCCAAGCTCGCTGAGGTCCGTGAGCAGCAACAGAGCGGCTCGCTTGTGATACGGCAGATGACCGCCGAGGAACGCCGGCGCTATCCGCCGGTCCCTGTTCGACCAGACAAGCGCGGTAAGCGGTGAGCATCCGCGAGCGAGACGGATTGCTCGCCCGGATCCGGCAGGTCAGACGCGCGGGCGCGGCAGACGCGGGCGCGGCAGAGGCCGGCGCAGCGGCGACGAGCGCCGCGCCGGACGCTGCCCGAGTCGATGCACTCGAGGCGCGGATCGCAAGCCTTGAGCGCCTCGTGGAGGGGCTGCAGGACTCTGTGCACCGCGAGTCCGATCGCCACAGCAAATTGATCGCCGAGCTCCAAGCGCAGGTCAAGCCGCCGGCGATGAGCGCGGCGCTCAGCAAGGACGCTCGCGAGCGCGGGCTCTGACGTGAGCGCGTTCTTCATCCCGGGAATGGTCGATGACCTCCGTGCTGCCGAGCGGGCGTACGCCGAGATGCGTAGCCAGATCGAGCTGGATACCGGCCGTCGCCCGAGTGCCTGCCGAATCTTGCGGCTGTGGACGCGGCGCGGAAGCGATGACTGTGTCATCGAGGTGGGCAAGCGCGACCCGCTGTTCGGAGGCATGGTGATGGCGATTTTCGACTTGGGATGGCACCGGCCGTTCGTCGTCTGGCGCCAGCCCGACGACGATCCGGACGGGGTACACGAGATCCTTGGTTGCAGCGCCTACTCCGTATTGGAGTTCGATCCGTGAGCCGGGATAGCGAGTTCGAGTTGCTGCAGGCCGACGTTCGCCACCGCCGCGAGCGCCTAGCTTTGGCCCGGGCCAGGCTCTACAGGGGACTAGGCTCCAACGCCCGACTGCAAGCGCTCGAACGCGAGCTCGAGCGCGCCGAGCAACACCTACAACACGAACGTCTGCGCCCCGGACGCTGACCCGGCAGCCCGGCCAGTCACCGCGGTCGTCCGAGCTACGTGGCGCCGACTCTGGTTTCCCGTCCGGCCCACTCGCGCTCGCGCAGCGCGAATTTCTGTGTCTTGCCGGTAGAGGTTTTCGGGAGCGGGCCGAACTCGACCGCGTCGGGGCACTTGTAGTGGGCGAGCCGCCCGCGGCAGAACGCGATGATCTCCTCGGCGCTCGCGCTGGCTTCGCCGTTGAGCGTGACGAACGCCTTGGGTCGCTCGCCCCAACGCTCGTGAGGAATCCCAATCACCGCGCATTCGAGGACCGCTGGGTGAGCGCAGATGGTCTGCTCGACCTCGATGCTAGAGATGTTCTCGCCGCCGGAGATGATGATGTCCTTGCTTCGGTCCCGAAGCTCGATGTTGCCGTCGGGGTGCCAGACCGCCATGTCGCCGGAGTGAAACCAGCCGCCGCGAAACGCAGTCTCGGTCGCCGCCTCGTCCGCGAAGTAGCCGCTCATCACGTTGTTGCCGCGCATCACCACTTCGCCCATCGTCGCGCCGTCCCGCGGGATGTCGCGCATGTCGGGGTCGACGACCCGGACGAGATCGGCAGACGGATAGGCCTGGCCCTGGCGCGCGAGCAACTTGGCGCGCTGCTCGACCGGCAGCTCCTCCCATCCCTGAGGCGTCGGACACACCGTGATTGGACCGTACGTCTCGGTCAGTCCGTAGACGTGCACGGTCCGGAAGTTGAGCTCGGCCATGCGCGCGAGCAGGGTCGGTGACGGTGGAGATGCGGCAACCATCGCGGTGACCGGCTGCTCCAAGCGATGCGCTTTGGGATGGTTGATGATCATCAGCTGGACCGTGGGCGCGCCGTTGTAATGCGTGACGCCCTCCTCGTCGATCAGCTGCCAGACGACGTCGGGGTCCACGGCGCGGAGCGCCACGTGGGTTGCCGCCACCGCGGTTACCGCCCACGGGAAGCACCAGCCGTTGCAGTGAAACATCGGCAGCGTCCACAGGTACACCGACTCGGAGCCCATTCCGGCGACGATCACCTCGCTCAGCGCGTTTAGGTACGCGCCGCGGTAGGTGTACTGCACCCCCTTTGGCTGCCCCGTGGTACCCGAGGTGTAGTTAATCGAGATCGTCTCCTCTTCGTCCTCGAGCCAGCTTTCCGGAGGCTCGCTGGACGCGGCGGCGAGGAACTGCTCGTACTGGTTGTCGCTATCGCCACTGTCATAGCGGATGACCGTGACGTCGGACGGCGCTGGCGAGGCGATGAGCGACTCGAGCTCGGCATCGAGCAACAGGAAGCTGTCCCCGCTGTGCTCGAGGATGTGCGCGACCTCTGGACCAGCCAGCCGATTGTTGATCGCCACGAGGATCCCGCCTGCCGCTGGGACGCCGAAATGCGCCTCGAGCATCGGCGAGGAGTTGAACAGCAGCGTGGCGACGCGGTCTCCCTTGCGTAGGCCCGCCGCTCTAAGAGCGTTGGCGAGCCGCCATGAGCGCTCCGCCAGCTGTCGATATGAATAGCGGCGGTCTCCGTCCACCACCGCGAGCTTCTCCGGATAGACGTAGGCAGCTCTGCGCAAAAAGTCGACCGGGTTAAGCTCCGTGCGAAACACGCTGCCCGGGACGGCCGCCTCTGTCATGGCCCGATTATCTCGCCCCACGCCGGCCAAGTGGAGAGGGCCGGCTTGTGCCACGAGCAGGGCGGGAGTACGTTCTCCTCATGAGCTCGCTGCCAGACACCGAGTACCGCGGTCTGCTTGTGAGTCGTGAGGAGTCGGCCGCGCGGATCGTGCTCAACCGGCCTGACAAACGCAACGCGCTGTCACTGGAGCTGATGGACGAGGTGACCTCCGCCGTGCGCGAAGTGTCCGCCCAGCGCGACGTTCGGGCGATCGTCATCGAGGGCGCCGGCCCAGCCTTCTCAGCTGGCCACGATCTGTCGGAGATGATCGGCCGAGAGAGGGAGTTCTTGGCTGGTTTGTTCGACCGGTGCAGCGTGATGATGCAAACGCTCCACGAGGTTCCCCAACCTGTAATCGCCAAGGTCCACGGCATCGCAACCGCCGCCGGCTGTCAGCTGGTCGCGGCGTGTGACCTGGCGGTCGCGGCGGAGGGCACACGCTTCGCGACGCCGGGCGTAAAGATCGGCTTGTTCTGCTCGACCCCGATGGTCCCCGTATCCCGCGCGGTAGGTCGGAAGCGAGCGATGGAGATGTTGCTTACGGGCGAGCCGATCGATGCTGCGACAGCTCTCGAGTGGGGGCTCGTCAATCGCATGGTGCCAAGCGACGAACTCGAAGCCGCGGTCATGGAGCTAGTCCAGGCCATCGGGAGATCGAGCGCCTACACGGTCGCCACCGGGAAGCAGGCCTTCTACGCGCAGATCGATCGCCCCGAAGACGATGCCTACGAGCACTGCGAGGTGGTCATGGCCGACAACGCGCTCGCACACGACGCGCAGGAGGGGATGACCGCGTTCCTTGAAAAGCGCGAACCCGTCTGGCGCGACGACTAGCTCGCAGCGCAGCGAACCGAGGGCCCCGGATTCCGGGGCCCTCGGTCACTGACCGCAACGCAGCGCTTATGCGTGCGCGAGGCTCTGCGCCGGCACTGGCGCCTCATCGGGGTCGATCGCCCCGAGGCTCTCGACGACCTCGAGTGCCCCGTGGCGCACCTGGGCGATGAACATGTTCATGCGCGCGTGGTGCTGGCCCGGGACCATCTCGGCCGGGCCGCCGGGCCCGACGACGATCTTCGCGTGGTCGAGCGCTTCGATGACGTCGTCCTGGTCGAGCGAGCCTGCCTCTCGGACCGCCGTCTCCCAGAACCGCAGGCCGCGGTACATGCCCGAGCATCGCGCTTCCACCGGTGAACAAGGCGCTCCCGGAGAAGTGCTGCTCGTACCGCTGCAGCAGTTCCCTGCTGCCCGGATCTCCGACCGCCTGGTAGTAGTCCAGGCAGCCGTACAGGCCTTCGGTTTGCTCGTCCGGTAGGAGGCCGAGGCAGTTCTCGTCGAAGTACGTGCACACGATCTGCCCGCCTTGCTTTGTGAAGCCAGCGTCGTAGAGCTGCTCAAAGAACGGCACGACACCGGGCGGGACGATCGTGTTGAACACGACCTCGGCTCCGCCGGACATGATCTGCTCGACGGTCTCGCCGTAGTCGGCCTGGTCCATCGGGTAGTAGTCCTCCTCGACGATCTCGCCGCCTCTGGCCGTCACGATCTGGCGCACCTTCTCGTTCATGACGCGCGGCCAGATGTAGTCGGCCGACGGGAGAGCGAACTTCTTGGCGCCGGTCCGCTCCATGATCCATGGGATCAGCGGGTCGACCTGCTGCGCCGGCACGGGGCCGGTGCAGAAGATCAGCGGATCGGACTCCTGGCCTTCGTACTGCTCGGGGTAGATGTAGAGCGTCTTGCCCTCGACGACCGCCGGGCCCTTGATGGCCTGGCGTGTCGAGCTGTAGATGCCGCCCAAAACCACGTCGGCCTGCACCTCGTTGACGAGCTTTGCAGCGCATGCCGCGGCGACGCTGTCGGTCGTCTCACCGTCTTCGACGTAGAGCTCGACCTGCTGGCCGAGCAGGCCACCGCCGGCGTTGATGTCGTCGATCACCATCTTCGCGACATTTGCATTGGCGAGGCCCATGAACGACAAGGGGCCGGTCAGTTCGGCGATCACGCCCACCTTGATGGGTCGCCCGAGTGTTGATGTTGATGCTTCCATGACGTGTTCTCCTTGACTCGGCGCTACGCGTCGTAGCGGCCGCCGAGCTCCGCCACCTGTGGCCTGCTCTTGTGTCCGGCTTCCTGCATGATCGGCGGGACCTCGGGGTCGGAGGCGAAGCGCTGAAAACCCTCCGCGTCCCAATCGAAGATCACCCAGACCCGATCCGTCTCGTTCGGATCGCGGAAGACGACCGCGCCCTTGGACCCGTGCTGCCGTCGCTTCTCGGCGCCAGTCGTCGAGAAGATGTTCGTGAATTGGTCGAAGTCCTCGACCGTCGTTGTTGCGAGTAGCACAGTTCTCTCCTGTTGTGTTCTCGGCGCCGCTTCTCGACGCCGATGTTGAGTCGAGTATTTGCTGCGGCCGCTACGGCCGCATCGGGCGAACGCCCTATGCGGTGTGCAGCAGGTCCTGCTCGAAGGCCCAGACCGTTGCGGCCGCCCGGCTGCGAACGCTCGCCTTCTCGTAGATGTGCTGGACGTGGTGACCGACGGTCTTGGCGGAGATGCCGAGATCGTCGCCGATCACCTGATTCGATTCCCCGTGGACGAGCGCTAGGAGTACCTCCAGCTCCCGTGGTGTCAGGCCGGCGGGCAGCTCGCGCGGTCGCTTCGCGATCCGGTGGCCCGCGGCGGCGAGCACCGCGTCGACTGCCTCGGGGTCGAGCCGTCCGTCCTGCGCCTCTCGCATGAGCTCGGCCTCTGCCGCTCCGGCGTCGAGCGCCGGTCTATACGGGCGCTCCTCGCGCATCGCCGTGTAGCAGTCGGCCGCGGCGAGGATGCGCGCGTCTTGGTCGAGATCGGGGCCGCGGATTCCGCGGTGATAGCCCGATCCATCGAGGCGCTCGTGGTGGGAGCCGGCCAGCCGCCCGATCGGAGCGAGCGCCGGCGATTGGGCGAAGGCGCGCTCGGTGAAGTGCGCGTGGAGTCGCACGCGCTCCCACTCCCCGAACCCGAGCGGTCCGGGCTTCTCCCAGATTGCGTTGGAAACACCAACGCGTCCGAGGTCGTGGGCGAGCCCGGCGCGTCGCAGGCTCGTGACCGAATCGGCCTGCAGGCCCATCCGCCAAGCGGCGGCTTCGGCGAGCTCGGCTACGCCCGTCGAATGCTCGCGCAGCCATGGGGACTTCAAGCCCGTGATCGCTGCGATGGTCCCGAACCCGGCGTCGATCTTCTCGCCCGAGAGCCAGATCGGCGGTGTCGGCTCGCTGTCGAGTGCGTGCTCCCACATCCGCGCCTCGTCCAGGTCGGCGAGCATCTCACCGAGGTTCAATACGGCGAGATCGGCGAGCCGGGGCTCGTATGCCGTGCCCGATCGCTCCTCGAGAACGGAGCGGGCCCGCTCTGCGCCCGAGGCGGAGAGGAAGAGGGACGCATCTTTAGCCACGTGCACGAGACGCATCGGCAACGGGATCGCGTCGCCGGCGACGTCCGGCAACCCTCGTCCGTCCCAGCGCGCGAACACGTACTCGAGTGCAGCCTCGATGCTGGGACGCAGGCCGAGCCAGCCCGCGAACCGCTGCGCCACCTCGCACATCTGCGCGAACGCCTCTCGGGCGCGTGGGGCCGCGTTGGCGATCGCGTCCTCGATCATCTCGGCCCGGACCTCCTCGGGTCGGCCGAGCCCGACGTTAGATCTGTAGAAATCGAGCACCTCCGCGGGGTTGGTTGGATCGACGAGGTAGAACGCGGCCCGGTGCACGATGTCGTCACCGAACAGCTGCGCGGCCTCGTGGCCGTTGGATGTGCACCCGGAAGCGTGCAGGAGCGCGACGTAGTAGGTATCCGAGAGCTCCTCGGCGGAAGCCCCGGCAAGCTCGCCCAGACGCACCGCGAGGACGGCACTGCGGAGCGCATGCTCGAGCGGCTGCCCGGTGCCGAGGTCGGTTGCGATCGAGAGCGCGGCGACCAGCTCTGCCGCGCGGATCGGCTGCTCAACTGCTTTGGGCCGCTCGCTCAGAGCGCGCGGCGCTGTCACGTCCAGCCCCGGTCCACTAGCCATCATGCCCACACTTTCTTCGGCGGCGCCCTTCGCCTACCCGGGCGACTCTACACCGTCCGTGGGTGCAACGAGGTGAAGTTGCTTGCCCGTCTGGGTTAAGCTCGCGCTCGCATGGCACCCGGGCAGCGAATGAACGCGCGGCCGGAGACCGTCGCCTGGCTCGCGCGCTACTACGAGCTGCTTGACGAGAACCGGGTCGGCGATGCGATCCGGGGGTTCATCGCCGATGACTGCACGGTCCGATTCGGCAACCACGAGCCGACCGGCTTCCTCGAGGAGGCCCGCCGGATGTCGAAGCTCATCGAGGGGGTGGCCCACAGGCTCCTGACCGTGCTCGAGGGCGACGACGGGACACTCGCGGTCGAACTCGAGGTCACCTACACCAAGCACGACGGAAGCACGATCACCCTGCCCGGCTCGCTGTTTGCCCGTGTCGCGGATGGGCGGTTCATCGAGCAGCGCGCGTACATAGACCACGGACCGCTGCTCGCTTAAGTGGCCCCCGCCGTAAATACTGTCGCATTCGAGCCGCCCCTGGCGCCGCCTGGCTTCGTCCTCGTCGGCTCGCGCAGCGCTGCTGCGCGTCGCCTCCTGCGTCCTCGCCAGTCACCCGCCAGTGACGTCTCTCGGTGCGACTCTATTTACGGCGGGAACCACTAGAGCACGAAAGGACGGGCGAATGTCGTCGAACATCCGCAGGGGGAAGATCCCGCACAGCCCGCAGGGGACAGGGGAGTACGTCGACGAGGTCTACACGCTTGGTGGGTTCTTCGGCGATTGGGCGCACATCTACCGGCGGGGCAACATGGGGCAGCCGGTCGCGTGGTCCGACGATCGCCTCATGTACAGCGGAATCGACACGACCAAGCTGATCGCCAGTGATGCTTCAGATCCGGCCGGCACGCCGATGCGGGTCTTGGAAGGCGATGGCGTCGGCGTTTCGCTGTCGCAGCGCACGCGCCCGATGCCGTTCGCCGAGCGCGACGTCGACTTCAACCAGATCCGCTTCTACCACCGCGGCCGCTTCAAGCTCGAGACCGAGCTCGGGTCGCTCGATGTCGACGAGGGCGACTTCGTCGTTATCCCCAAGGGCCTCGCGTACCGCGAGCAGCCGCTCGCCGCCGAGGGCAACGCGGTGTTCGTGTTCGAGGTCGACGCGACCGTCCTGCTGGCGGAGCAACTGTGGGACAGCGTCGGGTTCTCGAGCTTTCTGACCGACTTCTCGACGATGACGATCCCGGAGCCGCGAGAGCATCCCGAACAGGAAGTCGAGGTGGAGACCGAGGTGCGCGTCCGCTACCACGGCGAATACCACACGGTCACCTACGGCTTTGACCCCTGCAAGGACGTGGTCGGCTGGCTCGGCGATCCCGTGGTGTTCAAGATGAACATCTGGGACGTGCCCGCGCTCGGCTCGAGTCGGGGGTTCATGCCGCCCCCGGCCGGAGCTGTCCTGTGGGGAGAGGGTCGCTCGTTCTTCTTCAATGCCGCGCCCGCGCACCCGTTCCCAAACACCCCTGCACCGGAGGGAAGCTACGGCGCGCCGTCGCATCTGAATGACTACGACGAGGTGTGGCTGAATCACGTCAATGGCCGCGCGCCGGAGACCGACGGTCACCTGTGGTTCCTGCCGCGCACGATCGCGCACCCGGGGATCAAGTTCCCGCCTCAGTACCCCAAGAACCCGGTCAAGCCGATTCGCCTGATGAAGCTCAACTTCGACACCAAGGCGGAGCTTCGCTGGACCGAGCAGGCCAAGCAGGCGTTGCTCGATGGAGACCAGCGCGCGCGCCACTTCACGAGCTTCAGCGGCATTCCGCTCGAGGCGGTGCCGGAGCCGTACAAGCGGCGGCTACAGAACACGTGAGCGTCAACCGGACGTTCGTCGCGCTGCCGGCCGGCGACGCGCAGCGCGCCGGTCACGGCAGCCACCTGTGCCAGGGGCTCTACCACACCCCAGCGGGTCGCCCCGCCCCGACGACGGCGTTCATCGCCACCCACTACAACGTCGACTTCGCCGAGCACTACCTCGCGGACCTCGCTCGCCCGACGGGGGTTCGGGTTCCTCGGCTGGAACACGCGCTATCGCGGCAACGAGGGCTACTTCTTGCTCGACCATGCGCTCGCCGACATCGGGCTGGGCGTTCGCTGGCTGCGCGAGCAGGGCGTCGAGAGGCTGGTGCTGCTCGGCAACTCCGGCGGCGGCTCGCTGATGGCCGCCTACCAAGCGCGCGCCGCGCAAGACGCGCGCGGCGACCTGTACATAAGCCTCGCCGCCCATCCCGGCCGCCCCCAGGTGCTAACCGCCTGGATGGATGCGTCGGTAACCGACGAGTTCGACCCGACGCAGACCGACGCGTCGCTCGACATCTTCAACGCCGACAACGGCCCTCCGTACGCCCCCGAGTTCGTGTCCCGCTACCGCGAAGCCCAAGTGGCTCGCAACCGCAGGATCACCGCCTGGGCCAAGCGGAACTCGAGCGCCTCAGCTCAGCCGGGCTCAGCGACCGTGTGTTCACACTCCAGCGGACCTGGGCCGACCCGAGGATGGTCGATCCTACGCTCGACCCGTCCGACCGGCCCACGCCCGCGTGCTACCTCGGGGACCCGGCGCGCGCGAACCGCGGCGTGTTTGGGATCGGGATCTTGAACACGATCCGGACCTGGCTTGAGATGTGGAGTCTCGATGACTCAGCGTGCGGCGGGGCCGAGCACCTTGCGCAGATCGCCGTGCCGGCGCTCGTCGTGCAAGCGACGATGGACACCGGAGTGTTCCCGAGCGATGCCGCCGCGATCCTCGATGCGCTGCCATCGGACGACAAGCAGCTCGTCGAATTGCCCGGCGACCACTACTTCCGGGCGCCTGCGCGGGCGCGGGAGGATCTCGCGGACCTGCTCGCGGGCTGGGTCAGCGCGCGCTAGCGGGGTTCGTGGCGTCGCAGGCCGTGCGAGCGCGCCGGCGAGCACGAGGCCGGCTGATCGATCGGCGTCTCTTTCGCGAGCGCAGCTTCGACGGCCTGTAGCTGACGGCTCGGCGGCGATGTCTGTGTTCTTCGGCGCGAGTGCTTCGGGATGCGCATGGGGGCGCCGATCTGGCCGTAGGGCCCGTCGTAGCCGAGCACGCTCGCGACCGCGCCAATCACACCGACGACGCAGACGACGATCATCACCCAGGTCACGACCATCAGGCAACACCTGATCGGTGTCCGCGACGAGCACGTCGAGGCGGAAGCGCCCGGGAGACTCGCTTCTGCGGCTGGCGCGCTCTGAGCTCGGCTTCTGCGCTCGCGGCGAGCCACAGACCGACGGTCTGGGCGGGATGCGGATCGTCGCCTGCATCCTGAAGCTCCGCGACGGCCTTATCGAAGTGCCATTGCAGCTGCTTCAGCGGCGGGAATCGGCGGGCAAGGTCCGGCTCCACGCCCCGGCGCCAGCGCTGCCATAGCCAGAAACGCAGCCGCCCGAACTCGAAAGCATCGGGCGCCAGCTCTCGAAGCGTGACACCGATCGCGCAGCCACCTGAGCTATGGCCCCTGAACAGCACCCCCGGCGTGAGTTCATCGGCGTGCGCGCGCAGGCCGCGAACCATCGCTCGCAAGAGTTCGTCGGGGAGCGGTTGCAGTGCGCGCCGCGCGCGAGCAGCAACGCGTCGGGCTCACACCGAGCGGCGCTTCCACGCTCATCGCGATCCTCCCGAGCACACGCTGTCTCTCCAACTACCCTACCAACCGCGCGCCAATCACCCAGAGGCCCACAGTTAGAGTGCGCGCTGATGGCGTCCGTGCTCGACCTGCCCCGTGCGGTGCTCACGATGCCGATTGCTGTCGCGGAGGCGCTCGCTTCGCTGCCGCGCCTGGCGAGATCGCTCGACCGTCTGTCCGATCCCGCTGGCCCGGTTGCCCAGGCGGTCTCGCTGCGCGCTGCGCTCGAGACACTCGCGAGCGGCGGCGGCGCGCTTGACCGGCTCGCGGACGTCTCGACGACACTCGAGCGTCTCGCGACCCTCGATGAGTCGCTTCAAAAACTGGGCGAGCTCGGGCCGACGCTCGAACGTATCGGCGACCTCGGCGAGGCGGTCAAGGAGATCGCCGCGCTCGAGGAATCCGTCAGGCAGATCGCTGAGCTCGACCAGTCATTGGTCCGGCTGACGGAGGTCGCCACAACGATGGACGAGCTCAGGGAGTCTGTGGCGACCCTCGCGCTGGCCGTCGCGCCGCTGCAGGGCGCAAGCGAGCGCTTCGGCAGGATGGTCGACCGGATCCCGTCGCGGCGCAACAGGGTCGGTAGCGCAGACGCACCTCGCAAACTGCCGCCCGCGCGATAGCCGCCTCTGGCGCAAACGTCCGGAGTCGGTCACCATTCCGCGTCGTGGCGGTTGGGCATCTCACGGTGACTCGCAGCTGGCGGCTATCGGCGGCGGACGTCGCACGGGTCGCGATCGTCGCCGGCGGGTACTTCGGTGTGGCGAAGCTCGGGTTGCTGGTCGCGTTCGCGAACTCGAGCGTGACCGCCGTGTGGCCCCCCAGCGGCCTGGCACTCGCGGCGGCCGTGATCTGGGGCTGGCGCATCTGGCCCGGGATCGCGCTCGGTGCGTTCCTGGCCAACCTGACCACGCAGGGGAGCGTGCTCGCGGTCTGCGGAATCTCGCTCGGCAACACGCTCGAGCCGCTCGTGGGCGCCTATCTGCTGTCGCGGATCGATTTCCGCCGAAGCCTCGAGCGGATTCGCGACGTACTCGCGCTCGTGGTCCTCGCCGGTGCCATCAGCACGCTCCTCAGCGCCACGATCGGGATCGCGAGCCTCGCCGCCGACGGACACATCCACCACGGGATGCTGTTCACGAACTGGCGCACGTGGTGGCTCGGCGACTTCGGTGGAGTCGTGCTCGTTGGGTCAGCGATCCTGGTGCTCACCTCGCCGATCCGCCTCCCCGTCCGCCGTCTTTGGGTCACCGAGGCCGCTGCTCTCGTCGCGGCAATGGCCGGCGCGAGTGCGCTGGTGTTCTCGGGCGGCGCGCTCGGTGCCTACGCCACGCTGCCGCTGCTGTTCTGGACCGCGCTGCGATTCGGTCAGCCAGGAGCCGTCTGCGGGGGCCTGATCGTGGCCGCGTTTGCGGACGCATTCGCCGCCAATGGCCAGGGCCCATTCATCGTGCACTCGCCGGATAGCTCGTTGCTCAATGCGCAGGCGTTCGTCTGCATCGCGGTCGCGAGCGCGCTGCTCGTCGCCGCGCTGCGCAGCGAGCAGCGCGGCGCCGAGGAGGCAGAAGAAGAGCTCCGTATCGCACTCAGAGCGCAGCAGCGCCAGGACGACGTGCTGCGCGAGGCACAGGAGCGCTTCCGCGGCGCGTTCGAGCACGCTCCGATCGGGATGGCGCTCGTGGCGACCGACGGCCGCTGGGTGCGAGTCAACAGAGCTCTGTGCGACATCGTCGGCTACAGCGAGAGGGAGCTGCTCGAGCGCCGCTTCCAGGACATCACCCATCCCGACGACCTCGAGACCGATCTCGAACAGCTGCGTCGCATGCTCTCGGGCGAGATCAGCTCCTATCAGCTCGACAAGCGCTACATCCACCGCGACGGGCGGATTGTGTGGATCACGCTGTCGGTGTCGGTCGTCCACGACGCGGACGGCGAGCCGGTCTATTTCGTATCCCAGATGGAGGACATCACCGAGCGCAAGCGCTCGCAGCTCGCGGTCGAGGCGACGCTCGAGGTCGCGCGCGCGGTCGAAGGCGAGACCGAGCTCGACAGGGTTCTGGAGCTGATCGCAGATCGCTCGCGAGCGCTCGTCGAAGCGTCCGGACTCGCGATTCTGCTCGCCGACGGAGAGCAGTTCGTGGTGGCGGCCGCCGTTGGGTCGGTGGATCGTTCGCTGATCGGGCGGCGCGTCGACGTCCGCAGGTCGCTCGCCGGACGCGTAGTCGCGACCGGGCAGGCCCAGTCGCTCGACCCGCTCGCAAGCCCCGCCGGCTTCGCGCTCGGGGCGCTGGGCGTGAGCGCGTTGTCGGTGCTGGCAGTGCCGCTCCGATACCGCGGAGAGATCCTCGGCGTGCTCGAGGCGCTCGACCGCATCGGTGGCCCAAGGTTCGTCGAGGACGATGAGCGCCTGCTCTTGGCCGGTGCAGCGAGCGCGGCCTCGGCGATCGCGACCGCGCAGTCCGTCGGCCGCGAGCGGGTTCGGCGCACGCTGCGCGCGGCCGAGGACGAGCGCCGACGCTGGGCGCGCGAGCTTCACGACGAGACGCTTCAGGCGCTCGCGGGCCTACGAGTCCTGCTCTCGTCTGCCGGACGGAGCGACGACGTCGGTGCCTTGAGGCGAGCCGCGACGGCCGCGCTGGAGCAGCTCGACACGGAGATCGAGGGCCTGCGGGTGCTGATCTCCGAGCTGCGCCCGGCGGTGTTGGACGAGCTCGGGCTGAAAGCAGCGCTCGAGGCGCTTGCCGAGCGGACGCGAGTCAGGTACAGCATCGAGGTCACGACCGCGATCGACGCGACCCTCACCGACCGCGCGCTCGATCCCGAGCTCGAGACGGTTGTCTTCCGCGTCGCGCAAGAGGCGCTCACGAATGCCGTCCGTCACGCCGACCCCGCTGAGATCGATATCCGGCTCGAGCGACGCGATGGGCTGGTTCGGGCCTCGATCACCGACGACGGGGACGGGTTCGACATCGCGCAAGCCACAGAAGGACTCGGCCTGCTTGGGATGCGGGAGCGTGTGTCGCTGGTGGGCGGGCGGTTCGAGCTACGGAGCTCTGCGCGAGGCACCGACGTGACGATCGTGCTCCCCACGAGCGCACCGTTTGCCCCCGCGCCGCTTGGCCTCTAACGAGCCGGGCCCTTGAGGAACCGACCCCTTAACGACCTGAGCCCCACCTCGGCGGGACTCAAATCGACTGCTTTTGCCCCCGCGAATCCGGGGAGATCCCAGGATCCGTGCAATGGGAATTCCACCGGCCCCCGTTGTGCGGTGGGGACTCCTGAATAGTCTCGCCCAGTATCGGAGGCCTGCCTATCCCGGCTACCTACCCGTTGGCATCCGTAGTTTCCCGTAATTTGCGGCTTCGGGAGGCGGGCAACCGGTTGCCCTGGTCGGGAATCAAGGCCCGTCGGGAATCAGCCGGCGGCGTTGGAAATCAGCTCGCGACGCCGAGCTCCCGTGCGAGCGCGACGAGCTCCGCCCGCGTCGTCCGGCCGGTCTTGCGGTGGATGTGAGCGCGGTGCGACTCGATCGTCCGCACGCTCAGGTGAAGCTTTTCGGCGATCTCCGCGTTCGTGTGGCCGTTGGCGATCATGCCCAGCACCTCCGATCTCCCGTGCCGAGAGGGGCGCCGGCTGCTCGCCGGGCCCGCCTCCGCCGCGCGCGAGGCGAGCGCCGAGTCCGGGGTTTACGTACATCTGCCCGGCCGCCGCGTAGCGAACGGCGGACACGAGCTCCGCATCGGCCGCTTCCTTGAGCACGTATCCGAGCGCTCCCGCGCCGAGCGCCTCGCGCGCGAAGACCGGGTCGTTCTGCATGGTCAAGACGACGATTCGCGTCTCGGGTGAGGTCTCGAGGACATCGGGGATCGCGGTTAGGCCCGAGACGCCCGGGAGGTTCAGGTCCAGGATCAACACCCGGGGATGGTGGCCGCGCACCTTGAGCATCACATCGGGGACGTCGCCGGCCTCGGCCACAACGCTCATGCCCTGCTCTGCCTCGAGCAGCAGGCGCAGTCCGGCCCGCACGATCGCATGGTCATCCGCGATCACCACCGTGATGGCGGTGTCCGGGGCGGCCGCATCTGGGCTTGCGGTCACCAAATCATGCTCGCTTGCGCCCCCCGTTGCATGCAAGGACCTTATCCGGTCGCTCGCGCGCTGGCGAGCAGTAGACGGCACGGCACTGATCCGTAGTTATCCCGCCTCGATCACCCTGGTGCGCAGCGTACGCGTGTCGCCATTGGCGTCGCGCACCACCCAGCTGACTTGGTACACGCCAGCCGGCAGAGCCGCCACCGCGGCGCCTGTAGTGGTGCTCACGTTGGGTGCGTAGAAGACCTGACGGCCGGTCGCGGCCGTCGAGATGCGGACCGCGAGCGTCGCGGCGCCGGACGTGGGGGGAGAGCTGAGCCAGCACGACGAACGGGCCGTAGAGCTCGGCGCCGTCGGCGGGCGAGAACCGCTCGAGCTCGGGCAGCGACGTACTGGTCAGGCCGCCGCTGCGATCGTCGGCCTGGGCGATGCCGTCGGCCGGCAGCCCGGCGGCCCGGCCGCTCATCGGGCAAACCTGGCCATTGCCGCTGGCGCCGCTGATACCCAGCAGCGCGGCGAGTGTCAGCGGCAGCGGCGGTGGCTGTGGCCCGAACCATTCGCCCGGTTCGCAGCGCCCGGACGCGATCGCCGCCTTGTGCCCGACGAGGTGGACCTGAAGGTGCGCGACGTGAAGCATGGTGAGAACGCGGCCCGCGTGGTTGCGCAGCGTGAACACGTCCCCGCCTCTCAGGTCGAGGCTTTTGAGTCCGGAGCTCGCCGACGCGATCGGCGTGCACCCGGACAAGCGCGGGCCCGCGACTGCGCCTGACCGTATACGCGGTGTCCGGGACCAGGCCATCGCAGGTCAGGCGCTGCGCTGAGAGATCGGCGTCGCAGGTCGGAAAGCCGGTCTCCGTGAACGGGACCAGCGGGTTGACGAGTGTCGGCACGCTGTCGGGCTCGCCGAGCGGGATCGTCAGCTTGACGAGCGCGCCGACCGGGTTGGAGTCCGACACGGCGCGGTTGTCCTCGCTGCTCATCGTGAGGCGGTCCCCGCGCCCGATGTGTCCGGTCGCGATCGGCGCGACGTCGGTCTCCGTCTCGCAGCGCTCGATCGGAGGCGGGGTGGCGCTACCGCGAACGTCGATCGTGAGCACTCCGACCTGGCTGCACGGCGAGAGCAGGAAGCCGCGCGCGCTAACGGCGTAGCCCGAGTCGAGGTCATACCAGCCGGTGAAGCCCGACTGCGAGTACGGATCGCCGCCGTTGCCCGTGGCGATCATGTCCGGCGGTGGCCCGCCGGGGCCGTAGCGGATGCTGATCAGGTCGCGGTCGTCGCCAGGCGCGTGGGCTAGCGTCAGCGGCCCAGCGGCCCGCGCCGTCGGCGCGCGTGGCTGCCGACCCGACCACGAGCGGAGCCGCGCACGAGGAGGACTCGGACCGCGACGTTCGGCGAGGCGATGCCCGAGACCCGGCGGCTGAACTGGGTGAGCGACACATGCGCGAGTCCCGGCGTCCCGGTCACAGTGCTCGATCGTTGGACACATCCCGAGTCGGCGTTCGACCAGAGCATCTGGAGCAGGTACTGGTGGCCGTCGATCAGCTGGTTGTAGGGCGACCCGTCGAGTGCATAGCCGAGTGGTGGGCCCTCCTGCGGCCCGACATCGCACTTGTCTCCGATCTCAAAGCCGTTGGGGTCCATCCAGCCCGCGCCTTCGGGATCCGTCATCGCCTCGGCCAGCTCGTGGCCGCTCACGTCGAGCGTGGACTCCGCCTCTGGATTGCCCTGCGGGTCAGAGCCGGGCGGCGGCGTGAGCTCGATCAGAGGGTCTGGGATCGCGGCATAGATGATCGGGCCGTTGCCGACGTTCGCGAGCGAGTGGTAGCCGGCGAACGTGTTCGTGCCGCAATTGGCGACCGAGATGCATTCGTCGACGTTCGGCGGTAGGTAGACGAACCAGATGTCGTTCAAGCCGCGCCCGGCCGGATCCCGCGCGGCGATCACGCGGTCGAGCTCCTGCTGTAGCTCGAGGTCGGTCACGCAAACGGCGACGCCGGAAGGAGACGCGCAGCGTTGCGCGGCCGGGGGATAGGGGTCGCTGTCGGAGATCGAGTCGGCGCTCGGCGCGTAGGCGATCGAATAGCCGGTCGGCCCGCTTGAGTCGGGGTACTGGCTACCGAGCGAGAACTCGTTCGAGGTGCTGCCCGAGTCGTGTGCGACGTCGGTGAAGAACTGCTCGATCAGCTGCTGGTAGCCGGGTACGAGCGGCCGAGGTGAGCCGGTGAACTGGAAACCGGCGGGCGCCCAGAAGATCGTGTGGACCGTGACGTGGTGAAGGACGACCCCGCCGTGATAGACGAGCCGTAGGTTCGAGGAGACCGCTGTCTCCTGGCTCGAGGCCGCCGGCATGATCCCAAGCGCGCCATCGATGCGCGGCTTGAACGTGCGCGCGGCCTGGGCGACCGGCGCTGAGCACAGCGCCGTGCACGCGACCAGCGCGCCCACCACAGCCGGCCGGGCTCTCGTCCGCGCCACGGCCCGGACGTTACCGCTACGCGGCTTCGGCCGCTTCTGCCGCTTCAGCGTCGCACGTGCTGCCTGTCACCTTGTGCAGCGCAGCGGTGATCAGGCTCGCCTCCTCTGAGCTCAGCGAGCTCAGGTGCCGGTCGATCTCGGCCTCGTAGACGGCTCGCATCTCCTCGAGCATCTCCGCGCCGGCCGAGGTCAGCGTGGCCTGCAGGCTGCGCCGGTCCTCAGAGCACGAGACCCGCTCGAGATATCCGGCGCCGACGAGCCGGTCCACGAGCTTGGTGATGCCGCCGCGGCTGAGGGTGAGCCACTCCGCAAGCTCGCTCATGCGCGGGCGCCCGGTCGGACTCGTCTTGACGGCTTGGAGCATCTCGAACCAGCTCAGCGGCGGCAGATCCGCGGCCGCGAACGCTTTCTGGACCCGATCCGTGATCGCAGCGTGGCTTGTAACCATCGCCCGCCAGGCTTCAAGTTGGCCGCCGTTCGTGCTCACGGGTACATAGTAGCCGAGGAAATAGTTGACAAGGAAAGCGACTCTCGCTAAAATAGTTGCTGTCTCAACTGTCTACCAGTCAACTAAGGAGCGAAAGAGTGAGTACGACAACGATTCAGCAGGTTCCGGCCGGGACATACGGCTTGGACCCCGTGCACAGCACATTCGGCTTCGCGATCAAGCACAACGGCGTATCGACTTTCCGCGGCCAGTTCGAGCAGGTCGACGCAAAGCTCGAGGACGGAGTGCTGACCGGCACGGCGCAGGTCGAGTCGGTCAAGACCGCGATCGACGACCTCAAGGGCCATCTCCTCTCGCCGGACTTCTTCAACGCTGCCGAGACCCCGACGGTCGAGTTCCGCTCGACCGACATCCGGATCGGCCAGGACGGCAGCGTCGAGGTCGACGGCGACCTGACGATTCGCGGCATCACCAAGCCGGTCACCGCCACGGGCACCTTTGCCTCCGGCATCGGCATCTCGGGCGCGGAAGTGATCGGCCTCGACCTCGAGGCGGGCATCGACCGGCGTGAATACGGCCTCAACTGGCAGGCGGAGCTGCCCAGCGGCGGCGACGTCCTCGCCTGGGACGTGGTGCTCGAGGTTCATCTCGAGCTCCCCAAGGCGGCCTAGCAATGATTCGGATCCTCGGCATCTCGGGCAGTCTGCGCCGCGGGTCCCACAACTCGAGCCTGCTCCGGGCGGCGGCGGACCTGCTGCCGTCCGGCGTAGAGCTCGAGATCTACGACGGCCTGCGCGAGCTGCCGCCGTACGACGCGGACCTCGACGTCGAGCCGGCCGAACCGGCGGTGGAGCGGCTGCGCGACGCGATCGAGTCAGCCGACGGTGTCCTGATCGCCACGCCCGAGTACAACGGCTCGATTCCGGGGCTGCTCAAGAACGCTCTCGACTGGGCCTCGCGCCCGTTTCCCGATAACGCGCTCAAGGGCAAGCCGGTGGCGGTGATTGGCGCGTCGACCGGCCTCTTCGGCGCCGTCTGGGCACAGGCCGAGACGCGCAAGGTGCTGGGCATCATCGGGGCGGACGTGATCGAGCACGAGCTCCCTGTCGGGCAGGCCGATACCGCCTTTGCCGACGACGGGCAGCTGGTCGACCCCGACCAGCGCGCGGTGCTCGGCGACCTCGTCCAGGTTCTCGCGGCGCGCGCCGGCGCGCTGGAGGCGCAGGCAGCCTAGGAGCCGGCCAGCCGCTCGACGAGCCTGCTGTGGCGGCGAGAAGTGTCTGGAGTTCGCGCGGCGCGTGCGACTGCATCGCGCGAACCGACGACCACGGTCGCCTGCCTTGCACGCGTGAGCGCGGTGTAGAGCATCTCGCGCCGCAAGAAGAACGCGCCCGCAGCCGGATGGGCGACGATCACCGCCACGGGGAGCTCGATTCCCTGGCCGCGATGGACCGAGCAGGCGTAGGCCAGCCGCAGGCCGTCGGACTCTTCGGGCGCCAGACGGAACGTGACCTCGTCTGCTTTGAGGACGAACGCCGGATCATCCTCGTCCGATCCGATCTCGTCCACGAGTCGCAGCACCGTTCCGTTCATAAGCCCGATCTCGTGCAGGTTGCGGCCGGTCATCATCAGCTTGTCGCCGATCCGCAGGCGTCCGCCGCGGACCGGCTTGCCGTCCGCGTTGAGTGCGGCGCGGAGCGCCTCGTTTAGAGCGTCGATCCCCAGCTCGCCGCGGTAGACGGGGGCAAAGACCTGGATGTCGGTCACGGGATCGACCCCGTAGTGAGATGGGAGACGCTCGGTCACGAGCGACACGATCTCCTCGCGCGCGCGCACGGGATCCTTGTGTTCGATCACGAACAGATCACGGCGCATGCCCTCCGACGGGGCGAAATTCGGCGCGCGTCCGCGGCGGATCGCGTGTGCCCCCTGGACGATCATGCTGCCCGCCGCCTGGCGGAAGATGTGGCTGAGCGTCACGGCGGGCACGAGCCGCGACGCGACCAGCTCCGCGAATGGCTTACCGGCGCCGACTGGCGCGAGCTGGTCGGCGTCGCCGACGAGCACGACGCTCGTCTGATCGCCGACCGCCCGCAGCAGCGTCACCATCAGCTCCAGGTTTGCCATCGAGGACTCATCCAGGATCAGCAGGTCGCACTCGAGGGGATGCTGCTCGTCGTGTTCGGGACCCTCGCCCGGGATCCAGCCCAGCATCGAGTGGACTGTTCGGGCGCGCAGGCCACTTGCCTCGGTCATCCGGACCGCGGCGCGGCCGGTCGGCGCCGCGAGCATGACCGTGGCCTCCTGGGCAACCGCACAGCGCGCGATCGCGCGAATGCTGGCCGTCTTGCCGGTCCCTGGGCCACCGGTGATCACCGAGAGGCGCTCCGTGAAGGCGTTGCGAAGCGCTTCGAGCTGAGCGGCGTTCGGCTCAAGACCGGTCGCCGCGATCTCGGTCGGCTTCGGTTCGCGTAGCGCCTCTGGGGACTCGCGGGACAGCAGCCGGCGCACCCGGGCCGCGAGCTCCGCCTCGAGCTCGGCGGTGCGCCGCCGGTAGATCCAGTGGTCTGCGCGCTCGACGTCGCCGCGGATGACGAGATCGACGATCAGCCCCTCGTCGGACGGATCCGCTTCGGGGCCGAGCAACTCGCTGAGCGCGGGCATCAGCTCGTCAAGCGGCATGCAGGTGCTCCCGCCGCGCTCCGCTTCGGCGAGCAAATGAAGCGTGCCCGCGCGGGCGCGCTCGGTGCTCGAGGGCGCGACCCCAATCGTGCGCGCGATCCGATCGGCGAGCTGGAACCCGACGCCGAAAACGCTCGTGAGCTCGTACGGTCGCTCGCTGACGATCCGGTGTGCCGTGGGGCCGTATTCGTTGTGGATCCGGGTTGCCAGGTAGGCCAGGCCGTGCGGCGCGAGCAGCATGTGCAGTTGCCGAGTCGAGCGCAGCGACTCCCAGGAGAGGCCAGCCTGCTCGGCGCGTGGCCGGCCCAGGCCTGCCGCCTGCTTGAACGCAACCGCGGGATCGCGGTCGATCTCGTCGAGCACGGTTTCCGCCCCGTAATGCTCGATCAGGCGATCAGCGCGTTTGGGCCCGATGTGCTTGACGCGGACCAACAGCGCCTTTAGCGACTCAGCGTCCGAGGGGGGCAACGGGTGCGCTTCGGAGACCTTGACCTGGGGGCCGTAGCGGCTGTCGTCAACCCACGTCCCGACGACGCGCGCGCGATCGTGCTGCTCGAGGTGGACCAGCGGACCGACGAGCACCAGCGGGTTGCCGTCGTCCTCAACGGCCTCGACGACCGCCCAGCCGCTGTCCTGGTTGGCAAAGCGGGCGCGACGAACAGTGACCTCGGCGTCGAAGGCGGACATCTCGGCGGACGCTAGCGCCGCCGGCGGCGAGGCGGCCCGGATTGCGGTCTCCCTAGGCGATTGGATCGAGGTTAACCGCGCATACCGCGGAAAACGTCACGGGAGTCCCTGCCAGCAGGCGGCCGATAGGCCACAGGTCCTAGGACCAATTGCCCCTTGTGAGAGGGGCGCCTGGCGGCAACCATGAACCCATGACCGCAAGCGAACAGATCACCAACGAAGTCACCTCCTGGCCAGGCGTCAGCGCCGGCCCGGGCCGACGCGGCGAATTCGCCTTCAAGGTCTCGGGACGCGAGATCGGCCACCTGCACGGCGACCACGCCGCCCACTTCTGGTTCCCGCTCGACGTCTGGCACGAGCTAGTCGAAGCGGGGCGCGTCACGGACCATCCCGTCTTCCCCGGCCGCAAGGGACCCGCGGCGCGCCGGATAGGAGGCGAGGACGACGTCCGCGACGTGATCGAGCTGATGCGCCTCAACTACGACCGGGTAGCTTCGGGCGCGGCCGCCTGAGCCACCGCGGCGGCGAGGCCCTCGGCGCCGATCAGGTGGTGGAACGCCGCCACGAGCGGCCGAATCGCCGCCACCCCGATCCTGCCCTGCACGCCGACGGCCTCGACGCGCGCCTCGGAGCGCAGACGGTTGCCGTCGACCCAGTTCGCGATCAGGACGCGGGCCGTGCCGTGTTTCGACCACTCGCGGAAGTCATTCGGGTCTGACAGCTGCGGATAGTCGCGACGCAGCGTCCAGATCCGGCCAACGAGTCCCGACACGATCCCATGGGGCTCCTCGCCCAGCACAATGAACGGCGGCGAGCGGAACAGCTCATAGAACGTCGATCCGAGCTCGGTGCCCGGGATGCGCCATCGGATCAGCCGACCGAGCCGCCTGGTGTCGACCAGCCGCACCGAGCACGCCGCCGCCCACAAGGCGTCGGCATCCGCACGCGACTCGCGCGCGTGAGCGATCCGCAGCGCGGGCGCCGGCAGCCAGAGGTCGAGATCCAGAGGCACAATCATCCCCTAGTGCTACGCCACCTGCTAGCCCCCGTCAGCGCGCACGCCGCCGGCGCGATCGGCGTCGAGCGCAGCATTGCGTCCCCCGGCGTGGTCCTCACCTTCGACGACGGCCCGCACCCGGAGGGGACGCCCACCATTCTCGAGATCCTCGCGCGCGCGGGAAACAAAGCGATGTTCTTCATGGTCGGCGAGCAGGTGGAGCGCCGGCCCGAGCTCGCGCGTGAGGTGGCGAGCCAGGGGCACCTGATCGCGCTGCACGGCTATCGGCATCGGCTCCAGGTCCGGCTCCCGGCGCGTGAGCTTGCGCGTGACCTCGATCGGGGCCGCCGCGTGATCGAGGATGCGGTCGGATCCGCGCTCGAATGGCACCGGCCGCCGTACGGCGTCTACAGCCCGGCGGGCCTCCGCGAAGCTCGGGGGGCCGGGCTGCGACCGCTGCTCTGGTCCCGTTGGGGCAAGGACTGGCGCAAGTTCACGACCCCGCAGCGGATCGCGAGCCGCGCCACGCGAGATCTGGCTGGCGGAGACGTAATTCTCCTGCACGATGCGGACTTCTACAGCGCCCGCGAGTCCCACAAACGCACCGCGGAAGCGCTCGAGATCATCGTCTCCGAGCTGAAATCGCGTGAAGTCGGTACCGTCCTACCCGTCTGACAGGCTTGTCGCCGGCGAGGACAAACTGAGAGGATGGTCAGGCCGGGTGCGGGGACGCTGCCGCTGTGCGCCCCCGCCACTCTTGGTGACCGACGATGCCTACTGCTTCTGAGACAACCGACTTTGCCCGGTTCGCGATCGGATTCGACGATCGCGATCGCGCGCGCGTGCACGAGCTGATCGATGAGATCTTCGACTCGGGCCGCTGGACCGAGGCGGCGCTGACGGAGCGCTTCGAGCGCGCATGGGAGGAACACAACGACCTCCCGGCCGTCGCCATGTCGAGCTGGTCGGGAGGCGCGCTGGCGGCGCTTCACTTCGCCGGCGTCGCCGGGGAGACAGTCCTGTGCCCGTCGAACACGTTCATGGCGACACCGCTCGCTGCGCTGCGCTCAGGCGCGAACGTCGAGTTCGTCGACTGCAATCGCGAGGACTTGTGCATGTCGTTTGCGGACTTCGAGGCCAAGGCCTCCAAGCACAAGCCAAAGGCCGCGTTCCTCGTCCACATCGGCGGCCACCTCGCGTTCGACTCAGAGCAGATCGCCGACTACTGTGCCCAGCAGGGCATCTTCTTGATCGAGGACTGCGCTCACTCGCACGGTGCGTCGTGGAATGGCCGTCGGCCAGGGACGTACGGTGATTGCGGGGTCTACTCGCTGTACGCGACCAAGACAATCTCAACCGGCGAGGGCGGCGTGCTCGTCTCCCGCCGTACTGAGTTGATCGAGCACGCCCGCGACTTCCGCAATTACGGGAAGCCTTCCTATGAGGTGGCCGGACTCAACCTCCGCATGAGCGAGTTCACGGCGGCGCTCGGGCTGGTCCAGGTCGAGCGGCTGCCCGAGATCGTCGACTGGAAAAACCGGGTCGCGCGCGAGCACCTCGACCCGCTCTATCCGAACCGCCTCGAGCTTCCCGATGGCATGACGAGCGGGCTCTACAAGTACATCGTGCTCGACTGGCTCGAGCGCTCGACCGGCCGCGTCTACGACGAACCGTGTCATCGAATCATGGGACACGAGGTCGAGTTGCCAAATACCGACTGGGTCGCGCGCAACCATTCGTGCGTGCCGCTGTATTACCGCCCAGTGCACACGTCATGAGAGTTCTCGTCACAGGCGGATCGGGTTTCATCGGCTCACACGTGGTCGACAAGCTCCGCGCGCGCGGGCACGAGCCCGTGATCTACGACCTGCGCCCGTCGCCGTGGCACGAGCCCGGCACGGTCGATACGCGGCTCGGCTCGATCACCGACCGCGAAGCGCTCGAGCGCGCGCTCCACAGCTGCGACGCGGTCGCCCACCTCGCGGCCGTCGCCGATGTCAACGACGTCCACGCCTCTCCGGAGGACGCCGAGCGCGTCAACGCGCGCGGCACCGTCGCCGTCCTCGAGGCCGCGCGGCGCGCAGGCGTCGAGCGAATCGTGTACGCGTCGACGATCTGGGTCTACTCCGACTGCGAGGAGGAGGCGGTCGACGAGGACACACTGCTGCCGCCGCCGAGCCACCTCTACACGAGCACCAAGCTCGCCGGCGAGCTCTACTGCAAGGCCTATCAGGAGCTTTACGGGATCGACTACACGATCCTGCGCTTCGGGATCCCGTACGGGCCGCGGGCGCGCGAGGCCGCGGTGGTTCCAGCATTCGTCAACAAGGCGTTCAAGGGCGAGCCGCTGACGCTCGCGGGGGACGGGAGCCAGTCGCGGCGCTTCGTATACGTCGAGGACCTCGCCGATGGCGTCGCGCTCGGCCTCTCCGACGTGGCGCGCAATCGCGTCTACAACCTCGCCTCGGACGAGAACGTAACGATCAAGCAGATCGCTGAGACCGTCCAGGGCCTGATCGGCGACGTCGAGATCGTCCATACACCCGCCCGCCCCGGCGACTTCGGCGGCAAGGTGGTGTGCTCCAAGCGCGCCGAGCGCGAGCTCGGCTGGACCGCGGCGACACCGTTCTCCGAAGGCGTGCGCAGATACGTCGACTGGCGCCGCGCGCAGGCTGCGCTCGAGGCCGAGCGTGTGGCAGTCATCCCGGCCGGTGAGCCTGACGCCGAGTCGCGACCGCGCCAAATCCTGATCATCTCGGCTGACATCGGCGAGGGCCACGATCTCCCGGCGCGCGCGGTCGCCCGCGAGTTCAGAGACGAAGATCCGGACGCTCAGGTCTCGATCGTCAACGGTCTGCCCGCGATGGGCCGCGTGCTGACGAACGTGCTGCGCGAGAGCTCCGCGTTCATGTTCACCTGGATCCCTTGGTGGTTCGACTTCCAGTACACGCTGTTCATGAAGTTCGGCCCGACGCGCTGGCTGGCTCGCCGGTTGCTGCGGCTCTTCGGCGGCCGCGGGCTGATGCGGCTGATCGAGGCCCACGACCCAGACCTGATCGTGTCCACATATCCCGGCGTCACGGCCGTGCTCGGCGAGCTTCGCCGCCGCGGCACGCTCGACGTGCCGTGCTACTCGTCGATCACCGACTTGGCCGGCCTGCACTTCTGGGCCCATCCGGGGATCGACCTCCACTTCATCACTCACCCCGAATCGGCCGAGGAAGTCGAGCAGATCGCCGGGCCCGGAAGCGTGCGCTGGGCCAAGCCGCCCACGTCATCCTCGTTCCTGGCCTTCCGCTCGCGCGGGGACGCCCGCCGGGCGCTCGATCTCCCCGCCGATGGGACCGTGATCGCGGTCTCGGGCGGGGGCTGGGGAGTCGGTGACCTGACTGGCGCAACGCGGGTCGCGCTCGATGTGCCCGGCGCGACCGTGCTGTGCCTCTGTGGCCGCAACGACAGCCTGCGGGCCAAGATCGCCAAGCGGTTTCCGGACGAGCCACGGCTGCGGCTGATGGGCTTCACCGACCGGATGGGCGATGTCCTCGCCGCTTCAGACGCGCTTGTTCACTCGAGCGCCGGGCTGACCGTGCTCGAGGCGATCATCCGCGGATGCCCGGTGATCTCATACGGCTTTGGCTACGGCCACGTGCGCGAATCGAATGCAGCTCTGCTGCGGTTCGGGCTGGCGCAGGTTGCTCCGACGGCGCAGGATCTCGGCCCAGCGATCGAGCGCGCCCTCGCCGAGCTCCCCGAGCCCGACGGGTCGTTCGCGCGGCGTCCCGCGACCGCGTCGCTGATCCTGTCCGACGAGCGCCGCGCCCGCACGCTGCCGCGCTGGCGCGTGCGGACCGCGCGCGCCGCCACGACGATTGCCGCCGCCTTGGGCATTGGGCTGTGGGCGCTCACGACCGGCGCGTCCTACCAGCTCGTCTCGCACTTCGTCCACATGAGGCCGATGACCGCGGTGCAGACCTCGCGTCCCGAGGTCGGCGTGCTGGTCGATACCACAGCCAATGAGCTGCCTGCGCTCGCACAGACCCTGTCCGCGCATGGACTGCGGGTCTCATTCGGTCTTGACCGAGCGCCGGCCGCCGGACAGTGGGGCTTCCTGGCGCTCGGCGACCAGGCCGTCCCGCGGCTGCGCGGCGGGGGTATCGTGCGCTGGCTCGAGACCGGCGATCAGCTCAGGCGCGTGCTGGGGTCGACGGGCTCGAGCAAGCATTTCCTGTACGCGTCGAGCGGTCCGAGCGTCGGACAGTGGTTCGTCGCGCATGGCGATGGCGGTCGGCTCGTGGCCGGCGCGGTGAGGCTCGGGGATAACGACGACTCGATCGGTCGGCTGCGTCCCGGCGAAGTGATCGAGCTCAGCGCCAACAGTCCGAGCTCGCTCGAGCCGATCCTGACCAAGCTCCAAAGCGAGCTGCGCGTGCACCATTTGCGGGCCGTGCCAGTCGGACGTCTGCTGCGCGACGCTGGCGCGTCGGTCTGAACCCGGTCTGAATCGCTGGCTCGGGCTCACGCTCGGCGGCGCGGCGCTCCTCGTCGCGATCAGCGTGTGGTGGCTGATCGATAGGCGCCAGGGGTTCCCGCTCGACATCGACGAGGCCGGCTACATGACGATCGCGCTGCGCGACCACGCCGCGCTCGTCCATGGTGGGCTCGGCTCGTACTGGCACGCGATCGAGTCGCAGTACCCGTTCGCGCCGCTGGTGCCCGCGGCGACGGCGCTCGTGTACCTGATCCGCACCAGCATCCTCGCGAGCTTCGCTGCTGAGCTCGGCTGCGCGCTGGTGCTCGCGGCGGCCACGTACGGGGTGGCGCGGCGGCTCGTCGGAGCACGGCTCGCCACGTTCGCGGCGCTGGTCACGGTCACTGCGCCAGGTGCGATCAACTTCTCGCGCGAGTACCTGTTCGCGTTGCCGAGCGTGGCGCTCGAGATGTGCGCGCTTTATGCACTGGTGCGCTCGGAAGGGTTGGTCCGGCGCCGGTGGGCCGTCGCCCTCGGCGTCGGGCTCGGGCTCATGCTGCTGGCACGGACCATGACGATCGCGATCGTCCCGGCCTTCTTGCTGGCCGGAGCCGTCCGAGTCTGGGCGCTCGATCGCGACCGGGTTCGCGCCACGGGCCACTTCCTGCTCGCGGTCGGGATCTGCTTCGGGCTTGCCGCGGTGTGGTACTTGCCGAATCTGACGCCGGTGTTCCGCTATTTGACCAACTACGGGTACGGCGCGCGAAGCGGCCGTTACGGCAGCGCCCACAGCATCCTGTCCTGGGGCTGGTGGAGCCGCGAGCTGCAAAAGATCGTGGCCGAGGACCTGTATGTGCCGCTCGGCATCGCCGTCATCGCTGGTGCCGCGGTGGCGCTCGCGCAGCGGCTGCGCAAGTCCGTCCGCGCTGGGTGGGCCGCGGAGCTGCGCGAGCTGGCCGGCCGCGACGTGACAACCGTGGCGCTGGTGCTCGCCGGCAGCTACGTGGCGCTGTCCTCGTCACGCAATGAAGGGGCGGGATTCGCGCTCATGTTGATGCCGCCGCTGCTGCTGCTGGCCGTGCTGCCGTTGCGGACGGCCGGCCGCTACGCCGCTCCGGTCATTGCGATCGTTGCCGCTGTCGCTGTGCTCAACGTGTTCGTCTCAACCGACGTCTGGCACGGCCTGTCGCGTCCCCGGAGCGTCGATCTTCCGCTGCTCGGCACGGCACCCGTCCTGAAGGGCGAGGCGCATTCGCTGGAGGCGATCCGCATCCAGCTGCCCGGCGACCCGGTCCAGTTCGTCCCGTCCGAGCGCCGCTGGCCCGACGCGGCCCGGCTCGCGGCGGGGTGGCTGATCTCCTATGCGCATGCGCGCGGGCGCACCCCGATCACGGCCTTCGGCATGCGAAATCGGGTCTTCAACACCAACTCGGTGGCGCTCGCGGCGCTGCTCTACTACGACACGGCGATCCCGATGGCGCAACTCGACCCGCTGCTCGCGGGCGACCGCCGCGCCGCATACGCCCGCTATCTGGATGACCCCCTGTACGGTGAGCCCAACCTGCTGCTGACCACGAGCAGCACCGCCGGAGACTTCCCGCCGCTGGTCACACAGGCGAAGGCGATCGCCGCGGCGCGGGCGGACGGCTTCATGCCGGTTGGCCACCTGACGCTGCCGGACGGGCGCGTGGTGACGATCTGGTGGATTCAGCGCGGGCCCGTCTACGGCCCGCGCTAGGCCACCTTGCGCGGCGAACGGCCGGGCCCGGCGAGCACGCCGACTGCGCCTCCGAGCCCGGCTGCGACCGCCAGGACCCGGACGACCGCCAGGTCCAACCGAGCGGTCGCGTGCGGCTGTGCCTCGCGGTACAGCAGGCGCGGCCAGTTGAGCGCCGACCACCATGCCCCACTTACGCGCGCGCGGGCACCCAGCTCGCCCCTTGCATAGCCGTAGGAGGCTCGGGCGCTGTGATAGGCGTTCGCGATCGACCACCGAAGCCCGTTGTCCTGGTAGTGATCCGAAACGATCCGCTCGTCGAACGCCAGACGACCCTCCCGCATTAGCCGGGGGATCAGAACCGCCTCGAAGTGTCCGGGCCGGCCAAGCGACTCGCTCAGTGCCCGCGCTTTGACGGTGACCGCCGAGCAGGGCGGTGGCCGGTCGGGGGGTTCGGCGAGCGGCGGCGCAAACGCCGCCGCGAATGCCAGGAAGTTGCTCCTGCCGCTCAGCGTGCGGTCGGTCGCGTTCACCAGGCACCCGGCGACGGCCGCCGTCTCCGGCCGTTCGCGATGGGCCCCGATGATGGCTTCGCACCAGTCCGGGCGCGGGATCGCGTGATCCTCGCCGATCGCGACGATCGCGCCCCGTGCCGCCTCGATTCCCGCGAGGCGAAGCCGGTACAGGTCGCCATCGGCCGTTCTCACTACGCGAGCCGGCGGCTCCACGTCGTCGGCGATCGGACCGACCAGCAAGACCTCCGTGCCCGTGGCCTCGGCCTGAGGAAGCAGCGACGCGAGAAGGTCGTCGATGCCCTCGAGACCGTGCCGCAGCGGAAGAATCACGGACAGCGCGACCTCATTGGCAGTCTGCTCGGGATTCGCCAGGCGGGCTTCGAGTTCGCTCTTTGTCGGGATTCGATCGGGCTCAGACAAGCGCCGCTGACTGTACCCTGCGCACTCGCCCGTGCCAGCATCGCCCGTCCGTCGCTTCGACGCCGCACTCCTGGGCGGGCTCTTAGTGGTGTGCTTGGTCGGCGCTGCCGTGCTCGTGCCGCATCTGCGCAGCGGCGGTTTCCACGCCGACGACTGGGTCGACGCCGGCAACTACTACTTCCACCCCGGCCACGGCTTCTGGGCAGCGTTTCACAATTACCAGGGCCACCGGCGAGAGGCCTACGAGCTGCTCCGGACCGCCACCTACACGGTGTTTGGGATGCATCCGGCGCGCCACCTGGCGCTGACCGCGCTCGTGGCCGTGCTCGAGTGCGCCACGCTCGTTGTGATTGTGCGCCGGCTGGCCATGCCGGTCGGGCCCGCGGTCATGGCGGGGCTGCTGCTGCTCCTGCTGCCGGACGCGGACTCAACGCGCCTGTGGGCCAACGGGGTGCAGATGGAGCTGTTCAGCGGGTTGCTCCCCCTCGCCGGGCTGCTCATTGCGCTGTCCGGGATGCGTCGCTCGGGGTGGCGGGCGGCGGTGGCGCACCTGCCCGCGCTGCTCGTGTACGGGATTGCAGTCAACGGCTACGAGCTCGGGGCGCCGATGATCGCGTTGTTCGTGTTCGCCTACGCCCGCCTTGCCGGTGGGTTCCGGCGGGCGGTCCTGGTGCGCTGGGGTGCGGATGCGGCCGTCGTCTTAGCGGTACTGGTCCACTACTCGCTGTTGCGCGGGGGCCTCGGGTCGAGTCAGGTGCCCAAACACGTGCGGCTTATCGTCAGCGACGGCCTCGGGGTGGCCGCGCGGGCGCTGGTGCCCGTGCGCGGCTTGTCGGCCGGAGTTGTCCTGATCCCTGCGCTGGTGGTGGTCCTCGCGGCGATCGCGGCTTGGCGCGATGCGCGCGTGTCGGCCGGCACACGCGCTCAGCTTGGGAGCTGGCTGTGGTGGCTCGCGGCCGGAGTCGCCGTGACCGCGGCGGGATGGGTGATGATCATTCCCGGTGCGCTCGGCTACGACCCGGGCTCGTTCGGGGTCGGCAACCGGATCAACGCAGTTGCCGCCATCGGCTTGGCTGTGGCGGTGGTGGGGTTTTGTGGACTGCTCGCAGTCGGCCTGCGGGCGCTGCTACGGAGGGCGCGCGGCCACTCGCTTGGCCTCCGGACGTCGGCTGCCGTGCTCGCGACGCTGGCGGTGGTGCCGGTGGTGGCGACCGACCTCGTCAGGTTCAGGGAGGACGCGTCCAACTGGGAGCGCGCTGGCAGACAAAGCTGGGCGCTGCTTGACCGCTTGCATCGAATGGTGCCCGACCCTCGTCCCGGCACAACGCTGTTCACGTTCGGCGTCTCGGGCTACAGCGCTCCGTCGGTCCCGATCTTCGGCGGCGGCGGCAACGACGACCTCGTTGGCGCTGTCCGTGTCTCCTACCGAATGGCATCGATCTCCGGCTTCCCGGTGCTGGGCGGCATGCACTTCTCGTGCGCGCCCCGGTCGATCACGCTGCTTCAGACCGGTGTGTCGAGTACGACCAGCTACGGGCTCGCGCTGCTGCTCGACTTGGACGGCTCCGGCCGTGTGATCGTCCCGCACGACGAACGAGATTGCCTGCGGGACACCGCCGCGCTGGCGCCGTACGCGCCGGTCAACGAAGGTCCGTAAGTTGAGATATACATCCGTCTCGATGGGGGTCCGCTGTGGGAGAGCTTGCGATGAGGCTGGTCGACCCGGGCCGAGTGCGCTCGTGATCGGGTGTGGATTCCTCGGCGGCCACATCGCCCGCGGCTTGGCGATGCGGGGCCTGGCGGTCCGGGCTCTGTCGCACTCGTTCTCGCCGCTGGCGGTCGAGGTGCTCGACGACGCCGCGCTGATCGTCGGGGATGCCCGCGATCCGCCGCTGGTCGAGGCGGCGCTGGCGGACGTCGACGAGGTGGTCTACTGCGTCGGCGGGCTTCAGCCCGCGGGTGCGGAGCTGGCGCCGGCGACGGACGTCGCGATGCTGCTCGAACCGTTGCGCTGTGTTCTGGCGGCGGTCGCGCGCCAGGCCCACGCCCGGGTGACGTTTATCTCATCTGGCGGGGCGGTGTATGGGAACCCGGAGCGGATCCCGGTCACGGAGGGCCAGCCGACCCGTCCGATCGGCGCGTACGGCCGGACGCGTCTGGCGGCCGAGCGGCTCCTGGCCCAAGCGCACCGGCGCGACGGCGTGCGCGCACTGATCCTGCGCTGCGGCAACGTGTACGGCGAAGGTCAGCCCCTCGGGCGGGGTCAGGGCGCGGTGGGGGTGTTCATCGACAGGATCTCGCGCGGAGAACCGGTCGCGCTGTTCGGCTCGGGCGACGTGATCCGCGACTACGTTTACGTCGGCGATCTGGTCGACGCCGTTTGCCAACTTGTCGGCCGCCGACAGCTGCCCGAGGTTGTGAACGTGGGATCGGGCGCCGGGAGCTCGGTTCGCGAGCTGATTGGCGTCGTCGAGCACGCCGTCGGGCGCGACGCGATTGTGCATGAACACCCGCCGCGGCCGTTCGATGTGCTGCGCCTGATTCTCGACGTGACGCTGCTTGGCTCGGTCGTTACGTGGGCGCCGCGGCCGCTGGTCGAAGGCGTCGCCCAGCTGGCTCCGCTCTTGACGCCGTCCGGCTCGTGACGCGGGTTCGCCGGCTATTTGCTGCGCTGGCGCGGCGGTCGCGGGCGACGGGGCGGGTGTGGCGACGCGGGGACGGGCACATGGCGATACTCACCCCCGAGCGATCGGGCGATGTGTCTGACCGCGGGTCGTCCGCATCGGCGGCGCTCGTTCCGCTGCCCCAGGCGGCCATCAACCTGCCTGTAGCCGGCTCTGCCGTGCCGCGATCGGTTCTCCAGATCGCCGGCTGGGCGATGACCGCCGCCGGCCCGTGCGCGCGCGTCGAGCTGACCGTCAACGGCCGCCCGGTCGGCCGCGCTCGGCTCGGCGAGTACCGCCCGGACGCGGCCGCTCTCACGGGAGTCGGCAGCGCGCGTCTGAGCGGGTTCGTGTCGACGGTGAACCTGGCCGAGCTGCCGACCGTCGAGAGCGTGGCGGAGCTGTCGGGGATGGCGATCGGCATGGACGGGGAGAGGGTCCCGCTCGCGCCGGTGTCGGTATCGGTCACCGACCAGCATGCGGCCGCCGGCCGGCCGCGGCGCCCGCGCACCGTGCGTGCTCGAAGCCGGGATGCGCTCCAGCTGCTGATCTGCACACATGAGCTCGGCTATGGTGGCGCTCAGCTGTTCCTCTTGGAGCTGTTGCGTACGATGGGTCCGGTCGGGGGCCTGGTCATCTCGCCGGCGGACGGGCCCACCGGGGACGAGTTGGCCGATTTGGGCTTCGAAGTGCACATCACGCTGCCCTATCCGATCTGGTCGCCGGACGAGTACGAGATCAGGCTCCAGGAGCTCGCCGGGTGGGCTCGCCCGCGCGACTTCGACGCTGCGCTGGTCAACACGATTGTGTCCTTCCCGGGTGCCGACCTGTGCATGCGCCTCGGCGTGCCGACGGTGTGGGCGATCCACGACAGCTATCCGCTGCCGGAGCTGTGGGCCTCGTATGGCGATCGGCTCGATCCCGTCGTTCGCGAGCGGGGCGAGACTGCGCTGAAAGCGACGGGACTGGCGGCGTTCACCGCGGATGCGACCCGGGCGCTGTACGAGCCTTACGTGCCCGGACTGCCGTGCGCGACTCTGCCCTACGGGATCGACGTAGACGCGCTCGATGACTGGCGGGGCGGCTTCGACCGACCCGCGGCACGACGCGAGCTGCAGATCGCGGACGACGCGGTGGTGCTGCTTTGCATGGGCACCATCGAGCCACGCAAGTCCCAGACCCAGCTCATCTATGCCTTCTCGCTCCTCGCCGAGCGCCATCCCGACGCGCTGCTGCTGCTCGTTGGCAGCCGCGGCGATCGGCACTCCGACGCGGCACACGAGGTGGTCGCGGCCCATGGGCTCGAGCGCAACGTGCGGATCATGCCCGTCGTCGCGGACGCGAGGCCGCTGTACGGGATCGCCGATGTGATCGTGTCGGCCTCTGACGTCGAGTCGACGCCTCGGAGCCTGCTCGAGGCGATGGCGCTACGGCTGCCGATCCTCTCGACGGACGTGTTCGGGATCCCCGAGTTGATCTGCGATGGCGAAACCGGCTGGCTGTTCCCCGCGCGCGATGTCTCTGAGATCGCACGCGCTCTTGACCGCGTGCTGTCGCTGGCGCCGGACGAGCGGGCAGTGGTCGCCGCGCGCGCCCGTGCCGTCGTCGAGGCCCGGTATCGGTCGGAGATCTGTTCGCGGGAGTGGCGGCGGGCGCTCGAAACGGTCGCGGGCACCCGGAGCGCGGCTAGCGCCTAGCGCGTCGCCTCAGCGCGCCGCCCACTCCTCGCGCGGGTTGCGCAGCGGCGTGAGCGTCGGCTCGATCTGGTCGCGCAGGTGCTCATACTTGGGTGTCAGTGAGAGCTTCTCACCGAGATCCTCGAGCGGCTCGTCCACGGTGAAGCCAGGACCGATCGTCGCGATCTCGAACAGGACCCCTGACGGCTCGCGGAAATAGATCGAGTGGAAGTAGTGGCGATCGATGACCGGCGTCACACGCGCGCCCGCCCGGGCCACGCGCTCGCGCCAGGCCTCGTGTTCCTCGGGCGGGGAGGCGAACGCGACGTGGTGGACGCTGCCGCCGCCCTGCTGGCCGACCGCCTCCGGGGCGGGGTCATACAGGTAGAAGCCGCCCCGCTGCTCGCCTCGGACTTCATAGGCGGCCAGCTGGACCGGACCGTGCTCGACCGGCTCGAAGCCGAGTGCGTCCTCGAGCAGCGCCCGGCTGCGCTCAGGATCTTCGGTGTAGGCCCGCACCGCGTGAAAGCCCTGCAGCGCGGACTCGGCCGGAATCTCGGGGTGCTCGGCGATCAGCGGGGCATCGGGCACCGCGACGACCCGCAGCTCGTGCGTAAGCCCCTCCGGGTCGTCGAACACGACGCTGTCCTCGCGACGGTCGGCGGTTTCGATTCGCCGCGCCCAAAAGTCGAGCGCCTCGCTGGAGCCGACGCGCCATACGATCCGGTGGATCATGCCGGCGCCCGGCCGACCGCGAACCACGCCCGGATACTCGAAGAACGTGATGTCCGAACCCGGATCGCCATGCTCGTCGGCGTAGAACAGGTGGTAGACCGAGGTGTCGTCCTGGTTGACGGACTTCTTCACCAGCCGCAGCCCCATGACGTCGACGTAGAAGTTCACATTTGCCTGTGCGTCGGCGGTGATCGCCGTGATGTGGTGAATGCCTTCGAGTTTCATGGGGTCAGCTTACGCCGATGAGTTTCGAGCGCCGAGCCGGTCATGACTGACATGACCATGACTCACACGCTCCAAATCCCCGAGGCCGACATCGTCTACGACGTCCACGGCCCCCTCCCGACCGCCGACCGGCATCCGGTCCTGTTCATGGTCGGCCAGCCGATGACAGCCGAGGGCTTCGGCACTCTGGCGTCCCATCTCCCGGACCGCACCGTCGTCACCTATGACCCGCGCGGCCTCGGTCGCAGCGTCCGCAGAGACGGGCGCGTGGACAACTCGCCCGAGGTTCAAGCGGGTGATGTGCACGCGGTCATCGAGGCGCTCGCGGCTGGGCCGGTGGAGATGTTCGCGAGCAGTGGAGGCGCCGTCACCGCGCTTGCGCTGGTGGCGGCCTATCCCGACGATGTCCTCATCCTCGTCGCACACGAGCCGCCGCTCATCCCGGTGCTCCCCGACGCCGCGGGGGCCGAGCGAGCCCGTGCCGCGGTCCGGGACGCATACGAGTCCGGCGGCGCCAACGCCGGCATGGCGGCCTTCATGGCGATGACATCGTGGCGGGGCGAGTACTCCGACGAGTACTTTCGTCGGCCGGCCCCGGATCCGGCCGCGTTCGGGATGCCAACCGAAGACGACGGCTCGCGCGACTCGCCGCTGCTCTCCGACCGGTCCTGGGCCGTGAGCAGCTACCGCCCGGAGGTCGACGCGCTCGCCACGGCGCCGACCCGCATCGTGATCGCCGTGGGCGAGGAGTCCGAGGGCGTCTTCACCGGACGCACCTCGCTGGCCACCGCTGATCTGCTCGGTCAGCAGGCGACTGTGTTCCCCAGCCATCACGGCGGCTTTCTCGGCGGTGAGTCCGGATACGCCGGGCAGCCCGAAGCGTTCGCACGCAAACTCCGCGAGGTGCTCGACCAGGACGGCTGAGCCAACGATGGCCCCTAGCGTCGTATATACGGCGCGGATGGCCAAAGTTCGCGCGCCAACGCCTCAAAGCGGAGAGGGGGGGATTCGAACCCCCGAACGAGGTCAACCCCCGTTACGCGATTTCCAGTCGCGCCCGTTCAACCACTCCGGCACCTCTCCGGGCCTCCTAGCGTACCGTTGGACCCATGGACGAGCGTCCCACGCTCCTACTGAGCGTGGACTTCGAAGACTGGCATCAGCTCGTGCGCCGGCGCGTCGGCGCAGCCGGCTGGGAGCAGCCCGGTCCCGCGCTCGAGCGCCAGATCAACGCTCTGCTCGACCTGCTGGACCAGCTCGCCGTAAAGGCCACGTTCTTCATCCTAGGAATGGCCGCGCGCGCTCATCCGGGGCTCGTCGAGGCCGTCGCCGAGCGTGAGCACGAGATCGGCTGCCACGGCGACGCCCACACCCCGGTCTACCAGCAGACTCCGGCCGAGTTCGCGGCCGATCTGGCCGCGGCACGCGCCACGATCGGGGAACTCACCGGCGTTGCGCCGCTCGGCTACCGAGCGCCCGCCTTCTCGATCACGCGCGAGTCACCATGGGCTCACGATGTGCTGGCGGAGCAGGGCTTCCTCTACGACGCCTCAGAGCACGACACGCCGCGGATCCGCGATCGCCTACGTCAGCCAAGCTCCGGGCCACGTCTGCTCGGCGGGCGCCTGTGGGAGTTTCCGGTTGCGGTCTGGCGCACGCGGACCGCCGCGGTCCCCGTCGGTGGTGCGTCCTACTGGGCGGTCATGCCGAGGCAGCTGGTGCTGCATGGCCTGGCGCGGGCGGGCTCACTCGCGGGCCTCTACCTGCATCCTCAGGAGCTTGATCCGCTGCCGCTGCGCGCCGAGCTCACCGGCGGCGGCCTCAAGCAGCGGCTGCACGGCCATCTCCGGTCCGCGCAGCGCAACACCGCACGGTGGCGCGCCCGGCCAACGCTCGAGGCGATTGCGGAGCGGTTCCGCTTGATCCCCTATGGTGCGGCGTATGCCAGCCTCAGCACCGGAGCGAGTCAGGAGCCGGTTCCGAAGTAAGGCCACGCAGTTCGACGATCTCTATGAGGACGAGCGTGCGCTCGTAAGGCTGCTCCGCCCTGGACTCCTCCACCGCCGCCAGCTCGCCGTCGAGACGGTCACCCGCTATGAGCGCCCACGGGTCCTTGATGTCGGCTGCGGGTCGGGCCGCGTGGCCGAATTCGTGCTCGAGGCGGGCGCCGGCCACTATGTCGGGATCGACTTCTCCGAGCCGATGCTCGCGCTGGCCCGCGAACGTCTCGAGCGGTTTGATGATCTGGCAGAGCTCGTGACCGGAGATTTCCTCGTCGCACCGCTCGATGGGCCCTTCGAGGTGATCCTCGCCCTCGGCCTGTTCGACTACATCCCCGATCCGATCCCGTTCGTCGCCCGGATGGCCGAGCTGTCGGCGCCCGGCGCGTGCGTCGTCTCCTCATTTCCGTCCTGGTCGTGGCTCAAGGGCCCGATCCGAAAGGTTCGCTATGAGTGGATCGGCGACTGTCCGATCTTCGACTACACCTCCGCGCAGGTGGAGGCACTGTTCCGGGAGCACGGGTTCGGGCGTTTCGAGATCGCACGCCGCGGAAGCAGTGGGTTCCTCACCAAAGCCACCCGCTAGATCTGCCAGTCGCCGCCGCGCAGCAGCGGCACCTCGCGCCCGTCACGGGTCCGGCCGGTTACCGCCACCTCGTCCGAGCCGATCATGAAGTCGATATGGATCTCCGACTCGTTCATCCGCTCCCGCTCGGCGTCCGAGTCGACCATGTACGGGAATCCACCGCCCAGGGCGATGTGACTAGCGGCGTTCTCGTCAAGCAGCGTGTCGTAGAAGACGGTGTCGAGTTGCCCGATCCGGCCAGTGCGGTCGACGAGCGCGACCTCGCCTAGCCGTGCGCCGCCGGCGTCGCGCTGCGCGAGCCCGCGCAGAGTCGGGGCGCCCTCGTCGGCGTCGATCTCGACCGCTCGGCCGCCCTCGAATCGCACCCGCAGCCCTGTGATCAGCCGGCCGGACCTGAAGAGCGGCTTCGTCGAGCGCACGAAGCCCTCCACCCGCTCGGGGTCCGGGGAGGTGAACACCTCCTCGGTGGGGAGGTTCGGCGCGTGGACGATGCCATCGATCGTTTCGAAGCTGGCGCTGTCCCAGCGACCCGTCTCGAACAGCCCGACTGTCAGGTCCGTCCCCGGTCCCTCGAAGCGCAGCGAATCGAGCGCGAGGGCGGTCAGCTTGGCCGTCACCGCGTGGAGCTGCTCGAACCGTGCCCGCCACGCGGCGATCGGGTCGGGCTCGTCGAGGCGCAGCACGTGAGCGATCTCTTCCCACAGGCGCTCGAGTGCGGCTCCTGGCGCGAGCTCTGAGTGGACGAGCTGTGCCCAATCGGGAGTAGGGCACGGGACGATCGTCCAATTCACGGTCCGGGCATTGACGACTGGGCCGGACTCCTTCAGCGACGGGAGCATGTCGAGCGCTTGGAGCGCGGGATCGATGCCCTCCATGAGATGCGGCGCGACTGGCCCTGCGAGCTGAATCAGCGCCGCCCGGGCCTCGCCGAGGGCGATCATCCGCTCGCCGTACCACGGAGGGACGAAGGACAGCGTGTCGCGATTGGCATGCAGAGCGCGAGCGCGCTTGAGGTGCACGTCCCACACCGAGAGGTCGACGAACCGGGCACCTGCCTTGTATGCCTCTTCGGCGATCGCGCGCGCCAAGCGCTCCTTACCGGGCTCGGAGGACAGCGCGACGATCTGACCCGGCTGGACGTTGGCGCCGAAGCGGACCGCCAGCTCGGCGAGTGGCTCGATGTAGTCAGGCATCGGGCAGCAGGATGCCGGGATTGAGGATGCCGGCCGGGTCGAGCGTTGACTTGACCGCTCCGAGGACATCGATACCGAGCTGACCGACCTCGTGCTCGTAGAACGGCCGATGGTCTCTCCCGACGCCGTGGTGATGGGTGATCGATCCGCCGGCCGCAAGGATCGCCTCGCCGGCGGCTGCCTTGGCGGCCCGCCATTGCGCGACGGGATCATCGGTCTGGGCGCACGCGACCGTGAAGTACAGCGACGCCCCGGCCGCGTACACGTGCGAGACGTGGCACAGGACGACGGGCGGGGTTCCCTGCTCTGAGAGCGCGTCGCGCAGCGCGGCCGACACGCGCTCGTACAGAGCTGGCAGAGCCGACCAGAAGGCCGCCGTTTCGAGGGTCTCGACGAGCGCGCCGGCGTCCAGTAGCGCGTCGCGCAGATACGGGCCGCGGTAGCGCCCGCGCTCCCAGTCCTCCCCGGCACCGGGCGCGGGCTGCGCGCCCGCCGCCGCGAGCACGGCCTGAACCGCCGCGCGGCGCTCCGCGACCCAAGTTGCGGTCCCCTCGTACCCGACGATCGCAAGACAGCCTTGGTCCCCGGCCCCGAGCTGCTCGGGCCGGGCGAGCCCGATCGCCGTCTCGGCCTCGTCGGACAGCCGCAGCACGGTCGGGAGCGGTCCGTCCTGCGCCAGCCCGCGCAGCACGCCGGTCCCTTCGGTGAAGCTCTGAATGCGCCAGCCGTCATACACGCGCTCGTCCGGCGCTGGGCGGACCTGGAGCGTCAGCTCCGTGATGACCCCAAACGCGCCCTCGGAGCCGAGGATCAGCTGGCGCAGGTCGGGTCCGGTCGCGGTCCGGGGAGCACGTCCTACGGTGAGGGTCCCGGCGGGGGAGGCGAGCTTGAGCGCCATGACGAGCTCGTCGAAGCGCCCGTAGCCGGCTGAGGCCTGACCGCTTGAGCGGGCGGCCGCGAACCCTCCGAGCGTGGCGTACTCGAACGACTGCGGGAAGTGGCCGATCGTGAAGCTGTGCTCTAACAACAGCGCCTCGGCCTCGGGGCCGCGCAGGCCGGGCTCGAGCGTCGCCGTGCGCGACTCGGTGTCGAGCGCCACCAGAGCGTTCATCCGCCGTGTGTCGAGTGCGAGCACGCCGACGAAGTCGTCGGCGATGGGCTCGAGCCCGCCGACGACGGACGATCCCCCGCCAAACGGCACGACCGCGACGCGGTGCTGCGAGCAGATCGCAAGCACGGCCAGGGTCTCCTGGTGCGAGGCCGGGAAGGCGACGAGGTCCGGAGCGCCACGGGCGTCGCCCGCGCGCATCCGCAGCAGATCGGGGGTCGACTTGCCGCGGAGGTGGCGGAGGCGAGTTTCGCGGTCTGAATGAACCTCGCTGACCCCGGCGAGTTCAGCGACGATGGCTGCCGGAAGTGGCGGCTCGGGTAACTGGATCTCGGCGGGCGACCGAGCGTTCTTGACCCCGAGGCCGTCGTGCAGAAGCTTGATTACTGCGTTCGGAAGCTCGGGCCGCTGTGCCGGGTCGCCCCAGCCGGTGAGCGATTGCTCTGGATAGGGCGCTTGCGGGCGGGCGACGGGCATCGAGCCCGGACGCTATCCGGTGCTGCGCCAGTGCGGCACCGCCAGCAATGGGAGGCGCAGCTGCTTCTCGGCCATGCGGGCGATCTCGGCCACCGAGTCGGTCGACGGCTCGCCGCCGTTGACCGGCAGGTCGAGGATCTCGGCGACGTGGAGGATCATCGTGTTGACGAGCAAGCCGGCGAGCATGTTGAGGTCGTCGGTCGACCAATCGTGAAGCGGCATGAAGCGCGCGAGGTCGGTTGCGAGCTCGCTGGTCAGCAGCCGGATCTCGTTGTTGACGGCATGGCGCAGCACGCCGTTGCCAGACGTGCGCGCCCTGGCGATCAGCACGAAGTGCTGGCGGTTGGCGAGCACCTGCGCGAACAGCACCGCGACGGACCTTCTAATGACGTGCTTGGTCGGTAACCCGGCCGTCCGTGCTTCGCGTAGCAGCGCGCGCAGCGTGCGGAACGATTCGTCGACAAGTGCCAGCCCGAGCTCGTCCATGCTCTGAAAATGGCGGTAGAACGCCGCCGGCGCGACGCCTGCGGTGCGCGTGACGCTCCGCAGGCTCACGCCCTCGAAGCTCGCGCCCCTGTCCATGAGCTCCAAGGCCCCGTCGAGCAGCGCGCGCCGAGTGTGCTCGCGCCGTTCGGCTTGGGTCCGCCGGGGCGCCTGTGTACGGCTGTTCACGTGGCGTCGTGTGGACCTCGTCACAGAGGCCAGTTTAGGGCTTGACACGACTTGGAAAGTTAGTGAACATATGTACACCATGAGTGCAATTGCTTATCCACGCCGGGACACGAGAGCGCATCCGCGCGCCCGCACCCAACGAGGCAGCGCCCGCAAGCTTCTCGGGTCCCGGTTCGTCGACCTGCTCGTCGGCCCGCACGGGATCGACCGCTATCTCGAGCTCGTGCGTCCGACCCTGACCGTGAGCGATGCCCGCGCCGAGGTGGTCGCCGTGCGCCGGCAGACCGCCCGCAGCATCACGCTCACGCTGCGGCCGAACGCAGCCTTCAAGGGCTTTCGCGCCGGACAGTTCGTGCGCGTCGGGGTCGAGGTCGACGGCGTCCGCCGGACACGGACCTACTCGCCCGCGAGCTCCGAGCACGAGACCGGCGAGCTCGAGCTGACGATCACCGTTCACCCCGAGGGGGTCGTCTCGAGCCACCTGCAGGCGGGCCTTGGCGTCGGAGACGTGGTGCATCTCGCAGAGGCCGGCGGCGACTTTGTATTGCCGGCCGTGCGCCCCGATCGGCTGCTGATGATCAGCGGCGGCAGCGGCATCACGCCGCTCATGTCGATGCTCCGCACGCTGCGCGACGAGGGCTACCGCGGCGAGGTGACGTTCCTTCACTACGCCCGCACCGCCCCAGATTGGCTCTACCGCCCCGAGGTTGAGGCGATGCCCGGCGTGCGCTCGGAGTTCATCGCGACCAGAGAGGGCGGCGGCCACATCGAGGCGCACGCGCTGGCTGCGCACGCCGGCGCGCACGCGGTCGTGTGCGGACCACCGGCGCTGCTCGATGCGGTGGGCGAGAACTGGGACGGTCCGCTGCTGACAGAGACCTTCACTCCGCCATCGCTGACCGTCAGCGGCGAGGCAGCGCAGGGCACGATCCGCTTCCTGCGGACTGGCGGCGAGGCGCCGATCGCCGGCGGCACGCTGCTCGAGCAGGCCGAGGCGGCCGGACTTAGCCCCGATTTCGGATGCCGGATGGGCATCTGTCACACCTGCACCTGTCGCAAAACCGCGGGCGCGGTGCGCAACCTGCGCACGGGCGACGTATCTGACGAGGAAGACGAGGACATCCAGCTGTGCGTGTCGGTCCCTGCCGGGGACGTCGCGCTTGAGATCTAGACGAGGAGAACGACCATGCCGACCCACCTGACACAAGAACAGATCGAGGCCCTCGGAAGCGAACTCGACGAGCTCCGTAACCGCGTGGTGGCCGACCTGGGCGAGCGCGACGCGCGCTACATCCGCAATGTGATCAAGGCCCAGCGCGGCCTGGAGGTCTCAGGTAGGGGCCTACTCGAGTTCGGTTTCCTGCCGCCCGCCTGGATTGGTGGGGTCGCCGCGCTGTCGCTATCGAAAATCCTCGACAACATGGAGATCGGCCACAACGTGATGCACGGCCAGTACGACTGGATGAAGGATCCGGCGCTCGACTCCAGGGGCTTCGAGTGGGACACGGCGTGCCCGGGGGACCAGTGGCGCCACTCGCACAACTACATGCATCACACGCACACCAACGTGCTTGGCAAGGACCGCGACATTGGCTACGGCATCCTGCGCATGTCCGAGGACCAGCCGTGGCGCAAGCGCGACGTCGCCAATCCGCTCTATGCGGCCCTGCTGGCGATCCTGTTCGAGTGGGGTGTCGCCGTGCACGACCTCGAGGTCGAGCGCATCGAGGCGGGCGAAATCGCGCTGTCCGACAAGCGGGACATCCTGAGCGCGATCTGGCGTAAGGGACGCCGTCAGGTGCTCAAGGATTACGTCGCCTTTCCGCTCCTGGCCGGTCCGGGCGCGCCGTTCACATTCGCCGGCAACCTGACCTCCAACCTGGTCCGCAATCTGTGGTCGTTCATGATCATCTTCTGCGGCCACTTCCCCGCGGGCGTCGAGGAGTTCTCACAGGAGGAGGTCGAGCAGGAGACGCGTGGCGGCTGGTATCTGCGCCAGATGCTCGGCTCGGCCAACCTCACCGGCAGCCGGCTGTTCCACCTGCTGAGCGGAAACCTCTCACACCAGATCGAGCACCATCTGTTCCCGGACATCCCGGCGCACCGCTACGCGGAGATCGCGGTCGAGGTGCGCGAGATCTGCGAGCGCTACGGCCTGCCCTACAACACCGGGCCGCTGGGCAAGCAGTTCGGCTCGGTCGTCAAGAAGATCTTCAGGCTCGCGCTACCGGGACGGACCACGCCGCCGGCCGCGGCCGATACAGTCGCCGCCCATGAGCGAGCGTCCGATATGGGCCCCCTGGAGGATCGAGTACATCACGGGGCCGAAGAGCGAGACATGCATCTTCTGCCAGCCTGACCCCGACCACCTCGTCGAGCGCGGCGAGCGGTGTGTTGCGATTCTGAACGCATACCCATATGCGCCCGGGCACGTGCTGGTCGCTCCGACCAGGCACGTCGCAGGGCTCGAGGAGCTGGATCAGGACGAGCTGCTCGAGCTGATGACGCTCGCGCGGCGGTCGATCGAGGCGCTGCGGACCGCGATGAATCCGGACGGCTTCAACGTTGGGATGAATCTCGGCGAGGTGGCGGGCGCCGGGATCGCCGACCACTTGCATCTGCACGTCGTACCGCGCTGGGAGGGCGACAACAACTTCATGCCGGTGTTGGCCGACACACACGTGGTTCCGCAGGCGCTTGAGGCGACGCGCGAGGCGTTGGTAGAAGCGCTGCGCGGCTAAGATCCGCCGCGAGGCGATGAAGCCCGCCTGAAACCGCCGCCGTGGCTGATGGCTTCTGGCAAGCGATAGGAGCCTGAGGTGATCCCGACCGACCGCCGCGAGCTTGCTGCGATCTTCATCGGCGGAGCGATCGGATCAGCCGCCCGGACGGGTCTCGAGGAAATCGCTCCCGCCCACGCGGGCCAGTGGCCGTGGGTCACGTTCGCGGTCAACGTCGTGGGCTGCCTGCTGCTCGGCTACTTCGTCACCCGGCTCCAGGAGCGCCTTCCGGTTACCGCCTACCAGCGCCCGCTGCTCGGCACCGGCATATGCGGCGGTCTCACGACGTTCTCCACCTTTCAGGTCGAGCTGCTCAAGCTGTTCGATCACGGCGACATGCTGCTTGGGTTCCTGTACGCGGCAGCCAGTCTTGCGGCCGGCTTCGCGGGTGTCGCGTTCGGAACAGGGATTGTTCGGAGGGCGAGGCTCACGTGGTGATCGCGCTGCTGGTCCTGCTGTGCGGCGGGGCAGGCGCAGTCGCGCGGTTCATCGTCGACGCCGCGGTGCAGTCGCGGCGCTTGGGGGAGTTCCCGCTCGGGACGTTCGTGGTCAATGTCGGGGGCAGTTTTCTGCTGGGACTACTGGTAGGGCTGGCGATCTCGCACCGAGCGATGCTGATCCTCGGCACCGCGACGCTCGGCTCCTACACGACGTTCTCGACGTGGATGCTCGAGACGCACCGACCCGCGCAGGACACCGAAGCGGCCCTGGCATGGCTGAACATCGCCGCATCGCTGCTCGTCGGCTTCGCGGCCGCCGAGCTCGGGAAGGCACTCGGGGGCGCCCTGTGAGCGAATCCGCGATCAAGCTGACCACCTATTTCTCCGAGCGGCGCCGCAGCGGTGAGCGATTTCTCGCCGACGCGCTGTTCGACGTCTACCAACGCCACGCGATGCGCACCAGCGTCCTGCTACGCGGGGCGGTCGGCTTCGGGCCACATAACCACGTTCACAGTGACCGACTGCTGACGCTGTCCGAATCGCTGCCGGCGGTGTCGGTCGCGGTCGACTCGCGCGACCGGATCGAGCGCATGCTGCCCGACGTGATCGATGTCGTCGGCCATGGGCTGGTCAGCCTCGAGCGCGCGCAGCTGGTTGACCCCGCACAGCCCGAGCTGCCGCCCGAAGGTGGCCTGAAGCTCACGGTGTATGGCGGCCGGGCAATCCGTGCCGGAGGCGAGCCCGGGTATGCGAGGGCGATCGAGGTCCTGAGACAGTCGGGTTTGACGGGCGCCTCGGTGCTCTTAGCGGTTGACGGGACGCTTCATGGCAGGCGTTGTCGGGCGCGCTTCTTCGCGCGGAACGCGGGCGTGCCGCTGATGCTGCTGGCGATCGGCGATCACACAAGCGTTTCGCGAGCTCTGCCGGCGCTGGGCGAGTTCATCGACGCCCCGGTGGCGACCGTCGAACGGGTGCAGATCTGCAAGATGGGCGGGCGTTTACTCTCCGAGCCGGAGGCCGTCCCGGTGCGTGATGAGTCCGGGCTTGGGATTTGGCAGAAGCTGATGGTGCACGCCGAGGAGCAGAGCAAGCATCACGGCCGCCCGCTGCACCTAGAGCTGGTGCGGCGGCTCGCCGAGGCGGGCGCCGCTGGCGCCACCGTGCTGCGCGGCGTGCGCGGCTTCTACGGCGAGGGCCAACCGTTCTCTGATCGGCTGCTCTCGCTGCGCCGCAACGTGCCGGTTCACGTGGTGCTCGTGGACACGCCCGCCAACATGGCACGGTGGTGGCCGATCGTCGATGAGCTGACTGACACAGAGGCGATCGTCACCTCCGAGCTTGTGCCCGCGTTGCATTCATACCGCGCCGGCGCGACGCCGCGGCTTCAGCTCGCCTCGACGCCGACCACCGCGGCTGATCGCGGTCGACGATCTGGCTGAGCTAAGCCGGCATCCCAGCGTCGATCCACTGCCGGAACTGCTCCACCCGCTCTTCGGGCCAGGGAGCGTCGCACGGCATCGTTCCCTCAGCCAACCGCTCGTGGATCGCATCGGCGTGCTCGCGCACTTCCTCGTACGAGGAGAGGTCGAACGCAAACGACATCTCGTCGATGTCTTCTTGGCGAAACAGCGGGAGGATGTCCTGTTCGAAGCTCACGCGGAACAGTATGCCCGCGCCACGGCACGCCAGCTTCCCAGGTACTTGCCGGCTGGGTAGTACGGACCCATCTGCTGCGCCTCGGACCCGTGCGCGACGTTCTGGATCGCCTGGGCGAAGCTGGGGTCGGGCAGCATCTGGCGGTAGATCAGCACGCCGTCGGGCTGGGGGCCCCACGGCAGCCAGCTGACCACCTTGCGACACCGCTTGGCCGCGGCCGCCGGCCACGCGGACGGTTGGGAGACCACGATTGTGTACTCGTCGGAGCGGTTCAGCTTGACCTGGTCGTCGCGTTTGCAGGCGACGTATCGCTGGTCGACAGGATCGTTCTGGCAGAACGACCAGTAGCGCACCTGCACACCTGAAGGCATGGTCGCGGCGTGCGGATACGTGCGGGCGAACGTCGGCGCGCGTCCGCGGAAGACGACCAGTGGTCCGAAGCCGCGGCTCGTGAACGAATAAACGTACGAGTTATCTGTGTTCGACAGGAATCCGCCCGAGCCGAATGCGCCACACGGGCTCGTGGCCGGCAGCGGCAGCGCGTCGCCGATCGCGTTGTCGAACAGCAAATCGGCGCCCGACTGGCAGATGTTCACGAACTTGCGCCACACCGGTGGGGTGCGCCCGGGCAGGGGAGGGCCTCCGGGCGGCACCGTCAGAGCGGCGTAGAGGTCGGTGAGTGTCGAGCTCGACGGCTTCTCAAGCGTCCGGCACGGCGAGGCGATCGCCGGAAGGGGGAGTGGGAGCGGGGTCGTCGACTCCCAGGTCACCTGCGGCAGCCCGACCCCGCCGGTGATATCGCGGCCGGCATCGGGGACGTAGACGCGGAGCGTGAACACGCCGACCGGGTGCTGGGTCGGGTCGACGTAGATCGTGTTCGGCCCCGGATGGTCTCCGGGCGAGAAGGTCAGGAACAGCGTGTAATGGCGCTGCTCCGGCGGCGTCGTGCGGCTTGCTCCGGGCAGGAACGGGTTCGCGCTGCCGGGATCTGGCGTCAGCTGGTAGTCCGAGAGCTTGCCGAACGGGCGCAGCAGCGGGTCATAGACGTTCCACGAGGTGTAGCGGGCGTATGGGAACACGCCGTCGATCCGGATCCTCGTCCCTGGAATTGCCGCGTACGCGGCCGACCAGTACTGGGCCGACTGGTCGGGGAACAGAACGTTGACCGTGTCGGCGTCGAAGCGACTCGCCGTCAGCTGGCAGGTCTCGTCGAGCCCGGCGGCTTGGGCGGCGGTCGCGGGGGTCGCGAGCGCTCCGAGCAGCAATAGCATCAAGCCCAACGCTCGCCTCATGGCCGCCCATTATTGCGCTCCGGAATCCGGTGTGACGGGGTTGTCCAGCGAACGATGTGGCTTAGCGCCGTATATGCGGCGCGGATCCACAAGGTTCGCTGACGCTAGCTCTCGATCGGCGCGACGATGTCCGCCAGCCCGAAGCTCCCCGAACGCGCGGGCAGCGTGGGCGTCCAGGTCGGCTCGACCGCAAGGAACGACTCGGGGTCGGACTCGATCATCCCGATCAGGACCTCGCCGACGATCCGGCCTCCGACCGGGCCGAGCCGCTCGCCGTCGTGAAGCGCTTCGGCCTCCTTGAGCACATACAGCCACAGCGGCGTCTCGCCTTCCCAGCCCTGCGCCGCCAAGCCGACCTGCTCGCTGCTCAGTGGCTCTGCCCCGAGCGCACGCGCAACCTCCTCTCCCGAGGGAAGGCCGACGGCCTGACCGCGCTGAAGGTCGCGGTTGGCGAGCGACGCGTAGTCCGAACCGGGCTGCTCGCCCGAGATAGAGGTGGGGAGGGAGATCAGTGACGTCGGGAGGCGTCCGTCGATCCGCTTGGCGCGCTGAGCGGGCTGCTGGCCATCGACGTCGATCTGAAGCGGCCAGTCGACAGCGTGCTCGGAGCCGACCGGGCCGAAGCCGATCAGGTCGGGAAAGACCGGACATGGGCCGAAGTCGGCATTGACCTGATAATGCTGTCGGATCTGCGAGTGGCCGTAGCGGAAGGCGGCGTCGGCGAACTCGAACGGGATGTAGTCGCCCGACGCGTACAACCGATCAGCGCCGTCGAGCAGGGCGGCAGTCTCACTGGCGCCGATCAGCCCAGGCAGGAACTCCCGCACGATCACGTGCTGGTAGTGCCATGTGGCTGCGCGCCGTGCCTGCTCGAACACGTCCGGCTCCGGCTCGCCATCGGCCCGCAGTCGGTCGACCAGCCGGTTGTGCATCGCGATGAATGCGACGTGAAGCTGATTGACGAACAGATGCACGTCGTTGCGCGGGTCGCCGAGCAGCGCGATCCCCTCCTGGTTGCGCGGCACGTCGACTCCGTTCGGCGCGAGCAGCAGCTTGGCCGGATCGTCCTGGCAATACAGATACGGTGAGCCAACTGCAGCGGAGCCGTAGACGGCCTCGAGGTTCGCGCGAGGTGTGCGGAAGTTGCGAATCTGGTCCGGGTCGGAACGGTGGCCGAGCGGCGAGCGGTCGGCGGTGATGTCGTGGGCGATGAACTGGCCGAAGAACGGCCACACGGCGGCGACACCCGCGTCGCGGTCGTCGGTGAAGTCGACGCCGGCATCGCACGGTCCTCCCGGCCGCCCCAGCGCGTGCAGCGCCTCCTCGTCGACGTCGAGCGCCGGCAGCGACTCGAACATCCGACGGTAGCGTCCGCCGTACACCGGCGCCTCGGCCCGTCCGGGAGCGAGGCAGTGATCGCGAGCAAGACGCTCTGGATGTCTGCTCGCTACTGCCACCGTCAGGCGATCATTGCACACGCCCCATGATCTCCCGCTCGGCCGCGCCAAATGCGCCGCTCACGAGCTCGACTGTCTCGCGCGAGGCCTTCTCCGGCGATCCCGAATCGAACGGCGGCTGCGGGTCGTACTCGATCCCAAGCTGCACCGCCCCAGTGGTTCCCTGAATACGGGATCAACCTCGGACCGGCGGCGTCACCGCCACCTTCGAACATCGACGCGCTGCGCCAACCCGATGGGCTCTACGTGCGCCGCTACCTGCATGGCGGCGTAGTGGTTAACCCGGGAAGCAGTGCCGAACAGATGAGCTTCGCCTCGCCCGTGCAGCTGGTGCACCCGGTCGGAGGCGGTGCACTCGACGCGAACGCTGAGACCGGCGGCTGGGGCTTGCAGACGGCGCAGGTCAGCTCGGTCGTGGTTCCCGCCCACGGCGGAGTCGTGTGGCTGGACGGCTAGCCGGGCGGGGCGTTAGGTTGGACTCCGCTTCAACGGAAAGGAATGCTTTGGCTCGTCTATTTCGTTTCACCATCGTTGGCCTAACCGCCTCGCTAGTGCTCGCGGTCGGCTCGGTCGCGGCCGCTGCGGCGCCTCTGACCCAGGCCCAGGCGCAGCAGGTTGGGACCGACGCCTACGTGTACGGGATCGACCTGTTGGAGTTCGTTCACCAGACGCAGCTCGACACGAGCGTCACGGTGCCCAACAACTTCGGGAACGCGCCGGTCAACCAGGTCGGCAATCAACGGGTCCTGACGACCCCGGGCAATCAGTACAAGGAGATCGTCGGGCCGAGCAACTCAACGCTCTACTCAAACGCGCACCTCGATCTGAGCCAGGGCCCGATCGTCCTGCACGTCCCCGCCGTGCCCAATCATCGCTATTACGCCTGGGAGTTCCTCGATCCCTACCTGAACGTGTTCCATTACGTCGGAACGCGCACCACGGGCGAGCGCGCCGGCAACTACGTGATCGTCGGACCGAAGTTCAAGGGCAGGCTCCCGGCCGGGGTCTCGGTCGTGAGGGCGGCCTATGACCACGTCTGGCTGTTCGGCCGCACGCTCGTCTATGGCAAGTCAGACTTGCCCGGGGCGCACAAGATCCAGGACGGCTACAAGGTCATCTCGCTGAACGCGTTCGACCGAGTCGGGCTGGCCTATCAGCCGCCCAGGCCCCACCGGGTGATCACTACCCCCACCGACCACCCGGTGCCGACAGGCCTGGCGTTCTACGACGCGCTCGGAAACGCGCTGGTGCAAGACCCGCCGCCGGCCCGCGACCACGCGATCCTCGCCGAGATGGCAACCGCCGGAATCGGACCGGGGCTTCGCCCGTCCACTGAGAACCTCCCCGCCGACACAGTCGCCGGGCTGACCGCCGCGGCGAATGGCGGACCTCAGCAAGTGTTCTCGCTGCGATTACAGATCGGTCTGGCGGGCGCACGCCAGCACAACGGCTGGTTCCAAACGCTGCCCGACACCGGGCAATGGGGAACCGACTACGCGTACCGCGCGGTCGTTTCCGTTTACGGCATCTGCGCCAACCGCCCCGCCGAGGCGACTTACGCGGTCGGCAGCCTGGACAACACCGGCAGCACGCTGAACGGCTCGAACAGCTACCTGATCCATTTCCCCGCCGGCGGTGCCCCGCCGGCCAGGTTCTTCTGGTCGCTGACCGTCTACAGCCTCCAAACCTGGCTGATCCCCAACCAGTACGACAAGTACTCGGTCGGCAGCAACAAGGGAGTCAAGTACAACAAGGACGGCTCGCTCGACATCTACGTCCAGCCGACCCCGCCGGCCGGGCACCAGCCCAACTGGCTCCCCGACCCGCCAAACAACCAGATCATCCTGATCCTCAGGATGTACGGCCCGAAGGGCAACGTGCTCAACGGCACTTACGCATACCCAACGATCCAACGGATCAGCTGACCAAGACCCAGCGCGGGCCAGAACAGCATCAAAGCGAGCAGCGGGCGTCGGGTTTGTAGTGTGGGCGCATGGCACTACAAGGGATGCACAACGTAGGCATCGTCGTCGACGACCTACCGGCGACGATCGCGTTTTTTCGCGAGCTCGGCCTCGAACTCGAAGGGCAAGCCAAGATCGACGGAGACTGGGCGGAGCGCGTCACTCGACTGAGTGACATGAGCTGCGAGATCGCCATGATGCGTACGCCCGACGGCCACAGCCGGCTCGAGATCTCGCGCTTCCTCACGCCGCCCGCGGTCGCTGATCACCGTAAAGCGCCAGTGAACACGCTCGGCTACCTACGCATCATGTTCGCCGTTGACGACATCGACGAGACGCTCGCCCGGCTCCGCGAGCACGGCGCGGAGCTTCACAGCAGCGAAGTGGTCCAGTACGAAGACGTATATCGGCTCTGCTACGTCCGCGGGCCGGGAGGGCTTCTCATAGGCCTTGGCCAGCCACTCAGCTGAGCGCCGGTCCACCTCGCCAACAAACCCAGCCCCGCCGCTCGGGCGCTCACCCGCTCCGGTGAAGGGTCACGACTCCCCGCCAGCTGCCGCTGACGTGACAGGTCACGGTCTCGCCTGGCGGCTGCGTGATCCCACAGTCGCTCGGAGGCTTGTTCCTCTCCTGGAGGGACACCGGGAAGTCGATCGAGCTCGAGCCGGCCAGGACGGAGGCCGGAATCGTCACGCTTCGTACGTCAAACCAGTGAGGAACGGACCCGCTTGGCAGGGAGGCGGGCCCCCACGCGTCGAGCTTGGTGACGCCGTTGGCATCCGGGCAGGACGCCTCGTCCTCCGTGACCTGAGCCCCCAGCAGCGGGGCCATCCCGATCGAGATCCGGTAGGAGTCCGTGTGCTTGACGAAGGTCGCCGCGAGGCTAACGCCGCCAGGGCTCTCGCCTCCCGCGGCGTGGGCGCACTGGAGGGTGCCGGTCATGGGCGGCGAGCCGCCGGTCGCGGTGTCGTTGATCTTCATGTCGAGCTCGACCGGGCCGGGACCCACGGCTGTGACGCTCGGGCTGGGACACGGGATCGGCAGCTGGCGGTTTTCGATACACGGGACCGGCCAGGTGACGGCGAAGCCGGACGCCTGTGCATTGTGCGTCGGGACGCCGTAGTGCCACTGGGAAGTGCTGCCTTCATCGTACGTCCAGCTGTCGCCCGAGCCATCGCTGCGCTGCTCGGTCACCTCCCATGTGGCGCTGCCCGTGGCGGACAGCAGGAACGCCGAGTACGCGTGCTTGTGCCCGTGTCCGTGCGACTTGTACTTTGGCTTGGCTGACGCCGGTCCGATCACGACCGCCACCACAGCCACGACGATCACGGTCCCGAGTCGCTTCACGGCCACGGAACATATCGGAGTGGTGGGCGGCCACGCACGCCGCGCAGAAGCTAGACACCGTCCCCAAGCCCTCTGACGGGCCTGGTCGGCCGTTCTTTGCGGATCCATGTGTCAATACGACGCATTCCGCCGCATAGAAAGGCTGCCGGGACCGGGATCGACGAGCCGTCGCGGTCGTCCGGGCCCTCGCCGACCGACGACAAATCCACGCTCGCAATGCGACGGCAGCTGCATGCGGGCGAGCAACCCTGGGCGCCTCCCCCCCCCCCACAGAACGCGCGCGCCCTCGCGGGCTCGGTGAAAACTCTCCCCCCCGCCCGATACCTCTCCCGAACAAAGAGCGCGCAAACCATCAGAAACAAACACCCGCCCTCTCTCTTTCCATCCCTCCCTCCTCGGGGGGCCTCACGCCCCCCCCTCCCCCCCCCCCCCCCCCCGGGGCGGGAGCGCGCTGAGCGACCCTCTCCGTTGTCACGACTGGGAGTTCGTCTGGCCTGGGGTGACGATGCCTGTTTCGTAGGCGAGCACGACGGCCTGCACGCGGTCACGAAGCCCGAGTTTCATGAAGATTCGGGTGACGTGTGTCTTGATGGTGGTCTCGGCGACGATCAGCTCGGCGGCGATCTCGCCGTTGGTCTTGCCGGTGGCGAGCAGGCGGAAGACCTCGAGCTCGCGTGGGGTGAGCTCGTCGATACCGGGCGGGGGCTCAGCGGGCGCTCGGGGCGTGGCGAACTGCTCGATCAGCCGGCGGGTGATGCCGGGCGAGAGCAGCGCGTCGCCCTCGCCGACGGTGCGCACGGCGCTGACGAGGTGGTGGGCGGGTACGTCTTTGAGCAGGAAGCCGCTGGCGCCGGCGCGGAGCGCATCGAAGACGTATTCGTCGAGGTCGAAGGTGGTCAGGATCAGCACCTTGGTCGCGGGCTGTCGCGCTTCGGAGAGGATGCGGCGGGTGGCTTCGATGCCGTCGAGGTCGGGCATGCGGATGTCCATCAACACCACGTCAGGGCGCAGCTCGTCAGTGATGGTGACCGCCTGGTCGCCTGTTGCCGCCTCGCCAACGACCTCGATGTCTGTTTCTGCTGCCAGGATCAGCCGGAAGCCGGTGCGAATCAGCTCTTGGTCGTCGGCGATCACGACCCGCACGCTCATTGCTGCTGCTCCGGTGGCGTGCAGGGCAAGCTGGCGCTGAAGCACCAGTCCTTGTCGCCGCTGGGCTGGGGGTCGAGCCGTCCGCCGCACAGGAGCAGGCGCTCGCGCATCGCGTCGGTCGGCCACCCGTTGGGGGGATCCCTGCGGGCGCGGAGATGAACACCGAGGGCATCTGCGCCGAAGCGCAGGTGCACGGTGACCGGCGCCTGGTCGTCTGCGCGGATGTCGTGCAGCGCGCTCTCGAGGATGCGGTAGAGCCCCAGCTCGATGCCGGGCGAGAGCGTTCCGGGGTCGCCCTCGACAGTCAGCTCGACGGGCTGGCCGTTCTGCCGGGCGCGCTCGAGGAGCGGGTAGACCTGATCGACGCCGGGTTGGGGGCGCAGTTCGTGGTCGTGCTCGCCGTGGCGCAGGACGCCAAGGATGCGACGCATGTCGGCCAAGGCAAGGCGACCGGTGTGCTCAACCGCGTCCATCGACCGGTCGGCTGATGCGCGATCGGCGTCGAGCTGGCGCAGCGCCGCTTCGGCCACGACGACCATCGAGGCGACCTGGCCGGCGACGGCCGCGTGCAGCCCGCGGGCGAGCCGCGAGCGCTCGGCGGCCACCGCCAGCGCCGCGCGGCCCTCGCGCTCGACCGCCAGCCGCGCCGAGGTACGCGCCAGATCCGAGGTCAAGAGCCGGTAGGAGCGGACCGCACGGCCGGCGGCCCACGCCGCACCCACCGCGAACGCCCCGCCGATGAAATCGCCCGCCCGTCCGCGCTGCGTGACCAGCTCGGAGAGCGCACCGGCACCGACCAGGAACGCCAGCCCAAACGCCGCCTCCCTGCCCTCGCCCCAGGCGGCGACCGCGTAGCTGGGAACCAGCACGAAGTACGCGCCGATCACCGGCGAGCTCTGCAGCTCAACCAGATACGTGTTCATGACCGAGCCCAGCACTCCGACCACGATCAGGAACGCCAGTGGGAATCGCCGGCGCCAGATCGCGGGCACGGCTATCGCGGCGGCGACGACCAGGTCAACGGCAAGCGGACCGCGCCGGTGGGAGGCGGCCAGCACGCCGATCTCCAGCGCGACCAGGGATACGACCGCGATCGCAGGGTCCAGCCACGGCCACCGCAAACGCACCCCATCGCTCCCGATCACCTCCTGCTGTGCGCCGGGCCGGCGGTCGAGTGATGGCGGCGCGCTGAACGTCGTCGCGAGCGGGATCCGGGCGCTCACCTCAAATCCGCCGCCCGCTCGGGCCCCGGCACGTAGCGTGCCCCCATACAGCCCGACCCGCTCAGTCATCCCGACCAGCCCATGGCCCGATCCATTCCGCCCGGCGCGCTCGCGCTCTGCCCCGCCGCCCGGTCCTCGCCCGCTGTCGAGGACCTTAAGTTCCAGTTGGTCCGCGCCAACCACGACGGTGACGGTGGCGCGCGCGGGGCCAGCGTGCTTGATCGCGTTCGTCAGCGCCTCCTGCACCACCCGGTAGGCCACCAGATCGACTTCCGGCGGCACTGCCTCCCGCCGGCCCTCGAACCGAATCTCGACCGGTAGCCCCGCCGCGCGCGCCCGCCCGGCCAGCGCCTCGAGCCGCCCCAGGCCGGGCGGCGCGTTACCGATTGGATCGTCGCCGTCGCGGCGCAGCGCGCCGACCATCCGGCGCAGCTCGATGAGCGCCTCGCGCCCGGATTGCTCCACGACCCGCAGCGCGTTGCGGGTCGCTTCGATGTCCGTGGCGGCGATCCGGCGGGCGGCTTGCGTCTGGACCACCATGACGCTGACGCAGTGGGCGATCACGTCGTGCAGCTCGCGCGCCATCCGGTTGCGCTCCTCGACAACGGCACGCCGGGCGCGTAGCTCCTGCTCGCCGCGCAGTTCGGCCGCTCGGGCCCTCAGTTCGCGCGCCAAGGCGCGCCGGCGCTCGAGCACCGAGCCAACCACAAACGGCAGGACACCGGCCAGCACCCAGCCTCCGAGGAAACTTCCGGCCGTTCCCCCCGGCGGCACGTAGGTGACCACCGCCGCCCCGGCCAGCCAGTACCCGAGCAACGCCACCGAGCGACCCCGGCTCGAGCGCACCGGCGTGTAGCGCCCGAGCATGTAGAAGTTCAGCGCGATCGCGGCGACCTCGAACGAGCCGTCGCCGCGATAGCGGCTGGCGACCGTGAACACGATCAGCGCCGAGACCGCGACAAGCGTCGCCGCGGCCGGGTCGAGGCGCCGCCAGGCGATGCTGCCCATCAGCAGCAACAGCGACGCGACCGCGACGACTCCCAGCGACCGGTGTGGCTGCGAGGCGGCATCCACGATCGCTCCCGCCGCGAACACGCCCGCCGCTGCACGATCGAACCAAACCAGATCGATCCGGCGAACGCGCGTGATCCAGTTGCCCACAACGCCCACGAGCGCAAGCTAGCGCCCCAGGTCCTTCCTCGCATCGTCCCACGCGCCGATCCGGGGTCCTACCCAAGTACGACCACGGATCACCCAACCGTCCACGAAAGATCCGCCGCGCCGACGACGACAGCCGCTCCCGATCCTGGCAGCGTCAGCCGCACGCCAACTCGGCGTCTCAGCCAACCATCAAGGAGACAGCGCAATGTCACTAAACCCAACTCGCGTCGCGATCAGCCGCACCGGCTGGATCCTGTACGCGATTGTCGTGGTGGCCCTGTTCGCGACCGCCAACCTCACCGCCCACAGCTCAAGCCATCCCGGGACCGTGAGCAACGCGTTCTTCATCGCCTTCATCGTCGGTCTGGTGCTGGCGCTGCTGCTCGGGGCCGCGACCCTGATCCGGCAGCGCACGAATAGGCCCCAGTAGGCGAGCGAGACCAGTAACCGAGGAGACCTTCATGACACTGTTCAAGCACAACTCACGAGAACGGCGCGCGGGCGCGATCGTGCTCGGGGCACTCTGTGCGATAGCCATTCCCGCGAGCGCGGCAAACGCCGCCACCCTCCATCTGTTCGCGAAATCCACGCAGAACACATTCACCGATCCGACCGGACATCCGATCCTGGGCCACGTCCCGCCACCCGCGGCTGGCTCGGTCCTCACCAACACCGGCGTCGAATACCTCGGCAGCTTCAAACACCACGCCCGCACGCCGAGCGCCACGACGAACATCATCTGCTTCGTCACCGAGGCCCCCAGAGCCCTGTGCTACGGGCAGGTCGCGGTCGGCGGATCGATGCTGCTCGCGAACCGCTTCGTCGCGAACCTCAACCAGAGCAATCCGTTTGCATCGATCCCGATCAACGCCGGCACCAGCAAGTTCGCGGGGGCGCACGGCAAGATCCGCACGACTCCCGCCGGCGGGGCCAACGGGATCAACCTGACCATCACCTACTCGACCTGACCACCCACGCTCGCCCGGAGCACCACACCTTCCCGCGGCACAACTCCACGACCCCGCCGCAGGCGGCTCCGGGCGAGCTTCCGCCGCCCACCCGGGCGACGCATCGCGCCCGTACACCGGCCGCCAGCGAGCCGCTGCGTTCGTCGCGTGCGGCGGCGGCGGGCCGTGCCGCCGGACGCTGGACG
>CAWCIB010000002.1:0-97283 GCA_963795505.1 uncultured Actinomycetes bacterium
AATCGCTGCCCGGCCTCCTGACCGTCTTCTTCAGCGCGGAACCCGTCACCGACTACGCCGGGGCGGCCGCGAGCGACCTCGACGCGTTCGCGACCTTCGCCCGCAGGCTGCTCGTCCGCGGTGTCTACCCGCCGCCCTCGCAGTTCGAAGCGTGGTTCCCATCAGCGGTCCACTCCACCGCGGACCTCGACCGCACACTCGAGGCGGCCCGCGAAGCCTTCGCTGAGGTCGTAGGCCGATCAGCTCGGGCGTCGCGATGCTCCAGGCCGCGCTGAGAGAACACGGCGGCACGCCGGCTGAGCTACTCGTCGACCGAAGCGCTCCCAAAGTGGCGAACCGGAACCGCCACAGATCGCCGCGTCGGGCCCACGCGCCGCAGCGGCGCCCGAGGAGTACGAGCTCCTGCTCGAGATGATCCGCGAGGGCTTGCATCTGCACTACGGCCCGCAGCGGCTCGTGCGCACCGACGATCCCGATCTCGCGCTGCTCGTCGGCGACCAGCTGTACGCGCTCGGGCTCGCGAAGTTGGCCGCACTCGGCGATCTCGACGCCGTCGCCGAGCTCGCCGACGTGATCTCGTTGGTCGCCCAGGCGCACGCCTCAGCAGACCCCGAGCTGGCCGCCGCGGTCTGGGCGGCCGGCGCGATCGCGATCGGTTGGGGGTCATCCGAGGAGCACTCGACGGCCAAGCGCTTCGCGCGCGAAGGAGATCCCCGGGCGCTCGGCGCGCTCCTCGCCGAGGCTGCAGATGTGCGATCCGTCACACGTGGCTCGTGACGGTCGCTGCTTTGTTGACGATAGGCTTCCGCGGGCGTTCAATTGACGCCCGAGGCGTACGTGGCAGACCGACACGAGACAAAGTCCAAGTACACCGCCGGCCGCGACATGCCGGGTGCGTTCGAGGGGGAGACCGTCACCCGCCGGCGCTTCATGAACCTGACTGCGAACGGCGCCGGGGGGGTCGCCGCGGCGGCGTTCTCGTTGCCCGCGCTCGGGTTCGCGTTGGCGCCGATCTTCAAGGACGAGGGTTGGTCCTGGCAGGCGATCGGGCCGCCGTCCGACTTCACTGAGACCGACTACGTCACGCGGATCATCAACGTCCAGCCGGGCGCGGGCGAGTCGGGCAACACGCTCGTCTACGTGCGCAAGCGGAACCCAGCGATCGACAAGGAGCACGGCGACCAGTACAACCAGATCCTCGCGCTGTCCTCGCGCTGCATGCATGTCGGGTGCCCGGTGCGCTGGACCCCCGCCGCGCAGCGCTTCATCTGCCCGTGTCACGGCGGCGTCTACAACATCCGGGGGATGGTGACGGGCGGGCCGCCGGTACGCCCGCTCGATCGTTTCTATACGCGCATCAACACCCGTACTGGGCTGGTCGAGGTCGGCCCGCGCTACTCGGTCAACTCAGAGCTCCAGCGCTTCTCGCCGCGCCTGCCGGGTGAGCCGCTCGACGGGATCGGACAGTTCGTCTACCCAGCCCAGTTCGCCGGACCGGAGAAACCGTAGATGCCTCGCCTCCCCGCCCCGCCGCTACCGAAGATCCTTACGCCCAGGCCCAGGCGACCTGGGGACGGCAACGGCAAGCTCACGCCGGCGGAGGCAGCGCAGGAGTCCGGCGTGACGGTCATCGACTGGCTCGACGAGCGCACATCGATGTCGGGCGTGATCCGCTGGACGCTGTTCCGCAAGGTCCCGCGTGGGACCAACTGGTACTACACGCTGGGGACCGCGACCCTGTTCGCGTTTCTCAACCAAGCGGTGACCGGAGTGTTCCTGGCGATGTACTACCGCCCGGATGCGTCGGGCGGTGCCTACGAGTCGGTCCGCAACATCAACGACAACGTGTTCGCTGGTCAGCTCGTGCACGCGATGCACAAGTGGGGCGCCTCGGTGATGATCATCCTGATCTTCCTGCACATGGGGCGCGTGTTCTTCTTCGGCGCCTACAAGTACCCGCGCGAACTGACATGGGTGATCGGCGCAGTGCTGCTGATCCTCGTGCTGATGATGGGCCTCACCGGTTACCTGCTTCCGCTCGACAACCGGGCCTATTGGGCGACGGTCGTGGCAACAAACATCCAGGGCGGTGGTCCCTTCCTCGGGCCGTACCTGGCGAACTTCCTGGTCGGCGGAGCCGACTTCGGTGCGAACACGCTGTCGCGCTTCTACGCGATCCACATGCTGTTGATTCCCGGGGCGATCATCGCGTTGATCGGTGCTCACCTCTACCTGGTGGCAAAGCTCGGAACGACCGCGCCGCCGTACATGAAGCCCCATGAGGAACCCGAGCTGGCCCCAGAGGCCGAGGTCTGAGGGATGAATCAGGCCGAGAAGGAGGCCTACCTCCGCGAGTACTCGATCCTGAAGAGCGAGGGCAAGCCTTTCTTCCCTTACGCCGTCGCGAAGGACGGGGTCATGGCGTGCATCGTGATGGCGGTGATCATCTTCCTGGCGCTTTTGTTCGGGGCCGAGCTGGGGCCGAAGGCGAACCCGACCTCGACGACTTTCGTACCGCGGCCAGACTGGTACTTCTTCTTCCTGTTCGAGCTCTTGCGCGTGATGCGCAACGTGCCCAAGTGGACGCCGATGGCGACCGTCGGTCTGCCGACGATCCTGATGGTGCTGATGTTCCTGCTGCCGTTCTACGACCGCAGCCCGGAGCGCCGCATCACCCATCGCCCGGTGGCACTCGTGAGCGGCCTGTTCGTCATCGCCGCGATGGCCTACCTGACATACAGCGGCGCCAACACCGGCTCGCCCAACTCGGTCGACCTGAAGCCTCCCGCGAACTTCACAGCCCAGCAGAAAGCAACGTTCACAGCGGGCTCGCTGGTTGTGGGGCAGTCGGGCTGCCTTGCATGCCACGTGCTCGGCGACAACGGCAACGACGGGCCGGGCCCGAACCTGACCCGCATCGGCAGGATCGTCCCGTCTGGCCAGATCGCTTCCACCCTGATCAACCCGACACCTCCGATGCCGTCGTTCAAGGGTCTCCCGAAGAGCAAGTTCAACGCCCTCGTCGGGTTCCTCTCTGAGCTTCAGTAGCCGCCCTTGACCGGGACCCTCGAGGAGGCCCAGGTGCGGGAGATGTTCGACCGCATCTCTGGCATCTACGACCGGCTGAACACGGTCATGACGGCCGGTCTCCATCACAAGTGGCGAAGCCGCGCGGCGGACCTGGCAGCGGTTGGCCCGGGCGGGCGCGCGCTCGACGTGGCAACTGGCACGGGCGACCTCGCGCTCGAGCTCGCCCGCCGCGTCGGCGCCTCGGGCGAGGTCGTTGGGGTCGACTTCTCCGAGCGCATGCTCGAGCTGGCCCGCACCAAGGCGCCGGCGATCGACTTCCGGGTGGGCAATGCGATGGCGCTTGAGTTCGCAGACGACGAGTTCGATGCCGCCACGGTCGGATTCGGTGCGCGCAACTTCGCCGACCTTGAGCGCGGGCTGGGCGAGATGGCCCGCGTCGTCAGACCCGGTGGGCGGGTCGTGGTGCTTGAGATCACGACGCCGCAGCGGCCGCCGCTATCGACGTTCTTTGAGTTGTGGTTCGATCGCGCGGTGCCGCTGCTGGGCCGCATCGCCGGCGACGCGCAGGCCTACTCGTACCTGCCGAACTCGGTCAGGCGCTTTCCCGGTCCGGAGGATCTGGCCGGCACCATGTGGCGCCGCGGGCTGCGGGAGATCCGGTACCTGTTGACCGGGGGCGGGATCATCGCGCTCCATGTCGGGACGGTGGAGGCCGCCCCGCCTGCGCGACGGTCTTAGAAGTCCTCGGGGAGGATCAGGTCTGCGTGGAGCGCCCGTGCGAAGCGCTCGATCTCGTCGGCCATGTTGGCGCTCGTGAGGCGCTGGAGGTCACGCAGGATCTCGTCGACGCCCTCCTCGAGCTGCTCCTCGAGCGCGGCCACTTCCTCGTCGGAATAGACGCCGCGGCACTCCCAGTCGCAGTTCGGGCAGCGAAGCGTCATCTGCCAGCGATCTTCGGCGGCCGGCTGCCACTCGATCGGCTGCACGAGCTGCGAGTTGCAGTCTCGGCAAGAGTGGAGGCCCTCGCGGACAGGACCGCGGCTCGACTCCTCGAACCGCACGACCTGGATTGCCCGACCGCTCGGAAGTACGACCTTGCGGACTGAGTGTTCTTGAGGCTGGTCCATGCTCGCTCCCGTTGGTGGGCTTATCGGCGCTGGCAGCAATCCACTTGAGAGATCGCGCGGATCTGTACTCTTGGAGCCACATGTTTTTCAGGAGCCCATACGCGGACGCCCTGATCGTCGTCCTGATCCTGCTGCTGTTCTTCGGTCCCAAGCGACTCCCGGCGCTCGGCAAGTCACTCGGTCAGAGCATGCGCGAGTTCAAGGACTCGATCAGCGGCAAGTCGGAGGACGAGGAGCGACCCGAGCTCACCAAGGCCACCGAGACGCCGACGGCCGAGCCACTCGAGCGCGAGCCGGCGACCGTGTCCGCCCCGGCTGACCAAGGCGCCTCCGAGCCCCGCTCCTAGCCGCCGCGCGGATGGCCAAGGTCCTCAGGCCGATCGGGCACGACGAGCGCCTGAGCATCATCGACCATCTCGATGAGCTCCGCTCGCGTCTGATCGTTTGCGGACTCACCCTCGTTGTGGCGTTCGGTCTCTGCTTCTGGCAGAACCACAGGCTGCTCCATCTGCTGAACCGGCAGCTGCCGGCTACCGCGAGCCAAAAGCAGAACCATCTCAATGGACTGACAGGCGACAACGCCAGGGAGGCCAAGGGCCTAGCGCTGTCCGCGGCCGCGGCGGCTGCCCTCTCACGTTCGAAGACCCAATCGGCGGCCGACCGGGCTTACTTCGCGCAGATCGCACGGGGCGATAGCGAGGCGTATGCGGCGCTGCCCAAATCCGCGGCGACGAAGCTCCCGGTCACGCTTGGGACAGGAGAGCCGTTCACGACCACGCTGACCGTCTCGTTCTATGCGGCACTGATCCTGTCGCTCCCGATCCTGATCTACCAGATCTACGCCTTCGTCCTGCCGGCGCTCAATCGGCGCGAGCGCCGTGTGGCGATGCCGCTGATGGCGATGGCTCCGGCGCTGTTCGCGACGGGCGTCGCGTTCGCCTATTTGATCATCCTCGGCCCCGCGATTCACTTCCTTCAGACCTACAACAGCGGCAACTTTGACATCCTCATCGGGGCAAAGCAGCTGTACTCGTTCGAGATCTTCACGATGCTCGGCATCGGGCTCGCGTTTCAGCTCCCGCTCGCGTTGCTGGGGCTCGATTACGTCGGGGTGCTCAACGCCGGCACGCTCACCAAACACTGGCGTTACGCTCTGGTCATCATCGCGGTCATCGCCGCGGCGCTCCCGGGGCCCGACCTGGTCACGACTGGGCTGGAGATGGTTCCGCTCGTTTTCCTCTACTTGCTCAGTATCGTCATGCTGAAGTTCCTTGATCGGCGTCTCGCTGCCCGCGAGGCGGCCGAGCTGACCCCGCTCGACAACGCCACCTGATGCTCTTCGACCTTCGTAGCCGCGGCCGCCGCCGCACCGTTCAGGGCGTCTACCTCGGCCTCGCGATCCTGATGGGTGGCGGACTCGTGCTGTTCGGCGTCGGCGCAGGCAACGGCTTCGGTGGACTGCTCAACGCGTTCAGTAGCAGCAACTCGAATAACTCCAAGCCCGTCGTCTCCCAGGCCGAGAAGAGCGCCTTGCATCAGACCCAACTCGATCCGGCGAACCCAGCCGCCTGGTCGGCCCTCGTCCAGGCTCGCTACGAGGCCGCCGGCCAGGACGCCAACCAGACCACCGGCGCCTACACGGCGGCTGGCCAAGTCAAGCTGCGTGAGGCCGGGCAGGCTTGGCAGCACTACCTCCAGCTGACCAAGAAGCCCGACTGGACGCTGGCGGAGCTAATGGCGCACGCCTACGAGCAGCTCAACGACCCCAAGAGCGCTGTCGGCGCATGGCAGATCGTCACACAGGCCAACCCGACGGCGTACACCTATTTCGAGTATCTGGCGACCGACGCCTGGGCGGCGAAGGAGACCGACCTCGGCGACCTGGCCGGGCAGAAGGCTGTCAGCCTGGCGCCAAAGTCACTCCAGGTCCAGGTCAAGACGACCCTCAAACAGCTCAAGACGAGCGTGAAGACGAACGGCCTGGCGGGCGCCGCCGCGGGCGGGTAGCCCACCCGCGGGGCTGGGCGGTGGCTAACATCGCCGACCGGATCGATCAACGTCCCAAGGGCCGTTAGCTCAACTGGTAGAGCAGGGGACTCTTAATCCCAAGGTTGGAGGTTCGAGCCCTCCACGGCCCATCAGAAAAGGCCTGGAAATGGGGGTTTGGGGCTTCTCACCGAGCCGCGCGGCTGCGAGGGGAAGGAACTTGACGGGCGCGGCGTGGCGTCTGGCGCGCCGAGAAACGACCGGCGTGCCGCGCGGGTCGCGCGACTCGTCTGACATCGACGATCGAGCGCTGGCGATGAGTTTGCTACGCGTCTTCGGTCTGAACTGCTGAGACCGATTGAACGGAGGAGAAGTGAGCATCTCTACAACCCTGGCCAACGAGTTCACGCAGACACCCACAAACAGCTTCGTCCGAGGCGGGACCTTGCCCGGGAGCGACAGCGCCGACGTGTTCCACGGCCGCGACCATGGCAACCTTCCGATCTCGATGTTCCTCGTCCACAACCGTCCTGGCGAGGGACCAGAGCTGCACCGCCACCCGTATGCCGAAGTATTCGTCGTCCACTCGGGGCAAGCGCGCTTTCAGTTGGATGACAGCACGCTGACCGCAGCTGCGGGCGATGTCGTGATTGCGCCGGCTGGGGCCGCCCACCGGTTCACGAACGCAGGGTCGGGTGAGCTGTCGATGACGTGCATCCATGCCGCCGCTGATATCGAGAGCGAATGGCTCTGAGCTCGTGTCTCTGCGCCAGCTGATGGCCACCGGCTGAGGATGACCGTCGAGAGCTTCCAGAGCACCATCGTCGACGTAGGCGTTACGACGATCGCGCTCCAATGGGGAGGCACAGGGCATCCTGTACTCCCGCCCCACGGCATCCCGGAGACCCACGTCATGTGGCACCGGGTCGCGCCTGCGCTCGCTGAAGACTTCACGGTCGTGTGCGCCGACCTGCGCGGTTACGGGCTGCTCCCGAACCGCAGCGCGGCAGCACGTCTAGGCGACGGCGGCGCTGGTACTCGTACTCACGAGTGAGAGCGCGGACGCGTCTCGGAATGTTGCCGCAGCGCTTCCGGTCGGAATGGTTTCCGCAAGCTCTGGGCGCTGTTAGGGGACCAGGACGACCTTGCCGATGTTGCGCCGCCCGCTGATGAAGCGGTGGGCGTCGGGCGCCCGGTCGAACGGGAAGGCCTCGGCGACGACTGGCTTCAGCTCCCCCTTTTGGAGCCCCGGTATCAACGGCTCAATCACCCGGTCGAGGCTTCCCTCGGCATCCCACCAGGAGAGCATGTTGAGGCCGAAGACGCCCTTGTTCTCGTTCATCACCGCTAGCCCCTTCCACCAAGGCATCGACGAGAATGGGCTCTTGGCAAGGGTCCGAAGCGCGGTCGGGACGCTGCGCCTCTCGCCAGTCTGCACCTGCGAGGCCCCGTACATGATCAACCGCCCCCCTTGTCGGAGCAACTGGTAATCCTTGCGGAAGCTCGACGGCCCAAGGGCGTCGAAGGCCACGTCGAGCCCCTCGCCCCCGGTGATCCGGCGCACCTCATAGGCGAAGTCCTGGCTGCGGTAGTCGATCGCATAGTCGACCCCCTGCTCGCGGATCGCGTCGTGCTTCGAGGCCGACGCGGTGCCGAATACCTCGGCGCCGATGCGCTTGGCGATCTGCGTTGCCGAGATCCCTACCCCGCCAGCGGCAGCGTGGATCAGGATCCGCTCGCCCTTCTTTATCCCTGCCATCACGACCAGACCCGCCTGGGCGGTCGCGTAGTTGACCGGGAAGGCGGCGCCCTCCTCGAAGGAAAGCTGCTTGGGCAACTCGTAGACCATGTTCTCGCGCACTGTGACCAGCTCGGCCTGGCCGTTAAAGCGCGTGCCGGCGAGCACCCGATCGCCCGGCTTGACCGACTCCACCCCCTCTCCCACTGACTCGACCTCGCCCGCCACCTCGTAGCCGACGACGCAGGGTACCTTCGGCGAGTCTGGGTACAGCCCGGTTCGAGCAAGGGTGTCAGCAAAGTTGATCCCCGCCGCCTTAACCGTGATTCGAACCTCACCCGGCCCCACCGGCGGGTCGGGCCGCTCCTGGACCTTCAGGACCTCGGGGCCCCCGTGCTCGGTGATCACTACCGCCCGCATCGCGCCGGGACTCTATGCGAATCCGAGGCGCCGCAAGCCCGCCTCAGTCCCCCCGGGCGCCTACTCGAGCAGTCCCGAGCCGAGACCCGCTTTGCTCTCTCCCGCAATACTTCAAGCCGCTCCTCTCCCGGTCCCGCTAAGGTCAGACTGCAAGCTCGCTAACTCGCTCGGCCGGGAGCCCAGCTAATCGATTATCGGAGCTGCCGCAGCCTCCTCGACGCCGAGGGCGGCCATCTGCTCGCACGCACGCGCGACCTTCTGGCTGTCCTCGTACGCGTGGAAGTAGGCGACACGTCCGTTCCGGATCCTGAACACGTGGGTTCCCGTGTTGACGTACGGCTCGCCAGCCGCCGGCGTGACGTGGCCGATCCACTCGGCTGCGCCCCAAATGTCCCATGGAGGTCCGGAGGAGATCACGCGCCCGACCTCAAAGTGCATCTGCGGGCAGAGCCGGAACAGCCGCTCGAACCACCGCTCGACGGCCTCGCGGCTGTGCCGCTGCCCACCGAGCGCAGAGTCGCCGGCGAACACGTGGTGGACGTCGGGAGCCAGCTGGGCGACCACCGCCTTGTAGTCCCCGGCGCTCAGGCGCGCGAAGTTCGACTCCACCCTTCGCCGGACCAGGGCTCGATACACGCCGCGACCATATCTGAGCCGATCGACCCCCGTTCTGCTTTGCGCTAGCGACGAGCATCGCGAGCGAGCTCGCGGCCGTCCGCGACGCTGTTGGCTAGCGACGCCGCCTAGGTACTGCCGCCGGCCGCGCGGCCACGCACCTGGACGCGGCCGCGCGATCTCGCCCTAGCCGTACAACTCGATGAAGAACGCAAGCGGCGCGGGACTGCCGCTGGTATTGACCGTTTCCACCGAGGCCTGGGTATTCGCCGGACACGCGCCTACAGCTTGGGGCACGAACAGGCCCTCCCCGGGCGTCAGGCCCCCGAGGTCGGGCGTTACCTGGGCGCCCGTGGGCGTGAACGGGAGCCCGCTGAAGCAATAGATGTTGCTAGAGCCACCGACGACGGTAACCGAGCCCACATTCTTGGAGTCCGCCTGATTGATCACCCCCGTCGTGCTGACCCGCGCGAATGCGACGGGCTGGGCACTCCCGGCCGTGGCTGCGCTTGCCGCGCTGGCGGCACTCCCCGCGCTCGTGGCGTACGTTGCGCTTGCCGCGCTGCCGGCACTCGTCGCGCTCGTGGCATGCGTTGCGTTGACCGCATTGGTGGCGTTCGCGATCGTCGCGTTCTTGTTGAGCTTCTTCGTCGTCACCGCACCGTTCTTTAACCGCTTTGTCCCGACGCTGTTCGTCGGGAGCTTGAACGCCGCATATCCGGTGCCGCCCATCGCGATCAGCAGTGCGATGGTCGCAATGATCAGCGCCGGGCTGGGTCGCCGGGGCCTGAACCTGGTCATCGTGGTCCTCCTGTTGTTTGAGTCTGCTCGACGCGCCTGCACCCCCTAAATGATGATTCAACCATCTAGTCGGGCTATCCGCTCAGGGTCAAGACGACAGCGGCCAAGACTCGCGAGGAGCGATACCCGCCGCGATGAACCACCCCGGGTCACAGCCCGGCGGCGGTTGCGAGACCGTCTTGCTCACGCCACCGTACTTCGCGCTGTTCCATCCGAATGCCGGGATCGCGCGGAAACCAGAAGCGAACGTCGGTCCGGTTACAGTGCCCGTCTGATCGAAAGGTAGCTATCGCCAGAGAGGCGGGCCATGTTGCTAATGCGGGTGATGGCAATCGCGCGCGAGGCCACACGAAAAAAGTCACAACTTCGAGGCTAGCTTTCAGATAGGGTCGGTGGATGGACCACAACAATGGAGGCGGCGATGCATGCGGTGCTCGTGAATGTAAAGCTCTCGGATAACCCCGACCCCACGATTCTGCGCGAGCAGGTCGTGCCGCGGGTCAAGGAGCTTCCCGGCTTTGTGGCCGGCTATTGGACCCGAGGCGACGGGGTGGGACGATCGATGGTCGTGTTTGATTCAGAGGAGAACGCGCAGGCCGCGTCCGACCTAGTGCCGTCGCTGATTCCTTCTGGAACCACCGTCGAGAGCAATGAGGTGAGCGAGGTAGTCGCACAGGCTTAGCGACGAGCAGTCGTGCTGGCCGCCCCCGTGGTCATCTCTGACAGATGCCCTGAAGCAACCCGCTGTCGTAATTGATCGACGACCAGCACTCTGGAGATGTGTCTGGCTGGCGAATGCGTCGCCAACCGAGAGCGATCCGCTCGGAATGCTGACGCCTCCTGTCACGCGATAGGAGGCGGCGGGACATGCCAGCGCTGGCGAGTGCCTTCGTCGCAAAGCACGCGTCCGAGCGGAGCGCCTTCAAGCGATGAAGGCGAGCGCGCGGCTTGCTGTCGCGCTCTGCAGCAGCGAGTCGGGTTGCCGGGTGTGGTGTCAGTGTCCGTAGTCGGTGGTGACGGGACCGAGCTTGGCCAGGTCGGGATAGTGGTCTGAGGTCCCGAAGTCCTCGGTCTGTCCAGTCTTGGCGTTGAGGATGACCGTGATCACCGAATTGTGGATTGTGTGTGAGCCCGCTGGGCTGGACTCACGCCTGCTGTATGAGCCGAACACGCCGGTGGAGCTCCATTTGAAGTGGCCGTGAATGGCGATCAGATAAGCCCAGCTCCAATCGAAGATGAGATCCGGGGAGGCGATCAAGTTGGCTTCAAATCGCGTCCCCTCAGCATGCTGGATCAAACTCGGATGCGGGTCGCCTCCGCCCGCAATCGCGCTCATCTCGATCCGCCTGATCTGCCGCTCAGACAGGTGCGGAGCAGGTGCGGGACGGAATCGAAGAACCCGGAGCTCGTCTCTCATCAACCGGTAGTTGTGCTTGATGCTGGCCGTACGCCAGTTATTCGGCAGGACCTTGTAAGCCATCGTGATCTGGTAGGTCCCGGGCTGAAGGTCGTCGTACAGGATCAGCGACCAATAGTCGTCTGGGGGGTTCAGGATTACCGACGAGTTCGTGAGCGAGCAGGGCACCTTGATTTCGTGAGTCCTGGTGATGGTCTTCCACCCATCAGCCTGACGCAGTTGGAGGAGAAAGCAGGACGAGATCAGGAGATCCCGGGAGGCCGGCTTGACGATCTTTACCTGAACGCTCTGACCAGCCCGAAGAGTGTGAGAGGGCAGGCGCAGATGCACAGGCGGCGATTGCCCGGTGCTGGTGGTCGGCCAGGCGGTCGCGGTCGCCGGGGCCACCAACGCCAACGCGCCCAACACGCCCAAACGCCCTCTCCACCTCATCTCCAACAGCATATGTTTCGGTGCTCCTGTTGCCAAGGCCCTGACGGCCACCTCGGTGATCAGAAGCGCTCTCGCCACGGTAGACACCCGACGCTCGAGTTCAACGGAACGCACATGCCCCCGGTCATCGAGACATCGGCACCCTCCCCCCTCAACCGTCGCGCTCGCATAACCACCGCCCGGGTGATCGACAACGGCTCGAACTCCGTCACGATCAACGCTGTCGCCCAACAGCCTGGCTATCTGATTCTCGACGATTCCGCCTATCCAGGTTGGAGCACCTACCTAGACGGCCGATCCGTCGATTGGAAACCAGCCAACGAGAACTTCCGCGCTGTCGCGCTACCAGCCGGCAGACACGTCGTGCGCTTCCGCTACCGGCCGACGTCCATACTGCTCGGCGCAGTCATCTCAACGGTCTCCGCGCTCGTGCTCCTAATGCTCGCCGCCGTAGGTATAAGGCGGTCGCACTTCCGTCGCGCGCGCTGAACCGCTCCACACAATCGCGCGAACCAGGCTGACATCCCGAAGTGTCGTGCTCTATTGAGCCCGCGCGCCGCAAGGCAAACACGAGAATGACCCAAAGCGGAACGCTCTCGGCGCATGCGTCGACCGTCATTTCTGCGAGCTCTAGTCCGCGACCTGCCGAATCGCATGGGCCCGGCGCCCGCGCACTCGGCTCGCCGGCGCATGCCCGCACGCGATAGGAGGCGGCGGGACTTGCTAGCGCGGGCGGGGCGGACTCCCGGGCCAGACGACGGTAGGCAGCACCCAGGCTCCAGCCGACGCCCTAATATCGCCAGATGGCAGAGCACCGATTTGATCTAGCCGCGTCGTCGCTGCGTGCCGACGCGTCGGACTCGCAGGCGCTGGCTGAGGCGCTCGCGGCAAAGCTAGGCGACGCCCTTCCGGATCAGACGAGAACGCGACGCCAGGCCGCGAGGTTCCTGTCTAGGGAAAAGCGCCTAGAGCGCGTCGAGGTGCAGCTCGGTGACGAGACGTTCGTGCTGTCTCTGGCGGGGGAGACAGCGGAGACGACGCTAGAGAAGACGGTACGAGGAGTCGTCATCAAACGCCAGCAAGTGCCGCTCGATGCGTGGCTGGACGCGCTGAGCGAAGCGCTCGGTGCTGAAGCTGAGCGGTCAGAGGCCGCGCGCGTGTCGCTTGAACGGCTTCTCGGCTGAGCTCTTCGCCAGCGTTGGCGATCCGTTAGTCGTTGATGTCGAGGACCGGCATGATGTCCGGCAGCTTCTGATCTGACTCGGCGTGCTCGTTCGGCACTACGGCCGTGCCGATTGCGAAGAACTCGATGACGTGGCTGCCCCAGCCGTGGTTGTTCTGGTGGAGCTTCACCTCCACGATTCCTAGGACATCGTCGCCGATCTCCTCGGCCTCTTTCTGCATGCGCTCCATCGCCAGCTCACGCGCGTCATACAGAGCCTGGGTGTACTGCTCGAGCTCGACGTTCTGACCTGTCTGACGAAGCGATTGCATCATCCCTCGATGAGCGACGTGATACACGCAATTGCCCATGACCATGCCTACCGGGCGCTTACCGGTCTGCATCAGCGTCCAAAACGCCTGGCCACTTAGATCGGATGTGAACGGTCGCCCGTTGGGCGCGCGGTGGACCTTGCCGCCCTTGTGCTTGACAGCGGTGCCGATCGCGATGAACTCCGCCATGTCCGCGCCCCACTCGTAGCGTCCGATGTCCAGCCGGACTCCGACTATGCCGTCGGCCCCGAGTTGGTCGGCTTCTTCCTCCATGCGCGTCATGGCGAGCTCGCGGGCGGAGTACATCGCTTGGGTGAGAACCCCCATCTCCTGGCTCGCCTTCCAGTTGGCTGCCTGAAAGCCGATGTGGTAGATGCTGGAGCCGACCACAAGCCCCACGGGCTCAAAGTCGGCCTTCTCCACGCACAGGTACTCGTTCACGGAGAGGTCGGAGGTGAACAGCCCACGGGCGTTCATCTCTAGACGCTCACTGGCGTGTGCGGCGAGGCCTTCGGTACTTGTCGGGTCGTATGTCGGCATCAGGGGCTCTCCTGAAGGGTTCGTGGACTAGGCACCAACGTTGATCGACATCGCTGGCATCCCCAGCGGGGCCGGATGAGGCTCATGAGCGCCGAGTCGAATCGCGGTTCCCAGCACGTGCATGGAGACGATGAAGAAGTGCTGCGCGAAACCGATGCTCTCGTACTCGTGGTGGGCGATGTCGTGGGTAAGCGTCGAGATGACCATGTCGTTCGCACCCGCCTGGCGCGCCTGACGCGTCACCTCCTCCATCGCGAGATGGCGAGCCGCGTAGACACCTTCGGTGACCTCGGTCATCTCCTGGTTACCCCACCAGGAGCGCATCATCTGATTGGCCTGCATGCTGAGCGCCACGGCCACCACTGAGGTATGGCCGATAACGCTCAGGGTCTCGGCTCCGATGCGGCGCAGCTTGTCGACGTCCTGAGCGGAGAGCGCGCACATCCGCGGCCCGGGACTGTCGCTCCGGGCAAGCGTGGTCTCGCGTATGGCGGTGCCGAATACCACGTATTCGACGGTTCCTGGTTCGCCGAGAAAGCTGTTAGTCGTCATCTCGATACCGATCACGGCGTCCGCGCCGGCGAATTCCGCCTCCTGCCGCAGACGGTCAAACGAACGCTCGCGCGACAGATTCCACGGCAGCGCGAACGACGGCATCTCACGGATCCCTCCCCCGTAAGAGGACCAGCCGTAGTTCTGCCAGCCGTGCTGCACCACCGAGGAGCCCATGATCTGCGCGATCGGCCTCAGACCGGAGGCATGCGCAATCGCATACTCCTTGGTGCTCAGATCGCTGCTGAAAACCGGCGAGCTCCGCCTGGCAAGCGTCTTCAGACGTTGTTCCGCTCCGAGCGGAATTCCGCCGCGCTGGATGCGGTCAAGATCAACTGCGGCCGCCTCGCGCTCTTCTGCGCTGAGCGGTGTCGGACGTTTCCCGAATAGTGGCAACAGCTGATGTTCCCACATCCCGGCCACCGCTCAGCTAAATGCGCCACCGCTCCCGTCTGGCGTCACGCGGGTTCCACTGTCGCTTGCCCGATCGCATTGCGTGAGAGCCGGTCTCACCTAGGCCGTTCGCCTCTTGCGGTACAGGGTGGCCGCATGATCCCGTCGCGTTGCGAGCGTGATTTTGTCGTCGGTTTGCGGGGGCCCAAGGACCGCGACTGCTCGTCGATGCCGCTCCCGGCAGCCCTTCTATGCGGAGGCATGCGTCGTATTGACACATGGATCCGCAAAGAACGGCGGACCCGGCGGGCCGAGCGCTCCACCCGCCGCGCGCGTCTCCCTTACCTCACCCGGCCCGGCGCTCGCAACCAACGGATAGCACAAGCCGCATGTGTCATTAGCTGCGAGGATTGTGCGCCCGAAGCAATCGCCCAAAGGAGGCTCCCTATGGCTGAGTTCCCGGCGCCGAAGGACGGACTACTTCTGACGCATTTCATCGTTTCGAACGACGTCGCGCGCTCGCGCCGGTTCTACACCGAGGTGCTCGGCGGCGAGCTTGTGATGGAGGGCGAGCCAACGATCGTTCAGCTCGCCAACGGCTGGGTGATCATCAACGTCGGCGGTGGCCCGACCGACGACAAGCCGGCGGTGACCCTCGAGGCGCCCGGCGATCCGAACCTGGTGAGCAGCTTCCTCAACATCCGCGTGTCGGATATCGCGAAGGTCTACGAGGATTGGGGTGCGCGCGGCGCCGAGTTTCTCACTGAGCCGAAGGATCACGGCCGCGAGATTCGCTGCTATCTGCGTGACCCGGACGGGCACCTGATCGAGGTGGGCCAGGCAACGGGAATCCTCGATAGCCCGTGACGCCTGGAATCACGCGAAAGCGAGCGTCGCGTTAGAGCGGGGTCCGTTCCTGGTCGATTCGCGCTGCGTCTCGCGACCTTGCTTGGGACGAGCGAGGCGGCATATAGTCGCCATGCCAATCGTGGTACGACCGCTAGGAGGCCTTGATGACTGAAGACGCAGCGAGAGTCGCCCCGAACGTCTACACGGTGCTATTCGAGAACGAGCGAGTACGACTGCTCGAGGCGCGCCTCAAGCCGGGTGATAGCTCGGCGCTTCACTCGCATCCGGACTATCTCATCTACAACCTGGAGGACGGCAAGGTCAAGTTTGGCGGCCCTTCTGGGGAAGGCGACGAAGTCGAGCTCAAGGCAGGCGACGTGATGTGGCGCGATGCGGAAGAACACACCGCCGAGGGCATTGGGTCGACGGACGTTCACGCACTCCTGTTCGAGCTGAAGTAGCCCTATATCGCCTCGGCGCAAGACCCGATCCTCGCAATCTCGGGTCTCGCCCAATGCTCACATCCGGACGAAGGCGATCGTGCACTCCGGGCCATGATCGGCGCGAGCTGGCGCGATGCTTTCGTCGCCAACTCAGTCGTCACGCGCGGGAGCGACGGAACGCGCAAAGCAATCGTCCGGACGGCCGCAGTCGCGCTGATGAGTTTGGGCGAGATGGCGCTGCTGTGGCAGGGCCGCCAGACCTCCGGGCGCCCGGGCGCAGGCGCGGCATCGAGCTCACGGGGGGACGATGACCGGGGTTGGGAGCGCGGCGGCGACATCGAGTACCAGAGCCCGGAGACGGTCAACGTGCGGCCGATCCGGCCGCTCATGACAGCACAGGCAAACCGCGCTCGCGCCGGTCGGGAAGCGCCCTAGCGGTATCCGCGCCGCCGCAGGACATGCAGGGCGGGAGCAGGATCCGTCCACGAGAAGATCGCGTGGCTGGTGCGACGCCGGGGCCGCAGTCCGCGCACAGCCGCGGAGCGCTGGCCGCCGCGCCATGCCGCCCACAGCGATCGCGCGTCGTCGAACTCTGAGCGAAACCTGCGGCCGAGCCGTGGGACGGCCGGTCGCACCGGGCGGCCGAGGAGCAGGTCGACCCACGCCGCCGGCATGTTCGCCCCGGCCTCGACCTGGACGGCCAGGGAGTTCCACGCGCGAGGGTTGAAGTCGATCAGGAACCGGCCGCTTGGAGCATCGAGGAACTGGAGGTTAAACAGGCCCGACCAGCAAGCCTCCGCGAGCATCTCGCGGCAGCAGCGTTCGAGTTCGGGATCGGACCGGACGATGCGCCCGTAGGACAGGACGCCGCAGTCGCGTGGCCAGGTTCGGTCGCCCGTCTTCTGCGCGACGGCGACGACCTCGCCGTTCCACGCCAGCCCGTCGACCGTGCGCTGGTCGCCGACGACATAGGGCTGCACGAGGCCGTGGCCGCAGGGCAGCGCGGCGAGCGCCGAGGCGAGGCCGGGCCCGTCGGGCACGCTCAGGACCCGCCTCTGCTCAATGGTGCCGTCCGCCTGAGGGAGGTGCGAGCTGAGGGGCTTGACAACCGCCGGGAACCCGCCGTCCCAGCGGTCTGCGCTCTCGGCGGTGAGCATGCGCGTCGGCGGCGTGCGCAGACCTCCGGCGGCGGCGAGCTCGGTGAGCGAGCCCTTGGCAAGGACCCGGTCGACGACCGCGGCCGACGGGCAGCCGGCCACGACCGAGCCGGGAAGCTGGTCACGGTGATGGGCGAGCGCCCGCAGCGCAGGCTCGGTCCCGGGTAGCACGGTGGCGCCATGGCGCACCGCTACGGCCCCGACGTCCCGCACGAACGCCGCCGGGTCGCCGCTCGGGTCGTGCACGACCTCCACGGCGTGCGCCGCGCGGGAGATAGCGCCAAGAGCATCCGGGCGCGTGACCGCGGCGATCGGCGCGTCGCCGCCCGCGTGGACCGCCCGCAGAAGCGCAAGACCCGCCGGGAACTCGCTGCCGGTGACGACGACCGGCACACGCCGGCCATGCGGGTGAAGGCTCATCGTTCGCGCAGCAGGTTGGAGTGGTCAGCCTCCATGTCGCGATGCTCATCGTTGCAGAGGTTTGCCGCGGTCTGCGCCCGATCGCTAGCCGACGATCACGTCCGCGTGCAACAGAGCGGTTTGCGGACGATACAAGCGTCGCGTCCCCGTCCCGGTCCCAGAGCTGCTGCAAATTCGCCTTGGCTTGGGTTTCCCGGGCCGGACCGTCCTCCCCAGCTCCTGAACGGGACAGTCGTCGAGCCTCACCGGACGAACCACGGTCTATCCCGCGCCGAAGACGGAGCTCCTCGACCGCTTCCACAAGTTCCTCGCTCATGAACGACCGGCCGCGCGCCTCGCTTGCAGCCGAGAAGAATGCTACGAGGATGCGAAGCGATGGCGCCGCGGCAGGGTGACAGCAGCGCGCGCTCACGCCCCCAATCGCTCAAACTCATCCGCGCGGCTGCGGCTGTCCGGACGATCGCTTTGCTCGTTCCGCCGCGCCGGGTCTGACGACCGAGTTGGCGACCGTCCGGTCGCCCGGGATCACGCCCGCCCGCGGCGCCGGCTCACACTTCCGAGTTCGTCGCGTTGCACCACTCTGACCGTGATGGCGGGAGAGTGTTGAGTCTCGATCAAAGCGGCGCTCTGGGTGCCCCCGTTTTTGCGCAGGCCGCGGCGAGCGCGTCCGAGACCTGATCGTGGCTGGCGCCATTCGGGCTAGGCCGATCACCTAATCCGGATGATGCGCGTATCCGGCTCGGCCCTAGAGTCCGCGCGATGGTACGCGGGAGCCGTCGTGCGCGACGAGATAGATGAGGCGAATTCAGAGAGGAGCAGGCGATGACGAGTTTGAATACCTCGAAGGCGAGCGATTCACGATCCGAGCAGGAGCCTCAGGAGATTGCCGTCGAGGCCTACGTCTACCTGTATCCGCTCGTGATGATGGACACCACCCGTCAGCAAATGACGAACATCGAGGCGGGCGAGCGGCCGGGTTACGGGCCGATGAACACGTTCAACCACATGCGTGCGTTCCCGCCGCCGGAGTTCAAGAGCGTCCCGTGGCCCAACTTCGACACGCTGTACTCGCTGGCCTGGTTGGACCTAACCAGCGAGCCGGTGATCGTGTCCGCACCGGATACCGGTGAGCGCTACTACCTGCTGCCGCTGCAGGACATGTGGACGGATGTGTTCGCGGTGCCCGGCAAGCGCGCCAGCGGCACCGAGGCCGGTCATTTCGCCGTCGTGCCCGCGGGCTGGCAGGGAGAGCTGCCCGCGGATGTGAGCCGCATCAATGCCCCCACGCCACATGTCTGGATCATCGGCCGCACGCAGACCAACGGCCCGGAAGACTACGACGCCGTTCACACCGTGCAGGACGGCTACGCCGTCACACCACTCTCGCGCTGGGGCGGGGAGCCGCAGCCGGTCCAGGTGGCGATTGATCCGGCGGTCGACATGACTACTCCGCCGGTCAAGCAGGTCAATGGCATGCCTGCACTGGCCTACTTTGCCCGCGCGGCCGAGTTGATGCGGCAGCATCCGCCGCACATCACGGACTGGTCCATCTTGGCGCGCATGAAGCGCATCGGCATCGTGGCTGGCCAGAGTCTTGACAGCGAGACACTCGGACCAGAGATCAAACAAGCGCTCGAAGAGGCCGCGACAACCGGCCTGCAAATGATGCAGGCGAAAGTGCCGAAGCTTGCTCCGCTCGTCAATGGCTGGCAGGTGGCCGCTGAAACGATGGGCGTCTACGGCAACTACTACCTGAAACGCGCCACGCTCGCGATGATCGGTCTGGGCTCAAACCCGCCGGAAGACGCGATCTACCCGCTGGCATTTGCGGACGGCGACGGAAAGCCACTCAACGGCCAGGACGACTACGGCCTCCACTTCGACAAGCAGGAGCTGCCGCCGGTAAACGCCTTCTGGTCGGTCACCATCTACGACCGAGACGGCTTTCAGGTCGCTAACGCGCTCAACCGCTGCGCGCTCGGCGACCGCGACCCCCTGCAATACAACGCCGACGGCTCGCTCGACCTCGTCATTCAGCACGAAAACCCCGGACCCGAGCACGAGCCGAACTGGCTGCCAGCGCCACCTGGCCCGATGGCCCTCTTCCTACGCCTCTACGAGCCAAGACCGGAGGTGCTGGACGGACGCTGGAAGCCCCCCGCGGTGCGGCGGGTGACCTAAGGCATGCCTCGCCGGAGGAACGCCGAGCCCGGCTTGCGCTTCGGGCTACATCCAGCCGTCGGCACGGACTAACGACGGCTTCTCCAACCCGCCGAATCCGGCACTCCTCCGGACGATCGCATTCGCGATTCCGCCGCCTCGCCGCCTGCGATCGCTTCGGCGACGGAGCAGCTTAGCCGAACCTGTTTTGGCGGTCGGTACCGGAGCCTGTTGATGGCTCAGGGTTCCTTTATTTGCTATCGGGGCCGGCGCGATATTAGGGTTGGCCTAAGCAAACTCCGGAGGAGGTCACATGAAGTACTTCGTTAGCGCGACACCGGGCCCCATGCCGCCGGCACCTGAGCAGTTCGACGCGGCCATGAGCTGGCTTGAAGGTAAGGTCGACGACGGGACGTTTGACTGCATCTATGGGTTCATCGAGGGCGGCGGCTTCAGCATCGCCAACGCTAATTCGCATCGCGACGTGCTCGAGCTGATGGCGGCTTATCCCCTGTTCGGGCTGGTCACGTGGGACGTACGCCCCTTGCTGGAGTTCAAGGAGGGGATCGACACGGTGCGAGCAAAGCTTGCTGAGGCGCAAGCCGCAATGGCTGGCCGGTGAGGTCCTCCTTTGTCGCGGAGGCCTGAGGCGAACCCAGAGTGCGGGCTGAGGGCCCCTGGCACCGATTAAGGCGGCGGCGGTTGTGAGTACGCGCTCGGTCCGCGCGGGCACCGAAGATTCAACACCGGGATCGCATTCGTCTACCCCCGCCATCCAGCGGGCGATCCCTTGGACGACCCGGCGCTTGTTGGGGCGGCGTCGCCCTGCGGCGACGGTTTCGGCGGCGGACGGGCCCGCACAGTGATGGCGGCGTGGCTGGCACAGCGACAACGGGGCTGCCGGCTGCTCAGCTGGTCTCGCGGAGCTTGGTCGCGAACTGTGCGGGTGTGAGGATCGGCAGGTCGTCGTTCAGGACGAGCAGGTCTTTGTCGCCGGTGATCAGGTACGCGCGGCGGTCGATCGCGAGTGCGAGGAGGTAGTCGTCGTCGGGGTCGCGGGAGCCGACGGGCGGTGGGCTTGCTGGATCCTCGGCGATGCTGCCATGAGTCGCGGACCCAGTTGGTGAAGGCGGCGGCTTTCTCGGGAGTGATCCGCTTGCGCAGCTTGGGATAGGCGAGCGTTCGCTTGAGCTCCGCGAGGAGCAACTCAGAGACGACAAGCTCGAACTGGCCGTCGCGGCTAGCACGCAGGATCTCGGCCGACGACCCCTTGGCGGACAGCACCCCTGAGATCAGGACGTTGACATCAACGACCGCGCGCACCAGATGACCGTCGGCGAGGCCTCGTTGCGTGTTGCGCCTCCACGGCGAGCTCGGACGCCTTGGCCTCCGACATCGTCGCATTTGCCCACAACTCGTCGAGAACGTCGAGCTTGAGATCGCGGCGCAGAGATTCCTCGATCACCGCGCTGTCCGAGACGCCGGTACGCGCTGCGCGAATCTTGACCCACTTCAGAACGTCTTCGTCGATCGTGAGCGTCGTACGTACCTTGGACACAAGCGCATCTTACCATCACGATGCGGAGATGCGACGATGAAACCTGTCAATCGTCAGAGATCGGGCGAACCTCCCGACGGCTTTCGCCGTTTGACGCGTGGCCGTCGCGCGGCCGCTTCTGCGACTGCGCACTCGAGCGCTACAGAGAGTTGCCCATGGCGACGAGCAGGTTCGCGCTGGCTCACGAATCGCGGCGTGCTCTCGCCTCAGCACGGGCCTACCCGGCGCACGCCCAGCTGACGAGGCGGTCCAGCAGGGCCCACTCTCTGCCGGGACCTTCTCGAGGTGCCTCTCAGCCCTTGATCACGTTGTGTACCCGGGCCACCATCGGCTCGCCTGGATCGGCGCCAAGTCCGGTCATTATCGGAACGAGCGTCGCCCCGAACGCCTCGAATGCCTCCTGCGACTCCCAGATGTCGAAAACCTGGATCTCGCCATTGGTCTCGAGCGCGACGTGGTACGAGCGTCCTTCAGGCGCGCCCGCACCCGCAGCCTCGAGCTTGCTAATGGCTTCGTCGTACTTGTCCTGCGTGAACCCGCTTGGGGTGAAGTAGAACCCGAGTGCCATTCGATCCCGATCCCTTCCGCACGACTCGCGCGGTCGCTTGTCATGAGTTGCGCGCCGACTCTATCGCGCCGCGGCGGACCTCATTCGAAACCTCATCGCCATCGATCGCAGCAGCAATCACGTGATGTCTGGGCGACGAACGGGGCCCGGCCTCACTGGCCTTAGCTCGCAGCGTGGACGTGCGGACACGATGCTCATAAAGGCATCTTCCGTCGCGTGAACCGCACGCCTGAACTGAGCTCGACACTGGTCGTATTGGTGCGGCGCACTCATGCGTTCGCGCCGGGGAAGACCTGCTCTTCGCCCGCGTCGGGCCTCGGCGGTTGTCGCTCCGAAGACCTGCCTTGCGCGGAAAGCCCGAGTGCGCTGACGATCGCATTCGTCCACAACGCAGCGAACAGCTCACGATCCCTTCGGCGACATTGCGGGCGCCAGCCGGAAGCGTCTAGCTGCCGAAGAGCTGGAACGGCCAGGGGCCGTCGAGCACGATCCGTCCTGGCTGAGTCGGGTGCGCACTCGTCTCTAGCGTGATGAGGATCTTGCGGTAGCGCCCCAGGTGCGCGGGTAGCCGGCGCACCACGATCACGACCGTCTTCTTCACCGGTGTCGGAAGTGCTCGGATCGACTTGACCAGGTGCGCGTGGCCCGGGCCGCTCCATAGCCACACGGCATAGACCTTCGGGGCACGGACGGGATTCAGACCCTGAGCGCCGATCTCCAGCAGGTAGCGGTGACGCGCACGCACCACCTCCCCAATTCCAAGCGCTGAGTGCTTCGCCCCGGGTGACGACAGGTTGATCTGTTGTATCGGCCGCGCCCCTGGAAACGGCGAAGGCACACAGCCGCAGCTCGGAGCCATCGCGCTGGCCGCAGCCGATGATCCCGCAAAAGCGACCGCGAGCACAATCGCCCAGGCCACCGAAGAGAACCGCCCGGGCTGGTGGGCCGGCCGGTCGCTATCCCACACGCCGGCCCGTCAGCCGGATGCGCGAGATTGGGTGCTGCTCGCGGCCCGCTTAGCGGCCCGCTCGGCGGCTTCGCGCTTGAGGTCAGCCTGCTTATTCGAGATCGCCGCGATCTGTGCGGCGCGACGCTGGGCGGAGCTGGGGCGTTGGTTCGTCGGTTGGGTCGAGACCGTCAACTTGTTCTTCGCTGCCATTGGGGTGTCCTTCCGGTTCCTCTCGTCGCTCCGCGCGTAACGCAGTGGGCGAGAACAGCCCGCGCGGGTAACGGATAGGGCGTCTCCACCGGGCCGGTGAGCTAACGCCTTTAGGAATACGGCACCGGCCCTGCAGTCAAAACCAGTGGCCCACGCCTCTCGCCTTGTGGCGCACACTGCGCCGTCGGTGGCATCCCGGCTTGGGGTGAGAATCCTGGCCGCAGGGCCAGCTCGTCAACGACTCTACTCCGATTACACCGAAGCTCAAGTTTGCCCGGGTAGGCCGGCGCCGGCGCACGCGGCGCTGAACCACCGACTGCACCGGCCGGGCACGGAGCTACACGGTCGCCGAGTAGGTGTTCTTCGGGAACGCGCACGTCCCCGTGGCGCCCTTTAACGTTCCGGAGAAGGCGCCGCTGACATGCTTCCCGGAGAACTTCCCGGAGAGCTTCACGACCGAGACGCCCGTGTGGATCGAGCCCTTGAACTTGCCGTGGTTGATCTTCAAGCTGGTCGAGACGCCGGACTCGAGGTCGAGGCCGGCGCAGTTCGCCCCCGCGAACAGGCTGACCTTAGTGACCTTGCCGTTCTTGACCGTCAGGGTGAACGGATGCGTCGCGATGACCCCGCTGACATGCAGCGTGCTCTTGCCGCTGTAGGTTCCGTTTGACGCCGCAGTTGCAGATGCCGCGAGCCCGAGGGCCGCGATCGCAGCTAGCGCAGCGGTCTTGCGAATCATGGCTTCTCCTAGTCCGAGGTGGCCCCGACCCGGCCACGCCGCTGATCGGGTAATGCAGGATATCCCCGCGTGGCCGCTCGCCGCGGCACAGCAGCAGCTGGCGCCGGCACATACCGCGGCCACGAGACCATCGCTCCTGGACAGCGACCATCGTCCAGTTCGCGGATCTGATCGAGGTGGGCAACCGAGTATCGCTCACGAAGGGCGGGTCTAGGACGAGCTTGACCCCGAGGCTCTCGACCCCCGAGAATGAACGATCCCAGCCCGAAATGAGGGAGGCCTCGAGATGTATGACTACGTGATCGTCGGAGCCGGCTCGGCCGGATGCGTGCTTGCCGCCCGGCTGTCCGAGGACCCGGACGTGAAGGTTTGCCTGCTCGAGGCCGGCCCACCCGATCTCGCCGACGAGGTGCATCTGCCGGCGGGCTGCCTCGCGCTCGGTCAGAGCAAGTACGACTGGGCCCTCCTATCCGACCCCGAGCCAGGACTCGGCGGCCGCCAGCGAGTTCTTCCGCGGGGTCGCACGTTAGGTGGCTCCTCGTCGGTAAACGCGATGGTCTATATCCGCGGCAACCGCGCCGACTACGACGGCTGGGCCGCGATGGGCTTCGACGGCTGGGGATGGGAAGACGTACTGCCGTACTTCATCAAGGCCGAGGACAACGAGCGCGGCGCGAGCGAACTCCACGGTGCCGGCGGGCCGCTCCGGGTCTCTGAGAACCGGTCGCGCTACACGACATGCGCTGCGTTCATCGAGGCGGCCGTCCAGGCAGGCCTTGATGAGAGCGAGGATTTCAACGGCCCCGAGCAGGATGGAGCCGGCTGGTATCAGGTGACCCAGCGCGACGGCCTGCGCTGCTCGGCGGCTGACGGCTACCTGCGCCCGGCGATGGAGCGCCCAAACCTGACGGTCGAAACCGACGCGTACGTGACGCGCGTGCTGTTGGACGGAACGCGCGCAGTGGGCGTCGAGGTGGACCAAGGAAACGAGCTCAAGGAGATCCGCGCCGAACGCGAGGTGATCCTCAGTGCCGGCTCCTACCAGAGCCCCCAGCTGCTCCTGCTGAGTGGGGTCGGTCCGGCCGCCGATCTCGAGCTCGCCGGCATCCCGCCGGTCCTTGACCAGCCGAAGGTCGGGACGGGGCTGCAGGACCATCCCGCCGCCTGGATCACTTACCGGACAGGGGAGCCGTCGCTGCTGACGGCGGAGTCCCTCGAGAGCCTCGAGCTGATCCAGACGGAGGGGCGGGGCCCGCTGACGTCGAACTTCGCCGAGTCCGGGGGCTTCATCCGCACGCGCGATGGCCTCGAGGCACCCGACGTCCAGCTCCACCAGATCCCGGTCCTGTTCCCAGACGCGGGCGCCGGCGAGATCCTCGAAGACGGCTGGGCGCTGTCGGCCTGCGTGCTGCGCCCCACGAGTAGAGGCACCGTGAAGCTGCGCGCTCGCGTCCCGAGCTCGAAGCCGCGCATCCTGCACAACTATCTGACGACCGACGAGGACCGCGCGACGATGCTCGCCGGCCTGCGCAAATGCATCGAGATCGCCGAGCAGCCCGCTCTCAAGGCGGTCACGACAGGGCCGTACGCGGCGCCGAACGGGGACGACGACGCCAGCCTGCTCGCGCACATCGAGCGCAACACGACCACGCTCTATCACCCCGTCGGCACATGCGCGATGGGCGCCGTCGTCGACTCGGAGCTGCGCGTTCTGGGACTCGAGTCGCTCCGGGTCGTCGACGCGTCGGTGATGCCAACTCTGGTGCGCGGCAACACAAACGCCCCGACGATCATGATCGCCGAGCGGGCCTCGGACCTGATCCGCGGTCGTGCGGCGGAGGCCGCCGCAGCGCCTGTTGCAGCCGAAGCCTGAGCGCCGCGCCTGCCCGCTTTCGTGGGTACGCTCTCGCGGGTGGGCCGCTTTCGCCTGATCGCCTCGGTCGCGGGAATCACCGCGCTGTTCGCGCTTGCGCCGTCGCAGGCGCTGGCGGGGACCTACAGCTGGTCCCTGCCCGGAGATCCCGGGACGTTCAACGGGGCGAACCCCGAGCAGAAGTACGGCGCGCCGTCGTGGAGCTACGCCAGTGCGGGCCCGCTGTCGGGGCCCATGACGTTCTCAAGTAGCACCTGGTCCGATTCGGCCGGCGACTCGATCGCGAGCAACGGCAGCGCGATGACGCTGAGCGCCTCGCTGGCCCACACGGTCTCGGTCGTTTGGACGAGCCCGTTCAAGACCCCCCAGCCCGTGACGGTGACGAGCACGTTTTTGCCCAGCAGCGGCGAATGCAGCCTGAACGTCCCGACTTCCACCACGGTGGGGCCGGGCGGGACGCTTTCGCTCACCCTGAGCGCGGTCCCGCCTGCGCTAGGCGGCTGCATGGCCACCGGCTCGATCAGCATCTCGGCCACAACCCCATCGGTCACCTTAACCACGCCCGCCGGCGGCGAGGCGGTTCCCGGCGGCCAGCCGCTATTCGCCGGAGGGGCTAGCGCCGCCTTCGACGCCTCAAGCACAGTCACGATCCGGGTGTACTCGGGCTCTTCTGTTTCGGGCAGTCCGGTCGAGACGATCGCCGCGGCCAACAACAACGGCTCGTACGCGGGTGCCGGGTCGAGCTCGATTGCGCCGGGCACCTACACGGCCCAGGCGGAGCAGGACGACCCCATCGGGGTGCCCAATCTGAGCGCTCCGGTCACCTTCCAGGTTGTGCCCGGGCTACTCAAGATCGCATCCCCAATCTCGCTGAGCCGGTCGGGAGTCGCCTCGATCTCGATCGGGTGTGTCGCCCCGTCGGGCACGTGCGTCGGCACGGTGCTGGCGGTGACCAAGCGCAGCTTCGGTCCGACCCCCGGCGGCCCGACGGGACCGCTCCTGGTCCTGTTTGCGTACATGCACATCAACGCCGGCCAGACTCAGACGGTGACCACGGTCCTTCCTGGACCGGTCGCGCGCGTGTTGCGCCGCGCCAAGCATCCGGCGTTGCGCGTCACGACCGCGTTCGGCAGCACGGGAGCGACCTCCGCCTCCCGCAGGCTCAAGTACTAGCCGTGATCGCGCGCTACACGCGTCCCGAGCTCGGCCAGATCTGGTCTGACTACGCGCGCTTTGACGCGATGCGCGCGGTCGAGGTCGCCGCATGCGAGGAGATGGACGGCCCGACCGGAGAGGAACTCGATGCGATCCGCCACGCGACGTTCACGGTCGAGGCGATCGCGGAGCGAGAGCGCGTCACCGACCACGACGTGGCGGCGTTCGTCGATGTGCTTGCCGGCTCGGCTGGGCCGGCAGGGAGATGGATCCACTACGGATTGACCTCGAGTGATGTGCTCGACACCGGCCTCGCGCTCCAGCTTCGGCGGGTGGCCGAGGTCGTGCTGCCCGACGCGCGCCGGCTGGTCGAGGCGCTCGCCGCCAAGGCGCGCGAGCACGTTCACACGCTGTGCGTCGGGCGGACGCATGGGATCCACGCCGAGCCGACTACGTTTGGGATCAAGCTGGCGGGGTTTGCATTCGAGGCCGACCGGAACGCGAGCCGGCTCGAGCGAGCCTTCGAGCAGGTGACGGTCGGCGCGATCTCGGGCGCAGTCGGGACGTACGCGGCGACTTCGCCCGCTTTTGAGCAGCGAGTGCTGGCGCGGCTCGGGCTCGAGCCGGAGCCGGTCTCGACCCAGGTCGTGGCGCGCGACCGCCACGCCGAACTGCTCGAGGCGATCGCCCTCGCGGGCGCCGGCCTCGAGCGCTTCGCGACCGAGCTTCGCCATCTCGCCCGGACCGAGGTGGCCGAGGTCCGGGAGCCCTTCGGGGAGGGTCAGAAAGGCTCGAGCGCGATGCCCCACAAGCGCAACCCGATCAAGTCCGAACAGATCGCCGGGCTCGCGCGCGTACTGCGCGGCAATGCGCAGGCCGCGCTCGAGAACGTCGCGCTGTGGCACGAGCGCGACATCTCGCACTCATCCGTGGAGCGCGTGATCCTGCCCGACTCGACGATCCTGCTCGATCACATGCAGCGCCGCGCGCTCGGGCTCGTGGAGCGAATGGTCGTTGATGCCGACCGAATGCGAGAGAACCTCGAGCTGACCTACGGCGCATTGTTCTCACAGCGCGTCCTGCTCGCACTCGTCGAACGGGGCCACAGCCGCGACGAGGCATATCGGATCGTCCAGAGTCTGGCCCAGCGCGCGCTCGATGAGCGCATCCCGCTTCGCGAGCTGCTGGCAGCCGACGAGGCGGGTGCGGATCTCGACCTCGATCGGGTCTTCGATTACGAGCCCTACGTCCGCTACGCCGATGAGATTGTCGGTCGGCTCGACGCGATCGCTCCCCACGGTGCGCTAGTCGATTAGCTTCAGCTGCGTCCGCCAGACGGCGAGCCTCCAGGCCAGCAACCCGAACGCCGCGAGCACCGCCAGGTGCAGCAAGTCGACCGTCCGCAGTCCGAATGCGGTGTGGCGCACCAACTCGACGCAGTGGTAGAGAGGATTGACTTGGGCCAGGTCCCGCGCCCAGTGCGGTAGGCGGCTGAGCGGGAAGAAGGTCCCGGCAACCAGGAACATCGGCGTCACGACTGCGCTGATCAGGTAGCCGAAGGTGTCGAACGTCTCGACCAGAGCGCCGAACAGCATCCCCAGCGCAGCGAACCCGATCCCGGTCAGGGCGCCGATCAGCGGGACGAGCAGCATCGCCGGCGTGGGCGGAAGGCCGAACGCGAATGCGACCAGCAGCGGCGCCGACCCATACACGCCCGCGCGCACTCCGATGAACAGCACCTCGGCGGTCACGATCTCCTCGACGTCAACGGGCGTTGCCAGCATCGCGTCGTAGACGCGCTGATAGCGGCGCTTGTAGAGCGAGTCGAACATGCCGGCAAAGATCGCGCTGAACAGGACCGCAGTCGCGACCGTGCCGGTCCCGACGAACTGCACATAGGGGATGTGCCCGATCTTCGAGACCAGCCGTCCGAAGCCGAGGCCGAACGCGAGCAGGTAGATCGTCGGCTCGACGACAGCCGCGAACGTGCGGTTGCGCCAGAAGCGCAGGAACACGATCCATTCGCGCAGCAGGACTCCCGCCAGCGCACCCGGCTCGAGCCGCGCTGGCCGCAGCGTTTGGCCGTGGGCGCTCACCTGGCCTCCTCGCCGGTTAGAAGGACGAACACGTCCTCGAGCGTCGCGGCGCGCCGCTCTCCGGCCGGCAGCTCCGCCTCCAGCCGATCGGCATGCAGGTAGGCCAGCGCGGGCCCGCTCGAGCGCACGACGAGGCCACGCTCCTGCGCGTCTGCGCGGAGCGCTTCCAGCTCCTGGTCGTCGCGATGGGAGACCTCGTGCACTTCCCGGCCGGCGTGCTCTCGTATCAGCTGGATGGGTGATCCTTCGGCCACCACGCGCCCCGCGGCCATGATCGCGACGCGGTCGGCGAGCCGTTGTGCTTCTTCGATGTAGTGGGTCGACATCAGCACCGTCGCCCCGCCGCGGCGCAGGCGCAGGATCAGCGACCAGATCTCCTGGCGGACCTGGGGATCCAGGCCTACCGTCGGCTCGTCGAGCAGCACCAGCTCGGGCTGATGGACGAGGCCCCGCGCGATCAGCAGGCGCCGCTGCATGCCGCCGGACAGCGTCCCGACCCGATCCCCGGAGCGGTCGCGCAGCCCAGCGAGTTCGAGCGCGCCGCTCACCGCGGCCTCCCGCCGCGCATGCGGCACCCGGCATAGGGCCGCGAACACGCGTAGGGCTTGGGAGACGGTCAGCTCGATGTCGAGGTTGCTCTCCTGGGGCACCACGCCGACCCGGGCGCGGGCCAGCTTCGACTGCGCGGGAATGGCGTAGTCGAGCACCCTCAGCTCGCCTGCGTCGGGCAGCGCCTGGCCGGTGAGCATCCGCATCGTGGTCGACTTGCCCGCTCCGTTCGGTCCGAGCAGGCCAAAACACGCCCCGCGCGGGATCTCGAGATCGAGGCCGTCGACCGCGGCGATCGGGCCGAAGTGCTTGACCACGCCGCGCAACGAGACGGCGGACGGGATTTGTGAGGGGACTGCGAACGACAACTGCGACCTCCGGGGAGAAGCGGACAAGCTCACCGGCGTTGCCGGCGGCTAGGACGAGTGGCGACTTACACCCAGGCGGTCATTCCAAGCTTGACTGTAGCCGCGCTCCTTCGCTGCATCAAGTCCCGTCAGCCCCGCTCGCTAGGATCGGCCTCGTGACCGCCCTAGCCGATCTTCAGCTCCTTGCCTCCGGCAAGGTGCGAGAGATCTATGACCTGGACGACGAGCTTCTGATAGTCGCTTCGGATCGTGTCTCGACCTATGACGTCGTCCATCCGACGCCCGTTCCAGACAAAGGCAAGGTGCTGACGGGCGTGTCTGCGTTCTGGTTCGAGCGCACCGCCGAGATCGTCCCCAACCACGTCATCTCGCTGACAGACGGCGTGCCGGCTGAGGCACGCGGGCGGGCGATGGTCGTCCGCAAGCTCGAGATGCTGCCTGTCGAGGCCGTCGTGCGGGGCTACCTGAGCGGCTCCGGGTGGAAGGACTATCAGCAGACCGGCACGGTCTGCGGGGTCGGGCTGCCTAGCGGCCTGCGTGAGTCCGACCGGCTGCCCGAGCCGATCTTCACGCCCGCGACCAAGGCCCAGGAGGGCCATGACGAGAACATCGACTTCGATGGCGCGGCCGACCTTATCGGGGATCGCGCGCTGGCCGAACGCGTGCGCGTGGTATCGCTGGCCGTGTACGAAGCAGCCGCTGAGCACGCTCGTGAGCGAGGGATCATCCTGGCCGACACCAAGTTCGAGTTCGGCCTTGACGGAGATGGCACGCTGACGCTCGCCGACGAGGTCTGCACGCCTGACTCGTCGCGCTTCTGGCCGGCAGATGAATACGAGCCCGGACGCTCGCAGCCGAGCTTCGACAAGCAATTCGTCCGCGATTGGGCGTCGTCGACCGGCTGGGACCGCACTCCCCCGGCCCCGGCTATCCCGGCCGAAATAGTTACGCGCACGCGCGAGAAGTACCTGGAGGCATACGAGCGGATCACGGGCGAGCCGCTCGAGGCGTGGGTGCGCCGCACGGCGGCCTGATGCGGGCACGGGTCCTGATCAGGCCCAAGGCGGGAATCCTCGATCCGCAGGGCCAGGTGGTCGAACGCGCGCTGCCGGCGCTCGGCTTTGAGGGCGTGAGCGATGTGCGGGTGGGGCGTCTGGTGGAGCTGGAGGTCGATGATCCGGCCCAGCTGCCAGAGATGTGCGAGCGCCTGCTCGCCAATCCGCTGATCGAGGACTACGAGATCGAATCATGAAGTTCGGTGTGGTCCAGTTCCCGGGCTCGTGCGATGACGCGGACGCGCTGGGCGCGTGCGCGAGCGTCGGCGAGGCCGTGACCCTGTGGCACGCCGATCGCGATCTTCAGGGAGTCGACGCGGTGGTGGTGCCGGGCGGCTTCTCTTACGGTGACTATTTGCGCGCCGGCGCGATCGCTCGATTCGCGCCGATCATGGACGAGGTCGCCGAGTTCGCCCGCTCCGGGGGGCTCGTGCTGGGGATATGCAACGGCTTCCAGGTGCTGTGCGAGGCCGGGCTACTGCCCGGTGCGCTGCTGCCGAACACCTCATTGAAGTTCGTATGCCGCCAAGTTCAGCTGGATGTCGTTGACCGCCAGACAGCATTCACGCGCGCGTGTGAAGCTTCGCTCTCGATTCCGGTCAAGCACACGACGGGGCGCTACTACTCCCCCGAGCCGGTCGACGTGCTGCTGCGTTACGCGCCCGGTCACAACCCGAACGGCTCGCAGGACGACATCGCCGGGGTGCGCAACGAGGCCGGAAACGTCTTTGGGCTGATGCCGCATCCCGAGCACGCGGTCGATCCGCTGACCGGCTCGAACGACGGGCTGGGGATCTTTGAGTCAATCCGGGTGGAGATCGATGAGCGCGTTGTCGTCTGAGGTGGGGGAGCGGCACCGTGCGCTCGGGCTCACCGACGACGAGTACGAGCTGATCCTCTCCTCGCTCGGTCGCGAGCCGAACGACGTCGAGCTGGCGATGCTGTCGTTGATGTGGTCCGAACACTGCGCGTACAAGCATTCCCGGCCGCTGCTCAAGAGACTCCCGACGGAGGGTCCACACGTGCTGCTCGGCCCGGGCGAGAACTCGGGCGCGGTCGACGTCGGCGGCGGACTGGCGGTCGCGTTCAAGGTCGAGTCGCACAACCATCCGAGCGCAGTCGAGCCGTTCGAGGGCGCAGCGACGGGGGTCGGCGGAATCCTGCGTGACATCTTCGCGGTCGGCGCGCGGCCGATCGCGGTGCTCGACTCGTTGCGCTTCGGCGAGCTGAGCTCGGAGCGCTCGCGCTATCTGCTCGAGCGCGCGGTCGCCGGCATTGGCCACTACGGGAACTCGATCGGGGTGCCGACGGTGGGCGGCGAGGTCTACTTCGAGCGCAGCTACGAGCAGAACTGCCTGATCAACGCGATGTGCCTCGGGCTCGCGCCGCACGAGCGGCTGATCCGCTCCGCGGCCGCGGGGGTGGGAAACAAGGTGGTCTTGTTGGGCGCGCTGACCGGCCGCGACGGCATCGGCGGGGCGTCGGTTCTCGCGAGCGCAGAGCTCGGCGAGGGCGACGCCGACAAGCGCCCTTCGGTCCAGATCGGCGACCCGTTCGCTGAGAAGAAGCTGATGGAGTGCTGCCTGGAGCTGCTCGACCGTGGCCTGCTTGTCTCGCTCCAAGACCTCGGCGCAGCCGGCCTGACGTCGTCGGTCAGCGAAATGGCGAGCAAGGGCGATGTCGGCATAGACATAGACGTGTCGCGCGTCCCGCTGCGCGAGCAGCGGATGGAGCCCTTCGAGATCATGGTCTCCGAATCGCAAGAGCGGATGCTGTGCGTGGTCGAGCCCGCCCGGCTGGACGACGTGGTTGCGGTCTGCGAGCGCTGGGAGACCGGATCCGCGGTGATCGGCGAAGTGACGGACTCGGGCCACGTGCGGGTGTTAGAGGAGGGCGACGTTGTCGGCGACCTTCCCGTCGAAGTGCTGGTTGATGCGTGTCCAACCTACGAACTAGACGTTGGCCAGCGTCCGCCGCCCGTCGACGAGAACTGCGCTCCGCGCGGATCGTCTCCGGACGGGGGACGCAGGCGAAGTCTTACTAGCTCTTCTTGGCTCGCCCAACCTGTGCTCCCGCGAGCCCCTCTATGAGCAGTACGACTGCATCGTCCAGTCAAGGACTGTCAGACGTCCTGACGAGGCCGACGCCGCCGTGCTCCAGCTGCCCGACGGATCGGCCATCGCCGTCTCGATCGATGGCAACGGCAGACGCGTTGCGTGTGACCCGCGAGCGGGCGCTGCCGAGGCGGTCTACGAGTGCGCCGCCAATCTCGCCTGCGTCGGTGCCGAGCCCCTTGGCGTGACGAACTGTCTGAACTTCGGTAATCCTGAGCGGCCCGAGATCGCGTGGCAGCTCACGGAAGCAGTCGAGGGCATAGCCGAGGCGTGCGAAGCGCTCGGCGTCCCGATCGTTGGCGGCAACGTTTCGCTCTACAACAACCAGATCGACCCGACGCCGGTGATCGGCATGGTCGGCAAGCTCCCCGACGCCTCACGAGCCGGCCGGCTCGGATTCGCGGACGAAGGCGACCTGATCGCGCTGGTGGGCGAGTTCGAGCCTTCGTTGAACGGGTCTCAGCTGACAGACGACGTCGGTCCCCTGCCGCCCGCAGACGCAACGGCCGTCCGTGATGCGCAAGACGCAGTCCGGGAAGGGATTCGTTCTGGGGCGCTCAAAAATGCACACGACGTCTCCGAGGGAGGTCTGGCTGTGGCACTGGCCGATTGCTGCCTGGCCGGGGGAATCGGAGCATCCGTTGAGTGGGCCGGGGAGCTCTTCGGTGAGGCGCCCGGGCGGGCGTTCGTCGTTTCGGGTCAGGATCCCCCGGGCCAGATCATCGGCCGCGTCGGCGGCGATACGCTCGAGATTGCCGGCCAGCTGAAGCTCCCACTTTCCGGGCTGCGTTCCGCCCACGACCAGGGCCTTCGCTACGCTTGAAGCGCAGGGGTCCGGTCATGTCTCTCGCCTCCGATCATCGCGATGGGCCACGCGACGAGTGCGGCGTCTTCGGGATTTACGCTCCCGGGCGCGACGTCGCCCGACTCGCGTACTTTGCGCTATACGCGCTCCAGCACCGCGGGCAGGAATCGGCCGGAATAGCCACGTCGGCGAGCGACGGGAACATCATGGCGATCCGCGATCAGGGGCTGGTCGCGCAGGTCTTCGACGAGCACACGCTGAGCTCGCTGCTGGGCGAGAAGGCGATCGGCCACGTCCGCTACTCGACGACCGGCTCCTCACAGTGGGAGAACGCACAGCCAGTGGTGCGCGACGATTCGCGCACGCTCGCGCTCGCGCACAACGGCAACCTCATCAACGCGGTTGACCTCTACGGCGAGCTGCATGGCCAGGGCGTCCCGTTCGGCTCGACGTCGGACTCGGAGATCATCGCGGCGTTGCTCGCGCGCCACGAGGCCGACTCGATCGAGGACGCCGTTGCCCAAGTCGTCCCACGGCTGAAAGGCGCGTTCTCGACCGTGGTCATGACCGAGGAGGCGGTGGTCGCATTCCGCGATCCGCACGGCCTGCGTCCGCTCGCGCTCGGCGAGCTCAATGGCTCGTACTGCGTGGCGAGCGAGTCGTGCGCATTTGACCTGATCGGCGCGCGCTTCCTGCGCGAGGTTCAGCCGGGCGAGGTCATCACGCTCACCGACGGAGGCTTTCGCACGCGGATTGTCGGCGAGCCGCAGCGACACGCGATGTGCGTGTTCGAGTACATCTACTTCGCGCGGCCCGATTCGCGCATGGGCGGAACCGTGCTGCAGGTCGCTCGCGCCCGCATGGGGGAGATCCTGTGGCGCGAGGCTCCTGTTGAGGCCGACCTCGTGATCCCCGTTCCGGACTCGGGTAACGCGGCCGCCCGCGGGCTCGCCCGCGCCGCCGAGCTGCCCCAGGACGACGGCTTCATCAAGAACCGCTACGTCGCTAGGACCTTCATCCAGCCCGGCCAGGAGCTCCGTAAGCACGGGCTGCGAATGAAGTTCAACCCGCTCCCCGAGGTCGTGGCGGGCGAGCGGCTCGTCGTCGTCGACGACTCGATCGTGCGCGGCAACACCACCCGGCAGATCGTCCAGATGCTGCGCGAGGCCGGCGCCGCCGAAATCCACCTGCGGATCTCGGCCCCGCCGATCAAGCATCCCTGCCACTACGGCATCGACATGTCCACGCGCGAGGAGATGATCGCCCACGGACGCACCGTGGATGAGGTCGCCGCCGAGCTGGGCGCCGACTCACTCCATTACTTGTCACTGGGCGGCGTGTATGAGGCGATCGGGGCACCGCGCGAGATCCACTGCGACGCGTGCTTCAGCGGCGAGTACCCGCTGCCCGGAACCGAGCAGGCGAACGGCAAGCACGCGCTCGAGGCCGCGCTGCCGTTGGTGCGTGCCTAGCGCCGCTGACGCTCGATGAAGGTCGGCGTCCTGGCCTCCGGGGAGGGGACCAATCTCCAGGCGCTGCTCGACGACGGACAGATCGACGTCGTGGCGGTGGCATCGGACAAGCCGCGCGCTCGCGCGCTCGAGCGAGCGCGCGCGGCGGGGGTGGATGCGCAGGCGTTTGAGGGGCCGCGCGCCGAGCGTGACCGCGCGATCGCCGCCTGGCTCCACGAGCAGGGGGTCGAGCTGGTCGTGCTGGCCGGCTACATGCAGCTGCTGAGCGACGAGTTCCTGGCCGCGTTCCCGCAGCGCGTGATCAACGTCCACCCGGCGCTGCTACCGGCGTTTCCCGGGCTGAACGCAGTCGAGCAGGCGCTCGACTATGGCGTGAAGGTGTTCGGCGTCACCGTCCATTTCGTCGACGGAGGCGTCGACACCGGACCGGTGATCCTGCAACGCGCGATCGAGCTCCGGGACGTGAGATCGGCGAACGAAGTGCTCGAGCGCCTACATCCGATCGAGCACGAGCTGCTCCCCGAGGCCGTCAAGCTGATCGGCTCCGGCGCTGTGCGGGTCGAGGGTCGGCGGGTCGTTGTAGAGTCGGGCTCGTGAGCCAGCGGGCCGTTCGGGAGGAGGTCTCGGCACCCTCCGAGGTGCGGGTCTCGCGGGCCCTGCTGTCGGTTTCCGACAAGACCGGGATCGTCGAATTCGCGCGTGGGTTGGCGGAGCTCGGGATCGAGATCGTCTCGACCGGTGGCACCGCCGGCGCGCTCGAGGACTCGGGCGTCCAGGCGCGTTCGGTCTCGGACCTGACCGGCTTCCCCGAGATCATGGACGGGCGCGTCAAGACGCTTCACCCCAAGCTGTACGCGGGCATGCTCGCGCTGCGCAATGACCCCGCGCACATGGAAGCCGCCGGGGAGCACGACATCGAGTTCGTCGATCTCGTGTGCGTGAACCTGTACCCGTTCGAGCGGACCGCCTCGCGGCGCGGGGTCCCCGACTCCGAGGTGATCGAGAACATCGACATCGGCGGCCCGACGATGATCCGCGCCGCGGCAAAGAACCGCCAGTTCGTGGCCCCGGTCGTGAGCCCCGAGAGCTATGACGCGGTACTCCAGGAGCTGCGCGAGTCCGAATGCCGCCTCTCACCCCAGACGCGTGAGAACCTCGCGGCCGAGGCGTTTGCCTACACGGCTCGTTACGACACGGCGATCGCGCGCTGGTTCCAGGAGAGGGACGAGGGCTTCCCGCCGCTCTTGGTGCGCGCGTTCGAGAAGGTCCTAGACCTCTCCTACGGCGAGAACCCCCACCAGCGCGCCGCGTACTACGTCCAGGTCGGTGAGCGCACGCACGTGCTCTCGATGGTCTCGCAGCTCGGCGGCAAGCAGCTGTCGTTCAACAACCTGCTGGACCTCGATGCTGCGCGCCAGCTGCTGGGCGAGTTTCAGGTCCCGGCGTGCGTGATCGTCAAGCACAACAACCCGTGCGGCGCCGCGGTCGCGGCCGACGTGGTCGAGGCCTATGAGCGCGCGTTCGCATCCGACCCGATGTCGGCCTTCGGCGGCATCGTGTGCCTGAACCGCCCCGTCAACAAGTCGCTGGCGGAGGCACTTGTGGGGCAGTTCATTGAGGTCTTGTACGCCCCGGGTTACGACGACGAAGCGCTTGAAGTGCTCGCGGCGAAGCCCAACATGCGGGTTCTCCACGACCACGAGCGCCGCACCGCGCCCACGATCGAGCCCGGCCTGCGCCAGGTGGCCGGCGGGATGCTCGTCCAGGATCGCGATTGGGGTCTTGAGGAGCGCACCGAGATGCGCGTCGTCACCAAGCTACAGCCGGATGAGTCGCAGTGGAGCGAGGCCATGTTCGCGTGGAAGGTCTGCAAGCACGTGCGCTCAAACGCGATCGTGCTAAGCACAGAGCTCGCGACGGCCGGAATTGGCGCTGGACAGATGAGCCGCGTTGACTCGGTCCGGATCGCGCTCGAGAAGGCAGGGCAACGCGACCTGACCGGCGCCGCGATGGCCTCGGACGCGTTCTTCCCCTTCCCCGACAGCGTCGAGCTTGCGACGGAGGCGGGCGTGAGGGTGATCGTCCAGCCCGGGGGATCGGTGCGCGACGAGCAGGTGATCGAGGCGGCCGACAAGGCGGGCGCGGCGATGATCTTCACTAGCCGGCGGCATTTCAAGCATTGACGGGGCCGGTGACCCGCCTCGGCGGCGACCCGCCTTCCCCGTACGAGGGTCGCTATGGGTTCAGCCGCGTCTTGCGCGCCGGCGACTTTGTGCTGGTCGGCGGCACGACGTCGGCCGACGAGAACGGAGTCGTGCTCGGCGAGACCCCCTACGAGCAGACCCGGATCGTCCTCGAGAAGATCGCCCACGAGCTCTCGCGCGTGGGCGCGAACCTCAGCGACGTGATCCAGACGCGTGTCTATATGACAGACATCTCGCGGGCCAATGAGGTCGGACGGGCTCACGGCGAGTCGCTCGGCGAGGTAAGGCCGCTGATGACCGGGGTCGAGGTCAGCGCGCTGATCGACCCGCGGATGCTGATCGAGATCGAAGCGGTGGCCTACGTCGGGCGCAGCCCGAGGTAGCGTCCGAGCAGCGCGAAGCCGGCGAGACATGCGAGGCCGTCGGCGATGCCGCGGAGCGCGCCGTCGTAGGGGTCCTGCTGGGCGATACCGACGGCTGCGATAGCGAGCGCGATCGCCAATGCCACAACGAGGGCAAAGCGCCACGGCCGGGCACGCAGACTCGCCGGGACGAGCCCCCCGAGGTCATCGAACAGGTCGCCTGCTCCTCCGTCTCCCAGCGGCTTGAGCCGCAGCGCGGTGGCGACGGCGGGAGTCGCGGCGACTAACCCTACCGCCCCTACACCGGCGGCGATGAAGGCAAACGTGTTGCTGGACGAGTACTCCGCTGCCACCAACGCCAGCCCCGTCATGGCTGCCACCCCGGCGACGAGCCCGACCGCCGCCCGGCGGCCGAGGATGAGCGCTTCGGCTCGCGTGACGGTCAGCATTCCGCGCAGTCGCATCGCGCGTACCGCCGCGAGGCCGCCTGACACGAGCGCGACCTGTGCGCCGAGCACCATCAGCCCGAGGCCCAACTGGGCGAGCACCGGCGGATGCCGGTGCGTGGCGGAGTAGCCCTGAACGTTGGCCAGGAAGGCCGCTCCAAAAAGCAGCCCCGCGATCGCCAGCGCGCCGAAGGACGCAAACCCCGCCCGGCGGGCGCGTACAGTCCCGAGCTCGTCGGCGAACTGGCGCGCGAGGCTGGCCGGATCGCCGAGCTCGGCGGCCGGATTACACGCGAGGTGATCTTCGAACTCGGCGAGGATCCGCCGGCGCCGCGAGGCGGGGATGCCTGCGCGGGTGAGCTCACGCTCGAGCTCCCTCATGCCAGCACCGCCTCGATGGCAGCGGCAAACGATTTCCACTCGCCGCGCCGCGTGCCCAGCTCGCGCCGCCCCGTTCGCGTCAAGCGATACACGCGCCGTCGGCGTCCGGCGTCTGACCAGGCGCTTGACAGAAACCCGGCGGCCTCGAGCCGGTGCAGCGCCGGATACACGGTGCCTTCCGGCAGCGCGACCGAGCCGCCCGACCGGCTTTTGAGCTGCTCGATGATCGCGTAGCCGTGCAGGGGCCCCGGCTCGAGCACGGCGAGGATCAGCGGATCGAGGTGTCCCTTGAGCGTTTCGGCTCGCATTGCCTAGCAAGCCTATACCTCGCATTACTAGGTGTCAAGCGGTCGAGGCCGGAAGGTGCGCCGCCTGTAAGCTGAAGCTGGTGAACGGAGAGGACTTCCGCCGCGAGCTGGGTCAGCAACTACGGGTCGACTCGGTGCGCGCGAGCGCGGCCGCGGGCTCGGGCCATCCGACCTCGTCGATGTCCGCGGCCGACCTGATGGCCGTGCTGCTCGACGGCTACCTGAAGCTCGATTACGCGCGTCCCGAGGACCCACACCGCGACCACGTGATCTTCTCCAAGGGCCACGCGTCGCCGCTGTATTACGCGATGCTGAAGGCCGCCGGGGGGATCGACGACGACGAGCTGCTGACCTTCCGCAAGCTCGACAGCCGGCTCGAGGGTCATCCGACGCCGCGGATTCCGCCTACCGACGTCGCGACGGGGTCGCTCGGACAGGGGCTACCGATCGGGGTCGGACTTGCGCTGGCGGGCAAGCGGCTCGACCGGCTGCCCTACCGGGTCTGGGTGCTGTGCGGCGATTCGGAGATGGCCGAAGGCTCGATCTGGGAGGCGTTCCAGCACGCCGGCTGGGAGCGGCTCGACAACCTGACTGCGATCGTCGACGTCAACCGGCTCGGCCAGACGCGCGAGACGATGCTCGGCTGGGACCTGCCCGGCTATGCCGCGCGCGCCGAGGCGTTCGGCTGGCACACGATCGAGATCGACGGCCACGACCTGGACGCGATCGACGCCGCTTACCGGACAGCGGTCGAGACGAGCGGTAAGCCGACGGTGATCTTGGCGCGGACAATGAAAGGCAAGGGCGTCAAGGCGGTCGAGGACCAGAACGGCTTCCACGGCAAGCCGCTGGCCGATCCGGAGGAGGCGATCGCCGAGCTGGGCGGTGAGCGCGACCTGCGCGTCGACGTGGCCGCGCCGGAGGAGACGACCGCTCCGCACCAGTTCGCGACCTCCGACGGTGAGCTGCCGCACTGGGGGCTCGGCGAGGAGGTCGCCACGCGCGAGGCTTACGGCGAGGCGCTGGCGGCGTTGGGAGGCATGCGCGGCGACGTCGTCGCGCTCGATGGGGAGGTATCGAACTCCACCCACTCGGAGCTGTTCGCCAAAGCCCACCCGGACCGCTACTTCGAGATGTTCATCGCCGAGCAGCAGATGGTCGCGGCCGCGATCGGGATGCAGGTGCGGGGCTGGGTCCCGTTCGCTTCGACGTTCGCCGCGTTCCTCTCCCGCGCGTATGACTTCATCCGAATGGCCGCGATCTCGCGCGCCAACCTGCGACTGGCGGGCTCCCATGCCGGCGTGTCGATCGGCGAGGACGGGCCCTCGCAGATGGCGCTCGAGGACATGGCCGCGCTGCGTGCCGTACACGGCAGCGCCGTTCTCCACCCATCCGACGCGAATCAGGTTTCACCGCTGGTCGCGCAGATGGCCGACCGGCCGGGGATCTCCTACCTGCGCACGCTGCGCGGCAAGACGGTGGTGCGCACGGACCCGAGCGAGGAGATCAGGATCGGCGGGAGCCGGATCGTGCGCTCGAGCGAGCAGGACGAAATCACGATCGTCGCCTGCGGCATCACGGTCGGCGAGGCGGAGAGCGCCGCCGAGCAGCTCGAACAGGATGGCGTCCGGGCACGCGTGCTCGACTGCTACTCAGTCAAGCCAATCGACGTCCAGGCGCTGGCTGCCACGGCGGAGGAGACGCGAGCGATCGTTACGGTCGAGGACCACTGGCCCGAAGGCGGGCTCGGCGAGGCCGTCGCGGGCGCGCTCGCCGATCACCCCGACCGTCCTCCGATCGTCCGACTCGCGGTCCGCGGCATGCCGGTGTCCGGGAAGCCTGACGAGCTGCTCCGCGCAGCGGGAATCGACGCGCGAGCGATCGTCGAGGCGGCGCGGACGCTGGTCGGCGCCGCCGCCCGCTGAAGCGGGCGAGAGGACCGCGTCGGCGAGCGCTGGAGTCGCCCGCGGTGTGAACGCTGACGTTCCCCTTGACGTCGGATCCACGCGGGTATATATAGAGGGCTCCGGAGGAGAGAAATTGAACGGCAGCGCCAAGCGCTTGGTCGGCGTCGTTGTCTGCACCGTAGTCGCAGCTGCGGCGATCGGCCTTTACATAGGGCTGTATCTGACAAACGTTCCCGGGTCGGTCGCCGCGACCACCGATGCTTCGGGCGCGCATCTGTACCTCGCCACGGTCCCGGCCGCGGAAGCGTCAGATCCCCACAACACGTGGGTGTCGTTCTACGCAGTCGACGCGAATGCGGGCAACTGGCGCCACGACTCGACATACGTCGTCCCCGCGAACACGGTCCTGACCGTGACGATCTATCAGTACGACTCAGCGTCGGGGCTGCGTAACGAGTTCCTGAGCCAGGCCACCGGGACGCAGGGCGGGACGTTCGCGCTCGACGGCAAGGCGGTGCCCGACATCGATCCGACGCAGGCCGCGCACGGGTTCGCGGTCCCGCAGTGGGGTCTCTCGGTCCCGCTCTACGGCGTCTCGACAAGCGCCAAGAATCCTTGTAGTCAGGCGCCCTGCTCGCTGAGCAACGACCATCACACGATCACGTTCACGATCAGGACCCCGGGCAAGGGCTTGTATCGCTGGCAGTGCATCGTGCCGTGCGCCGCGGGCTTCATCCAGGGCTATGGAGGGCCGATGCAGACGGTCGGCTATATGGGCGGCTTCTTCAAGGTCGTATGACAGACCAGCGGCCCCACTGGCGAAATGTCGTGTTGCTGTGGCTGCTGGCCAACGTGATCATGCTGCCGATCGTCGTGTTCGTGCTCGGCCCCGGGCTACCGCCGGGCAACGGGACGGTCGAGTCTCACGGGCAGGTTGTCGACAACACCGTGCTGCTGACAATGGCGACGCCGTTCGCGCTGGCGGTGCTCGTCTACTTTGCGTACGCGATCTGGGCGTTCCGTGAGCGTGAGCCAGATGTTTACGTGGACGGACCGGCGGTCCGCGGCCACTCCGGTGTGCAGTTCTGGTGGCTGATGATCACGACGACGACGGTGCTCATTCTCGCCGCCTACGGTTCTGTCAGGCTGCTGGCCGATGGCTCCGGGGGCGGCCAGGGCCCGAATCCGATCGGCGTGCCGGCGGCGGCCAAGACCCATGCCCCGCTCCAGGTCCAGGTGATCGGCCAGCAGTGGTTCTTCACCTATCGCTTCCCGGGCTACGGCGGTGTAGAAACGCGCGACCTCGAGCTCCCGACCGGCACCACGGTCGAGTTCCACGTCACGTCGCTTGACGTCATCCACTCCTTCTGGGCCTACCAGCTCGGCGTCAAGGCCGACGCCAACCCAGGCATCGACAACATCGCTTACGTGACGACGCGCGGCCCGCTGACGTTCAACGTGCGCTGCGCCGAGCTGTGCGGCGTCTGGCACGGCTACATGTTCAACTCGGGCGTCGTGGTGCCCAAGGCGCAGTTCGCCACCTGGATCGCACAACAGCAGCAGCAGAACGCCCCAGCGACCAAGAACCTGCTGCCGTACTCGAAGCAGTACTTCCCGACCCCGTTGAGGAGGGCTGGATGAGCACGATCGCCGCCTCTGTGCCGGCCCCGCGCGCGGGCTTCAGACAGTTCTTCGGCTTCAACATGCTGACCGGGATCTTGCTCGGGATTGGCGGCTGGTTCCTGGGCTACTTCATCGGCACCCACCTCCACGGGGTCGGGCTGAAGTACTACACGGCCACGGCCGGCGAGAACGACATCGGGATCATGCTCGGCTACTTCCTCGGCGTGGTCGGCTTCCTCGTTGGCCTCGGGTTCGCGAACTACCCGCTCAAGCGGATGCTGGGCCACCCTGCGAGCCTCGCCGAGCGCGAGGCGAAGGAGTTCGGCCTGCTGCGGTACTTCAGCTTGTCGACCGACCACAAGGTCGTCGCGAAGCAGTACATGGTCGGAATCGGGGTGTTCTTCTTCGTCGGTGGGCTGAACGCGATGCTGATCCGCTCAGAGCTCCTGCAGCCCAACGTGCACGTGTTCGGCGCCAACCAGTACCTGACGCTGGTTGGGCTGCACGGCTCGATGATGATGGGGATCATGACCTCGGGGATCCTCGGCCCATTCGCGAACTGGCTCGTTCCCGTGATGATCGGCGCCCGGCGGATGGCGTTCCCGCGGATCGAGGCGCTCACGTTCTGGATCCTGATGGCCGGCGCGGTGATCCTGATCACGACGATCTTCTTCGGGGGCTTCCAGACCGGCTGGACGGGCTATCAGCCGCTCGGCGACCAGGGCACCGCCGGCTACGACGCATACATCGGGTTCTTCTCGTGCGTCGGCATCTCGATGACGCTTTTCGGCTTCAATCTGGTGGCGACGATCATCACGATGCGGGCGCCCGGGATGACCTGGTCGCGACTGCCAATCTTCGTCTGGGCTACGTTCGCGACCGCCATCCTGATGATGCTGGCGGCGCCGATGCTCGTTTCCGCGCTGCTTATGGGGGCGATGGACCGCACCGCGCAGACCGCGTTCTACATCGCCGGTCAGGGCGGAAGCTCATATCTGTTCCAGAACTTATTCTGGGTATTCGGACATCCCGAGGTGTACATCCTGGCGTTGCCCGGCTTCGGGATCGTGCTGGAGCTGTTGCCCGTGTTCGCGCGCAAGCCGCTGTGGGGCTACCGGCTTGCGGTGGCCGGGTTGCTGGGCGTCAGCCTGCTGAGCTTCTTCGTCTGGCAGCACCATCTGTTCGTATCGGGCATCAACGCCGACCTGCGGCCGTTCTACATGCTCTCGACCGAGCTGATCTCGCTGCCGACGGGATTCATCTTCCTGTGCGCGATGGGAACACTGTGGCGCGGGCGAATACGTCTGACGGTGCCGATGCTGTTCTGCTTAGCGTGGGCGTTCAACTTCCTGTGGGGTGGGATCTCGGGTGTCTTCAACTCCGACACCCCGAGCGACGTCACCACGCACGGGAGCTTCTTTGTGATGGCGCACTTCCACTACACGATCATGGGCGGGCTCGTGTTCGCGTTCTTCGCCGGGATCTACTACTGGGTACCCAAGATGTACGCCGTCAAGTTCAACGAGCGGCTGGCCAAACTGCACTTCTGGGTGATGTTCATCGCCTTTAACTGCACGTTCGCGCCGCTGTTCGCGCTCGGTTTCCTGGGCATGCCACGACGCGTTGTCACCTACCCGGTCAGCTTCCAAGCCCTCAACGACTGGGTGTCGGTGTCGGCGTACGTGCTCGGGAGCTCGATGCTGATCTTCCTGGTCAACGTGGTCTGGTCGGTAGTGCTCAAGCGCGAGCCGGCGGAGGAGAACCCATGGCACGCCAAGTCGACCGAATGGCAGCTCCCGACACCGGTCCCGCTGCACGACTTTGACCGTATCCCACGATTCGAGCCAGACCCCTACCCATACGGGGTCGAGCCCGCGCCGGCGCTTGCGGGCGGGAGCGAGTAAACCATGGAAGCATCAGCCTCAGCCCCCGCCTCCTCCGCAGTCGAGACCGAGCCACTCGAGTGGCAGCCGCGCGCGGTCTGGCTCTCCGGGCGGTTGCTGTGCGGCTCGATCTCGTTCTTCTTCGCCTCGTTCCTGTTCGCCTACTTCTATCTCCAGGCGCTCGATGAAAATCACAACTGGAAGATCGGTGCCGTGCACCCGTCGAAGGGTCTCGGCGTCGCGATCATGGCGCTGTTCCTGTTCGGGGCGATCGTCTACCGGATGTCTGTCAGCCGTCCCGAGGTCGACGCGGTGGCCGCCGGCGCGATCGCAGTCATCTTTGCGCTGATCGCGATCGGGCTCCAGTTCTACGAGTACACGACGCTCGGCTTCGGCGCCGCTTCAGGCGGCTACGCGGCGGTCTTCTACGGCTGGACGTCGCTGTATGCGATCGTCGGCCTGATGGGCGCCTACTGGATCGAAATCCAGGTAGCCAGTCTGTGGCGCATGCGGCGTGAGGGCCCGCGGGACACCGACATCCCCGCCGGCGAGCAAGAGCTCATCCGGGCGGGCATCGAGTCGTCCTCGTTCTACTGGGCGTATTTCGTCGCGATCGGCGTGCTCGCCTACATCGTCCTCTACATCGTCTAAGAGCGATGCTCTCCCGCTGGTCGCTCGATCCGGGTCTCGTCTACGTCGTGATCTCGGCGGTGTTGTATGCGCTCGGCGCGCGCGGCCGCTTGAGGCCCAAGCCGCTCGAGGCGGTCTCGTTCTATGCCGGGCTTGTGGCGATCGTGGTCGCGCTCGACTCACCGATCGACTCCTATGCAGATCAGCTGTTCTGGGTCCACATGCTCCAGCACATACTGCTGCTGACGATCGCGCCTCCGCTGATCCTGCTCGGGCGTCCGTGGCCGCGGATGTGGCGAGCGCTGCCGCTCGGCCCTCGCACGTCGCTGGCACGGACCGTTGCACACGCGCGCTGGGCGGCGCCGCTCCGCGGGCTCTCGCACCCCATTCCGGCGTGGATCCTGTTCAACGCGACCGTCATCGGCTGGCACATTCCGGCCGCCTACGACGCGACGCTCACCAACGGCGCCGTCCATGCCGTCGAGCACGCGATGTTCTTCTTCGCGGGGCTCCTGTTCTGGGCACGCGTGATCGATCCTGGCCCGTTGCGCCCCAGGCTCGTGTGGCCGGTGCGGGTCGCATACGCGGTCGGCGCGATGGTCGTGGGCTGGGTGCTCGCGATCACGCTGGTCGTGGTGCCCCACGCGGTCTACGGCTACTACGCTGCGCTTCAGACGCGCCCCGGCGGTATCAGCGCGGTCACCGACCAGCAGCTGGCCGCCGGCATGATGTGGGTCCCCGGATCGCTCTCATACACGATTACTTTCCTGATCGGCTTCTACCGCTGGCTCGAACCGGATCATGCGGGTAGCGGGCCGCGGCCTGCAGTCACTACATGAGGAGGAAAATGTGCCAATGATCCCAATCGCAGCCTTCCTCGCCGGCTCACTTCTGACGCTGCTGCTGCCCACTGGCATGCTGATTGCGCTCGCTATCTGGTACACGGTCACGGTGCGTCGTGCGCCGGAGGCGGCGGATCTGCCGCAGGATGAGCCGGTTCTCGAAAGCCCCCTGGTCGACAGCGGCTCGGGGACTCCGCGCGGCCAGGACTGAGCGCCCCAACGGCCTCTCACAACATCCTTACGCTTTTGCAAGCCCGGTCTTCGAGGCGTGGGGAAAGCTATATGCGAATCATCAAACCCTCGATCCAGGAGAGTGGGATGACCGCGATAGTGATACTCAACGTCTTGTTCATCACGCTGGTAGTTGTCGGAATCGTGGGCCTCTGCGGCCACGCGATCTATAGGGACCGCAAGCACGTCGAGCGCATCCGCGTCTTTCGCGCTCGCAAGGCTCGCCGCCAGCGGCAGGCGCTCGCGCTGCGGCCCATCCGCGGGCACTAGCTGGCGGGGCGGCGTCGCCCAGGGGGCGGCGCCGCTCGCGCTATTCCTACGGCTCGTAGGTCTCGATCACCTCGTAGACGCCGGCGACGTGCTCGTTCTCGACGAACGCCGACATGTTGTCGACGCGCGAGTTCTCCTGCGCGTCGGCTTCCTCGCGCCAGCGGCGGTAGTCGTCGATCGTCGCGTCGAACAGGCCGAACGAGATCACCTCGTCCTCGTCGCGGATGTTGCGCACGTGGTAGGCGCGCTGGAAGCCCGGGGGCGGGTCGTCGCCGGGGTCCCACGCCTCTCGGAACTGTTCCCACGCGCCAGGCTTCAGACGGCGGGCGCTGAGCATCACGAGCATCTCGGTCCTCCTCGGTTGATGAGCGCGGCCAGCCTATAGCTTTCCGTCTGGTGCTCGGCCTGCCTGAAACCGTGAGCGCGTGCCTGTTCGACCTCGACGGCGTGCTGACGCAGACCGCCAAGGTTCATGCCGCCGCCTGGAAGCAGATGTTCGACGAGTTCCTGCGGGAGCGGCCTGAGCAGTTTGTGCCCTTCGACTCGGTCCGCGACTACGACGAGTACGTCGATGGCAAGCCGCGCGATGACGGGGTGCGCTCGTTCCTGACCGCGCGCGGGATCGAGCTCGACGACGGCGAGGTGAAGTCGCTCGGGACCAAGAAGAACGAGATCGTGCTGCGAATGATCCGTGACGACGGCGTGCAGCCATACGACGGGTCGGTGCGCTACGTCAAGGCCGCGCGCGCCGCCGGCCTGCGGAGGGCGGTTGTCTCGTCGAGCACCAACGCGCACGATGTGTTGGCCGCGGCGGGGATCCTGGAGTTGTTCGAGCAGGTGATCGACGGCCACGTCGCCGAGCGCGAGCGCCTTCAAGGCAAGCCCGCGCCGGACACGTTCCTGGCCGGTGCACGGGCGCTCGGCGTCGGCCCCGACGCGGCGGCCGTCTACGAAGACGCGCTCGCCGGGGTGCAGGCGGGGCGTGAGGGGCGCTTCGCGTTCGTCGTGGGGGTCGACCGGGTAGGGCAGGCCGACGCGCTCAAGGACCACGGAGCCGACGTAGTCGTCAAAGACCTGGACGAGCTGCTGTGATCCAGCACCCGGCCTTCCGAGTGGAGCCGTGGGTCGTGCGCGAGGCGGAGCTTCACCTCGACACGCTCGCCCAGACCGAGTCGGTGTTCGCGCTTGCGAACGGTCACATCGGGCTGCGCGGGAACCTCGATGAGGGCGAGCCGTTCGGGCTGCCCGGCACATACCTCAATGGTTTCTACGAGCTACGCCCGCTGCCCTATGCCGAGGCCGGCTATGGCAACCCCGAGTCTGGTCAGACGGTGCTCAACGTCACCAACGGCAAGCTGATCCGGCTGCTGGTCGAGGACGAGCCGTTCGACCTGCGCTATGGCGAGCTCCGACGGCACGAGCGGGTGCTCGACCTGCGGGCGGGTGTTCTGCGCCGGGTGGCCGAGTGGGTCTCCCCCACAGGGCGCGCCGTGCGCGTCTCTTCGACGCGGCTCGTGTCGTTCACGCAACGGGCGGTGGCCGCGATCTCATACGAGGTCGAGCCGCTCGACGGCCCGACGCCCATCGTGATCCAGTCGGAGCTGGTGGCGAACGAGTCGATGCCCGAAACGGAGGCCGATCCCAGAGCCGCGGCGGCGCTCGTGTCCCCGCTCCGATCCGAGGACTACTTGGGGCTCGACACGCGCGCGATTCTCACCCATACGACCACCGCCAGCGGCCTGCGGATGTCGGCCGCGATGGACCACGAGATTGACGGACCGGATGGTATCGATGTGAAATGCGAAGCCCTCGAGGACATGGCTCGTTTGACGGTCACGGCCGACGTCTCGCCCGGTCAGCCGCTGCGGCTCGTGAAGTTCCTCGCCTACGGCTGGTCCGCTCAGCGCTCGCTGTCGGCGGTGCGCGACCAGACCGGGGCGGCGCTGGCGGAGGCCGTACATCGCGGCTGGGAGCGTTTACTCGCGGAGCAGCGCGCCTATCTGGACGATTTTTGGGATGCGGCAGATGTCGAGATCGAGGGCGACGCCGAGCTTCAGCAGGCGGTTCGGTTCGCGCTGTTTCACACCCTCCAGGCCGGTGCGCGCGCCGAGCAGCGGGCGATCGCGGCCAAAGGGCTGACCGGTACGGGTTATGACGGACACGCGTTCTGGGACACCGAGATGTTCGTACTGCCGGTCCTGGCCTACACGGCGCCCCACGCCGCTGCCGATGCTCTGCGCTGGCGGCATGCGACGCTGGAGCAAGCGCGAGGCAGGGCCAAACAGCTCGGGCTCAGCGGGGCGGCGTTCCCATGGAGGACGATCGAAGGCCAGGAGTGCTCGGGCTACTGGCCGGCGGGCACCGCCGCGTTTCACATCAACGCCGACATTGCCGACGCGGTGATCCGATACGTCGGCGTGACCGAGGACGAAGAGTTCGAGCGCGAGGTGGGCGCCGAGCTATTGGTCGAGACCGCGCGGTTGTGGCGGTCGCTCGGGCACCACGACGCCGCCGGCCGGTTCAGGATCGACGGTGTCACCGGTCCCGACGAATACAGCGCGATCGCGGACAACAACGTCTACACGAACCTCATGGCACAGCGTAACCTTCATTACGCCGCCGAGGCGGTCGCGCGCCACCCGCAGGTTGCGGCGGCGCTCGGCGTCGACGAGGAGGAGGCCGCTGGATGGCGCGACGCCGCTGAGCGGATCGTGATCCCGTACGACTCAGAACTCGGCGTTCATTCCCAGGCCGAGGGCTTCACGACGCATGATCGCTGGGATTTCGAGCACACCTCGCCCGAGCAGTACCCGCTGCTGTTGCACTTTCCCTACTACGACCTGTACCGCAAGCAGGTCGTCAAGCAGGCGGATCTGGTGCACGCGATGTTCGTGCGCAGCGACGCGTTCACGGACGAGCAGAAGGAGCGTAACTTCGCCTACTACGAGGGGCTCACGGTCCGCGATTCGTCGCTTTCGGCTTCGATTCAGGCCGTGGTCGCGGCGGAGGTCGGGCACGTGGAGCTCGCCTACGACTACTTTGCCGAGGCGGCGCTGATGGACCTCGACGACCTCGAGCACAACACCCGGGATGGACTCCATATCGCGTCGCTGGCCGGGGCGTACATCGCAGCGGTGTCGGGATTCGGCGGTGCTCGCGACAAGGGAGGGCGGCTGAGCTTTACGCCGCGACTCCCACAGGCGCTCAGCCGGCTGGCATTCAGGTTCAACATCCGCGGATGTCGGCTGCTGGTCAATGTTCGCCCGACCCAGGTGCGCTACACGCTGATACATGGCGAGCGGCTCGAGATCGTGCATTACGGACAGGAGGCGACGGTCGAGGCCGGTCATCCGCTGACGCGCCGGATTCCCGAGGCGCGGCAGCTCGTGGCTCCCACGCAGCCGCCGGGCCGGGCCCCGGCCCGGCGAGTCGCGCCGCGATGAGTAGGATCGCAATGTGATGACCACGTCGCCGATCGAGGAGTTCCTCGCCGCCTTCGACCGTCTCGATATCGATGCGGCGATGTCTTCAATGGCTCCCGGCGTCCAGCTTTTGACCGCCGACGGCCGCCGAGCCCAGGGCAGCGATGCGGTGCGTGAGCTGATCGCCGAGTTCATGGGCCCGCTCCGTACGACCGAACACAAGATCACTGCGCAGTGGCACGAGGACGACGTGTGGATCGCCGAAGTTGAGGCGACCTACGAGCTCCAGGACTGGCTGAAGCTAAACGCGCTGCCGCGGGCGTTCATCGCGCGGATGGGCACCGACGGGATCGCGGACCTCCGTGCCTACGGCGCCCACGAGCATCCGCTCACCGACCACCGCACCGGCGAGGAGGGGATGTTGATCGGCACACGGTGGATGCCGCCGCTTTAGCTGAGCGCTCTTACTGGAGGTAGCGTTCGACCGTATCGGAGTCGCGGGCCTGTGCTTCGTCGGGGTCCTGCTTGAACTCTTCGCGCGCGCGGCGCTGGCGGAGCAGGTCCCAGCAGCGGTCGAGCTCGAGCTTGACTGCCTCAAGCCGCCGCTTGTCCTCGTCGAGTCGGTCAAGGTTCCCGCTGTCATCCTGCTCGCGGCGACGGAGCTCATTCTCCTCGGCCACCAGATTCTCGATATGCGCTGTGATGCTTTCGTCGCTCATGAGCGCAATCGTATTCAGCTGACACCGGAGCGCGTCAGGCGGCTTGAACGCCGCGGCTAGGCTAGGACACATGAGCGAGCAGCGGCGCGCCAGGATCCTGGTCGTCGACGACGAGCCGGCGGTGCTGGCTGCCGTCGCACGAGATCTGCGAGGCAAGTTCGGTGAGCGATACCGGATCGTGCGCGCCGGCTCGGGCGAGGAAGGGCTCGATGTCCTACGGGAGCTCGTGCGCCGCGGCGAGCAGGTGGCTCTCCTGATCGCCGATCAGCGCATGCCCGGCCTGTCCGGGACCGAATTCCTCGTACAGGCGCGCCAGATCGTTCCGACGGCTAAGCGCATGCTGCTCACGGCGTACGCCGATACCGAGGCCGCGATTGACGCGATCAACGAGGTCGATCTCGATTACTACCTGCTCAAGCCCTGGGACCCGCCAGAGGAGAAGCTGTTTCCGGCCGTCGATGACCAGCTGCATGTCTGGGAGGCCGGTGCCGCACTCGAGTCCGGCGGCGTTCGACTGATCGGCCACCGCTTCTCGCGCTCGACCCACGAGCTGCGCGATTTCCTCGCCCGCAACCAGGTCCCGGCGCGCTGGCTGGATGTCGAGCGCGACGCCGAAGCCCGTCAGCTGCTCAAGGTGGCGGGCGTCGAGGACGACCGGCTGCCGGTAGCGCTAATGGAGGACGGCCATGTGCTCGAGCGCCCGACGGTGCTCGAGCTCGCCGAACGGCTCGGCGTTGCCGGCCAACCCGCGTCCGAGCACTACGACCTCGTGATCGTCGGCGGCGGGCCCGCGGGCCTGGCGGCCGCCGTCTACGGGGCTTCCGAGGGACTGAAGACGATCATGGTCGAGCGCGAGGCGCCCGGCGGCCAGGCCGGGCAGTCGAGCCGGATCGAGAACTACCTGGGCTTTCCGCGCGGACTGAGCGGCTCGGAGCTGACTCAACGGGCCACGATCCAGGCGCGTCGTCTCGGCGCCGAGCTCCTGACACTCCAGGACACGACGGCCTTGCGCGTCGAGGGAGCGGGGCGGATCGTCGAGCTCGCCGACGGCGGCACGCTCAGCGCCTCGAGCGTGCTGATCGCCTCAGGCGTCTCCTACCGCCAGCTCGACACGCCCGGTTTCCCGGAGCTGACGGGACAGGGGATCTATTACGGGGCCGCGGTCAACGAGGCGCGCGATTGCCGGGACCAGCACGTCGTGGTCATCGGCGGTGCCAACTCGGCGGGCCAGGCGGCGGTGTATTTCTCGCAGTGGGCCGGACGCGTGACGCTCCTCGTGCGCGGCGACTCGCTCGAGAAGTCGATGTCGCACTACCTGATCGAGCAGATCAGCGCGCTCGACGGGGTCGAGGTTCGTACCCACACAGAGGCCATCGGCGCCGAAGGGAACGGCCATCTGGAGACGCTGAGGATCCGCAACGGAGATGGGTCGGAGTCGGTCGAGAAGGCCGATGCCTGCTTCGTGTTCATCGGTGCGCGGCCGCTGACCGATTGGCTCGAGGGCGTTGTCGCCCGCGATGAGCGCGGCTACATCCTCGCGGGCCTCGACGTCAAGCAGGCCGCCTGGCCGCTGGCCCGCGACCCGTTCCCGCTCGAGACCAATGTGCCTGGGGTGTTCGTTGCGGGCGACGTACGGGCCCGCTCGATCAAGCGCGTCGCCAGCGCCGTCGGCGAAGGATCGATGGCCGTGTCGCTTGTTCATCAATATTTGGCGGAGGCATGAGCGCGACGGCAGTGACACTCCACGATCTACGACGGATCGATCTGTTCGACGATCTCGACGACGACGAGCTCGCCAAGTGGGTGGAGGTCGCGCAGTGGCACGAGGCCGAAGCCGGCGGGGTGGTGATCGAAGGGGGACACGAACCCGACGGCCTCATATGCCTGCTCGAAGGCATCCTTCAGATGCAGGTGCCCGACGGGCAGCGGCTCCAGGTGGTCGGGCGCCAGACGGCGCCAACGTGGATCGGGGCCGTCCCGACGCTCACCGAGGCAAAGGTCGCCGCGCGCATGATCGCGGTCACCGATGTGCGCTGGGCGCTGATCCCAGCGGTCGAGTTCCGCCACCTCGTGCTCGCCAATCCGGACCTCCACCAACGGATCATGCGCCAGGTCGGACCAGTGGTCAGGCGCATAACCGAGATGGAGCAGAACAGGGAGCGTCTGGCTGCGCTCGGCACGATGGCCGCCGGCCTGGCGCACGAGCTCAACAACCCGGCCGCGGCGGCGCGCAGCGCCGCGGGTCAGCTCTCCACAGCCCTCCAGGTGATCGGCTCGACGTTGCGGGAGTTCGTCCAGGCCGGTGTCGAGCGCGAGGACGCAGCTCGGATCGCCGACCTTCGCGATCAGGCGGTGAGTCAGGCTGCCGCGCGCGAGGAGTTCTCGGGCCTTGAGGCATCCGACGCCGTCGACGACATGCTCGACCGCCTCGAGGCGATGGAGATCGGGGGCGCGTCGCAGATCGCCGAGCCCCTGGCGCTCGCGGGGGTCGATCAGGAGTGGCTCGACAAGGTCCAATCACTCGCCGGACCCGCCACTCCCGCCGCGCTGCGGTCGGTCGCCGTGTCAATCGACGCCCAGAAGCTCGTCGACGAGCTGTGTGAGTCGACCCAGCGCATGAGCTCGCTCGTCGGCGCCGTCAAGGCCTACGCATACATGGACCGCGGTGGCGTCGTGAAGGTAGACATCCACGAAGGGCTCGACACGACGCTCACCATCCTTCACCACAAGCTCAAGCACACAAAGATCGCGGTCAAGCGCCAGTACGACCGCAGCCTTCCCCAGCTCATGATCTACGGCTCAGAGCTGAACCAGGTCTGGACCAACCTGCTCGTCAACGCGATCCAGGCGCTCGGCCAGAGCGGCACGATCACGATTGCCACCGAGCGCGATGGCGACTGCGTCCTTGTGAATATCTCCGACGACGGCCCCGGAATCCCCGAGGACGTCCGCGAGCGCGTGTTCGAACCTTTCTTCACGACCAAGGGCGTGGGCGAGGGCACTGGCCTCGGCCTCGACACCGCCAAGCGGATCGTCGAGGACCGCCACGGCGGCTCGATCACGTTCGACACGGGCGAGCACGGCACCAGCTTCCATGTCTGGCTTCCCATCAAAGAAACGGAGAAGGCGAAATGAGTGGCTGTAGCCACCTGGACACGATCACTGTCTTCGAGCTCCCCGAAAGCGTCACCGGCTGCGAGGACTGTCTGCGCGAGGGCAGCGTCTGGATGCACCTGCGGATCTGCCTGAGCTGCGGTCACGTCGGGTGCTGCGACGACTCGCCCAACAAGCACGCCAGCGCTCACCACCACGACTCCGGCCACGCGCTGATCCGCTCGCTCGAGCCCGGCGAGGATTGGAGCTGGTGCTTCGAGGACGAGCTGGCGATGCGGATCACCGACATCCGCGGCGAGACTCGGATCCCGCCCTCGCCGATGCTCAGCGGCTGACCTGTCGCCTGAGGCGCAGCGCGAGCACACCGCCCGCGACGAGCACCGCGACGACTCCAAGCGCAATCGGGAGCGCCGCCGAGCCGCCGCCGCCTCCGCCGGCCGTGTCCGATGTGTGGCCGATCGGGTGTCCCGCCGCCTTGGCCAGCCGCGGCACGGCGGCGATCGCCGCTCGGACCAGATCGTCGCTTTGTGTACCGGTTGGCTTCGGGAGCGAGATCGTCGGTAGCCCCCGCGTTCCGTATCCGTCGGACATCACGACCAGCAGCGGTGCGCGCGCGACGACAAAGCTCAGCTCCTGGTAGAGGAACTTGGCGTACGTCTGGGGCTTGCCGAAGAAGCTCGGCACGGCGCCGAGGTCGGTCGGGGAATCGATCAGCGCGATTTTGATCGGGAAGTGGGCGCGCTGGGCGGCGATCGCCTCCGCGTTGAGCGCCTTCGCGAGCGCGGTCGAAACGGGAGGGCTGTATGGGTAGAACACCTGGGCGCCGAGCAGCACGTCGCTGGCGGGGTCCGCGTCGGCGAGCGCTGTCGCCGGGAGCACCGCGAAGAGCGCCGCCGCGATGATCGCCGACAGCCCCCTAGCCACCGAACGCATAGCTCGCGATGTCCCCGTCGAGCGTCCCTTGCGACACGTACTGGCCCGTGTGTACGTACGCGACCTTGCCGGTCCGGCCGATGAAGACTGTCGTCGGATAGCCGATCACTCCGCCGGGGACGATCGAAGGGAGGTTGGTTCTGCTGGCCTGGTAGCTCGGGTAGCTGACCAGGTGGGCCGCGAGGAACGCGCGCGCGTCGCCGGAAGTGTCGTCGGTGTCGGCGCCGAGGAATGCGACCTGGCGGCCGTAGCGGGTAGACGCCGAGGCAAACAGCCCAAACTCGGCCTTGCACGGCGGGCACCACGATGCCCAGACGTTGAGCACGATCGGGTAGCCCTTGAGCGCTCGGATCCGCGCGGCGAGCGCGGGCTCGCTGCCGAGCAGTTGGCTTGACTGGTCGTGAAGGCCGGCCAGCAGCGGCGGTGAGCCGGCGAGCGCCGCCTTGGCGTTCGCGGGCGGTCCGGCCGCGCGCGCAAGGGCCTCCTTGACCCGGGCGACGAGCTTGGCCTCGGTTGGCCAGCCCAGCGTGGAGACGTCGTAGTACCAGGCGATCTGCCCGCTCGAGGACGTGACCATCAGCCACGGCAGATCCTGGACCTCGTAGCCGTCGCCGAGGCGCCCGTCCCGATCGCTTGCGATCGCATAAGGCAGCGGACTGCGCCATGTGGTCTCAAAGCGCTGGAGCGCTCCTGGTGGCTCGACGCTGGTCTCGTCTATCGCCTCGACCCGAGGCAGGCCGTGGGTGCGCGCGAACGCGTCGTAATGGGCGAGTCCCTCAAGGCCCGCACGCAGCGAGGTGACCTCCTGATCCCAGGTTGCAAAGAACAGATACAACCGCGGCGGCCCCGGCCGCGGCGCGATCCCCTTGATCCGGGTGTAGCTCAAACGCGAATTGACGGGCGGGCGGGCCGGCAAGAGCGTCGAGATCTCCTGAGCGACGACCTGCCCGAGCTGCCCCACGGCCGCGTAGGACTGCTGGGTCACATACAGCCGGGCGAGGTGTCCGTTCGGCCCGATCACGAACAGCGCCGGCGTATGGTCGATCTGCCCCGCATTGATCGCGACATCTATGCCATACGCCTTCCAGACGCGCTCGAGCTGCGGACGCGGCGCGGTCAGGAACTGCCAAGCGTGGAGCATGCCGTGAAGTTCCGAGTAGGAGAACACGTCCTTCACGGCGGTCGCGGTCGGATTAGCGTCGATGCCCAGGAGTTGCACGCTCCGCCCGGCACGCCCGAGCATCGCCTTGGCGTCGAGCATCGCGGTCGTCGTGAGCGGGCAGATCGTCGTGCACTCGGAGTCGTTGAAGGCCAGCACTACGACCTTGCCGTGGAACGAGCGGAGCGACACGGGGTGCCCGAACTGATCGGTGAGCGTGAAGTCGGGCGCGGGTCGCGACAGCGGCGTACCTGGGTCGAGGTAGGGGTTGCTGGCCAGGCCGGCGTTGGACGAGGTACCCGCCGTCCCCGCCACGATCAGCGCGACGATCGCGGCGACCACCACGACGGCGAGCCCGCTGGTAACCGCGATCCTTGGGCGCCCGAATCTCATCGCTCTATCAAAGCGCGACCGCAGCGGCGGGGGCCACCTCGCGCTCGTCGTAAAGGCGGAACACCATCAGGACCAGGCTCGCAGCGCAGCCCAGCGCCAGCACCGCGGCGGTGCGGGCCACAAACGCCGGCACGGCGATCAGCACGAAGCCGTTGGTCAGGGTCGGAATCAGCTCAAGCCCTTCCCAGAGCGCCACGACTGCGATCACGAGGTACGAGAAGAAGCCGGGGCGTCGAAACGCAACGTGGATAAGTCCCCATGCAACGAAGACGAGCACGAGCACGAGCTCGATCAGCTGACCGACCGAGACGGATGGGCGTCCATGGAGTCCGAGCCCGACAGCCGCGACCGCGATGGCGGCCAGGGCGGCGAGAGCGAGCATGCGGGCGATAGCGCGGTCGAGCGCCGCGTTCTTGACACGCCAGGCCGCGAGCATGCACAGAATCAACACCGCGATCGGCCAGAACCAGACGATCGATGGTGCGCCCGCGTGCCACAGCCCGCCTGTGATCGCGCTCAAGCTGCCGTTGACCAGGATCGGTACGCGCCAGGTGCCGACAAACGATGCTCCAGGCGCCAGCGCGACTGCCGCTAGGGCATGCAGCCGGCCGTCGTGCCAGCGGTACTGGTGCGCGTTGGTCACCATCCGCCACTCCGGGGGCGTCTGCGGGCCGAGGCTGGGCGGCGGTGTCTGAGCGACCGGGCTCTGGTTGAGGTAGTACATCGCCGAGTTGTGGTTGACCTCGACGCCCGCCGGCGAGAAACGCAGATAAGGGGCGCCGCGGTAGTCGAGCACGACGACTGTGTCGGAAGCCGGTGCGTGCAGCCACATCAGCTGGTCGCCGTCGATGACCTTCGCACCCAAGCCGGGCGGAATGGCTTGGGCCCGCGCTTGGTAGTCGAGCCCGACAGGCGCGATCGGTCCGTGCGCCTGCGCGGCGGCCGGGAGTGCCAACATCACCAACAGTGAGCCGATCGCTACCGCGCGCCCTCGCATTGCTCGCCATGTTGGCACTCGTCGCCGGTCTCTCAGCCGGTCCTGCTCGAGCCGACGGCGACCCAGCCTCGGACGTACTCGCGACGCAGTCGCTGTTTCTGCCCCAGGACGCAGGCGTCCCGGCAGGCCAGCAGGCGCAGCTTCAGGCGCTGCTCGGCGAGGCCGGGCGCGCCGGTTATCCGATTCGCGTGGCGCTGGTCGCCTCAGCAACGGATCTAGGCTCCATCACCGCCCTCTGGCGCCAGCCGCAGCTATATGCAAGGTTTCTTGGCCAGGAACTGTCGCTCGTCTACCGCGGCCCCCTGGTGGTCGTGATGCCGACCGGCATCGGCGTGTACAACGCCCATCTTTCGAGCGCCCCTGGCGGATCCGGCCTCGCAGGCGCGGCCGAGGCCGTCGTCATACGCCTTGCGGCTGATGCCGGCCACTCGCTGGCGACCCCTTACGCGCCGCTCTCGAGGGGGAGGAACCGGAGCGACGCGACGCCATGGATCGCGTTCGCGATCGGCGCGGCGCTGGTCGCCCTGGCTTGGGGCTTGAGCCTCCGGGCGCGTCCGCTGCGCCTCAGTGCAGGCGGATCTTGATCGTCTTGACTTTGCACGAGCGAATCTAAGCCTTCAGTTTCCCGACCTGCCTTAAACTCGCCACAGTGACCGGAGCGAGCGAACTGGCGGACGCCCTGCTGCCGAAGACGAAGGCCGCGATCGCGTACGCCGAGCGCAAACACTCGGGCCAGCAGCGCTCCGACGGCAGCCCATTCATCAAGCACCCGCTCGAGGTCGCGTCAGTCCTGCAAGACGCGGGGGCTCCGGATCATCTGGTTGCCGCCGGCGTTCTGCACGACGTGCTCGAAAAGACCGACGTCAGCGTCTCGGCGCTCAAGCGCCACTTCGGCACCAAGACGGCGCTGCTCGTCGCGGCCGTCAGCGACGACGACTCGATCGCGAGCTACGCAAAGCGCAAGGCGGCACTTCGCCGCCAGGCCGCCGCGGCGGGTGACGAGGCACTTACGCTGTTCGCCGCCGACAAGCTCTCAAAGATGCGCGAACTGCACCGCGAGGCAGAGCGTGGCCGGGATGCGGGCAGGCAGGTCCGCGTGCTTCGCGCACGGCGCATCAAGCACTATCAGCGGTCGCTCGCAATGGTCGAGGAGCGCATCCCCGACTCGCCAGTCGTCGGGGCACTACGGGACGAGTACCGCGCGCTGCTGGAGCTGCGCGGGACCACACCCGCCATGCCCTGAGCGTTCGCCGGGAGTCAGCTCGGCGAGGCGATGAGCTCGCTTTCCGCGCCGATTCGAGCGAGAGTCGTGGCGTCGCCTTCGTAGCTGACCCCTGCCGCTTCCGCGTCGGCTAGCTGAAGTAGTCCGATCAGGAGACCCATGATCGGCATGTGAGGTCCGGAAAGCGTGACGTCGGCGCTGTCCGCCGAGCCGAGGCGGGTATGGATCGCGCCGTCTCGCGTCTCGATCACGATCGGCTGATCGCCGGTCTGTAGCTCGACGATGACGGGGGACGCCTCCGGCTGGCGGTCGATGAGCATCAGCTCGAGCGCGGCCGCTAGCCACTGGCTGTGGACGGCGTCGCCGGGCTTGTGCTCGGCCATCAGCGGCATGCCCCAGCGGGCCAGGTCATCGAGCACCGAGCGTAGCTGCTTGCCGCGCGCGGTCAGGCGAAAGAGGGTGGTCGCGATCGGTGGTGGCGCCTCCTCGCGTTCGATGACGCCGGCGTGCTCGAGTTCCCGGAGGCGCTGGGCGAGGAGGTTTGAAGCAATGCCAGGCAGCCCGTTGCGCAGGTCTGTGTAGCGACACGCCCCGCGCTCGACAAGCTCGCGCACGATCAACAGCGTCCAACGATCGCCGACCACGTCGAGCGATTTAGCAATCGAGCAGTACTGGTCGTAGGACTTCATGGGGGCCTACTTTAGCAAGTTGCTTGACTGTCTGCATCAATTACTTGACTTTCTTGTCTTCTTAGTTTAGAACTTGTTCCCATCTTGTCAGCCGTGCTCCGTAGGAGGAGTCATGAACCGGAAGCCCTTAATTCTGATCTCGCTGCTGCTGGCGGCGTTCGTGATCAATGTCGACACGACGATCGTCAACGTCGCGCTGCCCACGCTGGTGCGCCAGCTGCGCGCGTCGACCTCGCAGCTGCAATGGATCGTCGACGCCTTCAACCTGTTGTTCGCCGGGTCTGTGCTCGCCGCTGGCAGCCTCTCGGACCGATTCGGGCGCAAGGGGATGCTCCTCACAGGGCTTTCGGTGTTCGGTCTGGCGAGCTTTGCGGGCGGGCTGACGGACAGTCCCGGAGCCCTGATCGCCGCTCGCGCGGTGATGGGCGTGGGTGCGGCGATGGTGTTCCCCTCGACGCTGTCGCTGCTGACGAACGCGTTCACGCAGCGGCGCGAGCGCGCGCTCGCGATTGGCTTGTGGGGGGCGATCACCGGCGTTGCGATCGCGCTCGGTCCGATCGTCGGCGGCTGGCTGCTCCAGGCATTCGATTGGCGCGCGATCTTCTTCGCGATGACGCCGGTCGCCGGCGTCGCCGGCGTCCTGACAGCGCGGTACGTGCAGACCTCGCGTGACCCGCAAGCGCCCAGGACCGACCGCGCGGGATTCGCGCTGTCAACCGCGGTGATCAGCCTGCTGATCTTCACGATCATCGAGGCTCCGACCCACGGGTGGGGAAGCGCCCGAACCCTCGGCGGCTTCGCACTGACGGCGGTGCTGGCGGCCGGGTTCGTCGCTTGGGAGCGTCGCACCGAGCAACCGATGCTCGACTTGAGCCTGTTCGGAAACCCGAGGTTCACCGCGGCCAGCGCATCGGTCGCGATCTCGTTCTTCGCGCTATCCGGGTTCATCTTCCTCGTGACCCAGTACTTCCAGTTCCTCAAGGGCTACGGCCCGCTGTCGACGGGCGTCCGCCTGCTACCGGTGGCGAGCTGCGTGGCGATCTCCTCGATCCTTGGCGCCAGGCTCGCGGTGCGAATCGGGACGAAGCTCGTCGTCGCGTCCGGGTTGATGTTGATGGCCGCGTTCTACCTGTGGGTGACCACCGTCGCCGTCACCACCAGCTACGGGACGATCGCGGCGCAGATGGTCGTGCTGGGGACGGGCATGGGTCTCACCAGCGCGCCGGCGACCGAGGCGATCATGGGCGTGGTCCCGAAGGCCCGGGCCGGTGTGGGGTCGGCGGTCAACGACGCCACACGCCTACTGGGCGCCACGCTCGGCGTGGCCGTGATCGGCAGCGTGTACGCGTCGCTGTACGCCAGCCGTCTCACGAGTGCGGTCACGGTCCGCTTGCCGGCCGCTGCCGCGCGGACCGCACACGCGTCGATCGGTGCGGCGCTCACCGTCGCAGCCAAGCTCGCCCATGCCGGTCATGCAGCGCTCGCCGCGGCAATCCACAACGGTGCCAGCGCCGCCTTCTTCCACGGCTTCCACGCCGGCAACTACGTCTCGGCCGGGGTCGCCACCGCGGGCGCGTTAATGGCGCTCTGGCTGCTGCCTGCCCACCCGACCGTTGGCGCCGACGAGGGGGCTGAGGCCCAAGCAATTGGCGCGCCCGCCACAGCCTCGGCGCACAGCTGACGAACCACCAGATCAGACAGGAGACAGCAACCATGGCAATCCAGCAACCCACGCCGCCCGCGACCACAGAAGCGGACGATCCGACCGAGGCGAACATCGATGTCGCGCTCGAGCGCAACCGCGCCTTCGCGGCCGCCGGTGGCCACCACGGGGCGGTCGTGTTTCCCAACATGCGTCTCTTCGTGGTCACGTGTCTGGATCCGCGCGTCGACCCGGCGCACTTCCTCGGCCTCGGCCTCAGCGACGCGATGGTCGTCCGGAACGTCGGCGGGCAAGTCACGCCGGAGGTGATCAACGACGCGGCGTTCATCGAGCAGCTCGCCGGGAACGCGCTGCCCGAGGGGCCGCTGTTCGAGGTAGCCGTGATCCACCACACCCAGTGCGGAACCGGGGCATTCGCCGACGAAGCGTTCCGACGCCGGTACGCCGAGCGGATCGGCGCCGAGGAGTCGGCGTTGCGCGAGCGCGCGATCCTCGACCCCGCGGCCACGGTCACGCGCGACGTCGCGCGCCTCCGCACCGCACTGGGGATCGAAACGCGTGTGAGTGTGTCCGGCCACGTCTACGACGTGGTTACGGGCCTGATGAAGACGACCGTCCACGCTCACCACTGACCAAACGCACAATCACGCCCAAGGAGGCAAAACATCATGAGTACCGCCGTTCCCATTGACCTCGAGTCCGACCAACCCGATCGCACGCCGACCGAACTATCCGTCGTCGAAGCGACGCAGCAATCGCCGGACGCGTACGCCGTGGACGCCACCCAAGGACGGCAAGCCGGGTCCGCCCCGTTCGACGATGCGACCCAGGGAAAGCAGATTGGGTTCCGGCCATACGACGACGCGACCCAAGCCCGGTAGACGCTCACCGGAGCCTGTCAGCGGGCGGCGGCGTTGCCGTCGCCCGCTGCGATATCGGCTTCGGCGACCTGAAGCATCCCGGCCGTTCGTCGCCTAGGATTCTGGACACGCGGGTAGCAATGCCCGCGATCCAGGTCATATGAAAGGGAGGAAATATGCAGTGCGATGGACGGAGGTCTGTCCGGACCGTGGCCGTTCTCGGTGCGTTGCTCGCCTTGGGCGCGTTGCCATCGGTGGCCGGCGCCAAGGCCGTGTCGCCCGGTCACATTCGCGGGATCGTGACCGCCAATACGAGCGGGGGCAGGGCGCTGGCATCCAAGCTGGCGCATCGGGGTCTGTCGATCGGAACCAGCAGCTCCGGCAACCTGCAGTACAACGGCGGGCCGGTGATGCACTCGGACGCAAACTACGCCATCTACTGGGAACCGTCCGGTTACAGCACCACGGCGACGTTCAAGAGCATCGTCAATAGCTATTTCACGAATGTTGCCGCGGCCAGCGGGGCCACCAACAACAACTACTCGGTGGCCACCCAGTACTACGACGGGTCGGGCAACATCGTCTACAAGGCATCGTCCGGCGGGGCGATCGTGGACACGGACCCCTACCCATCGCTCGGCTGTGTCTCGACGACGCTCGGCCCGTGCATCAACGACTCGCAGCTGCAGACCGAGCTGGCCAACCTGATTGCCAGCAAGGGCCTGCCGACGGGCTTGGGGACGGAGTACTTCGTGTACTTCCCACCGGGTGTCACGACCTGCACGAGCTCGGCCAGCTACGAGTGCTCGGGCACGATCTATTGCGCCTACCACAGCTCGATGGGGTCGGGAGCCTCAACCGTGCTGTACGCCGACATGCCCTACGACGGAGTCTCGGGCTGTGAGAGCGGCGAGTATCCGAACGGCGACACAGGTGGCGACTCTGAGCTGAACGTCACCAGCCACGAGAACATCGAGACGCTGACCGACCCGCTCGGAACTGCGTGGTACGACTCCAGCGGCAACGAGATCGGGGACAAGTGCAACTTCACCTTCGGGTCCCCACTCGGAGGTGCGTCGGGCGCGGAGTACAACGAGCAGATCAGCAGCGGCGACTACTACCTCCAGGAGGAGTGGAGCAACGCCGCGTCGGGCTGCGTCCAGCGACCGTGAACCAACCCTGACCGACAGCGCCGGCGGAGGTATGCACCTTCGCCGGCGCCGATCGCGGACGAAGGCGATGGCGAGACCGAGGCGATTCGCGGATCGCCTCGCGAGCGTTCGCCTTCGCCCACGCATCTTCGCCTGCGTCGAGCTCTCCTCCGGGAGCTCGGGCTTCCAGGTACGCGTCAAGCGCGGCGTTGGCTCGGACAAACCGTGAGCGCGCACGATCGAGATCGAGCCCGCCCCAGTGCACCGATGACTTGCGCGACAAACCGTGGTCTTTGCTTGTACTGACCACGTCCACGGAGGAACCCATGACAAACCACCTGCCACACGGAACTTTGCCCGGAAGCGACACCGCCGAGGTTTTCCACGGCCATGAACACGGCGACGTCCCAATCTCGATGTTCCTCGTCCACAACCGCCCCGGTGACGGGCCCGAGCTACATCGCCACCCCTACCCGGAGATCTTCGTCGTCCACCGCGGGCAAGCTCGATTTGAACTCGACGGCGCCGCCCTCACCGCGGAACCCGGCGACGTCGTGATCGCCCCGGCCGGAGCCGCTCACCGCTTCACGAACACGGGCTCCGACGAGCTATCGATGACCTGCGTTCACGCCGCCAGCGAGATGGCGACCGATTGGCTGTGACTCGCACTGATTCCAATGTTCAAAGGCTTTCAGCACACGATCGTCGATATCGGCACTTACGATGCCTACGCCCGTAACTCCCGGCTTGTCCCTCGGGCGACGGTGAGCATTTGCAGGAAGAACTTTTGCGAACAATTTTGAACGCGAACTTTCGCGACCAACTCCTCGATGGCGAGACCCGGAATCGAACCGGGGACACCACGATTTTCAGTCGTGTGCTCTACCAACTGAGCTATCTCGCCGCGCGGGTGGGCTGATCGCCGAGCGACATCCCCCCGACGCGCCGATGCTAGCGGCAGAATGCAGTCGATGCCCGCGGGTTCCAAGCGCCTTTACGTCCTTCGCCACGCCAAGTCGAGCTGGGACGATCCGGGCCTCGAAGACCGCGAGCGCCCGCTGAGCGGCCGCGGGCGCAGATCGGCCCAGCTGATCTCCGAGCACCTCCGCAAGGAGGGGATCGAGCCCGACCTGGTCCTGTGTTCATCCGCACGCCGAACAAAGGAGACGCTCGAGCTCGTGGACCCCACCGGGGAGCGGTTGGTCGAGGACGAGCTATACGGAGCGAGCGCGGGCGAATGGATCGAGCGGCTCAAGCAGGTCCCGAGCGAGACGGGATCGGTCCTGGTGATCGGCCACAACCCGTCGCTCCAGAAGCTCGTACTGGGGTTAGGCGGGCCCGACGGATCGGTCCAGGACAAGTTCCCGACGGCGGCCCTCGCGACGCTCGAGTTGACCGGTGCGTGGGATGCGCTCGAGCCCGGAGGGGCGAGCCTGACGGGGCTCGTGCGACCCAGGGACTTGGCCTGAGGCAAGATTCACGCTCGTGACCACGGATGTGGAGGGGCCGATCGCCGCCGGTCGGGACTTAGAGAAGCACTACGGACACGGGCCGACCGCGGTCCATGCCTTGAGGGGCGTCAGCGTGGAACTCGAAAAGGGCAGCTTTACCGCGGTCATGGGGCCGTCCGGGTCGGGCAAGTCGACGCTGATGCACCTGCTCGCCGGGCTGGACCGGCCCACGAGCGGAGAGGTCTGGCTCGGCGGCACAGCGCTGGCCGGGCTGGATGACGGTGAGCTGACGCGATTGCGCCGCAGGTGCGTGGGCTTCGTGTTTCAGTCCTACAACCTGCTTCCGACGCTCACGGTCGCGGAGAACGTGGTGCTGCCGCTGCGGATCGCCGGCGAGGAGATCGACCGCGACTGGGCGGAGGAGCTCCTCACCGCGGTCGGGCTCGAGGAGCGGCGCAAGCACCGCCCGCCGGAGCTGTCCGGTGGCGAGCAGCAGCGCGTCGCCCTCGCGCGAGCGCTCGTGACCCGGCCGGCGGTCGTGTTCGCCGACGAGCCGACGGGCAATCTCGACTCGCACGCGACCGAGGTGCTGCTGTACATGCTCCGCCGCGCGGTCCAGGCCATCGGACAGACGATCATGCTCGTGACCCACGATCCGCTCGCTGCCAGCCGGACGGATCGGATTGTGTTCCTCCGCGATGGACAGATCGTGCGCGAGACGGGTCCGCTGTCGGCCGCCGAGGTGGTCGACGCGGTCGCCGCCGTGCGCTAGCCGTGAAGCGGGTCGTCTTTCGCAGCCTGCTCGCCCGCCGGCGCCGCACCGCTCTGAGCGCGCTATCAGTGCTCGTCGGCGTGGCGATGATCTCTGGCGCGTACGTTTTTGCCGACACGATCAGGGCGGCGCTGCGAGATGTTGTCTCCACTCAGTCGACTGGCGCCCAGATCGTGGTCTCCAGCCCGCAAGGGCTGTACTCGCCTACCAATCCTCCGGCCAGCATGCCCGCGTCGCTTGCCACCCAGGTCGGGAGGCTCCCGGGCGTCACCGCCGCCCAGGGTCAGGTCGTTGACGTCGCGACCGTCGTGGGCCACAACGGTCGGCCGCTCAAGCGCTCGGGCTCGCCGACGCTCGCGATCTCCTACCTGCCTCCCCCGCTCGGCGGAGTGCGATTCGTGGCCGGCGGGCCGCCGCGTTATCCCGGGCAAGTCGCGCTCGATCAGTCGACCGCGTCCGCCGGGCACTACCGCGTCGGCGATCTCGTCCCGGTGCTCACCGACCAGGAGGCGCTGCGCTTCCGGATCTCGGGGATCGCGCGTGTCGGGAGCGCGTCGCTCGGCGGCGCGACGCTGGCCATCTTCGATTTGCACACCGCGCAGACGCTGTACGACAAGTCGGGGCTGCTCGATGCGATCTACGTCGCGGGCGCCCGCGGAAGCCGGTCCAGCGCGCTCGTGCGCGAGATCGAGCCCCTGCTCCCAGCGGGATTGACCGCCCAGCCAGTGCCGCGGGCGGTCGACACGGACCTCGCGCAGCTGTCCGACCAGCTCGGGGTTGTGACCGGCGGGCTCGAGGCGTTTGGCTTCATCGCGATGTTCGTCGGCGGGTTCGTGATCTTCAACACGCTCGCGATCACAGTCGCGCAGCGGACCAGGGAGCTTGCGCTGCTGCGCGCGCTGGGTGCGACCGAAGGCCAGGTGCTCGCCTCGGTGGTCGTCGAGGCCGGTGCGATCGGCGCGGTCTCATCGCTCGCCGGGCTGCTCGTTGGTCCGGCAGTCGCGCTGCTTGCACGCGCGGTGTTGAAAGCTGCCGGGGTCGTGGTGCCCTCGACCGCACTTACGATCGAGCCGCGGACCGTGATCATCGCCCTCGCCGTCGGGATCGGGGTGACACTCGCGGCGGGCCTGCTGCCGGGGATCCGCGCTACGCGCGTGAGCCCGATCGAGGGCTTACGGATCGGCGCTGGAGCGCAAGGGCAGCGGCGCCCCGGGTTCGGCACCGCCGCGATGGCGCTGCTGCTTGCGTTCATCGGCGCCGGAGTGGGGCTGACCGGCTCTGGATCGAGCAGCTCGCGCCTGGCGACTAGCACGGTCGGCGCAGTCGTGATGCTGCTGGCGGGGGTCATGCTCGTGCCGCTGCTCGTGCCGGTCGTGGTCCGGATCTTCGCGTGGCCACTCGAGCGCACCGGGGGAGTCGTGCCGAAGCTCGCACGCGAGAACGCCGCGCGCACGCCGGCGCGCACGGCGATTACAGCGTCGTCGCTGATGATCGGGCTCGCGCTCGTGCTGTTCGTGTCGGTCTACATCACGGGCTTTCGCACCGCCACGCGACGGGCGATTGACCGCACGTTCGTGGCCGACTTCGCGATCGGCAGCGCCGACGGCTCGAGCTCGATCCCACCTGTGAGCGCGCGCGCTCTCGCGCTCGTGCCGAGCGTGCTTGCCATCTCGAGCATCAGGACCGCGAACGCGCAGGTGCCGGGCGCGGGCAAGCTGAGCGTCGCGGGGATCGACACGACCTCGATCGGTCAGGTCTACCGCTTCGCGTGGACCGGGCCGGCGCAGCCCGACCCTACGACGCTCGGTGCGGGGGACGTGCTGCTCGAGCGCTCGACCGCCCGCGCTACCGGGCGCCGCGTGGGGCAGCAACTGACGCTCTCGAGTCCGGACGGGCTGACGGCGAGGTTGACGGTCCGGGGCATCTATACCGATCGTGCACTGCTGCGCGGCCTCGCGCTCCCGCTCGAATCCTTCGATCGCCTCTTTCACCAGACGCGCCTGCAGCAGGTGTTCGTCAAGGTCACGCCGGGCGCGGATATCAGCGCGGTCGAGGCGCAGCTCCAGCAGGCACTCGCCGGCCTACCCGGGGTCGTGCTGCGCTCAGAGCGCCAGCTCGCCGACAAGACCGCGAGCCAGGTCAACGCCGTGCTCGTCCTGTTCTACGCGCTGCTCGCGATGGTCGCCTTGATGGCGCTCATCGGCCTCCTGAACGCGCTCACGCTCCAGGTCCACGAGCGCACGCGCGAGCTCGGGATCCTGCGCGCGATCGGCTTGACGCGCCGCCAGGCCCGCTCACTGATCCGCCACGAGTGCCTGATCATCGCCGTGCTCGGGACGCTGGTCGGAACCGGCCTGGGGGTCCTGCTCGCCTGGGCGGTCAGCTCGTCGGGCGACATCGCGTTCGCGGTGCCCTGGGTGCAGCTGGGGCTGACCGTGGCCGTCGGGCTCGCGGTTGGCGTGCTCGCGTCACTGCCGCTGGCACGGCGGGCGGGCCGGCTAGATCTCGTCACCGCGCTCGCGCACGAGTAGCGCTCATCCGCCGCAGCAGCTCGAGCGCGCCACGCTTTGAGAGAGGCTCGTTGAGGTTGCCGCACTTCGGCGACTGGACGCACGAGGGGCAGCCGTCGGCGCACGGGCACTCGCCGATCAGCCTGGCCGCGTCGGCCGACAGGCGCTCGAACTGGTCAAACCCCCGCCGTGTCAGTCCGACACCGCCGGGGTGGCCGTCGTAGATGAAGATCGTCGGGACGCCGGTCTGGGGGTGGGCGTTGGTGGACAGCCCGCCGATGTCCCAGCGGTCGCACATCGCGATCAGCGGCAGGACCGCGATCTGGGCGTGCTCGAGCGCGTGCAGCGACCCGAGCAGGTCCTGCGCGAGCGGCCAGCCGACCATCAGCCCCTCGAGCTCGTACCAGAGCGCGCGGGTCTGGAACTCGACCGGGGGCAGCACGAGCCCTTCGAACCCGATCGCCTCCTGATCGTTGAGGCGCTTGCGCTGGTAGCCGAGCACGGTCTCCTCGACGACCACCGAGCCGAAGGACAGCTTGACCCCGAGTGCCTCGCGCTGCTCGTAGAGCTGCTCGATGTGGGTGATTGAGTCCTTCTTGGCCTGCGTGTAGTAATCGCCGTCGAATGGCTCTAGCAGGGCCCGGCGGCCGCCGAGGTCGAGCTCGCGAACATGGTAGGAGCGCCCGAGGTGCAGGTAGACCGCCCCCGCGTGAACGGTCGAGTACGCGCGCGAGGCTTCGATCGTGCCGACGACCTCGCCCGAGCCTCCGTCGATCAGAACGAACGAGTCCGCCGACGCCGAGCGCAAGGGGACCCGCGCGGCCGGGTAGTCGTCGGCGCGCTTGGGCACGAAGCCGGTTGCACGCTCGCGCAGATAGCCGGTCTCGGCAAGCTGGCGCGCCGTGCTCTCAACGTCGCCTCCTAGGATCGGTTGGTCCGCAGCGCTGAGCGGCGCCTCGTGGGCCGCGCACACGAGGTGCCAGGCGTAGATCTCGGGGCTCTCGGGGTCGATGATCGCCGCCTCGACCGGCCGGTTGAGGAACTCGTCGGGATGGCGGCAGAAGAACTGATCGAGCGCGTCCTCGCCGGCGACGTAGAGGGCGAGGCCCCGGCCGCGGCGCCCCGCCCGGCCCCACATCTGCTTGAGGCTCGCAGCCGTCCCGGGATAGGTCACGCAGATCGCGGCATCGAGCGAGCCGATGTCGATCCCGAGCTCGAGTGCGTCGGTCGCGACTACGCCGAGCAGCTCGCCGCTAGTCAGTCGCTGCTGGATCTCTTGGCGCTGGGCCGGGGTGTAACCGGCGCGATACGGAGCGATCCGCTTCGCGAGCGCCGGCTCGAGCAGCGTCGTCGCGTGCCGCGTGATCAGCTCGATCCCCTTGCGCGACTTCATGAAGCAGATCGTGCGGGCGCCCTGGCTGATCAGGCCCGAGAACAGCTCGGCGGCCTGATACAGCGGCGAAGCGCGCAGCCCGAGGCTCTCGTCGAGCAGCGGCGGATTCCACATCGCGGTGCGACGCGCGGCGTGGGGCGCGCCGTCGCTGTCGATCAGGCGAAAGCCGTCGACTCCGGTCAGGCCCTCGGCCAGCTCGACCGGGTTGGCGATCGTCGCGCTCGCCATCAGGAAGCGAGGATTGGAGCCGTGGATTGCAGCCGCGCGCCGCAGACGGCGAAGAACGTTGGCGACGTGCGAGCCGAACACGCCGCGATAGGTGTGGGCCTCGTCAACGACGACGAACGCCAGGTTCGCGAGCAGCTCATCCCACGAGTGGTGGTGGGGGAGGATCCCCACGTGGAGCATGTCTGGGTTGGTGAGGATGAGGTTGCTCCGCTTGCGGATCGCCGAGCGCTGCGACCGCGGCGTGTCGCCGTCATAGATTGCGGGCCTCACGTGCGGGAGGCCAAAGGCGGTGATCGCGCGCGCCTGGTCCTGGGCAAGCGCCTTGGTCGGGTACAGGTAGAGCGCACGCGCGAGCCGGTCCTGGGTGAGGACTTCGAGCGTCGGCAGCTGGAAGCAGAGCGACTTGCCCGACGCTGTCCCGGTCGTGACGATCAGCGGGCCGTCGAACGCGGCGCGGACCGCTTCGGCCTGGTGCTCGTAGAGCGCGGTGATTCCTGCGTTCTCGAGCGCCGCCTTTACGGGCGACGCGAACTCGTCGGGGATCTCGGCCAGACGCGCTTCGCGCGGTTCGTCTGACGACTCGTGCACCAGCCGTTCGTCGGCGCGGCCTGCATCGAGCACGTCGGCCCAGGGTTCGGCTTCACGCGCGGTCGTGGACACTGTGCAGCCAGTATTGCGATGCGTTGTCTGTACGTCGATCTCGATGGGACCCTGCTCGGCCCCGGCGGCTCGCTGTTGCGGGGAGCCGACGGCCGGTTTTCGCTTGATGGCGTGCGGGCGCTCCAGGCGTGCGACCGCGCGGGCGCCGAGGTAGTGCTCTATTCCGGCCGCCGCGAGCGCAGCGTGTTCGACGACGCACGCCTGCTCGGGATTACGTCGTATTCGTTCGAGCTCGGGTGCGGCCTGGTCCTCGACGGCGAGCTCGAGTGGCTGACCGACGGCGTTGTGCCCTCAGAGTCGGCGGGCACGATCTACGAGCAGATCGAGCGATCGGGGGCACCGCAGCTGCTGCTCGAGCGGTTCGAGGGGCGGTTGGAGTACCACACGCCGTGGTCGGCGGGGCGCGAGGTATCACATTTGTTCAGGGGGCTGATCGACCTCGATGACGCGAATGAGGTGGTCGCTCCCGCTGGCATGCGCCTGGTCGACAACGGGATCGTTCACGAGCACATCGGCCAGATGGGCGACCTTCCTCTCGTGCGCGCCTATCACCTGATCCCGGCCGCGGCCTCGAAGGCACGCTCGGTCGCGCGGCACATGCAGGCCCGTGGCTACACGGCGGAGGACTGCATCGCCGTGGGCGACTCGCGCGAGGACATGGACGCCTCTGAAGTGGTGGGCACCTTCTGGCTCGTCGCCAACGCGGTCGAGAAAGATCCGACGCTGTCGCCTGGTGAGGGCGTGCGGGTGGCTTCCGCTGGATATGGCGCCGGCGTCTACGAGGCGGTGGTGACGACGCTGGCGGAGGGCGGGTAGGGTCCCGCTCGCTCGCTGGGGCGGCAGCGGCCCCGCTCGGGCTGGGCTGGGCGGCAGCGGCCCGCGCTCGGGAGGGGCGGCAGCGGTCTCCGCTCGGGACCGGGCGGCGCGGCCTCCGCTCGGGACCTGCACAAGGGCACAAATCGGCACGCCGGCCTGGGGTTTTGTGCCGTTAAGCATGCATAGCCTGCTCAAGGTCACATTTCGGCCCGGGCTTCGTCGGGATTGTGCCGTTAAGCATGCTGCTCGTAGTCCATCGCGCCGACGACTCCGCCCGCCAGCGCTCGCTGCGCCAACAGCAGTCGCTTCTGGCTCTGCGCCGCGTCTTCCAGCCCGAAACGCGCGAACAGCATTCGCAAGTGACCCTTGACCGCCGACAGACTCAGCACGAGCTCGCCGGCGATCGCATCGTTCGTGGCCGGCGCGCCACGCTCGCCCTCGACGATCGGGCGGCACAAGGCGACCAGGACGCGGCGCTGGGCTTCCGACACCCGAGGCTCGGCAACCGTCGGCACCGACACCGTTGCCGCAACCCGCGGGCTCGGGTCGCGAAAGCCGAGCAGCGTGTCGCCGAGCTGGATCACGTCGCCGTCCTTGAGCGTGCGCCGGCCACGGACACGCTGTCCAGCGACGAAGGTTCCATTGCGCGACAGGCCGTCATCCTCGATCACCCAGCGCGGCCCGCGGCGCTCCAGATACGCGTGGATGCCAGATACGCGGGGATCCCAGGCGATCTCGATGTCGTTCCCGGGCGCCCGCCCGAGCACCGCGCGCTCGCCCCAGAGACTTACCAGGCGCTGGCCGCCGTCACCGTCGCGCAGAAACAGGAATGGGTGGGCCTCGCGGGCCGCCGCGTCGAGCGCCCGCAGTTCGGCCGGGCTCGCATCGATTCCGAGAACGGCTTTCTCTTGCGCGCGCGTCAAAGCCTCGCCGCCGCCGCGGCGATCTGCCGCTCGTCGCCGCTGATCGCGTGTGCGGCCCGGCTGTAGGCCGACCGATTCGCCGACCGAGCGGCTGCCGACAGCGCCTCCCACGCTCGCGACTCGGCGGCCAGAGCAGCCTGGACCGCCGCCGCCCCGTGCACAGCTGATGCGCGGCGCGCCGCGCCCGCGTAGGTGCTGCCCAGGCTTGCGTAGACGGCCGACTGCTGAGCCCCCGTTTTAGCCGCTGACAGTTGGGCGATCTCACGCGTGCGGACGCGGTCGAGTGAGCCCAGGACGGTGCTCAGTTGCTGGCGCGCACTCGCCGGGCCGGTGCCGCCCGCCGCCGCGATGCCAGCCGCGACTCCGCCGCTCGCGAGCGCGACCAGCACCAGCCCGAGCGCCGCCCGTCGTCGCCGGATCGGGCGCCGCGGCCGCTGCGCCGGCGCGGCCGCCGGTTGCGCGGAACCGTCGAGGAGGCTGGCGTCGCGCCGCCAACGCGGACCGAGCAGGTCGAGCACGACGTCCTCGAGCGCATCCCAGGCCGCGTCCGCCCCCGCGAACCGGTCCCCGGGCTCCTTCGCGAGCATCCGCTCGACCCAGGCGCCCAGCCGACGGTCGACTCCGCGGAGCGGCGGCACCGGTTCGTGCACGTGCCGGTAGAGAACCGCCATCGGCGTGTCCGCCGCTTCGAATGGCAGCCGGCCGGCGAGCATCTCCCACGCGATCACGCCCAACGAGTACAGATCGGTGGCGTGCGTCAGCTCGTGGCCAAGCGCCTGCTCGGGCGCCATGTACGCAGGGGTGCCGATTGCCGTTCCCGTGGTGGTGATCGCCTGGCGCGGGGCCGCGCTGTTGTACGCGCGGGCCACGCCGAAGTCGGCGATCTTCACGCGCCCGTCGTCGGTGACGAGCAGGTTCTCGGGCTTGAGGTCGCGGTGGATGACGCCGTGCCGCTCGCCGTGGGCGAGGCCCGCCAATACGCCCTCGAGCACTCCGGCGACCTGCGCGAGCCCGAGGCGGTCGAGATATTGACGGAGCGAACCGAGCGGCAGGTATTCCATCGCGATGTAGGGAATCCCCTCGTGCTCGAAGAACTCGTGGACCGTCACGACGTTGGCGTGGTTCATCGAACCGGCGAGCCGCGACTCGGTGATGAAGCGCTCGGCGAACGTAGGGTCGCCCGCGCGGATCGGCGCCAGCTCCTTCAGCGCGACCCGGCGATCGAGGTCCCGCTGGTAGGCGAGGTATACGGTCGCCGCGCCGCCTCGTCCGATCACCTCGAGCAGGTCGTAGCGTCCAACCGTTCTGAGGGTCTCGGTCATGCGGGGACCGCAAGGTATCGCGCGATCGATACCTTCGGCTACTTCCGTCCGAGCCCGACGCGTGAGATGCTTCCGGCCATGCAACCGGCGGCTGCTGCTCAGGGCTTAGCGGCGCCCCGGATGTGCTCGTCCTCGCGTTCGACGGCGTCCGCCAGCGCGGCAGCGACCTCGCCCAGTTCGCCGAAACCGTCAGCTACGTCCGCCGCGCTCGTGCCCGCGATTGCTCGGTTCAGCGATGCGACCGCCGCATCGAAGCGATCCCAAAGTTCCGACGGGCCGCGCCTGCCTGTGCCCGGGCGGAGCTCGTACGGGGGCTCGGCGTTCTCAGCTCCCGGCACCGGCCGCCACGACAAGCCGGCCGCGTGCGCGTGCTCCCACGCCACCTGTTCGCGGCCGGCCGCTTCGGCGAGCGCCCGCAACCGTTGTGCAAATCCGGCATCGGGCGGAGCGAGCTTGTGCGTGCGCATTGCATCCGCCCAGGCGCCGCTTGCATGGCGCACGGCTCGCATGATCTGCGCCCGCTCGGGACTCAGCTCGTCACTGGTGCTCATCGTTCAGCGACCCGGCTCGACGGTCCCGACTTGCTCTCCGCCCCAGAAATCATCCCCACTCGGTCCCTGGGTTTCGGGCGCCGTGTCGGCTCGCGCGGTGTAGCCGGCGTCTATCAGGCGCTCGAAGTCCGAGCGGCGGATGCGCACCCGGCGCCCGACACGCAGCGCGGGCAGCGAGCCACGGTCGATCCAGTTGCGGACGGTCTGCTGGTTGAGCTTCAGCGTCTCCGCTACCTCGGCGACCGTCATGAACGATTCGTCAGAGTCATGTGCCAAGGCTTATCTTCTCCAATTGAGCCGAATTGGTGCCAACAGCGTACTACTACGGGTCGGCCATGGCGGCTGATCAGTCCGAGAACGGAGGCGGCGCGACGGTGAAGCCGACCATCGAGGGTGCGAACGTCATTAAGCTCCCTCGCGAGTGGCTTGGGCCTCCAGGGGAGCTCGTGCCATTCGGCCCCTCGGCTGATCGGCCGGAGGGCGGCGGTCAGTCCGACTTCTGGGGCGAGGATTCGGCCGCGCTTCAGGACGCCGTCGAAACGCCCGCGGCCCCGGCACGGCCAAGCGACGATCGTCGCCGGCGCCTCGTGGTCGCCGCTGCCGCGATCGCCGTCGTCGTGATCGGCGCCGGCAGCGTGCTCGGGACGCTGCTGTCAGGCGGGACGCGCAACAAGCCGCTCCCGTTCGCGGTTATGAGCATCCCGCCGATGGCACCTCCAGCCGGACATGCGTCCGCCCGGCACGAGCGCCGAGTGGCTGCCAAGGCACACCGACGGCCGGCTCGCGCGTTGCGGTACGTCTCGCACAGATCAGCCCCGACCCCGGCCGCAACTTCTCCCACGACCTCGGTGTCCTCGAATCAGACCGCCACATCGGGAAGCGGCAGCTCTGGGAGCGGCGGCAGCTCTGGGAGCGGCGGCGCGTTCACGCTCGGTGGTCCATGACCGCCCCACCCGTCCACACGACCGAAAGGCCCACATGAGGCGACTGCTTGACCACATCGGGAACAACTTGATCGGCTACCTCGCGCTGTTCGTCGCGCTTGGGGGGACGGGGTATGCGGCGACCCATTTGCCGGCCGGCTCTGTCACCCCCTCCGCCTTCAACCGGCACCTGATCGGCGGCTATGTGCGGGCGTGGGCCGTGACGAACGACCAGTGTCAGGTGGTGGCGTCGAGCCCGCGGGCGGTGGAGACGCCGCAGGGCGGGTGCCTGCCGGGGGAGGGGCCTGTACGGCATCGACGTGGAAGGGTAAGTTCCCGAAGCAGCAGCCGCGTGTGTGGCGATCGGCGTCGCCAACGACCAGACCGGCGCTCGGGGAGTCCCGCCGCCGGTCGATCTGCGTGTTCTACCAGGGGCGCGGAGGGGTGGCACGACCGTCTTCAACCCGCGGGTGAACCCGCGGGCAAGGGAAGGAGCGTTGCGCTCATCTGCTGAACGCCGGCGGCGCGAACGTGACGCTGGTCGCGCTGCTTGCCGCGTTGCTGGCGCTCGCCGTCGCCCGTCGCAGCCGGCGCGCCGTCCAGGACGTCGTCTCCTATCAGGGGATCTGCTCGAGCGGAGATGCCTCGATGATGACGCCGTCTTCGCGAGCCGCAGATCTACTGGGGCGCCCATGTCCGTTCAACAGCAACGGCACCGGCAAGGACGGGATGTGGCTGTACGGCTACAAGACCACCCCGGCGGGCGCGTGGGCCGCTGGCAGGCGGACGCGCCAGCGGGCATGGCGATCATCGCCGCCAGCGTCTCGGCGTATAGCGACGACGACGGCAGCCCGCCGTGGGCCCAGTTCTTCTACTGGGACAGCGGCAACTCGGGCTACCTGCGCGACTTCGGAGCGGCGGCGCCGACATCCTGGGGCTCATTCTTCTCCCCCTCGCGCTATTTCGGCTGGGAGCTGTCGTGCAACGCGCCGAACACGGGCTGCGACTCGAGCGCCGCATGGATGGATGTCTACAACCTCAACCTGGCGGCGTTCGAGTACCAGACGCCCACGATCATCGCCGGGCCGACCAGCGGCAGCCACAACCTGTGGTACCAGGCTAAGCACTGGATCCGGGGCAGCTTCCCGATCGACGTCGCGGCGCAGGACCCGTCGGGCGTCTGCCGGCTGCTGGTGAACTGGGACGGGCACACGCTGCTCGACACCGGGGAGCGAACGGGCGTCACCCATTACTGGGACCAGTGCGACCCCGGCCACGATGGGAGCTGGCAGGACCCTTGGCCGACGGCGACGATCAACACCACTGACGCGGTGCCCGACTAGCGCCACTCACGTGCCATTCGAGTTGCTGGCCCACAACGCGTCGACTAATCCGAGCACCGGCCAGCCCGACTGGACCGACGACCTCGAATACCTGAACGTCGACAACGTCCCGGTCTCGCTCGCGCTGAGCGCGCCGAGCCACGACGTATCGGTGACAGCCGGAACGCAGTACGTGACCGCGGCCGCGACGGCAGGGCCCTCAGGTGTGGGTGGCATTTACTGCTCGCAAGACGGAGGGCCTTGGGCTTCCGCACGGCTAACCGGCGCCGGGACCGCGAGCGGGACAGCCGCGGTCGGAGTCAACGGGATCGGGCAGCACCAGATCTCCTGCTACGCCACCAACCAGGCCCTCGACGCATCCGGTAACCCGGCCGCCAGTGCGACGCAGACGTGGTCGGTAAAGATCGGCGAGCCGGTCCAGTCCGGCATCACGTTCGCGCACGTGATTCGCGACTGCCGGCGGGTCCGGATCCGGGTGACAGGGGGCGCTTCGCGCATGTCCTTCGCTGCCACAGCATCACGCGCGACAACCTCGTCAAGCGCATCGGATACGGCCAGCGGACGACGATCAACGGATGGTTCGCGACCGCCGACGGCGCCGCGCTGGCCCACGTGCCCGTGGGCATCCTCGCCGCGCCCGACGACGGCTCGAACGCCTGGCACACGGTCGCCGTCGTTCGAACAGCGCCCGACGGGAGCTGGCAGGCCACCCTGCCCCCGGGACCCTCGCGAGTGATCGAAGCCGTATACGGCGGCGGGCCGCTGACCGAATCGGCCACCTCGCGGGCGGCCAAGCTCCTCGTCCCCGCGAGCTCGACCCTGGGCGTGAGCCGGGTGGTGACCTTCGGCAACTATGCCCAGTTCTGGGGCGTGCTGCGGGGCGGCCACGTGCCCACGACGGGAGCGATCATCACCGTCCAAGCGTTCGACCGCGGCCAATGGCGAAACATCGCGACAGCGCGAACCGATTCGCACGGCCGCTGGCAAGCGCGCTACTACATCAGCGGGGGCGCCGGCAGTTATCCCGTCCGCGTCCACATCCTGCGTCAGGCCGACTACCCGTGGGCGGCGGGTTTCACTGGGACGCAGCAGCTCTTGGTGAGGCCATAGTCAGTTCGCTTTGTTGCCGCTCACGCTAGTTGGACCTCGCGCGGTCACATCTCGCGCTGCTCGCGGGTCATACAAGGAGATCCGCAAACCAGTCCTATCTGACAGGAGTAGAACTGATGGCACGTATCGAAGGCGTCAGCCGCAAGCAAGCGAGCGCCATGACGAAGCTCGCCTACCGTTTCGGGCCGAGGATGATGAAGAAGATGACCGGCCGTGCCCCGCAGACCAGCGACGGGCTCGAGCCGTTCCGGATCTGGGCCTACTCGCCGAAGATGATGATGGCGATGGGCAAGTTCAACGGGGCGATGCGCAAGGGCAAGACGGTCTCGCAGCGGATCCAGAACCTGGTCGAGCTCAAGGGCGCGGCGATGATCGGCTGCGAGTACTGCATGGACCTTGGCTCGCAGATCTGCCGCAACTCGGGCTTCACCGACGAAGAGCTGCTGGCGATTCCCAACTACCGCACCAGCAAGCTGTTTACCGACGAGGAGAAGGCCGCCCTGGACTTCACCGTCGGCTTCATGCGCACCCCAGTCGAGATCAGGGACGAGGTGTTCGCCAACGCCCAGAAGCACTTCTCCAACCAGCAGCTGGTCGAGATCGCCGGCCTGCTCACAGTCGTCAACATCGACCGATTCAACGCTGCGTTCAAGATCGGCTCGGCGGGGTTCAGCGAGGGCATGGTCTGCGTGCCCCCCGAGCGGCCCGCCGCGATCCACGACCTCAATACGCTCGCCAGCTGAACACGACCTGACGCCGATGTAGCTCCCGGCGGGCCGTTCTATGCGGCGGAATGCGTCATATAGACACATGGATCCGCAAAGAACGGGCGACCTGGCGGGTCGAGCGCTCGACCCACCGCGCGCGTCTTCGGCAACACCGTCCCGCCGACGTCCCCGACGAGCTACCCTCCCCAATAGTGATTGGCGACATCCTCCAGCCGACTCACCTGCTGTTCATCCTCGCGGTCGCGCTGATTGTCCTCGGGCCCAAGCGGCTGCCCGAGGTGGGACGGGCGCTCGGCAAGGGCCTGCGCGACTTCCGCCAGGCTGTCAGCGGCGCCGACCCGCGCGAGGAGCTCGCCGAGCTGCACCAGTCGACGACCGTGATGACGCACCAGGCTGTCGACCCGACGCCGGCGGCGACCGTGGCGGCGCAACCAGAGCCGCAGCCCGAGCCTGAGCCCACGCCGGTCCCGGCTGCGCCTCCGTCAGACCCGCACGCGACCGAGTAGCCCCTCGCGTTCGAGCAGGGCGCGCAGCTGCGCCACGGACTCGAACCGAGCCGCCTGCAACCCCACACGCAAGGCTGCGTCCACGTTGCGCTGCGAATCGTCGACAAACAATGTCGACTCGGGGCGCAACGAGAACCGGCTGAGCAGCAGCTCGAAGATCTCCGGGTCAGGCTTAGCGATCCCCTCGTGGGACGAGACGACCGTCCCGTCGAACTCGCGCATGAACGGGTAGCGCTCGACTCGGACCGGATAGGTCTCTCGCTCCATGTTCGTAAGCGCGTAGCACGGGACCCCTGTCGCGCGAAGCTCGCGCAGGATTGGACCGACCCGTCGATCGGGCCGGAGATCATCTCCTCGCTTCGCCGCGCCCACGCCCAGATCAGCTCGGCCTGGGCCGGGTGGGCCTCCGCGAGGTCGGCGCACGACTCGTCTCTCGACTGTCCGCGGTCGTGGGCTTCGTGCCATTCGAGCGTGCACACGTTGGCCAGGAACTCCTCCATCGCCCGCTCGTCATCGAACAGCTTGCGGTAGAGGTGGCGGGGGTTCCAGTCGAGCAAAACCCCGCCAATGTCGAACACGACGGCACGGACGGCAGGCATCGCCCTCGCAAGTTAGAGGACGATGCCCGCCATCAAGCGGATCGTTACGGCGCGACGCCGGACGCGAGCTGCGTGGTGCTCGGGAGCGACTCGGTGATCGACTGGCCCTTGGAGGCGGCCGCCGAGGACAGCGAAGCGACGTCGGAGTTGACTGAGTCGGCGTTCGATGACGTCGCATGGCTCGTGGCAAGCGTCTTGATCTTGTCCGCCAGTGCCGTCAGCGGCGCGAACAGCGTGCTCAGCACCTTGCTCGCCCTGACGTCCTGCGCCGCGAGCTTCAGCTCGTGGTAGACGAACAGCCCGGCGAGGCCCATCTTGACGATCGTCAGCTTGTGAAGCAGCGGGTGCTTCAGGTCGCCGGCCTTGATCGGCTCGTAGATGAAATGATGGAAGGCGCCGAACGCGAGCCCGGCGTGGAACACGAACTTGGTCTTTGCGAAGTGAACGGCGGGAGTGCTCGTAGCCGGAGCGACAGTCGCCGATGACGACGACTTGCTGCCGCACCCGGCGGCGGCCAGCGCCACGACACAACCCAACAGGATTAGTGATCGTCTGAACATGGCGGCCACGCTACCGAGAGCTCCGGGGGCGATTGGTAGGAACGTGTTAGCGGCACGTGTGTTTGCGTCACCGGCCACCGCTAGGCTCGCCCGGATGCCGTCCGCAGAGGAGAAAGCCGCGCTCGTCACGCTGCTGCGCGAAGGGCAGCGGGCACAGCAGACCTACTCCGATCTACTCGAGGAGGCTGGCAGCGCGCGCGCGCTGCTCGAGCAGGAGAGTCTGTTCGCGGCGGACGACCTCGGCGCCGCGCAGCGCGAGGTCGAGGCGTGGGAGGCCGAGGGCATCGCACTCGTCAGCGTCATGGACCCCAGCTACCCGGAAAACCTGAAAGCGGTCCACGACCGTCCGCCGCTGATCTTCGTGGCGGGGGAGCTGCGGCCCGAGCTCGCGCGCTCGGTGGCCGTGATCGGCTCGCGCCGCGCGAGCGCTGACGGCCTCGAGGCAGCGCGGCGCGATCGCGACCCACCTGGCCGGCCAAGGCTTCACCGTCGTCTCGGGACTCGCAGCGGGCATCGACACCGCCGCCCACCAAGCGGCGCTCGAGAGCGGAGGCCGCACGGTGGCCGTGATCGGCACCGGCCTAAGGCAGGCCTATCCGCCGCAGAACGCGGCCCTTCAGGAACGGATCGCGGCCGAGCACGCCGTCGTCTCGCGGTTCTGGCCCGACGCCCCGCCGACCCGGAGGAGCTTCCCGATGCGCAACGCGGTCATGTCGGGCATGACGCTGGCGACCGTGATCGTCGAGGCGTCCGAGACGAGCGGGTCGCGTGTCCAGTCGCGGCTGGCGCTCGCCCAAGGCCGGCCTGTGTTCGTGCTCGAGCCGCTGCTCGACACAGGAATGGGTGCGCGAGCTCGTGACCCGCCCGGGCACTTACGTCGTCAGCGCTCCGGAGCAGATCTCTCAGACGGTGCAGCGGCTGACCGTCGACGGACGCCCTCGTCGCCTAGCGGGCGATGCCATCAGTCGCCGAGCTGAGCGCGCCGTACGCGAACTTCATGCTGGCGCCGCGGCCCGGTCCCGACACTTGCGAGGTGTGCTTCAACTTCACGCGCGGCTTCAGCCGCTGCTACGGGTGCGCCAACAATCCGCAGCACCTCGCAGCGGTCGCGCCGATCTCCTACAGCGTCGCGACTGAGCAGCTCCACCGCGCGCTGATGGTCTACAAGCGCTTGGAAGGCGAAGTCGCGCGGCGCACGACCTTCGAGCTCGCGGCTGTGCTCTGGCGCTACCTCGCCCTACACGAGGGTTGCGTGGCTGGTGCCGCAGGCGTCGATCAGTTTCAGCTCGTGACGACGGTCCCCGGCCGCAAGGAGCAGCATCCACTCCAGACGATCGTCGGCGAGCTGGTTGGCGCGACCCGCGACCGCCACCGGCCGCTGTTGCGACGCGGATCGCTCGGCGCAGAGCGCGCATTCGATGCCGGCAAGTTCGAGCCGCTCGAGCAGCTCGACGGGCAGCCGGTGCTCCTGATCGACGACACGTGGACCACCGGTGCCAGCGCGCAGAGCGCTGCCGCCACGCTCAAGGCCGCCGGCGCGGGTCCGGTCGCCGCGGTCGTCCTCGGCCGGCACGTCAACCGCGACTGGCACGAGAACGACGCGCGGCTGCGCGCTATCCCGCTCCCGTTCGACTGGGAGCGATGCGCGCTACGGGGATGACACCGGGTCGCGCTGGAGCACGATCTCGTAGCGGTCCGTTATCGATGGCCGCTCGCGGTCGACGCCCGCGCGAGTCACCGCTGCGGCTCGGATGTCATCCGCCAGCTGGTCCGTAGCCCGCAGCGCTTCCATCGACTCCCAATAGGTGACGGCGATCGCCCGCCCGCCGGTGTAGTCGACGCCGGCCCACATGCCGCGATACCCAGGTGCCTGCTCGAACTTCGGCAGGTTGTCCTCCTGGAAATGCTCGAGCGTGGCCTTGATCCGCTCCGGCGGAAGACCGGGGAAAAGGGTCACCCGTGCAAACATGAGACACCTCCTGTTGTGCCTCTCGAAGCGTACTCCCGGGGCCAACAAGCGAGGTTCAAAGGCTCCCGGTGGGGGTATATGTTGTCTCGAGTTCCGAAGTGGAGGGAGGACGCGTTTGCAGGCTCGACGCTGCCGGCAAAAGCTGATGGGGCGCTTGGGAGCACTAGTCGCCCTTGCTTTGATCGCTGCCGGCTGTGGTTCCTCGGGCAAGGGCCCCGTCACGCTCAACTGGTACGTGTTCCCCGAGCCGTCGGGCTCGTTCGCGGCGGCGGCCGCCGCTTGTAGCAACGCGTCGGGCGGGCGCTACAAGATCGCGATCAACTTCCTCTCGACCGCTTCTGACCAGCAGCGAGTGTCGCTCGTGCGCCGGCTGGCGGCTAGCGACTCGTCGATCGACATCCTGGCGATGGACGTCGACTGGACCGCCGAGTTCGCGACGGCCAAGTGGATCCGGCCCGTGCCGGCCGACCTCGCGGCCCAGATCCACCAGGTCGACCTCCCCGGCCCGGTCCAGACCGCGACGGTGAAGGGGCAGGTGTATGCGGTTCCGATCAACTCCAACACCCAGCTGCTCTGGTACCGCAAGGACCTGGTGCCGAACCCACCCAAGACCTGGGACGAGATGATCAACGACGCGATCGCGCTCGCCAAGCAGGGCAAGCCGCACTACATCGAGGAGCAGGGCGCCCAATACGAGGGCCTGACCGTGTGGTTCAACTCACTCGTCGACTCCGCCGGCGGACAGATCATCACGCCGTCGAACCAGGTCGTGATCGGCCAGCCGGCCGCGACCGCGGCGGCGATCATGCACAGGCTCGCCACTTCCCCGGCCGCCGACCCGTCGCTGAACGTCGACAAGGAGGACCAGTCGCGGATTGCGTTTGAGAACGGATCGGCGGCGTTCGAAATCAACTACCCGTTCGTGTGGCCGGCCGCGGCGAAGGCGGGGATCCAGAACAAGATGGGCTATGCGCCGTTCCCGACCGTCACGCCGGGCACGCCACCCAAGGTCTCGATCGGCGGCTACAACCTCGGGGTGTCTTCCTATTCGAAGCACCCCGACTTGGCGTTCGACGCGACCTCGTGCCTCACGCAACAGCAGTACGAGACCAACTACGCGACCAAGGGCGGTCTCGCGCCGGTGAGGGGCGCCATCTACAACGTGCCCGCGTTCCAGAAGCTGTACCCGTTCGGCAAGCTGATCGAGAAGCAGCTGATCGCCTACGGCATCCGTCCGCAGACGCCGTCTTACGCCGACGTCACGCTCGCGATCCAGAAGGCGCTGTCGCCCCCGTCCAACATCAATCCCAGCTCGGTTGTGAGCACGCTGATGGGCCAGCTCAAGGCCGCATTGTCCTCAACGGCATTGATATGAGATGAGCACCGGAGCCGTCGCAGCCCCCGCCGCTTCCGCGCCGCCCTCCAGGCGCAAGCACCTGACCGAGCGCGCCAAGGCCGAGCGCCGGTTTGCCGCCTGGCTGGTGGCTCCCGCCGCGATCGTGATGATCGCCGTGACTGCCTATCCGGTGATCGACACGATCATCCTCTCGCTTCAGCGCTCGGACCTGCGCTTCCCGGGCGCCAACAAGTGGGTGGGGTTCGACAACTATGGCCACGTGCTGGGCGCGACGGTGTGGTGGCAGGACGTGCTGCATACGTTGATCATCACGGTGGTCGCGGTCTCGTTCCAGTTCGCGCTAGGGATGGCGCTCGCGCTCGCGATGCACCGCACGCCGATCGTGCGCGGCCTCTTGCGCTCGATCGGACTCGTTCCGTACGCGATCGTCGCGGTCGTGTCGGCGTACTCGTGGCAGTACGCGTTCTCGCTCAACAGCGGCTGGATCCCGAAGCTGCTCGGGCTGACTGGCGACCCGCTCAGCCACCAGTTCGGCAGCTACGTGGCGATCATCATCACGGAGATCTGGAAGAACACGCCCTTCATGGCGCTGCTGCTGCTGGCCGGGCTGGCGCTCGTCCCCGACGAGCTGCACGAGGCAGCCAAGGTCGACGGCGCTAGTACGTGGCAGCGGTTCGTGCGAATCACGGTCCCGTTGATGAAGCCCGCGATCCTGGTCGCGCTGCTGTTCCGCACGCTCGACGAGATCCGGATCTTCGACGTGATCTACATCTTCAACCAGGGCGCCCAAGGAACGGAGTCGGTCTCGATGCTCAACTACAACGTGCTGCTCAACCGGCTCAACCTCGGGCTCGGATCGGCGGTCTCGGTGCTGCCTGTTCTTGCTGGTCGCGCTGACCGCATTCGTGTTCATCAAGGGCTTCGGGGCCGCGGCGGCGCCGGCGGGTGAGAGGCTGATGAGCGTGCGCGGCAAACAGCTGACCGGCTGGTCGGGCGCGTTCATCGCTGATCGCGCGTCTGCTCGCTGATCCCGGTCTTCTGGATCATCATGCTGTCGCTCAAGACCGGCGCGTCGGTGACCGACGGCAGCCTGATTCCGCACCACTGGACGCTGTCCAACTACAAGGACATCTTCAACGCGGGGGTGTTCACGAGCGCGCTTCGCAACTCGATCGGGATCGGCCTGATCGCGACAACGCTGGCCGTGGTCGTCGCCTCGGCCGCCGCGTACGCGATCGCACGGCTCGAGTTCCCCGGCCGGCGGTCGATACCCGCGCTCGCCCTAGGCATCGCGATGTTCCCGCAGATCTCGCTCGTCGGCCCGCTCTACAACCTGTGGCGCCAGATCGGCCTGTATGACACGTGGCCGGGGCTGATCATCCCGTACATGACGTTCGCGCTGCCGCTGTCGATCTACACGCTGTCGGCGTTCTTCAGGGAGATCCCGTGGGAGCTCGAGCAGGCCGCCCAGGTCGACGGCGCGACTCCATTCCAGGCGTTCACGCAAGGTGATCGCGCCGCTCGCGATGCCGGGCCTCGTGACTACCTTCATCCTCGTGTTCATCATCTGCTGGAACGACTTCGTGTTCGCGACCTCGCTGACTTCGACAAACGCGGCCGAGACCGTGCCGGCGGCGATCGCGCAGTTCCCGGGCGTGTCGCAGTTCACGCTCCCGATCGGCGACATTTGCGCGGCGGCGGTCGTCGTGACCGTGCCGATGATGGTGCTCGTGCTGCTATTCCAGCGCCGGATCGTCGCCGGGCTGACTGCCGGCGCGGTCAAGGGATAAGGAGAAGGAGGCCATGGCCGAGATCCAGTTCGAGGACATCACCAAGCGCTACGGCGACGGGTACGAGGCCGTCAAGCACTTCAACCTCGACATCTCCGACGGCGAGCTGATGATCCTCGTCGGCCCGTCGGGCTGCGGCAAGTCGACCGCGCTGCGGATGGTCGCCGGGCTCGAGGACATCTCCGACGGCGAGCTCAAGATCGGCGGCCAGGTCGTCAACGAGAAGGCGCCCAAGGACCGCGACATCGCGATGGTGTTCCAGAACTACGCGCTCTACCCGCACATGACCGTGCGCGAGAACATGGGCTTCGCGCTCAAGCTGGCGAAGGTGCCCGCAGGCAGGAGATCGACAGCAAGGTCGCACGAGGCGGCCCGGATCCTCGACCTCGAGCAGCACCTCGACCGCAAGCCCGCCAACCTCTCCGGCGGCCAGCGCCAGCGCGTCGCGATGGGCCGCGCGATCGTCCGCAACCCGAGCGCGTTCCTGATGGACGAGCCGCTGTCGAACCTCGACGCCAAGCTGCGCGTGCAGATGCGCACCGAGATCGCCCGCATCCAGCACCAGCTCGAGACGACCACGATCTACGTCACCCACGACCAGACCGAGGCGATGACGCTCGGCGACCGGATCGCGGTGATGCGCGCCGGGCGAGCTCCAGCAGGTCGGCACCCCGGCCGAGCTCTACTCGCCACCCGGTCAACCTGTTCGTCGCCGGGGTTCATCGGCTCGCCGTCGATGAACTTCCTGCCGGGCGAGATCGACGGCGACACGGTCAGGCTGCCGATCGGCGCCGTGCGCATTCCCGACGAGCTCCGCCATCGGCTCGAGCGGGCCGGGGGCCGGCGCCGGCGCGTGATCGCCGGGCTGCGGCCCGAGCACTTCCAGGACGCCTCGCTCGTCTCCGACTCTCGCAACGGCACCTCGTTCAAGACCAAGATCCGCGTGCTCGAGTCGATGGGCTCCGAGTACTACGCCTACTTCGACGTCGCAGGCCGAGCGCGTGTCCTCGCGCGAGCTCGACGAGCTCGCACAGGATACGGGCGCCGCCGACGTCGGTCAGTCGCGCGAGGGCATCCAGATGGTGGCGCGACTCGATGCCGCCAGCAAGGTCAGCCAGGGCGGCGACGCAGAGCTGTGGTTCGACGCGCGCCAGCTGCAGCTGTTCGACGAGGAGAGCGGCCGGAGCCTGCTCGTCGACGGCCCGCGGGCGCCGCCGGCGTCTCAGCCGAGCGACTGAGCGCTGCCGCGTGCCCGAGCCGCGCTCGACCGGGCTGCCCGGGTTCGACGCCCAGCACGACTTCCTGCGCGCCCGCCGCCGGGCGACGCTTGCGCGGCTCGCGGCGCGACTGCGGCTTGAGCCCGACGACGTCGGCGGTCGTTCTGCCCTACCAGGAGGTCGTCGACGCGCTCGGGTTCGTCGGCGAGCGCGACGCCGGCCTCCAGGTCGTGCGGATCGAGGCGATCGTCGGGACCGTCGACCGCGAGCGCGACTTCGACCGGCGCTTCCGGCCGACCTCCGGCCGGGTGCGCTCGCGCTGGGAGCAGATCGCGGCCGCGATGCGACGCGGCGATCCGCTGCCGCCGGTCGACCTGTACAGGATCGGCGAGATCTACTTCGTGCGCGACGGTCACCACCGAGTGTCGGTCGTGTGCGCGCTTGGCCACGAGCAGATCGATGCGTACGTCACCGAAGTGCAGACACGCGTCGGTGCCGATCGCACGATCACGCTCAAGCCGACCTGCCGCTCAAGAGCCATGAGCGCGTGTTCTTCGAGCGCGTGCCGCTGCGCGCCGAGGCGCGCGGCGAGATCCGGCTGACCGACCCGCGCGAGTTCGCGCGGCTCGCCGAGGGGGTCGAGGCGTGGGGATTTCGCAGCGCGCAGCAGACCGGCGAGCACCTCGACCGCGAGGCCACGGCGCGGCTGTGGCTCGAGACCGAGTATCGCCCTGTCGTTGCGATGCTGCGCGAGGCTGAGCTGATCACCCGCAATCGCACCGAGACCGAGGCCTACATGCGGATCGCGGCCGAGCGCTACGAGCTGCTGCGCACCCACACCTGGAGTGAGGACGTCCTCCAGCGACTCGCGCGACGGTTGTGATAGCTGCACTAGGGCCTGAGGGTCAGCACCAGCGCCCAAGCGGTGCGAGCCGCGTCGACGGCGGTCAGCCCGAAGGTCATGCTGGTCACCTTGTGCCGCCGCGCTCGCTTGAGGAGCCCGGCGCCCTCAGACAGCGATGGGGCGCCGACTGTGATTGTGGTGCGTGGAACCGCCTGCGTCAGCGTGATCACAAGCTGTCCGCCGCTCAGCTTGACGCTCTTCAGCAGGCCGGCGGATAGCGATAGGCCGTTGCAGCGATGCCTCGAGACACGGCATCGCTTGAACTTGAGCCCATGGGGCGGCGCGATCGAGATTGACCCGATCGCGGGTGAGTCGGCGCCGTGCCGAACGATGAACTGGAGCTTTGGCTTCCCGGTGGTGAGGCCGGTCAGCGACCCGCCTGAGACGTGGGGGGGCTTTGCCGGCGGTGGCGGCGGGGGACAGTTCTTGAACGCGACCGGGGCTGCCCACCTCACGAGCGAGTTGCCGTCCTGCGGCACGAACTTGGCGAGCACGCTGCCGGGCCAGCATGTCGTCTGGAAGGCTTTGCGGTTACCGGGTCCGGTGATGTCGATCAGCAGGCCGGTGAGCGGAAGATCGGGCAGATTCGCGAACGTGACCCTGTCGTTGGTGGCGTCGATCGTCCCCACCAGCGTCAGGTTCGCGGACGGGAAGTAGACGGTCAGCGTCGGCGCGAGGAAGATGCCGCCGAGCGTGACTGTGCCGTTTCCGAGCAGCGAAGCAGGCAGGGCCGACGAGGTAGCCGTGGCGGCGCCGACGGGACACGGGGAGCCTTGGAGGCACACGTCCTGGGCCAGCGTGTTCGGCAGAACGCTCGTCGGCAGATCAAGCTCGAGCGCTTGCGTTGCCGACTCGACGGCCGCGTTGGGCTGGGAGACGGAAGCGATCAGCTCGACGCCCGAGTCGCTCGCGTCCCGGTTCGCGTGGACCGCGATGCTCGGCTGATAGGCGAGCGCCGCGCAACCGGTGACCGCGAGCGGGGCGGTCGCCTGGACCGGCTTGGGGCCATCGAGGGAGCCATTCGCCAACACGGCCGCGTCCGCTGGCGTCGACGGACAGGTGCTCGGCGTACGCAGCCCATCGAGGTTCAGATCGAGCCCGCTCAGCCCGCCGCCCGACACCCCGGTGAAGTCAATCTCGAGGCCGGGCCCGTTGGGATCGGTGGCGCTGCGCATGGTCACGTCGGCGGTCGCCAGCGTTTCACCGTCGTGGTTGGTGAGCGCTATGCCGGCAACGTCCCCTGGACTGGGGCGATCGACGAGGTACAGCCCGACGGCGCCTTTCCAAGTCCCGCTGCTTGCGCTCGCGGTGCCAGTGCCAATCGCGCACGCAGGTTGGGGCGCCGGGGCCGTCAGGCAGCCGCCGCCGGCGGCGCTCAGGTTGATGAGCAGCCCGGGCGGCAGCAGCGTCTCGAACCGCGTCAACGTGTCCGCCACAGAGGGGTTGAACTGGTACTCGAAACCGATGCTGGTCGCTGCCGAGCCGGCCGGAACGGTGCCGGGCGAGACGGACAGCGTGGGCGAGATCGACGCGCTCGCCGCCGCAGGCGCGGCGAGCAGCACGATGGTCCCCACGATCAGGAGGCGACGAACCAGCACCGCCCTAGTTAACACGGGCGGACGGTTTTCAATGCGCGTAGGCCCGTGGACGCCGTTGGTAGCCTTGCCCGCGTCGATGCCGAGCCGTCCAATACTTCAGGCATCCGAGCGCCGTCGCTACGCGCCGCGGATGCCGCCCGAGCAGCGCCGCGAGCAGCTGATCGATGCCGCGCTCGCGGTGATTCTCGAGCAGGGCTACAGCGGCGTCTCGATCGAGGCGATCGCGCGGGAGGCGGGCGTCACGCGCCCGGTCGTCTACGACCACTTCCCGAACCTTGGTCGGCTGCTCTACGCGCTGATCGAGCGCGAGGAGCGGATTTCGCTCGAGCAGCTCGAGCAGGTCGTGCCCGAAGCAACGGGCGATCACGACCCAGTCGAGTTGCTGGCCGACGGCGTCAAGCGCTTTCTAGACGCGGTCGCGAGCCGTCCCGCGACGTGGCGCATCATCCTGCTGCCGCTCGAGGGCACACCGGAGATCGTCCGCGATCACATCGAAACCAATCGCGCGCGCACCGAGGAGCGGATCGCAAAGCTCGTGCGGTGGGCGATGAAGCGACCCGAGCTACCCGATGACCTCGACATCGAGCTGATCGCTCGCGCGATCCGGGTGCTGGGCGAGGATGCGGGCCGGAGGCTGCTGACCGATCCCAAGAGCTACCCACCGGAGCGCTTCGAGGACTTCGTTCGCAGTGTGATGCGCCTAGTGATTCCGTGATCACCGCGCGCTCGGCGGTCGAGCTCGCGGGAGCCATCCGCCGCCGCGAGCTGACCGCCGTCGAAGTCGTCGGCGCCCACATCGATCTACACCGCCGGTTCGCGCAGCGCATTAACGCGGTCGTCGCGGAGCGGTTCGAGGCGGCTCTCGGGGACGCGGCGGCGGCCGATGCGCGCGTCGCCGAGGGTGTCGATCTGCCACCGCTGCTCGGTGTGCCGTTCACCGTCAAGGAGACGATCGCTGTCGCAGGGATGCCCCAGTCAGCCGGCCTGGTCGCGCGCCGGGACTACCGCGCGGCGGCCAACGCTCCGACCGTCCAGCGCCTGATCGACGCGGGGGCGATCCCGCTCGGGGTCACCAACACCTCCGAGCTCACGCTCTGGATCGAGTCAAACAACAAGGTCTACGGGCGCACGAATAACCCCTACGACGCCGGGCGGACCGCCGGCGGCTCGTCGGGGGGCGAGGGCGCTGCGGTCGGCTGTGGCGGCTCGCCGTTCGGCCTGGCATCTGACATCGCCGGCTCGATCAGGGTCCCTGCGCTGTTCTGCGGTGTCTTCGGCCACAAGCCCTCGTCGGGGCTTGTCCCGAACGATGGGATGTGGCCACCCACCGAGGGCGATTCGGGTCGGATGCTCGGCGTCGGTCCGCTCACGCGGCGCGGCGGAGGACCTGATGCCTGTGCTGCGGATGCTCGCGGGTCGCGCGCTTGACTCTACCGGCTGAAGTGTCGATGCGCGGTCTGGAGGTGACGGTGGTCGAGGGTGCGTCGCGCACCCCGCTTAGCCAGGAGATGCGTGACGCGCGCGAGCGCGCGGTCGGTGCGCTCGTGGCGGCGGGAGCGACTGTGAGACGGGTTCATCTGCGCTCGTGGCGGCGCGCGGTCTCGCCCTACCTCGCGACGCTGCAGTCCGGCTCTCCCACCGATCATCCGACGCTGAAGCTGATCGAGGAGGCGGGCGAGGCCCGCCCCAGCTTGCGTAGCCTGCTGCGGCGAAGCGAGCGCCATACCGTCCACGCGCGCATCGCGCTCGCGGCCGAGCTACTGCCAGAGCGGCGCAGACCGCCGCGGCGGGCTCTACGGGCCGCCGAAGCGATCGTGTCCGAGCTGGTCGAGGCGATCGGCGACGGGGTGCTGTTGCACCCCGCCCATCCCCGGCCGGCCCCGCGCCACGGTCGCACGTTCGGGCGGCCATGGCTGCTGACGCCGGCAGCGGTCTTCAACATGGCGGGCGTGCCGGTGACAGAGGTTCCACTGGGGCTTTCGGAGGACGGCCTGCCTGTGGGGGTCCAGGTGGCTGCCGGTCGCGATTGCGACTACGTAGCCATTGCTGTCGCGCTCGAACTCGAGCGCGTGTTCGGCGGCTGGGTGCCGCCGCCGCGCCCGGCTCGGACGGAGCCGCCGTGAGAAACCGGGGTGTTTTGTCGCCGAGCCGCCCCTAACCACGATGAGGACCCGGAGGTCCTCATCGCGCGATTCCCACTGACGCGCCCACGGCCGGGTTGGGCGCGCCCTCCGGGAGATCGATTCCGGGTCTAAAACTCGTGAGGGCGCCCAAAGTTGCGGTCGGACGCGAGGCAATCGGCGCGCGCTTGCCATACTGGAGTCCCCTGCCCGGGGGCGTAGCTCAGTTGGTTAGAGCGCCGGCCTGTCACGCCGGAGGTCGCGGGTTCGAGTCCCGTCGCTCCCGCTAAAGAACTGTCCGCAAGAAGGCGCTGTTGACAGTTCTGGAGCGTGCACGTCAGAGGCGGAGTGTGAAACGCTGCGAGGTGGTGGCCGTGCCTCGCTACTCGTCGACCGTGCTCGCGGCAGCTGTTCTCAGCAAGCCGGCGGTCGCCATCAGGCCGATGCCGTTGGCGATCAGCCAGATCCCAGCGACCAGCGCGAGCGCGGTGTAGCCGATATGCGGATCGGAGACGATCGCGATGCCCACCGCGGTCTCGACCAGGGCGATCATGGCCTGTAGCAGCACGCGTTGGGCCACGACGATCGCGCGGACCAGGCGTACGAGGCCCGCCGTGACGAGCCAGATTCCGAACACGAGCCCGATCGCGGTCACGCCATGAATCGGGTGGCGAATCAGCGCGATGCCAATGATGATGCCCAGCACGCCGATGATCGCAGCCAGGGCGCGATGCTCGTCCCGTCCAAACGACTTGACAAGCTCGGCGATCCCGTCGATCAGCAGGAAGATCCCTATCACGACCGCGAGCGTGGTGAGGCTATGGCTCGGTCGGATAACCAGGATGATTCCTGCGATTGCGCTCGCCACGCCGACGAGCAGGAACAGCCACCAGACGCGGGCCGCTTCAAGTGCCTGCTCCTCACTCAACTCGACTCGAGCCATCGCTACACGGTGCTTCCGGCGTAGGTCGACCGGTCGACGCGCACGATCGCGCGGCCGAAGGGTGTCAAGGCAAGCGGGATCATCTTGAAGTTGGCGACGGCGAGCGGCAACCCGATGATCGTGATGGCCAGTAGCACTCCGGTCACGAGGTGCTCCAGCGCCAGCCACCCGTTTGCGGCTGCGAGCCATCGCACGCCACCGAGCGCGTCACCGCACCCGAGCGCGAGCGCGTGCGGGCGACATTCGGCCAGGAGGCGGTCTAGTGTCTCCCGTACGGGAACCAAACGGCCGGAGGCGGGGTCGATCAGCCTGGCGTCCATCCCGTCGCGCGCCGCCAGGAAGCGGTTCTCCGCAAGACCCTCAGCGCTCGGCGTGGGGGGTGAGGGATCCGATTCGAGCTCGAGGCGAGCGAGCGACTGGACGAGCGCAACGAGAGGAGCGACTTCACGGACTCTTGACTGTGCGTCCATCAGGCGCACCTCGACGGTTCCGAGCGCCGGCTGCAGCCGGACGTCCCACCAGACAAAGCTCGGATCGGGCACCGCACCCGAGGAGATCAGGACGTCGACCGCCCCAACGTAGTCGGCGTAGCTCTCGAAGAATCGTGGTAGGCCCGTTCGCGGGAAGGCCTGAAAGATCAAGGTGCGCGCCGAGGCGAACCCGACATCGCGCCCCTGCCAGAACGGAGAGTTACCCGAGAGCGCGAGCAGAACGGGCGCGTTGCGGCGCAGCCCGTTCAGCACTCGGATCGCGTCTTCGGGCGCGGGCACGCCGATGTGGACATGGAGAGCCATCGTCGGCTCTCGCCTGGCGAATGCGCGCATCGTCTCGCCGAGCCTGCGGTAACGCACCGCCCCCGACATCTCGGTCTCCTCCCAGACAGTCAGCGGATGGGTGCCTGCGACGGCGGCGGTGAGCCCCATCGCATCCAGCTCCCGCCCCAGCCGGTCTCGCAGCGAAGCGAGCTCTATCGCGATCCCGTCTACATCGAGGTGGATACCCGTGGTGAGCTCAACGACTGCCGCGTGGGTTTCCGGTGAGGTGTGCAGCGAGAGCTCGTCGGACAGGCGCGCGAGCACGTGATCACTCGACTGCGCGAGCGACCAATGAGCTGGATCGAGGAGCATGACCTCCTCCTCGACGCCGAGCGTGTACCGCTCGCCAAGCTCGTCGTTCCAGCGGGCCCACGGCGGATAGGCGCTTCGCCGCCGGGCGGGCCGCCGATCGACGGAGCCGATGGGCTGAACCCGGGAAGCTCGAAACAGCCACCCCGCAAGCGTCGCCTGTGACAACGCCGCACCACAAGGAGGCATGCACGTGCAACGCCTGACGTGGGCATCCCGATGCCGGATCGGCCGTGTCGCGGCGTTGCCGCGCTCGCGTCAACGCGATTGTGCAGCTGATGATGATTCCGGCTTACCCGTTCTGGTCGCTGTCGATCTTCACGCTCGACATCCTGGCGATCTTCGGACTGCTTGCGTACGGCTCCCGAATCGCCCCCGCGAGCTCGTAGGCAACGAGCTTCAGCTCGGCGTCGAGACGAATAACAAGGGCGGTCTGTCCGGCAACGCGCGCGAGCATCTCTACGCTCGCGCGATAGTGAGCCAGCTTCGTTTGGTTCGTCCTTTGGCTGGCGCGCCACGGTGGTAACAGCCCCAGCTCGCGCACCTTCGAGATCTTGTCCGCAGCGTAGATGGCGAGTGTGCCGGAATCCGAGCGCGCCACCCGATCGCGCAGTTCACGCTTGCGTTCCTCGTAGTCCCTGATTGTTGGGTCATCTGTGACTGCAGCAACGAGCTGCGCGATGCCGGTACCGAACTCGCGTTCGAGCTCTCGCCGTGTTGTGCTCGTCTTCTCCAGGACGTCGTGGAGCAGTCCCGCCGCGACGACGTGGTTCGGTTGGCGGTCGTGATTGAGCAGCCGACCGACCTCGAGTGGGTGAGCGATGAACGGCGCACCGTCGACCTCTCGGTACTGGCCCGCATGGCGGCAGGACGCGAAGCCAAACGCAGCCCGGGTCATCGACGGCCCCGGCTGGTGCGCGGCTAACAAAGGAACGGCTCTCGGCTGCTCGAACACGAGCGGACCCCAGTCGGTTGGCAGACCCGTCTGCGACGGCCAAGGTCTGGCGGCCAAGCGTGCGACCGCGAACCCGTTCCGCTCTCCTTGCTGTCATCCATCTTGCCGGTCAACGACCGAGCGTGTGAACGACTTGTGAAGCGTAACTCCTGGATTGCACCCTGTAAAGGCAATCGAGCAGAGCCGCCCACGGGGCGTTCCCGTGCCAGTCGAGGACGAGGGCGGGATCACCTAGTTGGGGTGATGCGCTGTGCCGCAGTTGGGGCGATTGTCAGCCCAGGTCTGGACCAGCCTCGAGCCATTGCTCGGATTTTTCTGGCGTCTTTACCCTTCCGAAGTTCTCGATTCAGAAAGGCGGCATCTGGTGCCAGAGGGCGTTTCCGCTGCTGAGGTTGGCAAGGAGATCGCCGAGCATCGCGAGCATGCGCACGAGGAGCACGGTGGGCGTGATCGGGCGATCGCGATCATCGAGGCCGTGTTGCTGTCGGTCGTGGCGCTGTTGGCCGCTTGGTCGGGCTACTCGGCGGCCAAGTGGGGAACGGACTCGTCGCTGTTGCTCGCCAAAGCGTCCGCGACGCGCACGAAGGCCAGCCTCGCGGACATCCAAGCAACGCAGATCCGCACGCTCGATTCGGTGTCGTTCAACGCCGCGGAGACTGCCTACACGTCCAACAACCCCAAGCTGTTCAGAGTTGCAGTCCGACGGCTACGACCCGGCTACCGCGTCGCATTCAACGCATGGCTGGCGACTCATCCCCTCAAGAATCCAGCCGCACCCCCGGACCCGTCATACATGCCGCAATATCGAATCCCGCAGGCGACGCAGGCGCTGACTCTAAACGCGCAGGCCGATACCGATTTCAGCGGCGGGGAATCGGGGGCGGACAAGGAGGATAAATACGTGCGCCTCTCGGTCTTTCTCGCGGCTGTGCTCTTCCTTGTCGGCATCGGCAGCCGCTTTCCGGCTCGCTCGGCGCGTTACGCGCTGGCCGCGGTCGCGGTCGTGCTGCTCGGCGCATCGGTCGCACAGCTGCTCAGCCTTCCCGGGCCGCCGTCCTGACGGGCGTCACGACGGGTCGAAAGCCTCAAGAGCGTCATCCAGCATCGCGCGACCGCCGAGAGTTGTTGGTGTCAGCTCATCCGAAGAGGGTGATGCGGCCGGATGGGGACCACTTATCGTCACTGGCTCGGTCACGTTCAACTCGGAGGCGGCACACGTTGGGACCCGGCATCGTCGAGCAGAAAAGCGGCGCGATGAACGGCGACTGGGGTACCGGCGGCGCGAAGCTGCTGCTGACCGATGGTCGCGTCGTGTTCCTGCTGCTGGGTGAGGCACGCCGTCGGACGATGGCGCGCATCTTCGGCGTCCCCGAGGACAAGACGGGTCTTGTAACGGTGATCGCGGCCGGCGTACTGGCCCGGGCGCTTCACGACAGAGTCGCAGGGGCGGTCACGGTTCCGGGAGTGCCGGGTCTCGGCAGCGCAGTGTTCGTCGGCACCGCAGCAAAGGACGCTGCCCACCTCATCGCCGGCGACTGGTCGAGGGATACTCCCCTGTTCGGAACCCTCGTTGCGGTTGTGGTGTTGGGGACCACGCTCCGGCCCGTGCTTCGGGTCTCGTTCCGCGACGTCAAAGCATCGGCTGACAGGGCCAGGATCGCGTTTGATCATCGGTATGGCCACCTGGTCCGGCGGAATCGCCCGCACGTGCCGTTGCCGGACTGAGCGGACCGGCTCGGCGCGGGCGTGCCCGCTCAAGAGCAAATGTGAGTGAAGAGGTTGCAGCTCTGCCCCGGCGGGCAGCAACCTGACTCGTAGCAGCAATGCTGCTCAGGGTAGGGACAGAAGGAGCCATCGGCGCAGATGCAGCCGAAGGCCCCACCTTGGCATCCACTGCCGGTCTGGCCGTACTGAGCGCTGCACCCGCCCACGATCCCGTTCGGGCTGGTAGGCGTGGGCTGGCAGCAGACCGTGGTGCCCTGTGTGGGGTTGGTGCAGCTGCCGGGGCAGCACATGTCGCCTGGCGGGCAGTTCTGAACGCAAGTGTTGCTGCTCCCGCCGCTGTTGCAGACACCGTTTTGGCAGTCCTCGGGCTTGCAGCACTTTCCGCCGCAGCAGTACTCACCCTCCGGGCAGCAGAGGTGCTTGCCGCCGCCGCATTCCACGCGGTGCTTGCCCTTTCCGCAGCAATGCCCCTTGGGAGCGCAATAGGCAAGCGTCCCGGAGTGGCAGCACTCTTGGCCCTTCGTGCAGCACTGCGTGCCGCAGCACTCCTGATCCTTCAGACAGCAGTGCCCGCCGGGACAACACTTGTGGTACACCGAGCAGCACGTGTCGCCGCACCGGTCGAAGTACTCCTTGGGCCGACAGTCGCCGTTGCAGCACAACTCGTCCTCGCGGCAGCAGTCGTGACCGGCGCGGCCCACGCAGCACTGTCGGTCCTTTAGGCAGCAGTGCCCGCCGGGACAACACTTGTGGTACGCCGAGCAGCACGTGTCGCCGCACCGGTCGAAGTACTCCTTGGGCCGGCACTCGTCGATGCAGCAAAGCTCATCCGAGAAGCAGCATTGGCCGCTGCAGCACTCGCCGCTCGGGCACTCGCTGCCGCTCCCGCAAGGACGGGCTTGTGCGAACGTTCGCCCTGGCCCGGCGAGCGACCCCACGAGTGCGCCCGCGGCGACAGCGCTACCCCGTTTGAGGACATGCCGGCGGCTGTAGCGGCCTTCGGAGAGGCCTCTGGCGGCATCGTCGAGCCAGTGGCTCACCGTTCACTCTCATTCTCCGGGACCTGGGCGGCGAGTGCGAGCACGGCGTCGGCGCCCGCGGCGAGGGGCGAGGCGATGCGGCCGTCGTCGATCAGCAAGCCCATCGGCGTGCCGGCGGCTCCGAACGCGCTCATCGCCTCGGAATCGGAGTCGAGCAGCACGAGCGAGCGGATGCCCTGCTCGCGAGTCTGGTCAGGATCGCCGGAGGTGAACACGACCAGTTGCGGCGCGCCGACGGGTGGGCGGTCCTCGAACGCCTTGAGATCGTCGAGCATCCGCTGGCAAAACCCGCAGCCAGGATTCCAGAACAGCGCCAGCGTCCGCTCCTGGTAGAGGTCTTTGAGCGCGACCGCGTGGCCGTCGAGGTCGGCGAGCTCGAGTTGTGGAGCTGGCTGACCAACCCGCGAGCTGTCGGGCGGCGGCGGCGCGGCGCGTACGCCGTTTCCGTCTGTCAAGGGCACGTGCTGCCTGACCGCCAGCGCCGGCTGGATCGCCTGGCCGACGAGGGTTCGGATCGCCTCGGCGCCGCCGACCGTCGGGCTGGCGATCAGCCCGTTGGCGCCGATCACGACCGCCATCGGCGTCCCATGCGCCTGATACGCGTCCGAGGCCTCGCGCTCCGCTTGCAGCAACATCCCGTTCAGCGCGTGCTGCTCAGCCTTCTGACGGTTTCGATCGTGGTCGCCAGTGGCGATCACGGCGACTGCGAGCCGATCTGCGTGCTCGCGCTGCCAGCCGGCGAGCTCTGGCAGCAGCGCCTCACACGGACCACAACTCGAGTCAGAAAACGCCAAGAGCAGCGGCAGCCCGGGCGCGAGGAGCGACGCAAGCGAGCGCGGCTCGCCGTCCAACGACGGCAGCATGAGGTCGGGTGCCGGCGAACCGACCGGCAGCCCGCCGCCAGCGAGGCCCGCACCCAACGCTACCGGCGGACCCCCGTTTGCGCCGGCCAATAACGCCTCGGGTGCGCCGCCGAGCGCCGTCTCGATCGCCTCGAGCCGCGCGATCACGCGCCCGTTCTGCGCCAACAGCTGCAACGCAAACCACGCCAAGAACCCGACCACCAAGACGAGCAGCACACCGAGCGCGAGGGCCACCGCCCACCCTCCGCTCAGGCCCGCGACCCAGTGGGTCGCGCTGAGCCCTGGATGCCGCCACCCCGCTACGACCACGAAGGCCGCCGCGGCCGCAAACAGCCCGTTACGCGCCAGCGTTCGCCACCCCACCGGCGCGGAATGAAGCTGCCCGAAGCAATGACAATCCGCCTCCGTCCCGCGCGCCAGCGCGACCACGATCCCGACCACAAACGCCGTCAGCAATATCAGGGCGCCGAGCGCCCCGAATCGCGCCGACACGCTCGCGATCAACGCGAGTCCGACCGACAGCTCGCAGATCGGCAAACCCACCCCGACCACACCCGCCAAACGCTCCGGCACCCCGAACGCGACGACCGCACGGCGCGACCCCGCGAGATCCGCGAGCTTCGCCACACCGGCAGTCAGAAACACGCACGCCAGCAATAGCCTCAAGGCGAGAAGCGCCGCCCCCATGAGTGGACGACCACCCTACGCCCCCTCATCCCGAACTTCAACCCAGAATCAGGAGCTAGCTCCGGGACAGCTCCAACCCACGGAGCCGCGAGCTCAGCTGAT
>CAWCIB010000003.1:0-139808 GCA_963795505.1 uncultured Actinomycetes bacterium
CGCAATTTCCCTCCTCGCAAGTCCAACCGCCGAGAAAACGTAAACGAATCGATACGGGCCAAAGAAGTCCGGGCCGTGTTCCCCGATGGAACAGCGGAAGTCATGACTACTGCCGCCGCGCTTCGCGAAGGCGCAGGAGCTTGGTCTCGACCTCGTGGTGGTGTCTCCTACGGCAGTGCCTCCGGTCGCGAAAGCGATCGATTACGGCCATTACCAGTACGAGATGAAGAAAAAGTCGCATGAAGCCAAGAAAAAGCAGCATGTCGTGCAGGTGAAGGAACTGAAGTTCCGCCCGAACACTGACGATCACGACTACGACTTCAAGAAGAATCATGCGATCCGGTTCCTGCAGGAAGGCAATCGCGTGAAGGCCGTGGTGCAGTTCCGCGGACGTGAGATCGCGCACACCGATCTTGGCCGCAAACTGCTGAACCGGTTTGCCGAAGATCTGTCCGCTTACGGAGCTGTCGATGGCTCGCCCGCATGGAAGGCCGCAACGCGCATATCCTGATCAGTCCCGTAAAGGCGCAGACGCCCGTAAAGCCGGTGGCGAAATCCGTCCAGGCGGAACCGCCCGCCGCGCATTCATAGAAATCTCCGCGTTATATCACGACCGATTCGGGCAATTCTCCCCGAAAAGAGCGAACATTCTTACTTTGGGCCGGCCTTTGCAGGTTAATGCCCCGAAGCTGAGCTTCAACATCATTCGCTTTGGAGAATTGTAATCATGAAACGTATTGCACTGGTGTCCTGTATCGGCGTGCTGGCCTTTGCGTCCGCAAACGCCCAGGAGGTGCCCCGATTTACCGCGGATTTGGGCGCCGGTTTCACTACTCCCGCGGGTAACGCGGGCCACTATCTCGACAACGGATGGAACATAGGCTTGGGCGTCGGCTATAATTTCTCATCGTTTCTCGGGGCCAAGCTGAACGTCGGCTACGATGCGATGGGGATCAACAGCACCACCCTGAGCGACGTCGGCGTTCCCGGTGGCGGCGTTCACATTTTCCACGCCACTATCGATCCGGTTATCCACCTCACGGGAATCCATAAATTCGATCTGTACGTGACCGGCGGCGGCGGCGTGTTCCACAGATATCAGGACTTCACCACCCCCACGGTCGTGACCACCACCGCCTTTATTCCGTTCCTCGGATTCTATCCGGTCGCGGTGGGCGCAAACCAGATACTGGCTTCATACACGGTCACAAAGCCCGGTTTCGACACCGGCGCGGGCGTGGCGTTCGGAGCCTTTGGCCACGGAAAGTTTTTCGCCGAGGCGAAATGGGAACACATGTTCCTGAACGGCGGGCATACCGATTTCATCCCCGTGACGTTCGGCTTCCGCTGGTAGTTTATTCAGAAGCCGCGTAATAGCCGCGCCTGTAATTAGCCCGCAGCGGCGGCAAATTATCGGGCTGTGTCAGATTAACCTTTACGTGATGGTATTTGCCGTCCCGCGGCCCGACGGCATAGTAACCGAGCAGGTATTCGTTGCGAAGATCCGTCCCGATTTTCGCGCTGATCGTCGGGCAGATCGTTGAGGTTGGCCACCGGGTACTGACGGCCTCCGGTCTGCCCCGCCAGTTCATCCAGCAATGCGGGGCCGTTACGATTTTCCGCGGGACTCTTGCTGGAAAGCGCCGGGTCGAAGATACCCATCGCGTACAACTGGACGTCGGATTCCAGCAACGCGCTTCTGGTTTCCCGTGCCGTATGCCGGCTCCAGTTGTCGCCGCCGTCGGAGATAATCACAAGGGCTTTTCTCGGATGCCGGGCTTTCTTCATTTGTTTCAGCGCCACCTGAATGGCATCCAGCAGCGACGTCTTTCCGAAGGGTTTAGTCCGGGCGATCCGGCCGAAAATCTCGCCGGGATCCGGCGTAAACGGAATCATCAATTTCGCTCTGTCGTTAAACTCAACCAGAAAAAACTCGTCCTCGGTGTTAGCGGTCTTAAAGAACGCGGATACGGCTTCGCGAGGCTTTCGGCATTTTGTCCCGCATACTGCCGCTCGTATCGAACAGCATGCCTATTGAAAGGGGCGCGTCATCTTTCACGAAGTAAGCGATCTTCTGTTCCACGTTGTCTTCGATCAGGCGGAAGTTTTCTTTGCGAAGACTGGTAACCGAGGCTCCTGCCGCCGTGCTCACCCAAGTTGGAATCACCACCAGCGAAGAATCTGTCCGCAGCACTGCTTGCCGTTCTGTCGTCGGCCGCGATCGGGGCGTGATAATCGCAGGCGTCTGCGCGAAAATGCATGTCGCAAGAAGAGCGCCGCAGCAAAAAACCGGCAAACGTGCCCGAGCCATTGAGGAATTGTACACCCGAGTCCACCTGTGTGGAACCGGAATTTTGCAGAAATCAGCGGCGAAGCACCAGCCCGGCCATAACGATCGTTGTGAGAACGAGAATTACCCTACCAACGCGGTTTTCGAGCGGGGTTTCGAATCGCATTCGGATTCTCCGATCGCCTTCCGCCGCATCGATCAGCATGAACCCCATCGTGTTTTCGCGCCGAATCGGCAGTTCTCTGCCGTTCTCGCATGCATGCCACGCAGGGTCCCAGGTCTCCTGCACGAGCACCTCCTGGCCTGGCCCTGCTTTCGCTTCGATCTCTGCCTCATCGAAGCCGTGCCAATGCAAAAAACTTGCGCCTTGAGCGGGATTCTCAATCGCCGCTACGTACTTCGCGAGACCCGCCGCGTCATCGCCGCCCCGGAGCTCCCCCACTCGATTCATCGCCCCACGATCGACCAACCGCACAATACCCGGATGAACCCTTGGGACCGAATATATGATCGTCCCGCGATGGTCGTCGTAAAGAGCCGGCAGCGCACCCTGAAATTTTTCCGGGTAGGCATAATCGTGATAGTGCTCCAAAGAACTCAGGGCCGGGACGATAACGGCGTCGGTCCCCAACGCCTGCAGCCAGAGCATCGCCAGATCAGCTCGATCTCCGTGTAGGATCTGCCATGTTGCGGTGGGAATCGTCTGGTTCAGCATTCCCTGCTCCGACCCGCCGTCCGGCTGTGCATTGTCGGACCATGCGTCGAACCAGAACCGTACGGTTCCTGCCGGCAGAACGCGCGCGCCGGGGAGATGGCTCGCTACCCAGTTGGCCGTTTTGTATTGATATACGTTCTCCAAGGGTGCCGCTTGCGCAAAAGGCGACCAGGCATGCCGCAAATAGCGCGGCGCGGGAGAAAATGCCAGTCAGAACCAGCAGCGCCAGCGGAATGCGCAAGCCCGGTCTCACCCATAGGGTCCGGATCGCCTCGAAAAACGCCAGAATCAGTGCGAGGTCCAGTTCCGGTACAAGCCGCGCCGCATCGCCGGAAATATTGAGGCCGAAATAGAAAAAGCCCAGTACATAGACGCTGAAAATGAGCGCCGCGCCGAAAACGAAAATGGGCCATTCGCGCTCCCGTTTCCGCTTCGCCCGCGCGAAAGCTGAACAGGCAGTAGAAAGCGACCACGATCGCCAGGAGCATCAGCCGCGAAGAAGGTCTCCGGGTTGAGAAACCCATTTCAGATCGTGAGCGTGATCTTCACGTATGACGGCGTAAGCCAGAAGGCCGACAAGCCATAGGCGAGCAGCGGGATGGCGGCGCCACGCAACCAGACTTCCCGGCTTCGCTCGCCCGACCCAGACCGACCAGACCAGGACCGGATAAAAAATCGCCAGCGCCGTCGCGCCATAGAAATTGTTCGCGACAACCAGAGCGCACAAAGCGCGCCTGCTGCCGCCAGCGCGGCGGGCCGCCATGCTCCGGAGCGCGAGAAACGCCGCGGCCAGCGCCGCGGGCAGAACGCACAGAGCGGAAATATGCGGCCCTTCGCCATATGCCATCAGCACGTGAAGGCGCTGCGGGACCCAGTAACCGCTGTCATGCCGGATTCGGCTGCAGCAACAGAAACGAAGGCGAGAGCAGCGCCGTAGCCAGCGGCTGCAAGCAGCGCGGCGCCGCGCGATCCGCGAACCGACGCGCACCAGCCAGTAGACAGCAACAATCCCGAAAACATAAAAAACCGCGATGTAAAGGTGATACGCGCGCGCCGGCAACACGCGGCCGACGCGGGAAATCAGCACGGTTCCATAACGGAGAGCCGGCGGATAGATGTAATCGGTTCGCGTGCCGCAATACCAGAGCGGCTGCCATCCCGGATGCGGCAGGTGTTCGCTCAGCATACGTGCATCCGCGATAAACGTGCTTTCGATCGACGGCCAGTTATTGAGATATTTCAACCGAAACAGCGGCTTGATCAGTACGGACGGCCAGAAAGATCAGAATCAGGCTGTCGAACAGAAGCGTACGCTTGAGAGTTCATCTGCCGACTGGCGTGGCCGGCCTGCGCGGCTTCGATGGCTTCAGCGCGCTTCCTCGATTGTTCCTGCGCCGTTCTCAGCAGAAATTCCAGCGATGGCTGCGGCTTGACGCGCAGGAAGATCTGATACGAAAACAACCCGCGCGAAACATGGATCAGCAGCTGATTGATCTTCAGGAGCAGCCGGCTGAGGAAGTTATCGCCGAGAGCGAGCGGCACGGCGCCGGGCACGCCCACGCGTTCCAGAATATCGAAGCCCGCCTGTTTCACCGCGCGCTCGAAGGATCTGAAGGTAAAGAGCCGCGTATGCGTGAGGTCCAGAATTCCGCGCCGGCCGTAGTTGAATTGGCCCAGCAGCAGCATGAGGCGCGTAACCATAAATCCGATATTTGCGGTGCTGAGAATCACTTCAACTGCAGGGTTCAAACTGAGCGCGCTTCTCAGCTGCTCGAGGAACACTTCCGGCTTTGCCAGATGCTCGATCACATCGAGCATCAGCACATAGTCGTACTTTTCGAAATCGAGCGCACGGCAGCCCGGAGTTGAGGTCGTGAAGATAGAAACGAGTCGAGACCGCGCTCGACGATGGGAAAGGAATCGATGCCATCCACCCGGCACTGCTTTTGCTCGCCAGATAAGCTCCCATATACCCGCCCGCGCATCCGATATCGAGCACGCGCGACGCCGGGGCGAATACGCTCGAACGCGAGCGAATGCGGGCTGGTATAAGAGAACTTCGGAACGTAAGGCAGCGTGTCCGCCGGCGCGCAATCGAACTTGCGGTCGTAAAACAGGCCCGCGTCCTGCAGGCGCGCCTTCAGCGCGGCCACCACCACATTGAACGCATATTTCGTTCCGTTCACATAGCAGATCTCATCGCCGTAGTAGGTGGGGATCGGCAGTTCTTTGATGGGCAGGCCGCGCTATCAGCAGTTGAATAATGATTTCGGTATCGAAATGAAAGTCGTTTGAATTCCGGTCGAAAGGGAATTGCCGCGAGAGCCCGGGTGGAGTAGATCCGGTATCCCGAATGAAACTCGCTCAGATCGGCGCGCAAGAGCTTGTTTTCAATCCACGTAAGAATCTTGTTGCCGACATATTTGTAGAGCGGCATGCCGCCGCGCCGCGCGCCCGAGGGCGTGAGCATGCGGGAACCGAAAACCGCCGCAGCTTCGCCCTTGCGCAGCGGCTCCAGCAGCTCCGGCAGGCATTCGGGCGCATATTGGCCATCGCCGTGAATCAGCGCGACAAAGTCATAACCGTGCTGCAGCGCATAGTGGTATCCGAGCTTCTGGTTACCGCCATATCCCTGATTCTGCGGGTTAAAGAGAACCACGATCGGGAAACGGGAGATCAGGGATCTCTGCTGACCGCAGTGGCCCTTTCTCAAAAGTGGCGTCGGCGCGATGAGTCGTCAATGATCAGCACGTCGACTTCGTAGGTATTCGTGAAGTTCAACGGGAATCCGAAGACTACATCGCGAATGGTTTTTTCAGCGTTGTAGGCAACGATGAAAACGAGTACTCGCGGCTTCCTGCTGTCATGCATTCGACATTGGAATATCACGCTGCTGTGGCCAGCATATCACTCGAATCAGGGACCGTAGATGAAGGCAGGGAAACCGATCGATCGGGAAGCGAGCTTCGCTTTCTGGCGAGGCACCAGGTCTGTTCGCCGCGGTTCTCCGTGCTATAGCCGTTCTTCACCGAGAAGCTCCAACAGCGGCTGGTGTCCCGCATATTCTTCCATTCCGGTAGTGAACAGCCGATCGATTTCAAAGCCCGCCGCATTGACCGCCTCACTCAGTTCCCAGGCCGTATATTCCCGCACTGTGGCCGATCTCCGGCTCTGCATCCGGGCGCTTGTAATGAGGATAGATCTGCGGATTGTCCTTCCCGCCCAGCACTTTGGCTACGCTCGCGAGACCGCCGATATTCGGAGTCGTCACCAGAAGATAGCCGCCCTCCCGAAGCACTCGCCGGGATTCCAGCAGCAGATACATCGGATCGTAAATCATGTGCTCGATGATTTCGCCCGCGATCACCAGATCGAAATGCTCATCCGGGTACGGAAAAGGGTCGCGCTCGGCATCGAAGTGATCCACGTCGCAATGAAAATCGCCGATCCGGGAAAGTGCACGGTCTTATGGTCGATGCGTCCCGGGCGGCCCATAGTATGCGCCCCGCACTTCACGATAACCGCAGAGACGTTCTAGCAGCGGCGTGATTTGCATATAGCAGCCGAGTTCGAGAACCCGGCCCGTGGTTTGGGGCGGCGGTACCAGCGCCAGAGTTCGCGCAAGGCGCGGAATGTGTTTCGCCAGATATTGGCGCGCGCCTTCACTCTCGGCGGGAAGGTCGCGCAGGGCGTCTTCGATCTCTTCGAGTTTCCCCGGGATCGAAAGGTTCTTCGAGGAGTACTCAGCAAGCCGGGGGCCCAAACGATAGTTCAATCGCCGCAGCAGATCGCGAATCAGACGGAGATGAACCGGTAACTGGGGCACCAAGGCGATGTTACCAAGACGATGTTAACTCATGGCCGCCAACCATTGATCCATCAAACCTGCGTATGCCGCCAGGCGGGAATAAATCTGGTTGGCCAAATCTTCGTTATACGTATGTACCGTCAGGTTGCGGTCCCTTGCCATGTCGAAAGCCATCCTCGCCTGATCCTCATTCAGAACCGCGGATTGAAAACAGCCGCGGGTCACGGAAGAGGGCGAAGCGAACTCAAGACTTTCGCTGACTCTCAGATAAATCTGCGCCGCTTTCCAGACAGCTTCATACGTGTACTCGAATCTTTGAATGGAGGCATCGCGATTCATCGGGGTAACCGGCTCACGCAGCGCTTCCCGGAATGTTACGAGGGCTTTTCGGGCAATTGCAAGGCGTTCATTCAGGCGGTCCATAAAACGCCCTCGGCAAGCACTCTTTTGAGAGCCGGATCGTCTGGTCGTTGACGTTCGGACCGGTCAGCTGGCCGTAGATCAGGACGCCCTCACCCGCGATGATCGGGTTTGGGGCGGCGTTGATCGTGACTCGGTAGTGGTGGTGCGGTCGAGCGCTCACGGCGCCCGGAACGGCAACGGCTACGAGCGCACACAGCACCGATGCGGCCACGGCAAAGCGTAGGCGCATTACTGCCTCCTTTCACTGCATTCGTAGGGTTGCCTCCGCCAGTTTTTCCCCGACCGGGCGGTGGCGATTTTGACGACCGTGAAAACACTTCGGGGTGCTCTGAAGTTGCGGCTTTGAAGGCTGCCGCCCGCGCTGTCACCATGTGCGGAGTGAGCGACGAACTCAACGTGCTCCCAGACTCCGAGGAGGAGGAGGTCGACGGCCTGCCGGTGCTGGCCGAGGTCAGGCCGCTCGATTCGGTGCCGCCGTCGCCGCTCCCGACCGTCCAGGCGGCAGCGGTCGCCGCCACCGGGTTCGTCGCGGGTGCGGCCACGGTCGCTCTGGTGATGCATCGCCACGCGCGGCGGCTGGCTCGCCTGCAGAGCGTTCGCCGCTCGGAGGACTTGCCGATCTCCGGATCGCGCACGTTCCTCGTCCACATACACACGCTTCGACGACCCAGCGAGTGATCACCGCCAGGGTCGAGGTCCGGCCCCGCTCCCCGTTTCGGCTCCCGCGCCGGGGCGGGCCCGACGGCCTGATGCGGGTTCGGGGCGGGGTAGTCGAGCGGCTCGTCACCGCCTCGTGCGGTCCCGCGCACGTCCGTGTTGCACAGCCCGCACCGGACCAGGTCGTGTTCGCGGCGCGGGCGGGGACGCGGGCGGATGCCGAGGAAGGAATCGCGCGCATGCGCCGTGCGCTCGGAATCGACCACGACCTGCGCGAGTTCTACGAGCGATTTCGCTTTGATCCGCTGATCGGGCGCTCGCTGCGCACCGAGCCGGGGTATCGCGTGATCGGCCGGCCGGATAGCTTCGAGGCGCTCACCTGGGCGATCTGTGAGCAGCTGATCGAGCTCGAGCGAGCGGCGCTGATACAGCGCCGGCTCGCGATAGTGCTCGCCGAGCGTTGCCCGGAGACGGGCCTGCTGACAGCGCCCGGCCCCGGCGTCGTGGCGCGGACAGCGCCTGCCCGGCTCGAGTCATTCGGGCTCTCCGCCGGCCGTGCGCTGGCGCTCGTACGCGCCGCCCGCGAGGTCGCCGCGGGACGGATCGACCTCGACTGCGACAACCACGAGCGCGGTTGGCTGCGCCTGCGCGCGATCCGGGGCATCGGGAGCTGGACGGTGCAGATGCTCGCCCTGACCGGGCAGGGGAGACTCGACCAGCTGCCCGCCGGCGACCTCGCGTATCTCAAGCTGGTGGGGCGCCTGCGGACCGGCGATCCCTACGCCAGGGCGGCCGAGGAGGAGGTTGAGGCGTTCTTCGAGCCATACGGGCGATGGGCCGGCCTGGCCGGCTCCCACGCCCTGCGTGCGCGCTCGCGGGGCTGGATCAGCGCTCCGGTGCGCGCAGCCCCTCGAGCAAGCGGTGGACGGTCTGTCCCATCTCGGTCCGTGCTGTGACCGGGTCGTCAGCTCGAGCGACAACCATCGCAGCCTCATCGAGCGCACCGAGCAGTACGTGGGCCGCTGCCCGCGCCGGCTGCGGCGGTAGGCGGCCGGCGTCGATCGCTCGCTGAAGCGCGTCCTCGAGCAGCCCTAGGCCGTACTCGGCATCGATCGTTCGCCATACGTCCCAGCCGAGCACCGCCGGACCGTCAACGAGCAGGATCCGCTGGACCTCACGCGTCGCGCACGCGTCGAGGAACGCGTCTATGCCCGCCACGAGCGCATCCCAGGGGTCGTCGATCGCGCGCGCCACGCTGCGGACGCGGCCAGCCGTCTCGGCGCTGATCTGAACGACCACGGCTCGAAACAGCTCCTCCTTGCCGCCCTTGAAATGGTGATAGAGCGCCCCGCGGGTGACGCCGGCCGTGTGCACGATCTCCTCGGTCCCGACGCTCGCGTAGCCGCGCTCGGCGAACAGTCGCCGAGCCACGCTGATTAGCGACGCCGTCGTCGCCTCCCGCTGGGCTGCCTTCGTCCGCGGGCGCTCAGTCGTCGTCTTACCCATGGGCGCAAGATACGTACAAGCTGTACGTAACGTTACAACCGGGTCGGGCGGACGCGCTCCGATCTACGTCAGCGTTCGCCTACGACCCCTGACCCGCCAGCAACTCGTTCGTCGACGCGTCGATGTATGCGCTCGGGTTGGAGATCAGGTGGTTCTGGAGCATCCACTGGCCATAGGCGGTCCATTGGGCCTGGCTCTGCCAGCCCCACGGCTGACCTGCTGGCGGCATGAAGGACGAGAGCGTCGCGCGGACCGAGGCGAGCTGGAGCTTGCGGCTGAGCGAGGGGTTGGCGGCGAGGAGGTTGCCGACGGCCCCGCTCGGGTCGCTTTGGACCGCCGCATATCCACGTCCTAGCGCCTGCACGAAGCGGCGGAGCAGATCGGCGCGGCGATTGATCTCGTCTGTGCGCGCGACGAGGACCAGCTCGTTATAGGTGGGCACCCCGACCTGGTTCATGCGGATCACGTTCGGCTTCTTGCCGAGCTGCTGAAGCTGAATCGCCTCGTAGTTCCAGTACGCCCCGAGAGTCGCGGCGACGCGACCGGAGAGCATCGCGGGCACGAGATTCGCGCCGACGTTCACCTCCTTGACCTTGCTCACGGGCACACCCGCGTGCCGAAGGATCGTCGTCAGATACGCGTGCTGGTAGGGAATGCCGGCGTCGCCGATCGTCTTGCCTCTCAGGTTCGCGGGTGTCCTGATGCGCTTTGACCCGATCGACACGATCGAGGTCAGCGGCTGCTGGACGATGGCTCCGATGGCCGCCACCGGCTCGCCCCGGTCGCGCGCGAGCATCACTTCGGGCTCGTAGGAGACCGCGACGTCGACCCGGCCCGCCGCCAGCAGCTGGAGCGGGGCCGCCGGATCGGACGGGACCTGGACATGGACGTCGAGTCCCGCCTGGCTGAAGTCGCCGTTTGCGAGTGCCTGGTAGATCCCGACGTGGTCCGCGTTCGGGAACCAGTCGAGCATCAGCGACAGAGACTGCGCGGTCCCGCCCCCGGTGATCGACTCCTTCTTCTCGCCGCAGGCAGCGAGCGCCACTGAGGCCAGGACGGCGACCGAGATCATCGACAGTCGTTTCATCGAGGGTCCTTTCTGTAGGCCCAGGGAACGGCGAGCCGTTCGGCGAGGGTCAAGAGCCCGAACAAGACAATCGCAAACGCCGACAAGATGACGACCGCCGCGTAGGCACGGGGCGTGAGGATCTGGTTGAGCGACTGCTGGAAGATGTATCCGAGCCCGGAGGTCGATCCCGCAAGCTCGGCCAGCACGGCTGCGATCGGCGCGATGACGACGGCGATTTTCGTGCCCGTAATGAGGCCCGGGAGCGCGGATGGGAGCTCGACGTGCCGGAAAGTCCGCCACCGGGACGCGTCAAAGGTCCGCATCAGCTTGAGCAGATTCGGGTCCACGGATTTGAGACCGTCGAGCGTCGTAACCACAATCGGAAAGAACGACACGAGCGCGATGACGATCAGCTTGGGCCCGATCCCGAACCCAAGCCAAAGGATGAAGATCGGGGCGAGTAGCGCGATCGGGATCGCCTGCGACGCGACGGTCAGTGGATAGATGGCCCGCCGGAGGGTCAACGAGAAATGCATCACGATCGCGAGTGCGAACGCAGCGCAGGCGGCCACCAGAATCCCTGCCAGGATCTCCTCGGCGGTGACTCTGAAGTTCGACCACAACAGCGATCGATCCGTGTAGAGCGCCTTCGCGACCTGGTGAAGCGGCGGGAGGATCAGCTGGTGGCTCGAGCTCCCGAGATCGGCGTACAGCTCCCAAATTCCCGCCAGCGCGACGAGCACCACGACGGCGCCCCAACCGAGACGGATCTGCCTGCGGGCGCTCAGCCAGATGGCGATCACGCACTCACCCCCAACGCCTCGAGCGCCCGCTCGCGCAGCGCGACCACGTCCGGGTCGGTTCGGTGGCGCGGTCGCGGCAGCCCGACCTCGAGCTCGGCCACGACCCGCCCCGGTCGCGGTGAAAGAACGATCACACGATCGCCCAGCACGACGGCCTCCTCGACGTCGTGCGTGACCATGACCACGGTGCGCGGCTCGCGCTCGAGCATTTCCGAAAGCCAGCCCTGCATCTGGAGCCGGGTGATCGCGTCGAGTGACGCGAACGGCTCGTCGAGCGCGAGCACCGGCTTGCCGGACAGCAGCGAGCGCAGAAACGAGACCCGCTGCCGCATTCCCCCGGACAGCTCTGTCGGGAGCGCCTGCTCGAACCCGTCGAGCCCGACGCGCGCAAACCACGGCGCCGCGGCGGCTCGTGCCTGCGCTCGCGACGCCCCCCGCGCGCGCAGCGCGAGCCCCGCGTTGTCGAGCGCCGAGAGCCACGGCAGCAGCACGTCGCGCTGGGGCATCAGCGCGGCCGGATCGGCGCGCACCGTCCCCGCGTCGGGGGACTGAAGGCCGCAGATCAGCTCGAGCAGCGTCGTCTTCCCGCATCCGCTCGGGCCGACGACCGCGACGACCTCATGAGGCGCGACATGCAACGAGAGCTCCTCGAGGGCGCGCAGCTGGCCGAACGACCGTGCGACCCCCTGCACCCAGACGCCAGCGCCTCCGTCAACGCGCGGAGCCTCAAGAAGTGGCTCTGTTGCTCCCTTCGCGGGCATTACCCACACAGGTTCGAAGGGTCAGCGCCGGGTGGGGGAGGGCGCTATCTCAGCCGGCTTACCCGCCAGCCCCCCTGAGTAACTGGTTGTAGACGATCATACCCAGTCGTGTCTGCCCCACTCGACGAGTTCATCGGGGCCTCGCCGCGGCCCCAGCGCCCGATGCTGAGGGCGCTCATCGCCCTCGGTCGGCGACCACGCGGGCTGGTGCTGCTGAAGCTCCTCGCGCCTGCTGACCAAGTCGCCTCCGGGTTGCTCGGAATGGCGCGCTACGACGACACGGGCCGCGCGCGAGCACTCGGCTGGGACGCCGACGCGGTCGTCGCGCGCGGACGGGAGCTGAGGCGCAGCGAGGGACGACCGTGAACCTCGAGGCCGATGTCTGTGTGGTCGGCGCCGGGGCCGGCGGGGCGGTAGTCGCCGCGGAGCTGGCCGAGGGCGGGGCGAATGTCGTCGTGCTCGAGCAGGGCCCGGCGCACGACCCCGACAGCTTCACCGCCCGCCCGCCCCAGATGCTCGCGCGGCTGTACCGCGACGGCGGCCAGACGGTCACGTTCGGGACGCCGCCGATCGGCCTTCCGCTCGGGCGCGGGATCGGCGGCACCACGCTGGTCAACTCGGGTACGTGCTTCCGCACACCGCCGCTTGTGCTGAAGCGCTGGCGCACGGAGTTCGGTCTCGAGCTCGACGAGGCCTCGATGCGGCCCTACTTCGAGCGCGTCGAGCAGGCCTTGTCGGTCGCGGAGGTGACCCCCGAGCTGGCAGGGAACAACGCGAGCGTCGCACGCCGCGGCGCCGAACGGCTCGGCTGGTCGCACGGCTACCTGCGCCGCAACGCGAAAGGGTGCGTTGGCTCGGGCGTGTGCGCGTTCGGGTGCCCGACCTCCGCCAAGCAGCACACTGGCATCACGTACATCCCGCGCGCCGAGGCCGCCGGTGCTCGGATTCTCACGGGCGCAGACGTAAAGCAGGTTCTCCTCAGGTCCGGTCGGGCGGTAGGGGTCCGCGCGGCGCGCGTCGAGGTCCGTGCCCCGACGATCGTCGTGGCGGCCGGTGCCGTCCACACCCCGTTGCTCTTGAAGCGCAGTGGCATCGCATCCGAGGAGCTGGGGCGCAATCTGAGCATGCACCCGGCCACGGCCGCTTTCGCGCTCATGGACGAGGTTGTCGATATGGCGCGCGGCGTGCCGCAGAGCTTCTACGTGGACGAGTTCGCGTCCGACGGGATCATGCTCGAGGGCGTCGCGGGCCCGCCCTCCTATGCCGCGATCGCGCTGCCGCTCACGGGCGCCCGGCACGCCGAAGCGATGGGCCGCTACCGACACCTGGCCCAGTTCGGCCTGATGGTGTCCGACAAACCGCGCGGCCGAATCCACTCGGTCGCGGGTCGACCCGTGATCCGCTATGACCTCGACCAGCGCGACCTCGAGCGCTTCCGCCTCGGCATCAAGCGGCTCGGGGAGCTGTTCGAGGCCGCTGGTGCACGCGAGGTCTACCTGCCGCTGCCGACCGGCGTCGCGCCCGAGCGCGCCCGTGCGCTCGACCTCAAGCTGATCGGGTTTCACCCGCTGGGCTCGGCGCGTGCCGATGCGCGCCCCACGCACGGCGTGGTGGACGGCGGTCTGAAGGTCCACGGCGTCGAGGGGCTCTACGTCGCCGACGGCTCGGCCGTCCCGAGCGCGCTCGGCGTCAACCCGCAAATGACGATCATGGCGCTGGCGACGCGGCTCGCGTTCGAGCTGCTGGGCGCGCCAGCGCCCTGACCAATTCCTCGGTCAGGACCTGTGTCTTCGCATCGTCGCCACGATCAGTGCCAGAAGGCCGAGTACCACGAGTGCGCGTCCGACGATCGAGTCGACTGACGCCCAAGCGCCGGCGGCGATCATTCCGGCCAGCACGAACCCGGCTGCCCAGAGTGCGCAGCCGATCGTCGTGAGCCCTACGAACCGCGCGAGAGGCACGCGCTGCGCTCCGGCGGGCAGCGAGACGAACGTGCGAGCGAGGGGCAGTAGGCGAGCGATGAAGACGGCGCGTGTGCCGTGGCGCTCCAGCAGGCCGCCCCAGCGACGGAGCAGACCGCGCACGACCGCGACTCGCTCGAGCAAGCGGCTGGCGCCGAGCGCGTAAGCGAGCAGCGATCCGACTAGGTTGCCGGCGGTGGCCGCCAGGATCGCGAGCGGCAAGCTCATCCACCCCTGTTGCACGGCGTATCCGGAGAACAAGAGCGTCAGTTCGCTGGGCACGGGCACGCAGGCGCTCTCCGGGACCATCAGAAGGAAGACGCCCAGGGCGCCGAACTGCTCGATCACTCCGGTCATCTGGATGCCACAATCAGGCGGCCTCTAACCACCCTTATATGTTAAGCCACCTTATCTAATGCTTCCTAAACCTCGTGGGCTGGGCGACGCTGCCGGGGCCCTGGTGGGCGTCGCGCCGCTGATCAACCGTTGGATCGAGCGACTACTCGCTGCTCACGAGCCGCCGCTGACCGTCACCCAGTTCCTTGCCCTGCGTGCGATCGCGACCGAGGGAGTGTCCGGCTCCGAGCTGGCACGACGCACGGGCGTATCCGGCCCGGCTGTTTCCCAATTGCTCTCGAGCCTCGCCGACGCTGGGCTGCTCGAACGCGCAGAGCTCGCCGAAGATCGGCGCCGGCGCACACTGCGACTGTCCGCAAGCGGAACTCGGGCGCTCGCGTCCGCGCAAGTGCTGCTGCGCGAGCGCCTTGCGTCGCTGCTCGCGGGGCTGCCAGGCCCGGAGGCGGACGCTCTCGCCCGGGCGCTGCCCCATGTCGAAGCGAGCATCTCGGGCGCGCCCCCTCCACGGCGGCCCCCGCCGCCTCGCCCACCCGCGCCCCCCCGACGGCGCGGCCGGCCTTGAAACCGGCTTTCGCGCCTCCTGCGAGCTCGCTACTGGTGCTGGGCGCGGTTCTGTGGGCTGGGCGCCGTTTCGCGCTGGGGCGTGGGCGCTTCACGGGCGCTGTCAGCTTCGATGCGCAGGAGCGTTGCTTCGTCGCGGTCGGTGAGAGCCTCGGTGCGATCCGTTTGTGCTCTGGAACGCTTAAGCCCATCTCGCGCCCGTTGGAGCTGCTCGCGACCTTGCCTCATGAGCTGGCCCGACGAGCCATCGGCCAACTCGTGGAACTGACGTTCACGATCAGACGGCAACTTGGGCCTAGCTGCCCTCGCCGAGCTGCTCGCCCTCGACCCGCACATCGGCGATGCGCTCTGCCTCGGCGCGCTCGGCAGCTCTGTCCTGTGTCAGCGCGGCCTGCTCGTGTTGATCCGCGAGCAGCTGGTCACCGCTTGCCCGCTGCCGTGCGGCGCGATCTCGGGCCCTGTCCGCACGGTCGCGAGCAGCATTACGGCGATCAACCGCACGGCGCTGCAATTTCTCAGACATCGCCCCCACCCTACCCGCTTCGCGGCGCCGTACGCCCGCGCGACCGCGCACGCAGACTTATTCCCACAGTACGGGAACAAGTGTGCGTGGCCGCTCATCTATTGTGTTGGTGAGGTCGAGGAATGGCTAAGGCGAATCGAGAATCAGGTGCGTCGAACGCTGCGAGCATCGAGCAGCAGCGGCGCGAGCTCGAGCAGCAAGCGCAGCAGGCGGACCAGAGAGACCGCATCGCGGACCAGCGCGACAAGCTGGCCGACGATCGCGAGCGCGCCGGGGACGAACGCGAGCGGATCGCCGATGAGCGTGATCGCACCGCTGATGAGCGCGACGAGCGGTTCTATGACGCGTTCGGTTCCGCCGGCGGCAGGCTGCAGCGAACCGATGACGCGCTCAAGCGCTCGCGGGAAGTGTTGGGGCGCTCCCGGTCGCACATCGACCGCGACGAGGCGGGGATTGACCGCAACGAGGCCGAGATCGAGCGCGAACGAGCCGCGGGCCAGCGCCAAGAGGCCGAGGTCGACCGCGAGGTCGCCGAGAGCCAACGCGAAACCACCGAGACCGACCCGTCTACGTGACGATAGGTCGCGTGAGCGCCTTGACGAACTCCTCGAGCTGGTCCGTGCGCCAGCACTCGAACGCGGTGCAGTACGGCTCATACGAGGAGATCACCGAGTCGCCGTAGTTCCAGTACAGCCGCGGCTCGGGGTTCAGCCAGAACGTGCGACCGGCCCTGGCGGTGATCGCGGCGAACACGTCCTCGCGCGGCGGCCGCCCGTTCGTGCGCGCGTCGCCGAGCACGATCACGCTCGCCCGCGGGTGCAGCTCGTCCTCGATCAGCTGCAGAAACTCGGTCCAGACCCGCCCGTAGTCGGTATAGCCCGAGACATCTGCGACACCCGCGTCGCGCGAGACCGCCTCGGATGCCGCGCGGAAGTCGCGCTCGCGCTCGAACACCTCGGTCACCTCGGAGATTCGCTCGATGAACACGAACGAGCGCAGCTTGCGGAACGCGTCATGCAACGCGTGGACGACGCTGAGGAAGAACGTCGAGGCGCTCGTGACGCTGGTCGAGACGTCACACAGCACGAACAGCTCCGGCCGACGCGGCCGGACCGGGCGATATTTCAAAACGATCGGCACGCCGCCCGTCTGTAGTGACGCGCGCATCGTGCGGCGCACGTCGACATGCGTGCGGCGCTTGTGGCCACGTATTTCGTGGCCCTGGGTAGCCAGCCGCCGTTTGAGCTGAGCGACCACGCGATGGACGGCAGCCAGGTCCTGAATCGGCCCGGTCGGCAGGGCGCGATCAAGCTCGCTCAGCGGCCGCTTCGGCGGCAGCGCTGCGGTGCGCGCGATCAGGTCGCGCTCGAGCTCGCGGCGCAAGTGGGCCTCGAACTTCCGCAGCTGCTCGCGCGAGAGCCCCTGCCGCCGGGGGTCGCCTCCGGGCACGTCGAGCTGCGGTTCGGGGCGCAGCCCGAGCGCCCGCCGGATCCGCTGAACGTCGACGCCCACCACCCCGGAGCCCTCGCCGCGGGCGAGCGCGGCGATCGCGAGCCGCGCGAGGTCTCTGAGCGCGCCGTCGGCGCCCTCCTGGAGCGCCTGCGCGATCTGCTCCCGCAGGGCGTCGAGGTCGATCTCCGAGGCGTCTGCCGCCGCCCGGGCATCGGCCTCGCGGACGTCCCGGCGCGTGGCCTCGGCCTCCGCCGCGCGGAAGAAGAAGCGCTCGAACACGAGCTCGAAGGTGCGGCGGTCGTCGGGCGACTTTGCGAGCGTTGCGGCGAGCGCCTCGCGGAAGTCCGCCGGCTCGGTCCACGCGACGTGGCCGAGCGCCTCGAACGAGTCGAGCAGCTCGGAGGTGCCAATCGCGACGCCCTCCTCGCGCAGGTCTTCGGCAAATGCGAGCAGCTTGGAGTCGAACGAACCGGGCCGCTGCTCGCGCGTACCGCCGAACAGCGCGGCCTTACGCGGCGGCGTCTCGGGCATTGCCCAGCTTGACCCCGACGCGCTCGGCGACCGTGTCCAGGTCAGTGCGGTGTTTGACGATCACGCTCAGCGTCTGGCGGAACGTGTCGGCGTCGATCTCATTGGCGCCGAGCAGTAGCAGCGTGCGCGCCCAGTCGATCGACTCTGCGATGCTGGGCGGCTTCTTGAGGTCGAGCTCTCGCACCTGCTGGACGATCTCCACCAGCCGGCGTGCGATCGTCTCACCGAGCTCAGGCGAGTGCAGTCGCACGATCTGGAGCTCGTGCTCGAGCGATGGGTAGTCGAGCCACAGATACAGGCAACGCCGTTTCAGAGCTTCGGTCAGCTCGCGCGTGTTGTTGGAGGTCAAAATCACGACCGGCTGTGTGCGGGCCTCGATTCGCCCGAGCTCGGGGATCGAAATCTGGAAGTCGGAGAGCAGCTCGAGCAGCATTGCCTCGAACTCCTGGTCGGTCTTGTCGATCTCGTCGATCAGAAGCACGACCGGCTGCTCGGACGCGATCGCCGTCATCAGCGGCCGCGCGAGCAGGAAATCTTCGGAGAAGATGTCCTCCTGGACGTCGTGCCAGCCCGTTTCCTCGGACTCGGTCTGGATCCGCAGGAGCTGCTTGCGGTAATTCCATTCGTAGAGTGCCTTGGCTTCGTCGAGGCCCTCGTAGCACTGAAGCCGCACGAGCGTGCGATCCAGATATCGGGCCAGGGCCTTTGCGAGCTCGGTTTTGCCGACGCCCGCCGGTCCTTCCACCAGCACCGGCTTGCCGAGCTTGGTGGCCAGAAATGAGACCAGCGCGGTCGACTGACCCGGGAGATAGCCGGCCTTGGTCAGGCCCTCGGCGATGTCCGTGACCGATTCTGGCATCGCTCAAATATAGGGTTACAGCCAATGGCCCTGTTTGCGCTCTCTTCCTCAGGGCTCGGGGTGCTGTCCGCTGCGATGGCCGTCGGGCTTCTGATCGGGGTAGTAGGCCACCTCACGCGCTCCAGGGTGCTGATCGTGATCGGCATCCTCGCGATCGGCGCGATCAGCGTCTACTTCGGGGTGTTTGTCGCGAAGGTGCGCTAGCCGCCGTTGCGGATGACCGCTGCCTGCCCCTGGCCACCGCCAACGCACAGCGTCGCCAGGCCGCGGCGCGCATCGCGCCGGCGCAGCTCGTGCAGCAACGTGACGAGGATGCGGCCGCCGCTCGCGCCAATCGGGTGACCGAGGGCGATCGCGCCGCCGTGAACGTTGATCCGCTCGGGCTCGATCGACGAGCTCGCGCAGGACCGCGAGCGACTGGGCGGCGAATGCCTCGTTGAGCTCGAACAGGTCGACGTCCTTGAGCTCGAGCCCCGCTCGTTCGAGTGCCTTGCGAACGGCCGGTACGGGTCCGATGCCCATGATCGCCGGCTCGACTCCGACGGACGCGTAGCTCTCGACGGTCCCGAACGGCTTGAGCCCGCGCTCCGATGCGGCCCGCTCCGACATCACCACGATCGCCGCAGCACCATCGTTGATCCCGGACGCGTTGCCGGCTGTGACCGTGCCGCCGTCGCCCTTGAACGCGGCGCGGAGCTTGGCGAGCGCATCCTCGGTCGTCCCGGGACGCGGATGCTCGTCGTTCTCGACCGTGACCGCGCCGCCCTTCGCCGGCACCTCGATCGGAATGATCTCGTCCTTGAACGCGCCGGATGAGACCGCGGCCTCGGCTTTCTGTTGCGAAGCGGCCGCGAACGCGTCCTGCTCCTCGCGCGAGATCGAGTACTGCTCGGCGAGGTTCTCCGCGGTGACGCCCATATGGAAGTCGTTGAAGGCATCCCAGAGGCCGTCGGTGATCATCGAATCGATCAGCTCGGCATTGCCCATCCGCGCACCGAAGCGCGCTTTCGGCATCAGGTAGGGCGCGCGCGACATGTTCTCCATCCCGCCCGCAACGATTACGTCGGCATCCCCGGCGCGAATCATCTGCGAGGCGATCGCGACCGACTTGAGCCCCGAGCCGCAGACCATGTTGATCGTGGTGGCCGGAACCTCCTTCGGGATCCCGGCGCCGATCGACGCCTGCCGCGCGGGGTTCTGGCCGAGCCCGGCTTGAAGCACGCACCCGAGCAGGACCTCGTCGACATCCTCGCCCTTCAGACCGGCTCGCTCCAGCGCGGCGGTGACGGCGCGCGAGCCGAGCTCGGTTGCTGGAACATCCTTGAATGCGCCTCCGAATGTGCCCACCGGCGTCCGGACGGCGCTGACGATCACGGCGCTTTCCATGCCGCGGACTTTACTTGTCGAGCGGAACCGTCAGTTGATTGGTCTTCGACGATCGCCGCTTGGGTCGCTGGCGCTCGGCGGTCGGGTCGAAGGGTCCGACGGGCCCGCCCGACCATCCTGGCCGGTCCGCGAACAGGCGCCCGAGTGGTGTCTGCGGCGTCCCGACCCGCCGCTTGGGCGCCGACGCGCGCCGTGGCGGCTCCGGGGGCGTCTCCGGCGAGCTCGGCTGGTGCGCGGCGCGACTGCGTGTGACCGCGTAGGCGGCCAGGATCACCACAGCGAGCACGATCAAGTACCACGGCATCAGCAGCGTTAGGAGCAGGCATCCGGCCGCGACGGCGGCCAGCTTCCCCTCTGTCGGGAGCGCGCCCCAGGCGCGGACGAGTCTCGAGGGCACGCTCCCATTCTAGGGGCGGCTCAGGCGATCGGAATGTCCTCGACTTCGGTCGACGGCGGGCTGCGGCGCTCGACGCGCTCGATGTAGTAGTCGAGCACTGCCCGTAGCGCGAGCAAGAGCTCGTGGAGCGCGTCGGCAAGCCGGCGCTCGAGCTCGGGCGGGACCACGTCGCGCAGCGAGGAGAGGAGCTGCGAGAGCACTTCGAGATCGGCTGGGCGGGCCTCGCCGTTGCGAGGGCGCCTGCCAGCCCGCAGGCGGCGGCTTGCGTTCGGTCGCCTCGGCGATCAAACGCTCGGCGTTGGCCGACGCGCGGTCGAGGCGCTCCTCGAGCCGGCGCACCGGGTCGTCCGGGTCACCCGGCGGGCTTGTCGGCGGCTGGGGTTCCATCGAATTTGATCAGCAGCGAGCCGTTCTCGAAGCTCGCGCCCGCCGGGCGCAGCGCGGCGAGGGCGGGAGGGAGCGCAATCGTACGCCGCTGGCCGTCTACGCCGACGATCAGCTCGAGCCCGACGCGCTTGAGCGAGATCTCGCTCTTGCGAGCAAAAGGAAGCTCGAGCCGCAGCTCGGCGCCCGAGTCTGAGACGTCGATCTGCTGGGCCAGCGCGTGGTGAAGAATCGCGGCCGGCTCGCGTTCGGCAAACAGGCAGGCGCCGAGCCGGTCGAGCATCTCGCCCCCAACGACCTCCTGGTCGAAGTACGGGGCGCAGAGCACCGGCACCGGGGAGAACGCCGAGCGCACGAGCTCCAGGTGCTCTTCCTGGAGCTTGCGCCAAGCGTCGAAGTAGGTGCCGACCTCGGCGCCAAACATGCGATTTACGACCACCGCGTCGGTCAGATAGCCGTACAGGTTGAGGTAGGTGAACGTCCGCATCGCCTCGCCGATCACCATCCGATCTGGGTTCAGCACGAGCCTCACCGTGCAGCGCTCACGGTCGCGGAGGATGTCGTTCATCGCGATCAGGTTCTCCGACAGGCGACGGATGTCGGCGAACACCGCCTGGCTCGGCACAGGGATGTCGAGCATCGAACGCGCAATCGGCCGCGCGGCCGCGAGCAGCTGGCGCTCGACCGGGAAGACCTTGTCGATCCACCAGCGCGCGACGTCGGGGAAGGACAGCAGTCGCAGCGTTTCGCCCGTCGGCGCGCAATCCACCACGATCGCCTCCCAGTCCCCCGAGCTGTGCTGCTCCTGCAGGCGCAGCAGCGAGAACAGCTCGTCCATCCCGGGCGGGACGGTCAGCTCCTCGGCCGAGATCCGGTCAACCCCCCGTTCGAGCAGGAGCTCTGAGAGCCATTGCTGGACCCCCGACCAGTGACGCGTCATCTCGGCCTGCGCGCTCACCTCGAAGCCCCACAGAAGGTCAGTGACCTCGGTCGGCTCGGCCCCGATCTCGGCCTCGAGCGATTCGGAGAGGCTGTGGGCGGGGTCGGTTGAGAGGATCAGGGTCCGAAGCCCGGCGCGAGCGCACGCACGTGCCGTGCTGGCGGCGACCGATGTCTTGCCGACGCCGCCCTTCCCCGTGTACAGAATCGTCCGCGGCCGCATGTGCAGGGCGAGTCTACGGCGCGCCCTCGGACCAGCGCCACCGGCAACGGCCCTTGCTAGATTCGCCGCGCGTGTCCAAGCTGATCGGTCTGGGAGTCGCCGCGCTCACCGCGCTCGCGCTGGGCGCGTGCGGCTCGAGCAACTCCTCGAGTCAAGCGCGCAGCCTCCTGCGGCAGACCTTCAGCGGCTCGCACACGGTCAACAGCGGCAAGCTGACTTTCGACCTGACGGTCAACCCGTCGGGCTCGGGGACCATCAAGGGGCCGATCTCGGTCGGGTTCGGAGGGCCGTTCTCAGGACTGGGCGGCGGCAAGCTGCCGAAGTCTGATTTCACGGTCAGCCTGAACGTGCTCGGCCGCACGCTGTCGCTCGGGATCCTCTCGACGGGCACGCGCGGGCTATGTGACCGCTTCGGGAACGAGCTACCAGCTCCCCGCGTCGACCTTCCAGCAGCTCGAATCGGGCTTCGCGTCACTGACCGCGTCCGGAGGCGCGTCGGGCAGCGGCGGGCTGTCGAAGCTCGGCATCGACCCGCTGCACTGGCTGACCAACCCGTCGGTTGCCGGTAGCGACACCGTCGCCGGCGCGAGCACGACCCACATTCGTGCGGGCGTCAACGTGATGGCGCTGCTCAACGACCTCAACACCTTCCTCGGCAAGGCGCCGTCGCTCGGCGTCTCGGGCGTCGGGCGGATCCCGTCGAGCATCTCGCCGGCGACGAGGGCCAAGCTCGCCCAGAACATCCGCAATCCGGACTTCGAGGTCTGGACCGGAACCCAGGACAAGACGTTGCGCAAGCTGGTGGTCGGCTTCTCGCTACCGCTCAGTGGTCAGCTCTCGACCCTGCTCGGCAACTCGACTTCGGTCTCGGTGACGATGCAATACGCGGAGCTGAACCAGCCTGAGACGATCGTCGCTCCGACATCGACCGCGCCCTACAGCCAGTTCCAGGCCAAGCTGCGCTCGGTCCTCTCGGCGGTCCAGGGCACGGTCGGCGCGGGCACGGGCACTACCGGCTCTACGGGCTCGACAGGGGACGGCTCTACCGGGACCTCGACCACCCCGTCTGGCAGCTCGGCGATCGGCGCCTACTCGCAATGCCTCCAGAAAGCCGGAGGCAATATCACCAAGGCGCAGCAGTGCGCCGCGCTACTGAACGGGCAGTAGCGGGCTCAGGTCGGCGATCTCGCGCTCGACCTCGGCGTCGACGTCGAGCAGCGGTTTGCCGGCGCGCGCCCGACGGTGGTTGCGCGCGATCACCAGATCTCGAATCTCAGCGCGCAGCTCGGCGTCCACCTGTGGGGCAGTCAGCCGTGCCAGCTCCTGCTCGACATCGATCGGCGCCTCGCCGCGGCGCTGGCGGCGAGCGTTACGCGCCTCGAGGAGCTGGCGGATCTCCGTATCGCGCTCAGCCAGCGCGGCCGCCGAGCTCAGTCGGGGCAGCTCGTTGTCCATCAGCAGTCGCTTGGAGCCGAACTCCTTCCAAACGGCGCCACTCGACGCCAGGAAGAAGACCGCCGCAACGATCCCGATGCCGCAAACGATGAACAGGACCGGACCGAACGCTCCCTGCATGACATAAGTATTGCGCGCCTCTCGGGGTTTGACCGCGGGAGATCGCGAGGGGGCCGCGGCGCAGCCGACGCGCCGTGCCCAGCGTAAGCGGTGACACAGCGGTTTCCCTACCGGTACATGGGCGTTTCCGCACCCGGTACACTTATTGACTGACTAGTCAATCGGTCCGCGTGGCATGGGAGACGGGGACCGGCGCCGGATTCCCGGCGCGCACTCAAGGAGAACGTTCACAGTGGTTGATTTCACGCTCACAGACGAGCAGAAAAGCCTCCGCGAGATGGCTCACGACTTCGCGGAGAAAGAGATGCGGCCCGTCGCGTGGGAGTACGACAAGGACGGGACCTGGCCCGGGGGCATCATCGAGAAGGCCTGGGAGCTAGGGCTGCTGAACACCCACCTGCCGGCCGAGTACGGCGGACCCGGGCTCGGCTTCTTCGAGGGGGTCGTGATCGAGGAGGAGCTCGCATGGGGCTGTTCGGGGATCGGCACCTCGCTGTCGTGTAACGGCCTTGCGTCCGCGCCGGTCGCGATCGCGGCCTCCGAGGAGCTCAAGAAGGAGTACTTCGGGCGCCTCGCAGAGGGCCCAGCACTCGCGTCGTTCTGCCTGACCGAGCCTGACGCCGGTTCGGACGTGTCAGGGATGAAGACCACCGCCACCAAGAAGGGCGACAAGTGGGTCATCAACGGCTCCAAGTGCTTCATCACCAACGGCGAGTACGCGAACTGGTACACGGTCTACGCCAAGACCGACAAGGACGCCGGCCATCGCGGCATCTCGTGCTTCATCGTCCCGCGCGACGCAGGCGTGGTCGTCGACAAGCACGAGGACAAGATGGGCCAGCGAGCCTCCAACACGGCCACGATCACGTTCCCCGACGTCGAGATCCCGGCCAACCACCTCGTCGGCGAGGAGAACAAGGGCTTCAAGATCGCGATGATGACGCTCGACCGCACGCGGCCCGGCGTGGCGGCGATGGCGACGGGCGTTGCTCGCGCCGCGATGGAGTTCGCGATCGACTACTCAAAGGAGCGGATCCAGTTCGGCGTGCCGATCGCGATGCACCAGGCGATCCAGTTCATCATCGCCGACATGGCGACCAAGGTTCACCTCGCACGCCTGGCGACCTGGAACTCGGCGATCCTGCTCGACCAGGGCAAGCGCAACACGCTCGAGTCCTCGCACGCCAAGCGCTTCGCGGCGGATACCGCCATGGAGGTCGCGACCGACGCCGTGCAGGTCTACGGCGGCTACGGCTTCATCAAGGACTACCCGGTCGAGAAGCTGATGCGCGACGCGAAGATCCTCCAGCTCTACGAGGGCACCGCGCAGATCCAGCGGCTCGTGATCGCGCGCGAGACGCTGCTCCCGCGGCGCGCCGAGGCGCCCGCTGAGGCTGTCGCCGCGTAGAGCAATGGTCGAGCGCCGCCTGGTCGCGGTCTGAGAGACTGCGACCAGGCATGCTGAACCGCGTCCGTCGGGTCCCCGAGCTGTACCGCAAGCACTTCAAGGACTGCCGCAGGGAGCGGCAGTTCGTCTCCTCCGTGTCGTTTTTCGCGACGTTCGCGACCGTCCGGGGGATAACGCACGCGATCAAGAATGGCGTCGGGCCGTTCGGGAACATCTCGCCCGGCGGCAAGCACATCCATCACATGACCTTCGGGATCCTCGGGCTGCTCGCGGTCGGCTACCTGTGGATGCTCGAGGTTGGCGTCGCGACCGACCGGCGGCGCAGCTCGCGTCTGACCTCCGGCATCTACGGCGCCGGCGCGGCGCTCACGCTGGACGAGTTCGCGCTGTGGCTGAACCTCCAGGACGTTTATTGGGCCAAGGAGGGGCGCGAATCGATCGACGCCGTCGTGCTGTTCGGTGCCCTGCTGTCGGCCGGCCTCGTCGGCAAGGACTTCCTGCGCGAGCTCGTCAAGGCCGGTCGCGACCTCTAGCGCCAGCCCTACTCGGTCGTCGAGAACTCCCAGATCGCGATCAACATCAGCAGCAGCCCGAGGCCAAGAACTACCGCGGCCTCGAGCAGCGCAGGGACGTGCCAGCCCCACCACGTGACCCCGGGATCGAGGATCCGGCGGGCTGCGTGTGAGACGTTCAGGTGGCTGAAGACGAGCCGGCGCATCGGGTCCACTGCGTAGGTCAGCGGGTCGATGCGGTTGAGCACGGTCAGCCAGCCGGGCAGGCCGCTGGCCGGGAACAGCGCGCCGGAGATGAAGAACATCGGCATCACGATCATCTGCATGACGCCGAAGAACGCCTGCATCTGCTTGATGCGGATCGCGATCATCACGCCGAAGGCGGTGATCGTGAACGCGAGCAACAGCTGCAGACCGAAGATCCCGAGGATCAGCACGACGTTGTAATCCACGCCCACCAGGGGTCCGAGCAGGATCAGGATGATGCCCTGCGTGCAGGCGACGGTCGCGCCGCCAAGGCATTTGCCGATCACGATCGAGCTGCGCCTGACCGGCGCAACCATCATCTCGCGCAGGAAGCCGAACTCCCGGTCCCAGACGATCGACGCCGCCGAGAACATCGCCGTGAACATCACCGAGATGCACAGAATCCCCGGGTAGATGAAGGTCTTGAGGTTGACTCCGTGCGTCCCGGTGCTCGACAACCGCTGAAGGCCTGAGCCCAGGACGAACAGGAAGAGCAAGGGCTGGACGAGCTGGGAGACCATCCGGATCCTGTCGTTGACGAACCGGATCAGGTCGCGGCGCCAAACGATCCGGATCGCTCGGAGCTCCGAGGCGATGCTGTGCTTGGGAACGTGGACCCGGACGGGGGCCTGCGCCCGAGGCTCTTCGACGACCCGTCGTCGTGGCGCTCACCGTCTACCTCCGTGCATCATCTGCATCATCATCCGGTTGCGGTTCTTGCCGGCATCCTCCTCTGCGTCGCGGATCGTCGTGCCCGTATAGGACATGAACACGTCGTCGAGAGTGGGGCGGGAGACGCTGACACCCTTGATCGGGACGCCCAGCTCCGCGAACAGCCGCGGCACGAACTCCTCGCCACCGGGCACGCCGAACGTGACCGCGCCCTCAGCCAGCCCGGCTTCGATTCCGAACCTTTCGCCCAGCGCGGCGATCGCGGCATCGTCGTCGTCGGTATGGATCATCACGCGGTCCTTGCCGACCTGCGCCTTGAGCTTGCCCGGCGTGTCGAGCGCGACGATCTGGCCGTGGTCCATAATCGCGATCCGGTCGCACCACTCCGCCTCGTCCATGTAGTGCGTGGTCATGAAGATCGTGATCTCTTCGCGCTCCTTTAGCTCCGCGATGTAGGTCCAGATGGACCGTCGCGTCTGCGGGTCGAGTCCGATCGTCGGCTCGTCGAGGAACAGCACTCGCGGCGAGTGCATCATGCCGCGAGCGATCTCGAGCCGGCGGCGCATGCCGCCCGAGTAGGTCCCGACGGGCGAGTCCTTGCGCTCCCATAGTGCGACCATCTCGAGCACCTGCTGCATCCGCGGCTTGACGAGGTCTCGCTGCAGCCCGTAGAGCTCGGCGTGCAGCTTCAGGTTCTGCTCGGCGGTCAGGTAGTTATCAAGCGTCGGGTCTTGGAACACGAGCCCGATGTTGCGCCGCACGTCGTCGCGCTCGGTGACGACGTCGTGACCGGCGACGCTCGCCGCGCCCGCGGTGGGCTTGGCGAGCGTGCACAACATGTGGATTGTGGTCGTCTTGCCGGCGCCGTTAGGGCCCAGAAAGCCGAAGACCTCGCCTGTCGCCACCTCGAAGTCAACGCCGCGGACGGCCTGCACCTCCCCGAAGTGCTTGGTCAGGCCGTCTACGACGATGGCTGGCTTGTGGCCGTTAGCGGTCGCACTCATCGCTTGCGCAAAGAGTAGGAGGTCAAGCCTCCTCGTCCTCGGCGAGGATCCGGTAGATCTTGCGCCGAGCGTCCTTGAGTGCATCGATCGTTTGGGCGATCTGCGCCTCGTTGCCGGACTGCATGACCAGTGCGGACGCCTTCGCGATCTCCGGAATCAGGTGACGGAGCTGCCTGAAGGGGTGGTCTTCCGCCTCGGCGTTCTCCCACGGTGGGGTGTCCGTCGGGTTGTTCTCGACGTACTCGCGGCCCGCGTCGGTCAGCTCGAACAGCTTCGCGCCTTCGCGCTCCGTGGCCCTTACGAGACCTTCGTCCTCGAGCTGTGAGAGCACCGGGTAGACCGAGCCCGGGCTGGGCCGCCAGTCTCCGTCGCTGCGCTCCTCGATCGTCTGCATGAGCTGGTAGCCGTTGCGGGCCTCCTCGGCGAGCAGCAGCAGAAGCGCCATGCGAACGTCGCCGCGGCGCCGCCGGCCGCGCCCGCGGGGCGGGCCGAAGGGCGGTCCTCCGAACGGGGGGCCGCCTCGGAGTCCGAGGTCATCGAAGTGACGGTGACGCGCGCGCGCTCGGCCGCGCCCCTTCCCGGGGCCGCCGGCGCTCGCAAAGCGCCATGTTGGGAATTCGAATGTGTGGTCCATCGTTTGCCTTTCGGTTTGGATAACGATGTATAACGATATATCGGAATCGGTCGTTTGTCAAGACGGACGCAGACTTGTTCCCACTGCACGGGAAGAACTCTGCGTGGCCGAGTTGGCGGCGGCACGGCATGCCCTCGGGGCACGCCGGCGCGCTTTCAACTACTTCGGCCGGCAGCGGCCTCGTGCGCGAGGCGTGCCGGACGGCATCGAGGCCCCTCTAGCGTCGACGGATCCAGTCGGCGAACTGCTCGGCGACGCCGGCCGCTTGTTCGCCCATCTTGGTGACGTTCTCGCCGATGTCCTTGAACAGCATTCGGAAGCGTTCGGCGTAGAAGTCCATCGCCTTGCTGGCCTCCTCGGAGACCGGGGGCTCCTCGCCGCGCTTGACGTACTCGCCGCGGACGATGCGGTCGTACTCGCCGCTCTGCACCCACTTCATCACCTCGGAGACGCGCCGCACCGCGTTGGGGTGGGTGGCGTTGATCTCGTAGAAGAACCGCCGCACGCGATCCCCGGGATCGTCCCAGTCCTCGTACTCCCGCGCCTGCGCGAGGAACGCATCGAGGTCGAGCTTGTCGGCATCCAGGCCGCCGGCCAGGACCATCAGCGAGCGGCAGACGATCCGCGGGTCACGGACGACGAGCGCCTCGGCGCGATCGCAGCTGAGCTCGGCGGCGCGGTACCACTCGAGCAGCACCGCGCGGACCGCCATCACCGGGATCCCGAGCGGGAACGGCAGGTTGCCGCCGGCGCGCAGCAAGATGTCGAGCGCCGTGCGGTAGACCATGTGGTCGGAGAGGATGTGTGCGGTCTCGTGGGCGAGCACCGCTCGCTGTTCCCCGGGGCCGAGGCGCTCGAGCAACGGCGTCCCGAACACGATCATCGAGTTCTGGGACCCGATCGCGACCGCGTTCGACCCGATCGCATCGGTCACATACACGTCATAGGAGCTCGGCATGTCGAGGATCTTGAAGACGGCGAGCGCTTGGGACCACAGCTCGGGAAGCTGGCGCTCGCCGATCCGCACCGAGTTGCTCATGTAGAACTGGCGCAGCGCCTTCTCGTAGCGCCACTCGATCAGCTTGCGCACGACCGAGTCGAGCATCGGGATCGACTTCAACGCCGCCGTCGCCGCGCGGTCCGCCGGGTGCTCGTATGCCTTCGGCGAGATGTTCGGATACGGCTCGATGCTCTCGGGCAAGCTCTCCGGCATGTGCGTAATGTAGACCGCGCAATGCCGACCGTCACTGCGGTCCAGACGTTCGAGGGGTCGGTGCACGAAGCCGAGACGGTCTGGTACGACACTGACCGGTGGTCGACGTTCATCGACGGGTTTGACGAGATCGAGCGCGTCGATGAGGATTGGCCCGCGACCGGGGCGCAGGTCATCTGGCAGTCGGGTCCGGCCGGCCGCGGGCGGGTGGTGGAGCGCGTCGTCGCATACGCGCCCGCTCTCCGGGCAGACGGTGGAAGTCGAGGACGACACGATCCGCGGCCGCCAGGCTGTCGCGTTCATCCCTGAGGACACGGGCGTGGCCGTTCAGCTGACGCTCGACTACCGCGTCAGGCGCCGCACGCCGTTCACGCCGCTCGTCGACATTCTCTTCATCCGAGGAGCTTTCAAGCGCTCGTTGGCCGCGACGCTCGAGCATTTCGGCGTCGAGCTGCAAGGGGCGCGGGCCGCGGACGTGGGATAGCCTCGACGCGTGTTCGTGTTCAAGGCGGCCGTCGTCGGCGCAGGCACGATGGGTGGCGAGATCGCCCAGACGATCGCCAATGTCGACATCCCCGTGGTGCTCAAGGATGTCGAGGACCGGTTCGTCGATCAGGGGCTCGAGAAGGCCCGCTCGCTGTGGCAGAGCAGAGTCGACGCCGGCAAGCTCACCGAGGCCGAGCGCGACCGCAAGCTCGCGCTGATCACCGGCGCGATTTCGTACGACGGGTTCGGGGAGGTCGATTTCGTGATCGAGGCGGTGCCGGAACGGATGGAGGTCAAGCAGGCCGTGTTCTCCGAGCTCGACGAAGTGACGCCCGGGCACGCCGATCCTGGCCTCAAACACGTCGTCGCTTTCGATCACCGAGATGGCTGAGGCGACGGGTCGTCCCGAGCGCGTCGTCGGCTTTCACTTCTTCTATCCGGCCTCGGCGATGCGGCTGATCGAAGTGATCGAGGGCGCCTACACGGCTGCCGAGACGGTCCAGGCGGCGATGAACTTCGCGCAGGCGATCCGCAAGACGCCGATCCGCTGCGCCGAGGTTCCCGGCTTTGTCGTCAACCGGATCCTGAACTCGAGCGTGTCCGAGCTGTGGCGCTATCAGGCCGAGACGGGGACCGCGGTGGAGGAGATCGATCGCATCGTCGCCGATTCGAAGGCGGCGCCGATGGGGCCGTTCTTCCTGGCCGATCTGCTCGGGCTCGACACGGTGCTCCACGTCGCCATGCACCTGGCCGAGTCTTACGGCGAGCGGTTCGTGGTGCACCCCGCAATGAAGGAGCTGGTCCACCAAGGCCATCTCGGCGCAAAGACCGGCAAGGGGTTCTATGAGCATTCAAGCTGAGGTTGAGGCTGAGGCTCTGGTCGAGCGCTTCACGCTGAAGGCGCTCGTCGAAGCGTGCCTTGTGCTCGAGGAAGGGGTGGCGTCGATGCGGGAGATCGACCTCGGAATGATGCTGGGCGCCGGGATCGTCCCGCCGCCGTTCCAGCGTGCCGATCAGCTCGGACTCGACGACCTGTTGGCGAGCGTCGAGCGCGTCGGCTTCGAGGCACCGTCGGTGCTCAAGCGCCTCGTCGCCCAGGGCCGGCTGGGCGCCAAGGCGGCCCAGGGCTTCTATCCGTATCCGCAGCCCGATCCTGGCTGGGACGAGAGCCCGGTCAAGCTGGAGAGCAGGGGCGAGACGGCGATCGCATGGCTCGACAGGCCACCTGCGAACTCGATCTCACCCGAGGTTGTCGACGCACTCCAGAGGGTCTGGGAGGCAGTGCAGGACGGTGCGCGCGTGCTCGTGTTCGCCTCCGCAAACCCGATGCTCTTCTGTGCCGGCGCCGACATCAAGGCGTTCACGAAGATGGACGCGGCCGGCGGGTCGGCGCTGCTCGATCAGATGCACGCGTTCCTGAGCGCGATGGAGAGCTCTCCCGTCGCGACGATCGCGGCCGTCAACGGCGCTGCCCTCGGCGGCGGGTGCGAGCTTGCGATGGCGTGCGATTTCCGGATCGCGGCCGAGTCGGCGAGCTTCGGTCAGCCCGAGATCAACCTCGGGATCATCCCCGGCTTCGGCGGCACCCAGCGGCTGCCGCGGCTGATCGGCGAGGCCAAGGCGCTCGAGTTGAACCTCCTCGGGGATCCGATCGGAGCAGACGACGCCTACGAGCTGGGCCTGGCGAATCAGGTCGTGCCAGATCACGAGCTGATCGACACCGCCCTGCGGTGGGCGCGCAAGCTTGCTGCGCAGGCCCCGCTGGCGGTCGGACAGATCAAGCGGGTGTCGGGACGGGGCATCGAGGCCGAGAAGGAAGGCTTCGCCTCGGTGTTCGGCTCCGAGGACGCGCGCGAGGGCATCACGGCGTTCATCGAGAAGCGCGGCGCGAGGTTCTCGGGAAAGTGAGCGCCGAGCAGCTTGCGACTCTGATCCGCGAGTCGGACTCGGTCGTCGCCCTGACTGGCGCCGGCATCTCGGTACCGTCCGGCATTCCCGATTTCCGCAGTCCCGGCACCGGTCTGTGGCAGAACGTCGACCCGATGGAGGTCGCGCACATCGACGCGTTCCGTCGCGACCCGCAGCGCTTCTGGTCCTTCTATGGCGAGCGCTTTCAGACGCTTGAGGACAAGCGGCCGAACCGCGCCCACGAGGTGCTCGCCGAGCTCGAGGACGCAGGCATGCTCGACGCCGTCATAACCCAGAACATCGACCGGCTGCATGAGCGCGCCGGCTCCCGCAACCTGGTCGAGGTGCACGGCACGATCGCGTCACTCCTCGTGCCTGCGCTGCCGAGCCCGATATCCGCTCGAGGAAGTCCAGGCCCGCCAAGCGGCCGATGCCGGTGGAGTCCCGCGCTGCGACTGCGGCGAGCCGCTCAAGCCCGACGTCGTGCTGTTCGGCGAGTACCTGCCCGCCGACGCGCTCGCGCGCGCAGAGGAACTCGCCGCCGGCGCCGAGCTGATGCTGTGCATCGGGTCGTCGCTCGAGGTGTTTCCGGTCTGCGACCTCCCTCGGCGGACCCTCGCGACAGGTGGGCGGCTGGCGATCCTGACCAAGGGGACAACGCCGCTCGACGATCAGGCGACCGTGCGGATGAACGGGGACGTTGTCGGCGAACTTGAGGCTGTCCTGGCCGCTCTGATGCCGGAGGCTACTAGGCGTTAGCGACCGCCCGGGCGCGTAGCGCGGCCTCGATGCGCCCCAGCACGAACTCGACGGTCTCGCGCTCGGCGGCCGACAGTGGACCGGCGAGGGCGGTCTGGGCGGCGGCTGCGATTCGGTCGCGCTGATCGCGCAGTTCGCTCAGACGTTCGCCAAGCGTCTCGGCGGTCGGGTCGGCCTGGAGCTCGGCGAGCGCGGCATCGAGGGCGACCAGCACCTGGAGTGCCGCATCCCGATCGCGATCGTGGTCGAGGTCGAGCCGCGCTCTGAGCGCGAGCTCCTCGCACGCGAGCTCCCGCTCGCGGCCACCGAGGACCGCAGCCAGGCGCGCCTGCGGCTGGAGCACCTTGGCACGCGGCAGGTGGCGCGAATCGGAGGACAGCTCGCGAGCCTCGGTCCACAGGCCGTCGGCCACCTGCTCGCCGTCGCCGAAACCGACCCGGGCGACGAGCGCCGACCGGCGGCCGACCGGGTACACGTACGGGTCCGCCGTGACGAGTCTGAACGCGTGCAGTACGCGGTTCAGAACCGCGAGCGAAACCTGGAGCTCGGCCTCGCCGGCCCGACCGAGCCAGGCGTGCGCTTCGGCCTCGCTCGCCGAGCGGCTCGCCGACATCGATCACGGTCGCCCGCGCCGTCGGAACGGGAGTCGGGGGAGGCTCGGGCGGGGCTTCGCGCTTGCGTTTTGACAAAAGCCGCCGACGCTCGGGCGCGCCCAGAGTTCCCAGCACGAGCACGTGGGCGGCTGGAGCGTCAGCCGGATCGCCCGGATCGCGCAACAGGTAGCGGCCGTCAGGCGGCCCGAGCTGCCACGGATACTCGAACTGAGAGAAGCGAAAGAGGCTCAGCTGCTGCCGGCCGCGTCCCTAGTGGACCCTGACCGCGTATTGGCTGGGCGCGATCGGGACGACGGGCTCGGGGAGCTGCCCGATGCGGTTGATGAGCGTGATCCACTGGCCGGGCTTGAGCACCTGGGCGACCTGAGCGGAGAGCTTCTTGTTGTCGCCGAACTGCGGCGTGTAGGTGATCTGGATCCGGTCTGAGTGGTCGGGCACCGAAAGCGTGTTCTGCTGGTGCTTGTAGCTCATCGTCGAGATGATCTCGTCGGGCTTGAAGATCCCCTGGAGCGTGAGCAGGCGGCGGATCGTGATGTCGGTGATCGAGCCCGAGCCCTGGTGGCCCTTGATCGGGATCGCGTTGATCTGCGAGATGTCGAGTGAGGCGCCCGTCGCGCCGGCGGAGTCGATCCCGTTGCTGGCCTTGGCGTTGGCGCCGCAGATCAGGCCCGAGACGGTCGGATCGAGTCCGGACGCCGATAGGAACTCGATCACGGCGAGCACGCGGCGGTCGACGTTGCCCGAGAGGATGTCGCGGCGGCCGCAGGCGTAGATCGCGACGTGCGGGTCCTCCAGCACGCGGTTCTGGAGCTGCTCCTTGCACATCAGCAGGATCTGACCGATCGAGGGGTTCTTCTTGAGGAACGGGTTCAGTCCGGCGGCGCGGTAGACGGCGGTCGCCTCGAGCAGCTTCCAGCCGTCGAGGATCGGCTTGGGGTCGATGTAGGGGCTGTTCTTGCCGGCCGGCTTGATCATGAACTGCAGATGGGAGGCCTTGGTGGCGGTGTTCGGGCCGATCCGCCCGAGGATCGTTCCGGCGATCACCTGCGCACCCGGCTTCAGCGGCCGTAGCGTGTACTGGTTCTTGGCCAGGTGCAGCACGTCTGAGAAGTAGCTCTGGAACGAAGAGATCGCCTGCGAGGCGGTCTGGATCTGCTCAGACCCGCCGGCCGCGTAGGAGGCGGTGCGCGACGGATACGCGAACAGACGCTCTTTGACCTGCGGAGTTGGCTCAGCCTGAGCTTGAGCCTGGGCATCGGATGGGGTCGTCGGGGTGACCGGCAGCGTGATCGGCTGAGCCGAGGCTTCCTTGGTCGCCTGCTTTGAGGTCAGCTTGGGCGCCAGCTGCGACCGGCGGTCGCCGGGACCTTCGGCTGGCCGACCAGCACCTTGGAGATCGTCGCTGAGGTGATCGGCGCCGGCCTTGGCACCGGGTACTGGGAGGGAATCGACCCGAGGTTCGCGTAGGTGTACACGTTGCCGTTCGAGTCCTGAAGCTGGATATAGCGCCCCCATTGCTTGTTCTGGCCCTCGCCGATCACCCGGCCGTCGTTGGCCGCGATCACCGGCGAGTTCTGCGCGGCATAGATCGCGACCGCCTTCTGCGACGGATCCGAGCTCACCGTGATCGCCGGGTTCTGACCGGCCTTGACCTTCTTGCCCGCCAAGGACTCGACGTAGTCGTCGGCGTACCGTGACGCCGCAGCGACCGGGAAGTGGCCTTCGACGAGGCCGGTCAGCGCGCCGATGAAGCCCGCCGGAAGCCCGCCGATCAGCTTCGCGCGCAACAGAACCGACTGCACGTACCAGGAAGCGTGGTTGTAGGCGAAGATCGCGTTCGAGAGGTTCTTTGACGCGCCGGCCGCCGCCAAATACCTGGCCGCGGTGAAGATCGCATCCACCGGGTTGTACGGATCGGCGATCCCGTTCCCGGTCGCCGCGACCGCCCACTGCTTCCACGTCGAGGGCAGGAACTGCATCCACCCGACCGCGCCGGCCGAGGACACCGACAGGTTGCGCCCATAGTCGCTCTCGATCTCGTTGATGGCGGCGAGCACCTGCCAGGGCACGTCGTACTCGATTCCGGCCGCCTGGTAGATCGGCAGCAGGAACGGCGGGATCTGGAAGCTGTCGATGAAGAAGTTGGGCACCCCGATCGCGGCCGCGCCCGGCAAAGCGAACGAGAACGTCGGGTTCGAGGGGGTCGGTACGCCTCCCGGCGTGCGGGGCGCGCTCGGCTTGGTCGGCTTCGTCGACGCCTTGGGCGTGGGAGCCAGCGCAGGCACCGGCGACTGCTTGTGGGAGGAGGGCTTCTGGGACTGCGGAGAACCGCTCGCCCGCGGCGTCGTGGTTGTGGTCGTGGTCGTCTTTGTCTTCGTACGACGCGGCGTGGTGGTCGTCGTGGTGCCCGTGCCCGTGGTGGTCGTCGTGGTCGTCGTAGGAGTACGTCGTTGTGGTCGTGGGCGCGCAAGACTCCGTGACGCCCACGACGCCGACGCTGACCGGCAGAGGGATCTGCGAGAGCGGGGTGCCGGGCGCCACGTTGACGGGGAATGACAGCTGCTTGCCGCCGATCAACGTCACCGTGACCACGCACTGCTCGGCCGAGGCCGTCGGGATCGCGGCGATGCCGAGCACGGCCAGCACAATTGCTGCCGTTAGCGCTCCCGTCGCGACTTTTCGACTCCTCAGCACGATTGGCCTAACTCCTCCCGCGGTCTACCGGACCATGAAGGCAGCGCCGCGACGACCTGCGGCGCGCGAACGGACGCTACTGGGTGACACCGTGGTTTGCAACGGTGAACTGTTCCTGCCCGATCCGGCTTGTTCTCATGTCCATGGTGTAGCCCAACCGCGCGGCTTTAAAGCCCCTTCCGAGCTAAATCGACCGGCCGGAGGGCAAACTGTAGCGGGAGCCGCCCACGAAACGCCAAGGCTAAGGCTCAACTTGAGGTTCCGTCTGCGGCTGCTCAGGACCCCGACGGGTAGAGTGGCCGCGATGAGCGAAGACAAAGGCCTACGCGACCGCGTCGTGAAGGAGGGGGAGGAAGCGATCGGCAAGCTGGCGCAGGAGCTGCTCGACAACCCGGTCGTGAGCGGGGCATTGTCGGCTGCTTTCGAGACTCGCGAGCGCGCGATGCGGGCCCAGGAGCTCGCAATGGGTGCGCTCAATCTGCCCTCCGCCAGCGATCTCGAGCGACTGACCCGTCGTCTCCGGAGCGTCTCGCAGCGTCTGGAGGGGATCGAGGACGGCCTCGACCGCCTCGAGCAGCGGATCGAGGGGCTTGGCAGCTCGAGCGCGATCGACGCCAGACTGGCGGCGATCGAAGAGAAGCTCGACGCGCTCTCCAAGCAGGGCTGAGCGGGCTACACTGCCCGCGCCCATGGCGAGCACCGCCTTCAGGTCCGCGGACGAGTTCCGCGAGGTGATGGACCGCACCTTCAAGCTGATGAGCGAGGACCCGGACATGGGTCCGAAGCTCCGCGACGCCGACACTCCGCAGCGGTTCGAGTTCTCGGACTTCGACCTCGTCGTGAATATCCGCGCCGGCGGACCGGACGAGCCGAACCTGGCGTGGGAGTGGTCGGACGACGTCTCCTGGGAGCCGAAGGTCAAGATGACGATGAGCTCCGAGGTCGCCAACCGCTACTTCCAGGGCAAGGAGAACGTGGCGATCGCGATCGCGCGACGGCGGATCAAGGCCGGTGGCGACGTCAAGGCGGCGCTCGCGATCATCCCGATCACGAAGCCGCTGTTTGGGCGCTATCGGGAGATGGTCGTCGCGGATTACCCGCACTTAGCGGTCTGATTTAAGCCGGGCTTGACAGACCCCGACGAGGCGAGTAGACCTTTGGGCAAGACATAGGCAATAGGCCGGAGCGTGGGTGCGCGGTCGGCTTCTTCCGGAAGCGCTCCTGCGAGGCGCCGCTGCGATTGCAAGATTGCAACGAACGCCAACGGCCGAGGCAGCGGGCCGTATTGCCCGCGGGCGGCGGGATTTCGAGCCTCTTCGGGATCCCGCCGCCGGTTTGACTGGGCCTGGGTGGGCACACTATGGGTGTGCCGGATGGGAGTCTGTCGCTGAACGATGCGGCCGCGCGTGTCGGCGTGGCGCCCGCGACCCTGCGCCGCTGGACGCGCGAGGGACTGATCCCGCAGTTCGACGGCGAAGGGTGGACAAGCGCTGCGATCGGGCAGGCAAGGGCCGTTGCGCGGATGCGGGAGCGTGGCCACTCGCTGGCCGACATCCGCGCGGCGACCGACGAGGGACGACTGGCATACGCCTACATCGAGGAGCTGTTCGGCAGCGACGATCGGCGCCACACGCTGGAGGAGGTTGCGCGCGAGACCGGGCTCGAGCCGGCGCTGGTCGAGCGCCTGATCACGGCGATCGGCTTTCCGACGCAGCTTGAGGCGCTGACCGATGAGGACCTCGAGCTGATGCGCTACTCGGCGACTGCGCTCGATGCCGGCTTCCCGCTCGTCGCGCTACTTCAGCTCGTGCGTGTCTATGGGCAGGCGGTGGCGCAGATCGCCGACGCGGAGGTGCGGCTGTTCCATCTCTATGTGCACGAGCCGCTGATGCGCTCGGGTTCGAGCGGTGCCGAGATCGCGCGCGACATGATGTCGCTGTCGCGCATGCTGCTGCCCCTCTCCTCGCCGGTGATGGACCAGATCCACGAGCGCTATCTGCAGCATTTCATCGAGCAGGACGTGGTCGGCCACATGGAGTCCGATCTCGATGGCGCCGCGAGCGACCAGGGCCGCATGCGGGTCGCGATCGCGTTCGCCGACTTGACCGGCTATACGCGTCTGACGGAGGAAGCCGGCGAGCTGCAGGCGCTCGACGCCGTCGAGCGATTCGTCGATGCAGTCGAGGTGACGCTGCCCGAGGGTGCCCGCATCGTCAAGACGATCGGCGACGAGGCGATGGTCGTCGCCTCCGATCCGTCGGCGCTGCTCGATTGGGCGGTCGGATTCCAGCGCTTGCAGAACGAGCGCCCGCTGCCTCGGATCGGCATCCACTACGGCCAGGCGCTGTACCGCGACGGCGACTACTACGGGCGCGACGTGAACATCGCAGCGCGGATCGCCGCCCGCTCGGCCGGCGGCGAGGTGCTCGTCACGCGGCCGATGGTCGAGCACGCGGGGTCGCATCTTGAGTTCGATCGGATCGGCGAGATCACGCTGAAGGGATTCTCCGAGCCAACCGAGATGTTTCTCGCGCGCGCGAGGGACGACGCAGGTGATTGACGCGATCCGCGCGGAAGGGCTTCTGGCGCAGGGGAGGCCCGTGCTCGTGCTGATGTCCGGCGGGCGCGACTCGACTTGTCTGCTCGACCTCGCCGCTCAGCTCTCGGGCGCTGTCAGTGCACTGCATGTCAACTACGGCCTGCGCGAGGCGGCAGCGGCCGACGAGCGGTATTGCGAATCGCTCTGCGGGCGCCTCGGCGTGCCGCTCGAGGTTCGCCGGCCGGCATCCCCCGAAGGAGGGAACGTCCAGGCGTGGGCACGCGAAGTTCGCTACGCCGCGGCGCGGGAGCTCGCCGATGGATCCGACATCGCGAGCGGGCATACCGCCACCGATCAGGTCGAGACGATCCTATACAGGCTCGCGTCATCGCCATCGCGCCGCGCGCTGCTCGGGATGCGACGGCGCGAGGGCCCGCTGATTCGTCCGCTGCTCTCATTCACTCGCGCGGACACGCGTAACTACTGCGTCGAGCGTGGGCTCGAGTGGCGGGAGGACGAGACCAACGAGGACCCCGCGTTCGCCCGCAACCGCGTTCGGGCTGAGCTCGTGCCGGCGCTGAAACGCATCCATCCTGCCGCCGAGCAGAATGTGCTGGCACTCGCGAAGCTGCTGCGCGACGAGGCGGACGTGCTCGACGAACTCGTCGACGGTGTGCTCGCGGGCTCTACCGAGGTGTCGCTGGGGACGTTGCGCGAGCTGCCGGCCGCATTGCGCCGGCTCGTGGTCCAGCGCCTCGCCGACGCCGCGACCGGCGGGCCCGCTCCCGGGGTCGCGCGCCGGGCCGACGAGATCGCGGCGATGGGCGCCACCGCGATGCTCGATCTGCCCTACGTGCGCGCACGGACCGAGCGTGGGATGCTGAGATTTGAGCGTGAGCGGAGTGAGCGGTAGCGAACGGTCAAGTGAGGCCGGAGGCCGAACCTCGTCATCAGAACGCGGGGCTGGAAGCCCCGCGGAGGACTCCCGTCATATCGGGGAAATCCTGGTCTCGGCCGAGGACCTCCAGCGGCGTGTGCGCGAGCTGGCGGCCGAGATCTCGCGCGACTACGCGGGGAAGGATCTGGTGCTAGTGGGCGTACTTAAGGGAGCGGTGTTCTTCCTCTCCGACCTGATGCGCCATCTCGCGGGACCTGTGGAAGTCGACTTCATGGCGGTCGCGTCATACGGGTCGGCGACCAAATCCAGCGGGGTGGTGAGGATCCTCAAGGACCTCGACGCGGCGATCGAGGGCCGGGACGTCCTGATCGTCGAGGACATCGTCGATTCGGGCCTGACGCTCCAGTATCTGCTGCGCAACCTCGGGGCGCGCAACCCCCGCTCGCTCGAGGTCTGCGCCCTGTTGATCAAGCCCGAGCGCCGAAAAGTCGATCTAGACGCCAGGTACGTTGGGTTCGAGATCCCGAACCGGTTTGCGATCGGCTACGGCTTGGACCACGCGGAGCGGTATCGCAACCTGCCGTTCGTGGCGGCGTTAAGGGAGTGAATGAGCCCTTGCGGGCCTCCACACAGCACGTAAACCCAATGCTACGCTTGATTTTTTCCTTTTCCCTGCAGGGCCGCGCCGGAGGCGCGAAGTTGTGAGCAAGTTTTTCAAGAGCGCCGCGTTCCCGATTCTCATCGTGGTGGTTCTCGCGTTTTTCGCGCAGAAGCTGATCGGCACCGCGAACCACGGGCAGCGCTACTCGTTCGGGAACCTCGTCAGCGGGCTGCAGTCCGACCCCCCCGCGGTCAAGAGCCTCACGATCCACGTCTCGAATAACACGGTCAACCTCACGACGACCGGCAATCAGCACTTCACGGTCGGATATCCGGACCAGTACGCGCCCCAGCTGATCGACCAGGTGCAGAAGGACGTGAACGCGGGTCTCCTGCCGGCGAACGTCTTCGACATCCAGGGCAAGACGTCGAGCGGCTGGCTCTCGCTCCTGACCTACATCCTGCCGTTCGTGATCTTCATCGGGTTCTGGATCTTCCTCATGAACCAGGTCCAGGGCGGCGGCTCGAAGGTGATGTCGTTCGGCAAGTCGCGCGCCAAGCGCATGTCCGTCGACTCGCCCAAGATCACCTTCCGCGACGTGGCGGGAGTCGACGAGGCGGTCGAGGAGCTGCACGAGATCAAGGAGTTCCTCGAGAACCCCAAGAAATTCCAGGCCCTCGGGGCGCGGATCCCCAAGGGCGTGCTCCTCTACGGCCCGCCGGGGACCGGTAAGACCCTGCTCGCGCGCGCGGTCGCGGGCGAGGCCGGGGTGCCGTTCTTCTCGATCTCGGGCTCCGACTTCGTCGAGATGTTCGTGGGCGTCGGCGCCTCGCGCGTGCGCGACCTGTTCGAGCAGGCCAAGCAGAACTCTCCCTGCATCATCTTCATGGACGAGATCGACGCCGTCGGCCGCCACCGCGGTGCCGGTCTCGGCGGAGGCCACGACGAGCGCGAGCAGACGCTGAACCAGCTGCTGGTCGAGATGGATGGCTTCGAGATGAAGGACAACATCATCTTGATCGCCGCCACGAACCGCCCGGACATCCTCGATCCGGCGTTGCTGCGCCCCGGGCGCTTCGACCGCCAGATCGTCGTCGACCGGCCCGATCGGATCGGCCGCAAGAAGATCCTCGAGGTCCACACGCGCGGCAAACCGCTCGCGCGCGAGATCGACGTCGACGCACTCGCCGGCCAGACGCCGGGCTTCACGGGCGCCGACCTCTCGAACCTCGTCAACGAGGCGGCGCTGCTCGCTGCCCGCAACGGCAAGCGCGAGATCACCCAGATCGAACTCGAAGAGGGGATCATGCGGGTGATCGCGGGTCCGGAGAAGAAGACCCGCGTGATGTCCGACAAGGAGCGCCGCGTGACCGCGTTCCACGAGATGGGCCATGCGATCGTCGGCCACTACCTCCCCAACGCCGATCCGATCCACAAGATCTCGATCATCTCCCGCGGCCAGGCGCTCGGCGTGACGATCTCGCTGCCGGGCGAGGACAAGTTCCTCACCACGCGCGCCGAGCTGCTCGACACGATGGCGATGACGCTCGGCGGCCGCGCGGCGGAGGAGCTCACGTTCGGCGAGATCACGACCGGGGCGGCCAACGACCTCGAGAAGGTCACTGCGACCGCCAAGCAGATGGTGATGCGCTTCGGGATGTCAGAGAAGCTGGGCCCGCGCGTATTCGGCCATGAGCACTCGCAGCCGTTCCTCGGGCGTGAGTTCAGCGCCGAGCCCGATTACTCGGACGAGATCGCGCGCGAGATCGACGACGAGATCCGCCGGATCGTCGAGTCGGCGCACGTCCAGGCCAAGAGCATCCTGAACGAGCGCCAGCCCGCGCTCGAGAAGCTCGCCGACATCTTGATCAAGCGCGAGACGATCGAGAAGGAGCAGTTCGAGGCGCTGCTCGAGGGCCAGACCGAGGAAGAGGTCTTCGGCGCCGAGGCCCCGCCTCCGCCCAAGATTCCGGTCCCGCCCTCGCCCGCCGAGCGGCCTGGGCGCGAGGGCCCACGGCCGCTGCCGCGGCCTGGCCTAGCGGCCGAGTAACTTCGCTGGGCGCGCGTTCCTTCACGGCGCTTGCGCTTCGCGCGAGCCGTTCAGGAACGCGCACCCGCTCCGCAGCTTTGGGCGATAAGGGGTCATATTCACCCCTTATCCCTAAGACTACGGCGGCGGGAGCGCAGCCACCTCAAAGTCCGCGCTAACCGCGCGGATCTCGTCCGGCACCTTCGCCAGGTTGACGTTCGCCGTGAAACCCATCGGCGCGTCGAGCGGCCGGAAGAAGTCGTCGAAGTGGGTCGGGATGACCGTCTGCGGCTCCAGACGGCGGAGGATCCGCTCCCAATAGCGGTCGGTGAAGCCGCGGCCCGCGACCCCGGCCAGGAAGTAGTCGACGCCCCGAGTGCGGATCGCGTCGTCGCGCAGGTTCGCGCTCCCCTGGTGGTAGAACGACGTGCCCGCCACCTCGATGCGGATTCCCCACACCTGGCCGCAGCGGTAAGCGCCCGGGGAGAGCGCGTCGAGATGGTCGCAGGTGAACTCGCCGTCGAACGGGACGGCGAGACCGAGCAGCAGCTTCGAGTGCAGGCTCGGCGTGAAGCTGACCGCGAACGGGCCCAGTTCGTAAGTTCGGTACGGCTCGACCTCGACCGCCTGTTCGGCCAGCCCATGCGCGGCCATCAGCCGCACGAGCGATGAGGACCCGTACGCCCGGCATCCGAAGCGCTTGCAGATCGCCGGCGCGTCGACGGCGTGGTCCCAGTGGGTGTGGCCGACGAGCACCCCCACCACCCCGGGCTGATCCCCGATGTAGCGCTCGATCATCGCCGGGTCCGGGAGCGTCGGCTGTCCGGCGAATGACCGCGCCGAGCGGCACGCGCGACACGTACGGGTCGATCAACAGCGTGTGCCCCTCGAAGGCCATCCGATAGCCGGAGACGCCCGAGCCACTCGAGCTCGAGCCCGGCAGGTAGCTCGAGCGGGCGCGCCTGAAGCTCGGATAGCGCCTGGGCGTCGTTGCGCTCCTGGGTGGCGCGATTTGCCAGGAAGCGGCCGAAGTCCGCCAGGTAACGTGCGGGCGCGAGCATGCTCAACATCGTCAGGATATGGCTGCCGGTGTCGATCGCCCTCGTGCGGCGGCGCGTTGATCGCCGTCGGGCACGGGCGCGCTTCCTCGCCCTCGGCCGCCGCGGGCGTCGCGCTGATCATCGTCGCGCTGATCGTCTGGATGGTCAACTGGCTTTTCAGGATGAGCATCCAGAGCAATCGCGAACGAGAGCAGGAGGAGGAAGCTCGGCGCTACTTCGATGAGCACGGGCGGTGGCCAGGTGAGTAGAGAGCGCGAAGCGCGTTTCACCATCATGGGCGTCGTCAACGTGACGCCCGATTCGTTCTCCGACGGCGGCCTCTACCTGGACCCTGCGAAGGCAATAGCGCACGCCAGGGAGTTGGCCGACGAGGGCGCCGACATCCTCGACATCGGCGGCGAGTCGACCCGGCCCGGAGCCGAACCCGTCGATGCCGACGAGGAGCTCCGGCGCGTCCTGCCTGTGTTTGAGGGACTCGCCGACGTGGACGCGCAGCTCTCGATCGACACCTCAAAGGCCGCCGTCGCCTCCGAGGCGATCAGAGCGGGCGCGAGGATGGTCAACGACGTCACCGCGCTCCGCGGCGATCCGCGGATAGTCGAGCTCGTCGCCTCCTCAGGCGTCGACTGCTGCCTGATGCACATGCTCGGCGAGCCGCGCACGATGCAGGACGACCCCCGCTACGACGATGTGGTGTCCGATGTCAAGGCGTTCCTCGAAGAGCGGCTGGCATTTGCGACCGCGAACGGCATCGATGAGGCCAAGGTCGTGCTCGACCCCGGCATCGGCTTCGGCAAGACGCTCGAGCACAACCTCGAGCTGATCAGGCGGCTCGCCGAGATCGTGGCCATCGGCCGACCGGTGCTGATCGGGGCTTCGCGCAAATCGTTTCTCGGCCGCATCACCGGCCGCCAGGATGCGTCCGAGCGGGTGGCCGGCACCGTCGCCGTCAACGTGATGGCCTTCGAACGCGGGGCGCGCCTATTTCGCGTCCACGACGTCGCTCCGACGAGGGAAGCGCTCGCGGTCGCGGCCGCTACGGCCGGTAAGTGACGCAGAAGCAGGCGGCCGACTTCGCTCTCGGCCGTGGGCAACGGCGGGCTGAGCCCTTCGGCGGCGCACTCCTGTAGGCCGGGCCCGAGCGCCGGTGCGGCCGCCAGGTGCGGCGGATGCGCGAACGCGGGCCGGCCGAGAAGTCGAAATAGTCGGTCATCGGAGTCGGCGTTGGCGTCGCGGAACGTCAGCGCGGGCAGGTTCCACTTGCGCTCGATGAACGCCAGCGATCGACGTGTGGTCCTGGACCACATTGGAGACATAGCTGCGGCGCGCCCAGGGCGAGACAACGAACAGCGGCACGCGGAACCCATAGCGGTCGTAGCGCCCGGGAGGTCGCCAGGCGTGAGCACCGGAGCGATCGAGTCGGGCTTGATCGCACGCGGCGGCGGGACGTGGTCGTAGTAGCCGCCGTGCTCGTCCCAAGTGATGAACAGTGCCGTGTGCCGCCACGTCGGGGCGTGCATCAGCGCGTTCACGATCGAGGCGACGAACTCTTCGCCGACCTGGATGTCCTGCGGGTTCTCCTCGGACGTCGTCGCGTAGTTCGGGTCGATGAAGGTGAACTGCGGCAGCCGGCCGGCGGCGACGTCGCCCGCGAACTGGTTGAAGCTGTGTAGCCGTGCGGGGCGCCCCGGGGCCGTAAGGGCACGAGGCACGATCGCCAGGCTCGGCGCGTTCTGGAAGTAGACCCCCCAGTCGATCGCGTGCGCGTCGAGGCGGTCGAAGATCGAGCCGTTGGCGGCCGGCGTGAGTAAGGCCGGCCTTGTCGTGCGATCGTCCCGGAGGCCGTGCCCGTGAAGAAGAAGCGGCGGTTCGGGTACGTCTGGGCGAGGACCGAGCAGAAGTAGCGCTGCCCGATCGGAAAGTGCCTGGCGAGCGAGTAGCTGAACGGGAGCGCGTGCTTGTCCCAGTACCACATCGCGACCGGCCCGGAGGCGCGCACGAAGCCGTCGTTGCGCCCGCCGTCGAACGACTCGTGGCTGGCGTTCCAGTCCTGGCTCGGGACAGCTAGGCTCCTGGCACGGCGAGCCGGCGAGCGAGGCGAAGTGGCGGACGCCGCTCGCGTCGAGGTTGGAGTTCCGGCTGTGGCCATGATGAAACGCGAGCCCATCGACCATGGTGCGGCCCGGGACCTCATACGGCACGCGCCCGAGGAAGTTGTCGAACGAGTGGTTCTCCATCATCACGACGACGATGTGCCGGATCTGATCCATCGACGCGGTGCCGGCCGGAAGGTGGGGGAACGGCAGGCTGTCGGGATGTCGTAGATGGTGCTTGCGCGCGGGCGGTCGCGCCCACGCCGGCACGCCGCCGAGCCCGAGCGCCGCCGCGCTGCCGGCCGCGCCGCGCAGCAATGCGCGCCGCGAGAGCTTGGTGTCCCCGGGGTGGACGTTGCCCACTGACCGCAGCATAACCGCGATTGCTACGGTCAGCCGGCGATGGACCGCGAAGACGAGTTCTCCGATCTCGACGACGAGGAGGGGCGTCACGAGGCATCCGAGCCCGAGGTCACGATCGAGATCAGCAGCCTGTCGCTGTTCACGCACGTCGGCGTGACCCCGGCCGAGCGAGAGGTCGGCCAGCGTCTGGTCCTCGATCTGCGGCTCGACGTGGGCGGCGTCGATGCGACGCTCACGGACCGCATCGAGGACACCGTCGACTACGGCGAGGTCTGCGATATGGCCAATCTCGTCGCCCAGCAGCGTTCGTACAAGACGCTCGAGCGGTTGTGCACGGCGATCGCAGATCGCCTTCTGGAGCGCTTCACCGCCCACGCCGTGTGGGTCAAAGCCTCCAAGCCCGAGCCACCGATCGCCCTGCCGGTGGGAGAGGTGTCCGTAGAGGTCTGGCGCGAAGCCGAGTGAGGGGCTACCTCGGCCTCGGCTCGAACGTCGGCGAGCGCCTCGAGCATCTGCGCGATGCCATGGCGGCGTTGCCGGAGCGCGGAGTCGAAGTCGTGCGGGCGAGCTCGGTGTATGAGACCGAGCCGGTCGGTCCGGTGCCGGATCAGAGGGAGTTCCTCAACGCGTGTCTGGAGATCGAGACCGCGCTCGCTCCGGAGGAGCTGCTCGACGCGTGCAAGGCGGTCGAGCGCGACCTCGGCCGCAGCGGTGCCGACGTCCGCCACGGCCCGCGGGAGATCGACGTCGACGTGCTGCTGCTCGGTGACGCGACCTACCAATCGGGGCGCATGACCGTTCCCCACCCGACGATCGCCGAGCGCCGCTTCGTGCTCGTGCCGCTGCTCGAGCTCGACCCCGAGCTCACGCTGCCGGATGGCACGCGGCTGGCCGACGCGCTGAGCGCACTCGGGCCCGGCCAGGATGTGCGCCGCGCCGCCGCTTTAGAGTAGGCCGGCCATGCTGCTCGTCGTCGACGTCGGCAATACCCAAACCCACTTCGGCGTGTTTCCCGACAGTGGCGATGGCCTGTCGGAGCACTGGCGCTTTGCGACCGTGCGTGACTCGACGCGTGACGAGCTCGGGGCTGCGCTGTCGAACCTGCTGGCGCTGCGGGGCCTGAAGCTCACCGACATCGACGCGTCGATCGTGTCCTCGACCGTGCCCCAGCTATCGCTCGAGTGGAGCGCGATGGCCGAGCGCTATCTCGGACAGGAGATGCTGGTCGTCGGACCGTCGATCAAGACGGGGATGCCGATCCGCGATCGACAATCCGCACGAGGTCGGCGCCGACCGGCTGGCCAACTCGGTCGCGGCATACGAGCGCGTCCACGACAGCTGCGTGGTCGTCGACTTCGGCACCGCGATCACGTACGACGTGGTCTCTTCCGACGGTGAGTATCTCGGCGGAATCATCACCCCCGGCGCCGAGATCTCCATCGACGCCCTGTACGACCGGGCGGCGAAGCTGCCCAAGGTCGAGCTGCAGGCGCCGCGCTCGCTGATCGGCAAGTCGACCGTCGACGCGATCCGCTCGGGAATCGTCTACGGGTTCGCCGGCCAGGTCGAGACGATCGTCCGCCGGTTGCGGGCGGAGCTCGGGCCCACGACAGTCGTGATCGCGACCGGCGGGCTGGCGCAGGCGCTGGTGCCGTTCGTTCGCGAGACGATCGACGAGGTCGACGATTTGCTCACGCTGGTCGGTCTGCGACTGATCTGGGAGCGCAATCAGCCTTAGTTGACGGCCGGCACCGGCACGTCCGGTGTCCGCGCGACCGTTGCGGCCATGATCAGCGGCCCGAGCCGGCGACGATCATCGGGGAAGGCGGCGGCTAGTTGGTCGTGGGCGTCGAGCAGGCCGCGGATCGCGGCGAAGACCGGCGCGTCGTCGATCTCGTCGGGCACATCGCAGGCGAGCCGGGCGAGCGCCAGCATCTCTGCGGCTGCCTCCGGTGTGCCGCGCATGCTGGCGATCGTTCCGAGCAGCAGGAACTCGGACGTCCGGTCGAGCAGCACGTGCTGGGCCTGCTCGCTCTCCCCCGGCGCGGGACCGGCCGGCTTCAGCGTCTCGCCCTGCGCCAGCCGCAGCGACTGCTCCGAGGCGATCGAGCGGATCTGCTCGCCTGAGAGTCCGGCCTGCAGCGCCCAGCGCAGCTGGACTGCCGAGGCCGACAGCGTGTTGCCATATGGGGAATCCGACGCGAACAAGATCTGGCCCGGCGGGACGAGCGCGAACAGGGTCATGAAGTCGGACGGCATCCACCAGGCGGTGTCGAACAGCAGGTTCGGGTGGTCGGGTGCGACTCGCCAGATCCAGGACAGGTCACAGATCCCCGCGTGCGCGAGGATCAGCCGCGCTTCCGGAAACTCGCCCGCAAGCTCGACGGCGTGCAGCCCGAGCGCCGGGATGCCGCGGCCGGCGTGGATCAGCACAGGCAGACGCCGCTCATGCGCGAGCGCGACCAGTCCTTTGACCGTCGGATGGTCGAGCGTGAACTGCTCTGCGCGCGGATGGAGCTTGATCCCCCGCGCGCCGGCATCCAGGCAGCGTTCGGCCTCTTCGACCGCATCGAGGTGGGGATTGACGCGGCAGAAAGGCACGAGCAGGCCATTGGAGTCGCGCGCGGCTTCGAGCACCGCATCATTGGCCGCCGCGTAGCCGTCGGGCTCGTGCATCGCGAATACAAACGCGCCTCGTGCGCCGGCCAGCTCGAGCCCGGAGACGAGCTCGTCGGGCCGCTGGCTCATTCCGTCCGGGTCGTTGAACCCGAGGTGAGTGTGCGCATCGAAGAACTCGATGCCCGGCACCGCGTTGTGCACGATCTCGGCCCAGGGCCGGATCGTCGAGGCCAGATCGGGGAGGGGGGTTGTCGCGTTCATCGTCTTGATTCCTACCATGAAGCGATGCCAACCCTCACGGATTCGTGGTCGCTCGGCGGCGTTTCGATCCCCAATCGGGTCGTGCTGGCACCGCTGGCCGGGATCGGCAACTGGTTCGTGCGCCTGCAGGCCAAGCGCTACGGCGCCGGTCTCGTGTGCTCAGAGATGGTGTCGAGCTTCGCTGTGCATTACCGCAACGAGCGGACCTGTCGCGAACTTCTGCGGATCCACCCCGATGAGCATCCCGTCGCGATGCAGCTGTTCGGGCACGACCCCGACGTGATGGCCTCGGCGGCCGAGCAGGTCGCCGCCGCCGGCGCCGACTTGATCGACCTGAACATGGGTTGCCCCGTGCCGAAGGTCTGCAAGACCGGCGCCGGCGCCGCGCTGCTCGGCGACCGCGACCTGGCGGTCGCGCTCGCGCGGGCAGCGGCGAAGGGGAGCGGCCTCCCGGTGACAGTCAAGCTGCGCTCCGGGCAGCATCCGGGTGATCTGAGCGGACTGGACACCGCGCGTGCGCTCGCGTTCGACGGCGTAGTTGCCGGCATCTCGATCCATCCGCGGCACGCCTCGCAGCGGCACAAGGGCACGCCCAACTACGACCTCGTGCGCGCATTGGTCGACGAGCTGCCGGTGCCGGTGATGGTTTCGGGCGGGCTCCAGACCGCCGCCGCCGTCCGCACGGCGTTCGAGCGCACGGGCGCGGCGGGAGTTCTGCTCGCGCGGGGCTCGCTTGGCAATCCGTGGCTATTCGGCGAGCTGTTGGGGCGCCGGGCAGGGGAGCCCAGCCCTGAGGAGGTGCTGGCCGAGCTCGACTGGGTGATCGAGCGCGCGATCGAGCATCTCGGCCACGAACGGGCGGCTCGCTACCTGCGCAAGTTCTATCCCTGGTACGTCGAACGGCTGGGGATTCACGGAGCCAGCGGGCGCCATCTTCTGGCCGAGTTGCAGACCGCCCCGAGCATCGTTGCGGCGCGTTCTATACTTGCCCGCCCGCACGAGCCCGTGCGCGCAGTTCCGCCCGTTTGAGCGGGCTTTTTTCGTCCAAAGACCACCAAAGGCGCAGATGCCCAAGGACGTCATCCTCACACCCGAAGGACTTGCAAACTTGAAGGCCGAGCTCGACGAGCTCTCGACCACGCGCCGCCGCGAGGTGGCCGCGAGGATCAAGGAGGCGCGCGAATTCGGCGACATCTCAGAGAACGCCGAGTACGACGACGCCAAGAACGAGCAGGCGATGCTCGAGGCGCGGATCGCACAGCTCGAGGAGAAGCTTCGCTCGGCGACCGTGATCGACGCATCCTCGCTCTCCAACGACGTCGTGCGCGTAGGCACGGTCGTCCACGTCAAGGAGGGCGCCAAGTCGACGAAGTACACGATCGTCGGCTCGGCCGAGGCGAGCCCGGCCGAGCTGAAGCTCTCGAATGAGTCCCCGATCGGCAGGGCCCTGCTCGGCCACAAGCGCGGCGAGGAAGTCACCTTCGCCACGCCGAAGGGCAAGCGGAAGTTCAAGATCACCAAGATCGACGTCGCAAGCAAGTAGGGTCCCCCGCCGTGGGCGATCCTGAGCCCTCAGCGTTACTCGCGGCGCGCCGGTCGAAGCTCGAAGCGCTGCGAGCGGCAGGGGTCGACCCGTTTCCGCACGAGTTTGCGGGCGTCGCGCCGATCGCCGAGGTCCGCGCTGCGCACGAAGGCCTCGCCGAGGGCGAGGAGACCACCATTTCGCATCGCGTTGCGGGACGGCTATCCGCACGCCGGGGCCAGGGAAAGATGGCGTTCCTCGATCTCGTCGATCGCAGCGGGCGGATTCAACTCCAGGCACGAGTCGACGAACTGGGGGATGAGCGCCTCGAGCAGCTGCTCGGGCTCGATCTCGGAGACCTGATCGGCATCGACGGCGTCGCGTTCTGTACCAAGCGGGGCGAGCTGACGCTACGCCTGAGCGACTTCGCGCTGCTCGCCAAGTCGCTGCGGCCCCCGCCCGAGAAACACCATGGACTTCAAGACGTCGAGACGCGCTATCGCCACCGCGAGCTGGATCTGATCGCCAACGCGGAAGCTCGCGAGCTGTTCGCCCAGCGCGCCCAGGTGATCTCAGAAGTCCGCCGGTTCCTCGACGCCGACGGATTCGTCGAGGTCGAGACGCCCGTCCTGCAGCCCCAATACGGCGGCGCGCTCGCGCGACCCTTCACGACCCACTTCAATGCGCTCGAGCGAGACTTCTACCTCCGGATCGCGACCGAGCTGTACCTCAAGCGGCTGATCGTCGGGGGGCTCGAGCGGGTCTACGAGCTCGGCAAAGACTTCCGCAACGAAGGCCTCTCGCCCAAGCACAACCCCGAGTTCACGATGCTCGAGTGGTATGAGGCGTACTCGGACTACCTGGGCATCGCCGATCGCTTCGAGCGCCTGATGGCGGCGGTGGGAATCCCCGGACCGTGGCGGCGCGAGAGCCTCTCCGAGGCAATCCTCGCGCGTACGGGCGTGGACATCGACAAGGACGACCTGCCGGGTCAGATGCGGGCGAAGGGGATTGACCTGCCCGAGGACGAGGACTGGGCCGAGCTCGTCGACGAGCTGGTCTCAAAGCATGTCGAGCCGACGCTCAACGAGCCGACACTGCTGCTCGACTACCCGGTCGCGCTGTCACCGTTCGCCAAGAGCCACCGCTCACGGGAGGGATATGTCGAGCGCTTTGAGGCCTATGCCGGCGGGATGGAGATCGCGAACGCGTTCACGGAGCTCAACGACCCCGACGAGCAGCGGGCGCGATTTGCGGCCGCCGGCCAGCCGCCAGACGAGGCATTTTTATACGCACTCGAGCACGGGATGCCCCCGACCGGTGGTATCGGGATCGGCATCGACCGCCTCGTGATGGTCCTCACGGGCCAGCGCTCGATCCGCGAGGTGCTGCTGTTCCCCGCGATGCGGGATTAGCGGCGGAGTCAGAAGCCCATCTACGGGCTCACGAGCGGGGCGGTGATGTCCGACCGCGTCAGGACGTCCAGCAGACGCCGCCGTGTTTCATCGCCCGTACTGGGTCCAGCCGCCCTCGGTTGCCGGAGGAGCTCCGCCGCCGCCGTCTCGAGCCCTCCGTCGAGGCCAGCCCCATACGCGGCCCGCAGCACCGTATTCAGCCAACGGGCGACCAGGACCGCTCCGTCGTTGCCCGGGAAGCGGCGCTGCACGGCGTCCAGGATCTCGGTCCGAGCCAGCCCGTTGATGAGCAGCGCCAGCAGATACCTCGCTCCCTCATCAGCCACCTGTCCCCGAACAGCCACCAACCGCCTGATGCGGATTCTCTCGGCGTAAACGTCGCGAAGCTGCGGAGTCACGCTTCCATGCCTTGTCTCCGCAGCCGCCAGGCACCGCTCGAAGATCTCGCGATCGACATCGTCGTCGGCGAGACCGTTGAGCAGCTCAACAGCGTCCGCGGCGCTGCTGCGCTCGATCAGCCGCAGCGCGCCTGGCGCCCACGCGTCGTCCCCGAGCTCGCGCAGCAGGCGAATGATCTGGAGCTGGCGCGTTACCCGCGGCGTTGGATGGAACACATCCACCGCCATGCTGGGAGGCCGGTACTCGTACTGCGGGCCAGTGCTGCTCTCATGAAACGTTCGAACGACGATCGTGACCGACGGCTTGTCGAGGTGAAAGAGCGAATGGATGTCGGCGGGGCCCGCCCGAATGGGGCGGATGTCACCGCGCGTGAGAACTTCCACGGTCCTGCGCTCGAGGCTCCCAAAGCGAACCGTCTCGCTCAGGGTGTGTTCGATCACGAAGTCGTACTCACAGTGCACGCTCGATCCGGCCAGGACCTGGAAGGCCCCGGAGAAGGCGTGCTGGTGAATCGCGGTCGTCGCATGAGTCCAGAACAGCGCGGTAACGGTGAACTGGTTCGTCCTGTAGAGGGTCAACGGCGGCTGGGCGAACAGCGCTGCGAGATCGTCCTGCGGAGGAAGCTCGTGCGCGCTTAGCACCCAGTCGATCAAGGCATCTTGCGAGATCCGGTGATGGAGTTCGCCGCGTCTCAGGGCCTGCGCCGCGAGCTCCGGAAAAGCTGCTGCCTCAAACCCGACTTCCGACCAGTCGCGCTCCAGCGACGCCCCGAATGCGGCCGCCACCCGAGGCACCGAGTGTCCCGTCACGCGGCCGGCCGCCCCGCCAGCGACGACGCCGTAGAAACGAGTGCGTCTTGGAGCAGGTCAAACTGAGGGTCCGTAGTGATCTCGTGACGATTGAAGCGCACCTGCTCGGGCAGCTCTGAGTCGTCGAACGGGGTGCCGCTCCGCGCTTCCGCGAGGGCCTTTACGTACAGCTTGAGTCGGCCGAAGAGCTCATCGTCGACGAGCGGCGAGACCACACTGGGCCGAACGCGCGGCTCGGCGGCAGGCTCCAGTTTCAGACGCTGCCTGATTTGCCGGACAGCCTCGGGCGCGGCTAACGCCCTGCCGGCGGCGCGACGAGCTCACGCGGAATGTTCAGCGCATCCGGCGACGCGACCAGCTCACGCGGAATGTTCAGCGCATCCGGCGACGCGACCAGCTCACGCGGAATGTTCAGCGCATCCGGCGACGCGACAGCTTTTCCGTCCTGCTCCTCGATCGCCTGCTCGAGGCTTGCCAGCAACGCTTCGGTCCCCTGGACGGACGCCATGCCGACCCCTTTCACTCGATGCTTACGGTTGGGCGCTCATCCTACATGCCTGAGCGCTGTCGCACTAGCGGGCGAGCGGGGCCGCGATCGAGTCCCCTAGCGCCTTCGCGCGCTTCGCCATCGCCGCGAGCTCGGGGTCGGCCAACGGCTCGAAGTCCTGAGCGAGGATTCGCTCGAGCGGCTCGCGCAGATCGGCCGGGACCAGATCGAGGAAGTGCACGACGTATCCCGCGAGAGGGGGCACGGACTGCGCGAGCGCCTCGTCGCGCAGGCGAGCGTAGACCGCCAGCGCCTCGCCGAGCCGGGGGTCGCGGTCCCCGGAGAGGATCGCGGCTACCTCGTCGGTCGAGCGGGATTGAAGGGCGCGCACGACGCGAAAGAGCCAAAGCTTGCTCGCGCTCGCGAACGCCCCGGCGCCTGGCGGGGTGGCGTCAAGCTGCCAGTCCGTGTACGCAAGCAGCGCTTTGACCGGGTCCATCCCGATCGCACGCGGCGAGACGCCCTCGGCCAGCGTTACGAGCGCGATCCCGAAGCACTTTGAGCAGGTGCTGCACGCTCGTTGGCCCTCGGGCGCCTGCCAGCACGAGAATTGGAGGTCGGCGAGGGACCGGTAGCGTCGCAACAGGAGCGCTTGGACTTGGGCCGCGTGCAGCGGATAGGTCAGCGATCCCATTTGTTGGCCGAACATGTGCAGCAGCGCGCCAACCGCACGGTGCATGAAGGCCGCCGACATTGGATCCGGCTGGACGACGGTGTGACCGTCGATGGTCGAGTTGTATTGAGCCTCTGCCTCGGACGCCATCAGGATTCGGCCGATCCCGCTTGCCGCCGCGACGGCTGCGAGCGCGCCGTAGTAGAGGGGGATATCGGATAGCTCGTGTACGCCGAGCGCGCACCCTGTACGGGACGTGAAGCCGAGCTCCCACGAGGTACGGAAGTCGGAATGCACCTCCAGTAGTTCGACGGGCAGCCGGTCGGCGATCCCCGCCAGCGCCCGCCCGCGCGCCTCGCCGACGTGGTCGCGGGCCCACGGAACCGGCGAGGTGATCGTGACGAGCAACGGGCGCTCGATCAACTCGGCCGCCAGCCCCGCCAGCACGAGGCTGTCCTTGCCGGCGCTGAACGCCAGTACCGCGCGGTCGGCGGCGTTCGGGAGCGGAACGGGTTGGGCGCTCGGGCCCGAGTCTCGTATCTCGACGATGAAGCCCGGTCGGCGCGCGTCGCCGTAGGCCTCGATGTGGGTCACGACGCTACCGATCAAGCGCCGCCAGAACTCCCGCTCAGGCTCGCCGAGCGATATCGGCAGCTCGACAACGCATGGTCGCAACAGGGCGAAGTGGGCGTGGAGGCAGAGCAGGAGGATTCGCCACCACAGGGCGCGCGGCACCGCGGCAACGTCCACCTCCGGCGGGAACGACAGCCGGAAGTTAGTGCGCCGATACAGCTCCGTCGGGGGCGTGACCTCCCAGCTGAACACGACCTCGTGGCCATCTACCAGCGGCTCGTGCAGTTGCACCCGATGGGCGGGCTCAGCCGGGGTTGGCTTGGCGGCGTCTAGGCGGCGGCGGGCCGCCCCCGCGATTCGGATCAGCGGCAGGATCCGGTCGCGCAGCTGCCACCAGCCGCCCTGTTCGATGCGGGCAAGCGTCTCGTGACGCGCCTTAAGCGACTCCAGTCCCTCCTCTTGGGCGGCGATGGTCTGCTTCAGCCGTTCGGTCTCGGCGCGGGCGTGAGTCAGGTCACGGTGCGCGTTCAGCAGACCGTCGAGCCGGCCTTCGTTGAGCGCGCTGAAAGTCCATTCACGGCCCTTGGCCAGAAATAGTTCCATGAGCAGCTGTGCCGACCGTATGTCTGCTGTTCCATCGTCAGCTCGCAGCTCGGGCAGCACGCTGTCGACCGTCCACGGAGCAAGGACCACGCCATGACGCTGATAGAAGTGTGCTACCGCCGCGAGGAGGTCGATGCGGCGCGCATTGGCCGTGGCCCCACCCTGTGGGACGTTGGCGGCGAGCCGATGAAGCACGAGCGCCTCTCGGCTGCGACGAAAGCTGCCGGGCCGCGCACGGGAGACGCGGTAGCACCATTCGTTGTCGTCGAAATACGCCGCCATCTGTGGGTCGAGCGGAAATTCCTCCAGCAACTCGCGCCGCACGAGCAGTGCCGTAAATCCGACCCATCCGGCGGGGCCGCTTGGGGGCAGCCGGTCCGTGCCGAACTCAGCGTTGCTTCCGATTAGGCCAAAGGTCACAACCCCAGCGCCACGTTTCACCTGTCCGCCGGAATGCGAGACCCTCCCGTCGGATGACACGACGGTCGCTGAGACGGCGCCCGCTGACGGATGCGAATCGAGTTCCGCGATGAGGTGAGCCAGCGCCCCGGGGAGGAGTTCGGCGTCGTCATCGAGAAACAGCACGAACTCGGTGTCTGCGAGCTCCAGACCCACGAGGCGGCCGGGGTTGAGTCCCGTGTTCTGGTCTGAGCGCCGCAGCCGAACGCGGTCGCGAGCGCCGCAGAGGGCTTCGACCCGGCGGGCATGGGTGGGGCTCGAGCCGTTGTCGATCACGATCGTCTCCACAGGCGGGTCGGCGACGCGTAGTGAATCCAGTGCTCGCTCGAGGAGCTCCGCACGGTCGTTCGTCAGCACGACCGCGGTGACCCGGCCGGGTACGGAGGCCACAGGAGCCATGGGGGTGTCGCGCGCTGCCGCGCGCAGGCGCCGTACAGGCTCTCCTGCATCTAGATCGAGCAGTTCCGCCGCGGCCCCAGCGGCCTCGCCCGCCAGCAGTTGGTGGGCATCCTGCATGAGTGCCTCGAGCCGGTCGCGTACGGTCTCGCGGCTCGTCTCGCTCGCCTGGTGGTGCGCCCGCACGTCGGCGAGGAACGATTCCATTTCGAGAGCTACCCCCCGGGCGTCAAACCGGCGCTCGAAGCTGGCCCGGGCGCTCGAGCCGAGTGTCCTTCTCAGTTCGGGGTCCGCGAGCACGCGACGCAGCGCGCGGGCTAGCGCGGGTGGATCGTCAGGAGGTGACACGAGTGCGGTTCGCTCCGGCTCTACGACCTCTCCGATCCCGCCGCCGTCGCAGGTGACGATCGGCTTGCCGAACATCAATGCCTCGACGAGCGTCACGCCGTGGGACTCGTAGCGCGACGGCAGGCAGACGACATCTGAAGCGCGGTAGAGGTGCGCAAGCTCGGCGTCGGAGACCGGACCGGTGAACTGAACGGCGTCCGCGAGCCCGGGGCGCTGAGCCATGTTCTGCTCAAGCCGGAGGCGGAGGTTCGGATCCGCGTTGGGGCCGGCGAGTCTGAGGTTGAAGGCCAGCCCGTCGTCGACCAGCTCGCCGGCGGCGTCGATTAGAACGTCGACCCCCTTGCGCGCCTCGAGCCGTCCGACGAACAGAAGCTCCAGTGGGCGGCCGTCGTTTTGACCGTTGTCGCGGTGTGCTGCTGCCCCCGCCGCATCACGAAGGCCCCGGCCAACGACAGCGCTGATCTGCGGCGCCAGCCCAAAATCCTCGATCGTCTTCGACAGGACGGCATGCGTCAGGCCATGCAGGTAACGGGCACGCATAACCGTCTTGCTCTCGAGCGCGAGTCGTTCCTGGATGTCCGGCAGTTCTCGATACCGGGGATCGATCTCGCAGATGGTGCGCAGGGAGGTCATGCACGTGACGACCGTCGGGAAGCGCGCGTCGAGCAGGCATACGGCGGCCTCCGAGCGCCACAGCGGCGCCAGCACCGCGTCGACGGGCCGCTCGCGCTCGTGGATCCGGGCGACCTCCCTCCAGGCGGCCGCCGCATGCATCAGGTTGTGCGGGGCAGACTCAACCGCCGCGTCCTGGAATGGACCTGATGCGGCCGGCACTGTCAGGCGCTCGATAGAAACGCCGCCCAACCGCGGCGCGGGGACCGGAAAGCGATCGGTCAGCAGATGGACCGTGTGGCCCTGGTCGGCCAGCGCTTCTGCGAGATCACACGTCGCTCGGACGAGGCCGCTCGCCGCCCCGGACGTCACGTCCCGGCAGAGCAGGCAGAGATTCATGCGCCCCAACCCACGGACGAATCCTAACCGCATGCGCCTCGCGCGCCCGGCTCGCTATCCACGAGAGCGGCGTTAGCAGGAATTTCCGCACGGACCGGGGTGTGAGCTCGATCACATCGCCGGATGACCTGAGGCCTGTTGGTAGACTGACCCATGGTCCGCGCACTCGCCTGCTCCGCTCATCTGTTGGGTCCTAGCGGCCGAAATAGATCTGGGGAGCGGGAAGGTCGTCGTCCGCGTCGAACTCCCTTCTATCATCGGTAGCCAGCGATGTTTGAGCGTTTTACAGAGCGAGCCCGCCAAGTCGTCGTCCTAGCCCAGGAAGAGGCGCGGACTCTCAAGCACAACTACATCGGGACCGAGCACATCCTGCTCGGCCTGCTTCGTGAGGAGGAAGGTCTCGCCGCCCGCGTGCTCGAGTCGCTCGACATCACGGTCGAGCGCGTGCGCGCCCAGGTCGTGCGGATCGTCGGCTCCGGCGAGGAGGTCACGAGCGGCCAGATCCCGTTCACGCCGCGCGCCAAGAAGGTCCTCGAGCTCGCCCTGCGCGAGGCCCTGAGCCTCGGCCACAACTACATCGGAACCGAGCACATCCTGCTCGGGCTCGTGCGCGAGAACGAGGGCGTCGCCGCCCGCATCCTGCTCGACTTCGACGCCGACTCCGAGAAGATCCGCAACGAGGTCATCCGGATGCTCTCCGGTCCCGGCAGCCGCCGCAGTTCAGGCGCGGGCGCCGGGGCGGGTCCCGGTACCGGCGAAGGCAAGAAATCTTCGAAGCTGCTCGACCAGTTCGGACGCAACCTGACCAAGCTGGCCGCCGAGGGCAAGCTCGACCCGGTCGTCGGTCGCGAGACCGAGATCGAGCGGATCATGCAGATCCTCTCGCGGCGCACGAAGAACAACCCCGTGCTGGTTGGCGAGCCGGGCGTCGGCAAGACCGCCGTCGTCGAGGGACTCGCGCAGCGGATCACGAACGCCGACGTGCCCGAGCTGCTCAAGGGCAAGCAGATTTACACCCTCGACCTGGCGGCGCTGGTCGCCGGTTCGAAGTACCGCGGTGAGTTCGAGGAGCGCCTGAAGAAGGTGATGAAGGAGATCACCCAGCGCGGCGACATCATCCTGTTCATCGACGAGCTCCACAACCTCGTCGGCGCCGGGGCCGCCGAGGGCGCGATCGATGCCGCCTCGATCCTCAAGCCGGCGCTCGCGCGTGGCGAGCTTCAGACCGTCGGCGCCACGACGCTCGAGGAGTACCGCAAGTACCTTGAGCGCGACTCGGCGCTCGAGCGCCGCTTCCAGAAGATCACAGTCGATCAGCCGACGACCGAGGAGACCGTCCAGATCCTCAAGGGTCTGCGTGACCGCTACGAGTCCCACCACAAGGTGCAGATCACCGACGAGGCGCTCGATGCAGCCGCAGACCTCGCCGACCGCTACATCTCGGACCGCTTCCTTCCCGACAAGGCGATCGACCTGATCGACGAAGCCGCTTCGCGCATGCGCATCAAGTCGATGACCTCCCCGCCCGTCTACCGCGAGCTCGAGGACCAGATCGAGCAGACGCGCCGCGCCAAGGAGGAGGCGATCGAGAATCAGGAGTTCGAGAAGGCCGCCAACTTGCGCGACGAAGAGCGCCGCCTGACCAACAGCAAGCGCGAGCTGGCCGACCAATGGGAGGCCGGCGAGTCGACCGAGCGGCCGGCGATCGGCGAGGAGGAGATCGCCGACATCGTCTCGATGTGGACCGGCATCCCGGTGTTCAAGCTGACCGAGGCCGAGACCGCCAAGCTCATGCGCATGGAGGACGAGCTCCACAAGCGCGTGATTGGCCAGCACCCGGCGATCGAGGTCGTCTCCAAGGCGATCCGGCGCTCGCGCGCGGGTCTGAAGGACCCCAAGCGCCCGACTGGTTCATTCATCTTCCTCGGCCCCTCGGGGGTTGGCAAGACCGAGCTCGCCCGCACACTGGCCGAGTTCCTCTTCGGCGACGAGGAAACGATGGTCAGGATCGACATGTCCGAGTACATGGAGAAGCACGCCGTCTCGCGCCTGGTCGGGTCCCCGCCCGGCTACATCGGTTACGACGAGGGCGGCCAGCTGACCGAAGCCGTGCGGCGCAAGCCTTACAGCGTGCTGCTGCTCGACGAGATCGAGAAGGCCCACCCGGACGTCTTCAACATCCTGCTTCAGATCCTCGAGGACGGTCGCCTGACCGACGCCCAGGGGCGCACGGTCGACTTCCGCCACTGCATCGTGATCATGACCTCCAACATCGGGGCTGCTGAGATCTCGCGCAACACCCCGCTCGGGTTCGCGGTCTCCGACGACGAGACCGGGATCACCTACGAGGACATGAAGAACCGCATCATGGGCGAGCTCAAGAAGGTCTTCCGGCCCGAGTTCCTTAACCGGATCGACGAGGTCATCGTTTTCCACAAGCTCTCCAAGGACGAGATCAAGGAGATCGTCGATCTGCTGCTGAGCCGCATCCGCCGCACGATGGCCGAGCGCGAGCTCCAGCTCGAGCTGACCGACGCTGCCAAGGATCTGTTGGTGGACAAGGGCTGGGATCCGGCGATGGGCGCACGGCCGCTGCGGCGCGCTATCCAGCGCTACATCGAGGATCCGCTGGCCGACTTCGTGCTGCGACAGAGCGTCCCGTCGGGCTCGACCGTGATGGTCGACACTCCCGACGGCGCCGCCTCCGACGGCGCCGCCTCCGACGGTGCCGACGGCGAGGGGCCCGGGGTCAAGCTGACGATCCTCGAGCCCAAGCCGAAGCCGACCCCCGTCGGTGTAGGTGCCGAGGGTGGTTCGTCTGACGAGGACGACACGCCCGACGAGTCCGCCGCCTCCGAGGGCGCGGACTCGGCCGCGTAGGGCTTCGGGCTGACGCACGCAGACTTCTTCCCGAGGGGAGGGAACAAGTGTGCGTGGATCGAGGCTAGGCGTAACAAATGTGTGCCAGCCGCCGATGACGTCGGGGCCGGGCCGTACGCTGGGCTGCGATGCCCCGCGCGACCTCGATTCACGTCTGTTCGGCCTGCGGGCACCAGACGCTGCGTTGGGCCGGGCAATGCCCCGGCTGTGGCGAGTGGAACACGCTCACCGAGGAGGTCGCCACCCCGCGGATGCCGGGCAGACGGGCAGCGGCCGGACTGAAGCCGGTTGCGCTGGCGGACGTCGCCCCAGCCGAGCACGAGCGCTTCCGCACCGGGATCGGCGAGCTCGACGCCGTGCTGGGCGGCGGGATCGTGCCCGGGTCGCTGGTGCTGATCGGCGGAGCGCCCGGAATCGGCAAGTCGACGCTGACCACAATGGCTCTTGCGAACCTGCTTGCCGGCGGACGGCGTGCCCTGTACGTGTCTGCCGAGGAGTCTCCGGCTCAGATCCGGCTGCGCGCCGAGCGGTTGAGCGGCTGCGAGGCGCTGCGGATTCCGGTGATCGCCGAGACTGAGCTGGACGCCGTCGTCGCGACGCTCGAGCGCGAGCGGCCCGATGTGTGCGTGATCGATTCGGTCCAGACGCTCCACAGCGCCGAGCTCTCGAGCGCGGCCGGGTCTGTCGCCCAGGTGCGCGAGGTCGCCGAGCGCATCATGAGGGTCGCCAAGGAGCTTCGGATCGCGGCGCTGCTCGTCGGCCACGTGACCAAGGACGGAGCGCTCGCGGGCCCGCGCGTGCTCGAGCACATGGTCGACTGCGTGCTCCAGTTCGAGGGCGAGCGAGAGCGCACGTACAGGACGGTCCGCGCGACCAAGAATCGGTTCGGATCGACTGATGAGGTCGGCGTGTTCGAGATGCGCGACCACGGGCTGGTGGAGGTCGTCGATGCCTCTGCGCGATTTGTCTCGGAAGCAACACGTGCGGCCGGAAGCGTCGTGCTGTGCGCGATGGAAGGCTCGCGTCCGCTGCTGGTGGAGGTGCAGGCTCTCGTGTCGCAGTCCGAGCTCGTGCCGCCGCGGCGCGTCGCAAACGGGATCGACCGCAACCGGCTCGCGCTTGTGCTCGCGGTGCTCGGCAGGCACGGCGGCATTGGGCTCGGCGCCGCCGACGTATTCGTGAACGTGGCTGGCGGGGTGCGGGTCGAGGAGCCAGGCGCCGATCTGGCGGTCGCGCTGGCGGTGGCGAGCGCCGCCAAGCATGTCGCGCTCGGCGACGAGCGGCCGCTCGCCTGCTTCGGCGAGCTGGGCCTTACGGGCGAGCTGCGGCCAGTCGCCCACGCGGACCGCCGCCGCGCCGAGGCCGAGAAGTTCGGCCTCTCGCCCGTGGTGGAACCGGAAGGGTGTGGGACGTTGCGTGGGGCCCTTGAGCGGGTTCTCGGGCGCGACCGCCATGGGGCACTCGCTGCTTAAGCGGGTCCGGGCGCCCGCCCGAACCGCCTCGAGCGAAGCGTGAGGGGCGTTCGGGCGGTCGCCAGAACCGCCGAAGCCGTAAAATCGCCTGGGATGCCGCAACGTCACGGGGAAGAGCTCACCGAAGAGCTCGAGACTCGACAGACGTCCCGGCTGGTGAGGGCGCTGGAGATGGTGGCGCCGGGCACGGCGCTCCGAGAGGGGATCGACCACATCCTGCACGCACGCACGGGCGGTCTGATCGTGATCGGCGATCCCGACGAGCTCGCGTTCATGTTCTCGGGCGGGATCAAGCTCGAACTCGACTATTCGCCGGCGTTCCTCTACGAGCTGGCGAAGATGGACGGCGCGATTGTCCTGAACGCCAACGCGACGAAGATCGTGCACATAAACGTCCAGTTGACGCCCGACCCCACGATCCACACGACCGAGACCGGAACCCGTCACCGCACCGCCGCCCGCGTCTCCAAGCAGACCGACACGCTCGTGATCGCGATCTCCGAGCGCCGCGAGGTCGTGTCGCTGTTCGTCGATGGCCTGAAGTACATCCTCGAGGACATCCCGGTCGTGCTCGCCAAGGCCAACCAGGCGCTTGCCACGCTGGATAAGTACCGCAGCCGACTCGACCAGGTCTCGACGCGTCTGACGGCGCTCGAGTTCGAGGGCGGCGTCACGCTCCACGATGTGCTCACCGTGTTGCAGCGGGCCGAGCTCTGTACGCGCATGGCCTCGGAGATCGAGCGCTACATCGTCGAGCTGGGATCAGAGGGACGGCTGATCGAGATGCAGCTCGACGAGACGATGGTGGGCGTGTCGGCCGATAAGGCGGCGCTCGTCCACGACTATCTGATCGAGGACGCAGACGAAAGCTTTGCGGGAGCGTTTGACCAGCTCGTGCGCCTCCCGCATCAGGACCTGTTGGACTTCGGTCGACTGGCCGAGCTGCTCGGCTATGACCGCAAGCTGAACACCCTCGACTACCCCGTGTCTCCCCGCGGGATCCGCATTATGGGGCGCATACCGAGACTGCCCCGGCTAGTAGTCCAGCGGATCGTGGACGAGTTCGGGGGGCTCGAGGAATTGCTCGCCGCCACTGACGGCGAGTTAGAGACCGTCGACGGAGTCGGCGAGATCCGGGCGAAGGACATCCGCGAGGGCCTTCGCCGACAGCAGGAGATCAACCTCGTTGATCGATACCTGCAGACCTAGCAATACCCCGCGGGTCCCTCGCCCCGCTGATCTGGACTGAGGAGGACACCATCACTGAGCTAATGGAAGAGCCGCTGGAGGATCTGGAGAGTGTCGAGCCTGTCCCTCACATCGAATTCGAGGTCGGCGACAGCGTTGTGTACCCACATCACGGAGCCGGAAAGGTCATCCGCAAGGAACGCAAGGAGATCCTTGGGGAGCGCCGCGAGTACCTGACGGTCAAGATCCTCCATAACGACATGACGGTCATGGTCCCGACCGAGAACGCGGCGCTCGCAGGGCTGCGGCGCGTGATCGACGACGCCACGGTCAAGAAGGTCCTTGCAGTGCTTCAGGACGAGTGTTCGGAGATGCCCAAGAACTGGAACAGGCGCTTCAAGCACAACCGCGACAAGATCAAGACCGGCGATGTCTATGAGCTCGCCGAGGTGGTGCGCAACCTTGCGATCCGCGAGGCCGAGAAGGGGCTTTCGACCGGCGAGAAGCAGATGTTCACGCGCGCGCGCAAGATCCTCTGCTCAGAGTTGATGTACGCGCTCGAGATGAACGAGGAGGAGGTCGACGAGCACCTCAACTCGCTGCTGCTTGATGGGGACCACTCGAACGGCAAAGCTCATTCGAACGGCAAGGTCGCGGTCGCGGCCAAGTAGGAGCGCGTGGCGGTCGCGTTGATCGTGGCCGCCGGGAGCGGGAAGCGCCTTGGGTCGGATCGTCCCAAGGCGCTTGTTGCGCTCGCCGGCAAGCCCATGGTGCAGTGGAGCGTCGACGCGTTAGGAAAGGTCCCGGCCGTCTCCGAAATCGTGGTCGCGCTGCCGCCGGACGCGCTCGACGCTGCGCCGCCCGGGACCGTCGCGGTCGCGGGCGGAGCGGTCCGCTCCGAATCGGTGCGCGCCGCGCTCGGCGCGGCCGATACGGCGGACGTGGTGATCGTGCATGACGCGGCCCGACCGCTCGCGACCCCGGAGCTGTTTGAGCGCGCGCTCGCCGAGCTCGAGCGCTCGGGCGCGGACGCCGTGATTGCCGCGGCGCCCGTGTCCGACACGATCAAGGAGGTCTCGGGCGACGACCGGACGGTTGTCCGGACGCTCGACCGCTCGCGCCTGTGGGCTGTGCAGACGCCGCAGGTCTTCAAGCGCTCGATCCTCGAGCGCGCGCTGGCCTCGAACGAACTGCTGGCGAAGGCGACCGACGACGCCTGGCTGGTCGAGCAACTCGGCGGGACGGTCCGCGTCATTGAGGCACCGCCCGAGAACCTCAAGGTCACGACCCAGATTGACATCCGAATCGCGGAGGCACTGCTCAGCCGATGATCGCAACGGGGATCGGGTATGACTCGCATGCTTTCGCCACCGGGCGCCGCTTGGTGCTCGGTGGTGTCGAGATCGCGCACGAGCAGGGACTCGAGGGTCACTCCGACGCCGACGTGCTGACGCACGCGGTGATCGATGCGCTACTTGGTGCGGCTGGGCTCGGGGACATCGGTCAGCACTTCCCGGACACCGACGAGCGCTACCGCGATGCGGACTCGATCGCACTGCTGGCCGAGACGGCCCACACGCTGGGCGAGCACGCCTTCACGATCATCCATATCGACGCGACGCTGATCATCGAGAAACCAGCGATCGCCCCGCATCGCGAGCAGATGCGGGCCAAGCTCTCCGAGGCGCTCTGGGTCCCGGCGCAGCGCGTCAACGTCAAGGCGACCCGGGGCGAGGGGATGGGGTTCGTAGGGCGAGGCGAAGGGGCGGCGTGCCTCGCGATCGCGACGGTCGAGCGCATCGCGTGAGCGCGCGCGGCCGACTCCGAACGTGGACGGTGGCGGCCGCTAGATTTGAGCGATGAACGCCGTCCACAACCTCATCTGCTCGTCGGGATGGTGGTCCCGCCGCGTAGAGCGCGAGCTCATTCCCTGGGGCTTGAAGGACGTCGAGCTCGGTGGCGAGGTGCTCGAGGTCGGTCCCGGCTTCGGCGCCACAACACGGCTGCTCGCGGAAAAACCGATCGACCTGACCGTGCTCGAGCTGGACGGGGGCTATTGCCGGCGCTTGCGGGCATTGCTGGGCGATCGCGCGACGGTCGTGCAGGGCGATGCGACGCGGCTTCCGTTTGAGGACGGGCGCTTCTCGGCCGCCGTCTGCTTCACGATGCTTCACCACATCCCCTCGGTCGGGCTGCAGGATCAGGCGTTCGCAGAGATCTCACGCGTACTGCGGCCCGGTGGGGTGTTCGCGGGGACCGACAGCGTCGGCACCGGCCCGCTGTTCAAACTGATCCACGTCGGCGACACGCTCAACCTGATCGACCCCGATCGCCTGCCGGCGCGGCTGAGCGCCGCCGGCCTGGCCGACGCTCAGGTTGAGCGGGGCGGCCGCTCGATGCGCTTCCGCGCTCGCAAGACGCCCTAGCGTTTCGAGCGTCGCTCGCCAAGCTTTGATCTTGCCGTTATTGCAGCCGCCGTCGCTGCTGCAGCGGCGACAGCGGCGACGATGAACGCGGGACGGACGTTTGCGCCGTGGTGGGTGACCGCGCCGGCTATGGCGTTCGCCGCGCCGGTGCCTCCGGCGAGCCCGGTCGACAGCCAACCGAACGCCTCGGCCGCGGTACGGCCGGGCGTGTGGTCATCGACCAGCACCGAGATCGTCGTCAGCGAGGGGTTGAGCGCCAGCCCCGCGACCAAAAACAACGCACCGACGGCCAGTAGCTGCTCCCCTATGGCGGCGGCCAGCACCACCATGACCGTCAGCCATCCAAGCAGAACAACCAGTCTTAGCGCCGGGACGGATCGCCACCGGCGGGAGGCGTACGCGGCCGCTCCGACAATCCCGCCAACGGACAGGGCTGCGATCAAGAGTCCGCTCGCCGCCGGGCGGTGGTGCGCCGTCGCGAGTGCCGGCGCGGCGACCTCAAGCGCACCGATGACTGCACCCAACATCGCCGCGATCAAGACGAGTACCTGTACCTCGCGCACGCGCAGGGCCGATCCGGTAGCGGCCGCGGCTCCGGCTCCCTCCTCACCAGGGGTCGAGCCACTCGACGAAGCGAACCCAAGCGCGCCGACAGCAGTGATCCCCGCGATCGTCAGCACCGCCGCGGACGCACTCGCGACCGCGACGACGGCGGCGAGGATCAAGGGACCGGCAAGGATCGCCAGCTCTTGGACCAGATACACAAGGCTGTACGCCGCTGCGCGTTCTTCGCCGTCGACAAGCTCACCCCATCCGACGCGCATCGCGGTCGACACGGGCGGCAGAAACACGCCTGCGACCGCGCCGAGCACGACCAGTGTGAAGCCGGGCGCTCGCGCCGTCGCGAGCCACACGATCATCGCCAGCGCTGCGGCGTGACCGAGCCCCGTGACGGCGAGCAGTCCCGCCGCTCCGTGACGGTCGATCAACCGCCCCTGAAGCGGACGCGCCACCGCGGCCGCGATCGAGAGCGCGCCGACCACACCACCGGCGAGCGCGAGCGAGCCCGTGTGTTGCCTGACGACGAGAATGATCCCAACCCCCGACGCGCCCTGAGTGACCTGGGCCAGCAGCCCAGTCAGCGCCTGCCAGCGGACCGCCGAGAGACCAAGCAGCACCCGGTAAGGCGGCTGGGGCGCGACGTCGGCGCCGTTCACGCGCACCAGGCAATCAGATTGGCCCAGGTCTTCAGGCGGCCCATGCTCCAAATCAGCCTACGCGGCCGTCTGGGCTCGATTTCCGACCGGGTCATTAATCTTGCGCGACCTTGGCCCAAATCAGATTGCACGACACGCGCACCGGCGAGCTGCGCAAGCTGGAGCCGCGAGACCCTGGCCGCGTCGGCATCTATGCCTGCGGTCCGACCGTATACGGCCGCGTCCACGTCGGCAACGCACGCCCGTTCGTTGTCTTCTCGCTGCTGAAGCGATTCCTCGTCCATGAGGGCTACGACGTGATGCTCGTGATGAACGTAACCGACATCAACGACAAGATCTACGTCGCGGCGCGCGAAGGCGGCGCAGCCAGCGATCAGCTGGCGCGCGAGATGACCGCCGCGTATATCTCAGACACCGACGGTCTCGGCCTCGGACGGCCCGATCGCGAGCCGCTGGCGAGCGAGACGATCTCCCAGATCGTCGAGCTGATCGAGCGCCTCGTCGAGACTGGGCACGCGTACGAGGCAGAAGGCGACGTCTACTTCTCGGTCTCCTCGTTCCCGCACTACGGTGAGCTCTCGCACCGCAAGGTCGCGGACATGGATCAGGGGGAGGGGGTGGAGGGGACCGAGCGCAAGCGCGATCCCGTCGACTTCGCCCTCTGGAAGGCACACAAGCCCGACGAGGACACAGCGTGGGATTCGCCCTGGGGGCGGGGCCGGCCGGGGTGGCACATCGAGTGCTCGGCGATGGCCGAGACGCTGCTAGGGGTCGACTTCGAGATCCACGGCGGGGGCACCGACCTGATCTTCCCCCACCACGAGAACGAGGCCGCCCAGACGCACGCCGCGCGCGACGCGCCACTGGCGCGCCTGTGGGTTCACAACGGCATGGTGCGCCTGCAGCAGGAGAAGATGGCCAAGTCGGTCGGCAACATCTTCCTGCTGCACGAGGCGCTGGAGCGCTTCGGCCGTGACGCGCTGATCACCTACTTCTGCGGCGGTCACTATCGCCAGCCGATCGAATTCGACGAGGGGCGCCTCGAGGAAGCGAGCAAGAGCGCCCAGCGGATCCGTGAAGCGGCGCGCGGCCTCGTCGCCGGCTCGTCGCCGGCATGGTCGGCGGAGCTGAAGGCGCGCTTCTTCGCCGCGCTTGCAGAGGACTTCAGCACGCCCGCAGCACTGGCGACGGTGTTCGACTGGGTGCGTGAGTCCAACCGCGCCGGCGAGCAGATCGGCGATGCCGATCTGCGCGAGATGCTCGCCGTCCTTGGCCTGGAGAACCTGCTCGAGGTCGCGATAGCCGACGCACCGCGCGAGGTCCGCGAGCTGAGTGACGCGCGTGAGCGCGCCCGCGCTGAGCGAGATTTCGCCGCAGCCGACAGGCTGCGCGACAAGCTACGAGCGCTTGGCTGGGAAGTGCGCGACGGCCCCGACGGGCCCGAGTTGCTGCCCGCGCCGTGACTGTCTACGGGCGCAACCCCGTGCGCGAGGCCCTGCGTGGATCTCGCGAAGTCGCGCGTGTGTGGGCGACCAAGAACGCCGCACGCGAGCCGTGGCTTTTAGGGGTGCAGGTCGTGATCTCGTCCGCCGAGGAGATCGAAGAGCGCTGCGGATCCCCCGCTCATCAAGGAATGTGCGCCGAGACGAGTGCGTTCTCGTACGCGCAGGCTGACGAGCTGCTCGCAATCTCTTCGCCACTGATCGTCGCGCTCGATCAGGTCCAGGATCCGCAGAATCTCGGTTCGATCTGTCGCTCTGCCGAATGCGCAGGGGCGAACGGCGTGGTGATCCCCGAGCGGGGCGCCGCCGTCATCACGCCCGCCGTCTGCAAGGCCTCGGCCGGCGCGGTCGAGCACCTGCCGGTCGCTGTCGTGCGTAACCTGGCCGATTTCCTCGGGCGGGCCAAGGAGAGCGGCCTTTGGTGCTACGGCGCCCAAGCCGGTGCGCCGACGCCGTACGAGACCGTCGACTATTCCGGCGGCGTGGTAATCGTGCTCGGGTCGGAGGGCCGCGGGCTGCGCCCGCGCGTGGCGGCGAGCTGCGATGCACTGGTCGCGCTGCCGATCCTGGGCAAGATCGACTCGCTCAGCGTGGGGGCGGCAGCGGCGGTGCTTCTCTACGCCGCCGCAGCACAGCGTGCATGACGCCGATGTGGGACGGAAATTGCGGCGAACTCCTTGACACCGGCGCGGTGCTATGTCAAGCTGCCGCGCGGGAGATAAGGGTCAACTGGAGCTTGAGCCTCCAGAAGATTTGAAAGGGTGCTCGCATCCTCGTAATGAGGCGCAAGGGGAGGTATCGCGCCACGAACTTCAACGGTCTGGGAAGGCCAAGAAGGGAATGGCATCGTGGCAAGGCTCTCCAGCAGTTCTCACGCTCAGCTTCAGGTTGACGATAGCTACCTGATAGCTCTGGCGAAGCAGGGGCGCGCGACCGCATACGACCAGATCGTGCGGCGCTACTACGGGTTTGTCCGTCTCAAGGCGTCTTCGTACTTCCTGTCAGGCGGAGACTCGGACGACCTGATTCAAGAAGGCCTCGTGGGCCTCTACAAGGCCGTCCGCGACTACCGCTCCGACCGCGAGTCGAGCTTTCGCAACTTCGCCGAGCTCTGCATCACACGCCAGATCATCACTGCGGTCAAGACTTCGACGCGCAACAAGCACGTTCCGCTGAATCAGTACGTCTCGTTCGCGAGCACGCCGGCGGGTTCAGGCAGCGATTCGGAGACCACGCTCGATGAGATGCTTCCGGGGTCGACGGTCCATGACCCGGTCAACCAGGTCATCTCCTCGGAGGAGCTGCGGGCGCTCGTGGCGTGCATCTCCACGAGTCTCTCCGACCTCGAATCACGCGTGCTGGCGCTGTACCTCGACGGTCGCTCTTACGAGGAGATCGGAGGCAAGCTCGGCTGCGATTGCAAGACGGTCGACAACGCGCTCCAGCGCGTGAAGCGTAAGGTCGGGGCGCACCTGAGCGCCCGCGCTGCGTAGCTGGATTACGCGGTGCGTCGTCTCGCGGTCGAGCGCCTCGCGGTCGAGCGCCTCGCCGTTGAGCGGCTCGCGGTCGAACGCGCGGCCGGCTTGCGCTTGGCCGTCGAAGCGCGCGGCGCAGCCTTGCGGGGCGCGGCGGCGAGCTTCTCGAGGTCCTTGAGCAGCTTTTGATTGCTCTTCTTGGCGTCCCGCTGAAGCGTCGTCAGCGCTTTCGTGACGTCGCCGTAGGCCGTCTTGGCTCCTGAGCCGGCGTCCTTTCCGAGCGCCTTTAGCGCCTGGCCGGCCTGGTCGAGCGCCTTCTCGAACCTGGCGGTCGCCTGCTGCACCTGGCGGCGCGTCGGCGCGGCAGCTTTACGGGCGGGGCTGCGCTTGGCGGTCGTGCGGCGCTTAGCGGTCGTAGTGCGCCGGGCCGTACGAGTGGCCGGTTTCTTAGCTGGAGGCATTCGCTGAACTCCTTTGTTGGCCTTTGCGTCGGTTCGGGGCAGTTGCCAGCTTACGCAGATCGCGTCGCCGGAGTCAACCGCGGCGCGGAACCCTAGCGTGACTGCGCCACGGTTGTGTACTGAGCGAGCTCTAGACTCGCTCGCGCGCCGGAGTAGCTCAGCTGGAAGAGCGAGCGCCTTGTAAGCGCTAGGTCACGGGTTCGAATCCCGTCTCCGGCTTCGGGCTCAGTCAGCCGGCGCGCCCCCGGTGATAACGACTCTGAAGCTAGGAGGCTCGCTCGACCGACACTGCGGTCTCGAGCGAGCCGTGGCCGTTGCTCGAGTAGTTGGTGTCGGGCTCCGGTGGCGTCGCCTCAGGCTCTGCGTTCACGCGCCGCTCGAGTTCCCCGAGGACGATGCCGAACAGCAGGTGGCGCCATGCGCTCTGGGCGAACGCCCGATGGTTTCCGGCGAGATTTGGGAGTTGCCTGCGCGCCGGGTGCAGCTTGTCGGTGAGCCCGCCAAGCGGCCAGAACAACAGGTTCTGCAGCGTCGCCACGAGCGGCCCGCGAGTGGCCGCCGGAAGCGGGAGCAGGGGAGCCACGTTGGCGTACAGACCGCCGAACACGGCCCCATTGGAGATATGCATCGCGAGGCCGACGGCGTACCACCCGTCGCCACGCGTGACAGCGCGACCGAGCAGCTCCACGTCGTCGTAGCGGCTGTCCAGCGCGAGCTTGTCGAGCGGCTGCTCGAGCGCCCAGACCGTCGCCGCCACGGCGCCGCAGACGGCGCCCCTCAGCGTCCGTGTGCGGTCGACGTTAACGGGCACCACGCGGCAACTGTAACGGTCCGGCCCGCACCGGGTACCGGTCTGTGCGATGGATCACGAGCGGCTCCATTCACGCGCGCGCGAGAAGGGCGTAAATCCCTTCGTCTATCTGCCGGTGCGGGCGGCGTTCCAACCCTTCTTCTGGATCTACTTCCGCATGTCGCGGATCGGGCGCGAGCACATTCCCAAGCACGGGCCGGTCATCATCGCCGCCAACCACCGCAGCTTCCTCGATCCGTTCGTGATCGCGACGATGGCACGCCGCCCGATGTACTACGTGGCAAAGAAGGAGCTGTTCGCCAACCGGCTGCTGGCCTGGTTCCTCAATGCGCTTGGCGCCTTCCCGGTCGATCGCGGCACGGGCGACCGGGAGACGATCGAGACCGCGAAGGCGATCCTCGCGCGCGGGGACATCGTGCTCATGTTCCCGGAGGGGACCCGCATTCGGCCGGGGTCGCTCGGCAAGCCACGACGCGGTGTCGGCCGTCTCGCCCTCGAGACGGGAGCGCCGGTGGTGCCGGTGGCCGTGATCGGCACCGAGGCCGTCCGGCGTGGCTGGCGTATCCGACCCCACAAGGTGCGGATCCGGGCCGGACGCGCGCTGCACTTCCCAAAGGTCGAGAACGCATCCCCGGCACTGGCGGCGGCCGTGACCGAACGGATCTGGCCGTGCGTGATGTTGCAGTGGGAGTGGCTCGGGGGCCTGCCCCCGATCCGCCGGGCGGCGGTCATCGGCGCGGGCACCTGGGGCACGAGTCTTGCAGTCAGCCTCGCGCGCGCGGGACTGGAGGTGGAGCTCGGCTGCCGCACGAGCGAGCAAGCCGACGCGCTACGCGAGGCCCGGCACAACGAGCGCTATCTCCCCGGCGTGGAGCTGCCCGGGTCGATCACGATCGCGCGCGCTGCCGAGCTCGAACTTGGCGGCCACGACCTGATCTGCTTGGCGGTCCCTGCGCGAGCGCTGCCGACGGTGCTCGCGGCTCACGGCGAGAAGATTCCGCGCCGAGCTGGAGTGCTCGTGCTCTCTAAGGGGCTTGTCCCGCCGCTGGGGACGCTGCCGTCGGCGTTCGCCGCGGAGCGATGCCGCGCTCGCGCTGTCGCCGCGCTCGGTGGACCGGCACATGCCGCGGAGGTGCTCGAGAACGGTGCCTCGGTTGTGCTCGCCTCCGTCGATCCTGCGTTCGCGCGTCAGCTCTCTGATGCCCTGCGGGCGGCCCACCTGGATGTCTCGATCTCGCGGGACGTGACCGGCGTCGAGCTCGCCGGCTGCGCCAAGAACGCTGCCGTGCTCGCGGCTGCGGCCGCTGCAATAGCGGGCCCGAACGTTGCGGGTGCGGCCGCCGGCAAGGTGTTCGCGGAGGTCGACGCGATCGCCCGAGCGCGTGGCGGGCTACCCGAGACGTTCACTGGCCTGGCCGGTGCCGGCGATCTGGTCGCGACGGTCGTCGCCCAGAGCTCACGCAACCGCCGTGCCGGCGAACTGCTCGCTCAGGGTGTTCCGCCGGCTGAGATCGGCTCGATGCTGGGACAGGCTGCAGAGGCTGTGGACTCCGTGCCGCTACTGGCGACCGTTGCGCGCGACGAGCAGATCGACTCCCCCGCGCTCGAGGGTCTTGCGGCGCTTGTCGAGGGCCGGCTCGATCCTGAGCTCTGGACGAAGGGCCTGACCGAGCCCGCGCGCCGGAAACGGACGCGCCCGCCTGTGCGCGCCGCCTGAGCAGAGGTACGCTCTCGATGAGTTGCAAACCAAAGTCCCCGAGAGCAAGGCCGAGCTCGACGGTCTGTTCACCGATCTGTACCGCGCGCACCTGCGCGACGTCTATTCGTACAGCTACTACCGCGTCGGCAACCACCATGATGCCGAGGACCTCACCGAGCAGACATTCCTGCAGGCGTACAGGCACTTCGAGCGCGCGCTGCGCGAGTCGAACGGTCGCCCGCTCCGACCGTGGCTCATCAGGATCGCGCACAACCTGGCGGCCAACTTCTATCGGGACCGCTCGCGCAAACCCGAGTCCGCGATCGAGGACGCGGGCGTGATCTCCGCGCCGCACACGACGGAGTCGCTGGTCGAGGGCCGCGAGGAGCTCAAAGCCATCCTTGCCGGCGTTCAGCAGCTTCCCGACGACCGCCGCGAAGCGCTGATCATGCGCTTCGCGCTCGACATGGACAACCGCGAGATCGCCCGCGCGCTCGGGCGCACCGACGGCGCGACCAAGGTACTGCTGCATCGTGCGATTCGCCAGCTCGAGGGGATCGTGTCCGACGACGGTCTGGAGGAGGTCAAGTGAGCACCGGCACGGCAGACTTCGAGTCGCTGCTGCGGGAGGCGCTCACCCCCGTCGACCCACCCGAGGACCTCGCACTGCGGCTCGAGCAGACGCTCGTCTCCCTCACCGAGCTCGCGCAGGAGGAGCTCGAGGCCTGGGAGCTCTCAGCGATGCGCGACCCCCGGAACTGGGCGCGGCCCGTTGCGGCTGCGGTCGTCGGCGCGACGGCCGGCACCGCATTGGTAGCGCTGCGGGTTCGCGGCCGGCACTCGAAACGCAAGCAGCAGTCGGTCAACCTCTTCGACCTGGCCGAGCGCACCCTGCGGGATATCGCGGAGGAAGCCCGCCGCGTCATGCCCCGAAACTAGCCCGCCTGAGTCCGCAGGGTGCGCTGATAGCGTCCAGCGCCAATGGCCGTCTGCTACCGCCACCCGTCACGCGAAACGGGCGTGTCGTGCTCTTCGTGCGGCAAGCCGATCTGTCCCGACTGCATGACGCCCACGCCAGTCGGGATGCGCTGTCCCGAGTGCGCGCGCGAGCGCACGCGAGTTCGCACGCTGCGCTCTATGCCGTCGGTTCCGGTCGTCACCCAGACGCTGATCGCGATCAACGTGATTGTGTTCATCGCCGAGGTCGCGAGCGGAGGGACGTTGGGCGGTGCCAGGGCGGGGACGCTGCTGACGAAGGGTGGGCTGGACGGCCCGGACATCGTCAATCACCACGAGTACTGGCGCATCGTGACCTCCGGCTTCCTGCATTACAGCCTGCTGCACATCGCGTTCAACATGTTCTTCCTCTACATCATGGGCGGGATGCTCGAGCCGGCGATCGGACGGGTCAACTTCGTCGCCGTCTATGTCGCGTCTCTGCTCGCCGGGTCATTCGGCGCGCTGCTGTTTGAGCCGAACGCGCTCACGGTCGGCGCCTCCGGCGCCTGTTTCGGCGTCTTCGGAGCGCTGCTCGTGGTCGCGCGCGACCGCCACATTTCGATCTGGCAGAGCGGCCTCGGACTGACGCTGGTGATCAACCTCGCGTTCTCGGTAAGCGTCGCCGGGATCTCGATCGGCGGGCATCTGGGCGGCTTGGTCGGCGGGGCGATCGCCGGCGCCGCCGTGGTCGAGCTGGGGGAGAAGCGCGGGCGCGTCCCGGCTGCGCTGGCCGGCGTGGCGGCGGTCGCGGTCGTCAGCGTCATCGGCGCAATCGCGGTTGCCGGCAGCCACGGGCTGACTCCTCACGGGCTGACATTCGGCGGCTAACCCGCCAGCGCGACCGAGGCTACGGTGGCGTAAGATTCATGCAATGGTCATGGTGCTCGGCGGCGCGGTCGTTCTTCTCGGTGTGATCATCGGCTGGTTCACGATCGCGGGCTCCGGGATCCATTCGCGTCCATACGGACGCGACCGGGAGCACGGCGAGAGCCCGCTCGACTCGCCGTGGCAGATGGCCGATTGGAGCCGCGGTACGCACAGCCGGGCGCGGCGCCGGTAAATCGGCGCCTCCGCGCCTCCCGGCAACTCAGAGCTCTACGGTGAGCGCGCGCCCGGGCGCTTCGGTCACCCGCTCCGGGTGGATGATGTGGGCGAGTAGCTCTAGGCCGTCGACGATCCGCGGCCCCGGCCGCGAGAAGTAGGCGGCGGCATCCACGGCCACGACCTCGCCCGCGCCGAGGGCGGCGAGCTCGTCTCTATGCATCTCGGCCTCGCGGTGGGCGATCTCGGCGTCGTAGCCACAGGGCATCACGATCACGATGTCGGGCTGCACGGCCGCAATCTCCTCCCAGCTGCGCTGTTCGGAGTGCTCGCCGGCGAAGCCGAGAGCGTCTTCGCCGCCCGCGTACTCGATCAGCTGGGGGATCCAGTGGCCGGCCGCAAATGGTGGGTCGAGCCACTCGAGCGCCACGGTGCGCGGCCGGTTGGCACCGCGGACCGCCAGCCGAACGCGGTCGATCCGGCCCGCGGCGTCACGGACGAGTGTGGCGGCGGCGTCGCGGCGGTCGGTCGCCGCCGCGAGCGTGCGGGCGTCGCCGAGCACCTCGCCGATAGTGTGAGGATCGAGCGAGACAACCTGAGGCTGGGTCTCGAGCTCCTCGGCGATCGCGCGCACATCGTCGTATGAGACGGCGCAGACCGAGCAGAGCGCCTGTGTGACGATCAGGTCGGGCCGCAGGTCACGCAGCTGGTCGGTGTCGAGCTCGTAGATCGACTCCCCGGTCATCGTCCGCTCCTTTACCGCTGCGTCGATCTGGGCGGCGCTGAGGCCGGGCGGTAGGACGTCCCGGGTGATCTTGGGTAGCTCGAGAGCCGCGGGCGGGTAGTCACATTCGTGGGTAACGGCGATAACGTCGGACCCTAGGCCGAGCGCGAACAGCATCTCGGTCGCAGACGGGACGAGGCTTACGATCCGCACAAGGAGAAAGATATGGCAGAGCTGCTTTCTGACCAGGAGATCGAGGACCGGCTGAGCGACTCGGACTGGACTCGCGACGGGTCTGAGATCGCGAAGGACTGGAAGTTCGAGGATTTCGCCGAGGCGATCGGGTTTGTGAACCGGGTTGCCGAGGCGGCCGAGGAGGCCAACCACCACCCCGACATCGTCGTACACGGCTGGAACAAGGTCAGGCTGACGCTGACCAATCACTCAGCCGGCGGGCTGACGGCGGTCGACTTCGAGATGGCGCGGCGGTTCGACGCGCTTTAAAGCCCCCGATCCGGCTGCTACCGTTCCCGCGGTCGCTCCTAGATGAACGAAGACGACCCACCCCGAAGTAGCAGCGCACAGACGCAGGGCTCCGCGGGGCTGAAGGGCCGGCGCTCAAGCGCTGCAGTGCTGTGAAAGCGTTGTTCATCCTCCTGACGGCGCTGCTCGTGCTCGTAAACGCGTTCTTTGTGATCGCGGAATACGCGCTTGTGCGCTCGCGGCGGGCCCGCCTCGAGGCGCTTGTCGACGAGGGTGCGCGGGGGGCGCGGCTGGCGCTACGCCAGCAGGAGTCGATCGGCGACTACATATCGGCTTGCCAGGTCGGCATCACGATGGCCTCGATCGCGATCGGCGCGCTCGGCGAGCCCGCGATCGCCCACTTGTTAGAGAAGGCGTTCGGCTCTTCGGTCGCCCACGGTGTCGCGATCGCGATCTCGGTGATCATCGCCTACGTGCTGATCACGACCGCGCAGAGCGTCGTCGGCGAGATCGTCCCCAAGCTCTACACGATCCAGCACGCAGAGACGTTGGCGCGCCGGGTCGCCAGGCCGATGCAGTTCTTCCGCGGCCTGTTCACCCCGTTCATCGTGGTGCTGAACGCATCGTCGTACTCGATTCTGCGAATGCTGGGGACCGACCCGACGGCTGAACCGGAGGGTGGGACACCCGATGAGCTCAAGCGCCTGATCGCGTACTCGACCACCGGCGGCCAGCTCGACGTCGGTGAGGCGAGCATGCTCACCGGCGTCTTTCACCTGCACGAGCAGGAGGCGCGTCAGGTGATGACGCCGATTCCTGCGGTCGTGACGGTCGACGAGTCCGACAACGTCGAGGCGGCGCTGCAGCAGTGCGTCTCGACCGGGCACTCGCGGCTCGTGGTGACCGAGGACGGTAACCAGGACCGGGTCAGGGGCATCGTCCACGTCAACCAGCTCGTGAAGCTGATGATGACCTCCGGTGGCGAGGCGCGTTTCGACGGCGTGGTGCGCGAGGCGCCGATCGTGCCCGAGACCAAGCCGTTGGACGACCTGCTCGCCGACCTACAGCGTCAGCGGACCGAGCTCGCGATCGTGATCGACGAGTACGGCCGCACCGCCGGGATCGTGACGATCGAGGACATCATCGAGGAGGTGGTGGGGGAGATCACGGACGAGACCGATCCGGCGGGCGGCGCGGTCCGCCAGCTGGCCAACGGCGACTGGTTCGTGCGCGGCCATGTCGCGATCTCGGACCTCGAGGACTATGGGCTCAGCCTGCCGATCGACACCGACGCCTACAACTCGGTCGGCGGGCTGGTGTTCGCCGAGCTCGGCCGGCTGCCCAAGCGCGGGGACACCATCGCCGCCAACGGCTACTCGATCCGGGTCGAGTCCGTGCGTCAGAACCGGATCGAGGCAGTGCGAATCCGGCCGCGGCGGGCGGCGTAGCGCGTCCGGCGGGGCGGGCGCAGGGGCGCTGCCGGCCGGGGCGCGGGGCGCTGCCGGCCGGGGCGCAGCGAGCTTTGTCCCGAACTTTGCTGCCGCGGTCCGACATTTCGGACTCCGGTCACATCGTTCTCCCTGAATCGCCTCGGCGGTGCGGGCGCTCGCGACATTCGTTACATTTCGTCTCAGGACAACGGCCGGGTCAGATTTGCCGCCAAGGCGAATGCGTCAGAGGCCCAACCTCAACGGCGCAAGCCTCCCGGCGGTTGAGAGGAGAGATGAAGCCGGCCCTCCCGGGGCCGGCTTCGCCATCTGGGAGCCGGTTCGGCCCCCAACTATGGGCGGGCGGCCACAAAAAAGAGCCGGCCCGCTGGGGCGGGCCGGCTCGTGCTTCTGGGGAGGAGGTGCTGCTATGAGGTACGTCGCGAGCGAAGTATCAGCCGCGCAGATGAACGAGCCTTAAAAGAAGTGAATGGGGGATGTAAGGGTTGGGGGCGTCACGGGCGGCTGCTGCTCCCCGGCGTATTGGCCCATCTAGACGCCTCACGGCAGGATGGGGATTCGAACTGCGGGGCAGGGACTCGAACCCCGATAACCAACTCCAGAGGCTGGCGTCTTGCCGATTAGACGACCCCGCACTGGGCCGATCAGGATAGCCAATCGCCCAGAGTTCCGCCGGTGCGTTTGCGAACATGTGTTCGTGCTCGATAGGCGCCGCAAATATGACTGGGACGCGATCCGTCGGTACTACGAGGCCGGTCATACGAGCACTGAATGTCAAGCCCGTTTTGGCTTCTCGAATGGAGCCTGGGACGAAGCCGTGCGTCGCGGCGACATCGTCACTGGATTTCCCGCGAAGCCGAGACACGCCACTCGCTCGGCGGTCCGCCGCTTACGCGAGCAAGGTCTCAATCAGTCGGAAATTGCTCGCGAGCTTGGCATTTCCAAACCGACGGTCTGCTTCCACATGCGGATGCTCGGCGTCCCGCCCAAGTCGGATTTCGCTCGGCGCTACGACTGGGAGGCCATCTGCGACTACTACGAGGCCGGCCATTCGATGACCGAATGCCTCCGGCACTTCGGTTGCAGTCGCAATGCGTGGTGGGACGCGATCCGCCGCGGCGCGATCGTGCCTCGGCCACGTCTCGAGCCGATTGAGCAGTGGCTCGTCCCCGGCCGCAAGCGCAACCGTTACAACCTCAAGAACCGGCTCGTCGCTGAGGGTCTGAAAAGCCGGCGCTGCGAGAAATGCGGGTTGACGGATTGGCGCGGTGGGCCCTTGTTACTAGAACTACATCACGTCAACGGCGATGGGCTCGACAACCGGCTCGAAAATCTTCAGTTGCTCTGTCCCAACTGCCATAGCCAGACCGACACCTGGGGCGGCCTCAACAAGGGCCGTCGGGCGGCATGACCCGTCAGCGTCCGCCCGCCATCCCCACGGCCGCCTCCCCGGTGGCGACGAAGAGCGCGGTGCAGTCGTCGATCAGCTCGTCGACCGAGCCGTCGATAGCTCCGCCGAGCCATGCGAGGAGCAGCTCGGCCAGGCCGCCGGCCAAGAGGTAGGCGGTCGTGTCGGCCAGACGCTGCTTGTTCCGGATGCCGTAGAACGCCTGGCCCTGCTCTGAGATAAGGCGTGCGAACTCGTGCAGGGTCTCGAAGCGGCGCCGCGCGAGCGCTTCGGATCCCAGGGCCTCGCTGAAGACGATCTGGGCCCGGCGGGGGTCGTCGGTGACGTGCCGGACGAAGCCGCCGATCGCGGCGCGGGCCTTGGCGTGCGCATCATCGGGTGCGGTCGCGACAGCCGCGAGCACGACGCTCACGAGCTCGGCGACGATCTGATCGAAGACCGCTACGACGAGCGCGTCGAGGTCATCGAAGCTCTCGTAGAAGTAGCGCGGCGTCAGCTCGGCGCGGCGGCAGACCGCACGCACCGTCGTGGCCTGCCAGCCGTCGGTGCCAAGCAGGTCATAGGCTGCGCCAAGCAGCCGCTCTCTGCGGGCTGCCTGGCGCTCAACGGCTGGAACGCCACCGTAGATCCCGGTCGCGACGGGGGACACCGTTGTTATGATAACGCGCGTTTCCTGATGGCAGCCGCGCGCAAAGCTCTGTACGGCCCGGCCGAGATCGGAGACCCGTCGTCGGCCAACTGGCTGCTCGGCCCGAGCTCGGTCGCGTGGCAGGTCTTCACCGTTGCCCTGGGATCGAGCGAGCCACTCGCGCAAGCTGCCTAGGGCAAGCTGATGCGGACCTCCGAGGTGGAACCGTCCGGCAACAGGAGCCCCAGCAACCGCTCTGCTTCCTGCCTCAGCACACTCTCGTCGCCGGGGTCCAGTGGCCTGAACGGCTGGACGCGAAGGGCGATGCCGTCGAGCCGCCATGTGCCGGCAACGAATCCGTCGATTAGGAACGCTCGCATCAACCTGTCTTGAAACAACGCCGGCCGGTCGCCCGCAGCGATGATCCGCGAGCGGTCGTCGTGGGCCAAGATCGCGTTGTCGAACGGCGGCAGGAAGCGCGGCGGAGCCGGCGTGTCGGGATCGGGCAGGGGAGCATCCGCGACATCGAGGAGCTCGCGCCCCGCTTCGTCGATGAAACGCATGAGATCCATTCGCTCGACCACATCTCGGAGTCCGGTGAGGCCCGACCAAGCTCGGATGTCCTGAACGGCGGCTGGGCCGAAAGCGGCCAGATAGCGGCGGACCAGCTCCTCGACCGGGAGGGGCTTGCCGGGATCGAGCGGCATCCAGCGGGCCTGCCCCGATTGGCGCCACAGACCGCGAGGCGGAACCTGGACGATCGGCTCCAGATAGGCGACCGCATGGGCGAGCGACACCGGATCGCTGTCGGTCCAGCGCTCAGCGAGCAAGCGTCCGAGCTCCGCGCGCGTGCGCGGCTTCTCGGACAGGAGCCGGCGTCCGAGCGTCAACAGCTGATTGCGATCGACATCGGCGATCGCTTTGCTGAATGGCGAGCCGTCGAACGCACGGGCCCCCACGCCGCGAAGGAGAGGCTGCAACCGACTCCAATCGCGTGCCGTGACGAGATGGAGCGTCCCGCGCATCAGAACGCCCCGAACGGCCGCGCCGCCGGCGATCAACTCTGAGAGCTCCTCGGGGTCGAAGCTCTCGAGCCGAGACCACAGCCCGAGGTACGGCGCCTGAGGCTCCTGGGCCTGGATGCCCACCAGGTACTCGACCGCGTCGGCAGCCGACATCGGGTGCCGTTCGAGCAGCATCTGCCGCGCAAGCAGCGCGCGGTTCAGCGCGCGCTTGCTGAGGACCTCAGGGATCTACGAACTCCGGGGCCTGCTTCGTGACCCCGGCCGTCACCGCGGCGAGCTGGTTCTGCGAGCCGATCAGGCCGAGCTGAGTCGAGGCCTCGAGCGCGAGCGTGTCGTCGGGCGCGCCGGTCCACGACTCGTCGAAAAGACGCTTGGCGCCTCGGACCGCATCGGGCGACCTGGCGGCGATCTCAGCGGCCAGCTCGCGAGCGGTGGCAAGTGGATCTGCCGCCACGCGCGTGACGACCCCGAGTGACAGCGCCTCTTCGCCGCTGAACACCCGGCCCGTGTAGGTCAGCTCCTTGGCGACGTCGATCCCGACCAGACGTGGGAGGGTGCGGGTGATCGACATGTCGGGGATCAGCCCCCACTTGATCTCCATCACCGATAGCCGCGCGTCGGGCGCGACGACGCGGAGGTCGGCCGCGAGCGCAATCTGGAGCCCGCCGCCGAAGCACGTGCCGTGGATCGCGGCGATCACCGGAACCGGCACGCGGATCCAGTCGTAGGCCGTGCGCTGAAACCAGTTCGGGGGCTCGTCACGGAGGCGGTCGAGCAGACCATCGAGTCCCTGATCCGAGGCCATCATGCTGGCGATATCCAGACCCGAGCAGAAGCTCTGACCCTCGCCGTGCAGGACAACCACGCGGACGCCGGGCGTGGAGCCGACCTCCGCGGCCGCTTCGACGATCGCCTCGAACATCGCCTGATCGAGCGCGTTGTGTTTGTCCGGCCGTGTCAGAGCGACCGTTGCGATGTGGTTCTCGACGTCGACCCGCACCCGGCTCATAGCGCCGACACGTTATCCCCAACGCGCACCGCGCCGCCCTTGATCACCGGTCCATAGATCCCGAACGGCAGCGGCTCGGTGGACTCGACCTGGCCCCGGTAGTCGCGCAGGACGTCGAGCGTTGGGAGGTCGATCACGCCGGTGTCTGGGTCGCGACTTGTGATCAGGCAGCGGCCGACGTGGCCCCCGAACTCGACCACCGCCTCGCCGATCTGTACGCGTCGCCGGACCCAAGCATCTTCCTCGTGGGCGTCGATGCCGTCGATCTCGACCAGCATCCGAAAGCGGCGCGCATCGACGCCGTCCTTGCCTGCCGCCTCAGCCAAGCGCTCGAGCGACGCGCGCGAGATCAGCGACACGGCGCCGTCGGCGCCGCGATCGACAGCCCCGCCGGTCGGCTCGACCAGCCGCAGCGGCCGCCCGATGAAGTCAGACACCGCCGCAGAGAAGCGCCCGTTGACCAGACGCGCCTCGCGCTCGAGTGAAAAGAACTTCGTCGGGACGGGATCGCCAGCGACGATCTGGTCCTCGACGACGTTGCCGTCGGGAAACGTCAGCGACAGCCGGTCGCCGTCCAGAGAAGCGACCAGTGTCTGCAGCTCGCCGATCGTCATGCCGTTTGCCAGTCGCCCGCGCTCGTCGATGAAGTAGAAGCGTCGATTGCCGTCGGCTCCGTCCGGGCCCAGCAAGACCGAGTCGACTGCAAAGAGACGCGTCGCCTTGACCGGCGTGATTGAGAGGGCTGAGACGGTGATCATGCGGCTGAGGCCTGCTCGGCCCAGTCACGGTACAGCTTGAAATAGCGGCCGCCCGCCTCGATCAGCTCGTCGTGCGTTCCCTCCTCGACGATCTGGCCGTGGTCGAGCACGACGATCCGGCCGGCGTGACGAATCGTCGAGAGCCGGTGCGCGATCACGATCGCGGTGCGCCCGGCAACCAGGCGCCGCAGCCCTTGCTCGATCAACCCCTCGGTGTGCACGTCGACGTTGGACGTCGCCTCGTCGAGGATCAGGATCCGCGGATCGGCGACCAGCGCACGGGCGAACGCGACCAGCTGTCGCTGGCCAGCCGATAGCTGGACGCCTCGCTCGCCGACCTCGGTGTCGTAGCCGTGCTCGAGCGCCTCGATGAACCCGTCGGCACCGACCGCACGGGCGGCCTCGCGGATGTTCTCATCGGATGCCCCGGGCCGGCCGAAACCGATGTTGTCGCGCACGGTGCCAGAGAACAGGAACCCCTCCTGCGGCACGATGCCCATCTGCGAGCGCAGTGACTGCGCGGCGACCTCGCGCAGGTCGTGACCGTCCGCCAGCACGCGACCCTCGACCGGGTCGTAGAAGCGTGCGACCAGCTTTGCGAAGGTCGACTTGCCGGCGCCGGTCTCGCCGACGAGCGCGACCGTCTGGCCAGCGGGAATCGCGAGCTCGACATCGCGCAGCGCCCACGCATTGGTGTCGCTGTAGCGGAACGAGACTCGGTCGAATTGCAGCTCGCCCCGCAAGCGAGGGAGCTCGAGCGCGCCGGGCTTATCGACGAGCTCGGGCTGCTCGTCGATCAGCTCGAAGATCTTGTCGAGCGCCGCCATCCCCGACTGGTAGACCGTGTACAGCTGCGAGAGCTGCTGGATCGGGTCGAAGAAGTTGTTGAGCGCGGCGATGAACGCGAACACCACTCCGGTCGAAGCGTGACCGTTGATCGCCTCAAACCCGCCGATCACGAGGATCTCGACTGTCACCAATGAGGACAGCAGCTCGACCGCCGGGAAGTAGGCGGCGTTCAGGTAGACGGTCTTCATATTCGCCTGGCGGTTGTCCTCGTTGAGCTCGCCGAAGCGGTCGATGTGACGTGGTTCCTGGCCGAACGCACGCACCACCCGAATCCCCGACAGCGTCTCCTGGAGGTAGCCCGTGATCGACGCGATCTTCTCGCGCGTCAGCCGGTAGGCGTCCGACGACGCGATCCGGAATGCCACCCCGCCGGCGAACAGGATCGGCAGCACGAGGAACGTCAACAGAGCCAGATGCCAGTCCATCACGACCAGGATCCCGACCACCCCGAGCAGCGTGAGCCCGGACTGGAACAGGGTCGCCATGCCGTCCTCGACGAGCTGGTCGAGCGCCTCGACGTCGTTCGTGAGGCGCGAGATGATCACGCCTGCGCGGTTGCGCGAGTAGAAGCCAATCGACAGGGATTGAAGGTGGGCGAACAGCTTCAGGCGCAGGTCGCGAAGCGCGCGCTGGCCGACCCACCCCACGAGATAGGTCTGCAGGTAGGAGGCGATCCCGTACACGATCGCCGAGCCGAGGAACGCGATCACGATCAGATCGAGCGCGCCGGTGTCGTGGCGATGGATGCCGTCGTCGATCGCGAGTTTCGCGAGCGGGGCGGGGGCCAGGGCCGCGGCCGTCGCCGCCACCAGCGCGACCAGCATCGCGATCACGCGCCAGCGGTAGGGGGCCATGATCTCGAGCAGGCCGCGCAGCTTGCGTCCCCGGCCGCGGGTCTGGCGAAGTCGTTCTCGCACGCCGCTCACAACCCGACCGCCTCGGCTTCGCGCTGGGTCAGGAAGACCTGGTCTGGCAGGCCCTTCTCGACGATCTCGCGATAGAGGTCGGAGCGCTCGAGGAGCTCCTCATGATTGCCGCGCGCCGCCAGACGGCCCGCCTCGAGCACAACGATCTCGTCCGCGAGCGCGATCGTCGAGAGCCGATGGGCGATCACGAACGTCGTGCGTCCCTTCATCGCGGCGCGCAGCGCCTGTTTGATCTCCTGTTCGGTCGAGGCGTCGACCGAAGACGTCGCGTCGTCGAGAATCAGGATCCGCGGATCAGCGAGCAGCGCGCGGGCGATGCCGATCCGCTGACGCTGTCCGCCTGAGAGCGTGAGGCCGCGCTCGCCGACGAGAGTCTCGTAACCCTTCGGCAGCTCACGGATGAAGCGGTCCGCCTGCGCGGCCCGCGCCGCGTGCTCGACCTCGGAGCGCGTCGCCTCAGCCCGCCCGTAGGCGATGTTGTCGTGCACGGTGGCCGAGAACAGAAATGGGTCGTCGCCGGCGATCGCGATCGCGTGACGGAGGCTGCGCGGATCGATCTCGCGCACGTCGGCCCCGTCGATCTGCACCGAACCTGCCGTCACGTCATAGAGCCGCGGAAGCAGCGAGACGAGCGCCGTCTTGCCCGAGCCCATCGCGCCGACAAGCGCGACCGTGTGGCCGGCTGCCACGTCGAGGTCGATGTCCTTGAGCGCCTCACCCGGCGCGCCCTCGAAGCGCAGCGACACGCCGCTCAACTTCACGTGGCCCTGGCCCGCGGGCAGGGAAGGCGCGTCCTGGGGAACCGACATGTGCGGCTCGCGATCGAGGATCTGGAAGATCCGCGCGCCCGACGCCGTTGCCCGCTGAGCTGCGCCGAGCATGTAGCCGAGCGTCCGCATCGGCGAGATGAGCATCAGCAGATAGCCGTAGAACGCGGTGAACTGACCGAGTGTCAGCGTGCCGTGAATCACTTCTCGACCGCCGACCAGCAGGATGGCGGCTAGCCCGAGGTTCGGCAGGAAGCTGATCATCGGCCCGTACTTGGCCTGTATGCGCGTCGCGTAGATCTGCTGATCGAACACGCGCGTCACCGAGTGCTCGAAGCGCTCGAGCTGGCGGCGCTCCTGGGCGAAGGCCTTGACCACGCGGACGCCCGAGACGTTTTCCTCGGCGTCGGCCGTCAGCTCGGCGATCCGCTGCTGGGCTTCCTGCAGCGCGGGCCGCGAATGCTTGCCGTAGCTACGAGCGATCAGCACCACGAATGGCACGGGCGCGAGCGCAAGGCCGGCCAGCACCGGGCGCAGGGCGAACATCGCGATGCCCGCGAGCAGGATCGTCATCGCTGACTGGGCGATGAAGATCAGTCCGTAGCCGAGGAAGAAGCGCACCGACTGCAGGTCGACGGTCGCGCGTGACATCAACTGGCCGGTCTGCTGGCGGTCGAAGAACGACAGCTCGAGCCGTTGGAGCTGGCCGTACAGCGCCGCGCGCAGGTCGTACTCGACGCCCAGCGAGACTCGTCCGGCGATTAGCCGGCGCGAGACGCTCAGCCCCAGTCGCGCAAGCCCGGCCCCGCCGATCCCGATCGCCCACAGCGTCAGCTCATGTCGGCCGTGGCGCGTGATCGTGTCGATCGCCCGACCGGTCATGTAGGGGATCAGCACCGTCATTCCCATCGCCCCGGCCGCGAACACGAACGACCACGCCACTCCCTTGCGGTACGGCCTCAGAAACCCCAGCAGGCGGCGAAAGATCGTCACTTCACCAAATATAGGAGGCGGTAGTTGACGCGCTCACCGGCCGGCGCACGCACCATCTCAAGCGACGGTTGCACGTTGCGATGTGACCGTCGATCTGCTTATGATCAAGCACCGGCAGGCGGGCCTCGTCGGTCGGGCCAGGTCCAGAGGAGGAGAACGGTCGGGAGATGACCGCACTATCAAGGGTTGGCCGCGTGCCGTCGCGGGTCGGTGCGATACCAGCCAGAGGCGTCGCCGGCGGCTATAGCGCCACTCGCACGTTCATCGAGACGATCGGCGCGATGGTGCTGCTGGCGCGGCGCGCGGTGATGGCGAGCGTGCTGCCGCCGTACAGCTTCGGCCCCGAGTTCGTCGACCAGTTCCTGTTCGCATTGCGGCTCGGATGGTTCCCGATGATCGTCGGCTCGCTCGCCTTCACCTATGGCCCCGCTGGGATCGAGGTGGGCGACTTCCTCAGGCTCGTAGGAGCGATGGACAGGCTCGGATCGCTGTTCGTGATCATCGTGATGCGTGAGCTCGCGCCGCTGATCTGCGCGATCGTGATGGCCGGCGTCGCCGGCACCGCGATGACCGCCGACCTGGGCGCCCGCAAGATTCGTGAGGAGCTCGACGCGCTGATGGTGCTGGGAGTCGACCCGATCAAGAGCCTCGTCGTGCCGCGGTTCCTCTCGTTGATGTTCCTCACGCCGCTGTTCACGATCTACGCGCTGCTGTTCGGGACGCTCGGCGGCGTGCTGGTTGAGATCTCGAACGGCTCTCAAGTCGGGCCGTTCTTCTCGGACTTCTTCGCCCAGGCCTCGACGGTCGAATTCCAGGCGATGTTCATCAAGGCGACCCTGTACGGCGGGGTGATCGCGATCGTCTGCTGCTACATGGGCCTCACGGCATCTGGCGGAGCTGAGGGGGTGGGGCGGGCCGTGAACCGGGCGGTCGTGCTCGCGTTCATCGCGATCGGATCGATCGACTACGTGTTCACCCAAACCCTGCTGGCCACCCATCCCGCACTGAACACGCCGCGATGAATCCCGTCGCCTCTCTGCGCTCGTTCGGCATCGCCTCGCTGTTCTGCTGGCGGATCATGCTCAAGGTCTTCAACGGCCGCGTGCTGCGGTTCATCGGCGAGACCGTGCGCCAGGCCGGGATCCTGGTCACCGGCTCGGCGGTGATCGTCCTCGGGATGGTGTTCATCTTCGGTCTGCAATGTGGCATCGAGGGCGCCTACGGCGCCAAATCGGTCGGCGCCAACTCCGCAGCCGGCGCGATCACCGCGCTCTGCGACCTGCGCGAGATCATCCCGTACGCGTTCGGCTACATGATGGCCGCCAAGGTCGGCACCGGATTCGTGGCCGAGATCGGCTCGATGCGGATCTCGGACGAGATCGACGCGCTCGAGGTCATGGGCTTTGACTCAATCCTTTACCTCGGCTCGACGAGGCTGCTCGGTACGTGGCTGGTGCTGCCGTTCCTGTACTTCGCCGCCGTCGGGCTCGGCTACATCGCTTCGTACCTCGCAGTCGTAGTGCAGCTCGGACAGGTCTCCCCGGGGGGTACTTACAGCTGTTCTGGGAGTTCCAGAACCCCGGTGACTTCGTGTTCAGCCTGATCAAGGTGATGGTCACAGCGACGTTCATCGTGCTCGTCTGTATCTACTACGGCTACCACGTGACCGGTGGCCCCGTTGGCGTGGGGAGGGCGACCGCGCAGTCGATGGTCGCCAACATCCTCGGAATCCACCTGATAGGGATGGTCGGCACCCAGCTCTTCTGGGGCGGCAACGCCCACGCGCCGATCGGAGGCTGAGGGAACGGTGCAACGCGAACGGATCGGCCGGGTGGCCGCCTTTGGAGCACTCGCGATCGCCGTGATCGCGATCGCGATCGTGCTGCTGACCGGCGGCTCGTCCTACACGCTGAACGCAGAGTTCAGCGACGCGGGCCAGCTCGTCTCGGGTGACCTCGTCACGGTCGCCGGCCACCCGGTCGGTTCGGTCGGGACGCCCAAGCTGAGCCAGAACGGGCTGGCGATCATCCCGCTGAACATCTCGGACTCGAGCGTGACGCCGCTGCGCGAGGGCACGACCGCGACAATCGGGCAGCTCAGTCTCACCGGCGTCTCGAACCGCTTCGTCTCGCTCAACCCGGGCGGCGGGCAGGAGATCCCATCGGGCTCGACGCTGCCGCCTAGCCAGACGCGCGGGATCGTCGATCTCGACACGCTGCTGAACGCGCTCAACCCGCAAGTCCGCCTGTCGCTCCAGCGCATCATCAAGACGGGTGCCTACCTCGAGAGCGGCTCGACGCCGCAGGAGTTCAACGAGGCGCTCCACTACCTCAATCCCGCGTTCAGCCAGTCGACGGCGCTGGGGTCGGAGGTCGTCGCGGATAAGTTCGCGCTCGATCGCCTTGTGTCCTCGACCGCCCAGGTGGCGACGGCGCTCGCGCAGCGAAGCGGCGACCTCTCCGGCGCCGTGTCGAACACGGCCGCGTCGCTGCGCGAGATCGCATCGCAGCGAACGGCGCTCGAGGATCTGGTTGCGCGCGCGCCGGCGGTCCTCAAGCAGGGCACCGGAGTACTGGCCGACGTCGATTACACGCTGCACGTCCTAAACCCGACGTTGACAGACCTTCAGCCTGTCGCGCCACGGCTGACCACCCTGCTGAAGGCGACGGTGCCCGCGGTGACGGGCGCGGTGCCGCTCGTCAAAGGCGTCTCTGCGCTGGTTCCGAGCGCCGAGCGGTCGTTGTCGCTGCTCCCCGGCGTGGTCGCACAGGCGGTCCCGGCGATCAACTCGCTCGGCCAGGCGCTGCCGCCGCTCACCCCTGTGCTGTCGGGCCTGCGGCCGTACGCGCCCGACGCCGTCGCCGGATTCTTCGGCGGCGTCGGCGGCTACAGCGGTGGCTACTACGACGCCAACGGCCATTACACGCGAATCGAGGCGGTGTTCGGGCCCGGATCGTTCTCGGGCATTCTCAGCCTGCTCAACGGCGTCGTCAACCAGCTGCCCCAGTTCAACGGTGCGCGCTTCGGGCTGCTTGCGACGTGTCCGGGCGGCGCCGTCGAAGCCTCGCCCAACGGCGGCAACCCTTGGACCAACCCCGACGCCCTGCCCGCCGCCGGCAACATCTGCAACCCGGCTCACGATCACTCATGAGGCGGCTCGCGCTGATCGTCGCTGTGCTCGCCTCCGCCGGCGCGCTTGTCGTCGTGCTCTCAAGCGCGACCGCGCAGGGCTCCTCGACGGCCACGTTCGCTGTCATCTTCGATGACGCTCGCGGGCTGATCGCCGGCCAGCTGGTAAAGGTCGCGGGCGCCCAGGCCGGGTCGATCCAGAACGTGACGGTCGTCAAGCAGGGCAGCGGCGCGAACACGACCTACAAGGCAAGAATCGAGGCCTCGATCGACTCGAAGTTCATGCCGTTCCGCGCCAACGCGACGTGCACGATCCGCCCGCAGGGCCTGATCGCAGAGAACTACGTCCAGTGCGATCCCGGCAGCCCACCCGCTCCCGCACTGCAGAGCACGGGAGGTCAACCGCCGACGGTCCCGGTTCAGAACACGACCGAGCCCGTCAACCTGCTCGACCTCTTCAACACGTTCAACGTGCCAACCCGCGAGCGCTTCAGCCTTCTGATCAACGAGCTCGGAATCGGCACTGCGGGACGCGGCCAGGACTTCAACGACATCCTCTACCGGGCCAACCCCGCGCTCAAGCTGGCGCGCCAGGTGATCGGGATCCTCGCGAGCCAGAAAGCGCAGCTCGCGCAGCTCGTCGATGCGACCAACACGATCGCCGCCGAGGGCGCGGGGCACACGGCGGCGGCCCAGAACTTCATCCAACAGGCCGCGAGCCTGTCGGCGACGACCGCACAGCATCGCTCGAGCATCGAGCTCGCGGTCAATCGCCTGCCGGGGCTGCTTGCCGCCGCGCAGCCGTCGCTCCAGCAGCTCGATGTCGTCGCGCGTCAGGGGACACCGCTCGTCCAGCAACTCGGTGTCGCGGCGCCATACCTGGACAAGGTCTCGACCGACCTCGGGCCGTTCGTGAGCGCCGCCAAGCCCGGTCTCGCCAAGCTATCGGCCGCCCTGACCAAGGCGATCCCGGCCGTCAAGCAGACGACGCCGCTCGTCAAGGCGCTGCGGCGCTACACGACCGCGTCGCTGGCCAAGACCGAGCTCTCGGGCCGCCTATTCACGAGTCTCCAGCAGGCCGGCTTCGGCGAGAACTTCCTCGGGATCGTCTACTACGTGACCGCGGCGATCGCGCGCTACGACGCGACTTCGCACCTGCTTGCGTTCGCGCTGGAGAACATCAACGGCGGGGCCTGTATCCCCTACGCGACGACTCCGGTGCCGGGTTGTGAAGCTAACTACGGGTCGGCCCCGGCCAGTGCGGTGAGGCATGCCCGCGTTGGGAGCGCGAGCGCTAAAGCCCCGGCAAGCGTCGGCTCGGCGCTCCACGCGAGCGCTCCCACCGCGGCCACGCCCCACCGCAGCACGCAAGCCACGGCGCCGGCGTCCCCACAACCAGCCGCACCGGTGTCGCCCTCGGCGACCCCGAGCCAGCCCGGAACCAGCACCACAACGACTCCGTCGTCCGGCGGCAGTCCGAACTCGCTCCAGAACCTCCTCAACTACCTGCTCGGATGAGATGAACGGCACACGGAAAGCCGCGCGCGAGATCTTCGACAACCCGATCCTCGTCGGGGCCATCACGATTCTCGTGATGGGGGTCGCGGTGTACCTGTCGTACATCGCCGAGAACGGGCTGCCGTTCGCGCCCGCGTACCAGATCAAGGTCGACGTTCCCAACGCCGACGAGCTCGTCAAGAACGCCGATGTCCGGATCGGCGGGGCCCGCGTCGGCCAGGTGCTGACGATCAGTCCCGAGCCGGGCGGCACCGATCCCGGCTATCACGCGCCGTTCGCGCGCCTCGGCCTTTCGCTCGAGAAGAGCCTCGAACCGCTCCCATACGACACCCGCTACGAGATCCGGGTCGCGTCCGTGCTCGGCGGCAAGTACCTCGAGATCCTGCCGGGCAACGACCGCAATACGAGCCACACCCCGTCGCTTCCGGACGGCGGGACGTTCGTGCTCGGGACCTCGGTTCCACGCAACATCCCGGTGACCGATCTCGACACCGCGTTCAGGACGTTCGGACCGAAGGTCCAGCAGGGCATCCGCAACACGAGCGCCGAGCTCGGGTCGGCCGTCGCCGGCCGCGGCACCCAGTTCAACGACTCGATCTACCAGCTGCGCCAGCTGATCGGCCCGCTCGACAACCTGCTTGCGCTATTCGCCTCGCCGAACACCGGGCTTGCGCGGTTCGTCTCGGGCGCCGCGGCCACCACCGGCGCGCTCGCCGGCGTGGCGCCGACTTTCTCGGCGCTTCTCTCTGACGGCGCAGTCACGTTCCAGGCGCTGAACAACTCAAGGCTCGGACAGGCGATCGACCAGCTGCCCTCGACCGAGGCGGTTGGAACTACGGTCCTCACTAACGCCCAGCCCGTGCTTGCCGACGCGGCCGCCGTGGTCCAGGACCTGAAACCGGGCGCGGCCCTGCTGCCGCTGTCGGCCCAGCGGCTCGATCAGATCATCCGCGCGGCCACGCCGGTCTACAAGCTCGCGCCCGAGCTGGCCGACAAGCTCCAGACCGCGCTCGTCGACGTTCAGCAGCTCGCGGCCAACCCGGCCGCGATCGCCACCTTCAACGTGCTCGGCGACAACGACCTGGCGACGTTTGGCGCATCGGCTTTCGTGGGCCTCGGCGCGATCCTCGAGTCAGCGTCGACCGCGCAGCTCGCCTGCAACTCCGAGGGGATCTGGGCGCAGAACTTCGGCGGCCCGGGTAACCCGTTGTCAGAGGGAGACGCCGCGGGCACCTGGCTGCGGTCGAGCAGCGTGCTCGACAACGGCACCCTGCTTCAGTCGCCGACTCCGGCAGCGAACCTGCATCTCAATTACTACCCGCAGGAGACGCCCGGCAACTGCACCGCCGGTAACGAGCACTACGTCGCCGGTCAGGACATCGGGCAGCCGAAGTCGTTCACGAGCACGGTCCCGCAGAGCGCGCCGCCCGCGGGCGTGCTCCAGGAGGCCAGCAAGGCCGGCCTTTTGGGGACGTACAAATGAGCGCGCTGCGGACACGCAGGCGAGGCCGCAAGCGGGGCCCGAACCCGCTCGTCGTCGCGGTCCTGACGATTCTGGCCGCGTTGGTGATCACCTACTACGCCTTCAGCGGCAAGCAGATCCCATTCGTGCACCACTTCACGATGCACGCGCTGGTCAAGAACAGCGTTGACATCATCCCCGGCTCGCCCGTCCGGATCGCGGGGATAGACGTCGGCACGGTGTCGGGCACCTCCGCGGCGGGGCCCATGACCCGGATCGACTTCCAGCTCGGCTCGAACGGGCTGCCGGTGCACACCGACGCGACGATCACGATTCGCGACCGTCTGTTCCTCGAGGGCGGCTACTACCTCCAGCTCGATCCCGGGAGCCCCAGCGCCCCGACCGCCGGCGACGGCTTCACGATCGGTCCCTCGAACACCGCCTACCCGGTCCAGTTCTACCAGCTGCTCTCCACGTTCGACCTCGCGACGCGGCAGAGCCTCGAGAACGCGCTTAACACGTTGGATCAGGGCCTGAGCTCGCCGACCTACTGCGAGCCGGGTGCGCCCACAAACCTCAACCCGGCCGACAACCCGTGTCCCGCCGCCGAGCACCCGGTCCAGACGCAGGCGACGTTGACCAACAGCGGAGCGGGCGGGCTCAAAGCGGCCGCTCCGCAGTTCACGCCGACGCTTAAGGACATCGCCTGGATCACCCAGGGACTTCACGGCACCCATCAGGGCGACGTCGAGCGCCTGCTGACCTCGGCGTCGGCCGTCACCGGCACGCTGGCGGGAAGCTCGGGCCAGCTCGCCGACCTGGTCACGAGCCTGAATCGGACCTCGGGCGCTCTCGCCGCCAGCGACGGGGCGCTCGGCCAGTCGATCGCCGGGCTTGACCAGACGCTCCAGGTGGCCCCGTCCGCGCTGAGCGCCGTCGACCGCTCGCTGCCGCCGGTCGCGAATCTGTCGACGGCGCTTGATCCCTCGTTGAAAGTCGCCCCGCCGCTGATCTCCGGACTCACCAGTGCCGTGAACGAGCTCGCGGCGATCGTCCGCCCGGCCGAGCGAGGTCGACTGCTCCTGACGCTCAAGACCACCTTTGTGGATTTCCCATCCACCTTGCGTCAGCTCGGCACCGCGTTCCCGATCACCAAGGGTGTGACCGATTGTCTGCGCACGCACGTGACGCCGTTACTCACCTCGGCCGCGCCGGACGGAACGCTGTCGAGTGGCCGCCCGGTTTGGCAGGACTTCGTCCACATGATCGTCGGGCTCGCCTCGGCCGCGCAGGACTTCGACGGCAACGGCTACTGGATCCGGCTGATCGCGGGCATCGGCAACAACTCGCCCAGCGTGGGTCAAATCGGCTCGCCGAACATCCCGGGCGTTCTGGGCCAGACTCCGACGTGGGTAGGCGATCTGACCCCGAGCGACTTCCGACCGGACGTGTCCTGCTCGAGCCAGCCGGTGGTCAGCCTCTCGCAACCATCTGGGCCGGGTCAGTGATGACGCGCTTCAGGCTCCAACTGAGACGCTATGGCCGCTACTTCGCGGTGCTGGTCGTGCTCTGGGTTGTCGGGATTGCAGCGGGCGCGTACATCGTGATCAACCAGCGCTTCCCGAATCCGTTCGCGAGCTTCGTCAACGTCGACGGCCGGTTCGTGACCGCTGCCGGCGTCGTTCCCGGCCTCGGAGAGCCGGTCAACATCGCCGGTGTGAATGTCGGCGAGATCACCGGCACTTCGCTGTCAAACGGCCAGGCGGTGATCCACATGGAGCTGAAGCCCTCGCAGCTCCCCGAGCCGCACAAGCTCTACCGCAACGCGTCGGCAGTCCTGTTCCCGATCACGCCTCTGAAGGACATGGAGATCAACATCGACCCGGGGACGCCCGATGCCGGCGTACTGCCTCAAGGCGGGACGATCCCGGTCGGACAGACGACGGTGCCGACCGACTCCGACGAGCTGCTCGACTCGCTCGACTCCGACACGCGCACCTGGTTTACGAGCCTGATCACCGATCTCAATCAGGGAACGACGGGGCGGGGCCAGGACATCAAGGCGCTGCTTCAGAACCTCGGGCCGACCTCCGCCCAGTTACGCGAGATCGGCGACCTGCTCGCGGCGCGGCGCGGCGAGCTGGCCCAGATCGTCCACAACCTCGGGACCGTTACGCAGGCGATCAGCGTGAAGGACGGCCAGCTTCAGACCGTCGTGCGGGCCGGCGATCAGACCGTTAGCGCGCTCGCGACCCAGGACGTCGCGCTCCAGGCGGCAATCACCAGGCTGCCCGGCACGCTCCAGACGACCCGCCAGACGCTCACCGACGTGATCCCGCTCGCCAACGCGCTCGGGCCGACCGCGACCGCGCTGGTCCCAGTGGCCCGCCGGCTCCCGGGGACCCTCAAGAACAGCCAGACGCTCTTCAAAGGCGCTGCGCTCCTGCCGCTCAACAAGATCCCCCCGTTCGTCAACGCGGTGATCCCGCTCGCCAACCAGCTGCCGCCTGTCGAGTCGAACCTCACGCAGGAGGTCCCGCCGCTGATCAGCTCGTTCAAGGTGCTCGCCGCGGTCACGAACGAGACCGCCTATGTGCCAGGGCATGGGAACCCCGGCTTCCTTTACTGGCTCGGCTGGTTCGCCCACAACTCGGACTCGTTCCTGTCGACCGCCGACGCCAACGGCGGCGGGTGGCGAGGCGTCCTGCTCGGATCCTGCTCGGACCTCGGCGGCACGCTCGGCGGGCTCCTCACCCAGTTGCTCGGCTCCAACGTCTCGACCCTGCTGGGCTGTCACTGATGGTTACTCAGGCACCAGCACGGCGCTCCGTCCTGATCGCGACGCTGTTCGTCCTCTCGTGCATCGGGCTGATGATCTTCGTCTGGACGCAGTTCGCCGGCACGATCCCGTTCGCTCCCGCCGGGTATCGCATCCAGGCTGTCTTTCACGAGACCGGCCAGCTCGTCCCGGGCGCCGACGTGCGCATCTCCGGGGTCAACGTCGGCAAGGTCACGAACGTCCAGCCGGAGGGGATCAACTCGCTCGTCACGATGGATCTCCAGCAGCAGTACGCGCCGGTGCCAAGCGACACGCAGGCGATCCTCAGGCTCAAGACGCTGCTTGGTGAGGCCTACATCGAGCTCTCGACGGGCAACGGGTCGGGGCACAAGCTGCCGGACGGGGGCACGATCCCGCCTAACCAGGTGCAGAGGGCCCAAAGCCTCGACCAGGTTCTGAACTCCTTCGACACGCCGACCCAACGGGCACTCCAACAGCTGCTGAACGGGACGTTCGAGTCGCTAGCCGGGCGTGGGCAGGACCTCAACTTCGCGATCGGCAACCTCGACCCGACCTTGACCGAGCTCGACGCGGTCGTCGGGGTCCTCAACCAGCAGCAGGGCAACGTGCAGCGGCTCGTGTCCAACCTCGGCACGGTGTTCACCACCCTCGGCAACCGTTCGGCCGACGTCCAGAGCCTCGTGACCGCGGGCGACCAGGTGCTGTCGGCGACCGCGGCACGCGACACGGCGCTGACCCAGACGATCAATCAACTGGCGCCGTTCTCGACGCAGCTGCGCACGACATTGACCACGCTGAATGGCACGCTCGGGATCGCCAAACCGGTTCTCGCCGACATCCGTACCGGCGCGCCATTCGTGAGGCCCGCGCTGTCTGGGCTCGTGAATCTGTCCGGCCCGGCGTTGACGCTGCTGCACCAGGCGCCGACGCTGCTTCGGCTGACCAACAGGGCCCTGCCGGCGATCTCGAGCTTCACGGTCGCCTTCAACGCCGTTCTGTCTCCGATCCTGCTCGCCGCCCGGCAGGTCGTCCCGATCATCAACCAGATCCAGCTCTATCCGAAGGAGATCACGGCCGCGGTTTCCAACCTGCCGGCGCTCCTGAACGGAATGGCGCCCGGGCAAGGCGGCGTGATGCGCCACTACATCCGTGCAGCGCTGACGGTCAACAACGAGGGTCTGTTCGGTCAGGCACAGCGCCCATCGTCAAACCGCCACAACGCGTACGTCGCGCCGGGCGGTCTCTCGTACGTCGCGCAGGGCGGCCTGCTGTCGTCGGATTGCAACAACACCGTGAACCCCAATATCCCGGGCATCCTCACTCGAGGGAACGTCCCCTGCCGGCTCCAGGCCAAGTACCCGTGGCCGTCGAACGCCGCCTCGAACGGCCCGAGCTACTACCCGCGCGTGACGCAGGCGCAGCCGTAGGCTCTGCGGCGACCCCGGGCGCTCTGCGCGGCGCCCGGGGCGCTCTGCTGGGCGAACGATGGCGAATCGGTTCCGCACCCCGGAACCAAAACGCCAAAGTTCGGCGGCCTCGCACGCGGGCGCCGCCGCCCCGCGGCGGCGCGCGGGCAGCCCTGCATCGCTATCCTTATTGGCAGACCGCCAACAGCGGCTGCCGCCACCGAGAACTTAGGAGCTGACGATGACCGAAGCGCTCGTTTTCGACGCGATCCGCACGCCCCGCGGCCGGGGCAAGGTGAACGGATCTCTCCATGCAACCAAGCCGGTCGACCTCGTGGTCGGGCTGATGCACGAGATGCTCGCCCGCAACGCGGAGCTCGACCCCGAGCGCGTCGACGACGTGGTGCTCGGCTGCGTGTCGCCCGTGGGCGATCAGGGCATGGACATCGCCAAGACCTCCGCGCTGAAGGCGGGGCTTCCCGACACGGTCCCGGGAGTGCAGGTGAACCGCTTCTGTGCTTCGGGGCTCGAGGCGGTCAACATCGCCTCGCAGAAAGTTGCCTCCGGGTGGGAGGACCTCGTGTTCGCCGGCGGCGTCGAGTCGATGTCGCGCGTTCCGATGGGATCCGACGGCGGGCCGATGGCGACCGACCCGGAGACCAACTACGACACCTACTTCGTTCCGCAGGGCATTAGCGCGGACCTGATCGCGACGATCGAAGGCTTCAGCCGCGAGGACGTCGACGCCTACGCGGTGCGCTCGCAGGAGCGCGCCTCAAAGGCGCAGGCCGAAGGCAAGTTCTCCGACCAGGTGATCCCCGTCGAGGACATCAACGGCCACGTGCTCCTCGACCATGACGAGCACATCCGGCCCGGCACGACGGTCGAGTCGCTCGGCGAGCTCAAGCCGTCGTTCGCCACCATCGGCGACATGGGCGGCTTCGACGCGGTGGCGCTGCAGAAGTACCACTGGGTCGAGAAGATCGACCACGTCCACACGGCCGGCAATTCGTCCGGGATCGTCGACGGCGCCTCGCTGCTTGCGATCGGCAACGAGCAGATCGGCAAGGAGTTGTCGCTGAAGCCCAAGGCGCGGATCCTCGCGACGGCTCTGAGCGGCACCGACCCGACAATCATGCTCACAGGCCCGGCGCCCGCGTCGAAGAAGGCGCTCGAGAAGGCCGGCCTGACGATCGACGACATCGACCTGATCGAGATCAACGAGGCATTCGCCGCGGTCGTGCTGCGCTTCGTCCGCGACATGGGCGCCGACATGGAGAAGGTCAATGTCAACGGCGGCGCGATCGCGATGGGTCACCCGCTCGGCGCAACCGGCGGGATGATCCTAGGCACGCTGATCGACGAGCTGCATCGCACCGGCGGTCGCTACGGCCTCGCGACGCTCTGCGTCGGTGGCGGCATGGGCATCGCGACGGTCGTGGAGGCGATTTGATGAGTGAGTCCACGATCCGCTGGGAGCAGGATTCAGACGGCGTCGTCGTGTTGACGCTCGACGACCCGAGCCAGAACGCCAACACGATGAACGAGGCATTCCTGACCTCGTTCGCCGAGACGGTCGAACGCCTCGAGAACGAGAAGGACTCGATCAAGGGCGTCGTGATCACCTCGGGCAAGGCGATGTTCTTCGCCGGCGCGGATCTCAAGGATCTGCGCAAGGCGCGCAAGGAGGACGTCGACCAGCTCGCTGAGATGATCCGCACGATCAAGGCCCTGCTGCGCAGGCTCGAGACGCTCGGCAAGCCGGTCGTGGCGGCAATCAACGGCCCGGCGCTCGGCGGCGGACTCGAGATATGCCTCGGGTGCCATCACCGGATCGTCGTCGATGACCCCAAGGCCGTCGTCGGCTTCCCCGAGGTGCAGCTCGGCCTGCTGCCCGGCGCGGGTGGCGTCGTGCGCACCGTGCGCATGGTCGGGATCATCAACGCGCTGATGCAGGTCCTGCTCCAGGGCCAGCGCCACCGTCCGGCGAAGGCCAAGGAGCTCAGTCTCGTCGACGAGATCGTCCCGAGCCGCGATGACCTCATCCCGGCCGCCAAGGCGTGGATCGACGCGAACCCCGACGCTGTTCAACCATGGGACGCCGAGGGCTACAAGATCCCCGGCGGGACGCCCTCCACGCCCTCGCTGGCGATGAACCTGCCGGCGTTCCCGGCCAACCTGCGCAAGCAGATCAAGGGCGCGAACTATCCGGCGCCTCACCACATCATGGCCGCGGCAGTGGAGTCGGCCCAGCTCGACATCGACAACGCGTTCGAGGTCGAAGGGCGCTACTTCGTCGACCTGGCGACCAGTCAGGTCGCCAAGAACATGATCCAGGCATTCTTCTTCGATCTGCAGGCCGTCAACGGCTCCCGCAACCGGCCGGAGGAGATCGAGCCCTACCAAGCCAAGAAGGTCGTCGTGCTCGGCGCCGGGATGATGGGCGCGGCGATCGCGTACGTGTGCGCCAAGGCCGGGATCGACGTCGTCCTGAAGGACGTCTCCCAGGAGGCCGCGGAGAAGGGCAAGCAGTACTCGGTCAAGCTGGTCGAGAAGGCCGTCGAGCGCGGCCGCCAGACCAGGGAGGACGGCGACGTCCTGCTCGCGCGCATCCACCCGACCGAGAAGCCCGAGGACGCCGCCGGCTGCGATCTGATGATCGAGGCCGTGTTCGAGGCGCCCGAGCTCAAGAGGCAGGTGTACTCCGAGGTCGAGCCGCATCTCGATTCAGACGCGTTGCTGGGCTCGAACACGTCGACGCTTCCGATCACCGGGCTGGCCGAGGGTGTCTCGCGGCCGGAGGACTTCATCGGGCTTCACTTCTTCAGCCCGGTGGACAAGATGCCGCTGCTCGAGATCATCAAGGGCGAGCAGACCTCCGAGCGCACGCTCTACCGCGCTCTCGACGTCGCCAAGCAGATCAAGAAGACCCCGATCGTGGTCAACGACTCACGCGGGTTCTTCACGAGCCGCGTGATCGGCACGTTCATCAACGAGGGCATTGCGATGCTCACCGAGGGCGTCCCGGCGCCTTCGATCGAGCAGGCATCCTCGCAAGCCGGCTACCCCGCGCCGGTGCTCCAGCTCTCCGACGAGCTGAACCTGAAGCTCATGCAGAAGATCCGCAACGCCTCGCGCGACGCGGTCGGCGCTGACTGGGTCCCGCACCCAGCCGAGCAGGTCATCGACCGCATGGTCGACGAGCTCGACCGGCCGGGCAGGCTCGAGGGTCGCGGCTTCTACGAGTACGCGGACGGCAAGCGCGCCGGACTCTGGAGTGGCCTGCGCGAGGCGTTCCCGCCGACGGACGACCCGTCCGGGATCGATCTCAAGGACCTCGAGGAGCGGATGCTGTTCGCCGAGTCGATCGAGTCGGTCAAGTGCCTCGATGAGGGCGTGATCGAGACGATCTCAGACGCCAACATCGGCTCGATCCTCGGGATCGGCTTCCCGGGTTGGACCGGCGGCGTGCTCCAGTACATAAACGGCTACGAGCATCCGGTTCACGGCTCGGGTCCGGCGGCGTTCGTCGCCCGCGCGCGCGAGCTCGCCGAGCGCTACGGCGAGCGGTTCGAGCCGCCGGCGTCGCTGGTCGAGCAGGCCGAGCGCGGCGAGGTCTACTTGGACGAGGAGTCGGCGGCGGTCGCGGTCGCCTAAGCGTCCGCGGCGCCGTGATCTAGGTACTCCGACCAGCCGTAACCGCGCTGGTCATGCCAGCGCCATTCGGTTAGCCCCTCCGCGATCCGCGTCGTGACGCCGTCGCGACGGTTGCGCAGCGGAACCATCTGTAGCACCTTGCCTTCGACGCGCTCAGCCCGGCCGTCGACCGGATGGAGCACGGCGACCAGCTCCGAATGCAGCTCGTGCCGGTATCGGGTGTCGATCTCGATCCGCTTGAGCGGCCGGTTCGGTTTGCCCGCCCGGAAGATGTAGCCGCCGTGAACCTCGTGCCCGTCGCGCTGGGTAATTAGGGCCGCCGCGATTCCGGCGTCGGGGCCGAAGTTCATCGTCAGCCAGCGATAGCGCTCGAACGCCTGCCAGCGCCGCGGCCCCCAGGAGCGGTCGCGCAGCCCGAAGCCGTCGATCGCGTACTTGGTCTCGTCGACGACGATCTCGCCGGTCGCGCGACCGTGCTGCTCGAGGTGTCCGCGGAAGAACTCGTGCTGGTCGCGTTGCCGTTGTCGCGGCTCGCCGCCGAACGGGTGGGAAAGCCACCGGTAGCGAAGCTCGATCGTCACGGGGACGTGCGGGTTCTTTGTGAATGCCTTCCGCGGGTCGAGCAGATCGAGTGGCCGCTTGAGCACGCAGCACGTGCCGTCGTAGGTGATGCGGTGCTCGGCGAACGGCTTGGCGATCTCGAACCGCAGTCCGGCGGCGTCGAACCCATCGTTCGAGTCGCACTCGTCGCGCCAGAACATGAACGCAACCTCGCCGCCCGGGAGGTACAGGCACACCGTCATCTCGGCATGGCCCTCGTTGGGGCGATTGCCGATCCGCACGAAGCCGCCGAGCCGGCACTCGGGATCGAACCAGTTGAAGTAGGCGCTCTCGTTGAACGTCTCTTCGCCGGTGTTCTCGTGCATCAAGTCGTCGCTGTCGCGCAGGACGACTTCGGGGCTCATCTGTTCAAGAAGGGGGCGATCAACGCCTTAATAGTCTCATGCGCGCGCTGCTCATCGCCAGTCGCAATCACGCTGTCTGGCATCAGCACGAATGATGCTCCGAGCCGCACCGCTATCTCCGCCAGCGGCTCGGGGTCGATCGTCGGCCAGCTCGCCGGTCGCTTCGATCTGCGCCACGAGGAAGTCACGCACGAGTCGGAAGACCGCGCTCGAGTCGCGGTTCAGCTCGAGCAGCAGCGCTTCGGGCTCGACGCGCGCGAGGCGCGCGAGCAGCGGGTGCTCGCGGATCACGCGCAGCGTGGCCACGAACAGGTCGGCGGCGCGTTCATCGAGCGGCTTCTCCGGATGGAGCGCTGCGGCGATCTCGGCCAGGCACCGCCGGCACTCTCTGACCGCGAGCGCATCGGTGAGCAGCTGGCGCGAGCCGAACCGGCGGTAGACGGTCATCCGCCCAACGCCCGCGCGCGCCGCAACGTCGTCCATCGTCAGGTGCCTGAGGCCCGAGGCCGCCACAAGCTCGAGCGCGGCGTCGAGGATCCGGCCGGATATCGCGTCGTCGTGCGACTCGACCTCGGGGTCGAATGCGAGCTCGAGCAGCCTGGCGGCGCCGGAGGACATCAGGCGGCGTTCGCGAGCGGCCCGCGCGCGATCGCCCTGCGCCGCAAGCGCAGCTGCCCAGGCCCGGCGATCAACAGCGGTTTTGGCATCACCGGCGTCGCCGCTCGCGACGCTCTGCCGATCATCTCGAACAGGCGCTGGTCGCGTTGGGTCCACCGGATCTCGCAGCGCTTGCGCAGCACCGGCGGCATCAGCCCGACGCCGCCGACGAACTGCAGCCGGGCTGCCGGTACGCGCAGTGTCTTTGACACGACCGCCGGTACGCCCGGCAGCCTGACTGTGTGGATCGCGCGTAGTACGCGGTCGACTGCGGCCGTGTGCTCGAGCTGGTTGTGCACGACGTCGTCGAAGTAGCGCCGAAACCCATCCCAGTCTTCTGGTAAGTCTCCCTCGCGCACGCCGACAAAGCGACCAAGACCGACGTACTCGCGGTAGAAGCGCTCGATTTGCGAGCGCGTCATCGGCCTGCCGAAGTGGGCGTGCCCGTCACGTACGCGTCGAGCAGCGTGGCGTGAACCCAGGCGTAGGCGCCGGGCTCGAGGGCGTGGTAGCGCTCGCCATTTGGCTTGACGCCCTTGAACTCCTTGTGGATCTCACGCAGGCGGTGTCCCATCGGAGCCGCATCACGGCCGCCGTACTGGAGCACGAGCAGGTAGTCGATCGTGCGGAACAGGCGGTTGAACGGACGCTTCTCAAAGTCCGAGTAGTCCATTACCCCAGCCCCGACCGTGGGGTGGGCGATCTGGAGCAGTAGCGGGTACAGCATCGCGAGATAGAGCCGCGTGTCGGAGCCGTATTGCCAGGTGATCGAGTCGGGCCCGACAGTCAGTCGGTCGATCTCGTCGGGCGCCGGGTAGACCGATCCGGGCATGGTACGCAATGTATCAGAATCGTCCCACTTGTCACGCCTGGGCCATGGCGCCGACGCCGATCGCCCGGCGGCGGACGTCTGTATTAGACGCGCGCGGTTGAGCGCGGGGCCGGCTGGGGCGGGCCGATAGCTCGTTGCGAGGGGCCGCACGATCCACTTCGACAGGAGCTTCGTTGAGACGCATCTTCAGCTGCTGCCTGGTTGCAGGCGCAGTCTCTGTTCTTGGTCCGGGCGCCGCCTGGGCCAGAACCCACGGGTCGGTCTCGGGAACGATCAGCTCGATCACCGGATCCACGATCACGATCCAGAGCGCCGGGACCCACACAGGCGTCGTCAACGAGCTCGTTGCGGCCGCTAACAAGGTCACCAAGCAGGACACCCCATACGTCTACGGCGGCGGCCACGCGCACGCCGGCACCGCCAGCATCGGGATCCCGGGTCGCGGTTACAACGGACATCGCGTCGGTTTCGACTGCTCCGGATCGGTCGCGGCGGTGCTCGCCGGCGCCGGTCTGTGGACGCCGGGCAGCGGCGTTCCGAGCGAAGCCTGGATGATCACCGAGCTTCTCGGCGCGGGTCTCATCGCCCGAGGGGCGGGCACCGGGCCGGTCGAGGTAACGCTCTACGACGACCCCGGCGTCCACATCTTCATGAACATCGACGGTCGCTTCTTCGGCACCTCAGACGGCGGTGGCGGTGGCGATGCACGCGGCGGCGCCGGCTGGCTGAACGACGGCGCGCCGCTCGCCTACAGCCCCGCTTACAAGCGCTACCACTTCCTCGCCTCGGCGCTGAGCGGTACCGCCGGCGCCGGTCACCCGATCACGTTCGCCACCGGGGCGGCGGGGCTCGCGACGTACGCGCTCGGCGAGCGGGTGCGAGTCGCGTTCACTGAGGCGAACACCGGCGTCATGACCGCCGCATCGATGTCCGTCCTGGGCGCGGCCGGATAGGAGGACCGCTCGGCTCAGCCCGGCCAGTCGACGTCCTGCGTCGACGCGTCGTTCTCCGAGTGTGTCCCGAACGCCAGTAACTCCAAGCCTTCGGGTCCGGCGGCAAACGAACGCACGGTCCCGGGCTCGACGCGGACCGCATCCCACGTTCCGACGTCGACGATGTCCTCGCCGAGCATGAAGCGTCCGGAGCCGGCAACGACCACGTAGATCTCCTCGTCCCGCTCGTGGGTGTGACCGAAGGGGGCCTTGGCGTCGGGTGCGAGGCGCTGGAAGCTGACGCCGATGCGCTCGGCGCCCAGCTCTTGGCGGGCGAATCTTGCTTCGAAGTCCTGGAACCCCGCCTTGGCGGCCGAGTTCTCGATCTGCTTGAGGTTCTTGATCGCGTAGTTGGCCACCGGCGGAGCATATCCCGGCGGGCCTACCGCTCTAGAGACTCGGCGCCCGCCCGCTCGCGCTCGACCAGTTCGCGCTTGAGGATCTTGCCGGTCGGGTTGCGGGGCAGGCACGCGATGAACTCGACCTCGCGCGGGACCTTGTAGCGCGCCAGGTTCTGCTTGACGTAAGTCTTGATCTCGTCCTCGCTGAGTTGCGTGCCGTTGCGCAGGACGACGAACGCCTTCAGGCGCTGGCCGAACTCGGCATCGTCGACTCCGATCGCCGCTGCTTCCTCGATCGCCTCGTGTCTGGATAGGAGGTCCTCGACCTCGCGGGGGAACACGTTCTCGCCGCCTGAGACGATCATCTCGTCATCGCGTCCGGAGACGAACAGGCGCCCGACCTCGTCGACGTAGCCGACGTCGCCGGATGACATCAGGCCGCCGATGACCTCCTTGGCGCCGCCGCCGGTGTAGCCCTCGAACTCGATCTCGGTCGCGGCGAAGATGCGCCCGACCTGGCCGGCGGGCAGCTCACGCCCCTGCTCGTCGAGAATCTTCATCACGATGCCGGGCATCGGCGGCCCGGCCGTTCCGGGAGCCGCTCGCAGGTCCTCGGGCGAGGCGATCGTGATCAGTCCGACCTCGGTCGAGCCGTACGAGTTCGTCACGATGTCGCCGAACTCGTCCATCAGCCGGACCGCAAGGTCGCCCTGTAGCGCCGAGCCTCCGAGCGGGATCGTCCGCAGCGACGAGCAGTCGTGGCGGCGGCGGACCTCGTCGGGCAAGGCCAGCATCCGCTGTGCCATCACGGGCACCATCGGCGCCGTGTGGACACGCTCGCGGGCGATCGTCTCCAACACCGCCTCTGGGTCGAAACGGCGGCGCAGGATCAGCTTGTCGCCCAGGAACAGGCCGAGGGCGAAATGAGCGAAGCCCCAGCTGTGGAACATCGGCGCGACGACGAACTGGTTCTCGCGCGCCTTCATCCGGATCCGCGACAGAACGGCGATGACCGGGAACAGCGACGAGAGCGTCGGCCGCCTCGCGCCTTTCGGCGTTCCGGTCGTGCCGGAGGTGAGGATGATCTGACGGCCTGGGCTGGCCGGGGGCTCGGGCGACGATGGATCCGCCGTAGCGATCAGCTGCTCGAGCGTCTGGGAGCCTCCTTCGCCCCAAGCGACGAATTGCTCGCGTCCGCGTCCTGCATCGGACAAAAGCTCTGTGAACTCCTCGTCGTAGATGAGCGCGCGCGGGTTCTCGCGCGCGGCGAGATCGGCGAGCTGCGGACCGGCGAAGTCGGTGTTGAGAAACAAAGCGGTTGCGCCGAGCTTCGAGCAGGCCAGCGTCGCCTCGACGAAGTAACGGCTGTTGCGGCACATGATCGCCACGCCTTCGCCTGCCCGGATACCGGCTGCCGCGAGCCCGTTGGCGAGCGCGTTGGTGCGCCGCTCGACGTCGGCGAAGGTCAGCCGGCCGAGCTCGTCGACGATGTAGATCTCATCTGGCAGGCGGACGGCGGCCATCGCGATCCCAGCCGCGGGCGTCTGCTCCCAACGCCGCCGCGCGGCGATCGCGCGCATGAAGCGGTCGGGCCGCTCGGGGCGCAGCGCGCCCGTACCGGCCAGTACGCGCGCGGTCAACAGCGCCCTCTCCAGCATCGTGGTACGGGAACGTATCAGCGTCGGCTAAGCGGCGAACCCGACGCTCACCATGAACCGCCGCATCTCGCGCAGATAGGCGCCGCGGTTTACGTGCAGCAGGTGATTGCCGGGGTACCAGTGGATCCGCGGCCGATCCCAGTGCTGCCAGAGCAGCCGGCTCTGCTCTGGAGGGGCCAGCCGATCGCCGAGGCCTCCGATGATCATCAAGCGATCCTTCTCGACCCGGCGCGGATAGTTGAGCGGCGAATGGATCGCGGTCGCCGACTCGGCCAGGCGCAGCGGAGTCCGATGGAACAGCGAGGCAGCCAGTATGCCGGCGTTGGCCGGGAAGTAGCTTCCAATCAAGCGTGCGATCGAGGTGACAGGTGCGTTGGGGATCACCACTCGAAGGCGCGGTTCAACGGCCGCGAGCATCGCGCTGACATATCCGCCGAGCGAGAGTCCGGTCACGCCCACCTGCTTGACGCCGGCGGCCTCGAGGTAGTTGACGAAGATCCTGAAATCGTGGACGGACTGGAGCATCGCCTCGTTGAAGTGCGATGGGCCGTGGGCGAACAGCCCTGAGCCGTTGACGGGTGAGAGCAGATCGCGGCGTGGGCCGTGGAACGGCAGTAGGTACAAGAGAACGTCGTAGCCCTTGCCGTACAGCCACGGCAGCGCAAAGAAGGCGCTGTTGATGAAGTAGGGGGAGGCGCCGAAGCCGTGGATGACGCACAGGGTCGGACGCGGACCGTCGTCGTGGCGCCAGTGCTGAGCCCACGCTTTGCCGTTGCGCGTGAAGCGCGCGTACGGCTCGCGCAGTGCCGGGTTCAGCGCCTCGTACGGGCTCTCGAACGTGAGCACCGAGACGGTGCCGCCGGGTGCGCGGAACGACAGTGGGCCAGGACGCGAGAAGTCAACCGCCACCTCGTCGGGCGGCCTGCGAAAGACGGCGTCCGCGTCGCGGCTCTCGGCGAGCTCTGAGTAGAAGCGCAGCCGCTCACGCTCCTTCCGCGCGCCGAGGGTAAGGCCCCAGGGAAGCGCGGCGCCGAACATGACCGACGCAAGCCAGGTCCTGACCGGGACGTCGGTCGCCGCCGCTCCGGCGACCAAGAGCCGGGTCGCGAGGCTGAGATGCTCGGGCTCCGGGGGGTCGGGAAGCGCATGGGGGCCGGTGAGCTGCTCGACCGTCGCCGGGGCCGGCTCGGCCCGTCTCGGACTAGCCTCCATCAGCCCTCTCCCCAATGGGTCGCGACCGCGGTCGCGTCGATTCCTTCAATCCCTGCCGGGGTCGCATAGCGCTCGATGTGGGAGACGATCATCTCGATCCCCTCGTCCACTACCCGGTCATCGCCGCGAATATTCTGGCGATACGCCGCCTCGAGGAAGCGGTCGGCGATCTCGAAGCACAGCCGGATCACGATCGGGTCGGTGTCCTTGCGCAGCAGCCCGAGCTCCGTGCCGAAGCGGTGGAAGGCGTCGGCCAGCAGCTCGTCTCGGTCACGAATGAACCGGGCGATGTCGGCGCTCTGCCTGCCCTGGAACCACAGCACGACGTAGCTCGGACGGCGCTTGTAATCGGCGCGGTAGGCGCCGACCGTCGTCTCGACGATCGTGCGCACGCTGTAGACCCGCAGCCGGGAAAGCGCGGTCGAGATGTGGGCGTCCATCGATGAGATATGGCGTTCGATCAGCGCGCGGATGATCGCGTTGCGGTCGGCGAAGTACTGGTACAGGCTCGCCACCGGGACTTCCGCGCGCTCGGCCACCGCCCTTGTCGAGAGGGCCTCGACCCCATCGCCGACAACCAGCTGCTCGGCTGCTTCGAGGATGCGCTCGACCCGCTCTCGGCTGCGCCGCTGGACGGGCTTGCGACGCTGGCGGGGGAGCGTCGCAACGGCAGTCCACTTGGCGGTTGCCACGCGGGCCACTATAACCTGAAGCTGAGTCGGATTCGGGTGGTAGCCTGCGGCCGTGCCGGAGCGTGCCGAACCGCAGAGGGTCACCCGCCGCGGGTTCGTCGCGGGCACCGTCGCGACCGGTGCCGCGGTTGCGCTGCCTGACGCTGCCGACGCGCGCGGCCGGCGCAAACGCCGACATCCCAGCAGCCACAAGCGTGCCGATGTCGTGGTCGTCGGCGCGGGGCTTGCCGGACTCACCGCGGCGCGCGCTATCGAACACGCTGGCCGCTCGGTGACCGTGCTTGAAGCCCGCGAGCGGGTCGGGGGGCGCGCGTGGAACCACGACTTGGGCGGGGGCGTCGTCTCAGAGCGCGGGGCGACGTTCGTCGGGCCGACCCAGGATCAGGTGCAGGCGCTGATGGGCGAGCTGGGCATCGGCAAGTTCGACACCTACGACACGGGGAACAACGTCTATGTCGCCGACGGCAACCGGTCGACGTTCAGCGACTCGGGTGTGACCGGGAGCGCACCACCCGATCCGGTGATCCTGCCCGACCTCGCGGTGACCGTCACGCAGCTCGATCAGATGTCGACCTCGGTACCGGTCGACGCCCCGTGGAGCGCCGGCAGCGCCGCCGAGTGGGACGGGACGACGCTCCAAACCTGGATCGAGCAGCACACCGTCACGCAGCGCTTTCGCGAGCTGGCGGCCGCCGCCACGCGCCCGATCTTCGGCGCCGAGCCGCGCGAGCTCTCGCTGCTGTTCGTGCTGTTCTACATCGCCTCCTCGGGCGATGAGAACAATCCCGGCACCTTTCAGCGCAACTTCGACACACGCAACGGCGCCCAGATGTCGCGCGTCGACGGGGGCTCGCAGACAATCGCGCTGCGGATGGCCGCCCAGCTCGGTGGGCGTGTGGTGCTCGGAGAGGCGGTCCGCCGCATAACGCAGGACTCCTCGGGCGTGACCGTCCTGACCGATCGTCACACCGTCAGGGCAAAGCGCGCGATCGTCGCGGTCCCGCCTGCTCTAGCCGCGAGGATCGACTACGAGCCGATCCTGCCGTTCGCGCGCGACCAGCTCACCCAGCGCTACGGGCAAGGGACGCTGACCAAGGTCGCAGCGGTCTATGACAAGCCCTTCTGGCGCGATCAGGGCCTCAACGGGCAGGCGATCTCAACCAGCGGCCCGGTGTCGGCGACGTTCGACGACTCCCCGCCTGACGGCAGCAAGGGCATCGTGTTCGGCTTCGTTGGCGGTGACTGGGCACGCAGCTACGCCGCGATGTCACCGACCGACCGCCAGAACGCGGTGCTGAGCCAGTACGCCGGCTTCTTCGGCTCGCAGGCGTTGAGTCCACAGGCCTACTTCGAGACCACCTGGGCGAATGAGCAGTGGACGCGCGGCTGCCCGGTCGGAATACCGGCGACCGGCGCCCTGTATGCCTACGGCAGCGCGTTGCGCGCGCCGATCGGGAAGATTCACTGGGCCGGGACCGAGACCTCGACGTATTGGAATGGCTACATGGACGGCGCCGTGCGCTCGGGCCAGCGAGCTGCGGCCGAGGTCCTTCAAGGTCTATGAGCACCGCTGCCGGCTCCGAGCTCGGGCTGATCGGGCAGCTCGACGCACTCGCGGCGCGCGAGACGACCTCGCGCGAGCTCGTCGCGCACGCGCTCGAGCGGATCGAGGCCAGCCAGTCGACGCTCAACGCGTTCCGCTGCGCGAGGCCCGAGGCGGCGCTGGGAGAAGCCGAGGAAGCCGACCGTCGCCGGGCCGATGGCCAGCGGGCGCCGCTGCTGGGTGTCCCCGTCGCGATCAAGGACGACCTCGATCTCTCAGGCGAGACGACCGCGTTCGGGTGTCAGGGGGAGTTCGAGTGCAAATCCGCCGACGCCGAGGCCGTCCGCCGGCTCAAGCAGGCCGGCGCCGTGATCGTCGGCAAGACCAACACGCCCGAGCTGGGCCAGTGGCCGATCACGGAGGGCCCGTCATTCGGGGTGACCCGCAACCCGTGGAGCCTCGACCACACGCCGGGGGGCTCGTCGGGAGGGGCAGCGGCTGCGGTCGCCGCCGGGATCGTGGCCGGCGCACTCGGCTCGGACGGGCTCGGCTCCGTGCGGATACCCGCCGCGTGGACCCACCTGATCGGGATCAAGCCCCAGCGCGGTCGGATCTCGACCTGGCCCGACCGAGAGTCATTCAACGGCCTGACCTGCGTCGGGCCGCTCGCCCGCACGGTGCTCGATGCGGCGCTGCTGCTCGACGCCGCGGCCGGCAACCACGCCGGTGACACGCATCGCCCGCCGCCGCCGAGCGAGCCGTTTGCGTCTGCGGCGCGGAAGGCCGACCCCGGGCGCAGGCTGCGCGTGGCGCTGTCGTTCAGGCGCGCCTGGGCACCGTTGCCACGCCATCTCGAGCCCGAGGTGCGCGCGTGCGTACAGCGGCTCGCGAGCGTGATCGAGGGCCTTGGACACGATGTCGTCGAGGCCGATCCGAGCTATGGCGTGCTGGGTGTCGGCGTGCTGCCGCGCAGCATCGCGGGCGTTCATGATTGGACCAAGCGCGTCCCTGATCGAGCTCTCCTCGATCCGCGCACGAGTGAGACGGCCCGGCTCGGCAGGCTGCTCGGCGGCCCCGTGCTCCGCACCGCACGCGCGCTCGAGCGCCCGATGAAGGCGCAGGTCGGAGCGATCTTCCGGCGCCATGACGTCGTGATCACGCCTACGACCGGCGAGCCGCCGTTTCCGGTCGGTGCGCTTGATGGGTTGTCCGGCTGGCAGACCGACAAGCGGATGCTCGCGGCGTGCCCGTTCACCTGGCCGTGGAATGTGCTCGGCTGGCCCGGCATCAGCGTGCCGGCCGGTCTTACGTCCGACGGCCTGCCGGTCGGCGCACAGCTTCTCGGCCCGGCCAACTCAGAGTCGCTGCTGATCGCGCTGGCCGCTCAGCTCGAGGGTGTCGAGCGCTGGTATGAGCGGCGCCCCTGACCGGGCCGCTGACTGGGTCGCTGCCGGCACCCCGGAGCCGCTTCGCAGCCGGCTGACCGCGGCGCTTTCCCCCGAACAGGTCCTGACGCGCGCGCTCGACCTGATCGCCTACGCGTCGGACGCGAGCCCGTACCGGCTGATTCCCAAGGCGGTCGCGATGCCGGGCTCGGTGGTCGACATCGTCGCGCTGATGCGGTTCGCGCGCGCGGAGGACGTGCCGCTCGTGTTCCGTGCCGGTGGCACATCGCTCAACGGCCAGTCCCAGACCGACTCGGTGCTGGTGGACGTGCGGCGCCACTGGCAGTGGATCCGCGTGCTCGAGGATGGGGCGGCGGTCCGCGTTGGCCCGGGCACCGTGCTTGGGCGAGTCAACCGCGCACTCGCTCGCCACGGGCGCAAGCTCGGTCCCGATCCGGCCAGCACCGAGATCGCGTGCGTCGGAGGAGTGATCGCCAACAACTCTGGCGGCATGCGCTGTGGGATCGTGGCCGACTCCTACCGGACCGTTCGCTCGTTGAAGTTCGTGCTCGCTTCCGGGGTCGTGATCGACACCGCCTCCTCCGACGCCGCCGAGCGCTTCTCGCTCCAGGCTCCGGAGCTGGCGGCGGGGTTGGCGCAGATTCGCGACGAGATCCGCGCCGACGCGGAACTGTCCGAGCGGATCCGGCGCAAGTTCGAGATCAAGAACACGATGGGCTACCGGCTGTGCGCCTTCCTTGACGCCGACGAGCCGCTCGAGATCTTCAGGCGCCTTTTGATCGGCTCCGAGGGCACGCTGGGGTTCGTAGCCGAGGCGGTGTTCGAGACCGTGCGCCGCTACCGGCACACGACGATTGCGCTCGTGTTCTTCGAGGACGTCGATTCGGCGTGTGCGGCGGTCGGAGAGCTGACCGCGCTCGGAGCCACCGCGACCGAGCTCATGGTCGCACCGACCCTGATCGCAGCCGCATACAACATGCCGGGCACGCCCGAGCGCTGGAAGGAGCTGCCTCCAAGCTCGGCGGCGCTGCTAATCGAGTTCTCGGCTGAGGACCCCTCGGCGCTCGATCAGCCCGAGCGGGACGCACTCGCGGTGCTGGAGGGCAGGCCGCTCGTAGACGAGCCGAGCTTTACACGCGGGCGGGATGAGATCGAGATGGTCTGGCGCGTGCGTGAGGGAATGCAGGGCTTCCTCGCGGCTGTGCGCCCACCCGGAGTCCAGCTGATCCATGAGGATGTCTGCGTGCACCCCGCACGGGTGGGCGAGATGGCGGCCGACCTCCAGGCGCTGCTTTCCAAGCACGGCTTCCTGCCCGGGGTCGCGGGCCACGCGTACGCGGGCAACCTTCACTTCCTGCTGACCCCGAACTTCGGCGACCAGGGCGACCTCGAGCGCTACGAGTCGTTCATGGGAGCGCTCGCCGAGCTGATCGTGGGCAAGTTCGACGGGTCGCTCAAGGCCGAGCACGGCACCGGGGTCAACATGGCGCCGTTCCTCGAGCGCGAGTGGGGGCCGGCGGCGGTCGAGTACATGTGGCGGGTCAAGCAGCTCGCGGATCCCGACGGGATCCTCGGTCCCGGGATCGTGCTGAACCGCGACCCCGGGGTGCACCTCAAGCACCTGAAAGGCACGCCCGAGATCGAGGAGGTCGCGACCAAATGCATCGAATGCGGCTTCTGTGAACCGGTGTGCCCGTCGCGCAACGTCACCACCACACCCCGGCAGCGCATCGTGCTGCGGCGCGAGATGGCGCGCCAGCCGCCCGGCTCGCCGGTGCTCGCCGCGCTCGAGAAGCAGTACCGCTACGACGCGATCGAGACGTGCGCCGCCGACAGCTCTTGCGCCACCGCATGCCCCGTCGGGATCGACACCGGCAAGCTCATCAAGGGCTATCGCGCCCGCGCGCACTCGCGTGGCGCCCATCGCGCGGCGGCGATGGCAGCGCGCCATTACGGCGCCGCGGAGCGGCTCGCGCGGCTGGGGCTGCGCGTGGGCGGGCCGTTCATGCGGGCATGGCGGTACAAGGCGCTTCCGCACGCGGCGTCACCGGTGCCCAAGACGAAGCGCGAAGGTGCCGCGGCGGTCTACTTGCCGGCGTGTATCAATCGGATCTTCGGAGGCGAGTCGCCTGTCGAGCGCCTGCTCGTGCTCTCAGAGCGCGCCGGGCTGCCGCTGTGGATTCCGGACGACGTCGCCGGCCATTGCTGCGCCCAGCCGTGGAGCTCCAAAGGCTACGAGCGCGGGCACGAGCTGATGGCGCAGCGCACCGCCACCGCGATCGCGCGCTGGAGCGAGGACGGCAAGCTGCCGGTGGTGACCGACGCCAGCTCGTGCGCACACGCGCTGGGCTCTGAAGGCGTGGCGGTGCTCGACTCGATCACCTGGGTGCACGACCACCTGTTGCCACGTCTGCGCGTCGTGAGCCGCCTGCGGAGCGTCGCACTCCACCCGACCTGCTCGGCGACGCAGCTCGGGCTGCGGGCAAAGCTCGAGGCGATCGGAGCGGCGCTGGCCGACGAGGTGGTCGTCCCGGCGGCCAGCGGCTGCTGCGGGATGGCGGGTGACCGAGGCCTTCTGCACCCCGAGCTTCCGCGCTCGGCGCTGCGCGATGTGGCGTCCGAGCTGGCCGAGCGCGACTTCGACGCGTACGTCTCGAGCAATCGCACATGTGAGATCGCACTTGCTCAGGTCACCGGCCGCCCGTACGCTTCGTTCCTCGTGGCGATGGAGGAGCTGACACGGGCATGAAGCGGCTTGGAGCCGGAACGGTGATCGTCGCCGTCGTGGTGCTGTTCGCGACGGCGCTCGCTCCGGCGCACACGCGGCGACACCATCGACACCACAAGCCACATCCGCCGAGCCTGACCCAATACTCGCTCGCCGGCGGTTGCTACTCGGTCCGGCTCAACTCCGGGCAGCAGCTCGGGCCTTTCACGATGCAGGCTGCGGCGCTGTCGCAGTACCTGCTCTACAACGGGCAGTTCCTCGGCCCGGACCTGACGCTTTCGGACACGCCGAGCATCTGGACCGTCGCTGCCGGCGCGCACTCGATGTCGAATGGATCGACGACCGAGGCGGTGAAATTCGTGCCGGCCTCGGGTTGCCAGCCCTACCCGGAGGCGCAGGTCGACGCGACCGGAACCCCCGCCGCCGGGCCGAGCCCCGAGGCCCCCGTCCGCGGGACGGTCGAGGGCCACGCCCACGTGACGGCGTTCGAGCTCTTCGGGGGCAACTGGCACTGCGGGCGCCCGTGGAGCCCGTTCGGTGCTCCCTATGCGCTGCCCGCCAGCTGCGCGGATGAGGAGCAGGGAAGCAACGGGCTGACCGAGGCCTTCATCGACTTCGGGGGTGCCACACGTCCCTCGGACATGCACGGTTGGCCGACGTTCGTCGACTGGCCGAGCCCCACCGCGCTGGCCGAGGAGGGCGATTACTGGACGGGCATCGAGCGCGCGTGGAAGGCCGGCCTGCGCTTGATGGTCACCAACCTCGTCGACAACGAGGCCCTGTGCTCGCTGATGACCACGAGGACGAACCCCTGCGACGACATGTCCTCGGTGCAGATCCAGAGCCGTGATCTGTACGCCCTGCAGGACTACATCGACGCCCAGTCGGGCGGTCCCGGCAAGGGGTTCTTCCGGATCGTCACCGACCCGTTCCAGGCCCGCCAGGTGATCAACCAGGGCAAGCTCGCGGTGATCGAGGGGATCGAGGTCTCGAGGATCTTCGGCTGCGGCGAGGTCAGTGGAGCGCCGCAGTGCAACACCTCCCAGATCGACGCGGGGCTGAACCTGGTGCGCAACCTCGGCGTGCGGACCTTCTTCCCGGTGCACGAGTTCAACAATGCGTTCGGCGGCACGAAGATGATCGCCGGCGACCTCGGCACGGTCATCAACGCGGGCAATCGCGAGGAGACCGGGAGCTTCTGGACGCTCCAGCCCTGCCCCGCCAGCCAGCAGGACGCAGAACAGGTCACCGCGCCTGCGACCGGCCCGCTCGCCAATCTCTTGAACGGCCCGGTCGCTTCGCTCTTGGGCGGCAATCCGCTGCCCGTCTACGGCTCTGGCCCGCAGTGCAACGTCCAGGGGTTGACGGACCTCGGCTCCTACCTGATTGGACAGATGATCAAGGACCACATGATCATCCAGCTCGACCACATGGACTCGAAGACCGCCACAGCGGCGCTGGCGATCGCCCAGAGCCAGCACTACTCGGGCGTGGTCTCGGCCCACTGCTGCTCCTCGCCGCAGCTGTTCCCGGGCGTCTACGGCACGGGCGGGTTCGTGACCGAGCCGCAGACGACCCCCGAGGCGTTCGTCGGGATCTACAACCAGGACAAGGCGCTGCGCTCGAGCCAATACGCGTTCGGCTTCGGATATGGCTCTGACATGAACGGGCTCGCGCAGCAAGCCGGCCCCGACGCCGCCGACCCGATCCATTACCCGTTCAAGTCATTCGACGGCCGCGTGACGTTCACGCGCGAGCAGTGGGGCCAGCGCACATTTGACCTGAACACGGATGGGCTGGCGAACTACGGCATGTACGCCGACTGGCTCCAGGCCCTCTCGCAGGTTGGCGGCCCCCCGTTCATGAACGACATGATGAACGGCTCCGAGGCGTACCTACAGATGTGGGAGCGCGCCGACGGCGTGCCGAGCGAACACTGTCTCTCGCGCGCGCAGGCGCGGGCGATCAAGCCGGGTCTGACCTGGGAGCAAATCCTCTACGCCGCCGGGCAGCCGCTCTCGAGGCAGGCGAGCTCGTTCACGTATTGCCGTGCCTCGGGCGCCCGGCTGACGGTGAGCTTCACCCGCAGTGGCCGAGTGATGCGCCCTATTGCGGTGCGAGCGGGCTGAGCACGAGCAGGTTCGAGCCGTCCTGGGCCTGCTCGATGCTCTGCGAGAACATGCCGCGCGCGGTGATCTGCTCGACGAGCGCCGCCTCTGGCGCGGCCGCCACCTGATCGACGGTCGGCGGGAACTGCTCGGGAAGCGTCTGCGAGAGCGGCTGCGAAAGCCACGGGCTCAGCTCGTCGTGCAAGAACAGCAGCGCCACGTTGAGCGGCTTGGTGACCGGATGCTGGTTGGGCTTGGCGCACAGCGTGCAGCTCTGGGTTGTGTGGCCGGGCGGTAGCAGCGCGACCACGTTCTGCGTCCCGGAGATGTACCTGAAGGTATAGAGCGCGAGCTCGAGCGCCTCGCGGCGCAGTAGCAGCAGGCGGTTGGTCGACGGTGTTCCGCTGCCGATCGAGCAGTTCGAGCTCCCGATCCCGCACAGGTTGTAGGCGATCGTGTTGCCCGTCAGCAGCGACAACGAGCCCGAGGACGAGTCGGGCCGCACGGCCACCTCGAGCCCGCTCGAGGGCGGGTTCGACACGCCGTTCTGAGCCGCCGCCTGGATAGCCGCGGAGTTGGCGAGGTTGACGACTGTCACGACCGCGAGCTGGTTGGTGCCGGAGATCCGGTACAGCGGCGCGACATGATCGGCAATCTCGCGCGCGCCGAGCGTGCCCGAGTCGGGGGGCTGCCAGTCTGACCAGGGGACCGACGGGGAGCTGCTGCTGCCGTTGATGAGCAGCACCGCGGCGACCACCAGCGCGCCGACGGCGAAGCCGATCAGCATCGCTAGCCCGGCCCGGAACTTACTGGCGTGGGGGAACTCCTCCTGCTCGCGCGCATCGCCGGCGCGCGCGACCTCGACGCGCGGCGGCACCCCAGCCGACTCGTCGAAGCTGCTCATACCGTGGGCCATGTCTGGTCGTCCATCAGATCGATTTCCGGCCGCTGCAGCGCGACGCTGTTGAGCAGATCCGTGACCTCGTCGCCATAGATCTCCTTGCGCTCGACCAGCGCGTCGGCGATGTGCTCGATCGCGTCGCGGTTTGCCGACATCAAGGAGTAAGCGGCGACGTAGGCCTGACCCAGGATCTGGGCGGCCGACGAGCGCTTCTGAGGATCGCCCAGGACCTTTCCCAAGGCGTTTTCGCTGTACGGGCCGACGCCGCTCGCGCGGTTCATGACCGTGCCGCCGATCTGCTCGAGGCGTTTGATCACGCGCTCGTGAGCCTCGTCTTCGGCCGCCACGCCGTTGATCGTGATCGCCTCGGGCCCCATTGCGTAGACGCCGACCATGAACGTCGCCAGCGCCGTGGCGGTCTCCACGTCGTGGGAGACGCCGCCCGTGTTCTCTCCGTAGAAGACCTGCTCCGATGCCATCGCCCCGAGCTTCATGATCAGCGTGCCCATCATGTTGCTGCGGAACCTGCTGAAGCGCTCTTCCTTCTCCATCGCCTGGTAGTGCCCGAGCGAACCTCCGCGCTTGCGGATCGAGAGCCGCGTCGAGAGCAGGTCCTTCTCGAGGTAAATGTGGCCCGCGACCGCGTGCCCTGCCTCATGGATCGCGACCGACCTCGACTCCTCGGGGATGTACTCGATGTTCTGGGCGGTGCCGGTCTCGACCGTCGTCATCGCCTCGACCAGGTCCGGCCAGCCGAACTGACGACGGCCCTCAGCGTGCGCGATTGTCAGCGCCATCGAGCAGGCCTGCTCGATCATCGCCGGCGAGTAGCCGTTGGTGATGCGCGCCAGTTCGTCGCGGCGGCGATTCACATCGAGGTCGGGCTCGTGCGCGACCTTCCCGAGGTAGAGGTCGAAGATGTCGAGGCGGTCGTCCTTGGTCGGGGTCCTGAACCAGATGTGGCGGCCCATCCGGCCGGCACGCGTGAGGGCGGGATCGAGCGCTTCGATCGGGACGTTGCAGGCGCCGATGAAGTAGACCTGTTCGGGTCGCGGCTTCGGCGGTGCCAGGCGCAAGGGCTGCTTGCCGATGCTGTTCGGCACGACGAACATCGCGTCCAGGAACGTGTTGAGGCGATTCGTGAAGAACTTGCGCAGCGCGGGCGGCTCGTCCATGCCGTCCATCACAACCAGCAGCTGGTTGAGCGCCGTCCCCTGGTAGCCGCCGAACATTCCCGGCATGAAGCGCTCGAGGCGCTCTCCGATCCGGCCAAGCAGGGGACCGTGGCTGGGCTGGCTGTCGGCGCGCTGCGCGAACAGGCGGTCGCGCCACTCGCGCGTCTCGATCGTCACGTCGTCGGAGGAGATCAGCTGGGCGAGCAAGGCGGCGTCATCGGACATCCCCGAGCCCGCTCCCAGTGCCTGGCGGCGCATTCCGACCGCGTCGATCTCGTCGATGAACACGATGCACTGCCCGCCCCACTTGCGCGCGAGCTTCTTGGCCTTGTGGGCGAGATACTGGACGACGAGCGCGTCCATGCCCATGAACATCTGCGCGAAGCCCGAGCCGGGGATCGTGACGAACGGGCAGTTGAAGTTGGTCGCGATCGCCTTGGAGATCATCGTCTTGCCAGTCCCCGGGGCGCCCAGGAACAGCAGCCCGCGCTCGCGCTTGCCGCCCGCCAACTCGAACTCCTCGCCGGATTGCCACAGGGTGATCACGCGCGTGATCTCTTCCTTGGCCTCGGCTTGGCCGCGGACGTCGTCGATCTTCACGCCCCAGCTCGCGTCGCCCGGCTCATAGCTGCGTACGCCCCGGATCGGCCATGAACAGGAACGGCCCGAACAGGATGAAGACGTTGATGAACAGCAGCAGCGGCAGCTGCACGAAGATCAGCGCCAGCTGGGGCAGCGTGGAGGGCGGGAATATCTGCCGCAGGCCATTGAACGGGTGAAAGAAGCCGGCACTGACGCCGGCGAAGGTGAACAGCAGCTGGCACAGGCCCAGCAGCGCGAAGATGAACGCGATCAGGAACGGCAGGCGGCGGAACTTCGTGCGCCAGTACCAGTGGCGCCGGCGAGCGATGAGGTCGTCCTTCTTGAGCGACTCGTCGGCCCCGTAGAGGCTCGGCCAGGGGATCAGTTTGCGCGCCATCACCTCGACCAGGCCGCGGAAGACCACGACCGCGAGCGCCGTCACGATGATCGACGCGGCCAGCGACCAGTGGTCCTGCTGGTAGAGGACCAGGAAGAACGCCGGCGCGGTGAGCAGCGCGACCGCCGTCGCGGCGCGCGTCAGCCGGCGCCACTCGTGCGCGAGCGCTGAGGCGTGCTGGTTGATCCCCGAAGTGAGGCGTGGCGGGCTCTGCTCGGCGTAGGCCATCGTCCTTGGCCCCTGAGGGTACAGGCCTCCCTCGGCGGGATGGGCAGGTTGGGCGTTATCGTGCGTCCGTGCCGACGCTTCCGCGCGGTCTCGCCCGCTTCAACCGCGCCGTGGTCAACCCGATCCAGGGCGTGTACGCCTGGGCGCTTCCGCCCTGGGCGGTGATCGTGCATCGGGGGAGGCGCTCGGGGCGGCTGTATCGCACACCCGTGCTCGGGTTTAGGCGGGGTCGGACGTTCGCAGTGGCGGTGCTATATGGCGAGCGCTCCGACTGGGTGCGCAACGTGCTCGTCGGCGGCGGCCAGGTCGTTCGGGGCGGGCGGACGTACCAGTTGCTCGGACCGCGACTTGCCACAATCGCTGAGGCCCCACCGGCCGCCCGAGCGCTGGCACGCGTCTCGGGCCAGGTGCTGATCGCCGAGCTGGGCGAGCCCGAGCCCCGGTTCGGGCGCGGGCCGGCGGCGAGCGGGTGAGTCGATGGCATCGCTGCGCGATGCTGACCTCAGCCTGAAGCTCAGCGCCCGCGAGAGCCAGCAGCGGATCGTCGAATCGCAGCGCCGGCTGCTTGCGCTACGCCTCCAGATGGGTGGCCTGCTCGGGAGCGGGGCGCTCGGACCTCCCTTGTGTGTGCTGTTCGAAGGATGGGACGCATCGGGCAAGGGGGGCGGCATTCGGCGCTTGGTGAGCCCGCTCGACCCGAGGCATGTGCGCGTGTCGCAATTTGCCGCGCCCAGCGACGACGAACGTCGCCACCACTTCCTGCATCGTTTCTCGCCTGCTCTGCCGGGATGGGGTGGGATGGCGGTTCTGGACCGCTCCTGGTACGGGCGTGTGCTCGTCGAGCGCGTCGAGGGATTTGCGGCCGAGGAAGAATGGCGGCGGGCCTACCCGCAGATAGTTCAGTGGGAATCGGCGCTTGCGGCCGAGGGCATGGTGCTCGTGAAGTTCTGGCTGCATGTCTCGGAGGATGAGCAGCTGCGGCGCTTTCGCGCCCGAGAGAAGGATCCGCTCAAGCGCTGGAAGCTCACGGGCGAAGACTGGCGCAACCTTTCGCGGCGGGCCGCGTACGAAGAGGCGGTCGAGGAGATGCTCACGGCGACTGACCACGCGGCCGCCCGGTGGCAGGTGGTCGCGGCCGAGTCCAAGCACTATGCACGGGTGCGGGTGCTCGAGCTCGTGATCTCCGCGATCGGGAATGCCTTACGGGAGCAGGGACAGACGCCGGTCGAAGACGGGGCCACGCTGTAGCGGGAAGGGTTCGGGGGTGCAAGCAGTCTTTCTTGTTGGACGCACGACAAGGAGCACGACATGAAAATCATTTCTCTACCGGCGCTTTTGGGCGTCGGCCTGATCGCGACAGCTTGCGGCGGGAGCAGCAAATCGAGCACGGGGGCGAGCGCAACACCGTACGGTCCCGCTGCCAGTTCGCCCGCCAAGGGCGTCTCGGTGGGCACGACGAAGGGCTCGCTCGGGACGTATCTCGTTGGCCCGTCGGGCCGCGCGCTCTACATCTGGGTGGCGGATAAGGGCGGCAAGTCGAGCTGCAGCGGCGCCTGCGCCTCCGCGTGGCCGCCTTTGCTCACCAAGTCGACACCGACCGCGGCCGGCGGCGTCGAGGCATCGCTGCTGAGCACGACGACCCGCTCTGACGGCAGCATGCAGGTCACGTACAAGGGCTGGCCGCTGTACTACTTCGCGGGCGATACCGGTGCCGGCACGACCAGCGGCAACGGCAGCAGCCAGTTCGGCGCGAAGTGGTGGCTGATCAATACCTCGGGTGGAAGCGTGGGTGCCACGGCATCCGCCAAGTCCACACCCGCCACCAGCTCGAGCTCCTCGTCCGCGAGCAGCTCGAGCGGCTCGTCGAGCGGCGGCTCCTCGAGCGGCAGCAGCTGGGGCTAATAGGTAGGCGCTTCGACGTCACCCCGGCTGGGCGCGTGGGGATTCACGGCCGTAGCCCTCGCATCGTTCGGCGGCCCGCTCGCACTGGCCGCGCTGAACGCACCCGGCCTCGCCGGCGGTGCGAGCGGCTCGGCCGGCCTCGCGATGCTCGTGGCGGTCGCGGCTTTCTCCGCCTCGGTCGCGATCTGGCTTCGCTTCGCGCGGCACGTGAGCGGACCGGGCGGGCTGTTCTCGTTCGTCGAAGCGGCTGCCGGGCGGCGGATCGCGCTGGTGCAGGCGGCGATCTGGATCGTCAGCTACGCGCTGTACCTGATCTACACGACCGTGCAGATCGTCTACGACCTGCTGCCCCAGGTCTTCGGCGGCGAGCGGAGCTATCAGACGCTGCTGGCGCTGCTAATCCCGGCTCTGATCGTGGGCGTGATGGTCGGGGGAACGAAAGCCGCGCTGCTCGTGCTTGGGCTGATGGGCGTCGGCCAGCTCGCTTTGGCGGGAGCCCTGGACGGCGTGACGCTCGCGCACGTCTCGACGCCCGTGTCGACATTTGGCACGAGCGTCGACGCAGGCTCGATCGGGAAAGCCGGCGCCGACACCTCGCTGCTCTACATCTGCGGGAGCCTGCCGCTCTTTCTCGGCGGTGACATCGCCTTCCCGGCGCGCACGATGAGGCGGGGGCTGATCGGGGCCTTCGCGCTCAGCGCGCTCGTCGTGGTGCTGGCTGTCGCTCCGCTAGCTGGGGCGCCCGGGCTGATGCGCACCAGCATTCCCGGCGTGACGGTCGCGCAGGAGTTCTCAGGGAGCGGCTTGGCTCACGCGATCGGGATCGGGGTCGCGGTCAGCATCGCCGGCCTGATCCTGTTCGAGTACCTCGCGCTGACCCGGCTCCTGCACGCGATCGGCCGCTGGAGGATTCGCCCGATCACGCTCGTGATCGGCGCCGCCATGATGATCGCGGCACCGTTCAGCCTGATCAACCCCGACGGCTTCTACAACACCCTGATCAAGCCGTCGCTGGTGGCCCTGTGGCTCAGCCAGCTGATCGTGTTCGCGGTCTACCCCCGGTTCGCCAAGCGGCACGGACAGCCGATGCTCGCCGCATGGGGGCTTGCGGTCGTGGCCGGTGGCCTTGCGGGCTACGGGCTGTGGACCGGTCTTCAGACCGTGACGAGCTAGCAGGAAAATGATCTCCGTCAGGCTGCGGTTGCGGTCGCCAGGCGATTGGATCGAGGTTAACCGCGAATAGCGCGGTTAACCTCGCTGGAGTGGACTCCCTGCCGGGAAGGCGGGCGCTGGAGCTACGCCGCCATCAGGACAGGCATTTCTTCTGTCGCCGCCAGGTGCTGGTGCGACGGGCAGTAGCCATTGCGCGGCAGCGGCATCCGCTGGCAGGGCGACCCCCTCCGAGTGCTCGCGCGGCACTGGAGCGGATTCCCGTGCACATCGAGTCCGTTCTTTGGAAGACTGCGTACGAACTCGTCGACCAGGCCAAGGTGGCGCTCGATAACGCGCAGCACCCGTGGCTGCGAGTTCAGGGGGAAATACCAGCGGATCTCGCCGAACAGCGTTCGCGCCGGCTTGGCGAAGTAGTGCGGGTCCGTCGCAAGGCGCTCCACGGTGCGCTCGCACGCGCGCAGGACACGTTCGTGATTTGCCTGCTCGGCGCAGTTGGGACCTTCGACGACCTCGTCCGCCAGCGCCCGATAGATAGCTCTACTGAATTGGTACATGCGGTTCTCCTTCCTTGGTCCCCTGCTGTCGGGGCGCCTCCCGAGACCAAGAACGACCGCGCGGCGCAGAACTTGCGCAAACTCCCTAATCCAAATTGAGGGCCACGTACTTCGTCTCGAGGTACTCCTCGATCCCCTCGTAGCCGCCCTCGCGGCCGAAGCCCGACTGCTTGATGCCGCCGAACGGGGCGGCGGGATTCGAGACCATCCCCTGGTTGAGGCCGACCATCCCGGTCTCGAGTCGCTCGACGACCCGCAGCGCGCGCTTCACATCGCGCGTGTATAGGTATGCGACCAGACCGAACTCGGTGTCGTTGGCGGCCGCGACCGCCTCATCCTCGTCCGAGAACCCCCTCACGGGCGCCACCGGACCGAAGATTTCCTCCTTGAGCAAGTTGGCGTTCTCTGGCACGTCGGCCAAGACCGTCGGGTCGTAGAAGTAGCCGGCGCCGTCGCGTGAGTGGCCGCCCACCAGCGCGCGGGCGCCCTTGCCGACGGCGTCGTCGACCAACTCGGCGACCTTGGAGCGCTGGGTGTCGTCGATCAGCGGTCCGACCTCGATGCCGTCCTCGGTCCCGCGCCCGACCTTCATCGAGCCCATCCGCTCGGCCATCTTCTCCGCGAACTGCTCGGCGACGGGAGCGGCGACGTGGAAGCGGTTGGCGGCAGTGCAGGCCTCGCCGATGTTGCGCATCTTCGCGATCAGTGCGCCCTCGACGGCCGCGTCGAGGTCGGCGTCCTCGAACACGATGAACGGCGCATTGCCACCGAGCTCCATCGAGAGCCGCAGCAGGTTCTCCGACGCCTGTTCCATCAGCTTGCGGCCGATCTCGGTCGAGCCGGTGAACGAGAGCTTGCGCAAGCGCGGATCGGAGATCAGCGGGCCGGTTGTCCGGCTTGCCGACGAGGCCGTGATCAGGTTGAGCACGCCGCCCGGGAGACCGGCCTCCTCGAGGATCTTCGCCAGCGCAAGCATCGAAAGCGGCGTCTGTTGCGCCGGCTTGACGACCATCGTGCAGCCTGCCGCGATCGCCGGGCCGATCTTGCGTGTCCCCATCGCGAGCGGGAAGTTCCATGGCGTGATCAGCAGGCAGGGGCCGACCGGCTGCTTCATCGTCAGCAGCCGTCCTTGGCCGTTGGGCGCCGTCGAGTAGCGGCCATCGATCCGCACGGCCTGCTCTGAGAACCAGCGCAGGAACTCGGCGCCATAGGCGATCTCCGCCTTGGATTCCGCGAGCGGCTTGCCCATCTCGAGCGTCATCAGGAGCGCGAGTTCGTCGGCGCGCGCGACGACCGCCTCAAACGCCCGCCGCAGGATCTCGCCGCGCTCTCGCGGTGGATGGGCGGCGAACTCCGGGCCGGCGTCGACCGCCGCGTCGAGAGCGCGCTTGGCGTCTTCCACGGACGCGTCTGCGATCTCAGTCAGCGCTTCGGCGGTCGAAGGATCCTCGACCGCGAGCGTTCCCTCGCCGCCGTCGACCCACTCGCCGCCGATGTAAAGCTGCTTCGGGACCTGCTCGATGACCTGCTGCTCTTGGGGGGCCGTGATCGTGCTCATGCACTGAGCCTACCCCGCTCGCGAGGTATCCCAGCGGCGTGGGTCAGAGAGAGCGCGAAACCTCGGCCGCCGCCCGCTCGCCGGAGCGCACGGCACCGTCCATGTAGCCGGCGAACACGTCCGACGTTTCGGTGCCGGCCCAGTGGAGCCGGCCGACCGGCGCTCGCAGGGCACTGCCGTAGTCGCTCCACACGCCCGGCGGCATGTAGCCGGCATAGCACCCGCGCGTCCATTGCTCGACCGACCAGTTGTGCTCGATCAGCTGCTGCGGGCTGGCGGCGCGCGGCCCGAAGAGCCGCGCGAAGGCCCCCAGCACCTCCGTGCGGCGAGCCGATGCCGAGAGCGTTGTCAGGCGACGCGCATCCTCGCCGACCGCGAATCCGAGCAACACGCCCGGCTTGCCCGTCGGCGGCGAGTTGTCGTAGGTGAGGGGGATCGGCGAGCGATCGCTGTTGGCGTAGCCGCTCAGCCCTTCCGACCTCCACCATGGTGTCGAGTACACCGCCTCGAACTTGATCGCCGAGCCCTGCGGCACGCGCTGGGTGAGCTGGTCCCGCTGCGCCGGGAGCTGCGGGTCGTAGTCGATCCGTCCCGCCAGCGTGGGCGCGATTGCGATGATCGCCCGTCGCGCCCGCCAGGTGCCCGCGTCGCTGAGGACCGTGACCCCGCTTCGGTCCTGCCCGACGCGCCTGACCGGAGCGTTCAGCACGACTCGCGGGCCGAGCCGCTCGGCCATGCGAATCGAGACCAGCTGCGAGCCGCCGACGAAGCGCGAGTCCTGGGCACCGCCGGCGGTGCTGGTCAGGTTGATGACCCCGCCTCCAGAGTTGAGGTACCACAGAGCGTGCAGGAGGGACAGGTCGCGCGGCTCGGCCGCGAACACCGCTCGGACGGCCAGGCCCAAGAGGAAGTGAGCCCCCGACGTGCCCGGAGTTCGCAAGCGTGAACGTCTCGACGGTCTGCGAGTCGAGCTCGGCCGCATTCGCCGCCGTCCACGGCTTCGCGAGCGGCACGGTCGACTCGAAGGCTGATCACCTTGCCGAGCAGGCCCGCAAAGTCCGTCGCGTCGGGCTCGGGCAGCGGCGGGATCAGCCCCGTGAAATGCGTCTGGGTGCCGGCATAGTCGAAGATCTGGGCGCCCTTGGTGTAGGTCTTGAACGTGCGGATGCCGTGCGCCCGCGCGCGGGCGAGGATGTGGTCCTGACCGGGGCCGACCCACTGCCCGCCGACCTCGACCACCTCGCCGTGGCCGAGCGGATGGTTGAGCGTCCGGCCGCCGACTCTGTCGCGTGCCTCGAGCACGACCACCGAGTGGCCGGCGTGGACGAGATCCGTGGCGGCGCTCAAGCCCGCGAGCCCGGCTCCGACAACGATCACATCGGCCGTCCGGGTGGCAGCAGCTTTGGCCGCCGCCGGTGCGGCTGCCGCGGCGGTTGCGCTAGCGGCCGCGCCCGCGAGTGCCTGGCGTCGCGTGAGGCGGGTCACCGGCCGGCCCTCACGCACCCCGGCCGCGTCCGCTCGAGCGGGAACGGGAGATCCGCCACGACGGCGGTTTGGACGTACTTGTACGGGCCCGTGCCGGCTGCGAGTGCCGCGCCGATCTGACGCAGCGTGGCTCTCGATGCGTCGGGGTGAACCCACGGCGCGAGTGCCAGGAACTGCGGCTTCGGTCCCGCGTAGCCGCGCAGCGCGGGGTCGTCCTGGCCGGCGATGAAGCTGCGATCCCCGACGTAGAAGCAACCGGCTCCTTGGCGGCCGCGCTGGAGGATTGCGCTCTGGCCGTCGAACGGGGTGTCCGCGAGGTTGCCGACCATGAAGGGGTTGACAGCGTATGCGAAGTGCAGCGATGGGTCGCTGACCGCTCGCCATGCAGATCCCATCCAGGCGAGCGGCTGCCACTGCTCGGTGGGACTGCCGGTCGCCGGTCCATTGGCCGTCGTTGGCGTCGGCCTGGATCAGCACGTTCGCCCCCAGGTGGTCCAGGCAGCGCATGTAGCTCACGCTGACGTCGTCACACGCGTGGCTGGGCGTGGCGGTGCCGTAGGTGAAGGCCGGCAGGCTGGTCGCGAAGCCCAGGCGGGCTCCCGTGCCGGGGATCGCGAACGGGCGCAGGTTTGCGCGCGCCGCCGCGCCGCGCGCCGGTCCCGGCTTGAATCCGAGCGCGACCTCGAACGAGGTCAACGGAAGCTTGCGGTTGACCGTGAGCAGGTTGCGCAGCGGAGCCGGAGCACGGGAATGCACGACGCGCGGACCCCAGAGGAAAGTCTGGTCGTAGGCGGCATCGGCGGTGGGCGCGTAAACCGCGGCGACGTGGGGCATGCTCGGGTCGTGCAGGGCTGCGACCGCCGCTGGGTTGCGGGTGAGGCCGAAGGGAGCCTGGGTGTTGGAGGCGACGAGGTACACGCCGTAGCGCAGCGCCTCGCTGGCCATCGTCGTCATGAAAACGCGCACGAACTGGTCGGTGCCGGCGATGAAGGCGGAGTCGAGCTGACCGCCGAGCGCCGGGAAGCGATGCTCGAGATAGGTAGTCGCGGGCGCGTAGGAGGCGTTGAGGGCCAGCAGTGTCTGCACCGTCGCGCAGGGCGTGGGCTGTCCCTTGCAGGCCGGCACCCCCTGACGGAGAAGGTCGCGCGCAGCCGCTCCGCGCGCTCCGGTCGCGAGCGTCTCGAGCCCGACGTCCTCGTCGAACACGACAAGGTTGGGGCGGTTTCTCGCGAGCAGCGGTGCGACCTCGATCCGCATCGCGCAATCGACCGCGCGGGCATAGCTCGCCGCAGCTCCTCATGAGCGCGGGCTGCTGCTCGAACTGGATCGCGAACACTCGCAGCGCGTGCGGCTGGGGCGCCGCCGCCAGAGCTGGGCGACCCCAATGGGGACAGGCGTTGGTGGCTTTGCCGCTCGCTCCTGCGCTTGAGGCGGCGGCCACCGTTCCGATGGCCGCCAGCAGCCATCCATCTCCAGCTCACGTGCGGGGCAGCCTATACGCCGCCCCGCGTGCTCGCTAGGCCGCCGCCGAGCGGAGCGGCGCCGGCTCGAGCGCGGCCCCGAGGACCTCGTCGATCGTCATCGCGAAGTGGAAGCTCATCGCGTCACGAACTTCCTGCGGAACGTCGTCGAGATCGCCGCGGTTGCGCTCGGGCAGCACGAGGTCGGTCAAACCGGCCGCATGCGCGGCCAGCACCTTCTGCTTGACGCCGCCGATCGGCAGCACGCGACCCTGGAGAGTCACCTCGCCGGTCATGCCGACCGTGTGCTTGACGGGCCGGCCTGACAGCAGCGACGCCAGCGCGGTGACCATCGTGACACCGGCACTGGGGCCGTCCTTGGGGATCGCGCCCGCGGGCACGTGGACGTGGAACTGACGATCGAACGCGTCGGACTCGATCCCGAGCTCTTCCGAGTGACCGCGGACATAGGAGAGCGCGATCTGACCCGACTCCTTCATCACATCACCGAGTTGTCCCGTGAGCGTCAGCCCTGGTCTGCCCTGCATCGCGGTGGCCTCGACGAACAGCACATCGCCGCCGGCACCCGTCACGGCCAGGCCGGTCGCGACGCCCGGCATCGCGGTGGCGCTCGCCGACTCCTGGAAGAACTTCTGCCGGCCGAGCGCGTCGCGCACGGCGTCGAGGTCGATCTCCACCGGCGCCTGTGCCTCGGCGGATGCGATCCGCGTTGCGGTCTTGCGCAGCAGCGTGCCGAGCTCGCGCTCGAGCTGGCGCACGCCCGCCTCGCGCGTGTACTCGGTGGCCACGGTCTGAAGAATGTCGTCGGAGATCGCGACCTCGTCGGCCTTCAGGCCGTTGCGCTCCAGCTGCCGCGGCCACAGATAGCCGCGCGCGATCGCGACCTTCTCAGAGGTCGTGTAGCCGTCGAAACGGATCACTTCCATGCGGTCGAGTAGCGGCCCGGGGATCGTGTCGGCGACGTTCGCGGTCGCGATGAACAGCACTTGGCTCAGGTCAAGCTCGACGTCCAGGTAGTGGTCGCGGAAGCTGTGGTTCTGCGCCGGATCGAGCACCTCGAGCAGGGCCGAACTCGGGTCGCCACGCCAGTCGGCGCCGACCTTGTCGACCTCGTCGAGCATGATCACCGGGTTCATCGTGCCCGCGTCGCGCAGCGCCCGGACGAGGCGGCCCGGCAGCGCGCCGATGTACGTGCGGCGATGGCCGCGGATCTCGGCTTCGTCGCGGACGCCGCCGAGCGACATGCGCACGAACTCCCGGCCAGTGGCACGGGCGATCGACTCGCCGATCGAGGTCTTGCCGGTTCCAGGAGGTCCGATCAGCGTCAGGATCGCACCCGAGCGCTTGTCCTCTTCGATGCCGCGCTCCTGGCGCAGCTTCTTGACCGCGATGTACTCGACGATCCGGTCCTTGACGTCCTCGAGGCCCGCATGATCGGCGTCGAGGACCTCGCGCGCGTGCTGCGGATCGAGCCGCTCGTCTGAACGCTCACTCCACGGCACCGCGATCAGCCAGTCCAGGTATGTCCGGATGACCGTCGACTCGGCGCTCTGCTCGCCCATCCGCTCGAGCCGGCCCAGCTCCTTCTCGGCCTGCTCGCGAGCGTGGTCGGGCATCCCGGCCTCCTCGATCTTGGTCCGGTACTCCTCGACGACAGACGCGTCGTCCTCGCCGAGCTCCTTGCGGATCGACTCCATCTGCTTGCGCAGGAAGTACTCGCGCTGCTGCTTGTCCGCGCCCGACTCGACGTCCTCTCGGATCCGCTTGCGGACCTGAAGCTCAGCCAGCCGCTCGCGCTGAAACTTGAGCGCCAGCTCGAGGCGGTCCGACACGTCGAGCGTTTGGAGCAGCTCGACCTTCTGCTCGTAGGAGATGTCGGGCGAGTAGCCGGATGTGTCGGCGAGCACGCCCGGCTCGGTGATGCTGCGAACGAACGCCGAGATGCGCCCGTCGTCGCCGCGCAGCTCGAGGATCTCCTCGACGACCGCGCGGTACTCGCGCTCGAGATTGCGCGTGCGGCCATCGACCGGCCGCTCGTCCTGGCGCTCCTCGACCTCGACGAACAGGCGCCCGTCCGGCATCGTGTGGGCCGCACCGGCGATTCCCCGGTGAAGTCCGTTGAGCGCTACCGCGCCCGCGCCGCCGGGCAGGCGGATGCGATCTGCGATCTCGGCGACCGTGCCGACATTGGCGAACTCTGAGCCGTGGCGGGGGACGAGCAGGACTCGGTCCTCTTCGCCGACGTCGATCGTAAGCGTCACCGACATGCCCGGGAAGACGACGGCGTCTTCAAGCGGTACTAGAAGGAGGCGGCTGGACATGAAATCTTCGCTTTCAGTAGTCACTTACTCGGGGTAAGCAGAGGATAGCACTCGAGGGAGACGATCTTAGTCAGGGAGGCTTAGATCTCTGTGAGCGCGCGCACGCTCGGGATCTGGGATGATTCGCCCATGGCCGAGGATCAGAGTCCCCACGATGTATTAGCAGCCGACGAGTTCGTATTTCCCGGGCCGGATCCCGCCCTCAGGCGGCCGCGGCTGCCCGAAGATCCCGCCGGGAATCGCGGCGCCGCACGACATCCTCGCGGCCGAGGAATTCCCGTTCCCCGCTCCGTCTGAGCGGCCCGCCGCGGACTAGACCCGCGTCCGCCTGCGCGGCGGCATCAGGTCCGTGATCGAGCCCGCCTGGAGCTCGGCCGCGAACGCGATCGTCTCCGACAGAGTGGGGTGGGGGTGGACGGTCAGACCGATGTCCTCGGCGTCGGCGCCCATCTCCAGCGCGAGCACGGTCTCCGCGATCAGGTCACCGGCGTTCACGCCGACCATCGCCGCGCCGAGCAGGCGGTTCGAGCCCGGCTCGAACAAGAGCTTCGTGAAACCGTCGTCACGTCCGAGCCCGAGCGCCCGGCCCGACGCGCTCCACGGGAACACAGCCTTCTCGTAGTCGATGCCCTGGTCGTTGGCCGCCGACTCGGTCAGCCCCATCCACGCGACCTCGGGATCGGTGTAGGCGACCGACGGAATCGCGCGCGAGTCGAACTCGACGTTCTGGCCGGCGATCACCTCGGCCGCGACCTTGCCCTCGTGCGAGGCCTTGTGGGCCAGCATCGGGCCGCCGACGATGTCGCCGATCGCATAGATCCCGGGGACGTTCGTGCGCAGCTGCTTGTCGACCGCGATGAAGCCGCGCTCGTCCACGTTGACGCCCGCGGCGGCGGCGTCGACCGCGTGGCCGCTGGGCGTGCGGCCGACGGCCACCAGCACAGCGTCGTAAGTCGCGCTCGTGCCATCCGACAGCGAGACCTTCAGCCCGCTCTTCTGTGACGTCACGGACTCGACGCTCGTACCGAGCTTGATCGCTTCGTAGCGCTGCTCGATTCGCTTTTGAAGCGGCTTGACCAGATCCGGATCGCAGCCCGGGATCAGCTGGTCGAGCAGCTCGACGACGGTGACCTTCGACCCGAGCGCGTCATAGACGGTCGCCATCTCGAGCCCGATGATCCCGCCGCCGATAACGAGCAGCCGCTTGGGGACCTCGGCGGGCGAGAGGGCCCCGGTCGAGTCGATGATCCTGGGGTCATCGGGCAGGTCAGGCAGCATCGCCGCCTGCGAGCCCGCGGCGATGATGCAGTTCTCAAACGTGATCGTCCGCTCGCCGACCGCGACGGTGTTCGGTCCCGTCAGGCGCGCCTCTCCGGTCACGACCTCGACCTTGCGCTGGCGCGCGAGCAGCGCGAGGCCGCCGGTCAGCTTGTCGACGACCGACTCCTTCCAGCCGATCAGCTGCTCGAGGTCGACCCGCGGTTTGCCGAACGTGATCCCGTGGGCGCCCATCTCGTCGGCCTCGGCGATCACGCGCGCGGCATGCAGGAGCGCTTTCGACGGGATGCAGCCGACGTTCAAACACACGCCGCCGAGCCGCTCGTAGCGCTCGATCAGGATCGTCGCTCAGGCCGAGGTCCGCGGCGCGGAAGGCGGCCGTGTAGCCGCCGACGCCCGCGCCGATCACGACGAGTTGGGCGTCGGCGCCGCGCCCGAGCCTCGCCCCCGCCACCGTTGCACCGGATTCCGGTGCATCTTGCGTGCGGGGGCAGGCTCGGCGGGTTGCGCCGAATCGGTTTCCAGCGTCAGCAGAACGCTGCCCTCGGACACGCGGTCGCCAATCTTCACCTGTAGCTGCTTGACGGTCCCGGCCTCGCGGCGCCGGAACGTCCATCGTGGCCTTGTCGGACTCGAGCGTGACGAGCGGGTCCTCGACCGCCACCTCGTCGCCGGGCGAGACGTGGATTTCGATCACCGGGACATCGGTGAAGTCGCCGATGTCGGGGACGCGGACCTCGGTCACAGCAGCGCCCGCCGCAGATCGCTCAGCACGCGCACCAGATGGACCATGAAGCGTGCCGCCGCGGCGCCGTCGATCACGCGGTGGTCGTAGGACAGCGACAGCGGCAGCATCAAGCGCGGAACGAACTCCGATCCGTTCCAGACCGGTTTCATCGCCGAGCGCGTAGCTCCGAGAATCGCCACCTCGGGCGCGTTGACGATCGGAGTGAACGAAGTGCCGCCGATCCCGCCGAGCGAGGAGATCGTGAACGTCGAGCCCGACATCTCCGCAGGGCCGAGCTTCCCGGCGCGAGCCTTGCCCGAGAGCTCGGTCAGGTCGGCCGCGATCTCGAACAGGCCCTTCTTGTCGGCGTCCTTGATCACCGGCACCACGAGACCGCCGGGGGTGTCGGCCGCAAACCCGATGTTGTAGTAGCGCTTGAGGATCAGCTCATCGCCATCGAGCGAGGAGTTGAAGGTCTCGAACTCCTTCAGCGTCGCGACCGACGCGATGACCAGGAACGCGACCATCGTGACCTTTACCTCGTCCTGCTCTGAGTTCAGCTGCTTGCGCCACGCCTCGAGCTCGGTGATGTCGGCCTCATCGTTGTGAGTGACGTGCGGGATCATCACCCAGTTGCGAGCCAGGTTCGGGGCCGAGATCTTCTGGATCCGCGAGCGCTCGACACGCTCGATCGGCCCCTGCTTGGAGAAGTCAGGGGTCGGCCACGGCGCCAGCTCGAGGCCGGCGACGGCCGACGCGGGCGCGCCCGCGGGTGCCGGTCCCCGCTCCAGATCCGCCTTCGTGATCCGGCCCTTGCGACCGGAACCGCTGACCTGGCTCAGGTCGATCCCGCGCTCGCGCGCGAGGCGGCGCACGGACGGGCTGGCGTAGATCGGCCCAGCGCCGTCGGCGTGGGGCGGGGGAGGCGCTTCGGCGGGCGGGGGCGCAACTTCGGTGGCCGCGGGAGCGACCTCCTCGGAGGCAGCGGGCGCGACCCGCGCCTCCGGCGGCGGCCCGCTCGCATCGGGCGCCGGGTCCAACGTAAGCAGCGGCGTCCCCTGCGAGACCTTGTCGCCGAGCTTGACCAGAATCTCGCCCACCGTCCCGGCGGACGGAGCCGGGACGTCCATCGTCGCCTTGTCCGATTCGAGCGTCAGCAGCGGGTCGTCCGCCGCGACCGAATCGCCGGGGGAGACCAGGATCTCGATCACCGGGACGTCGGCGAAGTCGCCGATGTCGGGCACCTCAACCGTGACCGCCGCGGTTGAGGTCATACGGTCGTCGGCATCGGCGCGTCGGCGTCGAGCTCGTACTTCTGGATCGCTTCGGCGGCGAGCTTCGGGTCGAGCTCGCGCAGCGCCGCCACGGCCACGTAGCGCCGGTCGACCTCAAAGAACTGACGCAGCGCCCGCCGGAAGTCGCTGCGCCCGTACCCGTCGGTGCCGAGCGTTCGATACGGACCCGGGACCCATTGTCGGATTTGATCGGGGAATGCACGGATGTAGTCCGTCGCCGCGATCGTCGGCAGGTCGGCGAGCGATTCGGCGACGTACGCCCGCCGCGGTTCGTCGGTCGGGTGAAGCATGTTCCAGCGTTCCACCTCGATTCCGTCGCGCCTGAGCTCGGTGAACGAGGTAACGCTCCAGACGTCGGCCTCAACCCCCCAGTCCTCGCGCAGCAGGTCCGCCGCGGCCACCACCTCGTTGAGGATCGTGCCCGAGCCGAGCAGCTGCGCCTGCGCGCCCTCCGCCGCGCGCAGGCGGTACATGCCGCGCAGAATCCCTTCAACGGCGCCGTCCGGCAGCGCCGGGTGGTGGTAGTTCTCGTTCATCAGCGTGATGTAGAAGAACACGTCCTCCTGCTCCTCGAACATCCGCCGCAGGCCGTCCTGGATGATCACCGCGATCTCGTATGAGAACGCCGGGTCGTAGGCACGGCAGTTGGGGACGACCGAGAACAGCACGTGGCTGTGGCCGTCCTCGTGCTGGAGCCCCTCGCCGTTGAGTGTCGTCCGGCCCGCGGTCCCGCCCAGCATGAAGCCACGCGTCCGGCAGTCGCCCGCCGCCCACACCAGATCGCCGACGCGCTGGTAGCCGAACATCGAGTAGTAGATGTAGAACGGGATCATCGGGACTCCGTGCGCCGAGTAAGACGTGCCCGCGGCGATGAAGGACGAGATCGACCCCGCCTCGGTGATCCCCTCCTCGAGGATCTGGCCCTGCGCGTCCTCCTTGTAGAACATCAGCTGCTCTGAGTCCTCCGGCTGGTAGAGCTGGCCGAAGGGCGAGTAGATCCCGATCTGGCGGAACAGGCCCTCCATTCCAAAAGTGCGCGACTCGTCGGGCACGATGGGCACGACGTGCTTGGCGATCGCCTTGTCGCGCAGGAGCGCCGCGAGCACGCGCACAAACGCCATCGTCGTCGAGATCTCCCGCTCGCCGGTGGCCTCGAGCTGTCCCTTGAACGTCTCGAGCGGCGGAGCCTTCAGGGGCTCGGACTCGCGCCGGCGCACCGGCAGGCTGCCGCCGAGCCTCTCGCGGCACTCGCGCAGATACCGCATCTCGGCTGAGTCGTCGGGTGGCTTGTAGTACTCCGCGTTGCGTACCTGCTCGTCTGAGAGGGGCAGCTCGAAGCGGTCGCGGAACGCAAGCAGCGCCTCCTCGGTCATCTTCTTGGCCTGGTGGGTGATCATCTGGCCCTCGCCCGAGGTGCCCATCCCGTAGCCCTTGATCGTCTTGGCGAGGATCACCGTCGGCTGGCCGACGTGCCGGGCGGCCTCGTGGTAGGCGGCGTAGACCTTCTGCTGGTCGAGCCCGCCGCGATTGAGCAGCCAGATCTCGTCATCTGACATGTGCGCGACGCGCTCGAGCAGGACCGGGTCCTTGCCGAAGAAGCGCTCGCGCACGTATGCGCCGTCGCGCGACTTATACGTTTGGTACTCGCCGTCGAGCGACTCGTCCATCACCCGCACGAGCCGCCCGTCGGTGTCGGCGGCGAGCAGCGGGTCCCAGCGTGAGCCCCACACGACCTTGATGACGTTCCAGCCGGCGCCGCGGAAGTCGGACTCGAGCTCCTGGATGATCTTGCCGTTGCCCCGCACCGGCCCGTCGAGCCGCTGGAGGTTGCAGTTGACGACCCAGATCAGGTTGTCGAGCTGCTCTCGGCCCGCGAGCCCGATCGAGCCCATCGTCTCGGGCTCGTCGACCTCGCCATCGCCGATGAACGCCCACACCTTCCGTCCGTCCGTGTCGGCCATACCGCGCGCGCCCAGGTACTTCATGAAGCGCGCCTGGTAGATCGAGGTGATCGCCCCGATCCCGAGCGAGACGGTCGGGAACTGCCAGAAGTCCGGCATCAACCAAGGGTGTGGGTACGAGCTCAGGCCGTCCGGCGATGAGACCTCCTGGCGGAAGCCGTCGAGCTGCTCCTCGGTCAGCCGTCCCTCTAGATACGCGCGCGCGTAGTTCCCAGGCGAGGAGTGGCCCTGGAAGTAGACGAGGTCGTCGGGCGCCCTCCAGAAGTGGTTGAAGCCGACCTCGTAGAGCACCGCCAGAGACTGGTAGGAGGCGATGTGACCCCCGAGCTCCGAGGATTTCTTGTTGGCTCGCACGACCATCGCCATCGCGTTCCAGCGCACGATCGAGCGCAGCCGCCGCTCCAAGTCGGGGTCGCCAGGGAGCTTCGCCTCCTCCTCGGCGGGGATCGTGTTGATGTAGGGCGTGTTGAGGCTCGCGATCGGACCGGTTCCGGCATGCTGGGCACGCTCGATCACACGCGCGAGGATCTGGCGGGCGCGCGCCGGCCCGTCGTGGGCCACGACGGCGTCGAGCGCTTCGAGCCACTCGCTGGTCTCGCTGGCGTCGATGTCGGCGCCCGCGCCGTTCCCGCTCGCCGAGTTCGTCTTCACGTGATCCGCCACTGACGTGATCGTAGTCCTTCGCATAAGGTGGACTGCATGGCTCTTACCGAGGTAGATGGCCCGCCGGGCCCGCCGTGGGAGCGACCGCTGGCGGGTCGGTTCGAGCGGCTCGTGGTCGAATCGGAAGTCCTGAAGGACAACCCGCTCGGCGACCCCGCGCTACGCCCGCTGTACGTGTACAGCGCTCCAGGAGCTTCGAGTGCGCCGGCTGTCTACATGCTCCAGGGCTGGGGGGGCCAGCTCGACGCCTGGCTCGCGCGCAAGTCGTTTGAGCCGACCGTCGTCGAGCGGCTCGATGAGCGGTTTGCGCGCGGTGACTGCCCGCCGGCGGTCGTCGTGTTCGTCGACGCGTGGACGTCGATCGGCGGCGCGCAGTTCATCAACTCCGCCGGGACCGGGCGCTACATGGACTACCTCTGCGACGAGGTCGTGCCTTTCATCGACGAGCGCTACCCGGTCACGCAGCGGCGCGCGGTTGCGGGTCACTCCTCCGGCGGCTACGGAGCGACGATGTCCGCGATGCTCCGGCCCGATGTCTTTTGCGCGTTCGGCTCACAGGCGGGCGACATGCTGTTCGAGTGCTGCTATCAGCGCGACTTTCCCACCGTGGCCCGCATCCTCAGGGATCAATTCGAGGGCTCCTTCGAGGTGTTGCTGGAGCGCGTGCGCGAAGCCGAGACGTTCGATTGGTCGCGCTACGGCGCGCCCCTGTCGGTCTACGCGATGGCGGCGGCGTACTCGCCGGGCGAGCTTCCGTTCGACATCCAGACCGGCGCGGCTGATCGGCCAGGTCTGGGAGAAGTGGCTCCGCTGGGACCCGGTCCGGATCGCCGCTGAGCACGCGGATGCGCTGCGCGGCATGAAGCGCATCTATCTCGACGCGGGGCGCCGTGACGAGTTCTTCCTCGACCTGGGCGCGCAGGCCTTCTCAGCAGAGCTCACGCGACTCGGTGTCGAGCACACGCTCGAGCTGTTCGACGGTGGCCACACCGGGACCTCGTGGCGCGATCCCGGTGTGGTCGCCGAGCTGGTGCGCTCGCTCGACTAATGCAGTCGCCCGACGGTGCTGTAGAAGGCCTGGGCGATGACCGAGTAGCCGTTGTCGTTGGCGTGGATGTTGGGGCCGACGGGCGGCGGCGTGCACGCCCAGGTCAAGCCACAGACAGTTGCCACGTCGACCGGGACCATCTGGCCGTCAAAGGAGACCGTCGCCGCCGTGTTGTAGGTCTGAAATGCGTCGGCCACGTCGGCGGTCTTGAAGCCGGATGAGCTGTCGGCAGACTGGATGTCTGAGTTCAGGCCCTGCACGAGCGGAACGGACGCGCTCGCGAGCGTCTTGTCGCTCGAGCTGGTGCTGAAGTACTCGCCGAGCACCGGGTCGTAGAGGTTCATCGCGGCGAATCTTGTGCCCTTCGGCGCGGCGGCTTTGAGCGCGTTCAGGATCTTGGGCGTGTTCTGCTTGATCGCGTTCTCGCCGGTCGCGATGCACGCGCTGATCGCTGCGATGCTCCCCGCCGACACGCAGCCGTCGACGTCATTGGCGCCGATGTCGATCGTGATCAGCGGGACCTCGCCGGCCGCGTGATGCTGTTTGAGAAACGCGACGGCTGCCTTCAGCTGCGAGCCCTTCCTGCGGTTGCAGTGATACTTGGCGGCATTCGTGGCGTTGCCCTGGCCGGTCAAGAGACTCGTCGTCGTATCGCCCGGACAGCCGACCTCGACGAGCACAAGGTTCTTGGCGTGTTTGGATTCCAGGGTCAGCAGGTCATTCGTGTAGCCGCGGTCGGTCTCCAACCCGGTGCCGTTGGCGTTGGGCTGGAAGCCGACCGACAGCGAGTCGCCGAGCGCCAGGTAGTAGCGCGTGGGATGGATGCTGGGGGCCGCGGCGGCTGTCCCCGCCCAGATCGTGAGACCCATCGCCAGGGTCGCGCCCAATGTCAGTGCACGCTTCATCGTCCCTCTCCTCAGTCGGTGGCAGCTCGGCCGCCGCCAGGACTCTATCCCTAGAGCGTGTCCGGCGGGGTAGCCGTCGAGCCGGTCGTGACGGCGGCGATGTCCTCGCGGAACGGGGGATAGGTCTCGGTGATGAGGAAGAGGTAGCTGTCGCTCCGTGCCGTGAATGACGACGCCAGCACCATCACGTCCTGGAGCCCGCGCGGCATCTTGCCGGTGATCACGATCACGAACCAGGCGAACAGCGCGGCGAACTCCAGCAGGATCCCGCGCCACATACCGCAGTACGACCAGCGGAATCGCGAGGATGAAGCGGAAGAAAGTCTTCAGCCGGCTGTACTGCGGCAACGGGCCCGCGAAGGTCATCCTGATCGGGTAATCCACGCCTCCCGGTCCGAATGGCGGATAGACGTCCGTCAGCAGCGTGACATACGCGATGACCTGGGTTGCGTAGCGCACGAAGCCCGCCACGAAGTTGTACAGGCCCTCGGGATAGCGTCCAGTGATCACGATCGCGAACCAGGCGATGATCACGCCGATGTAAGCGACGATCCCGTAGACGTAGAGCACGATGATGTGCGGGATCGCGAGGATGATGCGGAAGAACGTCGTCAGCCGGCTGCGCCGCTCGACGTAGTCGGCGGCAAACGAGACGGGATACATCTCTCTCCTTCGGTTTGGTAAGCGGCCCCTGCGGCCCCTGTGCGACGCAGCCTACCGCCCCGAAGGGTCGAGCGCGCGTTCGATGTGTTCACGACCGGCATTGGCACGTGGTGGGACCCCAATCACCACCTCCTCCAGGGTGAGCTGGCCGAGATGGTGTTCGAGCGACGGGTCGGCGGTCACATCTACGACCGCGGCGTCGACGGCAGCGAATCCCGTTGGGCGCGGGTCCTGGCCTTCGAGCCGCCAAAGCGACTCGTGTTCAGCTGGGACATCAACACGCAGTGGCAGATCGAGACCGACCCGTCCAAGACCAGCGAGGTCGAGGTGCGTTTCACCGGACTCGGCCCGGACACGACCGAGGTCGAGCTCGAGCATCGCAACATCGACCGCCACGGAGAGGGGTGGGAAGCGATGCGCGACGCGGTCGGGTCAGGCTGGAGTCTCGCGCGCTTCGCCGAAGTGGCGGGCGCTTGATTCCCTACGCGTAGCGCTCGACAACGCCGGCGGCCGCGAGCTCGAGCGCGGCCCGCTGGCCGTCGGGCAGCGGGGGCAGCAGCCGCTTGGCTTCGGCCACCAGCATGAGCGCGCGCCGCTTGGCGCGCGCGAGCGCGCCGGTGGCGGCGATCCGGGTGCAGATCTCGAGCGCGCGATCGGCAGCTGCGGACCTCGCGCAGATCGGTCGCGGCGAGCCCAGGGTCGCGCGGTCGGGCGAGAATCAGCGGCAGCGTGATCGTGCCCTCGAGCAGATCCGATCCCTGCGGCTTACCGGTTCGCTCCGGCGGCCCGGAAACGTCGAGCACGTCGTCGAGGATCTGGAACGCGAGTCCGATCCGCTCGCCGAAGCCCGCCGAGCGCGGAGGCGTCGGCGTCTCCTTCGAGTGCGCCCAACTCGCACGCCGCGCGGAACAGAGTCGCGGTCTTCAGCCGGCAGCGCTCGAGATAGCGCTCGAGGTCAACATCGGTCTTGAACGCGTCGGCGCGCTGCATGAGCTCTCCGCGCGCCAGTTCAGACGTCGCACGCGACAGAATCCGGACGGCCTCCGCCGAGCCGCCCGCCGCCAGTTCGGCGAACGCGCGTGAGAACAGCAGGTCGCCGGTTGCCGTCGCCGCATCGCGGCCGGCGCACGCGACGACCGTCGGCCGCCCGCGCCGCAGCGGAGAGCCGTCGAGGACGTCGTCGTGAACGAGCGTCGCCGCGTGGATCAGCTCAACTGCCACCGCGGCGCGAACCAGCCCCTCGCCCTCAGGGGGCGGAACGCCGGCGGCGAGGCATACGAGCAGCGGCCGCAATCGCTTGCCGCCGGCGGCGAGCGTGGAGCTCGCATGGCCGGTGAGCACCGGTCCGTGTCCGCCCGCGAGCTCGGCCATCCGCTGCTCGACCTGATCCATCAAGCGTCCCACGCCCTCACCGCCGGCGAGTCGCGAAGCCGCGGCGCTGGGCGGGGTCTCGGTGCTCGTCGTCACTCGAGCACCCGGGCGGTGGCATCGAGCAGCATCGGCTTCATCGCCTCCCAGCGGGCGGTGACGGTTTCGCGGCCCCAGACCGGGATCGCCAGGAGCAGCCCGCGAATCAACGAGACCGCCGCGTCGAGTAGCGCGGGCAGGCGGGGGTCGTCGACGAGCTCGGGGAACAGCGCGATCGCCGTGTCGACGACTAGCAACATCACGCGCTCCTCGAGCTCGCGCAGCACGGACGCGAGCTCGGGCTCGGTCCAGACTGCGGCCCACAGCTGCGCCGCGGCCAGCGCCTGCGGTGAGGAGAACTGAAGCCAGGCTTCGTCGAGGACCGCTTCGCGCTCCTCGGCGGTGCGCAGCGCGGCGAAGTCGATCTCCGCGAGCGCCTGCTGAGTCAGCTGGACCGCGACCTGAATCACGGCCTCCATCAGGAGCGACTCGCGCGTGGCGAAGTGATGCATCACGGTGCTCTGGGCGACCCGCGCACGTTCGGCAACGCGCCGCGTCGTGAGCGCTGCATAGCCATCCGCCACGAGGCATTCCACGGTCGCGTCGACGATTGCCTGGCGAGTCGCCACACGCTGCGCGGCGCGGGTCGTGGGGCGCTGAGGAGGTCGGGTCGCGGATTCGCTGATCACGTGATCAGCGTAATCCTACATTGGTCGATCAGCTGATCGGTGAAAGCTGGACGATCGGGATCGTGCGACCCGCGGCGGCCGCCCACTCCCGGTAGCGCGCGAACGGCGGAAACACCTTATCGGCCATGGCCCACAGTCGCTCACGCTCCGCTTCGTCCTCGACAGTCTCGGCGCGGAACCGCCGGCCGGCGAACACGACCTCGGGGTTCGCGCGGATGTTGTGGTACCAGGCGGGGTGAGTGGGCCAGCCCACCTTCGAGGCGATGATCGTCACGCGGTCGCCGTCGTGGAAGTAGAGCGTCGCGGTGCGCCGCGCTTGGCCGGTGCGCGCGCCGCGGGTCTCGAGCAGCGCGGAGGCCAGCGGGCCCGGTGCTCGACAACCTGCCCCGGGTCATCCTCATCAGATACGGATCGAGCTTCCAGGCGACGTTGCGCGACAGCCACATCCCGGGCCGCGTGATCGAGAACCGACAGATCGCGCGGTACAGCAGGCCGCGCGGCTTGTGTGGATCGACATAGCGCAGCGTCGGTCACGCGCGTATTGTCACGCGCGGTTCAGATCTGGCTGTGTTCCCTTAAATCGTCCCGGTGAGGACGAGCGTGCCGATCGCGAGCAACGTGGCGGCCGTGATCGTGTTGCCCCAGCGGTCCAGCCAGTTGCCGCGCAGCTGGTAGCCGCCCACGGTCGCCAGCAGCGTCAGCGCGACGATCGTTGAGATCGTGACGAGCGCAAACACGACCAGCGAGCCGAGCGCGGTGCCGGCGCCGACGGCGGTGGCGGCCAAAAACACCGGCAGGATCGTCAGATCGGGTGAGGCGGCGGCCCCGAACGGGACCATGATCCCCGCCAGGCCGCGCATGCGGGCCTGCGGCTCGTGGTCGTGGTGGTGATGGCTGTGATCGTGTCCGTGGTCGTACGTCTGCCGATGGCCACCGTGTCGTGCCCACGTCCGCTGAGCTCGAGCACAATGAAGCCAACCCCGGTCGCGATCAACACCAGGCCGACGATCGTGTTCTGCGTGTGCTGGATCGTCGAGCGGAACTGGAGTCCGATCGCGATGATCACGCCGCCCAGCAGCAGCGACACGAGTACATGCGCCACGCCGGCCAGCCCGGACAGGCGGGCGACCCGGCGGAGCGGGTAGCGGCGCGTCCGTCCGACGACGGCGAGCGGCACCCAGTGGTCGGGCATGATCGCGTGACCGAGTCCGACGCCCGCCGCGGCAATGATCAATGCGGGGCTGGTGGAGTTCAAGGAGACCTCGCTAACATCACATGAGCGGTAATTCAATGAACGTTTGTTCATACTAACATGGCTCGCGTGGGGAGGTCTCGTGGGGGGACGGCCCCGGGCGGGCACGGCGAAGGCCACGACCGCCGCGCGCCGGTCACGCCCGAGCTCGCCGAGCGCGTAGCGGACGCGATGGATGCCCTGTCGACGCCGAGCCGCGTTCTGATCCTCGGCCAGCTACGTGAGCGCCCGCACTCGGTTTCCGAGCTAGTGGACGCGGTTGGGATGGAGCAGTCCGCGGTGTCTCACCAGCTGAGGCTCTTGCGCGACAGCGGATTGGTCGTCGGCGAGCGCCAAGGTCGCCGGGTCGTCTACTCGCTCTACGACCATCACGTCGCTT
>CAWCIB010000004.1:0-314053 GCA_963795505.1 uncultured Actinomycetes bacterium
ACATCCGCATCGACGAGATGGGCAGAGCGCAGGCGATCCAGTACAGCGACCTCAGTTACAGCCCGCGCGAGGGCGAAGTACGCACCTATCTGACGGACTGGGCAGACTACCGCTACACCATCAACCGGGACACCATCGCCAAGAAATACCCCCTCAATTACTACTTCCTATCGCAGCCCCTGAGTTACGCAACTCATGGGTGCGGATAACGCCAAGTCACCTTGTTTCGGAGGTTCTGTCCGGCCAGGTCGAGCAGAGCGAGGTTGAGGTACGGAACGTGACCATCACGTCCATGTCCGAGGAAACGGTAGCGGTTCATCACTTAGCGAAGGGCACGGCGCTGGTCAATATCGAGCGGCTGTATTCCATCCAGAACTCGCACGAGCCGCGCACGGAGCACTGGCTGCTGAGCGTCACCTACTACCTGAATCCCAAACAAGTGAGCGAACAGGCGCGGGTCTTTCCGCAGTTCGAGACCATCAATCCGCTCGGTCTGACCATCACCGAATTCCACGAAAACCGCATCTCGGTCGATCCGATCCAGCCGGGTCCGCAGCCGCTGAGGATTGCCTGTCCTTACTCCACCGGCCCTGCCAAATGCCTCCGCAGGAGTCCGCCGGTGAGCTACAGCTGATCCTTCCATTCTTTCCTGAAGAGCTGCGGACGCTACTGCTTGACCCGTCGATATCGGACCTGATGATCAACGGAACGACCGGCGTGTACGCCGACAAGGGCGGCGTCCTGGAGCACATTCCACTCTCGCAGCCTTACACCAACGACCGCCTCCAGCAGGCGATCCAGCGGATCGCCCGAGTGCTTGGGCAAGATCTGACGGACCCAAAACCCGATCCTGAATACCCGCTTGCCAGATGGCTCCCGTGTAGCGGTGGTAGGTCCGCCCGCTTCGATCCATGGCGTTTCGCTGACCATCCGGAAGTTCGATCGGTGGTACTCGTCGGACGAGCTGATCGTTCCCGGCTGCCTGCCCCGAGAGGTCCGGGATGCGGTATGTGAGGATCATGGGCGAAAGGAAGAATGGCATCGTCTGCGGCGGGACCGGATCAGGGAAGACGACGTTGATGAAAGCGTTCCTGGACCATATACCCTTCCCCGAACGGCTGGGCATCATCGAGCAACCCACCGAATCGTCGGTGTCTCACCCCAACGCGGTGCGGTGGGAAGCAGTCAAGCGATCCCCGGTCAAACTGCGATCAACCAAGCGAATTACTCGCCGCGCCCTCCGCCACCGGCCCGACCGGATCATCTTCGGGGAGATTCGCAACGAGGCGGGCTACGACCTGTTACAGGCCATGAACACCGGCCACAGCGGAACCCTGAGCACCATCCATGCGAAGTCCGCATGGGATGCGCTCAACCGGCTAGCCAACCTCGCCCTCAGTGCCCGCCCCAATCTCAACCACGGGTTCATGCGTTCTGAGACCGCCGAGGCCATCGACTACGTGCTCTATTGCGAGCGCGGGCACACAGGAAAGCGTCAGGTCCGGGAGCTGATTTCTGTCTCCGGATACAGCCACGCGACCAGAGTTTCCAGACCGAGAGCTCTACCGGGACCGCAACCCCAAGCAGCCTAAACCCAAGGAGACCCCGATATGCCGTTGCTCGAAATCAAGCTCTCAAAGAAGGTTGACCGTCGAATCAGCCTCGAAGAGTCAACCGCGAAAATGTTCGACCGTTCTGCTCCGTTTCCAAAAGTGCCAGCGGATGACGTGATGAATTCGTCACTTGAGTATATGTTCTCCAAGGACAAGGATTTCGCGGGCTACCTCGAACAGAACCCCGATGTCCCGAGGATTCCTCCTTTCAGGTGCAGCAGAGCGGCTCGAAGCCCGGCCGGAAACCTGCCTCCCTCAGCAACGACTAACCGCCACAGGTCCTCCCCTTCGAGCGGATGCCCTTTACTATGAACCGCGTGGCGAATCAGTATTTTCCCTCAGGTGAAATCTCTGGGCAAACAGAGGATGTGCTTCGCACATGAGAATAGTGACACTCCACCCCTTCTAGGGTGGTGTTGTGCCCCGAACGGATCCTATAGGAACCGTTGGAAACAGAGGATTTACAAGCGCAACGGTTCCAACGGGAACCGGAGCAGTTCATCGAATGGAACCGAAAGTAATCGAGGACTCGCCGGTGAACGGGACTCTAGACATTGCAGACAGCCTGGAGCGGCACGCAGGGCCGCGAGCGCGTGTAAGCGTTGTCAACACGGGTCACGCGAGCCGAGGAAAGAGTTGGGAAAGCCGCAGCGGAGCAGGGCCAGACTGTTCAGTGAGTGGGCACGAGAAGTGCTTCTGCGCGAGGCCCGCCGCCCCACCTCCGACGTGTTCCTCACGGAACTGGTCGCCATCCGAATGATGCTGAACGCTTCCTCGTCCGCTCACCCAAGGCAAGCAGATGACCCCGGAAGACTTCTGCGAAGGTGACGAACATACGTGCGACGAAGCGGAAGGACGGCACAAGAGATCATGCAGCAGTACGCAGCGGCAACCGGAACAGGGGAGTAGCGATGGCGAAGCCAATGGGGACGAAAAGAGACGATCGTCTGGCCGCCGCAGATGCCGATCTACAGCGACATGGCCATCGTGCGCGCTCGCTTTCCAGTACGTACTGTTGCTTAAGCAACCGCATCGGTGGCGCCGAAGTCGGACGCACAGCTACTCTGACCGAGTACATCCGTTCCATGGTCGGGGCCCAGTTCAAGCAGTCCGGCAAATACGCCCTGCTTTACGTGTGGCGGCCCAAAGGCGAAGCCCGGCTCGCTTTGCCGGTTGACTTCAAGAGCGGAGACGCTGAGACGTTCTGCCGGACGGGAAGGTGATGGCCTGCCAAGCTCTCCGAGCGAAGCCCTGCAGCCCGGCTAAGCGTCTCCCGTCGCGGAAGGACGCGGACCTGGACCGATGTATCTCTTTCTCGCTGGCTCCGGGAGGCAATCTTCGGTGGCCAAGGACGTGCTCAGTCGTTTCCCCGTTCTGTCTGAAGCGAGGGGGCCTCTGTATTCCGTTGTTCTGTTTCTCGGCGACGCCAATCTACTTCTGCTGCCGTGGCGCGGTTCAAGCGGCCTCAAGTGCGGACGGCGGCTGCGAGGACCGGCCCTGGTAACCGCCGTCGAAGTTCAACAAAAGGTGTCAATGGGGACGGAATCAGCATCCAGACCGATTCGACGGTGGACGGCGCTCGCGCCTCTCCCTTCGTGCGGAAGCCAAGCACATCCAGATCATGGGCGACACCGGGGCCGGCAAGTCGACGCTGATCAAACAGATCCTCCAGCAGATCGAGGACCGGGGAGAGAACGCCATCGTCTACGACCCGGCAGGCGAGTTCACCGAGTGCTTCTATCAACGAAGACCGGGGCGACTGGATTCTGAATCCGCTGGACGCCCGTTCGCCATACTGGACGCCATCGAGTGAGCTGCGGAACCCCGCCGAGGCCGAACCATCGCGGCTTCCATGTACCAGCCGCGCGACGACAACCGGGCGAGTTCTTTACCGACACGCCGCAAAAGATCTTCGCCCATCTCCTGAAGTACAAGCCTTCGCCCGAGGAGCTGGTGCGTGGATGTCGGACGAGGACGAGATCGACCGCCGCTTGAAAGGGACACCGAGCTTGCGCAATTATCGCCGAAGGATGCTCCCAGCAGCGCAGTGGCGTGCTTGGCTCGCTGGGCTTGTGGCCGACAGCTTGCGGCTCCTGCCGACCCGAGGAGAGGCCGAAGGCCGGGAGTGGTGCGCGACCGAATGGGCCGAAGAAGCGGAAGGTTGGATCTTCCTCACATCCACTGAGAGCCGAGCAGGAAGCGCTTCGTCCCCTGCACTCGCTTTGGATCGACTTGCTGGTGCTGCGTCTTCTCACGAAGCCAAAGCCGGGACAGAAGAAGGTATGGCTGGTGATCGACGAGCTGGCCAGCCTGCAGCGGCTTCCGCAGTTCCATACGGCGCTGACCAAGGGCCGCAAGAGCGACAATCCGATCGTCTTCGGCTACCAGGGCAAGGCCCAGCTCGAAACCATCTATGGCCATCTCGCCGAGGTGATGCTGTCCCAGCCCTCCACCAAGTTCATCCTTCGGACCGCCGAACCGAACGCGGCGAAGTGGGCGGCGGAGCTGATCGGCGAGGTCGAGATCGAGCGAGTCCGGGAGACAGTTGCGGACGGCAAGCGCGCAGGGCAAGAGCTTCACCCTTGACCGGCAGATCGAGCCGCTGGTGATGAAGTCCGAGGTGGAGGGTCTGCCCGACCTCCACGCCTTTGTGAAGATCAACAACTACGTCTCCCGGTTTTCATTTCCGCCGATGAGCCTTCCGAAGATCGCAGAGGCATTGATGTCCGCGACCATTCCGGAACACAAGATGTGGTTCAATCCGCTCGCTCCGGTACCCCGAAACCCCGGCGCCGACCAGAACCGGAGGCGCGACGCGTGAAGCCAGCCAGCCCACGCAGGAAGGTAGACGCCGCATGCAAAGCAAGCGGCGCTCCCATCAAAGAAGCCGAGGCCATCGTGCCGAAGCCGGAGCGGTGCCAAGGTCGTCGTACCCGCCGCCCGCAGACGCAGTCCCATCACTCGCCCAGCAACCTCTAGGCCCCCATGCTCACGATTTCGAAAGCCATCAGTTCCGGCCAGGCGCAGACGTACCACAAGCTGGAATACACCAGCGACGCGCAGAGCTACTACAAGCAGGACGAGACCGTAAAAGGCGAGTGGCAGGCAAGCTTGCCGCTTCCCTTGGTCTCTCGGGTGAGGTTGCGCCGTTGGAGTTCTCCCGCTCACGGAGGGCAAGCATCCGCAGACCGAAGAGCAGATGGTGAAGCATCGGGAAGGGAAGGAGTACACCAACGCGGACGGCACGACCACCAAGCCGGTAGAGCATCGGGCCGGGTGGGATGCGACCTTTTCCGCTCCCAAGTCGGTCTCCTTGACCGCCCTGGTCGGCGGAGACGAGCGGGTGAAGGAGGCTCACCGAGCCGCCGTCACGACCGCCCTTGAAGAGCTGGAGAAGTACACTCATGCGCGGATCGGCGGCAACAACCCCGCCGAGAAGACCGGGAAGTTCATCGCGGCGAAGTTCGAGCATGACACCGCGCGGCCTGTGAACGGCTACGCCGCGCCCCAGCTCCACACCCACGCCATCATCTTCAACGTGACGGAGCGGGAGGACGGTTCCACCCGCGCCATCCAGGAGCGGACATTCTTCGAGTCCCAGAACTACGCGACCGCCGTGTATCAATCGGCGCTCACCTATCCAGCTCCGCAAGCTGGGCTACGAGATCGAGACCGGGCAAGAGCGGCGCGCCCGAAATCAAGGGCTACTCCCCGGAGTACCTTGACGCGTCCAGCCCCCGTTCCCAGCAGATCAAAGAGCAGATGGAGCGAGACCGGTCACAGGGACCGGAGGCGGCGCAGATCGCCGCGCACTGCACCCGCGACCGGAAGCAGACGCTCACGCCCGAGGAGGTCTATCTGCGCACAAGGAGATGGCGCGCAGAGTTCGGCAACCAGCCCGAACGGGTCATCGCCGCAGCCCGCGAACGGGCCAATGAGCAAGCGCAGGGAACCGGACTGCAGCCAGAGCCGCCAAGGGGCAGTGGCCTTCGCAAGGAGCAGGGTCTTCGAGCGCGAAGCCGTCGCGGATGAGCGAGTCATCATGCGCGAGGCACTTCGCCGAGGCATGGGCGAGGTGAGCTTTGCCGAAATCCAGGCCGAGTTCGACAGCGGCGACGAGCGAAGGCGAGTTCCGTGCCGGCGAAGGCGCCAAACACGCTACCGGTCGCAGCTTCACGACGCCGGAGACGATCGGCACGAGCGAGCGAACGTGCGGCACGTTATCGACGGACGCAACGCGCTCGAGCCGATGATGGCACCGAGGCCGCCCAGCGCAGGCCGCAACCCGCGAGTTTCTGAACGAAGCGCAGCGCGCGTGATCCAGGAGGTTCTGACCTCCCCGACCGCGTGCATGGATTCCAGGGGTTTGCAGGCTCCGGTAAAACGAGGACGCTTGGCCGCCATCCGCGAAGGTGCGGAGCAGGGCGGCTACAAGGTCGAGGGCTTCGCCCCGACCTCGAAGGCGGCAGGCCAGCTCCGCGAGGCAGGCATCGAGGCGAACACGCTTCAAAGCTTCCTTGCCCGCAGCAGAAGACCCGACCCTGCCAGCCGAGCATCTCTACATGCTGGACGAGTCGAGCCTTGCCAGCACCAAGCAGATGCGGGCATTCCTCGAAAAGATCGGCCCGGAGGATCGAGTCCTAGTCATCGGTGACACGCGCCAGCATCAGGGCGTGGATGCAGGCCGACCGTTCCAGCAGATGCAGGAAGCCGGGATGCAGACCTCGCAGCTGGACCAGATCATGCGCCAGAAAGACCCCGAGCTGCTGCGGGCAGTCCAGCATCTTGCCAACGGCGAAACGAAGGAAGGGAATCGAGATGCTTGCCCAGCAGGGCCGCGTCACCGAGATTGCAGACCCGCAGGAGCGGATCGCGGCTATCGCGAAGGATTACGCCGCCAGCCCGAGAACACCATCATCGTCTCCCCCGACAATCGCAGCCGCCAGCAGATCAATGAAGCTGTGCGCGGCGAGCTGCTTAAGAAAGGCGACCTTGCCGAGGACGGCCAGCGAGTTCAAGATGCTCTCTCATCGCTCCGATATGACCGGCGCCGATCGCACCTGGGCGGCGATGTACGGGCCCGGCGATGTAGTGCAGTACGACCGGGCAGCAAGGCCGAGGGCATCGAGCGCGACAGCTTCGGTGTCGTTCGCAACGTCGATGCTAGCACCAACACCGCTGACCGTCGAGCTTGCGGACGGCCCGACCGTGACGTACGACCCGAAGCGGATCTATGGCGTGAACGTCTACCGGGAGACCAGCCGCGAGTTCGCGACCGGCGACCGGCTCCAATTCTCCGCTCAGGAAGGGAGCTGGGCGTCTCCAACCGCGACATGGGAACCATCACGAAGATGGAGCCGAGGCCAAATGACCGTATGATGGATGGCAAAGAAGAGCGCTCCGTCAGCTTCGATCCTGCCGAAATCCGGCAGTTCGACCACGGCTACGCCGTCACGTCCCACAGCTCCCAGGGACTCACCGCAGACCGGGTGATCGCCAATATCGACACCGATTCGAGCGCGCAGCCTCATCAACAACCGGCTCGCTTACGTCGCCATCTCTCGCGCCTCCGAAGACGCGAGGATTTACACGAACAATGCGGAGACGCTAGGGCAGCGCCTTGCGACCGACATCACCAAGACCGCCGCGGTGGACTTCCGGGCCAAAGTAGAAGCACCTGTGCAGCAGAGGCGCAGGAGAGAAGTCTATGAGCACGCCACACCGGGGGATTCGGCTGAAAGCCGTCGCCCACGAGGCTAGCCCGCCAAGCCGGACCGGGCCGTGGTGCATCGCTCCCGATGCAGCCGAGCGCCGTGAACTGAACAAGCTCATCCGCGCGGAGTTGCAGAAACAGGGGCGGATTGGCCCAGACTCCCGTACCGTCCCGGTTTTGGTCGAACTGGAATTACGAATTCCAAAATTGCAGCCAATTACAATCTGGCGACCAGATCCACTACAGGACCGGCAGCCCGGAGCTAACGGTATCCCACATCACGGGGTAGCAACCGTCGTCTCAACCGACGCAAAGCGGAACCTGCTTACGGTGAAAACCAGTCCGGCGAGCGTTTGGCCTACAACCCTGCGCGAGCTCCGCACCCAAACCGCCGAAAGCAAGATCTACCGCGAGGAGCTCCGCGAACTGGCGACGGGCGACCGTATCCGGTTCACCGCTTCGGACAGGGAGCACGGGGTTCGCCGCAACGAATTCGCCACCGTAGAGAGCATCGGTCAGGATCATTCGGTAATAGCGCGGCTGGACAACGGCAAGACCGTCAGCCTGAATCCCGACCAGGCCAGTCACATCGAGTATGGGTACACCGTCGAGGGCGGCCAGCGCGTCTCCGCCGATCGGATTCTCGCAACCGGCGAGGCTCTGGATTCCAAAGCGCTCGCCGGCATCCCGGCTCACGCCCGCGATGTGAGTCTCCACACTTCGGACGTTTCCGTTCAGCAGAAACAGCAGGAGCAAACCAGCGTCCCCACCAAAGAGGTTGCGCCTCCGGTCCAGCAGCAAAGCCGGGCTTCGGCCTTGGCCTCGGGCTCTAACCCCTCTCCACCGGCGTCTCTCAGCCAGTAAGTCAGTCGCTAAATCTTCGCCACCAACGGGCCACGTATCCAGAAAGCACAACCATGAAGAGCATCATCACCGTCCGCAAGTACGCGATTGCAGGTTCGCTGTCCCTCACGCTCGCCCCCACGATGTTCGCGCAAACCCACAAAGCCCCGCCTCCTGATTGGCAGATCAGGCCCAGGTGCAGAAGGCGCTTGCACGACGACCACATCTTTGTTGGTTCCTGCATCGTCCACCGTTGACAAAGGCGTGGTGAAGCTCACGGGAATCGTTCGCAGTGAGACCGAGAAGGAGTATGCGTCTTCTGACCTCGCCAACATCCCCGGCGTGAAGACCGTCCTAAACAACCTTGAGATTCACGACAACAGCTTCCACCCTGCTCCCACTCCGGCTAAGGTCGCAGGACCGACCGGGCCCAAGCCCATCACCCTCGCAGCCGGAACGGTGATTCCCGTTCGCTTGAGCGAGGAGATCGACACGAAGACCGCCCAGGCCGGGACCACGTTTCACGCGACCACCGCCAGCAACGTAGGCTTCGGCGGGTACACGTTGATTCAACCGGCGACACAGTGACGAGCCAGTAGTGGAGGCAAAAGCCGCAGGACGCCTCTCCGGTGCCGCTGTTTTAAGTGTGGAATTAGTAAGCGTTCGGCTTCCGAATGGGGCCGAGCTGCGCCAGGACGCGTCTCTTGTCGCCCAGGAGCTTTCCAACAAGGCTCAGGGTCGCGGCACCAACACGGCTGAAAAGGCGGGAGGCGGGGCAGCGTTGGTGCCGTGATCGGCGCTCTTGCCGGTGGTGGGGCCGGAGCAGCACTTCGCGCGCGACGACGTGGTCGTCGAACGGGATCTTGCGCCCGCCGGCGAATTCCTGGCCCTGCTCGTGGCCCTTCCCGGCGATCACCACCACGTCGCCCGCGTCGGCTCCGGCGATCGTCTCGGCTATCGCCGCCCGGCGGTCGGCGTTGTGCGGGACGTCAGCTCCCGCGCCCGCGAGGATCTCGGCGATGATCGACTCGGGGTCCTCCGAGCGGGGGTTATCCGAGGTGATCAGGACCCTGTCCGCAAGCCGCCGGGCGACCTCACCCATCAGCGGGCGTTTGCCCCGATCGCGGTCGCCGCCGCAGCCGAACACGACGTGGACGCGACCCGGGGTCAGCGCGCGCGCGGCCTCGAGGACATTCTCAAGCGAGTCGGGCGTATGGGCGTAATCGACCAGGACCGCGAACGGCTGCCCCTCCTCCACGGGCTCGAAGCGGCCCGGGACCTGCGGCGCCGCCTCGATCGCGGCCACGGCATCTGCCTCCCCGATGCCCAGCGAGTGAGCGGTCGCATAGGCGCCGAGCGCGTTGTAGACGTTGAACCGCCCGCGCAGCGGAGTCCGCAACTCGACCCCCGCGACTGTGAAGCGGGACCCTTCCAAGCCGATCTCGACGTCAGTCGCCCGGTATGTCGCGTCGTGCCCGAGCGCGAACGTGACGGGACCTGAGAGCTCGTCCGCGAGCCGGCGACCATAGGGATCGTCGACATTTACGATGGCGATCCCCGGACCGGGCTCGACGAACAGCCGCCGCTTGGCCTGAAAGTACTCCTCCATCGTGCCGTGGAAGTCGAGGTGGTCCTGGGTCAGGTTGGTGAATATCGCCGCGGCGAAGTGGATCGAGTCCGCGCGATGGAGATCCAGCGCGTGCGATGAGACCTCCATCGCACATGCCTGGTCTCCCCCGTCGAGCATCGCTCTGAAAGTGCGCTGCAGGTCGATCGCCTCGGGGGTCGTGCGCACGACCTCGTGCTCGACGCCGCCGATCACGCTCTTCACGGTTCCGAGCAGCCCCGTCTGCCGGCCGACCGCCTCGAACAGTGCGTGCAGCAGGAACGCCGTCGTGGTCTTGCCGTTGGTCCCGGTGACGCCGAGCGTCTGGAGCGTGGCCGTCGGATCGCCGAAGAACCGAGCGGCGGCGGGGGCCATCGCCGCGCGGACGGAGGGAACCTGGATCTCCGGCGCGCCGCTGGAGAGCGGCCGCTCGACGACCAGGGCCACGGCTCCTCGGGCGATAGCCTCGGCGGCGAAATCGTGACCGTCGCGAGTGAAACCCGGCACGCAGAAGAACAGCGTTCCCGGGCTGACCTGGCGAGTGTCGTAGGCGAGGTCGGCGATCTCGACCACGCCCGCATCGCCGGAAACACCGTCAATCACGTCGCGGAGGCGCACCGGCAGAGCGTACTTCTGACCCCGGGCGAGCTGGCGCCCCCAGCGCCTGGATGCAGACGCCTTATCCGGCCTGGGCGACGGGTGCGGCGAGGAGCTCGTGCACGGGAGCGGGCCTGCCGAGGTAGTACCCCTGACCGCAGTCGACGCCGAGCCGGGCGAGGAGCTGGACGGTCTGTTCGTCGGCCACGAATTCAGCGACCGTGCTCTTGCCGAGACCGCGGGCGAACTCGACGACGGCTTTGATCGCCAGTCGATCGGTGACGCTGGCAACGCAGCCGTCGATGAATTCACGGTCGATCTTGACGATGTCGAACGGCAGGTACTTGAGGTAGTAGAAGGAACCGAAGCCGGCGCCGAAGTTATCCAGCGCGAAGCGGCAGCCGAGTTCGGCCAGCCGTTCGGAGAACAGGCGCGCCTTGGTGATGTGCTCGACGGCCGCGGTCTCGGTGGTCTCGAAGATCAGCTGCGACGGCGAAACCCCTGGGCGGCGGATCCCGTCCTCGATCAGTTCGAGGAGCTCCGGGTCCCCGATCGATCTTCCTGACAGGTTGACGGTCAACGTCAGCTCCTGGCCGCGAGCGCCGCCTTCGCACAGTAAGTCGATCGCCTGCTCGATGACCCACGCGTCGATTCGCTGGACCATGTCGCCGCGCTCGGCGATGTACATGAACGCGCCGGGTGGGACGAGGTCGTCGTGCTCGTCCCGCATGCGCACCAGCAGCTCATGCTGGTCGACGTGGCCGCTGGCAAGATCGACGATCGGCTGGGCAAGCAGGGTGAATCGATTGTCCGAGAGCGCTTCCTGAATCCGCTGCACCCATCCGATCCCGCCCTTCATCCGCCCCCGCGGGTGGTGTTGGTCGCTGAAATGCGCCACCCGGTCACGGCCGGCTTGTTTGGCGTCGTACATCGCCACGTCGGCATTGGCGAGCACGTCCTCCCCACTGAGCTCCGCCTCGAACATCGCCACGCCGATGCTCGCGGTGATCACGCGCGGAAATCCATCGGTGACGACCAGCTCCTCGCGCAGCGTCGCCAGCAGCTCACCGGCGACCTGCTCGGCAGCGGCCCCGTCGGCCTTGCGCAGCATCACGGCGAACTCGTCGCCGCCGAGCCTGGCGGACACATCGGTTTCGCGCAGCCTCGTCGTGAGCACGCCGGCAACACGGACGATCACCCCGTCCCCGGCCTGATGCCCGACAGTGTCGTTGACGTACTTGAAGCGATCCAGGTCGAGCATCAGTAGCGCCCCCTCGGAGCCGTAGCGCCCCGCAAGCGCAGCCTGCGAGTTCAGCTCGCGGTTGAAGCTGCGCCGGTTCAGCAGCCCGGTCAGCGGGTCGCGATCGGCGAGCTCCCGGAGCTTGTCCTCGTGACGGCGCCGGTCGGTGAGGTCCTGGACCCGGCAGAGGAAGCCCGCAGGCGCCCGAGCGTGGGCCGGCATCAATGTCGCCTGGAGCGACACCCACAGCGGGTGACCCGCGGCGTGGACAAACGCGTTCTCGGTCTTGTACTGCGTCTGCTCGCCGCGCCGGATCGCGCCTAACGCGTCAGTGAGGGCACCGAAGTCCTCGCGACGCATCATCGACTCGATATCCATACGCGCCAGTTGCGAGCGCCCGTAACCGGTGAGCTGACAGAGCGCGTCGTTGACCAAGGTGAACCGGCCGTCGTGATCGATCAACGCCATCCCAATCGACGCCCGCTCGAATACGCCCTGGAAGCGCTCCTCGGCGTCTGCCAACGCCTCCGCAGCGCGCTTGCGCTCTGTGATGTCCTTGATGCCGCAGATCACGACCAGGCCGCGCGGAGTCTCGACCGGGCTGAAGCTGATCTCGACCGGGGTCTCGCGACCATCGGAGCGCCGCACATATGCCTCCGGCCCGGCACCCAAGGCACCCAAGACACGCGCAGGTGGCGCGACAGGGAAGCGCTGCCCACTGGGACGGATGCTGCCCCCGGAACCGCTCGGGCAACAACACCTCCGCTGCCTGGCCGACCAGCTCGTCGCGCCGGTAGGCGAATAGGTGTTCCGCGTGCGCATTTAGCTGCGCGATCCGGCCGTCGGTGTCGACGATCACCAGCGGGTCCGGCACCGCCTCCAGCAAGTCCCGGAACGGTAGATCAAGAGGCGGGGCGGAACTCACGCCCCGATCCCACCCGCGCGCTCATGACGGCGCCCCGGCCTGCGGTCGGCTCGCCTCGGCGCCGTCGCGGTGCGCGAGCGCCACGGTCGCGACGGCGAGTCGCTGCCGCTTCCCCGCGGGCCGATCTGGACTGACTGGACCACACCCGTTTGAGTGACCGCGCTCGCCGCCACCGGGTAGCCGGCATCGCTGACGCTCGCCGCTCGCCGAGCTCTCAGCGCGCCGATCTCTGCGAGCGTCCCGCCGGCGGGGTCCGGCCCGTGCTCGCGGCCGGCCCGCGTCGGCCCGTGATCCTCTTCTTGAGGCCCCCAATCACGAGCGATCGAAAGCTTCGGAGGGCCGTGCGGATGGTCCATCGCGGCGCGGGCCGAGGGGATGCCCATACGCAAGCGCCGCACGAAATCGACGACCCCATCGCGGGTGTGCACGTCCAGCTTGCGCTGGATGTTCTTGACGTGCGTCCGGACCGTCTCCTGGGAGATCACGAAGGCATCGGCGATCTGATCGGTCGATCGACCGATCGAGAGCTGATCGACGATCTCCCACTCGCGCGTGGTCAGCACGCTGTGCACCGGCCGCATGCCGATCCCGCCCTCGGGCACGTCACGCAGCCTCCTCACCAGGTCGGCGGTAAAGCCGCGAGATACGGCCGCGCCGCCGTCGGCCACGTCGCGCAGCACACGTGGCAGCACGGCAGGATCGAGATCCTTATGGAGATAGCCGACCGCGCCCATCCGCAATGCGACGTGGCCGAGCTCGAGCTGGTCGCGGGCGGACAGGATCACGACTTTGGCGGTGACGTTGGCGTCGGCGACGAGTTGCTGGAGCCCCGCAAGCTCGTCGAAGCTCGATCCGACCACATCAAGCAGGATCACGTCGGGCTTGTAGTGGCGCGCCGCCGGCAACACATCCTGCTCGTCTGCGGCTTCCCAGACAATCAGTATTCCCGCCAGCCCAAGCGCATCCCGGATCATGCGGCGAGCCAGCGGATCGCCGTCGACGACCAGCACTCGCAGGCGATCGCCGGGCTCCGTGTCTACTGATTTTCCCACAATGCCCGCCTCTCGGAGTGATATGCGGCGCCGCACCCGAACCCTGCCTCCCGTGTCCCAGGCCAGCCAAAATCGACCGGTCCCCACCCACATGTCGCGTGCAGTGAGAGGGTCGGCTAACTACACCAGAATAGCCTGACAGCGGGGCTCCGCGAGACGTCTTGTCACCTGGCTGATGTCAGCTAGGTGACCTACGAGGCAGGGCATGCGAGATTCCCCCGCGCCCGGAAATGCGTGCATATCACTCGTCACCAACGGGTACCAACAGATGGGTAGCCCTGCCGGTAGGCTGGGCTCGAACTGTCGCGGGAGTCCAGGTGTTCTCGAGTTGCCGCTTGCGCGTTTTCACGAACTAGCCGAAGTCGACTCGGTCCTCGATGATGTCGCGGCCGCGCACGGCCGCGTGCTCGTGATCGAGGGAGCGCCGGGCCTCGGTAAGACGGTGCTGCTGGGCGAGACGGCGCGCCGCGCCGCGGCACGCGGATTCAGCGTCGGCTCAGTCCGGGCGCGCGCGCCGCAGCGCGAGCTTCCCGGCTTCTCACTCCGCACAGCGCTCGAGCGGCTCGACGGCCGGCGCCCGAGCGATGACCTGGAGCGCGAGCTGTCTCGAGCGGGTCGATTCCGGTAGGCCGCTGGGCCTACTGATCGACGACGCGCATCTGGCAGATGATCGGTCGCTTGAGGTGCTCGGCGAGCTCGCCCAACGGGTCCGCTCCGGACCGGTTCTGCTCGGGGCCGCGTTCAAGCCGCATCTGCTCGACGATCGCCGTCGTGCGCTCGTGGGCGAGCTTTCGACGCTCGCGCACGCCTCGCGAGTACGCCTCGCGCGGCTGTCAGGCGAGGCGTGCTCGCAGACGGTCGGAGAGGCCCTGCCGGAGGCGACGCGCGAGTTCCGCGAGCAATGCTCGGAGCTGACCGGTGGGATCCCGTTTCTGCTCGCCGAGCTGCTCACCTGGACGCAGGTCAACCGCCTCGAGCCGACCGACGGCGTGCCGGCCCAGGTCCTCAAACCGGTTCCGAACCGCGCGATGCGGGCGTTCGTGGCCGGGGTCCTCGCAGAGCTTCCCGCCGAAGCCGAGGCCCTCTGCACGGCGATCGCACTGTCCGAGAGCCCGCCGGCCGTCGCGGACGCGGCCCGACTCGCGCAGCTCGATCCCGCAAGCGTGCCGCGGGCGCTCGATGCGCTGGTCGAGTCTGGCCTCGTGGCCGCCGGCGAGCCGCTCAGGCTGGTAGCGCCGCTGGTGGCGGACTGCGTGCGCGCGGAGCGGCCGGCACTGGTGGAGGCGGATGCGCGGCCGCCCGATCAGCTGCTCGAGCAGGCAGACCAGGAGCTCGCCGAGGGCCGCCCGCACGAGGCGCGCCCGCTGATCGATCGCGCGCTGCGAGCGCCGGATGAAGGGAGCGGAGCCAGACCAGAGGCGCTCGAGCGCCTGGGCCATGTCGAGCTGGCGCTCGGTCGGCCCGGCGCCGCGGTGCAGCTGACCGCCGAGGCGGCTGCGCTCGCGGACGGCACCGGCCGAGCGAAGCGCGCTGCTCAAGCTCGGGATCGCGCAGCTCGCCGGCGGCTCCCCGCGAGAGGCCTCACGGGCGTTCGAATCCGCCTCGGAGATCATTCCCGCCGAAGACCCGCGCCGACGCATCGCGGAGCTGAAGAGCGCCCTCGCGGGATTGCTCACACCGGAGAGTTTCAGTGCTTCGACGGCTCGGCTCGAGGCCGCCGCGCAGGAGTCCTCGAGCACGCCCTACGAGGCGGAGCTGCTGCTCGCCACGGCGTGGCGCCGGCTGGCGGAGGGCGCTTCGCGCACGGACGTCCTGGAGGCCGTACGGCGCGCCGTCTCGGTGCGAGACGGCGACAAGCGGCCGCTGAGCGGCTACTTCGAGGCCACCGCCGGGGCGCTGCTCGTGCTGTGCGACGAGTTCGGTACGGCAGAGCGGCTCTGCGACGACGCAATGATTGCGGCGCGCGCGGCGGGCGTGGTGCTCGCCGAGCGCAACATCCAGACGGCTCGCGCGCTCGCGTCGCTCCACCGGGGGCGACTGGACGAGGCGGCTCAGCGATGCGCCAGCGTCGAGACCGGCGAGGACAACGATTCGCGCTTTGCATGGCTGCTCGCCTCCGCGATCAAGGCAAGGACCCTGATCGAGCGCGACGCGCTCGGCGACGCCGAGCTGCTGATCGGCGCCGAGCTCGAGGCGCCCACGACTCCCGAGCTGGCGCGGCTGCTGCTGCTCGAGGTCCGGGCGCAGCTCTGCCTCGAGCGCGAGGATCTGCCCCAGGCGCTCGCTGCCGTGAACGACGCTCAGCCGCTGGCCCGCTCGCTGGGGATCGAGAATCCGGCCGTCGTCGCGTGGGCACCGATCGCCGCGCTGGCCTACGCGCAGTCGGGCGATGAGCTTCGCGCCCACGAGCTGGCCGAGGCCGCGGGTGAGATTGCAGACTCGTTCGGCGCGCCGCGGACCAGGTCCCTCACCCTGCGTGTTCGCGCGCTCCTCGACAACGGCTCGAACGGGCTGGAGCAGCTGGAAGCGGCGCTGGCAGCGCTCGAGGGCTCGCCGGCCGCGCTGGAGCGCGCCAAGGTGCTGGTGCAGTACGGCACCGCGCTCCACACGATCGGGCGCGACAGGTCTGCGCGCGTCCGCCTGCGCGAGGGGATCGACATCGCCGACCGGCTCGGTGCGTCACGGGTCGCACGCACGGGGATCAAGGCGCTGCTGGCGGCGGGCGGCCGTCCGCGGCGACTGCGGATCAGGGGACGCGACGCCCTGACCCCCGCCGAGCGCCGCGTAGCGGAGCTGGCGCGTGACGGGGCCACGAACCGCCAGATCGCCGAGGAGCTGGTGGTCACGCGCAAGACAGTCGAGTGGCACCTGCGCAAGGCGTTCGTAAAGCTCGGGGTATCGTCGCGCAGAGACCTGCAGGAACCGTTGGGTCACGACAAGTAGCCGCCTGCCGGCCTGCCCGCAGCGCGAGAAAGCCGGGCGCGGCAGCGTTGATTTCGGTATGAGCGGGCGGCGTCGAATCGTGTCTGTGGTCGGGACCCGACCCAACTTCATGAAGATGGCACCGGTTGTCGCCGAGCTACACCGACACGGCGACGAGTTCGAGCCCCTGCTCGTGCACACCGGACAGCACTACGACGAGCAGCTGTCCCAGGTATTTCTCGAGGAGCTGGGGATCCCAGCGCCCGACTTCAGCCTCGGCGTTGGATCCGGGTCGCACGCCCAGCAGACCGCCCGCGTGATGGAGCGGCTCGAGCCGATCCTGCTCGAGTGCCAGCCGGACCTCGTCCTTGTTCCCGGGGACGTGAACTCGACGCTGGCGGCGGCACTCGTGGCCGCCAAACTCGGCGTCGGGCTCGGGCATGTCGAGGCCGGGCTGCGCTCGTTCGACCGGACGATGCCCGAAGAGGTCAACCGGGTCTTGACCGACCAGCTCTCAGACCTGTTGTTCACACATTCGCCCGAGGCGATCGAGCACTTGGCCGATGAGAGCATCGCGCGCGAGCGAATCCACTACGTCGGCAACACGATGATCGACACGCTGGTCGCTCTCCAGGGGCGGATCGAGGCCAATCCCGCTGCGGCCCGCCTCGGCCTGGAGCGCGGCCGCTACATCCTCGTCACCCTGCACCGCCCGGCGCTGGTCGACGGCCCGGCGCTGATCGACACGATCGAGCATCTCGAGGCGCTCTCGGACGCGCTGCCCGTCGTGTTCCCCACGCATCCGCGAACCCGTAAGGCGATGGACGCCTTGGGCCTACGGTCGCGCTCGGAGCGGCTCCGCCTGCTCGAGCCGCTCGGATACCTCGAGTTCGTCGCCCTGATCACCTCCGCGGCCGCGGTGCTCACCGATTCGGGCGGGATCCAGGAGGAGACGACCTTTCTCGGCGTGCCGTGCTTCACGCTGCGCGACAACACGGAGCGGCCGATCACGGTCACCTCGGGCACGAACACCCTTCTTGGGCTGGCACCGCATCGGATCCGCGAGATCCCGGCGCTGATCGCCGACAACCATCGGCAGCCGCCAGAGCCACCGCCGCTGTGGGACGGAAAGGCGGCAGAGCGGCTCGTGGCCGCGATCTCACGCGAACCCGCCTTGACCGTGGGGAGCATGGCGTGAAACAGGTCGCTCAGCGCTTGAAGGACGGCAACATCGATGTGGTCGAGGTCCCACACCCGGTGCTGACGGCGGACGGCGTGCTGGTGGACGTGCGCGCCAGCCTGCTCAGCGCCGGGACCGAGCGGAGCACCACGCAGGCCGCGCGGAGTGGCTTTGTCGGCAAGGCTCGCGCGCGGCCCGACCAGGCGCGCCAGGTGCTCGAGAAGGCCCGCCGGGACGGCGTCGGCGCGACCGTCCAGGCGGTCCGAGCGCGGCTCGAGCGGCCCTCGGCGCTCGGCTACTCGAGCGCAGGAACCGTGCTCGAGGTGGGCGAACGGGTGACCGACCTGCGGCCAGGCGATCGCGTCGCGTGCGCGGGCGGGGGCCATGCCGTGCACGCGGAGCTCAATCACGTGCCGTCGAACCTCTGCGTTCGCCTCCCGGATCAGGTGCCGTTCGAAGCGGGCGCGTTCGCGACCGTCGGCAGCATCGCGCTGCACGCCGTGCGCCAGGCGGACGTGCAGATCGGAGAGCGAGTCGCGGTGATCGGCCTCGGGCTCGTCGGCGCGCTGGCCACAAGGATCCTGCGGGCGGCCGGCTGCGAGGTCGTGGGTATCGACCTCGCCGACGAGCTGGTGGAACGCGCCCGGCCGTACGTCTCGGGCGCCTTCCCTCGCTCCGAGCTCGACCCCAAGCGGCTTCCTGCGGGTGCGCGCGACTGCGACGCGATCATCGTCACCGCCGCAACCGGCTCGGATGACCCGGTCAGGTTGGCCGGCGCACTGGCGCGCGACCGCGGACGGGTGGTGGTGGTTGGCGACGTCGGGATGACGATCCCACGGCCTCCCTACTACGGCAAGGAGCTCGAGCTCCGGCTCAGCCGTTCATACGGCCCCGGCCGCTACGACCGTCAGTACGAGGAGCGTGGGCTCGACTACCCGATCGGGTACGTGCGCTGGACCGAGCGGCGCAACCTCGCGGCGTTCGTCGCGCTGCTCGCCGATCGGCGCGTCGAGGTCGAGGATCTGATCACGGCCCGCATCCCGATCGAGGAAGCCCCGGCGGCCTACGAGCGACTCCTGAACGGTTCGGCCTCTCCCCTGGGACTCGTTCTCACCTACGAGCCCTCCCAGCTAGCGGAGGAGCGACCAGCGGCCGCAAGAGCTCCCAAGCTCGCCCGCGCGGGGTCTCCGCCGTCGGTCGGCGTGATCGGCGCCGGTAGCTTCGCCGAACGTGTTCTTATCCCGGCGCTGCAGGCAGCGCGGTTCGAGCTGGCGATGGTCGCAAGCGCCAACGGGCTCTCGGCCCACGCGGCGCGCGAGCGCTTCGGCTTTGACAGAGCCGTGACACCGGCGGAGCTACTCGCGGCCGAGGGTCTCGATGCGGTCTGCGTCGCCTCGCGGCACGACAGTCACGCCACGTACGCAATCGATGCGCTGAAGCGCGGACAGGCGGTGTTTGTGGAGAAGCCGCCAGCGCTATCGGTGCGCGAACTGGAAGCGCTTCGCGAGGCCGCGTCCGACCAGGTCCTCCAAGTCGGCTTCAACAGGCGATTTGCACCTCTGGCAACCGCGATGCGCGACCACGTCGTCGCGGGTGGCGATCATCCGGTCGAGCTTCTGTACCGGGTAGCCGCGGGACGCCTGCCCGACGACCACTGGCTGGCGGATCCCGACGAGGGCGGCGGACGGCTGTTGGGCGAGGGCTGCCACTTCGTCGACTTCGCGTGCTGGTTCGTCGGCGCGCTCCCCACCCATATCTGCGCAAGCGTCCCGGAGAGCGAGCAGGCGCTAGCGGCAACCGACTCGTTTTCGCTTGCGCTCACGTTCCCGGACGGCTCGCTCGCGTCGATCTTCTACGGCTCGCACGCGGCGAGCGATGTCGAGAAGGAGTACGTCGAGGCCCACGCCGCCGGGCGCTCGGCGACGCTCCACGACTACCGACGCCTCGAGCTGCGCGGCGCGGGTCGCCGGCGTGTCCTGCGCGACCGCGCCCGCGACAAGGGACACCGGACGCAGATGGTCGCGTTCCGCGCCGCGCTCGAAGGCGAGCACCAGAGCGGACCGGACCCGCTCGACACGATGGACGTGACACTCCGCGCGCTGCAGGCCGCCGGCGGATGAGCGAGCTGATCCTGACGTTCCACGGGTTCGGGGAGCCCCCTGCGGGTGCGTCGTCGGCCGAGCGCAGGGCGTGGCTCCCGGCGCGATGGCTGGACCCGCTGCTCGACGCGCTGCCGCGCGAGCACGTGCGGTTGACGTTCGACGACGGCAACGCATCCGACCTGGAGCACGTGCTCCCCGCCCTCGCCCGGCGAAAGCACCAGGCGACTTTCTTCGTCCCGGCCGGCGAGCTGGACAGCCCAGGGCGCCTTGCTCGCGATCAGATCTCGGTGCTGCACGCCGCCGGAATGCGGATCGGTAGCCACGGACTTCACCACATCGATTGGCGACGCACAGACGACAGGGAGCTCGAGCGCGAGCTTGTGAACTCGCGCAGCACGCTCGCGGAGATCGTCGGCGGCGACGTGCGCGAGGCGGCGTGCCCATTCGGCTCCTACGACCGCCGCGTGCTGCGCGCTCTCCGAGACGCCGGCTACACCAGGGTCTACACGAGCGACGGCGGCCCGGCCGCGGATCGCGCGTGGCTTGCGCCGCGGACCACGATCAACCGCGACCGGACGCTAGCTGAGTGGCTCGACTTCGTTTCGCACGGCCAGTCTCGACGAACGCGCCCCGGTCTGTTACTCAAGCGATGCGTCAAGCGCTGGCGGGGAGCACCGCGAGGACGCTATGAACGGCACGCCGCGACAGCCGCCGCCAGGTAGCCCTCCGCGGTTTGCTTCGGTGTCCGCTCGAGCGTGCTCGCGAATGCACGCTCTCCTAGGCGACGGCGCAGGTCGGGATCGTGCCGCAGACGCACGATCGCAGCGGCCAGCGCCGTGCGGTCGCGCGGGTCGACGACGAGACCATTGTCCCCATCGCGGACCAGGTCCGTGGTCGCGCCGGCGAACGGAGACGCTACGCAGGCCAGCCCCGACGCCTGAGCTTCGAGCAATACGAAGCCGAACTGGTCTTCAAGGCTCGGGAACAGCAGCACATCGGCCTGCTCGTACACGCTGGGCAGCCGGTGCTGATCGACAAATCCGAGGAGCTCGACGTTGCTGAGCCCGAGCTCTCCGGCCAGGGCGAGCAGACGCGTCTCGCCGGGTCCGGTGCCCACGATCGAGACGCGGAAGTCCGGCTCGGTCTCACGCGCCGCCGCAATCGCGCGCAAAGCCTCCTCGAACCCCTTCTCCCGTACGAGCCGACCCACCATCAGCAGATGAAGCGGCCCGTCGTGTATGGATCGTCGCCTGGCGACTTCCCACAAGGAGGACAGAGCCGTCGAATGGGGCGCGTCGTGGACGCGCTGCGGCGGCGCGCCCAGCTCGATGAAGCGCTCGCGCGCCTGCCTGCTGTTGGCCGCAAACGCCGCGGCGGCGCGCACGAGCAGCTGCCGCGAGACGCGCTGGCCGAAGTTGAGGCGCCGCTCGCGCAGCGCGTTACCGTCGCTGAACACGACGATTGGGGTCCCGGACACCTTCCCGTACAGTGCGGCGTACCAGGTCGGTATCGACCAGCCGCCGGTGACTACGACATCCGGCGAGACGGCGTGCAGGCGCCGCAGGATCTCGGGGCTGAAGTAGTAGTCGGCTCTGCCGGGATCGGGCCGCTTCAGCGCCGGCCCACCAACGATCACATGGTCGAACGAGAGCTCGCCGAACTCCCAGTCACATCCCCGCACACTGCGCGCGGAGGCGAAGATCACGCTCAGGTCACACAACCTGGCGAGCTCGCCGAGCACCGCGACCGCGTAGGGCGTGACGAACTCGGTGATGAACGCGACGCGAAGCCTCGCACGCTGCGGGTCGCGTACCTGCTGAACCAGTATCCCGCGATCTCGCACAGCTTCATCCTGCGCGAGGTGCAGGCCCTGCGCAGGCTGGGCGTCGAGGTGCACACCTTCTCGATTCATCGCAGCGACCCCGCGCACTTACTGGCCGCGGCCGACCGGCGGGAGTACGAGCGAACGTACGCGCTACGGCCCGTCAGCGTCACGGCACTCATCTCAGCGCACGTCGCTGCGCTTGCGCAGCGGCCCTTGGCGTATCTGAAGACCCTGTTTCGCTCGCTCGCCCGTTCGCGCGGCGCTCCCCGCGATCTCGTCTGGCAGCTGTTCTACTTCGCCGAGGCCGTTCCGCTCTGGCGCCAGGTGCGGGCCGCCGGTTTGCGTCACGTCCATTCGCACTTCACGCACCCGGCAAGTGACGTCGCGATGATCGTCGCCGAGCTGGGTGACCGCAGCGGGCCGTGGCGTTTCAGCTTCTCGGCCCACGGCGCCGACATGCAGGAGACCGACCAGCAGCGGCTGGCGCAGAAGGTCCGCCGGGCCGCGCAGGTCGTGTGTGTCAGCGACTTCGGCCGCAGCCAGCTGATGTCGCTCGTCGAGCCCGAGCACTGGCAGAAGATCGCGGTGGTGCACTGCGGACTGGAACCGGAGCAATTCGCCACGAGTCCGCTGGCCCGGACCGAGGACCGGAAGCTGCGGGTGCTCGCGGTCGGCCGCCTGATCTCGATCAAAGGGCACGAGATCCTGCTCGAGGCGGCCGCGCTCGTCCTTCAGAGCGGCGTTGACCTCGAGCTGACGATCGTGGGCGACGGCCCGGAGCGCGACACGCTCGAGCGCAGCGCACGCCGGCTGGGAATAGCCGAGTCCGTCGATTTTCCTGGCTTCGTCGGGCAGGACGACATCGGAGACCAATACGCCCGTGCCGACGTGTTCTGCCTGCCGAGCCTCCGCGAGGGCGTGCCGGTGGTGCTGATGGAGGCGATGGCCAGCGGCCTGCCCGTGGTCGCCAGCGGAATCATGGGAATCCCGGAGCTCGTCGAGCACGAGCGGGTCGGCCTGCTCGTACCACCCGGCCGAGTGGACGCGATCGCCGATGCAATCGCACGGCTCGCGTGCGATCCGGAGTCCCGGCGAGCCCTCGGCGAAGCCGGCCGCGCGAAGATCGATGGCGATTACGAGCTTCATAGCTGTGCCCGGCTCATGGCCGCAGCGCTCGAGCGGGCCTCGCGAGCGTGAGCGCGTTCGCCGAGCGCGTGTAGGAGCCTGGTCAACGCCAGCACCATCGGGGCGACCACGCCTCGTATGTGGGGCGTCCGGTTGGACGACACACGCCCGCGCCGGTATACGAACAGACCATCACGGGTGCTCATGTGCCGCAGCGCAAACTCGAACACCTTGAGTGCGAGTCCGCTCAGCTCGGGACGACGTCTCGATGCGAGCGCGAGCGTCTGGATTGCCTGCGCCGCGCTCCATGCGTCGAGCGGATACGTCGCGTTTGCGAAGTACCGGGGCGCTCCGTCCGGCCCGACCAGCCGCGCTCGATAAAAGCCAAGGCCCTCGTCGAGAGGCCGGGGATCATCGAGCAGGCCGGCGCTTAGGCACGTGTCCAGCGAGTCGAGCACGTAGCCGGTGTGGAAGCCGTCGATCCAGCGCAGGTTTGCGCGCTCGCCGTAGGGCCAAGATCCGTCGGGGCGCTGCCGGGCCACGGTCCAGCGGATCCCCACCCGCGCCGCGCGCGCCATGCCCTCATCGCCCGTGAGCGCGTGCAAGCGCGCGAGCAGCGTGCACACGTGAAGGTTGGAGTTGTGGATCGGCGAGCGGTCGCCCGCGCAGTAGCCGAAATAGGCGCCCGGGGAATCGCTCGTCTGAGGCACGTGCCGCAGGAAGAAAAGCCCGGCGCCGTGGGCGAGCTCGAGCAGCCGGTCATCGCCAGTGCGCTCGTAGGCGTCGAGCAATGCTCCGGCCGCATAGGTCGTGGCGATCGTGTTGGGCCCGGTCTTCGGATAGAAAAGCACCCGCGACTGGAAGTCGAAGTGGTACCCCCAGCAGGGCTCGGCGAAGCCGGGGCAGCGGAGCTGTTCGAGTTGCTCGAGCGCGGCGTCGAGCCGGCTGGTGGCCTCATCGTCTTGCAGGAAGCCACCCGCTGCGTAGGCACTGGCGGCCCACGCGAGGCTGACCGCGTTCCGCCCCGGCGGGACGCCCAACAGCGGGCGCAGGTCGACCGGTGAGCGTCTGACGAGCTGAATCACCAACCGCCGGCCCAGAGGGGCGCCGAGGACAAATCCCGGGACGCGCGTAGCGTTGAGCGCGTCGTAGGCATCCGTTCCGCGCCAGCCGCGCTCGTGGCCCCACGATTCGAGCCTGCGCAGCGTGTCCAGGACGTCTTGCCGACCCGCGCTCACCTCGCCACCGCCGCCGTGAAATGTTCCAGTAGGACCCTCCCGCGGCTCCTGAGCTCCTCGACGGGTCGCGGGGGCGTTGGCCTGGGACCCAGGTCGCGCAGCTGGGTAGGCGTCTCCAGGCGCCGCAAGAGGCCCCGGTGCTCGAGCGACGCGTCCACGGTCGCTGCCCGTCCCGCGAATACCGTGTACGTCGGAATCCCGAGTAGCGCCGCTTCGCGGGTCATCGTGCCGCCCGCCCCGATCACGAGGTCCGCCGCGTGCATCAGCGAGCGCGAGTCGGCAGCCGATCGCGGCACGGTGAGGTTGGGGAGCGACAGCGCACGGAGTGCTTCGCGCTGCTCGGGATGGCGCGCCAACACGACGATCCGGGCGATCCCACGCTCGGCGATCGCGCGCAGCGCTGCGATGAACAAGCTGTTCCCATTCCCGTGATAGAGGGCGCGCGTGGGAGGCGTCCGCGCGACGACGAGGACATCCCCGTGGCCGCGGTCGATCCCGAGCTTGTCGACAACCGCCGGATCGGGGCTGAATTCCGCGAGGTAGAGCTCCTCCTTGAGCCCCGGATAGAAATGGGTTTTGGCCGGCGTCGCGCCCTGGCGAGCTAGCTCCAGATGGCGCATGGCCTCGGGCAGCAACACCTTGCTCGCGAGGCGAAAAGCGAGGTGGTTCGCCGGCTGGTGCTCGTAATCCATCGCCGTGACGGCGCGTACCCCGGCCAACCCCGCGGCCACGATCTGGGCGTAGGAGTTGTGGGATAGCGCGACATCGGGGCGGTGCTGGCGGGCCCATTTCGTCAGCGCGCCGATCCGCCGACCCAGCGTCGCCGCCTTCGCGGCGCGACCGCGGGGGCTCTCGCCACCGATGATCTCGACCTCCGGCCATCTGGCGCGCGCGAGTTCGACGGTCTGGGCGTTGTCCCGGGCAGTCATGGCGACCGTGTGGCCATCGGCGCACAGGGCGCGGACGACGGGCTCGAACAGCAGCGCGTGGGGCGAGTTGGAGAGGTCCACCCAGACCTTCACTAGTTCGCCCCGCGCCTGGAGAGGACCGCCGGCAGCGTGCGCAGCAGCAGTCGCACGTCGCTCCACAGCGACCAATTCGTGACGTAGAGGTAGTCGAGCTTGAGCATCTCATCGAACGGGATGCTCGTGCGGCCGAGCACCTGCCACAGACCGGTGATCCCGGGCGTCAGATCGAGCCGCGCCAGGCGCCAGCCGGCCACCTGCTCCGCCTCGGGCTGGATCAGGGGACGCGGACCGACGAGGCTCATCTCTCCCTTGAGCACGTTCAACAGCTGCGGGAGCTCGTCGAGGCTCGTGAGGCGAAGCAGGCGTCCAACGCGCGTGATCCGTGGGTCGCGCTCGAGGTGCAGCCAATGCGGGTCCTTGCTTGCGGCGGCCAGCCTGGCCCGCTGCGCCTCGGCGTCGCGGACCATGGTTCTGAACTTGAACAGCCGCAGCTTGCGACCTCCGCGGCCGACTCTGGTCTGGGCGAAGAAAACCGGCCCTCGCGAGTCCAGCTTGATCGCCAGCGCCACGAGCGCGAACAGCGGCGCGAGCAGCAGCAGGCCGACCAACGAGCCGACGACGTCCATCGCTCGCTTTAGCGCGCGCGAGGAGCGCGAAAGAATCGGCGGGTTCAGGCCGAGCATCGTGACGCCCTCGACCTCGTCGATCTCGACCGACGATCCGATCACGTCGAACACCTGCGGCAGCACGCTGACCCGCAGCCCGAGCTCGCGACAGCGGCGCAGGAGGCCGATCAAGTCGCCCTGGTCGGCGCCGTGAGCGGCGACGATCACCCGATCGAGCGAGTGGCGGGCGGCGACCGGCGCGATATCGGCCACCGAGCCAAGGACGGGTAGCCGACCGTCGTCGGCCTTGCCGGCTCTTCCGGACCGCTCGTGGCCGACGGCGCTGTGGGTACGGAGCGTTCCGACGACACGTACCCCGTATTCGGGGTGAGCGGCGAGCTTGCGCATCAAAAGCGTCGCTGTCCCGCCCTCCCCGACGATCACCGCACGCCGCTCGCCGCGAGAGCGCATGACCCGTCGCACCGCCGCTCGCCCGAGAAGCAGGGTAACCGCGCAGATCGCCGCGAACAGCAGTAGTTCCTCGAGGGCAAAAACCCTCACCGGCATAAGGCGGAAGTAGCCCCACATCAGCACCGCTCCGATGAAGAGGCTGTGGAAGATTCCCGGCAGGTCATCGACCGTGCTGCAGCTGATCCGCTTCGGGTCCCGGTCGTACAGACCGTAGGCGCGAATCAGGATCAGCCAGCCGGGGAGCGTCAGCGCCGCAAAGCCCAGGAAGCGAGGGAGGTCATTCCGCCCAACCGCAATTGCGGCCAGGACGGTCGAGCCGACGATCGCCAGGCAGTCGGATCCCGCGAGCATTCGCCGCGCAGCCCAGTCGCGCCGCCGGTAGCCAGAGGCGACCACGGTGCGCAGTTGGGGCGTCTTTGCGCCGTCATCCGAGCCGCTGCCCTCGTCGAGCCAGGCTCCCATTTCTTGGCTGGCCGTACGCACACGAATCTGTTCGAGCAACGGCCCATCTGCGTGATTCCTTGCGGCCAGGCATGTCGTCCAAAAGTTGTGTGACGGATCGGGCGTTGATCCTCGAATGCAGATTGCGACTGGCAACTCAGGCAGCGTGCAGCTCGACCCCCACGTTCACCACCAGACCCCACGGGGGGATTGGCCGGGCGGCGACTTTCCCCCTCCCGGTCGTCCGCGCGTGGATATCCCGAGCGCGATCCTTCGATTCCCGTGGTTGGTCCTGATTCCGGCGCTGCTCCTCGCCGCGGCCGGCGGCTATCTGGGCCGCGCGAAGCCCGAGGTCTACACGGCTCAATCGCAGGTGCTGGTTGGAGAGCCGGGGACAGCGTCGGCCGGCGCGCTGCCCGGATTGGTCCAGTCGGAGCAGTCGCTCGCGGGCATCTATGCCCGGGAGATCGATTCGAACACGGTCGTCGACAACCTCGCCCACCGCTTCAACACAACGGCAGGCGAGATCGTCTCGAACCTGACCGCTACACCAGACCCGCAGGTACCGATCATTCGCATCTCCGCCACCGCTCGTAACGCGAGAACGGCGGTTGCGATGGCAAACGCCGCGGCGACGGCATTTGCCAACTACACGACCTCAACGAGCCAGAGCAACGGCCCCGCGCAGCGGCTTCTGAGTGCCTACCAGCAGTCGGTCGTCGCAGTCGCGCACGCAAAGGCTCGCCAGCAGCAGATCTCGAACGCCACGAGCAACCAGCAGAGCAGCGCCGTGATCCAGGCCGGCGTTGCCACATCCGTCGCCCAGCTCAACGAGGCCGCGCTAGCGAGCCAATACGAGGACATGATCTCCGCGCAGCAGAGCGCGCCGGTCGTCAAGCCCTTCCTGCGGGCGCAGACAGCTGCGGGTAACCGCACCTCTCATATCGAGTTGTATGCATTCGCTGGGCTGGCGGCCGGGCTGTTGATCGGCGCCGCGCTGGCGACACTGCTAGCCAACCGCAAGACGACGCGCGCCGCCACCGGCGCATGACGGCCAACAGGATGCGGCGCGGGATCGGGGTCCCGCGCAGCCGCTCGCTGCCGGTGGCCCTCGCGCTGGCGGGCGGTCTGGTGCTGGTCGTGGCGATCCTGTATCTGGTGTCCCACGGCCGGCGCGATTTGGCCGTGGCGCTCCCGATCGGCGCCGCGGCAGGCCTCGCCGCCGCGTATCTGATGTACACGATCGAGCCGGTCTACGTGTTCACGCTCGCGATCGTGCTGACTCCGTTCGCGGGCAACTGGAAGTACCTCGGCCTCCCCGGGCCGGCAGCTCCCGACCGGCTCCTGTTCGTCGCGGGCAGCCTGGTGGTGATCTATCGGGCCTACGGAAACAACACGCTGCCGAGGCCGCGGTTCGCGGTACCGCACGTGGCCATGGTGCTCGCCCTGCTGTTCGCGGCGGGCTCCGCCCTGAGCGCGCATGACCTCCTCACCAAAGGCCCCGGCCTGCAGCTCGTCGAGACCTTCGGCCTGCTGCCCTACATCACGTTCTGGCTGGCGCCCGTCGTCTTCCCGACCGCTCGCGAGCGCGCGATCTTGCTTACTGGGCTCGTGGCGATGGGCGCCTACCTCGGCCTGACGGCGCTGTTCGAGACCACGGGACCCAAAGCGCTGGTGTTTCCCCGCTACATCCTCGACCCCAGCATCACGCTGCATTACGGCCGGGCGCGGGGCCCATTCGCCGACGCGGTGGCCAACGGGGTGGGGCTATACGTAGGCGCGATTGCGAGTGCGATCGCGTTCACTCAGTGGCAGGCGCGTCACTGGCGGATCGGCGCGGCGGCGATCGGCGTCCTCTGTATCGCCGGGGCCCTGATGACTCTCGAGCGAACCGTTTGGATTGCGGTGGCGGTTGCCACGCTCGTGACGCTCTTCTCGCAGCGGCAGACGCGCAGAGTTGCGTTGCCGCTCGTCGGAGCAGTGGCGGTCGTGACCGCGGCGATCGTCCTGGCGGTCCCGAGCGTGAGGTCGCATGTCACCGGACGCCTCAATGACCCCAACTCGCTCTACGACAGGCAGAACCTCCAGCAGACTGCCTTCAACATGATCGACGCGAAGCCTCTGTTCGGCTTCGGCTGGAACCAGTACCTCAAGTACCACTTCCCCTACGTCCAGCAGAACAAGAACATCCCTCTGACTGCCGGGAGCGATACCGATCTCCACAGCGCGTATCTCGAATACGCGGTCGGGCTCGGCCTTGTGGGCGCATCGCTGTGGCTGCTGCCGATCATCCTCGGTGCCGGCGCATCGGCGCTTCGCCGGGCACCACCGGAACTCGAGCCCTGGCGGCTGGGCCTCCTCGCGCTGCTGATCTTCTACCTGATCTGCGAGCTGGGCGATCCCGCGGCGGTGTTCGTCAACCAAGCGCTTTGGAGCTGGGCAGGCGTCGTTGCGGTGTGTCGCTATCCGCCGACCCCGATACAGCATGTCAACTGATCCCGTCATCACTACACCCCCGCCGGGACCTACGTTGCTGCCGGTGCCAGACGAACCGGGGGCGCCCGCGAGGGTGCCCAAGCACGGCTGGCGCCAATCGCTCATGCACCGACTTCGTGGCTATCAGAGTCCGGAGTGGCTGCGCAAAAGGGGGCTGAGGCTCGGTCAGGATGTGTTCCTCGGCGAGGTTTACTTCGATTCCGGCTTCTTGGGGTTGATCTCCGTCGGGGACGAGTCGGTTCTCACGAGCGGCGTGAGGATCATCGCCCATGACGCCAGCACGAAGCTCTGGACCGGCTACACCCGCGTCGGGCGGGTCGACATTGGCTCCCGGGTCTACATCGGAGTCGGTGCGGTCGTGCTCCCCGGCGTGACGATCGGGGATGAGGCGATCGTCGGGGCGGGGAGCGTGGTGAGCAGGGACGTCCCGCCTCGCACGGTTGTGGCCGGTAACCCCGCGCGCCGAATCGCGACGCTCGAGGATTTCGTCGCCAAGCATCGTCGCCAGCTGAACCGACGGCCTCGCTATTCGCGTGCCGAGTTCGCCGCCTACGAGGGCGGCGTGACCCAGGAGCGGACCGAACGGATGCGCCGTGAGCTCGACGACGGACCGGGATACATCGAATAGGTGCTGGCATCCGTGCGCCATCGGGCACGCCGGGCGCTCCGCGCTGCGTCACGGCCGGTCTTCCGCGGCAGCTCCTACCACTGTCCGTGCTGCGGCGCGGACCTCGCGCGGTTCCTGAGGCCCACGCCGGGTAATCGCCAATGTCCCGCGTGTGGGTCCTTGGAGCGCCAGCGGCTGCTGACGCTCTATCTCGAGCAGCACACGCGTTTGTTCTCTACCGCCGTGAGGCTGCTCCACTTTGCCCCCGAGCAATCCCTCCACGATCGCTTCCGAAAAGCGCGCTCAATCTCGTACACGACCTGTGACCTTCGCAACGGCCCGCTGGTCGATCGCCAGATCGACATCACCAACATGGATCTCCCGGACGCGACTTTTGACGTGATCGTCTGCAGCCATGTCCTACAGGAGGTAGACGAGGACCGAAAGGCGCTCGAGGAACTGCGCCGGGTTCTGCGGCCGGGCGGCATTGCCCTCCTTCAGCATCCGATCGATCCCGTTCGGCCGGTCACCTATGAGGATCGATCGATCACCGAGCCCGCAGAGCGCCACCGTGCGTTCGGCCAAGCCGATCACGTGAGAATCTACGGCCGCGACTTCACCACACGCGTTGAGCGTGCGGGCTTCCACGTGGATGTGGTCAGGCTTGTCGATCAACTGCCCGACCAACTCGTCGAGCACTGCGCCCTTCGCGACTCGAGCCACATGCGATCCGACGATGTCTACGCGTGTCTCAAGCCGAGCGGCAATGGGACGAGCGATCAGCTCAGGAACCTGTTCCCGAATGCAGTCTCATCCGGAGCACTTCAAGGCTATCCCACGGGAATCGCTTGAGCAGGTCGTACACCGGGGTCCCTCCGAAAACCTGGGTATACGGATCTCCGCCGCCGGTCGGTACCTGGGCGTACAGCGCAACAGACTCGCCCGTCTTGTCGCGCACGATCAGCCCATAGCGCTGCGCCGCGAGCGCGATCGCTTCGAGCGCCCTCGGCAGATGCAGGCTCGCGATGTTCAGGCGTGGATCGAGGCGCAGGTGGGCTCCCTCGGGGATCGAGCTTGGGTCCGGGTCGGTGCCGTCGGTGCGCTGCGCAGGCCACGAGTAGCTGTCAGCGCGGGCGTTCGGAAGCGCGATCGCCAGCGCGTGATCGATGGTCCCGCGTTGAAGCTCTGAGATCGTCATCGTCCCGGCCGCGGCCGGCAGGCTGGTTGCGGTCGCGCCCCAGCCCGGCTGTGCGCCCGGCCAGCTCGCGCTCGTGTAGTAGCCGGGCGAATGAGACACGTGGCGGATCGCACCGCCCCACGCCGCCTGCCAGCCAGCGGCGGTGTGCCGTGCCTCGAACAGTTCCCACAGGCTGTCGGTCGACGGCTGCCAGATCGTGATGTGCGCGTCCGAGCCCGTCGCCGGTCGTGCGCCGGCGGGGATCGGCACGGCCTCGAGCGCCTGGGCCAAGCTGCGCCCCCAAGACGCTGAGTTCTCAAGCGCAACCCGGACTGCCGGCTGGTTGCGTGGGACCACATAGATCGGGGTGCTGTCGGTGACGGTCTGGATAAAGGGGTCGTGTCCCGAGTGGAACTCCTGCTCGACCTGACCATCGAGCCATCCGATCAGCGCGTTGGAGCGAGGATCGAGCGCAGCGTTGGACGCTAGCGGCGCGTTCCAGACGCTATTTGCCGCAAACAGGCGCCCGGTGGATGCCTGTTGGGGTGCGTTCTGGGTGGCGCCACCGCACGCCGTGCCGAGCAGCAGCGTAGCCAACAGCGCCGTTACGCAAACGGGGGTCTTAGCACTAGCCACTCTCGATCAACGGCCCGAGCGCGGCGATCTGTACGCGCTTTACGAGCAGCCGCCAGGTGGTGAGAGCAGCTGGAGATGCGACCAGGGGAACGACTGAAGGAAGTTCGTCGGGTACATGTATTGGCCGCTCGAGTTCGCGAAGTACTTCAGATATGGGTTTGGCTGCCCGGCGCGGATCAGCGGCATCGGGTCCTCCGCGCGGAAGCCGACGGTAACGCCGGTCTGGTCGTTGACGATAAGCCCGTATTTCTGCGCGGCTTCCGCGATCTCCCGGGTGATTGGGGGCATCGAAAGCGTCGAGAGGTCCACGCTGGGGTCAAGGCGGAAGTGCGCCCCCTCGGGGATTGCATTAGGCGACCTGTCGTGCCCGTCGCTGCGCTGGGCCGGACACCAATAAACGCCCGCCTCGGCCTCCGGGATCATCATCGCGATCGCGTGATTGATGCTTCCGGACGCCAGATCAGCGAGTGTGATCAGTCCACCGACCATTGGGAGGCTCGTCGCGGTCGCGCCCCAATCTGCTTTCTCGACGAGCTGCCCAGCCGAATTCTGTGCGGAGCGGAAGTAGCCGGGATCTGACGACACGTCCGCCATGCGTCCTCCCGAGGACGCATGCCACTGTCCGTTCACTAGGCGGGCCTGGAACATCTCCCACATCGTGTTCGAGGAAGGCTGGTACACCACCATCTGGCCATCGCTGCCGGCCGCCGGCTGCGCACCCGCCGGAATCGGCACCGCCGCGAACTCCGACGCCAGCAGCGGATCGTTGCTGGAGAGCACGACCTGCACCCTCGGCTGACCAGCCGGCACGGTGTAGATCGGGGTGCTGTAGTCGGTCGTGTTGATCCACGGGCCCGTTCTGTGCTGCTCGCTGGTGTTCACCCAATCGAGCAGCCGGCCTACCAGCCCGTTCGAGTTCGGAGCAAGCGGAGCGTTCCCCGGGACGGCTGCATTCCACACGCTGAACGGGCTGAAGAACCCAAAGCCAGGGTCTCCCGAAGGCTGACCCGTTGACGATGGAACTTGTTGACTGGAGCCAGGCTGCTGTGAGCCGCTAGAACCGCCGGATCCTTTCTGGCCCGGTTTCCGCGAGCGCCGTCCGCAGGGACGGCGTCGGCGCGCCTTCGAGTGATGCCGCGCCACGGGCTGGCGACAGGCCACAGTCGGCCGGCGGTGACGAGCAGGCGAAGCCCATGCCGATGGCAGTCCGATGCAAACAGCCAGCATCGAGACGGCAGCGAGCAGCAGGATGTTGAGACGGCGCCCCACGGTCCGGTTGTCGGCTTCCTGACCGGGCCGGATGAGGCGGCTGCGGACGCGCTCGTACGTGCGTCCAGCGAATCGGCCCGGATCAGACTGCCGTCAAGTCAGGGAATGTCGCCAGCACCTCGAGCGGAGGTTCATCGCGCCATTCGGGTCCGAGCCCGGCGCGGTGGACCAGATCTCTGAGCCGGTGACGGACCCTGTGCGCGGGTGAGCCCAGCGGCGCGCGTCCTTCCAGGATCCGAAGCTCGCGCTCGATTTCTTCGCGCCGGCGCGCGAGCAGGTTGCGGTGCTCGTCGCTAGGCAGGTCCTCCATCCGCACGGTGGCGAGCGCTGCGCCCTCAGCGCGCTTCATCGTCAGCAGGTCCCGCGACATCTGGTCGGCGTGCAACCGGTAGAGGGCCTGCTTGCCGGGGATCCAGGCAGCGCGGTATCCGTTCACGACGATCCGCAGCCAGAGCTCGTAGTCCTCGACGGACGGCAGCATCTCGTCGAATCCCCCGACCGCCTCGACCACCTCGCGCGGGACGGTCGTCGAGACGTACACGAAGTTGCGCTCGAGCAGCTTGAGCAGGAACAGGTCGGGATCCGAGGGAGGCGGAACTGGCGCTTCTGGGCCCGCTACGCCCTGTTGGCGAACCTTGCCTGCGATCGGGTCAAACGCATAGGCATCGGTGTACGCGAAGCCGGGACGGGCCGTGGTCGCCAGCGCGCACTCCGCGAGCTCGAGATACCGGGACAGCCACAGATCATCGGCGTCGAGGAAGGATATGTAAGTGCCCCGCGCCAAGCCGATGCCGGCGTTGCGCGCCGCGGACAGGCCCCGGTTTGGCTGCGAGAAGATCCGAATCCGCGGATCGGCGAGCTGCTCGACCACTGCGACCGTCCCGTCGGTAGAACCGTCGTCGATGACGAGCACCTCGTGATCGGTTCGGGTCTGGGAGAGCACCGAAGACACGGCCGAGGAGATGGTGGCCTGGGCGTTGTGAGCCGGGATTACGACAGAGAACACCGGATCGCGAGTCGCCATCTCAAAGTTAAACGGCCGCGCAAGAGCCAGACTTCCAGCCCACGCGTGAGCCGAGCGCGATAGATCCGACGGACGAGCACCGTTGGTTCCCGTAGATGGAGAACCTACGTGGGAAAAGGCCATGCGCGGCGTAGTAGTAGGGCTCGGAGTCATGGGCCAGCATCACCTGCGCGTCCTTCGGTCACTGGGTACCGAAGGCGTGTTTGTAGGAGCGGTGGTCGAACCCGACCGCGAGCGACGCGACTCCGTTGTCCAGAGCCTGGCCGGCTGCCGGTCCTACGCGACGCTCGAGGACGCCCTCTCGTCCGAGGAGCTCGATTTTGCATGCATCGCCACGCCAACCGAACTCCTGCCGGAGACCGCGGCCGAGGCGCTCGGTGCCGGGCTTCACGTCCTGGTCGAAAAGCCGATGGCTCCAGACCTGGCACGCGCGCAGGAGCTGCTCGCATTCGCCGAGACGCGGCCACAGGTCCTTGTGGTCGGGTTGGTCGAGCGATGCAATCCTGCGGTGCGTGCGTTGAAGGACAAGCTCGCCGACGGCCAGGCGGGCCACGTCCTTCAGATGCACGCTCGGCGCCTGAGCCCGTTTCCTAAGCGAGGCTCAAAGCCAGGGGTCGCGCTCGACCTCGCGACTCACGACATAGACGTGATGCGGTTTCTGATCGACGCCGAGGTTGACCGCGTGTATGCGGAGACGGCAAGCGCCGGGGGAGACCGCGAGGACCTTGTCTGCGCCACGATGCGCTTCGCCAACGGCACAACGGGCGTGCTTGAGTGCAATTGGATCAGTCCCACCAAGGTGAGACAGCTGTCGGTTACGTGCGAGCGGGGCATGTTCGTAGTCGACTACCTCTCCCAGGACCTGACCTTCTTCGAACACCCAACCAAGGCCACTGTGTGGGAGCCACTCCGAGGCCTACGCGGCGGCGGCGAGGGCGACATGATCCGTTACGCGATCGAGCGTTGGGAGCCGCTGAGACTCGAGTGGGAAGGCTTCCTCGCCGCGGTGCGTTCCGGTGCCGGAGCGCCAGCCGGCGGCGCCGAGGGATGCGCTGCGGTGGCAGTGGCGGACGCGATCCGGGCCTCGGGCTCGGAGCATACTGTCGTCGAGCCTGATCAAATGCTCGCCGTCTCTGCGCTGGCGTAAGCCTGTGGCACGAATAGTCCACGCGCCGGTCGACCCGGCAAACCAGGCCGTGTTGTCGGTTTTGGGCCTTCGCCGGCTGGGCGCTGACGCCGAGTCAGTCTTGATCGCCCACCCGTTCGGCTATGCAGGGGCTGACGTTGAGCTCCCCGGCCGGCGCATGCGTCGGATGATGTGCGTCGCGCCGCGCTTGCTCCGCTGCGATGTCCTGCACCTGCATGGCGGACGGAGCATCTTTCCCGGTCGGCTGGCGCGAGCAGATGCACGGCTGATGCGTCGCCTACGCCGACGGGTCGTGATCGAGTTCGCCGGGAGCGAGGCGCGTCTTCCGTCAACGGCGGCATCGACCAATCCCTACTACGTCCCTCCGACCAACTACGACGAACTGGCGATCGAACAGGAACTGGCGGACTGGGCCGGACTGTGCTCAGGTCATGCGATCGTCGCCGACCACAACCTCGATCGCGAACTCGGACGTCACTTCGAGCGCCTGCATGTGGTGGGACTTCGAGTCGACACAAGCAGTTTTGAGCCTTCGCCGCCGGCGGCGAAGAACGGACGACCTGTGGTCGTTCATGCGCCTAGCAATCCTCGCGTAAAGGGCACACCATCCGTACGAGCAACGGTTGAGCAGCTCCGCCGCGATGGGCTCGACTTCGAGTACGTCGAGGTGCAGGGGATGTCGCACGCCGCCGCCCGAGAGCACTATCGACGCGCGGACCTCGTCGTGGACCAGCTGTGCATAGGTGCGCACGGAGTGTTTGCGCTCGAGGCAATGAGCCTCGCGAAACCGGTCATCTGCTACATCCGGCCGGATCTGGTTGGGACTTATCCATCGGATCTGCCATTGATCAATGCCAACCCGGACACGCTCACCCCCGTGCTGGCGGATTGGCTGTCACGACCGTCTGATCGACGAGCGCTTGGAATTGCGTCTCGCGCCTACGTGGAGCGGGAGCACGACGTCGCGGTCGTTGCGGGCCGGCTACTGGCGGCCTACGACGAACTGCCCCGGAGGTGACTATGAGCAGCGCACCAACTAAAAGCCGGTACGAACCGGACACTTACTGGGAGCAACTGCTCTCTGACTCCTTCGATGCCAGCGGAGTTGCGTACGCGTACCTAGCGGTGTCGTTCAACGAGGCGATGTACCGAGCGGAGCGCGATGTTGTCCGCCGCGCGCTGAGGCAGCATGCGGGTTCCGGTCCCATCAACGCTGCGCTCGACGTCGGCTGCGGAACCGGCGTGTGGGTCGATTTCTGGCATCAGCTCAGCGTCTCTCGAGTCACGGGGCTGGATCTCACCAAAGCGTCGGTGTCGCGGTTACGGAAGACCCGCCCAGCGGACGAGTTCCTACAGCTGGACATCGGCGAGCCGGGTATGAACCTCGATCAGCGGTTCGACGCTATCTCTGCAATGAGCGTGCTGCTGCATATCGTCGAGCCGGAGCGGTTCTCCGCGGCGGTGGCCAATCTTGCCCGCCATCTGGCTCCCGGAGGGGTGCTGTTCATGATCGAGCCCCTGGTCGTGAACCGATGGTGGGGCCAGGAGTTCGGCCCGACGTCGAATTCCCGCATCAGAACGGTGTCCGACTGGGCGGACGTTCTTGCTACGCACGGTCTCGAGATCGTCGACCTAAGGCCGATCACTTTCCTTCTGGCCAATCCAATCGACGCGCGCACCCCACGCGAGCTTCGATTGTGGTCGAAGTACTGGAGCTACATCTTGCGCTTCGTCGGACAGCGTGAACGTGTCGGTTCCATCGCCGGCCGGCTACTGGAGCTCCTCGACCGTCCGCTCAGGCGCACGCTCCGGCCGGGACCGTCAGCCAAGCTGATCGTGGTCAGGCACCGCCGGCGAGCTGGTTAGCCGCACATGGTCCGCCGCTTCTTTCGTGACAGTGCGATCTACGCGGTCCCGGCCGCGGTCAGCACCGGGACGTCGTTTGTCACGTTCCCCCTCTACGCCCACCATTTCCTGCCGGGCGCTTACGGCATTCTTGACTTGCTTTCGTTCGCCAGCACGCTGCTGGTGCTGACGGTGGCGTTGGAGATCTACCAGGGGGTGGGTCGCTATGTCACGGGCGAGAAGGACTTCGCCGTCGTCCGTGCATACGTGTCGACTGCGCTGTGGTGGACCATGGCCTGCTACCTGCTGTTTGGCGCCTTCGTGCTTGCATTCGCGCGCCCCATCTCGTCGGTGATGCTCGGGGGCAGCGCGCCCGTATCGCTGCTCAGAATCGCGCTGCTATGGACGGCGGTACAGGGCGTGCTCACCCTCCTGCAAGCGCAGCTGCGCTGGCAGCTCCGACCGAAGGCCTTCGCGATCGCAAGCGGGATCAACGCGCTCGTGACAGCCGGTTCGGGTCTCGCGTTCGTATTCGTCGCGCATCTCGGCGTGGCCGGCGTGCTGTGGGGCCAGCTTGCCGGCAGCGCGGCGGCGCTGATGTTCGTCGGCGTGCAGCTCCGAGCGACCGTTCAACTGTCGTTCGATCGTGCGCGATGGCGACAGATGGTGCGCTTCTCGGCGCCGCTCGTCATCTCCAACACGGGTGTCTTCCTGAACCTCTACGCCGACCGATTCGTGATCCAGCACATGCGCTCGCTCGGCGATGTCGGGCGCTACGGCGTCGCGAGCCGCGTGGCGATGCTCACGATGCTCCTGTTGATGGGCTTCCAGGGCGCCGCCGTACCGCTGTTCCTCTCGCGCAAAGAGGATCCCTCCACTCCGGGGGAGATCGCCCGCATCTTTCGGCTTTTCTGCGCGCTTGCGCTCGCGATGGGGCTCGGCCTTTCGATCCTTGCTCAGCCGCTGCTGCGGGTGCTCGCCGCGGCCCCGTACCAATCCGCTGCCGCTGTGGTGCCATTCCTAGTTGTCTCCACACTGTTCGCAAACATGTACATGTTCGCGCCGGGACTTGTGATCGCCGAGCGAACGGGCGTGATGGCGAGGCTGACCGTGGTCGCCGGCATCTGCAACCTCGCGCTCGCCGTCGCGCTGGTCCCGCCCTTCGGCATCCTCGGCGCAGGTGTGGCCACCGCCGTCACGTCGGTCGGCTGGTTCGTGGCGTTGATGCGCGCCAGCCAGCTCTGCTACCGCGTCCCGCACCACTTTTCACAGCTCATAACGGCGGCAGCGGTCGCCGTGGGGCTGATCGCGGTGTCGTTCGCCACGCTCCACCAGTCGCGGGCCGAGATGCTCGCCGCCGGCCCGCTCGCCATACGCCTGGCCCTAATCGGCGCGGGTGTCGCGCTGTGCGGGAGCCTTTGCCTAGGCTCGGATGAGCTCGGCGGGCTCTTCCGTCGTGTACGCAGGGCCCGGGGATTCAAGGCCCGGGCGCTCCCCTATCGCAGCGCGTAAAACGTCCGCCAGGTCGGCGGTGAGCTTGCGGCGTGAGAAGCGACGCAGTGCCTCTTGGCGCACGGTCTCGTCCACAGTCAGCGCTCCGCGCTCCCAGCGGGCGAACGTGCGCGACAGCGCTCGCCTCACCTGCTCTGGACTCCCGGCGTCGGCACATTCGCCCGCGCCCAGCTCCTCGACCAACCGAAACCCGAGGTTATCCGGGCCGGCAACGCACACGATCGGACGTTCCGACGCGAGGTATTCGTAGATCTTGCCCGAGGAGCCGGGATGGGTTCGAGGTAGTGAGAACAGCAGCGCCGAGGCGCGGTGCATCTCTCGCAACGCCTCGAGATGATCGACATAGCCGGTGACCGTGACCGGAACCGGAAGCGAATCCAACTTGGAGCGATCGATCTGGGCGTTGCCGACAATCCGCACCTCAAAGCGCTGCGGGTCGATCCGTCCCTGCGCGACCAGCTCACGAAGTGCGCTCCACACGGGCGCGCCGTCGTGGTCCCCGAACAACGACCCGACATAGGACAGGCGGAAGCGGTCGGGACGGGACTCGGAGATGCCCGCAAGGCTGGTCGCCAGATCGTCGGGGTCAACGCCGTTCGGGATCGCTATGCGTCGCGAGTCGGTCGCCGGTAGGTCGAGCAGCTCGATGCTGTCGCAGGCCACGGTGACGGCAGACGCTTCGGCCACGACCCGCCGCTCGAGCCCCATCTGAGCGGAGAGCGGCGGTCGGTAGGCCGAGCTGACAGGCCCAGGATCGAGCGTCCACGCATCGCGGAAGTCGGCCACCCAAGGCAGCCCGGTGAGACGGTGAACGATCAGCGCCGCGAGGTGGGCACTCGCGGGAAGGGAGGTGCTGTAGATCACCTCAGGGCGATGAGCTCGTACGGCGCGCAGCCCGTGCCAAACCGCGGCGGGAACCCAGCCGGCCGCTGCGTCGGGCCAGAGTGCGGCGCGGATCGCTCGCGTCGGCAATCCGAGCCTCTTGAAGAGCCCGTCGAGCTTGCCTTGGGCCTGGTCGAGCGGGATCGTCCGAGCGCGTAGGACGACCGTCTGGGGGGGCACCTCGCGCGCCAACGCCGGGTCAGGCACGAGCGCCTGCCAGCGCGGCCGCCCGGCGATGACGATCGGATCAAAGCCTTCAGAGGGGAGGTATTTCACGTACTTCAGCGTGCGCTGCACGCCGCTCCCGCCCAGCGGCGGGAAGTAGTACGCGAACATCAGCGCACGCCGATTCACCCCACTGCCACGGGCGTCGGGATCGTGGCCAGCTCAACCGGCTCGCCCCCACGTGCCATCGACAGACCCGCGGCCTCCAGGATGCGCACAATCTCGAGCCCGAGCCGGCCGTTGGACCGCGGCTCGGCTCCGGTCCGAATCGCCCGCGCGAAGTCTGCCAGCTCGAGTGACAGCGGCTCGGCCGCCTCGACTCGCGGCGCCACCATGTCGCCCGTCCGATACGTGAGGCGGTACTCCCCGAAAGTGGCCGGCGCTTCGTCCTGCTTGAACTCGAGCCCGCGGTCATAGACGCGGACCGACTCGTCCGCCGAAGTGTCCTCGTAATGGATCATGCGCTGGGACCCGACCACGACGGTCTCTCTGACCTTGCGCGGCGCGAGCCATGAGAGCTGGACGTTTGCGGTCACCTCACCTGCGAACGTGAGCGTCAGGAACGCCGTCTCCGGGACCCCGTCCTGAAACACGCACTGTCCTGAGGCGGCCACCCGGGCGACCGGCCGGTCGAGCCAGTGAAGGAGGATCGAGAGGTCGTGCGGCGCGAGGTCTGAGATCACGCCGTCGCTCTGATACAGGCCCAGGTTCATCCGCGAGGACGTGATGAAGTACACGTCTCCGAGCTGACCCGAGCTGATCAGCTCTCTGACCTTGTTGACCGGAGGGCTGTACACGAATGTGTGCCCCGGCATCAACGTCCGGTCGACCTCGTCCGCAAGCCGGATCAGCTCCGCCGCCTCAGCCTGGCTGCACGCCAGCGGCTTCTCCACCAATACGTGTTTCCCCGCATATAGCGCGCGTCGCGCGAGCTCGTAGTGGCTCCGGGGCGGCGTGGCGATCGCGATCGCATCGATCTCGCTGCTGCCTAGAAAGCTGTCTAGGTCCGAGCCCACCCCTATCCCCGGGTGCCGGCGCGAGAACTCGGCTCTCCGTCTGGAGTCCAGTTCACACAGACCACAAAGCTCGAACTCCGGCCGTCCGAGAATGTTGCGCACGAGATTCGGCCCCCAATAGCCGAACCCGGCGACGGCGATCCCTATTCGCCGCTCGGTGGCGCCGGCGTCAAAATGGCTCACGTCGAAGCAACGGCTAAGGCTGGCGCGCGCTTCCGGCATCCAGCGACCCACACGAGCCGCGCGCCTCCATTGGTTCGAATTTCCTACTGGTCATAACGCGGACAGTGACAGTTCAAGAGCGCCCCAACCCGTTGCTCTTTTGTGAACGGACGGGCGAGGATCGCGGTGCTCGACGCCTCGGCGCATCAGGATGGCCGCAGCCAGCAGCGCTACGAAGTGCTGGTCGCGAACCGGCCCGTGATCAACCATGTCATCCAAGAGCTCGCAGATGCCGGCATCGGGCAGGTGTTCGTCGTCCCGGGACCACACACACAGGCGCCCCTCGCAGCGCTCCTGCGTCGTGGCCGGCCGTGGCAGATCGACGTGAGCCTGGTGGATTCTGATGCCCAGCAGTCAGTGCTCTCGCGCTTGGGCGAGGAGGCCACCGACGCTCCCGTGCTGCTGCAGACCGCCGATTGTCTGTTCCCCGGACATCTCGCTCGCCTGCACCAGACTCTCGATGACGGCAATGCAGACGCCGCGGTGCTGGTTCGCTCCGAGCCCTCCGAGCTGACTGACTCCTCGACGGCCGGACGCCTGCTGCGGCTGCCACGGGACCATCCGCAGGGCACCGCGATGCTGGTCGCGCCCTCGGTGTGGCCTGTGCTCGGGGCACTGAGCTCAGCGACACCCAGCGTCGCCGAGCTGACCGAGTCGCTGCGGCGCGCGGGGCACCGGGTCGAGCTCTGCGAGGTGGGCGAATACTGGTGCTACTGCGACTCGCCCGGTCGGCTGCTGGAGGGTAACCGGATGCTGCTGGACTCGATTCCGTCCCAAACGCTCGAAGCCGGAACCGTCCAGGACAGCGACATGCAGGGCCGGGTGTCGGTCAGCCCGACGGCCCGCGTCGTGCGGAGCACGCTTCGCGGCCCGGCCCTCATCGGCGCGGGAGCGGTCGTCGAAGACTCGTTCATCGGGCCCTACACATCTGTCGGCCCCGGGAGCGACGATCGTGGGTGTGGAGATAGACAACTCGATCGTCCTCGAGGGCGCGCAGGTGCGCCACCCGGGAGTCCGGGTGGAGGGAAGCGTGGTCGGCGAGCGGGCGCTGGTGACCCGGAGCTTTGGGCTGCCCGCCGGCCTGCACGTCGGCGTCGGACGCGACGCCAGCGTGGTGCTTGGCTGAGTCGCTACGACTGCGGCCCGCCGCCCGGTGCGCCCACGGGCACGGGCTCAAGCAGTCCCAGGCCCGCCCCCGGGGGCCGGTTCACGAGGACCTCCACCGCCTCGTGGCGGGAGCGCACTCCGAGCTTGGCGAACGCGGAGGTCAGATGGCTCTTGACGGTGCTCTCGGCGAGGAACAGCCGCTCAGCGATCTCGCCGTTCATGAGGCCGCGCGCCACCAGCCCAACGACCTGCCGCTCACGAATCGAGAGCACCGGACGCTTGGTCACCTCGGCGTGGCGACTGGGGACGCACAGCTGTCCCGCCGCCGCGGCGGTGAGCGTCGGCACGAGCGTCGTCGCCATCTCCTCCGCGAGCACGACGCCGAGCACGCCGGAGTCGACGAGCAACCTGACGTCCTCGAGGCCCGCCCGCTCGCACAGCGCGACGAGAACCGTTGCCGGGCAGCGCTCCGCCACGGCTGACGCGACCTGAGCGAGCGAGCGTGCGTCGTCTTCACCCACGAGCACGATCGCGTCTGCACGCTGCTGCTCCTCGGTACCCGGCTCGTCGTTCCAACGGGGCACGGTGACCGAGCTGACTGCCCCGGCCAGCAGCGCAAGCACCTCCGCGGTGAGCACGCCTGCGCCGACGAGCTCGACGCGGCGGACGGAGCTTTCGCGGGCGTCCATGCCGCACCAACGGCCCGATCAGCGGAGGACTTCCGAACGACCCACCCTGGACCAAATCTCTGCCGCACACGATGGTTTTTGACGGCGATCAGGCGCCCGATGTGAAGAAAAGGCCGGGGTACTAGCACCGAAAGTCTGGGGTGCCGCGGGCCCAAAACGACGTCCGAGTCTGCTTAACCTGGGTAGGACGCATCACGGCCGGGCCGTCATCCAGGGCGGCAGCAGCACCCTCCCCGATCAAGAGGAGTTGACCATCGTGAGAGCCGAACACGCGGCCCGACCGCGCGCCGGTGCGCGTCGACATGCCGTCCTGTCAGACCAGCATCTCGACCCGGCGCCTGCGCGGGGCTTCACCGCCAGCACGTCGATCGAGCACAACGACCGCGATCCCGCGATCCCCGCCGCGGTCAGACGCGCCCAGGGCGGCGACCGCGAAGCGCTGCGGTTTCTGTACCTGCGCTACAAGAACAACGTCTATGGCTACGTGCTGAGCATCCTCCGTGACGAGCACGATGCCGAGGACGTCACACAGCACGTGTTCCTGAAGCTCATGACCGTGCTCGACCGCTACGAACCGCGCAAGGTCCCGTTCAGCGCCTGGGTGATCCGGGTGGCGCGCAACGTCGCGGTCGACCACCAGCGCCAGCGCCGCCCGCTTCCGTGCGAGGAGGTGTTCGAGGCCTCCCAGCCGGCCGACGAGCCGGACCGCCAGCTGCGATGGGGTCTCGACGACGCGCTCAGGGAGCTCCCGGACGACCAGCGCGACGTCGTGCTCCTAAGGCACCTGGTCGGGCTGAGTCCTGGCGAGATCGCCGAACAAATGGACCGCACCGAGGCGTCTGTCCACGGTCTTCATCACCGAGCCCGCCAGGCTCTGCGGCGCGAGCTCGAGCGGGCCGAGTGCGCGCCTACGGTCCGCGCTGCGGCATAGCTCGAGGTCTGGGCGCCTAGCCGGAGCCCGAGTCGTATTCGCGGACCGCGTGGGCCACCCGCACGACCTGCGCGGCGGTCATGGCCGGGAAGATCGGCAGAGAGCAGATCTCTCCCGCGAGCTGCGTGGCGGTGGGCGCCGGATCATCGTCGCCGGCCATCGCCCGGAACGCGTCCGTGTGGTGGATCGGCACCGGATAGTGGATCGCGCTGGCGATGCCGCGCTCGGCGAGATGCCTGCGCAGCCCGTCGCGGGTGCGCGCGCGGACCACGAACTGGTGGTAGACGTGGTCCCCGGGCTCGCCGGGCGGACGCGGCGGGACGACGTGCTCGAGAGTGTGCAGCTGCTCATAGAGCGTTGCCGCGATCTGGCGCCGTGCGGCGTTCCATCCCTCGAGCCGCGGCAGTTTGCGCTCGAGGACGGCCGCCTGGATCGCGTCGAGCCGCCCGGTAGTCCCGACCATCCGGTGGTGATAGCGCGGCCGCTCGCCGTGTGAGCGAAGCAGGCGCACGCGCTCTGCGATCTCCTCGTGACCGGTTATGACCGCGCCGCCATCCCCCCACGCGCCCAGGTTCTTGGCCGGGTAGAACGAGAACACCCCCGCGTCGCTGCAGGTCCCGACCGCACGGCGGGCGTAGCGGGCGCCGACGGCCTGCGCGCAATCCTCGACCACCCACGCCCCCCAGGTGCGCGCCAGCGCGACGATCTCGGCCATCGGGGCCGTGCGACCGAACAGGTGGACGGGGATCACACCCCGGACCCGTGGGCCGTAAGCGGCCTTGAGCGTGTCCGGCGTGACGAGCTGAGTCTCGGGGTCGACGTCGGCGAATCGTGGCGTGGCCCCTGCGAGGCAGACCGCCTCCGCCGTGGCGATGAACGAGTTCGCGGGCACGATCACCTCGTCTCCGGTTGTGACGCCCAACGCGCGCAGCGTCAGCGTGAGCGCCTCGGTACCCGACGAGACGCCGACGGCGTGATCGGCCTCGCACCAGGAGGCGAACGCCTCCTCGAAGCGCTCGACGAACCTCCCGCCGGTGAAAGCGCCTGCCCTGGCCACCTCCTCGACCGCCTCGAGCAGCCGCTCGAGCAGCGCAGGGTCCTGGTTGTCCATCGCCGTCAGCGGGACTCGCTCGGTGGAAGAGGCGGCCTGGACTGCCGACACGTCCACTAAACGGCCCGCAGCCGCCGGGACTTCCGGGCGCCGCGTGCAGCGCGCCTATTTCCGCTGGCCGAACCCGCTTGGACGACCGTTCAGCTCGCGCCGCTCGAGCACCCGGTCGACGAGGCCGTACGCGAGCGCCTCCTCTCCCGTGAAGTAGCGGTCGCGCTCCATGTCGGCGTGCACGCGCTCGACCGACTGGCCTGAGTGCTTGGCGTAGATCTCGTCGATCCGGCTGCGCAGCGCGAGGATCTCGCGCGCATGGATTTCGATGTCGGTGGCCTGGCCCTCGAACCCGCCGGAGGCCTGGTGGATCAGGATCCGGCTGTTGGGAAGCGCCATCCGCTTGCCCTCGGCCCCGGCGGCCAGCAGCAGCGAGCCCATCGACATCGCGATTCCGTAGCAGATCGTCTGCACATCGGGGCGGATGAACTGCATCGCGTCGTAGATCGCAAGGCCGGCATAGACCGACCCGCCCGGCGAGTTGATGTACAGCTGGATGTCCTTGTCGGGGTCGTCTGACTCGAGGTGGACGAGCTGGGCCACGACCAGGTTCGCGGTGTCCTCGTCGACGGCGCCGCCGAGAAACACGACGCGATCGTTGAGTAGCCGCGAATAGATGTCGAATGAGCGCTCGCCGCGCGCCGTCTGCTCCACGACCATCGGTACGAGTGGCATGTCTGACCTCCTGTTATAGTGCAACCGAATGGTTGCCCTTCAAGATAACAGACGCGCAACTGTATGGTTGCGCTTCCTGGGATCCACGCAGACTTCTTCCCACCCCTCGGGAAGAACTGTGCGTGGATCGCGTGACGGGGACGGGGAGGCCCGATGACCGACCGGATAGACCGCGAAACCACAATCGACGCCCCGCCTGAGAAGGTCTGGGAGACGATCACCTCGGACGGCTGGCTCGCCGACGAGGTCAGCCTCGACCTGACGCCCGGGGGCGATGCGCAGTTCACTACCGACGGCGTTGTCAGAGACGGGTGGGTCGAGGAGGCGCTGGCACCCGCACGGCTCACGTTCTGGTGGGCCGAGGGCGAGGAGCCGGCCAGCCGGGTGGAGCTCCAGCTCGATGAAGTCGATCAGGGGCGCACGCGCCTACGAGTGGTCGAGACGCGCCCGCTGGAGCTGCTCGAGCTCGTCGGTGTGCCTCTCACCCGCGTCGGCGGCGCGACGTACGGCCCGGCGCTGGTCGCGGCGTAGTGTCGGCCGATCAGGTTTTCGGCGCGCTCTCGGATCCGCGCAGGCGCGAATTGCTCCAGACGATCGCCGATCGCCCATCGGCCACCGCGACCGAGCTCGCCGAGGGGTTGCCGATCTCCCGTCAGGCCGTGGTCAAGCATCTGACCGCTCTGGCGCAGGCCGGACTGCTGGACAGCGAACGCTCCGGGCGTGAGGTGCGTTATCGCGTCACGCCCGAGCCACTGTCAGACGCCGTTTCGTGGATGGCCGACGTCGGCGGCCAGTGGGACAAGCGCCTGGCGAAGCTCAGGCGCGAGCTCGCCTAGAGCTCCCAGCTCTCAGTGCGGGTCGATCCCCAGATATGGGACGGCCCAGCCGACGATCTTCTGGAACGCCGGTGCCGCGACCGACCCACCGAAGATCGAACCGTGCGGCTGGTTGACGACGACCGCCACCAGCAGCTTCGGGGCGCTCGCGGGCACAAAGCCGACGAACGAGGCGATGTACTCGCTGTTCGAGTAGCCGCCCTGCGAGGCGATGCTCGCCGTGCCGGTCTTGCCCGACAGGTCATAGCCGGGGATGGCAGCGCCGGAGGCGGTTCCGCCGTCGGCGAGCACCCCGCGCAGCATGTCCCGGAGCTCCATCGCGGTGGTGCTCGAGATGATCCGCCGCCCGCGCGGTGTCGGGAGCGCCTTGCCCCCGACGGCCTTGACAACGTGCGGGGGACGCAGGATGCCGCCGTTGGCGATCGCCGCGTAGGCGGCCACCATCTGCATCGGCGTGACCGACTCCCCTTGGCCGAAGGGAAGGTTGGCCATCGAGGTGCCCGAGTACTGCCAGGAGTGCAGCACGATGCCGCGGTCCTCGCCCGGCAGATCGACGCCGGTGGGGGCGCCGAAGCCGAACCGATGGACCCAGTCGTCAAACCTCTGCGCGCCGAGCTTGGCGCCGATCTCGTCGGCGCCGATGTTGCTCGAGACCTTGAGGATGTTCGCGACCGAGAGCTGTTCAAAGCCGTGCTGTTCGGCGTCGTGGATCGTGCGGTCGTAGACCTGTAGCACCGGTGGGATGTCGAACATCGTCCCCGGCGTCACGAGCCCGTCCTGCAACGCGCCTGCGACCGTGATCGCCTTGAAGGTGGAGCCTGGCTCGTAGTTGAAGCCGACCGCCTGGTCCTCCCACCCCAGCGGGCTCGCGGGCGTCGACGGGTGCGGCGTGGCCCAGTTGGCGAGCGCCAGGATCTCGCCGCTGTTTGGGTCCATCACGATCGCCGTCGCGCCCTGCGGCTGGTAAGTCTGGCCGACGCCCGCCAGTACCTGTTCGACCTCGTCCTGCAGCGCGGCGTCGATCGTCAGCTCGACTGGCTTGCCGGGCTCGGTGGCGCGCTGGTCGTCGATCGAGATCGGCTGGCCGATCGCGTCTGAGACGACCCTGCGCAGCCCGTTGCTGCCATGGAGCGCTGCGTTGTAGCGGTACTCAATTCCACTCGCGCCCCGTCCCGCCCAGTTGACGACCCCGAGCACCTGCGAAGCGACCGAACCGCGCGGATAGACGCGCTTGACCTCCGGGATCAGCGAGATCCCGTCGAGTTTGAGCTTGACGATTGCCTGCGCCCGGTCGCCCGGGAGCAGATGTGCCATGTAGACAAACCCCGTGTGCGGCTTGGTGAGCTTCGAGGCCACCGTCGCGATCGGTTGGGAGAGCAGCGGGGCCAGCTGGGCCGCCTCGGTGTCGGGATGTTTGATCAGGTAAGGGTCGGCGACGATGTCATCCGCCGACTCCGAAATCGCAAGCTCGACCCCGTGGCGGTCGGTGATCGTTCCCCGCGGCGCGGGCACCGTGATCGTCTGAAGCTGCTGGGTGTGGGCGGCACGCGTAAGCGAGCCCGCCTTGAGCGTGCCTAGCTCGGTCGCACGCAGGACCGCGATCCCGAGGAGCCCGATGAAGGCGATGAACAGGATCCCGATCCGGCGGTCGATCACCTTCATGGGGCGGCGCCGCCGGTGCTCTGACTCGGGGTTGTGACCGCTGCGGTCTGGACTTGGGTCTGCGTGGCCGGCGTCGAGGTCGTCGTAGGCGACGCTGCGGTCTGAGCTGAGGTTGGCGTGGCCGTGGTCCGAGCCGGGGACGCGAGCGTGGTCTGCCCGCTGCCGGCGGCTCCGGTCGTGCCGCCGGTCGTGGTCGAGCTGCCGATCGTCGTGGGAGGCGCCGACGCGCCCGCCTGGATCGCGCTGGCCTGCAGCGCAGCCATGAAACTCGCCGCGTCGGGCGCGTGGATGCCGCCCGCGGCGCGGCCGGCGTTCGCCTGCCCGGCGCTCAGGAAGTCCACCGAAGTCGGCCCGGGCATCACCATGCCCATCCGTGTGGCGAGGCTCTCGAGCCGCTGCGCGTCCGACAGGGCAGCGACGTTTGCCCGGAGGGCGTCGTTATTGCTCTGAAGCGTCGCTGTCCACGAGAGCGAGCGGCCGATGCTCGCGTTCAGCTTCAGCTCCTCGACCTGCATCGCGACGATCCCGGCCAGCATCACACCGAGGATCGGTATCCACGCGCGCCCGCGGACGAGCCGATCGAGTACCGGATGATCCGGCAGCCCGCGGATAAACGAACGGCGGCGGGGCGCGGAGCGCGCCCGGACCGGCCCCGAGACGCGGCGCGGGGCGGCGGGCGCGGGACGCGGGCGAACGGTCGGGCGATGGGGCGTCGGCCGCGGGCGGGCTCGCCCACGCGGCGCGGCCGACGCACCAGCCGCGGTGGCGGCCGGAGGCGTCACGGCGCGTCCCGGAGTTTGCGGGCGGCGCGCAGGTGGGCGGAGCGCGACCGGGGATTGGCAGCGACCTCGCCGGGCGAGGGCGCGATCGCGCGACGGGTCAGAAGCTCCGCTTCGGGCTCGTGGCCGCAGACGCAGACCGGCAGATCGGGTGGGCAGATGCAGCCGCGTGCGCGCGCGACAAGGAAACGCTTGACCCGCCGGTCCTCGAGCGAGTGGAAGGAGATCGCCGCGAAGCGGCCGTGTGGCCTCAGCAGCTCCCACGCAAGCGGCAGCGAGGCGTCGAGCTGCTCAAGCTCGTCGTTGACCGCGATCCGAAGCGCCTGGAACGTCCTGCGCGCCGGATGGCCCGAGCCGAACTGAGCGGGTACCGGGACCGCGGCCTTGATCGCGTCGACGAGCTCGTGCGTCGAGGACACCGGACCGTGCCGGCGTGCGCGCACGATCGCGCGCGCGATCTGCGACGCGTAGCGCTCCTCGCCGTACTCCCGCAGCACGCTCCTGAGGCGGCGCTCGTCCCATTCGTTGACGATTTCGTATGCGCTCAGGTCCTGGTCGGGGTCCATGCGCATGTCGAGCGGGGCGTCGTACGCGTACGAGAAGCCTCGCGTCCAAGTGTCGACCTGCATCGACGACATCCCCAGATCCATGTAGACGAGGTCGGCAGCGACGCGCTCCTCGCGCAAGAGCTCGAGCGCGCCCGCGAAATCGGCCCGGATGAAGCGGGTGCGGCACGGCAGTTCGGCGGCCAGCTCCGCGAACCGCTCCTCGGCGATCGGATCGCGGTCGACGCCGATCAGCATCCCGCGCGGCCCGAGATGGTCCGCGATCAACCGGGCGTGACCGGCGCCGCCGAGCGTGCAGTCGACGGCCACCTCGCCGGGCTGCGGGTCGAGGACCGCGATCAGCTCGCCGGCCAGGACCGGGACGTGGATCTGGGTCATGTCAAGTAGTGTCGCCAAGGCTCTGCGCAAGGTCGGGGATCCGGGTTAGCTGGTCGGCGTCGTAGGCCTCATAGCGGGCGCGGTCGAAGACCTCGAGGCACTCGCCCGAGCCGAGCACGATCACGTCCTTCTCAAGCCCAGCGAAGTCGATGTGCTTGTTGGGGATCATCACGCGGTGGGCGGCGTCGAGCTCGGTGTCATGCGAGTAGCCGTACAGGAAGCGCTTCAGCTCCCGCGCCCGCGGCGAGAGCGGGTTCAGCCCTTCCAGCGCGGCGGCCGTGTACGCCGCGTATCCGTCCGGCGTCCAGATCGCGATCGAGCGCGGCGCGCCGGGAGCCGTCTCGACCGACGCGGCCAAAACGACGCCGTTTGCGAGCGCCGCGCGGTACTTCGCCGGCACCGTCAGACGATGCTTCGCGTCGAGCGCGTGTTCGAAGGTGCCGTGGAAATTCAAGGGGTTCCATTTGCTGCCGGCGAATCGAACCCGGGTGGCTGGGTGGGAGGAGCCCTGCCACCCGGGTTCCGCATGCGGGCGACACAATAACCCACTGCCTCCCACTTTGCAACCCAAATCCCATCAATTGCCCCACTGGCCTCCCACCCGACCGCCGGTAGGGCGAAAAGCCCGTCGTTACGGGCAATTCGCCGATCGCGGCGTCAGCGGCCCGCCTGCACGATCAGGTGCAGCGAGCTCAAATGGACGTCGAGTTGCAACCGACCGCGCCCGAAACCCACCCCCGGACGCGGTTCCGTCCGGGCGGTCTGCTCTTTAATTAGGGGCTGCGTGCGCGGCTTTAGGCCGCTGGGAGGGGTCAGCCGCCACGTCGAGCAGGGGAAGCTCGAGCATCAGCCTCGCCCCGCGCCCACATGGCGCCGACGCCAGCCGGCCGCCATGGGCGCGGGCGACGGCTGACGCGATCGCCAGTCCCCGGCCGCGATGGCTCCGCCCCTCCCCCGCGCGCTCGACTAACTCAGCGATCGCTCCGGGCAGTCCTGTGCCCGAGTCGGTCACCTCGATCTTCACGATGCCTGCGACCAGCCGTCCCCGAACCGCGACGGGACCGCTGCCGTGCTCGATCGCGTTCGCGATCAGGTTGCCCGTTGCCTGCGAAAGCCGGATCCGGTCGCCCAGTACCAGCGCGTCGGGCCCGCTCCAGCGAAGCTCGAGGTCCACTCCTCGCGCGTCGGCGAACGCCCGCCACGCCTCGACCGAGTCGGCGAGCAGCTCCCGCGCGTTGACCGGCTCGTACTCGAGCCGCGCCGCGCCTCCGTCGAGCTCCTCGAGCGCCAGCTCGGCCCGGTCGAGCTCGAGCTCAAGCGCACGAAAGCGCGGCGGGCACAGCTCGCCTCCGCGCGCGGCCAACTCGACGCCAAGCCTCACCGCGCACAGTGCCGCACGAAGCTCGTGCCGGGCATCGAGGTTCATGGCAGCGTGCCGTCAATCAACCGGTAGCCGACGCCCCACACGTTCACGATGAACTTGTCGCCGCCCCGGGTGAGTTTCTTTCGCAGCCGCGCGGCGTGCGAGTCGAGAGTTCTCGTCTGCCCGATCGACAGGTACCCCCACACACCGCGCAGCAGTTCCTCGCGCGTGAATACACGCGTCGGGTCGCTGGCGAGCGCACGCAGGAGCGCGAACTCCTTCTTCGAGAGCCTGAGGGGCTCGCCGCGCAGCCACACCATCCGCGCCAGCGGGTCGAGCTCGAGTGGCCCCACGCGCATCCTGCCCGGCCCGAGCCGGCGCCGCCGCCCGCGACGCAGCAGCGCGACGATCCGCGCCCGCAGCTCCGGATAGGCGAACGGCTTGAGCACGTAATCGTCACAACCGCGATCGAATCCGCGCAGAACGTCGAGCTCCGACGCCCGACCAGAGAGCACGACGATGGGCAGATCGGGATCGAATCGGCCAGCTACGCGATCGGAATCTCGCACCGCACGCAGCAGCTCCAGCCCGTCGCGGTCCGGCAGGCCCAGATCGAGGATCGCGAGATCCGGGAACTCCGAGGCGAGCATGCGCTCTCCGTCGGCGGCGCACTCGGCCTCGAGGATCTCGTACCCGTCGGCCAGCAGGTTGTCGGCGAGGAACTGCCGTGTGGAGCGATCGTCCTCGACGAGCAGAATCGTTTGCGTGCTGTCGGTCACGGGTGTACATAGGCTCGAGCGGCCCAAGATTCGCCCCCCTCTGCAACATCCGTTTCAGGGCCTGCGCGCGAGCAGGAATCCCCCATATGATCCCGACGCCGGATGTACCGCCGTGGGAACTACAGCTCGGGAGAGGACTTCGTGCTCGAGTACGGGGAACTTCGATTCACGTTCAACGAACGTGACTTTCGCGAGCGCTGCGAGCAAGCAGCGCGCAAGCTGGGCTTCCTGTGGGGACCCGTCGAGGAGCATGAAGCCGAGGACCTGGTCAACCTCGTCGTCAACGGCGAGGTGTCCGAGCCTGCCTCTCCGCTCGGCGAGCACGTCAATGACTGCTGGCCCGAGCTCGTCGGCCCCTCCGAGCGATCGCTCGTCCACTGGCTCAGGCGACTGATCTTCCGCAGCGCCTGGCTCGACCAGCGGGTCAAGGAGGGCGAGCTGGACGTCTCGTTCGATGAGGACCTGCACGCGTTTATCTACATCCAGCCGGATCGGGGTGGCGAGCCGATCGAGCTCGCGCCCGAGCCGAGCTGGAATCGCGTCGCCTACGTGAAGCGCTGACCGCTCGGCTACGCCCTCGCCGAGCGACTACCGTTCCGACCCGTGCCGCCGCGCGTATGGGTCGTGATGCCAACCTATAACGAGGCGCTCAACATCGAGCGCATCGTTCGCGCGACCGATTCCGAGCTCGAGCGGCTGGTGCCCGGCGAGCACCGGATCCTGATCGTGGACGACAACTCGCCGGACGGCACCGGCGCGCTCGCGCAAACGCTCGCTGCCGAGCTCGAGACCGTTGAGGTCCTTCACCGCGCCACGAAGGATGGGCTCGGCAACGCCTATCGCTCCGGGTTCGCGCATGCGATGGCGGGCGGCGCCGAACTGCTGATCGAGATGGATGCCGACTTCTCGCACGAGCCGCGCTACATCGAGGCGCTGCTTGCGGCGGCCGCCGACGCCGACCTCGTGCTCGGGTCGCGGTACGTCCCGGGCGGGGGCATTCGCGACTGGGGCCTGATCCGGCGCGCCGTGAGCAAGGGCGGTGGCTTCTACGCGCGCAAGATCCTCGGGGTCCACGTGCGCGACCTGACGGGAGGATTCAAGTGCATTCACCGCGAAGTGATCGAGGCGATTGACCTCGACACGGTTCGCGCCGACGGCTACGTGTTCCAGATCGAGGTCACCTACCGCGCGCTACGCGGCGGCTTCACGGTCGTCGAAGTGCCCATCGTGTTCTCGGATCGGAAGGTTGGGACAAGTAAAATGTCACCGCGGATCGCACTCGAGGCCATGCTGCTCGTCCCCCGTCTGCGCCGGAGCGCACCCGTCGCAAGCGCCGGGTCCGGCGAGCGCGACCGGCAACGGGCAACGAGCCCGCACTGAGCCCCCCTTCATAGCCCCGCTCGCGAGCTCCTAACGAGATCGCAATGTTGATCAAACGCCAATCTGACGCCTTCAGGGCAAGCTATATCCAATGAGCGCCCCCGGCCCGCTCGGCGCCACGCCGCAGAGCGGCACGTTCGAGCTCGAACCCCAAGCAATCCACTCCCGCGCCGCCGACCGCCTGCGGCTGCGCGAGGTCGCCGCGCGCCAGCGGATCGGCCTGCTCGCGCTCGCCGGCATGCTCGTCACGGGCCTGCTCGTCTCGATCAGCGCCGCCCACACTGCGCAGCTCCTCCCCGAAACGGTCCGCCCCGTGCCGAAGTCGCTCTCCGGGGCGTTCGGAGGTGCATCGATCGACCTTCGCTCGTACGGCGTGATCGCCGTGCTGGTCGCGATGTTCGCCTGCTACGCCATCGCCGTGCGCGCCGCCGACCGCCTGCCGGGGCGGGCGGTCCTGATGGCGATCGCCGGGCTTTATGCGTTCGTGCTGCTGGCCCCGCCGCTCGTGTCCACGGACATCTTCAGCTACGGCGCCTACGGCCGCATGGGCACGGTCTACGGTGCCAATCCCTACCTGCACGGGCCGATCACGATGGGGTTCGATCCGCTGTATCAGTTCATCGGCGCCAAGTGGGTGACGACGCCGTCGGTCTATGGACCGGTATTCACCGCGCTCAGCTACGTGCTCGCCCCGCTCTCGATCGCGGCCAGCGTGCTCGCCTACAAGGCGATCGCCGCGATCGCCGGATTGGTCACGATCGCCGTCGTCTGGAACGCGGCGCGCTGGCGGGGGGTCGACCCCGTCAAGGCCACGGCGCTCGTGGGGCTCAACCCGTTGATGATCTTCTACGGCGTCGGGGGCGGACACAACGACTTGCTGATGCTCGCCGCGATGGTGGCCGGCATCTACGCGATCCTCCAGCACCGCGATCGCTCGGGCGGCGGCCTGTTGACGCTCGCGACCGGGATCAAGCTGACCGGCGGGCTGCTGCTGCCGTTCGCGGTCGCCGGGGGCGCGATCAGGCGCACCGGCCGCCGCGACATCGTGATCGGCTCCTTCGCCGTGGCGGCCATCATCCTGGCGGGCAGCATCGCTCTGTTCGGGGCCGGCCCGCTGCACCTGCCGACGACGATCGAGCACAGCCAGAGCCTCGGCGACTGGCACAGCATCCCCGGCTTCATCAGCACGCGGCTCGGGCTCGGCACGCTCGGCCACGTAACCGGCTACGTCCTGACGGGCGTGTTCGTCATCTGCTGCGGCTGGCTCGTGCGGCGCGTCGCGCGCGGCCAACTCGACTGGATCGACGGCGCCGGCTGGGCAACCGTCGCGATGCTCCTCACCGCCGGCTCGCTACTGCCCTGGTACGTGGCCTGGCTGCTGCCGTTGGCGGCGCTTGCGACCGACCGGCGGTTGTGGAACACCGCGGTCGCGCTCACGGGAGTCGTTCTGCTGATTGAGCTCGTCGGCTACCTGCCGCACGGCGGCACGCTCGGGCTGTGAGCGCTGTGAGCGCCACCACCCGCACCCTGAGCCTGCTGAGCGTCGTCGCGCCGGTTTACAACGAGGAGGCCCTGATCGAGGAGTTCTACGCGCGCACTTGCTCGGCGCTCGAGGGGATCGCGTTCGAGCTCGTGCTGGTCGACGACGGCTCGAGCGATTCTTCGCCGCAGGTCCTCGAGCGCCTGGCCGAACACGATCCGCGCGTTCACGTCGTGTTCCTGTCGCGGAACTTCGGTCACCAGACGGCGCTGACAGCCGGGCTCGACCACGCCTGTGGCGACGCCGTCGTGATGCTCGACGCAGACCTCCAGGACCCCCCAGAGCTGATCCCACGGATGCTCGACCACTGGCGCGGCGGCTGCGACGTCGTTTACGCCGTGCGCGAACAGCGCGAGGGCGAATCCCGCTTCAAGCTCAAGACCGCGAAGTGGTTCTACAAGCTGTTCGACAAGCTCGCCCAGGTCGAGCTCGAGCACAACTCGGGCGACTTCCGTCTGCTGGACCGCCAGGCGCTCGACGCGCTGCTCTCGATGCGCGAGCGCAACCGCTTCCTGCGCGGGATGACCGTCTGGGTCGGATACACCCAGGCCGCGGTCCCGTACAAGCGCGATCCGCGCTACGCCGGCGAGACCAAGTACACGCTCTCGAAGATGCTCAAGTTCTCGCTTGACGCGATCTCATCGTTCTCCCACCGTCCGCTCCAGCTCGCGACGCTGTTCGGCTTCCTCGTCTCCACGGTGGCGTTCGTCGCGATCCCGGTCGTACTCGTGCTGCGCGTGGCCGGCTCGTATCTCCCGGGATTCAGCTCGATCACGATCGCGATTCTGCTGCTGGGCGGGATTCAGCTGATCGCGATCGGGATCATCGGCGAGTACGTCGGGCGGATCTACGACGAGGTCAAGGGCAGGCCGCTATACCTCGTGCGCGCCCGGCGGAATCTCGCCGCGCCCGAGCACACGGCCACCGAGCTCTCAGACCCGCGGCACGAAGCCGAGCAGCCGCTCGGCGCCTCGGAGCTCACCCCCCCGCTGGGTTAGGCCCCAGCGAGGGAGCCCGCGCGCCGTCGCCGTCCTTCGCTTGAGTTCCCGCCGCACGCTCGAGCGCCGCGATACGACTCGAGAGGCCGGTGAGCGCATCGGCGATCGGGTCGGGGAGATGCACCCAGTCGGCGTCCGGCCCTTCGGGCCGCTTGCCCTCGACGCGTACCGGATGGCCAGGGTTCCCGACGACGGTCGAGTTCGGCGGAACGTCATGGATGACGACGCTGTTGGCGCCCACCTTCGAGCCGTGCCCGACGGTGATAGGACCCAGCAGCTTGGCGCCGGACCCGATCGTGACGTTGTCCTCGATGGTCGGATGGCGCTTGCCGGTCTGAAACCCGGTGCCCCCGAGCGTCACCCCCTGGTAGAGCGTCACGTTGTCGCCGATCTCGGCCGTCTCGCCGATCACGACGCCCATCCCGTGATCGATAAAGAAGCCATCTCCGATCATCGCGGCCGGATGGATCTCGATTCCTGTCAACGAGCGCGAAGCTGCGGCAATCACCCGCGGCAGGAGCGGAACCCCGGCCTCATGCAGCGCGTGCGCGATGCGGTGGGCCAGCAGCGCGTGGACCCCCGGCCAGGTGGCCAGGATCTCCGACGCCTTTACGCCTTGGGCGGCGGGGTCGCGACTGCGTGCGGCCGCGACGTCGCGGCGGATCTCCTTGAATACGCGGGCGAACACGGCGTTAAGCGTAGCCGTGGTCCCTCACCGGTCACCGAGGGCTAATGACGCTCAGGCTGCGATTGCGGTCGCCGGGCGATTGGATCGAGCTTAACCGCGCATAGCGCGGGAAACCTCGCAGGACTCCCTGCCAGCAGGCGGACGCCACCCGCCGAGCGCTCAACAATCATCTCCATCAAAACTCCACGAACCTCTTCACCAGCCCGCGACCGGCCGAGCTCGGCCAAGAACTAGGGCGCGAAGAAAGGCGTCGACACGTAGCGCTCGCCCGAGTCCGGGAGGATCGTGACGATCCGTGCGCCTTCGGACTCGGGACGAGCAGCGACCTGCAACGCTCCCCACACGGCCGCGCCGCCCGAGATCCCGGCCAGCACGCCCTCACGGCGCGCGAGTTCGCGCGCGGTCTCGATCGCGTCGTCGTCGTCGACCGCGATCACCTCGTCGATCAGGTCGCGATTGAGTACCTCTGGAATGAACCCGGCGCCGATGCCCTGGATCTTGTGTGGCCCGGGGCTGCCGCCCGAGAGCACCGCCGAGGCGCGCGGCTCGACGGCCACGATCCAGCAGCCCGGGTTGCGGTCCTTGAGCACCTCGCCGGCGCCGGTGATCGTCCCGCCGGTCCCCACCCCGGAGACGAACACATCGACCTGGCCGTCGAGCGCGTCCCAGATCTCCGGCCCGGTGGTCTGGCGGTGGATCTCGGGATTGGCCGGATTCGAGAACTGGTCCGGGAGGAAGAAGTCAGCGCGCGCCGCGAGCGCCTGTGCCGCCTGGACCGCCTCGGTCATCCCACCGAGCGACTCGGTCAGCTCGACGCGCGCCCCGTACAGCCGCAGCAGCCCTTCGCGCTCGCGGCTCATCCCCTGCGGCAGAGTCAGCACGAGGTCGTATCCCTTCGCGGCACAGACGAAAGCCAGCGCGATCCCGGTGTTGCCGCTCGTCGCCTCGACGATCGTCGTCCGTCCGGGCTTGATCAGCCCGTCCCTCTCGGCCGCGTCGATCATCGACACGCCGATCCTGTCCTTGACGCTGCCGCCCGGGTTGAGAGCCTCGAGCTTGGCGAACAGCTCGACCTTGCGCTCGCCGACGATGCGGCTGAGCTGGATCATCGGGGTCCGGCCGACATGGGCCGAAATGTTGGTCGGAATTGGGGCCATTCGAGCTTGGAGCGTACGAAAACGCTCGCCGCCCTGTGGGACGCGGCTATCGCGGGCCGATCGGCTTGCCCCAGAGATCCGTCTGGCGCCGCCAGCGCGGCTCTTCCTCCTCAGGCTCTCCGCTGACGGGGGAGCCGAACTCCCACCCTGCCCTCCGCGCGAGCGCGCGCGCGAACACCTCCCGCGCGTCGGGAGGCTCGGCCGTGCCGGTGATCGTCTGCCACGGCTCGCTCGGATCTGGCTGGTCGAGGTAGCGAAACGTCCATCGCGTCGTCGGTCCGGATCGCTCCAAGCTGACCACGAGCCGATCGAGAGCCAGCGGGCGGCTGCGCACGACGACGCTGCCCTCGCTCACCGAGACCGTGAAGATCACGCCTCTTTGAGTGAGCGCGAACAGCGTGGCGGCATCGTCGGAGAGCGCCCACGCGTCGGGCTCGGGCACCTGAGCCAGCGCGCTTTCGATTGCGTCCCACGGTCGGTCGGTCCCGGCCGCGCTCTGCCAACGGGCGATGATTTCGCCGGTCGGCACTAACTAGATGTGGTACATGGCGGTGCCGGCGGCGCGCGACTCGGCCTCTGCCACATCCGCGATCGTCGAGGAACCGAGCACCGACCGAGCGGCCTCGGCCGCGTCCGCGAACACACCGGCCGCCCCGTGACCGACCGGCCCGTCGAGCAGCTCGACGACCTCGAGCACGGTCACGTCGCTCGCGGCCCGCGCGAAGCTGTATCCGCCGCCGACGCCTCGCTGCGAGCGGAGGATTCCCGCGCGCCGGAGGCTCGCGAACAGCTGCTCGAGAAACTGGACGGGGATTGCGCGACGCCGCGCGAGCTCGGCGATCGGCACCGGTCCTGTGTCGCCGTGCTGGTGTAGCTCGACCAGCGCCTCGAGCGCATAGGGCGACTTCGTCGTGATCGAGATCATTGGCTACGCGATCGTAGCCGGATGCCGACCTACTGCGCGTGGAGAAACGCGAGCACCGCCAGCACCCGTCGATGGTCGTTGTCGCTTGCGGGCAGTCCGAGCTTGGAGAAGATGTTCGAGATGTGCTTCTCGACGGCACCGGGGGTGATCACCATCGCCCGCGCGATCGCGGCGTTCGTGCGCCCTTCCGCAATCTGCTCGAGCACTTCGCGCTCGCGTGGCGTGAGCGCTTCGAGCCGCGAATCGCCGCGGCCGCGCGCTCCCATCACCTGGGCGACGACCTCCCGGTCGAGCGCGGTGCCGCCGGCGGCGACGCGCTCGACGGCGTCGATAAACATCCGCACCTCCCCCACGCGCTCCTTGAGCAGGTACCCGATTCCGCCCTCGCCGCTCGCTAGCAGTTCCTGCGTGTAGACCGGCTCGACGTATTGGGAAAGGATCAGGATCCCGAGCCCCGGTTGGCGAGCTCGCGCCTCGATGGCCGCCCGCACGCCCTCGTCGGTGAAAGTCGGGGGCAGACGCACGTCGACGATCGCCAGGTCCGGCTTGTGGCCGGCGACGATCCGCACCAGGCCGGGACCGTCCTCGGCGGTCGCGACGACCTCGATCTCGCGCTCGCGCAGCATCGCGATCAGCCCCTCGCGCAGGAGCGCGTTGTCTTCGGTGATCACTACTCGCATGGGAGATGCGCCCAGATAGTCGTTCCGCTCCCGGGGGCGCCGGTCACGCTCAGCGTGCCGTCGAGCGCCTCGACCCGGCGGCGAAGGCCAGTCAGGCCGGACCCGTCCGCGTCGGCCCCTCCAGGGCCATCGTCGGAGATCTCCACGATGAGCTCGCCTTCGTGATGCGCAAGCGTCACACGCGCCCCAGCGCCACCTGCATGCTTGGCCACGTTCGTGAGCGATTCGGCGGCGACGAAGTACGCGGCGGTCTCAACCACCGGCGCCAGGCGCCGGTCCAGTCGGGCGTCGACGGTCACCGGCATCGGTGAGCGCTGCCCGAGTGACTCGACGGCCGCCGCCAGGCCGCGATCGGCCAGAACCGGCGGCGCGATGCCGCGAGCGAGGTCGCGCAGCTCGGCGATCGCGCCGCTGGCCTCGAGCCGGGCCTCGCGGACCAGCTCCGCGCTCTCGGGGTCGTCGGCGAGTCGCTCCTCGGCGCGGCCGAGCTTCATGCTCAGGGCGACGAGCCGCGCCTGAGCTCCGTCGTGGAGGTCGCGCTCGATCCGCCGGAGCTCGGCGGCCTGGACGTCGAGCGCCCCCCGCCGGGTGCGGGTCAGCTCCTCGACACGATCTGTCAGCTGGCGCTCACGCAGCCACGGAAAACCATGCCTGCTGCCGCGCACCGTTGCGTAGAGCGCGACCACGGACGCGTAGGACGCGATCGGCCAGACCGGCCAGAAGGAGCCCGGACGTCCGAACCACCAGATCGCGAGCATCATCGCGCTTAGCACGACGGCGATCCCAACCACCGCGGCGAACAGGCGCTCGCCCCGCCGGCGCCGCCGCCCGCGCCGGATCACGACCCAGAACGCCGCCGGAACCGCGAGCCCGAACCACACCCAGCGCGGCCAGAAGTAGCCGGCTCCGGTGAGCCCCCAGAGCAGCGTCATCGCAAACGCGACCAACGCTGCGAGCGTCAGGTAAACATCAAACGCGGACGAGCCGCCGGCCGAGGCCGGCGACTGCACCCGCGGATCGGTCCGGTGTTCAGCGACCATCGACCTCGTGTGCGAGCGCCGGAACACGCACTGGATGATCCCATCGCGGGGCCCGCCGCCGCACCCGCCAACCGCGGTCGCCCAAGAGGGCGATCGCGGCCGGCAGTGCGATGCCGCGGACGATCGTGGCGTCGATCAGCACGGCGGCTGACAGGCCGACGCCAAGCTGCTTGAACTCGAGCAAGGAAAGCGTCGAGAACACCGCGAACACGAACACCATCACGACTGCCGCGCTCGTCACGGCGCCCGCCGTCGACGCTACGCCCTCGGCCGCGGCCTGGGCGGGCGGCAGACCGGAGCGCCGCGCCTCGCGGATCCGCTCGAGCACCAGCACCGTGTAGTCCATCGAGAGCCCGAACAGGATCACGAACGCGAACAACGGCAGCCATGAGACGATCGCTCCGTTGGAGCTGAATCCCAGCAAGCTCTCCGCCCAGTGGTGCTGGAAGACCGAAACCAGCACGCCGTAGGCCGCACCGACCGAGAGCAGGTTCAGTCCGATCACGGCGGCCGCCAAGCGCGGCGAGCCGAAGGCCGCCACCAGCAGCACGAACGCAAGCGCCATCACAAACCCGATCACGAGCGGGGTCGCGCTCTGCATCTGGTTGGCGAAGTCGAGGCTTCCGGCCGCGTCGCCGGTCACGAGCGCGTGCTCGGGTCGGGCGACCTGTGCCCGCAGCCGCTCGACGGCCGCCTTGGACTGATCCAAACTGCTATAGGGCATCGGGACGCGGACGACAGCAGTGCTGCCATCCCGGGCGACATCGACGACGATCCGCCCACGCCCGCCGGTGACGAGTTCCGCCCGGCGCCCTAGCGCGGCCAGCCGTTGCTGCTCGCTCGCAGCCCGTAAGCCGTGGCCCGTGAGAACCAGTGCCGCGGGCTGGGGAGCCCCCGGGAATGCGTGCTCGATGGCCTCGTAGGCGACCCGGAGTGGGGCGCTCTTGGGCAGGTCGGTCACGTTCGGATCGGCGGTGCGCATCTGCAGCACCGGCACTGCAAGCGTGCCGAGGATGCAGACCGCGACGACCAGCGAGGGCAGCGGACGGCTTGTGACCAGGTGCGCGACTCGCACCCACAGTCCCCGCCTACCGTCGCGGCGTGACCGCAGGCGGCCGATGAACGGGATCCGGCCGCGGTTGATGCGGTCGCCGAGCACCGCGAGCACCGCGGGCAGCACGGTCACCGAGCCGAGCACGGCGATCAAGACGACGACCATCGTTGCCAGCCCGATCGACGTGAACACCTTCGAGCCCGTGAACAGCAGCCCGGCGAGTGCGGTCAGAACCGTCAGGCCGGAGACCACGATCGCGCGCCCGACGGTCGCCGAGGCGACCTCGAGTGCGGCCTGTGGACCACGGCCAGCCGCTCGCTCCTGGCGCTCGCGCCGGATGTAGAAGAGCGAGTAGTCGACCCCGACAGCCAGTCCGATCAGAAGGATCACTGACGACGTCGAGGACGCCACGGGCGTGATGTGCGACACGAGCCCCTCGGCGCCGAGTGCCCCCACGACCGATGTGACCCCGAGGAGCAAAGGCACCGAGGCCGCGACCAGCGCCCCGAACGCCAGCACGAGGATCAGCAGGGTGATCGGCAAGGAGAGGAGCTCCGCGTGCCCCAGATCGGTACCCGCGGCCTTTGAGAAGGCCTTGTCGAACGTGCCGTCGCCGGCCTCCTGGAGCTTTGCGCCCGGATGGCTCGACGCGACCGCGTTGACGGCGCGGACGACGCCGTCTACGTGGTCGCCCGCCTTATTCGGGTCGCCGCGGAGCGTTGCCTGGACGAGCGCGGTGGCGCCGCTCCCCCGGCTGAGCGCGACGCCCGCGACCTGCGGAACAGCGTGCAGGCTGCGCTCGAGTGCCTGGACCGCGCCTTCGGTCGTCGCTGTGCTCGCCGACCGCACGAGAATGCTCTCCTGTGCGGGGCGATCCAGGTGCGCCGCCGAGACGAGCGCGTTCGCGCGTCCCGATTCGCCGACGCCGGCTTGGGAATTCGTGAGGGTTTTCGTGCCGGCGCTGGCGCCGGCCATGACACACGCCGCGACCAGCAACAGCCACAGCGCAATAGTGATTCGCGGGCGCCGCGTGGCAGCGCCGGAGACGGTGGTGAGAAGTGAATTGAGCATGCCGTGACGGTCCCAGCCGCCGGCCGGTCCGTCACTGGGGCGCGATGGCGTCCCGGGGTGGGGCTGTCCCCCGGAATCGAGAGCGGGCTGGCCGGTCGGCTATCCGTCGTGAACCGAGGCCACGTCGCGGACCGACTCGGGCAGCCATCGCGCGAGAACCTCGTCGAGCATCTCGGCGTCGAGCGGCTTTGCGATGTAGTCGTCCATTCCGGCGGCGATGCACCGCTCGCGGTCGCCGGTCATCGCGCTGGCGGTCATCGCCACGATCGGCACGGGGTCGCGCTGCTCGGCGGCCTCGCGGCGGCGGATCTCGCGCGTCGCGTCGTAGCCATCGAGCTCGGGCATGTGACAGTCCATCAGCACAAGGTCATAGTGGTCGGAACTCGAGCTTCTCGAGCACGTCGCGACCGTCGGTGGCGTTGTCGGCGACGTGGCCGCGGTTGGTCAATAGCCGTTCGATCAGCATCCAGTTGGTGACCTGGTCCTCGGCGACGAGGATGTGACGGCCGCCAACCGCCGCTGCGGGGCGTCGCCGTTCCGTGCGCTGAGCCGAGACCATCGCTCTGGCGTCGGCCCGAGTCGCAACGACCGCACGCACGGCTTCGAGCAGGCGCGATTGGCGCACCGGTTTTGTGAGGTGACGGCTGACCGATCGGATGGCCGCCTGGTCCTGGATCTGCCCGGAGGTGCTGAGGAGGATCGTGCCCGTCTCACGTAGTTCCTCAGAAGTGCTTACCCGCTGGACGAGGTCGAGTCCGTTCCCGCCCGGCCCTTTCAGGTCCACCAGCGCCAAAGCGAACGGGTCGCCCTCTTGCGCTGCTCGTTGCAACCGGTCGAGAGCGTCCGCCACATCGCGCGCGGCAGCGGCGCGAATCCCCCACGAGTCGAGATACGTCTCAAATATGCGGCGAGTCGTGGCGTTGTCGCCGACCACGAGGGCCCGGATCCCCTCGAGATCCGGAGCGGCCTGGAGTCGCGTCGCAGCTTCAGCCGGTCTGAACGGCAGCTCGCACCAGAACGTGCTGCCCTTCCCGAGCTCGCTCTCGGCCCCAATGCGTCCCCCCATCATCCTGGTCAACTCGCGCGCGATCGCCAGACCGAGCCCGGTGCCGCCGAACATCCGCGTCGTCTCCTCCTCGGCTTGGGAGAACGCTTCGAACATGTGACCGATCCGGTCGGCTGCGATACCGATACCCGTGTCCCGGACCTCGAAGCGCACCGCGGACACGGTTTCCGAGCGGCCCGCGACGCTCACCTCGGCAACGACTTCTCCCCGCTCGGTGAACTTGACGGCGTTTCCCACCAAGTTCACGAGGATCTGCCCGACCCGCATCCGATCACCCCAGACTAAGCGGGGTACGTCGTCGTGGATGAACGACTGCAGCTCGAGACCCTTGGCCGCCGCAGAGGCTGCGACCATCTCGCAGCTCGCCTCGACCGCCTCGCGCAGGTCGAACTGGCGCCGCTCGATCTGGAGCCGGCCGGCCTCGATCCTGGCCACATCGAGGATGTCGTTGATCACTGACGTAAGCGCCTCGCCCGATGACCGCGCGACCTCGACATATTCTCGCTGCACCCGGGTGAGGTTCGTCTCATCGAGCAGGTTCAGCATTCCGATCACACCAGTCAGGGGCGTGCGGATCTCATGGCTCATGTTTGCGACGAAGCTGGACTTCATCTCGGACGCTCGGTAGGCCTCGAGCGCGCTTCGCTCGGCGGACCGCAGCACACGCCGGCCGAGCACCAGGGCTGCTCCGGCGACCAGCGCGAACGCGATGAAGATCAGCCACGGCACCCACGCGCGCAGCCCCGACACGCTGGCGAACAGCGGGCCGTCGGGAGCGGTGAGGACGACCCTCCAGGTGGAATTGGGGATCGGCACCTGGTCGTAGTAGTGGCCGCCGCGATCGCCGGACGCGCGGCTGAGCGCAGCCACCTGCGACGGCTTGTCGAACCTGTAGCCGGCCGGTGTGGCCGGATTGTTCGATCCAAGCACCGCGTTGTCGCTGTCCAGAACGTAATTGTGGGCGCCCTTGACGCCCGGGATCCTGCGCAGGTCGCCGCCAAGGAACGCCTCCACCGCCACCGGGGGGAACCCCGCGACCAAGATCCTCGTGCCGTAACGCGTCGGGAACGCAAGCGAAAGATCAACCACTCCCGTCGTGCCGTAGGGCAATAGATTCCCTGTCGCGTAGGGGCGGGCCGAGCGCAGCAGCGCGAGCGACGCCGGCGCTAGGAGCTCCGCTCGTGCCTGGGGCGTAAAGCCCGAAGAGGACAAGAGCACCCGCCCGGAGGCATCGAGCAGGACCAAATAGAGGTTCTGCCCGCGCCCGGCTTCCAGCGTGCGCGCGGTCACCACTCCGCTCAGGTGTTGCTTCGGTCTCTGCCTGCGTCCTGCGTGCCGACCGGGTTTCCGACCCCGGCGGCGGGTGACCGCTCCGACTGAGGCTGCTGCCTGCTGGCCCGGGATCGGGCCGCCGTAGCGCAGCTCGTCCAGCGGGATTTGCTGCACCACCGATTGGAACAGGCTGTCGATCAACGCCGCAGCGAGCACCCCTCGCTCGTGAACCCGGGCTTCGACGTCCTGCCTGGATTTCGCTTCGGTACTCGAGAGCTGCGTCCCGAAGACCGTCAGCAACCCGAGCGTCACCAGGGCGGCAGCGATTAGAAGGACGAGCCCCCCGCGCCGCTTCGCGGCCGCCGCTAGTCCTCCCCTAGGGCTCACGGGCAAACAGCTTACGCCAGCTGTCGCCTCAAGCCAATGCCTGCAGGCTTAAAGCCAACCACGCTCGGTGGCCATGAGGACGGCCTGCGCGCGGTCCATCGCACCGAGCTTGCCGTACACGTTGTGCAGGTGGGTGCGCACGGTGCTCGTCGAAAGCCCGAGCTCGGCCGCGATCTGCTTGTAGACCTTGCCCTGCGCGAGACCGCGCAGAACCTCGACCTCGCGAGTCGACATCGGGCAGGGATCGATCTGACGCGGCCGGCCGGTCGAGGTGGGCAGCGGCAGGTCGTACATGACGGTGCGAAGCGCAGGCACCGAAAGCCCGATCGCGCGGGCCACGTTCAGCAGTTCGGACGGGGTCACAGGGCCGCCGAGAGCGTGGTGAGCCAGCATGTCTGCCAGCCGGACGAGCGCGCCCTCGCTGTCGGTGTCCTCAGAGTGGTGGCGCTCGATCGCGCTGGCGACGGTCGTCGGGAAGCCCCATCGGCGCGCGAGCACGCCGCCGACCAGGCCGTGGTCGACACCAAGCTCGCGCCGCTCACGCTGGATGCGCTCCTCCGGCGTGCGCGCGTCGCCGTGCACCTGGCTCGGATAGCCCGGGTACGCGTGCACGAGCACGAGCTTGCCGATGTCGTGCAGCAGCGCCGTGACCATCAGGCGGTCGCGGGCCTCGAAGTTGACCTCGCGCGCAAGCCGATCGGCCGCGCGCTGTGTGGCAGCCGAGTGCAGCCGGAAGCGCTCAGGTATCCCCTGCCAGAGGGCGGTCCGCGAGAAGAAATCGAATGTGCGGGCGCGTTTGGCGATCGAGTGCACGGCTTGCGCCGAGAGCACCTCGACGCCCTTGACAGCGCTGTCGACGCGCCCGCGCAGACGCCCGTCGACGCGGTTGGCGAGTCGCAGGACCGCGATCGCGAGCGCCACGTCGGACTCGACGGCCGAGACGACCTCGGCCGTCGATGGCTCGCCACCGTCGAACAGACGCAACACGTGGTTGCGCGACTCGACCAGCATCGGGAACGCCTCGAGCGCCTCGAAGGCAGCGGTCAGCCGCCGGCCATGCCCCTCGTTGTGATGCCGCTGCCTAGCGGCGTAGGGGTCGGTCGGCATAGGTGGGGTTGCGAGCGCAGCGGCCACTGCGGTCGATATCGGCAAATGTAAGACGCCGGTTTAGCGTCGACGGCAGCATGTCTATAGGCACTGCGCATGGGCACGCTTTAGCGCCTGATCGATGCGGCCGAGCGTCTCTTCGCGGCCGAGCGCCGCAACGCTCTCGAAGATACCTGGCGAGACCGTCGTTCCGGCGATCGCCACGCGCACGGGCTGAAACACGCGGCCCGGTTTGAGCCCAGTCTGATCGACGACCTTGCGCAGCGCGGCCTCGACCGCATCGACCGAGAACTCATCGGAGATTCCTTCGAGCGCTCGGCGGGCCGCCTCGAGGGTCTCCACGCCGCCATCGGCGCAGACCGTCTTCTCGAACGCCTTCGGGTCCTCGACGGGCCCGTCGAACATGAACGACACCAACGGCCAGAACTCGGCCAGCGTCTGGATCTTCTCGGCGGCTATCTCAACAGCGGGACGCAAGCCGCCGCGCCCCGTGTACTCCTCGAGCCGCCCGGTGAGCTCGTCGACGCCCAGCGAGCGAAGCCAGTAGCCGTTGAAGTTCCTGAGCTTCTGCTCGTCAAAGACGGCGGGGTTCTTGGACACCCTCTCGAGCCGGAAGCGCTCGGCTAGCTCGGCGAGGCTGAAGTGCTCCTCATCGGCCGCGAAGCCCGCTCCGAGCAGCGCGATGTAGTTGTCGACCGCCTCGGGCAGATAACCGGCGGCGCGGAGTTCCTGTACCGACGCTGCGCCATGGCGTTTGGAGAGCTTGCGACCATCGGGGCCGTGCAGCAGCGGCACGTGCGCGTACTGCGGCGGCTGGGCGCCGAGAGCCTCGAACACGAGCAGCTGCTTGGGCGTGTTGGAAAGGTGATCGTCGCCGCGCACGACATGCGTGATCTGGGCGTCGAGGTCGTCAATCGCGACCGCGAAGTTGTAGAGCACAGAGCCGTCGCCGCGGGCGATCACCGGATCGTCGAGGCTGCGGTTCGGAAAGTGGGTCTCCCCACGGATCACGTCGGCGACCACCATGTCGCCGTCGTCGGGAACACGTAGACGGACCGCGCCCTCGCCAGTCGGCTCGCCGCGAAAGCCGCGATCGGCGCCGTGGCGCTCCTTGTAGGCCCGCACGTCGTCGGCGGTCGCGCTCGAGCGGTACGCGTGGCCGGAGAACAGCAGCTCCTCGAGCGCCTCCGCATGCCGCTCGGCGCGCTCGGACTGGAAGATCGGCCCCTCGTCCCAATCGAGCCCGAGCCAGCTGAGCGCGTCGAGGATCTGCTCTACGTTCTCGGGCGTCGAGCGCTCGCGGTCTGTATCTTCGATCCGCAGCACCAGCGTCCCGCCCTGGCCGCGGGCGAGCAGCCAGTTGTAGAGCGCCGTGCGGGCTCCGCCGATGTGGAGCGCCCCGGTGGGAGATGGTGCGAATCGAACGCGCATGAGAACGCCACTGCCATGCTAATCGGCGCCCACGTCTCGAACTCGGGCGGCCTGGCCAAGGCGGTGCAGCGCGGCGTGGAGCGCGGCGCCGACGCGATCCAGATCTTCAATCAGTCGCCGCGCATGTGGCGCCCGACGGCGTACGGCGACGAGGACTTCGCGGAGTTCCGAGATGCGATGCGCGCGAGCCGGATAAAGGCCGTCCTGATCCACGCGGTCTACCTGCTCAACTGCGCCTCGGAGGACCGCGAGATCCGCGAGAAGTCGCTGCGCTCGCTGGTTCAGTCGCTGACGGTTGGCGACGGGATTGGCGCTGCCGGCGTAGTCCTACACCCCGGGTCCGCCAAGGCGGGAAGCGCCGCGAAGGCGATCGCGCGCGCCGGCAAGGTGATCGCGCGCGCCCTGAAGGAATCTGACCGCTGCGAGCTTCATCTCGAGGACACGGCCGGCGCCGGCGGCACGCTCGGGCGCTCGTTCGAAGAGCTAGGCGAGTTGATCGACAAGGCCGGAGGCGATGAGCGCCTGGGGATCTGCCTCGACTCGTGCCATCTGTACGCGTCTGGATATGACGTCGCGACGCCCGACGGGCTGAAAGAGACGCTCAGGGCATGCGACCGCGATGTGGGCCTCAAGCGATTGCGCTCGCTGCATCTCAACGACTCGATGGTCAAACTCGGCTCAAACCGCGACCGCCACGCGATCCTCGGCACGGGCGAGCTTGGCGAGCGCGGCTGCGCGTTGTTCCTATCGGAGCCGAAGTTCGAGCGTCTCCCCTGCGTGCTCGAGACCGGCAAGGACGGCGGCGCGCCGAGCGCTGACGATGTCGCGCTCGCATTCAAGCTGCGCAAGCGCGGCAAGGCGAACCGATCCCGGAGGAAAAAGCAATGAGTCAAGCCGACGCACTGGTGATCTTTGGAATCACCGGCGACCTGGCGAAGAAGATGACGTTCCGCTCGCTCTACCGGCTCGAGCGGCGCGGGTTGCTCAATTGTCCGGTCCTCGGCGTGGCGGTAGACGACTGGTCCGTCGAGAAGCTGCGCGACCATGCGCACGAGTCGATCAAGGCCACCGGCGAGCAGCTCGACGAGGCCGTCTTCAAGCGCTTCGCCGCGCGGCTGTCGTACGTCAGCGGTGATTTCTCCGACCAGCAGACCTACGGTCGGGTCGCCGACGCGCTCAAGGGCTCAAAGCAGCCCGTGTTCTATCTCGAGATCCCGCCGTCGCTGTTCGCCACCGTGATCAAAGGACTGTCCGACGCCAAGCTGGTCTCGTCTGGCGAGCGCGTGGTGGTCGAGAAGCCGTTCGGCCACGATCTCGCCTCGGCCCGCGAGCTCGCGGCCGACCTCCACCAGTACCTGGACGAGTCCCAGCTCTACCGCATCGACCACTTCCTGGGCAAGATGGGGCTGGAGGAGATCCTCTACCTGCGGTTCGGCAACACGATGCTCGAGCCGGTGTGGAATCGCAACTACATCTCCTCTGTGCAGATCACGATGGCCGAGAGCTTCGGGGTCGAAGACCGCGGCCACTTCTACGACCCGGTCGGCGCTCTGCGCGACGTCGTTGTCAACCATCTGTTCCAGCTGCTCGCGGCGGCCGCCATGGAGCCCCCGGCCGGCTCGGACCCAGAAACGCTCAAGGACTTCAAACTCGCCGTCTTCAGGGCGATGCCGACCGCGGATCCGACGCGCTACGTCCGCGGCCAGTACGACGGCTATCAGGAGATCGACGGCGTGGCAAAGGGCTCCACGACCGAGACTTACGCGGCCCTGCGGCTCGAGGTCGACAACTGGCGCTGGGCAGGGGTCCCGTTCCTGATCCGCAGTGGCAAGCGTCTGCCCGTGACCCAGACAGAGCTTCGGCTCGTATTCCAGAATCCGCCGCGGCTTCACTTTCTGAGGAGTGGGCACCGCCGGCCCGAGCCCTCTCAGATCGTCGTCAGGCTCGATCCCACGACGGGCATCCGCGTCGTTCTGGACGCGATGCGGGCCGATAAGTCCGGCCCGGCCGCGATCGAGCTCGACATGGAGTTCGCCCAGGAGGGCGGCGAGGGCGCGACCCCTTACGAGGTGCTGCTCCACGCCGCGCTGATCGGGGACCCGACCCATTTCACCCGCCAGGACATGGTCGAGGAGACCTGGCGCATCGTCCAACCGCTGCTCGAATCCCCGCCCGGGGTCCACCCGTACGAGCCGGGCTCGTGGGGTCCGGGCGAGGGCGAAAAGCTCGCCGAGCGCTCCGGAGGCTGGCTAGGGCCCTGGCTGTCCTAAACGCGCCTTGCGCTTAGACACTCGCAGTGTGATCATTGCTCGAACGAGGCTCACGGCCATGTCGAGCTCCAAGCACTGCGGCGGTGACGAGACCCCCTTGTGGGGCGGGTCTAACGAGATCATCGCCCGGGTGGGGCGGCTGATCGAAACGCCACGGCCGGCGGACGGCTATCCGCTCGAGTGGGCGGTCGAGGCGTTCTTCTTGGGAGACGCGACGGCCATCGCGACGCTCAGCCTAAGACGCTCGGGCTGATCGTCAGGCGGGGCCGCGACCGGCCCCGCCTCGCTGCTGCCTCAGGCAGCCTGGCTGTTCGGCTTGCTCGGGCTGATCCACTGCTCGACCCACTCGCCGGTGATCTGGCGAGTGGCGGCATTGATGCGGTTCCAGGCGTTGATACCGGCGATCGCGAGCACGAGCCCGCCGAGCTGCGTCGCGTCGTAGTGCCGCGCTGCCTCGTCCCAGACCTCGTCGGAGACGGCATCCGGCGTGTCGGCAAGCCGCGTGAGGGCCTCGGTGAGCGCCAGCGCTGCGCGCTCGGCGTCGGTGAAATACGGGGCCTCTCGCCAAGCGCCGACCATGAAGATGCGCTCGTCGGGCTCGCCCTCGGCCTTGAGCTCGCGCGTGTGCATGTCGAGGCAAACGCTGCAGCCGTTGATCTGGCTCGCGCGGACCTCGATCAGGTAGAACGTCGTGGCCGGGATACCGCTGTGGCGGGCGGCGGCACTGAGCCTTTGCAGCGCAGCCTGCGCGCCGGGGACAGTGATTGCGGGGTTCTCCATACGGGGTTCCATGTCGTGTCCTCCAGTCTTGTGTCTACTTCATTGACACGCAAGGGCGGCTGAACGTGACACCTTGACGAACAGAAGTCAGGCCGCCGGCTTGAGCATCTCGACCGATGGCTCGGCGTCCTGGTCGAGCGCGGTGAGAAATGCCTCGACGACGACGGGATCGAACTGCGAGCCGCTACAGCGCATCAGCTCCTCGCGCGCTTCGGCGGCGGGCATCCCGGTCCGGTAGGGCCGGTCCGCGATCATCGCCTCGTACGCGTCTGCCACGGCCAGGATGCGCGCCTCGAGCGTGATTGCCTCAGCCCGCAGCCCCGCCGGATAGCCGCGCCCGTCCACCCGCTCGTGATGCTGGCCCACCCACACCGACAGATCATGCAGGCCGGCGTTCTCAAGGATGCGCGCGCCGACCCCCGGATGGCGCTTCATCTCCCGCCATTCGGCCTCGTCGAGCGGCCCCGGCTTGAACAGGATCGCGTCCGCGATGCCCAGCTTCCCGATGTCATGGAGCACGCCCGCCGAGCTGACGCGCTCGACCGCGCCGGGCTCGAACCCCAGCTGGGCAGCGGTCTGACGCGCGAGTTGGCCGACGGTGCGGGAGTGCTTGGCCGTGCTCGGATCGCGCATGTCGAGCGTCTCGGCGAGCACCAGCACGGCTGCCAGCCGCAGCTCCTCGGACTGGTGGCGCGCGGCTTCGCTCTCGCGTTGGACCTGCTCCAGGGCCAGGCCGGCGTGGTCGGCCACCGCCATTAGCACCCCGATCTGCTCGCGCGTGGGCCGTAGCCCGAAAAGCGGCTGGTCCACCGAGACCACTCCCAGGACCTCGCCGCCCGCCCCGCGCATGGGGAGGAGCAGCATGTCCTCCGGGTGCCAGGAGTCCAGGCCGAGCGGAGCGACCCCCGGGGGCGTCCACACCGTTGCATCGCTTTCCCAGGTGTATGACCCGGCCTTCAGCCAGGACGCGCCGTGCACGTTCTCGCCCTTGGCTAGGAGGCCCTCCCATTCGCTCCAAGGGCTCGATGTCCCCAGCAGCGTTGCGCGGGCCTCTTCGTCGCCGTCCACAATCACCACGTCAAGGCGCTCGTGATCCTCGTCGAACACGTTCACGGCGACCACCTGGAACGAGAGCTCGATGCGGATCGCCTCGGCCAGCGCCTCCAGCACGGGCATCGTCCCCTCTCCGGAAGCGGCCGCTCGCGAGATCGCGAGCATGCTGCGCAGATGGTGGGGTATCGGCTCCTCCGGTGCCGGCTCGCGCTTGCGGGCCAAGCCGGGCATGGACGCGCCGGCTGAGGCCACCACCACGCGGTTGCGGCCGCCTCGCTTGGCTTGGTACAGAGCGTCGTCAGCCTCGCCCAATAGCTTGCCGGTCTCTCCGCGTCCGGCAGCCAACCCGATCGAGACCGAGAGGATCCCCCCTTCACCCTCGGGATGCGGGATCGCGGCTCTCTTGACAGCAAGCCGGACGCGCTCAGCGGCCCTGACTGCGTCGTCGGCACCCACTCCACGCATCACCAGCAGCAGCTCCTCGCCCCCGAAGCGGTAGGCGCTGTCTTCCGCTCGCAGCTCGCCGCGGGCGATGGCCGCAATCATTCGCAGGGCCTGGTCGCCGGCGAGATGCCCCAGCAGGTCGTTGTACGCCTTGAAATGGTCGACGTCGCATAGCGCTAACGCGGACTCCCCGCCCGCGTCGCGATGGACCGCGTCGATCATCGGCAGATCATCAGCCAGCGCCCGGCGGTTCTTGAGTCCCGTGAGCGGGTCCCGACGCGAGTCCTCCACCAGTTGCTTGTTTGCCTCAGCCAACTCGGCTTCCCGCTTCGCCAGCGTGACGAGCGCGGCCCGCTCGCGCTCGAGCAACGCGCGCGTGCGCCTCGCCAGCAGGCGCGAGCGGGTCAGGAGAGCGCTGGCGGAGCAGATCAGTCCCGCCTCGAGCGCGATCTGCTCACCGTGCGGGGACTGCCCCAGACGGGACTGGACGACCGCAGCCACCAGGAGAAAGAACATCCCTGTCGGGAGAACCCCGCCGCGGTCGCCGGGCTCCGCCGCGGCCGGCGGGGGCTCGGGTCGGGCAGCGGCGATCAGCCCGCCGAGACCGATCGCCGCCAGTCCCACCACCCAGAGGGGATCCAAAAGACTCTTGCCGGGCACGTAGGTGCCGCGGAGCAACTGGTCGCTCCAAAGGATGAAGGCGAGCGCCTGCGCTGCCATCCCTCCGAGCACCAGATGAAGAGCCGTGGTGCGCTGGGCGCGCAGCGTCCCGGCCACCATCGACTGGAGCATGAGCACGGCCGCAGAGACGTAGATGATCGGGTAGACAAGCGCTGAGAGCTTCGGCCCAAGCGCGAGCGACGACGCGGTAACGGCGGGCCACAGCTCGGCCACTCCGAACGCGATCGCAGCGCCGATCAGCGGCACGGCCTCGACCAGGGCCACCAGCCGGGCTGCCCGTGATTGCGAGAGCCCCAACAGGCTGACGATGACCAGCAGCGCGAATGCCCACCAGCCGGCGTCGGCCAGGCTTGGCGATTGCGGGAAACCGATTACGCCGTAAACGTCCCAGGCGAGCTGGCCCGCCAGCCAGCACGCGGAGGCCAGCGCCCATAGGGTCCAGCGGGTCCGGCTGGCGGGATGGGCGCTTTTCCGGGCAACGAGCGTTCCGGCGAGCGCTCCGAGCGCTGCTGTAGTCCAGGCTACATCTAGCCCCGAGGCCGCCCAACCAGGCACGTGGCTGACCCCCACCGCCACCAAAGCGGTGAGTATCGGAACCACGACCAGGACCGCCCGACGGCGGTCCGTCCAAGCCCCAGCGCGCTGCATATGGGGTTGTATCGGCCAAAAAGCCCGGAATCCATATCTTCGGCGGGGAAGCTGGACCCACGCAATCCCTGCGGCTGGCTGGCGCTAAGCCAGGTCAATCAGCAAATCAGCGTCATGCGGCCTGGGTGGCTGGTTCGGTCCGCTTGACGACCTGTTCGACCCACTCGCCGCTGATCTGCCTTGTGGCGGCGTTGACGCGGTTGTAGGCGTTGATCGTCGCGAGCGCGAGCACCAGCCCGGCGAGCTGCTGGTCGTCGTAGTGGCGGGCAGCCTCATCCCAGACCTCGTCGGAGACCGGGTCCGAGCTGTCGGCGAGCCGCGTCACGGCCTCTGACAGCGCGAGCGCGGCGCGCTCGGCATCGCTGAAATACGGAGCCTCCCGCCAGGCGCCGACCATGAAGATGCGCTCGTCGGGCTCGCCCAGGGCTTTGAGCTCACGTGAATGGATGTCCAGGCAAACGCTGCAGCCGTTGATCTGGCTCGCGCGCGCCTCGACGAGCGCCAACGTGGCGGCGGGCACTCCGCTGTGCCGGGCGACGGCACCCAGCTTCTGAAACGCCTGAAGCGCGCCAGGGACGCTAACCGCCAGGTTCTCGATGCGTGGTTGCATGATGGTCCTCCTTCGGGGTTTCCGTTGTCCGGGCCGCCGGGGCCACGGAAGTTTGTGTCTCCCGTTGGTTTTCCCGCGACCGGCCGGCTCTACTCCTTTGACACGCGCCGCGGCCAGAATGTGACGCGCCGCCGGTCCGCTGGCGGTGCTCCGCGGAACAGTCGCGCTCGGACTTGCGCCAAGGCGCCTGAGCCGGCGCCGCGAAACATCGTTTGCAGGGGATGGGATTGCCGCAAACGTCGGAAATTAGGATTACCAGCCCGAGTCATGGCCGATCGCAAGAATCTCGATTTCAGCTATTCGCTGACCGATCGCGTGATCCGGCCGCAGCCTGGGTGAGCTCGCTGATTTCAGCGCGGCCAAGTACGACGGCGATTTCACGCTCACGCTCGAGCAGGCTCAGCGGCGCAAGCACGAGTACGTTGCCGAGCAGATCGGAATCGAACCGGGGCGACGCGTGCTTGACCTCGGCTGCGGTTGGGGTGGATTGCTCGATTACGTCCGGCGCATCGGCGCGACCGGGGTCGGTGTGACCTTGTCATCGGCACAGGTCACCGCCTGCCGCCGCCACGGACTCGACGTCCATCTCCACGACGCGCGCGAAGTTACCCGGGAGAGCTTCGGCCCGTTCGACGCCGTCGCGAGTCTCGGTGCCTTCGAGCACTTCTGCTCCCCGGAGGATCACCGCGCCGGGCGCCAGGAGGACATTTACCGGGGGCTTTTCGAGCGGGTCGCCGGCGTGCTGCCCGAGAAGGGGAGGTTCTACCTCCAGACGATGGTCTTCGGACGGAACATGATTCCCGTGGACGAGGTCGACCGCCATGCCCCACGAGACTCCGACGCTTGGTACCTCGCGATGATGGGCGCAGCGTTTCCGGGCTCGTTCCTGCCCTTCGGTCAGGAGCAAGTCATCCGCTGCGCCGCACCACACTTTCGGTTGGTGTCCAGCGTGAGCGGCCGGCTCGACTACATCGAAACCATCCGCCAGTGGGATCGGCGGACGGAGTCGTGGAGTCCGAGAATGGCACTGCTCAAGCTCCGTCTTCTACCGCGCTGGCTCGTGGATCCCGACTTTCGGTTCGCCTTCACCTCAGGCGTTAGCTCCAACAGCGTCTGCTTCGAGCGGGAGCTGATGGACCACTACCGGATGGTCTTCGAGAAGACCTAGTACTAGCCGGCGTACGCCCGATGCCACGGTGCCGAAGCGGTCGGGCATCTCGGTCGCAGCAAGGTTTGCCGAGCGCACGGCGAACACCACGTTTGCGGCTTGCGGCGATGACGCATTGCCTCGCCCCGAAAGGAGCAATGGAATGGAAGCGACGGTTTCTGAACACCCCTCGACGGATCAATCGAAGCAGGATCCGCTTCGACACCACACGCACTACCAGGACGGCGAGGACGGATCTTCCTATGCCGGTGGCAGCAGCTTCATGGAGCGAATGTCTGAGAAGGTCGCCTCCGGCATGGGGACGGTGCCCTTCCTAATCGTCTCGTCGGTCCTGATCCTCGCGTGGGTGTTCGCGAACGGCGCGGTGCACTACATCCACTCGACGATCAACGCGCTGGGGCACGGGAAGCAGTTCGATCCCGAGCCCTGGATTCTGTTGAACCTTGTCTTTTCCGCGGTTGCGTTTTTCACAGGCGCGTTGGTCATCATCGCCCAAAAGGCGCAGACGAGGACGGACAAGGCAAACGAAGAAGCAGCCGCTAAGCACCGAGACGAGCTGGCAAAGTTTCAGACCGACCTGCTGCAACAGAACACGAGTCTGACCAAACAGGTCCACACTCTCACCGAGCGGCTGCATGAACTAACCGAGGAGGTCCACGCGGCGACCTGTGGACGGCCACGATCTAGCTGATCGATCGGGGCCTCGGCCGCCGGTCAGCCCTTCTATGGCGCGGAATACGTCATATAGAACACATGGATCGCCAAAGAAGGGCGCTCACGCCGCGTCGAGCACCGGCTCTCCGACCTCCCGATCGACGCTGATCGGCGCCGGTTCGCCCCGTGTGTTGGTCGCGCGTGCGGCGATCAGTGCGGACGCGAGGAGCACCACGCTGCCGGCGAGCAGCGCGCGCTGGAAGCCTGCGGTGAGGGCCTGGTGTTGCGAGGCGTGGGCCGCCACCAGATGGTGCGCGCGGGAGGTCGAGAGCGCAGAGAACACGGCGATACCGAGCGCACCTCCGATCCACATCGAAGCATTGACCAACGCGGCGGCGAGGCCGGCCTTGTCGGACGGGACGCCGGCGTTGGCGGCGGTGGTAACACCGACGAACACCGCCCCGAGGCCGAACGACATGATCATCAGTCCCGGGAGCAAATCGGTGACGTAGGAGCCGTGGACCGGGATGCGGGAGAGCCAGTAGAGGCCGCCCGCGCCAAGCAACGCGCCGGCGACGATGATCGGCCGCGTACCGATGCGGGCGAAGAGCTGCGAGGAGATTCCGGACGAGATCGCGACGCCGATTGTTGCCGGGATATAGGCCGAGCCGGCCTGGATCTGCGAGTACCCGAGCACGTTCTGCATGTACAGGGTGAGGAAGAAGAACATCGAGTAGAAGCCGGCCATCGCCGCCACCTGCGTGGCGTCCGCGGCCGCCAGACCGTTGATGCGGAAGATCGAGAACGGAAACAGCGGGTTGCGATGTCGTCGCTCGTTCGCCACGAAGGCGCGCCAGCAGGGCCGCGGCGCCGGCGAGCTCCCCGATCGTCCGTGCCGTGCCCCAGCCGACGTCGGGTGCCCGGACGAGCGCGTACACCAGCAGCAGCATCCCGGCGGTGAGCAGGACCGCGCCGACCATGTCGAAGTTGGCGAGCTCGCGCGCGCCGCCGCTCGCCGGAGATGAGCCGGTACGTCGCCCCCAATATCAGGACGCAGACGGGCAGGTTTACGAAGAACACCCACCGCCAACCTGGACCCTCGGACAGCACCCCGCCGAGGAACACTCCGAGCGCAGAAGCCAATCCCGCGAGCCCGCCCCAAACGCCGAGCGCCGTGTTGCGGTCGCTGCCGTCCCGGAACGATGTGGTCAGGATCGAGAGTGCCGCCGGCATCATCATCGCCGCCCCGAGCCCCTGGGCTAGGCGGGCGCCGACGAGCATTCCTTCGCTGCCTGCGAGCCCACCGGTGAGCGATGAGAGCGCAAACACAGACGTGCCCGTGACGAGCAACTGTCGGCGACCGATCAGGTCGGCCGCGCGGCCGCCCAGCAGGATGAACCCGCCGTAGGTGAGCAGGTAGCCGCTGAGCACCCATTGCAGGCTTTGAACCGAGAAATGCAGGTGGTGCCTGATCGACGGCAGCGCGACGTTGACGATCGAAGCGTCGACGAAATCGAGGAACCCGACTGCGCACAGCAGGGCCAGCGTGAGCTTGCCCTGCCGGGTTGCGAGAAATGATGCGTGAGGGGACGATGCTGCCATGCCGATCCGACCTCCAGATGTCGCTCGTCTAAGTGAGTCAGCTAACTTAGCAGACGGCAGACGGCAGACGGGGCAGACGGCGCACAGCGGCACAGCGGCGGCGCGGTTGCGCGGCCGCGCTATCCAGGCAGACCGGACCGCTATCCTGCCTAGTGAGATGACTGACTCAGCGACGAGCGAAGACCCGACCGGGCTTGCACCGAGCTCCGGAAAGCGCGAGCGCCTGATCGCCGGCGCACGCCAGGCGCTGCATGAGCAGGGCGTCGAAGCCACGACGCTGGCGGATATCGCCGACGTGGCAGATGTGCCTGTCGGCAACGTCTACTACTACTTCAAGACCAAGGACGAGCTCGTCGAGGCGGCGATCGATGCTCATGCCCGAGACATCCGTGCCACGCTCGCATCGCTCGAGCGTCACCGCACGCCCAGGTCCCGCCTGAAGGCGTTCGTGCGGCTGCTGGCTGAGCAACAGGAGCTCACGGCCCGCTACGGCTGCCCCCAGGGCAGCCTCTGCTCCGAGCTTGACAAGCGCGAGGATGAGACCCGCCGTTCGTGCGCCGAGCTGATGCGACTTCCGATCGACTGGGCCGAGCGGCAGTTTCGCGAGCTGGGCCGCCGGGACGCGGCGGAGCTCGCCGTTGCGCTAATTGCCTCCTACCAGGGGATCGCGCTGCTCACGAACACCTTCCGCGACCCCGGATTGATGGCCCGCGAGGGCAGACGCCTCGAGCGCTGGATCGACTCGCTGACGTGAGGGGCGCGCTTCTCAGGCGGACGCCGCGACCGGCTGAACGCCGGGATCGGTGACGATCGCGTCACCCAGCAACGCGTCCAGCTCGGCGTGCAGGCCGGTGCCGATCGCGACCCTGAAGTCGGGACCTAGCCGCAGTTGGCGGCAGGCACCCGACATGCCGAGCTCGATCACAACCTCCGACTCGCCCGGATAACGCCTGAAGAGTTCTCGGAGCTCGCCCAGACAGGCGGCAGGCAGTCGGGCGGCGTCGACGCGGACGCGCAGCGGGGCTGCGGGCGCGGCCTTTACAGCCGCCGCCTCGGTCGCGGCCTGAATCTCCTCGCTGCTGGGCTCGAAGCGCTCGATCTGCTGAGCGATCACACACGTCGAGCTCCGGTCCTTGTGGTCCACTCGGCCGCGCACGAGCACGATCGAGTCGGCCTGGAGCGCGTCGCCGCTCTTATCGAGCGCATCGCCGAAGATGACGAGCTCGACCGATCCCGCCAGGTCGTCAAGCGAGGCGAACATCATCCAGTCCCCGCGCTTGGTCCTGATCCGCTTTGTGTGGGCGATCATGCCGCCGATCGTGACCCAATCGCCGTCGCGGCGGCCCGACAGCTCAGAAAGCGGACAGTCGGCGCGCTCTGACAGCGCGGCGCCGACCTCCTTGAGTGGATGGGCCGAGATGAACAGCCCGATCGACTCCTTCTCCGCCGCGAGCAGCGCCGCGCGGTCAAACTCCTCGGGCGGGATCGGCGCGCGGCTCGGCGCCGCGCTGTGCGCATGCTCCTCGCCGCCCGCCATGTCGAATATCGACGCCTGTCCGATCAGCGCGTCCTCCTGGGACTTCTGACCGGCTCCCTGGGCCTGCTCGAGCACCGCCAGCATTCCCTTGCGCGAAGCGCCGGTCGAGCCGAACGCGCCGCACTTGATGAGCGCCTCGATCGCCTTCTTGTTGACCGTCCGGTTGTCGACCCGCGCGCAGAAGTCCCAAAGGTTCTTGAACGGCCCGCCGTCTTCGCGCGCACGCTTAATGGCCTCTACGGCCGCGAAGCCCACCCCCTTGACCGCGTCCAGTCCGAAGCGGATGTTGCCGTCCACGACCACGAACTCGTGGTCGGAGAGGTTGACGTCGGGCGGCAGGATCGCAATGCCCATCTGCTCCGCCTGCGCCACGAAGAACGGCACCTTGTCCTTGGTGTCCATCACCGAGGAGATCAGCGCTGCCATGTATTCGGCCGGGTAGTTGGCCTTGAGCCACGCCGTGCGATACGCGATCAGCGTGTAACACGCCGCGTGGCTTTTGTTAAACGAGTAGTCAGCGCTCCGCTCGTTGATCGTCCACATCTGCTCGGTCACGGCCTCGGCGGTCCCCGACGCGCGGCAGCCCTCGAAGAACTCCGGCTTGAGCTTCGCCATCGCCTCGCGGTTCTTCTTGCCGATCGCCTTGCGCAGGTCGTCGGCCTTGGCGCCGCTGAAGCCGGCCAGCTCCTTCGCGATCTGCATCGCCTGCTCCTGGTAGACGACCACCCCGTTGGTCGACTCGAGGATCGGCCGCAGCCGCTCGTCGGCATACGTGACGGTCTCGGGGTTCCGCCTCGCGCGCGTGTACGCGGGGATCTGCTCCATCGGGCCGGGGCGGTAGAGAGCGTTGAGCGCGATCAGGTGCTCGAGCTCTGAGGGCTTGACCCGCTTGAGCGTCTCGCGCATGCCCTCTGACTCGAACTGGAACACCCCGATCGAGTCTCCCCGCGCCATCATCTCGTAGGTCTTCTCGTCGTCGAGAGGCAGCGTGGCCATATCCGGACGCTCGCCCGTCGAGCGCTCGATGATGTCAAGCGCATCCTCGATCACGTCGAGGTTGCGCAGCCCCAGGAAATCCATCTTGAGCAGCCCGATCTGCTCGATGGGCTTCATCGTGAACTGGGTCACGGTCCTAAACGAGCGCTCACCGTTGGAGTCAAGCCCGGCGTCGGCGATCTGCAGAGGGACGATGTCGGTCAGCGGGCGGTCGGCGATCACTACCGCCGCGGCGTGGATTGAGGAGTTACGCACAATCCCCTCGAGGCCCTGAGCGACGTCGACGATCTCCTTGGCGATCGGGTCGCGGTCGACCTCGGCGCGCAGTGGCTGGCCAAGCTTGAGGCATTCCTCAAAGCTCGGCGGACGGCCCATGACCGGGTCGGGAATCAGCTTCGCGAGACGGTCGCCGGCGGCGTAGTCGTGGCCGAGTACGCGCGCCGCGTCCCGGGTCGCCGCGCGGGGGAACATCTTGCCGAACGTGACGATCTGGGCGACCGACTCCCTGCCGTACTTCTCGGTCACGTAGCGGATCACCCGCTCGCGGCCACGGACGGAGAAATCGATGTCGATGTCGGGCATCGAGACCCGCTCGGGGTTCAGGAAGCGCTCGAACAGAAGGTCATAGCGAATCGGGTCCACATCGGTGATCTGCAGGCAATACGCGACGATCGACCCGGCCGCCGAGCCACGCCCGGGACCGACGGCGATGCCCGAGTCCTTGGCGTACTTGACGAAATCCCAGACGATCAGGAAGTAGGCGTTGAAACCCATCTGCTCGATCACCGCAAGCTCATACTCGGCCCGCGTCAGCGCCTCCGCCGGCGGCGGATCGCCGTAACGCGCCCTCAGCCCGTCCTCGACGAGCTTGCGCAGGTACTCGCTCTCGGACAGGCCGTCGGGCGTCGGGTACCGCGGGATCAGCTGGCGTTCGAGCTCGAGCTCGACGTCGCAGCGCTCTGCGATCTCGAGCGTCGAAGTGACCGCCTCAGGCCAATCGGCAAACGCCTGGGCCATCTCCTCGTTTGAGCGCAGGTAGAACTCGTTCGCGTCGAAGGTGATCTTGGGCGCCTTGAGCGTCGACTTGGTTTGCACGCACAAGAGCGCCGCGTGATGCTGGTAGTCCTCGCGGCGCAGGTAGTGAACGTCGCCGGTCCCGACCAGCGGGCGCCCGAGCTCACGGGCGATCCGCACGATGCCCTCGTTGGCGGTCTCCTGCGCGGCGACCCCGTTCTTCTGAACCTCGAAGTAGACGTTTTCGGGTCCAAAGGCCTGCACGAGCTCATCGGCGTGCGCGCGGGCGTCACCCGGCCGCGCTTCAAGCAGCAGCTGGCAGAAACGCGACTGCAGGCAGCCGGTGAGCGCGATCACTCCCTCCGCGTGCGTCGCGACTTGGGCCATGTCGACGGACGGCTTTCCGCGCTGAAAGCCCTCGAGGAAGCCCGCCGAGCAAAGCTTGACCAGGTTCCGATAGCCGGTCGGAGTCGCAGCCAGCAGCGTGAGGTGAAAGCGGTCCAGGCGCCCGGGTGCACGGCGAGCATGGTCATCGACCAAGTAGATCTCGCAGCCGATGATCGGCTTTATGGCGTGCTTGCGGCAGGCCGTGTAGAGCTCGACGGCGCCGTTCATCACCCCGTGGTCGGTCAGGCCCAGCGCAGGCTGGCCAAACTCGGCTGCCCGCGCGGCCAGTTGCTCGATCCGGCACGCCCCGTCGAGCAGCGAATACTCGGAATGGACGTGGAGATGGGCGCAGGACGCGGACGAGCTCACGGCCACCTAGGTTAGGTAGCGCGGCGGACGCGTCGAACGGCAGTTGTCGCTCTTAGGAGGCTTTCTGACGCACGGCGGCCACGACGCCGGCGATCACGAGGCCGACGACGGCAGCGGCGGCCAGAGAAGACCTCGCCTCGCGCGCGCGCCGGCGCGCGTACCACTTGCCTGCCTGCCAGACGATGTATCCGAGCAGCTTGTAGCCCATTGCCTGGAGGGTACCCCCACGCCGATGAGTCCAGACATCGGCCCGGGTCTAAGGTTCAGGCCAACGTCCCGTCGTCCCCAAGGAGGTATCGATGCCGGAGCACACGATCGGAACACGCGAGGAATGGCAGGCGGCGCGCAACGAACTCGCCAAGCTCGAGTCCGACTACGCCGAGCTGGGCGAGAAGGTGACCGGGCAGCGGCGCAAGCTCCCATGGGTCCCGGTTGAGAAGGAGTACGAGTTCGACACCGAGGACGGCAAGAAGACGCTGGCGGACCTGTTTGAGGGGCGGTCACAGCTGCTCGCCTACAACATCATGTACGGCCCTGAATACGAACTCGGCGCATGCCCGGGGTGCACCAGCCTCGGGGACCAGTTCGACGGGCCGCGCGTGCACATGAGCCACCAGGATGTGACCCTGATCTGCTTCTCGCGGGCCCCGATCGACAAGCTGGCCGCCTACAAGAAGCGGATGGGCTGGGAGTTCCCGTACGTCTCGACGTACGGGACCGAGTTTCCATTCGATTTCGGGCTTGCCGTCAAGCCCGAGCAGGTGGACCAGATTCCCCAGCTCAAGGAGATGATCGAGAATCCTCCCGAGTTCCTCCAGCAGTGGTCGAAGGACGTCGGCGCGGAGCTCAAGGACGGTCTGCGCGAGGCGCCGAGCTTCATCGCGTTCGCGCGGGAGAACGGGACCGTCTACCACACATACACCGTCACGGCGCCCGATCCGTTCGTCGCGCCGTATCACGCATTCCTGATGAAGCGCACGCCGAAGGGCGGGGACGACGCCGTCGATACCAAGCGCAAGGACGAGTATCCGAGCTGATCACTCGGGTGAGGCAACGGAGTCGCGCGAGGCGGTCGAGCGCTCGACCCGCCCGGTCGGCCGTTCTTTGCTGACTCCGCAGGGAGTGTGCCAGTGGCGGCGAAGCTCTAGGACGATGCCCGAGGCGTGGGTGTATCTGCTGCGCTGCCGCGATGGGTCGCTTTACACCGGCTGGACGGTCGATCTCGAGCGCAGGCTTGCTCGCCACCGCTCTGGTACCGCGAGCCGCTACACGGCCAGTCGGCTGCCTGTCGAGCTCGCCCTTGCGATCCCGATGGCCGATCGCGCCACCGCCCGCGGCGAGGAGGCGCGCATCAAGCGCCTACCGCGGCGGGAGAAGCTCGCACTGCTGACCTTCGCCCCCGCGCCGGCGTGCGCTCGCCGATAGACCCATCCCGCCACCCGGTCCTGGGCGCCCCGGTAAAAGGCTGGCGTGCGTTCAAACGTCTGACGCAGCTCAGCTTCCCGCGGTCGTACCCGATCGTGCAATTCCCGAATGCGCCGCTAATCCTCGCATTCGCGTCCGGGCTATTCGCGGACCACAGCCACGGCCTCGCGCACTCCTATGCCCAAGCCATCTCCTACCTCGCAATGGCGGTCTGGGCCTACCTTGAGCTCATTTACGGTGTCAACGCGTTCCGACGGTTGCTCGGGCTCACTTACACGATCTCGACCGCCGTGCACCTCGCTAACACACTCCACCACCACTGAGAGGCGTACCTCGACGGGCTGGCATCTGCGGGTCGTGCCACACGAGCCGGCAGGACTCTCCAGCGCCGCGCCCCCGACGATGTGCCGGCCGCAGCCGCTTACACCTACGCGACCACGTCGTCGACGAGCGCTCCTGGGCATGCGTCAGAGCGCGTCCGTAGGCTTCGGCATCGACATTAGGCTCGTCCCGATTGGAGGCTGTCGTATGGATGCACCGACAAAAGCTCGCGAGCAACTCCCGCACGTCGTGCGCTTCAATCTCAAGGAGATCAGGGCCGCGGTCGGCGAGGTCGAGGGGTTCAACGCCAAGCTCGCACTGGTCATCACTCGCAGCGTGGGCACAATGGCATGCGCTTATGTGTTCGCAGCGATCGCGCTGATCAGCCTCCCTGCCGCGATCAACTCAGGGCAGGTGATCGTCATCGTCGCATGGATCGCGCAAACCTTCCTTCAGTTGGTGCTGCTGAGCATCATCATGGTCGGGCAGTCGGTGCAATCCGCAGCATCGGACGCGCGGGCCGCGAAGGAGTTCGCCGACACAGAGACAATCCTCGACCGCCTTGACGTCCACACCGCCGGGGGCATCAAAGAGGTGCTCGACGCAATCCACGCGATCGGCCATCCGGGCGAAGGGCCCGAGCCGAGTCCGACGAGATAGCGCGACCGCCCCACGGCCGCGGACGCCCCCGCTCGCACGCAAGCCATAAGCCTGCCCCCCATGCCGTGGCGCTCGCTCATGGCGAACGAAATCGTCGGCCGCCTAGCAGCGAACTGCTGCTCTCCTACGAACAGTGCGGAGCTCGAACCTCCGTTGGGACATAAACCTGTTCTGACATCGACGCGGATCGCGTGTTCGCCAGAGGTGCTGCTGTGTCGGTCCGTTGCAGTGGTACGAGTAGGCTCGCAAAGGCGGGGTTAGGACTCGCCCCCTGCCGCCCTGGCCCTGCCCTTGTGCATTCGGGGCTCAGATGCACACAGAAGGAGTACGAGCGAGTAACTACCGGAGGAGAGGTCCGAGATGTCGCCACTATTTGGCAACAAGGAGCAGAAAGCGGCGCAGGACGCCGAGGCGAGCGCCGAGTTCGAGCGCCTGGCGGCGCTGCCCGTCCGCGAGCTTGCAGCGGCGATCTTGCCCGCTTGGGGCTCTGAGGGAGTACACCGGTCCAAGGGCGGCGGCGTCGGCTCGGTCCAAGTCGTGAACTGGTTAATGGCGCCGAACCCGCGCCGCGGGAAATACCTTCAGCCGCTACTTGCTCCCGTGAACGACGCGATCCAGGCGCTCGAGCGCGCCGGCTTGCTCGTACGCACAAACCTCAGCATCGGCGGCTCGCAAGTTGACCTCACCCGAGAGGGTCAGGCGGCTTTGGCTGCTGGGAACCTAGACCAGCACCTAAACGACGCAGGTGGTTAAGAAGCCGCCGTTTGGTCGCGAAGAATGAGCGCCCCTCTGTCTGTCGATCGAGGAGCCCGCTGCAATGCCCTTGAGAACCCGGGCACTCGCGGCGCTCGCTGCCCTCGCCCAGCAGGGCAGCGCTGTGGGGCGACTCCGAGGTGTCCGCCGCGAGGTGCGACGCATCCCCGTTGGGCGCGATGCTCGGCAGCTCCCTACGTCGACCGTGGCTGCGGTCTTGCCGTGGTTCGCGCAAGGTTGCGAGCGGGGGCCCGGGTGAGCGACCGTTGATACACCGGTGCGAGCTTGTGGTCCTACTGACGCGCCCGATGTAAGATCGCGCATCGGCGCCTTCCGCGCGGGCCACAGGCTCGGTGCGAATGGCGCCTCGATTCATCGATAACGGAGACGAGATGCGCGAGATTTCTGCATGGTCGGTTGGGCAGCGCTTCGGGCGGGCGGTCCGCCTCTCGATGGTCGGTGCTGCAGCGGTCAGCGGCGTGATTTGTGCCGCGGCGGCAGCCGCGCCGAGCGGTGCTGCTTCCGTTACCCGCAGTGAGCGCGCTGTCCACCTTAAGCACAAGGGCCCACTCTGCTCCAGTTTCTTCTCAGCGCAGGACATCGAGAGCACTACCGGCCTCGCGACCAGGATGGAAGGCGGGGACGCGTTTAGCCACACAGATAGCCTCTGGGCGCCGTACCACGCGCAAAGCTTCGTTGGGATTCCCCCGGACTCGCAGTGCGAGTGGATTGATACGGACCCTCCACCCGGATATGGGTTGGACAACACTGCCTGGGTGATGGTGGGTTACGGCGAGTCGGGGACGAAGTGGCGCGAGCTCAAGGCGGCCTACAGGGAGGATCGGAGCGGTTACGGGATCCCGCAATCCGAGCCATCTTCCGGCCCGTACCGCACGCTGAAGGTCGGTCATGGGGGCCAGGGGTTTGTGATCAGCGTGAACCTCGCCGCTCAGGGCTACGACGTGAGCGTTCCTGATTTCCCAACGTTCTTGTACTTCGTCACTGTCAGGTCAAAGCATGACAATCTGCTCCAGGTCGCCTTTATGAACGCAAGCTTGGGGACGACCGAGTCACTTGTCGACAGCTTCCTGAAGCACTCCTGATCGCGCCGGGCTGTGCGAGTGTGAGCCAGCCGCCCGGACTCCGCGCCGATGCCTTCACGCGAAGGAGCGGCCCCGCGCGGCGGGTGCGGCGCCACTGCGTCGTCACGAGCGTCAGCCTCTGTTAGGCGGAAGGGGTTGACCTCGAGCGCTGAGGAGTTGCGGTCCGGTCACGTCCCGCGCGTCGTCTCCGCGACGCGCTATGCCGGCGATTGCATTCAGCACGAGAAACATGACTAGGCCGAGGACGGCTCCGGCGGCGATGTATAGCGGCCAGGGTCCCATCACGTTCAGCAGCGAGTTGTGGATGGGCTTGCTGGACAGGTACATGTAGTTGCCGCCGGTGATCACGTCGCCAAGCCCCGCGAGCGCGGTCCATGCAAGCGTCAGCCCGTAGACGCGCCAGATCGCTCCGCGGCGCGGGTAGCGCCGCAAGCCGAACACCAACAGGAAGGCCGCCACGATCGAGCCGACGTGGTAGAGGAAGTACGTGAAATAGAAGACGTTCGGGAATGTGTTTGAGACGTCGGGGGTCGCGATCGCCTGGAGCGAGGCGGAGAAGGCCCAGAAGTAGAGGAGTTCGATGAACAGTTGTCGCCTTGTGAGCAGGGCGAGAATCGCTGCCAGCGAAACTGCGTCTGTGAGCTGGAGCGGGAGCGCGTAACGAACCGTCCAAATGCCCTCCACGGCGTCGGCGACGTACTCGCCCACCCACCCGGCAAACACGGCTGTCGCGATCGCCCACGCAGCCCACCGGATCCAGCGGCCCGGATGGCGGCGGGGCGCCCACACGGCGAAGACCGCGGCGACCGCCAACACAGCGAGCGCCGCCAAGTGGGCGACCGAGAACTGGCGCACGACTCACATATGTTGGCGCCACCCCGCCTCGCCCGTGTATCTCCGGCGATCCCAACATCCGAGTCGTCGACCGTACCCAGCGCGGCTGGTCGAACGCGACGAGCTTTGAGCTCTGTCCCCCTGGCCGTTCTGGGCAGCTCAGCTTGGGTCTCGAGATTGGCGAAGAGCAGGGCACGTAACGATCTGGTGTTGTGCCCTGCTCCTCTGTCGTCGGGGTACGGGTGCAGGTGCCCGCCCCGGTTGCACGTTGCTGGTCGGCGGCTTAGGCTATGCGGTGCATCACTGGAGCGGTGACTGCGGGGTCCAGTTGGTCCAGATCCGACCATATGGCGACGATGATGAGCCGGGTGCGCTGCGGTTGCTGCAGGCTGCGTTCGGTCGGTGGCCTCGCCTGGTCGAGGACCAGGATCCGGGGGATGCGTTTCGCTGGAAGCACCTGGCGAACCCCCTCGGGCGCTCGCTGATGATGGTCGCTGAGACTGACGGCTCGCTGGTCGGATTCGCCGCCTGGATGCAATGGAGAGTGACCGCGGGTGCCGAGGTTTTCGAGGTGCTGCGCGCGGTCGACGTCGCGGTCGATCACCGCTACCGCGGCCAGGGGGTTTATGCGCGGCTTGTGCGCGAGGCGACGACGCGCTTCGTGCCAGAGGTGGTGTTCACATTCAACGCCCCGAACGAATTGAGCCGCGGTGGGAGCCTCAGGGCGGGAGGACGGGAGCTCGGCGTGTTTGCCTTGTTGGTCCGCCCGCGAGCTCCAGTGCGCAGCGCACGCACGCTGGTAGGTGACGGGATGCGGTCCGGACTGCTTCGGGGGAGTCGGGGGAGTCCGGCGATCGACGCGGAGTCGGCGGCGGACGCGCTGAGCCATCGCGAGCAGGTCGCAAGTCTTCTCGCACAGATCGAGCAGGCGAATGGGCGGCTCGCCACGGTGAGGGATCTGAACTACTTGACCTGGCGGTACGGGACCTTGCCTGTCTACCGGGCGGTTCGGGAATATCAGGACGGGCGCCTGGCAGGGATGGCGTTCTTCCGAGTTCGCCGGCGACAACGCTCGTGGATCTCAATCGTGTGCGAACTGCTCGTCCGGCCTGGGGATCGCCCCATGGCGCGCCGACTCCTCCGCGCCGTCTCACAAGCAGCGCCTGTGGACTATCTGGTCTGCCACTTCCCGCAGGGCTCGGCCGCGCGACAAGCGGCTATCCAACGCGGCTTTGTGAGCTTGCGCTCGGGTCCAGCCCCAGTAGTCCGTCAACTTGTCGAGCACATCGAGCCAGATCCAGCGAGCCGATCTTCGTGGGCAATCTCGCTTGGCGATCTCGACCTGTTGTAACGCTCGACCTCACGTTCTTGCTACGGGACGAGGGACCTGCTTTCCCTTGGCGAGACGCCGTCCACCGCTGGCACGATCGGTCCCCGGTTTGCGCGGAAAGGGCGTCCCGGCTAACGATCGCTTCCATGCTCAACAGATCGCCCCACCGCACGATCGGTATGGCGAGGCCTCGATCACGCCGATCGCCAGCGCCGGCGATGGTGGCCACTCGTTCGGTTGCCACAGCAAGTGGTGTGCGGATAGGGTCAGTGAATCAATCGAACGGAGCACGGACGATGACCTACCTCATGACGCACTTCTGGCCTGGCGCAACCGAAGACCAGTACCGAGCGACCGTAGAAGCAGTCCATCCCCCGGGCGGCCTGCCCAAGGGGCAGCTCTACCACGCTGCAGGACCGACTGAAGGCGGGATTCTCATCGTCGCGGTTTGGGACTCGAAGGAGTCCGCCGACCGCTTCATGAGTGAAACCTTGATGCCAGCCATGCCCGTCGATGGCGGCGTCACCGGTCATCCAGAGGAACGGGTCGCCGAGGCGTTCAACGTGCTGAAAGCGTAAGTGGCCAGGCCCACCTGATCGCCAGGGTCCGGTTACCCAACCGCCGCGCGCCAGCAGGTGAAGAGCTCGACACGATATGACTAGGGCGTTTCCCTGGCGCGAGGCGGCCTGGGGTGCGAGGACACTTGTGGCGCTATGCGATCCCCGCACTCGATGCGCCTCGTCCTGGACCTCGATCCGGACTCCGAGCCGATCAGCGGATCGGTCGTCGCCCCAGGCGCGGGCCACACAGCGCGGTCGTTCTCTGGCTGGGTCGAGCTCGCGAGCTTGATCGAGCGTTCCCGGGCCGCGGCCAACAACGCCGCGGGTGCGCGGGATTTCGCGGCAGGCGTCGATCCGGCCAACCCCGAGCCGCGCCCGCAGCCGGCCGCGTGACGCCTTTCCCGAGGTAGCGCGTTTCCCCGAATCCTGGGGTATCTCCCTGGCGCGAAGCAGAGCCAGTCCGGTCAAGATTGGCGAACAAGAGGGCGCAGGGGGACACCCAGTTCGGGTGCGGCAGGGCGGACCGTTTCCGCACACAGCAAAGGAGGAGGAACGATGGTGTCAATCATCGACACCGCCCGCCGGAGGGGCCACCTGTCCCGCGGGCTGCTGGCCCTGGCAATCGCGACCGCCATGTCACTGGGGCTGTTCGCGGCCTCGGCCGCCGCGGCGGGCGGGCCGCCGGTCGGCAAGATCTACGACTGCTACAGCTTCGACCAGCTCTCGGGGTTTGAGAACTATGTCCAAGCGGTCGAGCTGAAGACGCTGTCGGTGTACCTGGTCGCCCCGATGCGCACGGGCAACCACCTGTCCGGGAACGCTGCGACGGGCCGCTACCGGGTGCACGGGGGGAAGATGACGTTCCTCACCGGAGCGTACGCACCCCACCACGTCACCGGCCTCTTCTATCGGGCCGGGAAGAATTACAAGCCTCGCGTCGAGAACCAATACGACGCGCGCTTCGACCTGTACGAGCACGGCCTGAACTTCATGACCTGCTACGAGCACTAGCAAACGGCACTAAGACCTCGATACCAAGAGAGAACTGGAGTACACGATGAGCAGCACCACAGTCGATCCAACCGTTACTGCACCCGATCGCGGACCGGTTCAGGACCCATCGCGCCGCGAGCAGGTGTCACTCACTCCCAACCAGGTCGCGTTTCTGAGGAGCGAGACGCGCCCGGCCGCGCTCGTCAAGCGGGCAGTAATAGCGGCGCTGCTGACGCCGCTCGTGCTGGTCGCGGTGTGCGCCAAGCTGACCAAGCAAGTCACTCGCATTCCTATGTTCGGCTGGCTTCTGGTCTTTTACGGGCTGGTCGCGATGATCATCGCGGGGATGATCGGCGTGATGCTCATCCCGTTCGTGTTTGCGGTCGCGCTGCCCGTGGCGCTGTTCCGAGGTCCGGCGAAGATCAACCAGGACCTGGAGTCCGCTCAGGCGATCAGCCAGTCCGGGCGGTTCGCGGTCACCGACAACGGCGGCGCCGGCGGGAAGCTGGCCGTGGGAGACGCCCCGGTTTCGATCGACAAGAAGCAGCTCGAGGCGATCCGTCAGGCTCTGACGGGGACAGGCGACACGCTCGCGCTCAACGGGACGGTGGTCTACACGCCGCATCAGCGCCAGCTCATGCGCGTCTGCGACGGCGACGGTCGCGAGCTGCTGTCGGTCGCCTGACCGGGCAGTCCCGGTAAGCAGCGTGGTGCTGGCCGATGTGTCAGGCGGCCAGCACCCCACGCAGCTGGCGCCTGGAGCTAATGTCGAGCTTCTGGAACACGTGGCGCAGATGGAACTCGACGGTCTTGCTGGTGACGAACAGGGTTTGCGCGATCTCCGGGTTGGTGAGCCCATCGCCCGCCATCCGCGCCACACGCAGCTCACTCGGCGTCAGCGCGTCGATTCCGCTGGATGACTCGGAGCGGGGACGCGCGCCGGTCGCTCGGATCTCTTCCCGTCCCCGTTCGGCGAGGGGGGTCGCGCCGCAGCCGACCGCGAGCGCCAGGCCCTCCTCGAGCGGAGCGCGCGAGTCGCGGCGGTGAGCCTCGCGGCGCAGCGCCGACCCGAGGTCGACGAGCGCGTGGGCGAGCTCGAGCTGCGCGGCGGTGGGACGCAGCTCGCCGACTGAGCGCTCGAGCAGCTCGATTCCCCGCTCACCGCCCTCGATCAGGCCGGCGATCCGCAGCGCGCGGCCCAGTGACACGGGCGCCTGGGCGCGGCCCGCCAGCTCCAGCTCGGCGTCGATCAGCTCGCGCGCGCGCTCACGCCGCCCTGTCTGGAGCGCGGCGAGCGCGGCGAACGGGCGCCACGGGAGCACCGTTCGCCGAATGCCCAGGCGGCTCATCAGCTCGCCCAGCTCGGTCAGCGACGCGTATGCCGACTCAAAGTCGTGCTGGCTGAGGTCGAGCCGCGCGGCAGCCACCCGGCGCGGCGGTGCGCTCATCACGAAGCGGGCGTCCTCGCACTCGGCGGCCAGCGCGAGCGCCCGCTGCGCCTCCTCGAGGCGTCCCTGCTCGCGCAGCGCCTCAACCCGAGTCGTCTGGACCATCGTCAAATACCGGCGCCATCCGAACCGCTGGGCGTCGATCGCCAGCTCGGCGTCGGCGAGCGCGTCGGACAGGCGACCCTGTTGCAGGTAGCAGTCCGCGCGCCAGTGCGCGGCCGTCGCGTGCGCCAGGACCAAGCCCAGCCTGCGGGCACGGTCGATGACCTCGTCGAGCACGCGCTCGGCGCCGAGGTAGTCCTCGGCTAGCGCCAGCGCCCAGTAGACCAGCGCCCAGCTCGGACCGGCCGGGCCCTCGGCGTCGATCAGCCGGCCGCCGGCCCACGCGCGCCCCGCGAGCGCGATCGTGACCGGTGCGGGCTCAGCGCGCTGGCCCGAGCGAGCGGCGAGCTGCGCGAGCAGCGCGCGATCGCCGCGGCGGTCGGCGCTGAGCTTCGACGCGTCCAACGCGTCCACCCGGGCGAGCGCCTCGGCGCGCAGTTCGGTGTCGAGCGCCGCCGTTGACAGGTAGTCGGCCAGCAGCTCGCTGCGCAGCTCATCGCCGCCGCGGTCGGAGAGCTCCTCGAGCGCGAGCGCGAACGTTCGCGACGCGGTCGGCTCCTGGCCACGGGCGGCGAGCACGCGGCCCAGCGTCTGCAGTACGCGCGCGCGCGCAGCCGGGTCCTCGACGCCCTCGAGCGCCTCGGTGCACCGCTCAACGGCTTCGGAGCCGCCGCTGGCCGCCTCGGCCTGGCCGAGCTCGACCCGGAGCTCGGCGCGTAGGTCCGGTGCCGGGGGCTCGGCGATCGCTCGCGCGAGATAGCGGGCGGCTGACTCTGGCGCGCCGTGCGCGCTCGCAACCCGCGCGGCGCCGCGCAGCGCCTCCACGACCCACGTCTCGCCGCCGGCCGCGGCGGTCAACAGCTGGGCGGCGACCGACTCGGGCGGCGCCAGCTCACCAGCGAGCACCACAGCCGCGCGAAGGTGCAGCGTCCCTCGCCTGGCGGGGGTGATGTCGCCATACACCGAGGCGCGCGCCAGCGGGTGCGAGAAGGACAGCAGCTCGGCTCGCACGAGGATGTCCACGCTGGCGAGGCGATCCGCCGCGCCGCCCGCCTCGCGCTGATCGAGCTCCGCGACGGCCGCCGCGTGCCGCAGTGCCGACCCGTCACCGAGCACCGCGACCGCCCGGGCGAGCGCGGCGACATCATCGCCCATCCGCGCGATCCGGAACAGCACCGAGCGAGAAACAGACTCGATGTTCAGCTCGTGCAGCCATTCGGCGGCCGCCCGCGAGGGCTCCAGGCCTTCGTCGCGCAGCGCGTGCAGCACCTCGCCCACGAAGAACGGGTTGCCGCCGGTCGCTTCGGCGCACGCCCGGCAGAAGCTCTCATCCGCCTGCACCGAGAGGCGCGCGTTGACAAGTTCGCCGACACCGGCAGGACTCAGCGGCGCAAGCGCCAGCTCCCGAACCGTCGGGTGCTCCCGGAACGCCCTCCACAGATCGTCCGCCGCCCGCGTCTCCCACGGGCGGGTGGCGGCGAGTATCACGATCGGCAACTCCTCCAGGCGCTGCAGGACATACCCGATGAACCGTCTCGAGGCCTCGTCGCACCAGTGCAGGTCATCGACACACAGCATCAGTGGGGCGCGCTCGGCGACGTTCGCGGTCAGCCAATGCAGCCCGTGCAGCAGCGAGAACAAGCTCTCGCCCGGCGGTGGCTTGGGATGGTGCAGCTCGAACACGGGTTGCGCGAGGGCAGCGGCACCCGCGAACAGCGCCCGGCGCTCCGATTCCTCGCACGCGAGCGCCGGCTCGAACAGCTGCGTCACGACCCCGAACGCGAACTCGCGCTCGGTCTCGCTGCCGCGCCCGCGCAACACCTGCATGCCCGCCTCCCGCGCGAGCGCGAGCGCCTCACGCAGCAGGCGCGACTTCCCCAGCCCAGCGGCCCCCTCGACTAGCACCATGCCCCCAGTCCCGGCCCGCGCTCGCTCGAGCGCCTCGCCGATGACCGCCAGCTCCCGCGCTCGCTCGATCAGCCGATCGGCCGGCCGCTCGCTCGCGCGCGATAACGGCGGCAGCCGCCGGCCGCCCCCAACATCCGCCTGCCTGTGCTCTGCCACCGCGACTCCTCGCCAGGAGTGTAGGAGGTCAACCGCCTCGAGGCAACGGGCTGTGAGACTCGTCCGACGGCCACTCGATCCGCTCGGCCATCGGTGGCATCGGCTCGTGACCGAGCAGTCGTCTCTCCGATCACTGCCGCGGTGCTTCTCGTCGAGCGGGGCAGCCACTATGTGACGCGACTCTTCAGGCGTAGTCCGGCAGCGCCCGGAGGATCGCGGGCGAGTGCTTTCACGATCTGGGCGTTCTCAGGCCACGCGCCTGCATTGCCGACAAAGCGGTGGCGCCTTCCCAGCCGAGCGGGGCCTGACGGCTTCTCTCCAGGTCCGTCGCCGCGACGGTGGCGAGATGCGAGTCCTCCGCTGCGGCGGAACCCCGCATTCGTGCTCGCGCGCGCGCCCGGGTTACATCCTTGTTACTCGCAGTCCGGTACATCCACCCGCAGCATGCGCGTCCGTCATCTCCTCACGCTGCCCTTGGCGTTCGTCGTCTGCGCCATCGCCGTAGCCGCTTGTGGGTCCTCGGCCAAGCCGAGTAGCTCGGGCTCGAGAGCTTCGACCGGTAGCGGCTCGGAGTCGACCGGTTCGACGCTCGCGTTCTCTAACTGCATGCGCGCCAACGGTGTGCCGAACTTCCCCGACCTGGGTCGCAAAGGGATGCTGATCCAAGGGAGCGCACAAACGATCTCGGTCAACGGCGTTGCCGTTAACGCCCCAGCGTTCCTGACCGCGCGGGCGCGGTGCCAGAAGTACTTGCCGTCCGCGCACCCGAGCCCGGCACAGACCGCGCAGCAGCGCCAGCGGGGACTGAACTTCGCGAGGTGCATGCGCGGCCACGGCGTGCCGAACTTCCCCGACCCGAAGGTCATCAGCAGCTCCGACGGCAGCCAACAGGTTTACCTGCCCGGGATCAACCCGCAGTCGCCCGCGTTCCAAGCCGCCGCCGGCGCCTGCGGCGGCGGCCCCAAAGGCCCTTGAGCGTTGAACCATCTCAGCGACGTCTCGCCGCCGCCGCACCTATCGCTCGTTGCGCAGCTTCCACGCCATCCGCGACTGAAGCGACCACAGCTCGATGAAGCCGGGGGCCGAGGCCTGCGAGAACAGGCCGCCCGACTCGGCGAACGTCGCCAGCTGGGCGTCGTAGACGGCGTTGGGCGAGGAGCGCGTCACCACTCGCACCGAGCCCTTGTAGAGCTTTAGCCCGATCTCTCCGGTGACCTGCTCGTTGACGATGTCCATGTAGGCGTCGAGGTCCGAGCGCAGCGGCTCCCACCACAGTCCCGCATATACGAGGTAGGCCCACTTCTCGTCGAGCGTCGACTTGAACTGGTTCTGGTGAATCGTGCACACGAGCCGCTCGAGCTCGGCGTGGGCGGTCAGGATGATCGCGGCCGCCGGGACCTCGTAGATGTCCCTCACCTTGAGCCCGACGATCCGATCCTCGATGTGGTCGACGATGCCGACGCCGTGGCGAGCTCCGATTTCCCCCGCGCGCTCGAGCAGCTCGACAAGCCCGAGACGGTCGCCGTTCAGCGAAACCGGGACGCCGCGCTCGAAGCCGACGGACACCACCTCGGCCTCGTCCGGTGCCTCCTCGGGACGCGTGACGAGCTGGAAGACGTCGTCGTCGGGCGCATGGTCGAGCTCCTCGATCCAGCGGCCCTCGCTCGATCGGCCCCAGAGGTTGTCGTCGATCGAGTACGGCGCCACCTCGCTGCCGCCCTTCACGCGGATCCCGTGCTCGCGCGCGTACGCGATCTCCTCATCGCGCCCCATGCGCCAGCCGCGCACGGGCGCGATCACCTTCAACTCAGGCGCGAGCGTCGCGATCGTCGCCTCGATCCGGACTTGATCGTTGCCCTTGCCCGTGCAGCCGTGGGCGATCGTGTCGCACCCTGTCTCACGCGCGGCATCGACCGCCTTTGATGCGATCAGCGGGCGGCCGAGGGCCGTAAAGAGCGGATAGCCCAGTCCGTAGATCGCGTTCGCCTTGATCGCCCTGAGGACATAGTCGGCCGCGAACTCCTCGCGAGCATCGACCACACGCGCATCCACGGCCCCGAGGTCAAGCGCCTTGCCCCGAACGACGTCGTAATCCTCGCCGGGCTGGCCCAGATTGACCGTCAGCGCTACGACTTCGGCCTCGTACTGATCCTGGATCCACTTGAGCATCACGCTCGTGTCGAGCCCGCCCGAATAGAGCAGCAGCACCCGGCGGACGTCCGCGGGATCGGCTTCGTAGGACGCAGTCATGGCCGCGGAAGGCTATTCGAGAGCCTGAGGCGGACATCGAGCCACAGCGCTTCATATGCGCGCGCGGCCGCGCTCTGGGGCGCAAACGCCATGACCGTTGTCCGCTCCTCCCCCATCCGCTCGACCGCATCGGCGATCGGTATCGCTGCGCCGAGCATCGTGCGCGGATAGGCGGCGCGCAGACGGTGAAGCAGGTCGCGATGGAGCGGTCGATTGAGGTCGAGCATCGAGAAGAACGCGAGCATCTGGGGTCCGTTCGTCACCATCGGCTCCAGCTGCTCGAGCGTGCGCGACGACAGGGTCGCCGGGATCATCGGCACCAGCAGCGCGTCGGCGGCCCCGAACACGCTCTCAGAGACGAGCGAAATCGACGGCGGGCAGTCGAGGAAGATGTAGGTGTATTCCGAGCGGAGCGGCTCGAGCACCCTCGCGAGCCGCATTCGCGGGCGCTTGAAACGATTGAGCGCCAGGTCCATGTGGCGGTAGCGGAAGTCGGCCGGCAGCAGGTCGAGCCGCTCGAAGTCGGTGCCCTTGATTTGACCGGCTACGTCGGTGCGCCGACGCAGCAGCTTGCGTGGTCCGACCTGAATTTTCGGCTGGACCCGGAACAGGTATGTCGCCCCGCCCTGCGGATCGAGGTCCCACAGCAGCGTTGGCTCGCCGCGGGCGGCCGCCAAGTGGGCGAGGTTGACCGCGGTCGAGGTCTTGCCGACTCCGCCCTTGATGTTGTAGGTCGCGAGAACGTGACTCACGTGAACGTCTCCTTGACCATTTCGCGCTGCGCGTGCCCGGCGAACGCTCCGAACCGGCGGCCGAACTCCGTCCGTGCCGCCCATTTGTCCTCCTCGAGGCGCGCGATCAAGGCGCCTGTCGCGAGCAGCGGGCCCGGCTCGCGCGGGAGCGCGACGGCGAGCGAACCGAGCGTCGCAACCTGTACCTCGCAGTCCTGATGGCGCCCGAGTGCGTCCTGCAAGCCTTTGAGCGTCTTTACCATCGGCTTGACCACGTCGTGCGGATAGAGCGGCGTGCCGAACATCTCGAGCAGATAGCGAAGCTCCTTGCCGCGCTTGCGCAGCTCGTGAAACGGCTCTGAGGGCCCGTCCTCGGCAATCGCGCGGCCCTCGTGCACCATCTTGCGGTAGACCTTCGCGATCCGCTGCGCAGCGAGCGATCCGATCGGCTGGGCCGCGTCGGGGCGGTCGTAGTCGGGCAGAGTCTGGAGGCGCTCCAGCAGCCCCGACCAGCGGGCACGCAGGGCGGCATAGCGCTCGGAGCGCAGTTCGCCCGTCATCTGCTCACGGGCCACGGCGCGGCGCGTCTGAAGCACATGGCGCAACGGCTCGAGCTCGCCGCGCAGGTGCTCGGGTATCCGAGCGCGCATCTCGTCGAAGCCCAGCAGGTAGACATCCAGGTCGCGCGCCTCGCCGGTCGCAGCCTGCAGCCACTTGAAATTCGGCCCTGAAGTGCCGCAGCTCCGCGGGCGGGAACACGCGTTTGAGCTGGCGCTGGACGGAGCGCGAGCGACGCACCGCGACCCGTAGATCGTGGAGGAACTCGGCGTCCAGGTCTTCGATCGTCCCCTCGAGGTTCTGCTCGATGACCTGGTGCAGGCGGCGCAGGACGGCGACCGCGGCGGTGTCGGCGCGCTGGCCGAAGTGAAGCTGAACCTCGACCTTGGAGGAGAAGCCACCCGGCCTGCCGCCGAGGGCGGCGACGGCGTCGTCGACGAGCGACATCGCGGCGAGCTCGAGTCCGAGCTCGCGCTGCAATGCGCTGCGCAGGCGGTCGAGCTCGGCGTCGTAGCCGCGGACGGCGACGAGCCGCAGGCGCGGGCGCAGCGGCGCACCCGAGCGGGCGAGCGTCGAGCGCTCGACGCTCGCCCTGACGACCGTCTTGCGCTCGGGGTCGAGCACGCGCAGGTGCCTCTCTGAGACCTCGAGTTCGGCGAGCGGCAACAGCGCCCGGACATCGATCAGCGGTTCGAGCGCATCGCGCAACGGCCCGTCGGGCAGCTCCCTGGCCAGCACTCGTTGCGGTGGCCGCTGCAAGGGGGCCCCGACCGAGTCGAACGACAGCCGGCCGTGGACGTGTACCGCCAGCGCCCCGGCCTCCCGCAGGCGGCCGTCGAACGTGTCGTAGAAAACGCGGTGGGCGTGGTCCTCTCGATCACCCCCGATGAGCTCATAGCCGTCGCCCGCCACCGCAGCCGCGAGCCGGTCGGGCTCGAGACCATCCGGGAGGAACAGCTCGAGCTCGGTCACGCGAGCGAATGTAGCCGCCCGAGCGCGTCCTCGACCTGTTCTTCTGTGACGATCAGTGGCGGCTCGAGGCGGATCGTCCGCGGGCCGGTTGCGTTGACCACGAGTCGCTGCTCGAGCAACGCGGACCGTGCGAGTTCGGGGCCATCGACGCTGACGTCGATCGCAACCATCAGCCCCCGCCCGCGAACCGTCGCGACGTACGGAAGCTGCTCCAGGCCGGCCATCAGGCGGGCGCCGAGCGTTCGCACATGCTCGAGCAATTCCGGGTCCGAGCAGATCTCAAGGGCATGCAGCGCCGCGGTACACGCCAGTGGACCGCCGGCGAACGTCGAGCCGTGGTCGCCCGGCTGAAGGACGTCGGCGAGCTTCGGGCCGGCGATCAGAGCCCCGATCGGCAGACCGCCCCCGAGCGACTTGGCGCTGGTGAGCGCGTCGGGCACGACCGGGGTCTGCTGGTAGGCCCACAATGAGCCGGTCCGGCCCATGCCGGTCTGGATCTCGTCGAAGACGAGCGCTGCGCCCGTGCGATCGCACACCTCGCGCGCGGCCTCGAGCAGCTCGTCGGGGAGCACGTTGATCCCCGTCTCGCCCTGGATCGGCTCGAGCAGCACGGCTGAGGTGTTCTCGTCGACCGCCTCGGTGAGCGCCGCTGCATCCTTGGGGACGACGACAAAGCCCGGCACAAGCGGCGCGAAGGGCGCCTGCTTTGACTCCTGCGGCGTGGCCGAGAGGGCCCCGTACGTGCGCCCATGAAAGGCGTCCTGGAGCACCACGATCTTGCCGCCGGGGCGCGCCTTGCGCACGAGCTTCAGCGCAGCCTCGTTGGCCTCGGCGCCCGAGTTGCAGAGAAAGACCTTGCCGCCGATCGAGGAGCGCGCGAGCGCCTCGGAGAGCTTGAACGCCGGTTCTGTGTAGTAGAGGTTCGTGACGTGCGTGAGCCGGCCTAGCTGGTCGCGCACCGCCTCGACCACCCGCGGGTGACAGTGACCGACGTTCAGGACCGAGATCCCGGCCAGGAAGTCGAGGTACTCGTTGCCCTCGTCGTCCCACAGCACGCAGCCGGATCCGCGGACGAACTCGACCGGGTTGCGCGCGTAGGTCGGGAGCGCGTAGTCGCGCTCGAGCGCCTGGAGCTCAGCCAGCACCGATCTTGGTCCCCTGGCCGGCGTCGGTGAACAGCTCGAGCAGCAGCGAGTGGGGCACGCGCCCGTCGACGATGTGCGCGAACGACACCCCGCCGTGGATCGCGTCGAGGCAGGCCTGGAGCTTTGGCCGCATCCCCCCCTCGACGCCCGCGAGCGCGCCCGAGACCTCGCCGGCGGTCGCCTCGGAGATCACGCTCGCCGGGTCGGTCGGATCGCGCAGCCACCCAGACACGTCGGTCAGGAACATGATCTTGTAAGCGCCGAGCGCGCCCGCGACCGCGCCGGCTGCCTCGTCGGCGTTGACGTTGTACGAGTTCCCCTCGCGGTCGGCGCCGACGCTCGCGACGACCGGGATGTAGTCCAGCGCGATGTGAGTGAGGACATCGATGTCGACCCGCTCGATCCGCCCCACGAAGCCGATGTCCTCGCCGCTGGGCGCCGCCTGGCGCGCCACGCGGAACAAAAGGCCATCGTCGCCGCAGAGCCCGACCGCCGGCTGGCCGTGGCGGCCGAGCCGCAGCACGATGTCCTTGTTGACCTTGCCGACGAGCACCATCTTGGCGATCTCGACGGTCTCGGGATCGGACACGCGCAGCCCGTCGACGAACCGCACCGGAAGCGCGAGCCGCTCCATGTAGCTCGTGATCTCGGGTCCGCCGCCGTGGACGACGACCGGGTTCATGCCGACGTACTTGAGCAGCACGACATCGCGCGCGAACTCCTCCTTCAGCGCGGGGTCGGCCATCGCGGCGCCGCCGTACTTGATCACGACCGTCTTGCCGTAGAACTCGCGGATATACGGCAGGGCCTCCAGCAGGGTTGCTACGTCGCGCATCAGGTCGTGTATTCGGCGTTGAAGTGGACGTACTCGGGCGACAGGTCGGAGAAGAACACCTCGGTCTCGCCGCCGTGGCCGGGGAGCGTCAGCACGTACTCGACCTCATCGCCCTGGACCAGCGGAATCAGCTCGTCGAGGCCGTCGATCACGGCTTCGCCGGCGGACACGACCTGGTGGCCCTCGATCTCGAGATCGGCCACGAAGCCATCGTCCGACGGGTAGACCATCCCGGCCGCCTGCAGGATGCGCCCGAAGTTGGGATCCCCGCCGTGCAGCGCGGTCTTCACCAGCGGAGAGTTGGCGATCGCGCGGGCGACCGGTTCGACGACCTCGGCGCCGCCGCGCACGACGATCCGGCCGATCCGCTTCGCCCCCTCCCCGTCGGAGACGATCTCGAGCGCGAGCTGGCGCATCAACGCGTCGAGCGCTTCGCCGAGGCGAAGCTCCGCGTCGCTCTCGGGCTCAACCAGCACTCCGGACGCGCCGTTTGCGAGCACGAACACCGTGTCCGAGGTCGACAGCTGGCCGTCGACCGTGATGCGGTCAAACGAGCGCTTGACGGTCACGCCGGTCAGCAGCTCGATCGTTTCGGCAGACAGCTGCGCGTCGGTCTGCACGAAGCAGAACATCGTCGCGTAGCGCGGCGAGATCATGCCTGCGCCCTTGGCCTGGGCGGAGACCCGCACGTTGCCGCCCGGAAGCTGGACGTCCAGGCAGGCCCGCTTCGGTCCGCGATCGCTCGTCAGGATCGCGCGCGAGAAATCGTCCGTGTCTTCGCCGAGCGCACTGACCGCGGCGCGCACGCCGTCCAGCAGCGGCTCGCGGGGCAGCTCGGTGCCGATCACGCCCGTTGAGGCGACGCCCACCTGCGCAGACTCGATGCTCATCAGCTCGGCCGCGAGCGCCTGGGTCTGGCGGGCCGTCTCAAGCCCGCGCTTGCCGTCGCCCGTGTTCGAGCTGCCGGCGTTGGCAACGACTGCGCGCAAGCGGTTCGTGTCGGCCTCGCGCGAGACCACGACCGGGGCCCCGACGCGGGCGTTGGTCGTAAAGCGAGCGGCCGAGACGGTGCCGGGCTCGTCGGAGACGAGTACGCCGACGTCGACGCCCTCCGGCTGGCGCAGGCCTGCCGCCACCCCGGCGGCGCGGAACCCGCGCGGCAGCGCGGTCGGCTCGAGCTCGCTGACGTGGACGGGCTGCTCGACCCATCTGGAGCGGAAGAGGCTCATGAGATGCCCTCGCCCTCGTCCAGGCCGAACATCAGGTTGAGGTTCTGAACCGCCTGCGATGCCGCGCCCTTCCACAGGTTGTCGATCGCCGCAAACACGATCACGCGTCCGGTGCGCTCGTCGCGATGGACCGAGATCCGGCAGACGTTCGTGTCGCGCACGTCGCGAACGCCGGGCGGCGTGACCGCGAGCTCGACGAACGGCTCGTCCGCGTACGCCCGCGCGAACATCTCCCTGACGTCACCGCCGTCGCGCGCGGTGACATAGCACGACACGAGCTCGCCCTGGTCGAGCGGCAGCAGGTGGGGCGTGAACGTGACCCGTACGTCAGCGCCGAGCGACCCCAGCTCCTGCTCGATCTCGGGCGTGTGCCGGTGGCGCGGCACGCCGTAGGCGTTGACGTTCTCGTCGACGGTCACGAAATGAGTCTCGGCGCTCGCCGCGCGGCCAGCGCCCGAGACGCCCGACTTGGCGTCGATCACGACGTCCGCTATGACTCCCGCGCGCGCGAGCGGCGCGAGCGCGAGCAGCGCCGCGGTCGGGTAGCAGCCCGGATTCGCGACCAGATCCGCACTCGCGATCCGCTCGCGGTAGCCGAGCTCGGGCAGCCCGTAGACCGCGCGGTCGAGCAGCTCGGGCGCGGGGTGCTCGCGGTACCACTCGGCATACACCGCCGGGTCGCGCAGGCGAAAGTCCGCCGACAGATCGACGACCTTGACGCCCCGCTCGAGTAGCTCGGCGACGAGCTGGGCGGCGGCGCCGTGTGGATAGGCGACGACCGCGGCGTCCACGTCGGCATGGCGCTCGAGATCGAGCTCCTCGAGCTCGAGCGGGACGCGGTGGTGGGGATACAGCTGGTCGAGCCGCACGCCGACGTCAGCGCGGCCGGTCAGCGAACGCAACTCGAACGACGGGTGCCGGTGAAGCAGACGCGCGGTGAGCGCGCCGGTGAAGCCTCCCGCTCCGAACACCGAGACGCTATGAGGCACGGATCGCACCCCCGAGCTTGGACTCGACCCCAGCCACGATCTCGGCCCGCCTGGCGGCGACTTCGGCGTCGGTCAGCGTTCGATCGGGCGCGCGATAGGTGAGCCTGAGCGCGAGCGAGACCTTGTCCGCGCCGATCCGCTCCGGGTCGCGGTAGACGTCGAACACGCTCGCATCGACGAGCAGCGGCGCGCCGGCGTCGCGGACGACGGCGAGCACCTCGGCGGCCGAGGTCTGCTCTGAGACGACGACCGCAAGGTCCTCGCGCACGGCCGGGAAGCTCGTGAGGTCCCGATAGACGGCGGTCGGGGGTTCGCCGACCGCGTCGAGGTCGAGCTCGAATCCGGCGACGGCTTCGGCCACCGAGGGGTGTAGCTCGCCGAGCCATCCGACCGCGCGGTCGCGCACGATGATCGACGCCGCGCGGCCTGGATGAAGGAACGGTCGCGCCGCCTCCTCGACGGTCCACTCGACCCGCAGCGCGCCGAGCAGCCCTCCGAGCACGCCCTTAGCGGCGGAAAAGTCGGCCACCGGGGGGTCGGGCTCGCGCCACGTGGCCGGCCGGACGGGGCCGGCGATCAGCGCGCCCAGGTGATAGGGCTCGCCGGAAGGCAGGTACACGGCGCCGCCCTCAAAGAGCCTGAGCGCGAGCGCCCCCTGCGCCCGGTTACGCGCGATGGTGTCCAGCAACGAGCCGAGGAGTGTGGTGCGGAGCTGGGACTGATCCGAGGACATCGGGTTCGCGATCTCGATCGCATTCGGCGAATCCAGGCGCAGCTTCGAATAGATCTCGTTTCCGGTGAAGCTCCACCCGACGACCTCGTCGAGGCCTTGGGCCACGAGTGCGTCAGCCGCGCGCCTGCGTGCGCGCTGACGCGCGGTCAGGCGCCCCGATGCCCCGTGCCGTGATGGGAGCGTTGCGGGCAGCTTTTCGAGTCCGTCGAGCCGCGCGACCTCCTCGATCACGTCGGCCTCGCGGGTGACATCCTCGCGGCGGAACGGCGGCGGTGAGACGTCGAGGCCGTCGGGGGCTTCGACGGTCTGAAACTCGATCGCTTCGAGGATCTCACGGCAGCGAGCGCGCGCGATCGGGGCGCCGAGCAAGGCTTCGACCCGTGCGTCCCGCAGCCTGATCGTGGGCGGCTCTGGACCGGGACCGCCGACATCGATGGTGCCGTCGAGCACGCGTGCTCCGCAGAGCTCGACCATCAGCCGCGTCGCAAGCGCCTGAGCCTCCATCGCCTGCTCGGGCTGAAGCTGCTTCTCAAACCGGCCCGACGCCTCGGTCCGCAGCCCGAGCTTCAACGAGGTGCGGTGGATGTTCGCGCCGTGCCAGTTGGCGGCCTCCATCAGGACCCGCGTCGTGGTCTCGTTCACCTCAGAGCGTGCACCGCCCATCACGCCCGCGATCGAGGTCGGGCCCTCGGCGTCCTCGATCACAACCATGTCATCGTCGAGCGTCCGCTCGACGTCATCGAGCGTCGTCATGCGCTCGCCGGCCCGCGCGCGACGCACGGTCAGGCTGTGGCCGTGGACCTGGTCGAGGTCGAAGGCGTGGACCGGCTGGCCGGTTTCGAGCATCACGTAGTTCGAGATGTCGACCACATTTGAGATCGGGCGCTGGCCGGCGGCCATCAGCCGCGCCTTGAGCCACGGCGGCGAGGGTCCGAGCTTGACGTCCTCGAATACGCGGGCCGTGAACCGCGGGCAGAGATCCGGGCACTGCACCTCGACCGAAGCAGCGTCTACGGCGCCGTCGGTGCCAGGGTCATCCGCCCATGGCGGAGCGCTGAGCGGCTTGCCGGTGGCGGCGTGGACCTCACGGGCGACGCCGTAGATGCCCAGGCAGTCGGGACGGTTCGGGGTGACCTCGAGCACGAGCACGTCGGTCGCGAACGGGATCACCCCGCTCAGCGGCATGCCGGGCTCGAGCCCGTTCTCGTCCAACACAAGGATGCCGGCGTGCTCGGTGCCGATCGCGAGCTCGTCCTCGGCCAGGATCATCCCGTTTGACTCGACACCGCGCAGGCTCGCCTTGCCGAGCGTCGTCCCGTCAGGCATGACCGCGCCGGGCGTGGCAACCGCGACCGTCTGGCCCGCCGCCACGTTCGGGGCGCCGCAGACGATTTGGGATCGTTGCCCATCCCCGATGTCGACCGTGCAGACGCTCAGCCGGTCCGCGTTGGGGTGAGATTGCCTGTCCAGCACACGGCCCACGCGGAAATGCTCGAGCACATCCGGTCCGTGGCGCTCGACCGCCTCAACCTTCGTACCGGTCATCGTCAGGCGCTCCTCGAGCTGCGCGGTGGTCAGCTCCGCGCCGCTGTATTGGGTCAGCCACTCGACGGGGACGCGCATCAGAACTGCTCCAGGAACCGGACGTCGTTGTCGTAAAGGAGGCGGAGGTCGGGCACCCCGTGCTTGAGCATCGCGATCCGCTCGATTCCCATACCGAACGCGAACCCCTGGACCTGCTCGGGGTCATAGCCGTACTCCTGGACCGCGTCGAACACGTTCGGATCGACCATCCCCGAGCCGAGGATCTCGATCCACCCTTCGCCCCTGCACAGCGGGCAGCGGCTGCCGTCGGCGAGAGTTCCGCCGGTGCAGTTGAAGCAAGACACGTCGACCTCGACGCTCGGCTCGGTGAACGGGAAGAAGTGCGGGCGCAGGCGGACATCGCGGCCCTCCCCGAAGATCGCGTTGGCGAACGCCAGCAGCGTGCCCTTCAGGTCGCCGAGCGTGATGTCGGTGTCGACCGCCAGTCCCTCGACCTGGTGAAACTGCGGCGTGTGGGTTGGATCTGAGTCGCGGCGGTATGTGCGCCCTGGCATCACGATGTACAGCGGCGGGGGCTGAGACTCCATCGCTCGGATCTGAACGGGGCTCGTGTGAGTCCGCAGCAACCTCGTCTGCGGGTCGAAGATGTCGGGCGCGCGGCCGTCCTCGCCGGCAACGTAGAACGTGTCGGTCATCAGCCGCGACGGGTGTGTCGGCGCGTGGTTGAGCGCGTCGAAGTTGTAATAGACGCTGTCGACCTCGGGTCCCTCGGCGACGTTGAAGCCAAGCCCGATGAACACGTCCTCGATCTCGCGCCGCGTCTGCGTGATCAGATGAAGGTGACCAAGCTGCGGCGCTGGGTCCGCCGGCAGGGTGACGTCGATCCTGTCCTGCTCGAGACGGGCGTCGAGCTCGCTCGCGCCGAGCTCGTTCGCCCGCCCTTCGATCGCCGCCTCTACCTCCCGCCGCGCCTCGTTGGCCGCCTTGCCTGTCGCCGCCCGCTGCTCGGGCGGAAGGTCAGCGACCTGCCTGAGAATGTTCGGAAGCTCGGCTTTGCGGCCCAGGTAGCGGATCCGGACCTCTTCGAGCTGCTGCGTCGTGGTCGCATCTCTGATCGCCGCCTCGGCCTCGCGCTTGATCTCCTCGACGCCTCTCATGGGCCGCTGATCCTATGTGCGAGTTCGTATAGCGCGACGGTCGCCGCCATCGCCGCGTTGAGCGAATGGGTGTGGATGGGTATGTGGGCGACCTCGTCGGCTGTGGCGACGACCTCCTCGGGAAGCCCTTCGCGCTCGGAGCCGATCAGGAGCGTGACGGCGCCCTCCGCGTTCACGCCGCGCAGCGACTCCCCGGCGCCGGGGATGAGCGCGATCTTCGTCCCGGGCAGGTCGCCCCCCTTGGCAACCGGGACGCCGAAGACGGCACCCATCGAAGCCCGTACTGCCTTGGGCCCGAACGGGTCCGCAGACTCGGGGCCGATCACGACCGACGAGGCGCCGAACGCCTCGGCGCTTCGCAGGATCGCGCCGACATTGCCAGGGTCGTGGACTGCGTGCAGATACACGCACAGCGGCCCGCGCGGCTCGGCCCAGCGTTCCTCGTAGACCGCCAGCGCCCTCGTGCCCGAGGCGATTCCGGAGGCCGATTCGAGCAGCTTCGGGTCGACCTCGACCCCATCGAGTCCGCTGCCTGCGGCGACATAGCGCTCGACCGCCTGCCAGCCCGCGGCGTCCGCGGCGGCGAGCAGATCCTCGCCTTCGGCTACGAACCGGCCCGAGCGCTCCCGCCAGCGTTTGCGCATGCGGAGCTTGCGGATTTCCTTGAGCCTCGAGTTGTGTTGGCTCGTGATGGTCATCCGGGTAGCATCGGACTCGCGTGTCCAGGTCGCCGCTGATCGTCTTCTCGACAGCGCTCGCCGTCGCCGCGTGCGGCTCGAGCGGCTCGAAGTCTTCCTCCACAAACACGGTGGCGGCGACCCCGAGGATCCCGACCAACACACCCCAGGTCGCACGTGCTCGGATCGAGGCGGCCCAGTGCTTCCGCGCCCACGGGATCAACATCCCCGATTTCACGGCCGGTGCTGGGCGCCTCAGGCAGACACTTCGGATCATCGCCTCCTATCCGAGCGCCCAGGTCCAGTCGGTTACTCAGGCCTGCGCGTCCTCGATCCGCCAGGCCTTCCCGAACCTGGCCGGCGCCAACCTGACTCCGACTCAACTCGCACAACGTCGCAGGCTGGCATTGCTCTTCGCGCAGTGCATGCGCTCCCACGGAATCGCGTACCCGGATCCCACGACAGAAGCCGCCAACCCTGCTGCCTACCTGAGCCAGATCAGCTCGCTCAGCACCAACAGCCCAGGCTTCAGGACGGCCGCGCTCGCGTGCAGGACCCAGGCTGTGAATGGGGGCTGAAGTCGTCTTGTTCGCGGTGCTTGTCATCTGGAACTAAAAAAGGCGCCCTCCTGGAGTGGAGCGGCGCCCGGGTCTCGGTGCTGGATGGTCGGCGTTCGTCAGCCGGCCGCCAGCGCCTCGCGGGCGCGGTCGGCAAAGCGTCGGAAGGTGTCGGTATCGCGCACGGCGATGTCGGCGAGGATCTTGCGGTCGAGCTCGACGCCGGCGAGCTGCAGACCATGGATGAATTGCGAGTAGGACAGCCCGTTCTCGCGCGCTGCGGCGTTGATCCGCGTGATCCATAGACGCCTGAAGTCACGCTTGCGGGTGCGGCGGTCGCGGTAGGCGTACTGGTCGGCCTTGAGCACGGCCTCCTTGGCGTGCCGGTAATGCCGGCTCGCGTCACCGCGATAGCCCTTGGCGAGCTTGAGCGTCGCGCGGCGCTTCTTACGCGCGTGGACTGAACGCTTGACGCGCGTCATTTCTTGGCCCCCAGCAGCTCCTTGACGCGTCCGGAGTCATGCGGCGAGATGACCGCCGGCTCGGCCTGACGGCGCTTGCGCTTGGGCGACTTCTTCTCGGCGAGGTGGCTCGTGAACGCGCTGCGTCCGCGGACCTTGCCGGTCGCGGTCAGCTTGAAGCGCTTCTTGGCGCCCGAGTGGGTCTTCATCTTGGGCATCGGGGTGGATTAGTAAAGCAGACGGCCTGTTAGGGCCTGATGGGGAGCGCGACCACGCGCTTGAGCTCGCGGCCGTTTGCGGCGTACCAGGTGTAGGTCGAGATGTAGGAGTACTTGCGGTGCCTTGCCGGTGCCGTGGGCACTGGACCGGACCGCGAACACGTTGTCGTGCACCACGCTCGTGAGCGTCTCCGGCTGAGGGTGTCCCGGCCGGCCCGGTATGTGCACGACCACGCGAGCGACCCCGTCCGGGACGACGCCGGCCCACTCGTCGGTGTCGGTCCAGGCCTCGTGGACGCTTGACCCGGATCCTGACCCGTTTTCGCTCGTCAATCCGAAGCCTCCATAGGCCCCGATCCGCTCGATCTGAGCGGCGGTCGCGCCGAACCCCTCGACCCCGCCGAGAATCGACAGCGTCTCGTCGTGCGCGTTGGCGATCCTCAGGTAGCGGAGCAGCTGCGGCGCGGCCGCGAGCTGCGCTTTGGTCGGCGGTTTGAATGGAATGAGGTAGATCTTCAGTCCCCCTGCCGTGACGGTCGCGAGCCGGACCAGCGGGCGATCGACGAGGCCGAGGAGGGGACGCGCCTGCGACCCGGCACGCCGGAGGTTCGCGAGGAACGGCACGGCCAGGTCGGCCTTCGTCTGCGGCCGCCGCAGAACGCCGAGGATGTCGATCAGCCGCTGCCTGCCGGGGGTCGGGCGAGATGCGGACGTCGTCGTGCGGCTGTGGCCGCCGAGCAGCACGACCGCCCCGACCGCGACGACGGCCGTCACCGCGACCGTCGCTGCGACAGCGAGCACGCTCGGACTGACCCAGCGTCGCCTGCAGTCTCAGCCCGGCGACTCGCGGCTCTCACGAGCTCGCGCTCGAGCACTGCAATCGGATCGTCATTCATCGCCAACCGCCTCCAGCCTTTCTCTCATTGCTCGGAGCCCGCGGCTCACGCGTTTGCGCACGACGCTGTTGGAGCAGCGAAGTTCGGTCGCCAGCTCGTCATAGCTGCGCTCGTCGACGACTCGCATCCTGACCGCCTCTCGCTGCTCTGCGGGAAGGCCCTCGAGCACCGACACTGCCGGCTCGCCGGCCATCGCTTCGAGACGGGCGATGCCTTCGTCGGTCAGCGCGATCGGCGCCATGCGGAGCTTCTGCCTAGCGGTGTCCTCGGCGCGGCCGCGGCGCTGGGCTTCGTGCAGCTTGTTCCACGCGATCCCGTAGAGCCATCCACGCGCTGGCTCGGGGCGAAGCTCATAGCGGGCCGAGCCCTCGAGCACCGACGCGAATGTCTCAGCGGTCAGATCGAGTGCGACCTCGGCGCTCGAAACGCGGCGGCGGAAGAAGCCGAACACGCCGCGCACGTGTCGGCGGTAGAAGACCGCAAACGCCTGCGGGTCGCTAGCCGTGGCCACCAGCAGCTCGCCATCGGTCCGCCGATCGAGCTCCTCCATATCCCCTTATTGTCGCGGCGCGTGAGTTTGTGACTACGCGGCCTGGTCGGCCGGGGCCTGCTCTTTGGCGGCCCCGTTCTCGGCCGCGCTCGCCTCAGGCTTCTGTTCGGTGTCCGGCCCGGCGCCGTCCGCGTCGGCGCGGTCTTTGTCGCCTGCCAGCACCGATTTCGACGGCGCGAGCAACATCGTCATGTTGCGTCCGTCCTGGAGCGGCGTCTGCTCGACGACCGCGATTTCGGACAGCTCTTCGGCGAGACGGTCGAGCAGCGCAGTGCCGCGCTCTGGGTGCGTGACCTCGCGGCCCCGGAACATGATCGTGATCTTGACCTTGTCCTTGCCCATCAGGAAGCGGGTGACGTGGCTCTTCTTGGTGTCGTAGTCGTTCTGGGCGATCTTGGGGCGGAACTTGATCTCGCGGATCGTGATCTGCTGCTGGTGCTTGCGCGCAGCCTTCTGCTTCTGAGCCTGCTCGTACTTGTACTTGGAGTAGTCGAGCACGCGGCATACGGGCGGCCTCGCCTCCGGCGCGACTTCGACCAGGTCAAGATCGCGCTCCTGCGCGTATTCGAGCGCTTCGTCGGTCTTCACGACCCCGATCTGCTTGCCGTCGTCGCCGATCAGGCGAACCTCAGGCACGCGAATTCGGTCGTTGATCCGGGTCTGGTCCCGCTCGGGCGGGCGCCGGTCGAACTTCCTAGGGACCGGCACTAGCTGCGGAGTGGGGAGCTGGTCAAGCGGTGCCGAACCGTATGTAAAGAAGAAGACTTGAGATCAACGTGGTTCAGTATAGCGGCGGGTCCTGGCCTCTTCGGCTACCCGCTGAGCAAATTCCGACACCGAAACAGACCCCTGATCCCCCGCCCGATGCTCTCTCAAGGCAGCCTCGCCGGCCTCGGCCTCACGGTCGCCGATGACCAGCATGTAGGGGATCTTGCGCAGTTCCGCGTCGCGGATCTTGCGCCCGACCGATTCGGCGCGGTCGTCTAGCTCGGCACGGACCCCGGCCTCGGCCAGCTGCGTGCGGACGCTCTCGGCGTACTCGACGTGGCGGTCGGCGATCGGCAGCACGATCGCCTGCACAGGGGCCATCCAGACCGGGAACTCGCCCGCGTAGTGCTCGATCAGGATCCCGATGAAGCGCTCGAACGACCCGAACAGCGCGCGGTGGATCATCACCGGCCGGTGCTCTGCGTTGTCCGCGCCCACGTAGGTGGCTTCAAAGCGCTCGGGCATCATGTAGTCCAACTGGACGGTGCCCAGCTGCCATGAGCGGCCGATCGAGTCGGTCATGTGCAGATCGATCTTCGGCCCGTAGAAGGTCCCCTCCCCTTCCGCGATGTCGTATTCGAGGCCGCGCCGCCCCAGCGCCTGCGCGAGAGCGTTCTCAGCGTGATCCCAGGTCTCGTCGGTTCCGAGCCGGTCCTCGGGCCGGGTGGACAGCTCGATCCGCGGCTCAAACCCGAACAGCTCGTAGAGGTAGAACCCGAAGTCGAGACAGCGCAGCACCTCGTCCTCGATCTGGTCCTCGGTGCAGAAGATGTGTGCGTCGTCCTGCGTGATGTGCCGGACTCGTAGGAGGCCGTGCAGCGTCCCGCTCGGCTCGTGACGATGAACCAGGCCCTGCTCGGCGAACCGGATCGGCAGATCTCGGTACGAACGCTGCTCGGATGTGTAGAGCTGGACGTGGGCGGGGCAGTTCATGGGCTTGAGGCCCATCGTCCGCCCCTCGACCTCGGTGAAGTACATGTTGTCGCGGAACTTGTCCCAGTGACCCGACTGCTTCCAGAGCTCGACGTCGTAGAGGATCGGGGTGCGGACTTCGGTGTAGCCACGCGCGCGGTTCTGCTCCCGCCACAGCTCGGTTAGCGCGTTCCACACGGACATCCCGGCCGGCTGCCAGAACGGGCCACCGGGCGACAGATCGCTGAACATGAACAGCCCGAGTTCCTTGCCGAGCTTGCGGTGATCACGCGCGCGAGCCTGCTCGAGGCGCTCGAGGTGCTCGTCGAGCTCGCGCTTTGAGAAGAACGCGGTCCCATATACACGCGTGAGCATCGGATTCGACGCGTCGCCACGCCAGTACGCCCCCGCGACGGACTGGAGCTTGAACGCTCCGATCCGCTTCGTGGACGGGGCGTGAGGGCCTCGGCAGAGATCGGTGAAGCCGTCGTTTGAGTAAAGGCTGACGGTCTCGGCGCCGAGGTCATCGATCAGCTGGACCTTGTAGTCCTGCTGATCGGCGGCGAAGCGCTCGCGCGCTGCGGAGGCCGGAACGTCCTCGCGCACGAACGGCTCGTCGGCGGCGACGTGCTCCTTCATCTTCGCCTCGATCCGCTCGAAATCGGCGTCCTGGGAGAGCGTCACTCCATCGGGGAAGTCGAAGTCGTAGTAGAAGCCGTTGTCGATCGGCGGGCCGATCGAGATCTTGACCCCGGGGTAGAGCTCCATGCACCGCAGTCGCGAGCACGTGCGCGGCGTCGTGGCGGATCAGCCACAGAGCGTCCTCGCCGCTCTTAGCCGTGATCACCTCGAGCTTGCCGCCCGTCGTCCGGGAGCGGTCGCGCGAGATCGCGAATCTCCCCCTCGACCTTCACCGCCAGCGCCGCCTTCGCCAGGCCAGGGCCGATCGCGGCGGCCGCGTCAGCGCCCGTCGCGCCTTCAGGCAGCGTCAGCTTGTTGCCGTCTGGGAGCTCGAACTCCATCGGCGGCGGATGCTAGCCCGCGGCGCGCGACGCCTCGTGGTGCGCCGCGCGGCGCGCGCGGCACGCCACCCGGTCACACGCAGGGATCAACCCCGCGGCGCTCGACCTTGTTCTGGTCCTCGTTGCCCGCCTGATCGCGGGCGCGCACAACGAAGTAGAACGTTCCGTGCGAGGCCAGCCCCGGCGTCTTGAAGGTCGTCACCCCGGGCGTCGTGGTCCAGTTCGGGTGTGAGAAGTCCTCGCCCCCTGAAGTGGTCGACATGAAGACGTCGTAGACGATCTCGCTCGCGGGCGTGATGTTGTCCTTCGCCGCCTGCCAGCCGAGCGTGAACGGGGTCGTCTGGCCCGGACGCTGCGGACCAGGCGTGCAGGCGAATGCGGATTGGAGGCCCGCGAAGGTGGGCGCAATTGTGTCGACCGATGGGACCGTCACGGCGAAGGAGAAGCGCCCGACGGTTCCGAGCTCAATGATGAACTGGGGACATGCCTGATGCGGGCGACAGATCGGCCGTTCGGTCTCGGTGACCTTGCCCCGGTATGCGGCGGGGCACCACGGACCTTTTAGCGTCGCCAAGAACCGCCTGCCCCTCCTCGTCGCGGGAACCGCCGCAGACTGCGCACACCCGGTCCCGATCCCTTTCACCTGCACCTGGAATACGCGGGCGAGCCCGCCGACGGCCGGCGGCGGGCCGAAGCTGACCACGAACTGGGTGTTCGGACCGCCCGTCGACGGCTGCACGCTCACGCGCTGCAGATGGGGGTGGTGCGCGCTGACGGCGGCCGCAAACGTCAGCGCCGCGACGACAATCGAGCCCGCCACGACGATCCGCCGCATGCCATCCAGTCTACGCACGCCCCGCGCTACATTTGACGCCTCCCGGGCGATTAGCTCAGCTGGGAGAGCGCCGTCTCGACAAGGCGGAGGTCGCTGGTTCGAGCCCAGCATCGCCCATGGCCGGATCCCCAGTGCCGGCGGGGCATTTGCGCCTTTGCAAAGGCGAAAGCGCGCGCCGCGACTCTGTCCGGGGCCACACTGGGGCCACGTCGCGAGCGAAAACCGGGCGCTCATCGGATCCAGGACGTGTCCCAGCGCAGCACGATCGTCTCGCCGTCGTAGTCAAACCAGCCCGAACCACTCAGCCCGACTGGCGGCCGAGCGTCGGCACTGGATGCTGAGCAGGGCCCGACCGCAACGTCAGCTCGGACCGCAGATACTGCTGCCACACGAACTTGAGGGAGGAACGATGTCACGGCGGTTAATCACTACTGCGCTGATCCTCACGCTGATGCTCGCAGTCGCAATCCCAGTTTCCTTTGCGAGCATTCAGGTACCGGTTCTCGGCTGGACGGGTGCCTTCCACAGCGGCACAGGATTTGGGACCGTCAAGCCGGGCACAGTCTTCCTTGGAGGCGACCCGACGGGCGAGGTCAAGTCGGTCATTTGGCACCACTGGGGCCGCGCCCGTGCGGTGGGGCATGGAACTGGATGGTGCCCGGGCAGCAGTGTCGCGAATGGCCATCCGTGCCCGGCAGCACTGCGTATCTCAAACATCGGTAGCTGTCACGGGCAACGCGCATATCGGAAGCTCGCGTTCTACTTCAAGACCGGATCCAGTTGGACGGCAGGATCGAAGTACAACATCTGCAGCGGCTCGTACCTGCCCTAGCGGATCGCAAGAGTGCGCAAGTCCGGCCGTCCTCGAAAGCACAAGTGCGAGTTGGCAGTGGCCCGTCCCGACAGTCGTTTACTACCGCCGCTTCTTTGTCGTGACCATCACTTTGCTGCCAGCCGTCAGCACCGTGCCCGCCTTTGGCCCCTGCTTCTTAATCCTGGCCTTCTTACCTTTGGGTCCTTTGATCTTCCCTAGCTCGCAGTGGGACTTTGTCAACGCCTTTCGTGCTTTCGTCAGCGTCATGCCCTTGAGCTTGGGAACCACGCAGTTTGCGACAAGCGGCGTGGCGAAGGTGAATACGTCGGCGGATGTGACAGCTGTCTGGCCGGCAGGCGTCGTGACGCGCACGTCGACTACTCCGGGCGACTCCGGCGGGGAGACGGCGGTGATGCTGCCGTCCGAGTTGACCGTGTAGCTGCTCGCGGGTACCTCGCCGAAGCTGACGGCGGTGGCGTCGCTGAAATCGTGGCCGGCAATCGTGACCGGCGTCCCCCCGCCAATCCCGCCGGATGCCGGTGCAACGCTGGAGATCCCCGGTAGGAAGCGCACGACAGCCGTGACGTTGACGCGGGTATTAGAGCTCGTACTGTTGAAATCGCCAGTGCTTCCATCTGCGAGATCTCCAGCTCGCTCAGGATGTGTGTCGCCCGGTACCGGAAAGTCGCAGGCGTTGGACGCCGTGCCCGCGATCGTGTCTCCCAGAACGTCACCCGCCTGCACAAATATCCGTGTCGAGAACGTATTCACGCCGCCCGGAGTGAGTGCGCGAGGGCCGTCGTGTCCGACGACGGTGTAGCTGGTCCCTCCGGCCGGCCGGAAGACCTTCATCTCCAGCATCTGCCCTGCGCCCGCCGGGACGTTGGTGCTCCAGGCCGTCACGACTACTCCTCCGGCTGGTACGACATAGCTGTTGCCCGACGTCACGGTCGGCTGCACCAGATCGAAAGGCGAGGTGCCGCAATTTGTAACCGCGACCCCTGGCGCGAGCTGGCCGATGGTCACCGGTGCCGCGGCGGCGGCGCCCTGCATCGCCAGCATCGCCACAGCTGCTGCGGTGACGACGACGACCGAATGCCTACGCATGGCGCAACTCTCCCTCCGTCGGTCCCTAGGGCGGGACGATTTTCCTTCTTGCAGACCAGAAGGTCTGTACCCAATACGAGCTTCGTCTACGCAAGCCGCGGTGGCACAGCCGTTGCATACTCACAAGGGCTGCGCTCGAGGCGCTCGACGCCGCCGATCCTGAGCGGGCGGACCGACACTCGCGGCATGAACCTGTCGCTCCGCTGCAACCGGAACGCTCGGTTTGCTCAGCCGAGCCACTGCGAAGCTGGCGCCTCCCTTGCCACGAATCCGGAAGCTAGAGCAGAGAACCGCTCACTTCCGGATTGATCGATTCTCGACACTCTCGCCCCGGCATAGCCGCAGCACTGCATCCCGCGCATAGGGGTGCGCGCCGCGAGTGGTGCGTCTCGATCGTGCCTAGGCAGGCCGGAGCTCGAAGCCGAGCTGCCGCAGGCGTGTCAGGTTGTCCTCGACCGCGACGAAGGCAGTCAGCTTCCCGTCACGGACACGGAAGATGTAGATCTCGTCGATCTTCTCGAAGCGCTTGCCCGTGGGCTCAATGCCGTTCCACTCACCGCGGTGCGTCCCAGAGCATTGGAAGTGTCCGACGACCGTATCGCCCTCGCCAACGAGGGCGACAATTTTCATGGTGAAGTCTGGGAACGAGTTCGTGAACGGACCGATCCAACGTTTAGCCGCCGTAGCCAGCTCGTTGTCAGCAAGCTCATCGACCGCATCAAAGTTCCGTTCGTTGACCGCCTCCTCGATGAGTCGGCGAACAAGTTCCTTGTTCTCGTCGAGGGCCACACTATCTCCGTTGAAGCACGCGCTCTCGATCTAGCTCCTGCGCGACATTCGGCGGTGCTGTGGTCCCGGCTGAGGGTGGCCATCGGGCAAGGACTGAACGTATCGGCGCAAAGCGATAACAGCCCAGATCGCCTCAACGACGCCGAACGGCCAGGTACCGGCCAGGAAGCCGTAGGTGCTCGACAACGCGCAGCCGCACGCAAAGGCCAGGATGAACCGACGGCCGCGGCGCTCCAATGCGTACATCAGCATCATGAAGGTCACGGCACACGCTCCGAAGACGGTCAGCACTGACCAAAGTATCCGCCATCAGCGATGCGGTTCCTGGGCCTCCTCCGTCGGACTACCTGCACCGGCCGCGGGCCACTTCGATCCCCCTTGCGATCTCCTGGTTTTGAAATGCACGCGAGCGCGGCCGCCGCGTGCGCTGATTACCGCGATCGCAACGATGCGGGTGACTCGGCACCCTCCGGCCGGCACCTGAGATTCGCCACGAGCAGGTCTCCCTGCGAGTGCTCGGTCGCGAGGGCGATCGCGCGCGTCGCGAGACGGCGCGGACATCAAAGCAATCGTGCGGCAAGGGGCAGCCCGGCGCTCGAGATTGGGCGACTGGTGCTTATGCGTCTGCTCCCGCCGTTAGGCGGAGATCGTGAACTGAGCGGTCCGTGGCTGGCCGCCGGTCGGGGTGGCCGTCAGCACGTAGCTGCCGGGGGCGAGCGTGTGGCCGGCGAGCTTGCCGTTGAAGGTGAAGGCGTTGGCACCGGCGCTGCCGGTTGCTGTGATTGAGCCGCTGATTTTCGTTGTTAGCGTGCACTTCGCGTGGTGCTTATGGTTCTTGTTCGTCTGCTTGACGCACTTGCCGTTGACCTTGCGCCCAGGGCTCTTGACCTGCCACGTGAACGTGACGGTCGCCGCTACGTTGAGCGTGTAGCTGATCTTCACCTCGATCGAGCGGTGGCAGCTCTTGTCGGTCTTGTTCTTCCTTGTCGGCTTGGCGCAGTGGCCGTTGACTTTGCGTCCGGCGATCGAGAGCTTGTGTGGGGAAACGCTGAGCCCGGACAGCGAGGGCGTCGGTGGTGGTGGAGGTGGAGGCGGAGGAGGAGGAGCGGGCGTTGGCGTCACCTTGCGGATGCGGTGGTTGTTTTGGTCGGCGATCAGGAAGCCGCCGTCACTCGTCGGCGTGACGGAGTTGGGGATCGCGAGTTCGGCTGAGGTCGCAGGGCCACCGTCGCCGCCGAACCCGTACGTGCCGTTGCCCGCGACCGTGGTGATCGTCCCGGCTGCGTCCACCTTGCGGATGCGGTCGTTGTCGCGATCGGCGATCAGAAAGCCGCCGCCGGGGGTCGCCGCGACCCCGGTCGGCTCGTTGAGCTCGGCCGCGGTGGCCGGACCGCCATCGCCCGAGAACCCGTGCATCCCGTTGCCGGCGACCGTCGTGATGATCCCGGCCGGGCTCACCTTCCGAATCCGGTTGTTAGCGAAGTCCGCGATCAGAAAGCCACCGTCGCTGGTGGAAGCGACCCAGGTCGGACCGGCGATCTCCGCGGACGTTGCGGGGCCGCCGTCGCCCGAGAAGCCCGAAATACCGTTGCCGGCGACGGTCGTGATCGTCCCGGCCGCGCTGACCTTGCGGATCCTGTTGTTGACGTAATCGGCGATTAGAAACCCGCCGTCGCTCGTCAGCGCCACCGCCATCGGACTCCTGAACGAAGCCGACGTCGCGGGGCCGCCGTCGCCGCCGAACCCATACGTGCCGTTGCCAGCAACCGTCGTGATCGTGCCGTAGTCGACTTTGCGAATGCGGTTGTTGTTCTCGTCGACGATCAGGAAGCCGCCATCCGCGGTCGGCACGACGTCGTTTGGCTCGGCAAGCTCGGCAGACGTTGCGGGGCCGCCGTCGCCCGAGAAGCCCGAAGTGCCGTTGCCGGCCACGGTCGTGATCGTCCCGGATGCGCTCACCTGGCGGATCCTGTTGTTCCGCCAGTCGGCGATCAGAAAGCCGCCGTCCGGCGTCGGTGTGGCGCCCTGCGGGTAGTAGATCTCTGCGGACGTGGCGGGCCCACCGTCACCGAGGTACGCACCCGTCCCGTTCCCCGCGACCGTACTGATCGTGTCCGCCGACGCGGCTGACGCCACGATCAGCGATCCGGCTGCGACCAGGACTGCTGCTGACACCCGAATCCCCAAGATCCCGGATGCTAGTCCCTCGACCCTGCGCTCGACGCAGCATGATCGACGAACTCGTCACCCAGATCGAAGCGCACCGCCCACCGGAGCACCCTAGGAACTCTTGGTGGCGAGCGCCTTCGCGCCGCCGACAGCTCGACCACGAGCGTGCGCGCCTCCCCTCTCGCAACAAAGGCCGCCGCGGTGAGCGCTGGCGCCTGTGCCGTCCGCGCAGGCAATCTCGATCGTCCCGGACCGCACCGGGTGCACCCGGACCGCCACGATCGCCGCGTCGCGAAGGCGCTCGCGGGCTTCGCGCCCGGTGAGCGATGAAAGCAGTCGTGCGCGCCGACGCGCACGCGCGGCCCCGACGAAGGAACGAAGACCCGATGACTGCTTCACCTGTGCGAGCAGTCGCCGGCGGAGCCCCCGAGCCCGTGGCTACCCCGGACAACAGGTCAGTTGCGACAGGCCTCAGCGGCGGCGACGAAGTCAGCCAGATCCACGGACGGAAGCAGCGGTCTGGCGGCGTTGCCAAGACAACTGGACGTCGTCCCTTGCCCGCGGTTAGGATCGCTTGCAATGCCAGCGCCCGCGAGCCCGCGCCGCCTGGAATTGCCGCTGCCGGGCGGGCGTCCGGACGCGACCGTGCGCGTGCACCCGCTGCTGGCGGGCGAGGTGCTGATGCCGCCGGCATTTACTGCGCGACCGTCGGGGCTGTTGAAGACCGTCAGGGGGCTCGGTTTCACCACGCCGCGATCGAAGTGGTACTGGGCTCCGGTCCCCTGCTTCCTCGTCGAGCATCCGGCGGGGCCGTTCCTGATCGACACGGGTCTTCACCCGAGCTGCGCCGAGGGCCTGCGCGAGAATATGGGCCGCCTCGGGGCGCTGTCTTACAAGGTGCGGATGACGCCCGAGCAGGCGATCGTGCAGCAAGTGCGCGCGCGGGGCATCGACCCGGCCGCGGTGGAGCTGGTCGTGATGACCCATTTGCACTGGGATCATTCGAGCGGGATCTCGGAGTGGCCCGGGGCGACCTTTGTCGTGTCGGCGGTCGAATGGCGCTCGGCGAACGCGCACGGGATCGCGCGGGGCTACTACCACGACCACTTCAATCCCGCCTTCGATTGGCGCACGATCGACTATGCCGATAAGCAGATCACCTCGTATGAGAGCTTTGCTCGCTCGGTGGACCTGTTCGGCGATGGGTCGGTTCGGCTTGTGTTCACGCCCGGTCATAGCGAGGGACACCAGTCGGTCGTGCTGCGGTTGTCGGGCGGCCGGGAGGCCGTGCTCATCGCGGACGCGGCGTACAACCGGCGCACGCTCGAGGAATCGCTGTTACCGACGCTCTTCGCCGACGAGCACCTGTTCCGGCGGTCCCTGAAGGAGATCCAGCTCTACGTGGAACCTCGCGCCAACGCGGTCGTCGTACCCGGCCACGACCCCGACGCGTGGGCGCAGCTGAGCGAGGTCTACGAGTAGGACGCGCCAGCGACTCGCCGCAGGCCAGGCGGTCGCGGCGCGTCACCAGCCGCTCAGCAAACTCCCCGCATTGACGATCTGGTACACTAACGTACCGTGAGTGCAGTCGCCGCAAAGGACACGCCGCAAGAGACCCTCGAGGACCAGGTCCCGGCCTCCCCCGCCGGCCCTGTGGACGGCGATCGGCCGATCCGGATGCCGCCCTCGCGACCCGGCTCGCGCTTCGCACAGACGATCGGATTTGGGCTGCGGCCGTTCACCTCGAGTCTGCGCGCACACGCTGAGCACGGAGACGTGTGGAGGGTGCAGCTGCTGAGCCGCGGCGAGCCATTCGTGATCACCTGCCATCCGGACCACGTCGAATCGCTGTTCAAGGCCAAACCGCACGACGCCCCTTCGCTGACGGGCGAGTCGCCGCTGCGCCCCGTGCTCGGCCCGAACTCGGTCCTGACGACGGTCGGCGAACGCCACATGCGACAGCGCAAGTTGCTCCTGCCCGCCTTCCACGGCGATGCAGTCCAGCGCTACGTCGAGATGATCGAACGGATCACCGAGCGCGAGATCGCGACCTGGCCGGTCGGTAAGCCGTTCGCGCTCGCGCCTCGCATGCAGGCCGTGACACTCGACGTGATCATGGCCGGCGTGTTCGGCATCGAGGGGACGCCTGCGCCCGGCTCGATCGAGCACCGGATCCGCCAGACCGTCAGCCGGCTGCTGCGCGCCTCGACCAACATCCTCTTTGAGCTCGTCGAGCTCATGCAGATCGGCCAGCTCGAGCCCCGCGGTCCGATGAAGTGGATGCTCGGGCTCGTCGACCGCCAGCTCTATCCCGCGATCCGAGACCGGCGTGCGGCGGGGGTGAAGCCCGGAGCGACCGACGTGATGTCGCTTCTGCTCCAGGCGCAAGACGAGAACGGCGACCCGCTGACCGATGAGGAGCTGCGCGACCAGGTGGTTTCGATCGTGCTCGCCGGGCATGAGACGACCGCCAACTCGCTCGCGTGGACGCACGAACGCCTGCTCCGTTTTCCTGCCGCGTACGACACGCTGCGCGAGCTCGTTCGGGCGGACGAAGGCGAGGCCTACCTCGAGGCGACGATCCACGAAGGCATGCGGGTGCGGCCCGTGATCCCGCTGGTCGTGCGGATGGTCAAGCGGCCGTGGCAGCTCGGCGAGTACGTCGTGCCCGCCGAGACCCCGGTCGCGGTGAGCATCGTCGCCCTGCACCACCGCGCCGATGTCTATCCCGACCCCCACGCGTTCAGGCCTGAGCGCTTCCTCGACACGAAGCCCGGGACGTACACGTGGATCCCGTTTGGCGGCGGCATCCGCCGCTGCCTCGGCGCCTCGCTCGCGATGGCCGAGCAGCGGGTCGTCCTACGCGAGATCGCGCGCAGGGTCGACCTGCGTCCGGTCACGACACGCCCCGAACGCGCGCGCCAGCGCAACGTCACGATGCTCCCTGCCCGCGGCGGCCGGGTGATCGTCGAGCGTAAGTACTAGTCGGCTACGGTGTCCGCCGTGGCTGCCGAGCCTGCCGTGGGTCATCGCGACCGCCTGATCGCGGCGATGGCCACCTCGATCGAGGAGAAGGGCTACCGCGAAACGACCGTCGCAGATGTCGTGCGCATCGCGCGGACCTCGCGACGCACGTTCTATGAGCACTTCGAGGACCGTGAGGCCTGCTTCCTGGCGCTGTTCGACGCGACCAACGACGCGACCATGGACCACATCGCAGCCACAGTCCATGCCGATCACTCACCCGAGGAGCAGGTCGACGAGGCACTCCAGGCTTACATCGACTCTGTCCTGGCGCACCCGGCGCTCTACCAGAGCTTCGTGCGCGAGCTGCCCGGCCTCGGACAGGCAGGCGCCGACCGCCAGCTGGGCGTGATCGAGCGCTTCGCCGAGCTGCTCGTGGAACTCGTCGAGTCGGGTCGGCGCGCACAGCCCGACGTCCTCGCGCGGCCGCTGACGATGGACACGGCGATCATGATCGTGGGCGGGCTGCGCGAGCTGGCCGTGATCGCGCTTCAGCAGGGCCGCGACCTTCGCGACATGCGCGCGTCGGCCGGCGAGCCGATCAAGGCGATTCTGCGCGGCACGCTGGTCGACACCTAACGTGACGGCCACCGCTGCCACGCAGAGCCTTCCGATCATTTACGCTGTGTGACTCGGTCCCATGGCGATCGCGCTCGGCGCGCTGTTGCCGCGTCTCCGCCACGCTGGCTCAGCACTAGCGCTCGGCGCGATCGCCGCCATGGCCGACATCGGGGCGCGGCCAGTCGTGCCCGGAGTTCGTGCGCAGCGCCGCTACGCGGCGGCCTTCAGCACAAGCGTGACGTTGTGCCCGCCGAACGCGAAGGAGTTCGATAGCGCAACCGGCGCCCCGTTGGCGGACGCGAGCGGACGCGCCTCGCCCGGCACGTAGTCGAGATCGAGCTCGGGGTCGGGCACCTCATAGCCGAGCGTCGGAGGGATCACACGCTCGCGGAGCACGTGCACGGTGGCGACGGCCTCGACCGCCCCGGCCGCCCCGAGCAGGTGCCCGATCGTCGACTTGGTCGAGGAGATCGGAATCTCCTTGGCGCGCTCCTCGCCGAGCGCGAGCTTCAGCGCGAGCGTCTCGGCGGCGTCGTTCAGCTGTGTGGAGGTTCCGTGGGCGTTCACGTAATCGATATCGGCTGCGGTCAGGCCGGCGTCGTTGAGCGCCAGCTCGATCGCACGGGCGGCCGCCAGGCTGCCGGGATCGGGCGCCGTCAGGTGATGGGCGTCCGACGTCGAGCCGAAGCCGATCACCTCGCCGAGCACGTGTGCACCGCGAGCGGATGCGATCGACTCCTCTTCGAGAACCACGACGCCGGCACCCTCGCCCATCACGAACCCGTCGCGGCGAGCATCGAACGGCCGCGAGATCCCCGACGGCGACAGCGCCTGCATCGCGTTGAAGCAGGCGAACGCGTACTCCCCCAGGACCGCCTCGGAGCCCCCGGCGACGACCACGTCGGCGTCGCCGTACTGGATCATCCGCAGCGCCAGCCCGATCGCGTGCGCACCACTGGAGCAAGCCGACACGATCCCGAAGCTCTGGCCCTTGAGCCCGTACTTCATCGACAGCGCAGCGACGGCCGAGTTGGGCATGAACAGCGGCACGCCCAGCGGCGAGGCGGCCTTGGCGCCTCTCTCCTTGATGATGTCGTACTGGCTGAGCAGGGTCTGGAGCCCGCCGATCCCGGTGGCGATGATGCACCCGGCGCGCAGCGGGTCGCACGGCGTCTCGCCGTCCCAGCCCGCCTGCCCGATCGCCTCCTCGCCCGCGACCAGGCCGAACTGGCTGTAGCGGTCGGCGCGCCTGACCTCCTTGACCGTCAGGTGCTCTGAGGGCTCGAAGTCGGGACAGGCGCCCGCACCCTCGACGATCCCCACCTCGCCCGCGGCCCAGCGCTCAAACAGCGGCTTGGCGCCGACGCCGAGCGGGGTCACCGCGCCGACGCCGGTTATCACCGCCCGGCGCTTCACCGGCCCCAGCGGACGATGCCCGCCCCCCAGGTGAAGCCGGTCCCAAAGGCGGACAGGAGCACGAGCGCTCCGGGCCGCAGGCGCCCGTCGTCGAGCACGTGCTGGAGGCTGATCGGCAGCGTCGCAGTCGACGAGTTGCCGATCATCTCGATCACGTCGACGACCTTCTCCTCGGGCAGGCCGAGCCGCTCGCCGAGCGAGCGGGTGATGCGCGCGTTCGCCTGGTGGTAGACGAACAAATCGATGTCGGAGAGCTCGAGCCCCGCGCGCGCGAGAACCTTTCTGGTGGCCTCCCCCATCCGGTTGACCGCGTGACGGAACACTTCCTGGCCGTCCATGTGGATCTTGCGCTCGTCGTTTCGAACCAGAATCGTCATCGCCTCGGTGCCATCCGAGCCGAGCACGATCGGTCCGATCACGCCGGGCCCACGCTTGCCACCCGGACCCTCGCTCGCCCCGGCCTCGGCCGGCCCGACCACGACCGCGCCCGCACCGTCGGCGAACAGCGGCCCGATCCGGCGGTCGTCGTAGTTGTTGATCCTGGTGATGAAGTCCGCGCCGACGACGACCGCGCGCTGCGCCCGTCCCAGTCTCGATCTGGCCGCTCGCCATCGCCAGCGCGGAGAGGAAGCCGGTGCACCCCGAGCCCACATCGAATGCTCCCGCGTTTGGGGTCCCGAGTGCATTGGCGACCTGGGGAGCGGTGTTGGGCTGAAGCTCGTCGGGCGTCGTCGTAGCGACAACCACCAGGTCCACGTCTGATGCTGCGACGCCCGCCCGCTCGAGCGCGCGAGCCGCCGCACGAGTCGCGTAGTCGGCCAGCCGCTCGTTCGGTGCGGCATGCGAGCGCTCGCGGATCCCGGTGCGCGAAAGGATCCACTCCTCTGAGACGCCACAGCGCTCCGCGAGCTCCGCGTTCGTGATCCTGCCGCTCGGCAGCTCGGCGGCCACCGACATGATCGCGGCGCGGCGCGGCGGCGCTGGCTCGTAGTCCCAGCGCGCGGCGGCGGAGGCAGGCTCAGCGACGCTCGTCACCGACCTTACGGTAGCCTAGCCAGCCCCGCCCAAGCACCCCCCGAAGGGGTGGAATGCGCCTGCTTGTAGCAAAGCCGAACGTCCCGCTCGAGGGCGAAATCTCGATACCCCCGTCGAAGTACCACGCCCATCGTGCCCTGATGCTGGCGGCGCTCGCGCCCGGGGAAAGCACGATCGCCGAACGCACCCCCGCGCGCCACGTCGGCTTCACCGTCCAGGCCCTGCGTGCACTCGGCACTGAGATTCACCGCGACGGTCGCGGCTGGCGGGTCGTCGGCGGCGAGTTCTCCCCCCGCTCTGATCAGGTCTCCGCCGGCAGCTCGGGGACGACTCTCTACTTCCTCCTGGGCTTAGCGTGCCTCGGCGATCGGCCGGTCACATTCGTTGGACAGCGCTACTTCCGCCGGCGTCCGATCGGCCCGCTGCTGCGCGCGCTCAAGCGGATGGGAGTCCGGCTCGAATACGAGAACCAACGACTTCCCGTGAGGGTGTATCCCGGCCCGCCGCGGGGCGGAGTCGTGCGAATCGATGGAACGCTCTCACAGTGGATCTCGGGATTGCTGCTACTCGCGCCGTTCGCGCGCGAGCCGACGACGATCGAGGTTCGCGGCGAGCTCAACGAGCGGCCCTACCTGGAGCTGACGCTCGAGATGATGCGCGACTTCGGTCTCGAGGTAACCGTTCGCGAGGATTGGCGCGAGTTCCAAATTCCCCCGCTCCAGCGGCCGCGCCCTTCGCAGATCACGCTGCCACCGGATATCGGCTCGGCGGTATTCGGCCTGGCGGCGTGCGCGCTCCATCCGTCGCGGGCGACGTTCCGCACCGAGGTGCCGATCGACGGCCACCCGGAAGGATCGGTGCTCGAGTCGCTGATGGCAGCCGGCGTGCCGATGCGCTTTGCGCCAGACATGCGGGCGATTCACATCGAGTCCGACGGCGTGCCGCCAGAGGGCGGGCGGCTCGACTGCCGTGACATCCCTGACATGGTTCCGGTGCTCGCAACACTCGCCGCGCGCGCCCGCGGACGGAGCGTGCTCGGGCACGTTGCGCACGTGCGGCTGAAGGAGTCGGACCGGGTCGAGTCGATGCTTCAGTTGCGCAGGATGGGCGCACGCGTTGAGTTCGACGGCAACGACCTCGTGTTCGAGGGCGTCGATCAGCTCCGTGGCGCGGCGCTGTCGTCGTTCAACGACCACCGTGTGTTGATGGCGCTCACGGTCGCGGGCTCGACCGCGACGGGCGTGACCGAGCTCTCGTTTCCGCACGCGTACCGAATCTCCTATCCCGAGTTCCTCGATCACATGAACGCGCTCGGGATCCCAGCGGGAATCACGCCGCGCGTGCCCTCCGCGCTGTGATCCTCGACGACCTCACGCGGCACGTCGACGCGCGGGCAGACGAGCCGGCGATCGTCGAAGTGTCGGCCGACGGGGGAACTCGAGAGCTCACGTGGCGCGAGCTGGCAAGCGAGGTCGACCGGCTGGCGGCGCTCCTTGTCTCGTATGGCGTGGCGCCCGGTGAGTCGGTCGCGTTCCAGCTCCCGAACCGACTCGAGTTCGTGACGGTCGCGCTCGCGACCTTGCGCGTCGGCGCGGTCTGCGAGCCGCTGATGCCGATCTTCCGCGAGCGCGAGCTCCAGTTCATGCTGCGCGAGTCGGGCGCGCGCGTGCTGATCGTGCCCGAGCGCTTTCGCGGTCACGACTACGCCGCGATGGCCGACGCGCTCAAGGAGCCGCTGCCGGCGCTCGAGCACGTCGTGATCGTCCCGGTCGACGCCCCCCAAGCTTCGCCGCCCGTCCGGCGCCCGCAACCTCACGACATCGCTCAGCTGCTCTTCACCTCCGGCTCGACCGGCGAGCCCAAGGGCGTTCTTCAGCGCCACGAGGTCCTCGACGGCGCCGCCGACGCCCATATCGCCCACTTCGGGCTCTCGAGCGAGGACGTGATCTACGTCCCCTCCCCACTCGCCCACCAGACGGGCTTCCTCTACGGGATGTGGATCGCGCTGCGGCTCGGCGCCGCCCAGGTCATCCAGGAGGTCTGGGACGCACGTGCCGGGCTCGACGCGATGCGGCGCTTCGGGGTGACGTTCGTGCAGGCCGCGACTCCATTCCTGGCCGACCTCACAGCGCTGGCCGAGGAGAGCGGTCGAGCGGCCCGAGGCCCTGCGCACGTTCGTCGCCACGGGCGCCGCGATTCCGCGCGAGCTTGCCCGCTCCGCGCGCGAGACGCTCGGCGCCGAGGTCGGTGGCGCATGGGGCACGACCGAGAGCTGCCTCGGCACCGCCTTCAGACCCGGCGATCCGCCCGAGCGCGCGTGGCAAACCGACGGGCGGGCGCTCGAGGGCGTAACGCTGCGCGTGGTCGATGATGACGGCAGCCCGCTCGATGCGGGTGTCGAGGGGAACTTCGAGGTCAAGTCCGACTGGCTGTTCGAGGGCTACCTCAACCGGCCGGCGCTCACGACCGACGCGCTGACCGCAGACGGCTTCTACCGCACCGGCGACCTGGCCCGAATCGACACCGACGGCTACATGCGGATCACGGGCCGCGTCAAGGATGTGATCAACCGCGGCGGCGAGAAGGTGCCGGTCGCCGAGATCGAGCAGCTGCTCTACGCGCACCCGTCCGTGCGCGAGGTCGCGATCGTCGCGATGCCCGACGAGCGCCTCGGTGAGCGGGCGTGTGCGTTCGTGGTGCCCGAGGCGGGCGTCCGCGAACTCGACCTCGACGAAGTCCGCCGGCACCTCGACTCCCACCGCGTCTCGAAGACCTACTGGCCCGAGCGAGTCGAGCTGATCGAGGAGCTCCCCAAGACGCCGTCGGGCAAGATCCGGAAATATGTCCTGCGCGAGCTGATCGCGGCATGACCACAGTTGAATCCACAACCGGGCTGGATCTCGACGCGCTCGAAGCCGAAGTGTCTGCCTACGTCAAGGACGAAGGCGAGCGCTGGGCGGAGCTGATCGAGCGCGAGCGGCGCGTGCCGATCGAGCTCTGGGACGAGCTCCGCGAGCGAGGCTTCCTCAGGCTCGCGGCCCCGGTCCAGTACGGCGGCCGCGGCGTCCCGTTCGCGCGCTACCTGCGGCTGCTCGAGTTGTTCTCGATGTCGCACGCCTCGCTGCGGATGATCGTCCACGTCTGCAACGGGATTTGGCGTCCGATCGACTCGCACGCGAGCGACGAGCAGCGCGAGCGCTTCGTGCTGCCAGTCGTCTCGGGCGAGATCAAGGTCGCGTTCACGCTGACCGAGCCGACCGCCGGCACCGGCGCCGATTTGCGCTGTTCGGTCGTTCGCGAGGGCGACACGTACCTGCTCAGCGGCGAGAAGCACCTGATCACGTTCGGCACGATCGCCGACTACCTGCTGTGCTTCGCGCGCGTGGAGGGAACGCGCGGGGCCGACGGGACTGTCGCGCTCATGGTCCCGGTTCGCGGCGAGGGCGTCGACGCGCGGGTGATGCCCGAGACGATGGGCGTGCGGGGCACCGACCACGGCCACATCACGTTCGACGGCGCTCCGGTGCCGGTCGCCAACCGCCTCGGCGAGGAGGGCCAGGGTCTTGACGTGGCGCTTTCGGGATTCCTCGCGCCCAGCCGCATCGCCGTCGGCATGACGTGCGTCGGCCTGGCGCAGCGGGCGCTCGAGCTCGCGCTCGATTACGCCAAGCGCCGCGAGACCTTCGGCCGCAAGATTGCCGAGCGCCAGGCGATCGCGTTCAGGCTCGCCGAGATGGCAACCGACGTGCAGGCCGCCCGTAGCCTGGTGCTGGACGCCGCGCGCCTATGGGAGCAGGACGGCGCCGCCACGAGCGAGTCCGCGATGGCGAAGCTGTTCGCCTCCGAGATGCTCCAGCGCGTCACAGACGCCGCGCTCCAGGTACACGGCGGGAGTGGCTACTGGTCCTCATCGCCGATCGAGCGCGTCTACAGAGATGCACGCGCGCAGCGCTTCGAGGAAGGGACGGCCGAGATCCAGAAGACGACGATCGCGCGCGAGCTCTTGCGATGACTCGCTTCGGGGTCCTGCTGCCGACCTTCGATCCGCTGCACACCGGGCAAGTTCCCGATGTCCTTGAAGGCGCGCGCCGCGCGGAAGAGCTCGGGTTCGACGCCGGCTGGGTCGGCGACCACCTGTGGGGGCACGCGCCGTGGCTAGACGCAACCGTGGCCCTGTCGGCGGCCGCCGCTGTCACCGAGCGGCTGATGCTCGGATTCAGCGTCATGCTGCTCGGACTGCGGCCTCCCGCATGGGCGGCCAAGCAGATCCAGAGCCTCCACGCACTCTCCGGCGGGCGGCTTGTCGTCGGCGTTGGCGTTGGCGGCGAATACCCCGAGGAGTTCGAAGCCGCCGGAGTCGACGTCGATCAGCGCGGCAAGCGCGTCGATGAGACGCTGTCGGTGCTCGGAGACCTGCTCTTGGGTCGACGCGTCGACTACGAGGGCGAGGCGGTTTCGGTGCACGCCAACCCGCTCGCCCCCGCCATGGCGGAGCTTCCCCGGATCCTGATCGGCGGGCGCAGCGACGCTGCCCTGCGGCGGACCGCTCGCTTCGGTGATGGCTGGCTACCGATGTGGCTCTCCGCCGGACGCGCTGCTCGAACGCAGCACTCGCCTGCGCGAACTCGCGGCCGCGAACGGGCGCTCCGAGCCGTCGATCACCCTGCTGATCCTCACGCACGTCGACGACGATCTCGACCGCTCACGGCGGGAGGCGGCCGAGCATCTCGAGGGTCAGTACAAGCTGCCGCTGCACGTCGTCGAGCGCTGGGCCGCGCTCGGCCCGCCCGAACAGGTCGCCGAGAAGATCCAGCCTTACATCGATGCCGGGGTGAGCGAGCTGATCCTGATGACACTCGGCCGCGCTCCGCTCGCTCAGTACGAGCGACTTGCCGAGGTGTGCGCGATGCTCAAGGCAACGCCGACCAGAGTCGGAGCGGGGACCTGAGCGCGCCTGCGCATCGCTGGGGCCTGACGGTCCCGTTTACCGGGGTTCCGCTATCCGCGCATCCGGATCTCTACCGCCGCGCCGAAGCGCTCGGCTACGACGACATCTGGTCCGGTGAGACGGCAAACGGGACCGACGGCTTCACACCGCTCGCATTGGCTGCACCGGTGACCGAGCGCCTGCGGCTCGTGACCGGGATCGTCAACCCCTTCACACGCGGTCCCGGCGTGCTCGCACAGTCCGCAGCGGCTATGCAAGAGGCGAGCGGAGGTCGGTTCGTGCTGGGTCTGGGGGCGTCCTCGGACGTGATCGTCGAGCGCTTCAACGGCCTCGAGTTCCAGCGGCCCCTCTCGAAAGTCCGCGACGGCGGTGCAGTCGCTACGACCAGTGCTCTCGGTGCCGGCCGAGAAGGGCTTCGGCGGGCTGCGGCTCGAGCGACCCGTGGCACAGCCGGTGCCGATCGTGCTCGCTGCGCTGCGCGGCAAGATGCTGGCGCTGGCGGCCGAGGTTGCCGATGGCGCGTTCACGAACTTTCTGCCGCTCTCGGGGCTGCCGCGCGTGGTCGAGTCGCTGCGCGAAGGCGAGCAAGCCGCCGGCCGGGAGCCCGGCTCGAGCGAGCTCGCGTGTCGCTTCTTCATCCTGCCCGGGCCACCCGAGCAGGGCCTCATGCTCGCGCGCGGGATGTTCTCGGCCTACGGCTCGGTCCCGGTCTACGCGGCCTTCTTCCGCTGGCTCGGCTTCGCCGAGCAGATCGACCCGATGATCGAGGCTTACGAGAGCGGCGACCGGGCCCGCGCCGCCGAGCTCGCGCCCGAGGAGCTGATGCGGGAGATCTTCATCTTCGGGTCCCCGGAGGAGATTCAGACGCGCCTGCAGGAGTTCTCCGACGGCGGGATCACGACGGCCGTCCTGACGCTGATCGCAGCCCCCGATCAGCTCCCCGAGCTGCTCCAGGCGCTCGCGCCTCGATAACGTTTGACTCGTCAACTACACTCGAAAGTATGAGTGTTGCAGCATCGGAGCGGTTGGAGGGCGCGGCCCTCGACGCATGGCGCAGCTATCTGCAGAGCCATGCTGCGATTCTGCGCCAGCTCGACTCTGAGCTGGTCGCTGAGCACGGGATTACCTCTCGTGACTATGAGGCGCTCCTGTACCTCGCCCAGGCGCCGGACCGCAGCCTCGCGATGTCCGCGCTGGCCGAGCGAACGATGCTCACGCGCTCGGGAATCACGCGTCTGATCGACGGGCTGGTCGCGGCCGGCTGGATCGAGCGGGTTCCCTGCGAGAAGGACGCGCGTGTGTCCTACGCCCGGCTTACCGACGCCGGATACGAGAAGCTGCGCGAGGCCGGCTGTGCCCACATCGCGTCGGTTCGTCGGCTGTTCCACGAGCACTTCTCTGCCGAGGAGACCGAGCAGCTGGCCGCTCTGCTTGCGCGGCTGCCGGGAGCCCACGCCGGCGGCGACTGCTCGGTCGAGTGATCGATCCGGCGACCACGATCGGCACCGTGCGTCTGACGGTGTCCGACAGCGATCGCGCGCGAGCCTTCTACGAGCAGGTGATCGGCCTGCCGGCGGATGGTGGGCTGCTCGAGCTTCACGGCGATCCGTCAGCAGCGCCGTTGGAACACGGCGCGACCGGCCTCTACCACTTCGCGATCCTCGTTCCGAGCCGAGCCGACCTGGCCGACGCGCTGAAGCGGATCGCGATCGCGCGCTGGCCGCTCAGCGGCGCCTCCGACCACCTCGTCTCGGAAGCGCTGTATCTGTCGGACCCGGACGGCAACGGAATCGAGATCTACCGAGACCGCCCGCGCGAGGAATGGCGCGAGCGCGACGGACAGCTCCAGATGGCGACCTTACCGCTCGACGTCGATGACCTGGTGCATGCGTCCTCGGCGCCAGAGCCACCACCCACGATGCCTGCCGAGACCCGCATCGGCCATGTCCACCTCCAGGTCTCAGACCTCGCCGAGGCGGAGCGGTTCTACGCCGGTGAGCTCGGCTTCGATGTCACCGTGCGCGGCTACCCCGGGGCGCTGTTCTTCTCGGCCGGCGGCTATCACCACCACATCGGCGTCAATACATGGCAGAGCGCGGGCGCCGCTCCACCGCCGTCAGAGTCCATCGGCCTGCGGAACTTCGATGTCGTGCTCCCGAGCGAAGACTCGCTTGCGGATACCCTGCCGCGCGTCGGTGGCGACCGTTTGGTCCGGGACCCGTCGGGCATCACGGTGCGCCTGACGACCGCGTGACGGCCGCCTGACGCGGCCACCGGCGCCGCTACCCTTCGGGACCCCGGCGACGTGGCGGAGTGGCTACGCAGCGGCCTGCAAAGCCGTCTACACCGGTTCGATTCCGGTCGTCGCCTCTGATCGCAAATCTGCCTCCGTGCTCGGAGCGCAGCCACGCGAGTGTCGCTTCCAGGCCCGCCTCATAGCCGATCCGGGGCTCCCATCCGAGCAGTTCCTGCGCCTTGCGGGTGCTGAAGGACTGGTTTCGCCCGAGCACGTGGACCGCTTGACGCGAGAGCAGTGGCGCCGTCTGCACGCGGATAGTGCGGCGCGCCAGGCGGTAGCCGTGTTCGAGCGAGAACCCGATCCCGGCGGCCAGCCAGTACGGAATCGTGAGCCGCGGCGGCGGGCAGCCGAGACCCGCGGCCAGCCCGTCGGTGAACTCCCGCCAGGTGACCGAGAGGCCATCGCTCAGGTTGAAGGCGTTTCCAGGCGCCGCGTCGCTGCGGATCGCCAGCACGGCGGCGTCGGCCAGGTTCTCGACGTAGAGGAGTCCCGCCACGGCGCGTCCGCCATCGACAAGGAGCATCCGACGGCCGCGGATCGAGCGGGCGATCTCACCCACCACGTCGACCGAGCGCGGGCCGTAGACCGTGGCCGGGCGCAAAATCACCGTCTCGAGCGAGCCCGCCGCCTCGGCCCGCCGCACCTCGGTTTCGGCTTCAAGCTTGGTCTGGGCATACCAGTTGGCGAAGCTCGCGCGAGACATAGCTCTCGTCGATATCGGGCGCGCCCGGATACCCGTAGACATCGGTGGTGCTGACGTGGAGGAAGCGCTTGACTTCGGCGGCCATCGCCGCGCTGAGCAGATTCCGAGTCCCCTCGATGTTGACCGCCGCGATCTCGGCCGCCGTGCCCCAATCGGACACGATCGCGCCGCAGTGGACGATCTGATGGCAACCTGCCGCCGCCCGCGCGAGTGATGCGGCGTCGGTGAGGTCGCCGACCGTGATCTCGACGTCCAGCCCGTCGAGTGCTGAGGTGTCGCTCGTCGCACGGACCAAGCAGCGCACCGGGAAACCTTCGTCGCTCAGGCGCCGCACGAGGTGAGACCCGATGAAGCCGGTGGCGCCGGTAACGAGACAGGCGTCGTTGCGGACTGGAGGAGCGTGGGTGCGGCCAGTCCAGCCTGAACTCTCCGATGCCTCCGGTCGGGCTCGCCGCTTGAGGGTTGCAGTGGCGATCTGGCGCACCGTGCCCCAGTGCTGCCCCGAGGTACTCAGGACATCGTCCAGAGCGCTTAGGAAAGTGTTTGCTTCCTCCTCGGACAGCGTCAGGGGCGGCAGCAGCTTGATCACGTCGTTCTTGCCCGCTGCCATCGTGATGACGCCGTGGTCGCGGTGAAGGGGGATCACGATCAGCTGCGGGAACAGGCCTTCGCTCGCCAGGTGCAGCAGTCGCCAGTTCATCTTGGAGAGCCGCGAGGATGGCGCGCCCAGCTCGATGCCGATCATCAATCCGCGGCCCCGGACATCGGCGAGCAGCTCGTGGCGGTCCTGGAGCTCACGTAGCCCCGACCGCAGCAGCTCACCCATTCGAGCCGCTCTGTCCACGAGGCCGTCGCGCTCGATCACGCGCAGCGCAGCCAGCCCGGCCGCCATCGAGAGAGAGTTGCGGCCGAACGTGGACTGGTGCACATAGGAGCGCTCGAGCGTGCCGATGGCTCGGTCGTGGATCTCGCGCCGCGTGACCATCGCCGCCACCGGCATATAGCCGCCGCTGAGCGCCTTGCCGACGAGCACGAAATCAGGCTCCAGATCCCAGTGCTCGAGAGCGAACAATCGCCCGGTGCGCCCCAGTCCGCTCTGGATCTCGTCCAGGACGAACAGGGTCCCATAGCGGCGGCAGAGCTCCTGTGCGGCATGCAGGTAGCCCGGCGGCGGCTCGGTAACCGCGCGTCCCTGGATCGGCTCGACGATGAACGCGGCCACGTCCCGGCTACACAGCTCCCGCTCGAGCCGGGCGAGGTCTCCGAACGGAACCCGCGCGCAGCCCGGCAGAAGCGGGCCAAAGCCCTCCTTGAAGAACTCGTCGCCGACCAGCGACAGCGGTCCGAGCGAAACTCCATGAAAACTGCTCTCGCAGGAGACCAGCCGCGGTCTATCGCTGGCCGCGCGAGCGAACTTGATCGCAGAATCGACCGCCTCGGCCCCCGAGTTCGCGAAGAAGACCGCATCAAGCCCGTCGGGCAGCCTTGCCGACAGCGCCTCCGCGAGCATCCCCGCCAGCACCGAGTAGTGGATCTGGACGCCGCCGGCGAGCTCTGCCTCCAGGCTCGCCAACAAGACCTCGCGCACCTCGGGATGGTTGTGGCCTAGGCTGGCGAACCCCTCACCGGTGTGGAAGTCGAGGTAGGCCCGGCCATCCGCGTCGTACAGGTAGGAGCCTCGCGCGTGGGTGTAGGTCTGGTCGAACCCGATGATCCGCAGTACGTCCACGAATAACGGGTCGAGGTGGCGTGAGGCCAGCGCGAGCGTCTCAGTCGCGCGGGCGCGCGCCTCACCAAGGACCCCGAGCGGGTCGTCTCCTCGCGCGGCGCGACCGGTGGCTGGTTGCGGCGAAGTGATCGGCGAGGGAGGTACACCGGCGGTCACGAACGCCGATTATCGCCCGCGGCAGCGCGCGAGGGCCTCCTGCGTTCGTCCGGGCAGGACGGGCCGGCCCGCTTGGACGGAGCGCGTTATGGAGGGCCGATATCCTCGCCCGCGATGACGTGCATCGTGTTCGAGCGGCTCGACTGACCGACGCGATGGACGCGCGACGGCGCGCTCGCGCGCTCATGGCGATCGTGGTGACTTCGATTGGAGCCGGCGCGTGCGGCTCCACTAACACCACACCCGTGCCGACCACGCGACCAGCCCCCGCCCCCCGGCCCCACCCACATCGCTCCGCACCTGCACTGCCAGCCATCGGCGTGACCCAGGTGGTGCATGCTTCGGACACGACCCTCTCTGTGTCGGTGTCCCAGGTGATCGACCCACTCGTCAACTCGGGCGCCGCATTGGTTGGGGGCACCCGCGCCGTCGGAGTACTCGTGCATATCCACAACCAAGGCCCCGGGACCTACGACAGCTCCGCGACCGGCGATATCTCGATGACGATGTCGTCAGGCGCCGCGATGCCGGCATTCGCTGCACGCGGTCAATGTCAGACGCCGCTGCGCGATTTCGATAACGCCATCAGCCCGGGCGAGAGCCGCGCGGGCTGCGTGACCTTCGCAGTCCCTGCGAGCGCCAGGATTTTGGCGGTCCGCTTCTCGCCTCACGGACAGGCGGGCGGGAGCGTGCGCTGGCGCGGGGGCCGCTGAAACACGCGCCGGGGCGCCGCGCGTCCGAGGCTATACTGCGCCCCCCTTGCGGCTGTAGCTCAGTTGGCTAGAGCGTCTGCTTGCCATGCAGAAGGTCGAGGGTTCGAGCCCCTTCAGCCGCTTCACACAAAAGCCCTCCAACTCGGAGGGTTTTTCTTTTGCACAAAGTCGGTTGAGATGACGTTTCCTCCCCGTATTTGCTCCCCAAATCGGTAGTGTGGCTTCAAGGCCTGACTGAAGGCCTGGCCTAGGGGTGTGGAACCCTCCGGCCCAACGATTACGCTGCGCGCGTGACGCTCTTGCAGGCCGCTGAGCAGGTGCTCCGCCGAGGAGGAAGGCCTTTGCCGGCCCAGGGAATCACCACGCTTGCGCTTCACAAACTGGCTGCCAAGGGGATCCATCGACGCTCCCGCGGACACAGATGAGCGTTCGACTCGAATGGGAGGGTAAGCCTGAGCACGTAGAGCGGCTGTCTCTGCCGTTCCAGACCGTTGAGACGATCAACGAGTCGCGAGCCACGAGGGAGCGCGACACCGGCGCGCTTTTCGTCGGCGCCGCGAACGGGGATGCGCCGAGGAACCAACTGATCTGGGGCGACAACAAGCTCGTTATGGCCAGCCTCCTCAGCTCTCACGCGGGGCAGCTCCAACTTGTCTACATCGATCCACCATTCGCCACCGGCGATGACTTCTCAATCCGGATCAGCGTGGGAACGGCCAACGTCGTGAAGGAGCCGTCGATCCTCGAGGAGCACGCCTACCGCGACACGTGGGGGCGGGGCCGCGATTCGTACCTTCAGATGCTCTACGAGCGGCTTGTGCTCATTCACGAACTGCTCCGCGACGACGGGGCCCTGTATCTCCACTGTGGCTCCACCGTGAGTCATTACGTGAAGATCCTGTGCGACGAGGTCTTCGGATCAGAGAACTTCCGCAACGAGATCGTCTGGAAGCGCAAGGCGGGACGCGGAGAGACCAACGCCGCAGCGATTCGGTTCGGGATCACGACGGAGAGCATTCTGTTCTATGCAAGAAGCCCGTCAACTCCGTTCCGGCGGCAATATTCGGAAAGCAATCCCGAGTACATAGCCTCGAAGTTCACTCATGTGGACGAGGATGGGCGTCGGTACCGACTCGACAACATCACGAGCCCATCGCACCGGCCTAACCTCGTTTACGAGTACAAGGGCCACCTCCCGCCGCCCAAAGGCTGGGCCGTTTCACGAGAGCGTATGCAGGAAATGGATGCCGAGGGTCGGCTCTACATACCGGACGATCCGAAGCGCCGGATTCAGCGGAAGCGGTATCTCGATGAGCTAGAAGGCGAGACAGTCGACAGCCTTTGGACAGACATTCCGCCGATCAATTCCCAGGCCATCGAGCGCATCGGCTACGAAACTCAGAAGCCCATCGCGCTCCTAACCCGGATCATCGAGACATCGAGTAAACCGGGCGACCTTGTTGCAGACTTCTTTGTTGGCTCAGGCACAACTGCGGTGGCTGCAGAACGCCTGGGGCGCCGCTGGATCGCGTGTGATCTTGGCCGCTTCGCCATTTACACCACACGGAAGCGCCTCCTCGACGTTCCCGACTGCAAACCGTTCGACATCAAGAACCTTGGAGCCTACGAACGCCAGCGGTGGCAGGTTCAAACAGGCAATGGCGCTCTGCGCGCGTATCTCGACACGATCCTCGCCTTCTACCGCGCCGAGCCGGTCGAGGGGTTCGCCCACCTCCATGGCCGGAAGGCCGGACGCATGGTCCACGTCGGCGCCACGGACGCGCCGGTCACGATCGACGAGACGGAAGACGTCATGGACGAGATGGCCGACAACGGCATCGAGGCGTGCGACCTCCTCGGCTGGGAATGGGAGATGGGGCTGCACGACACCATCACGGAGCGGGCACACCGGCGTGGCCTCGACGTGCGGCCGCGACAGATCCCACGGGAGGTCATGGAGCGCCAAGTCGCTGAGGCTGATGCTGTGCGGTTCTTCGAGCTGGCTTACGTCGACCTCGATGTGCGTCGGCAGGGCCGGGAAGCCTGCGTCGTGCTCAAGGACTTCGCAATCCCCAGTGAGGAGCTGATCCCGCCGAAGGTGCGAGACCACGTGGAGTCGTGGTCAGATCTCATCGACTACTGGTCGGTCGACTACGACTTCAAGGACGAGGTGTTCCACAACGAGTGGCAGGCATACCGCACGCGCGAGAACCCCGTGCTGGCCATCGAAAGCGATTGGCACGAGTATCCGGCCTCAGGCCGCTACCCGATCGTCGTCAAGATCATCGACATCTTCGGCAACGACACTACGAAGCTCGCCGAGGTCACGATCAAGTGACGAGTGAGGAGTCGGGGCGCGTATCCGGCGACCCGTACGCGGTCCCGGAACGGCGCAAACTGAGCGAAGGCACCTACGCCGTCAACGGCGTGCGGGCGCGGGTAGATGCATGGCGCGCGCAGAGCTACCCCGGCGTCTCGGACACCTCACGGCGCCTGTTCGGGTTCTGGTTCGCCGACGAGCACCGCACCCAGACGGGCGAACCGTTCCGCTACTACTTCTGCCAGCGAGAAGCCGTCGAGACCGTCATCTACCTGACCGAGATCGAGCCGGTCCGCGGCTTGAAGGATCTGGTGGAATTCTCCGAGCACGGCATGCGGATCGAGCCTGGCGAGCCCAAGCGGCAGCGGCTGGCGATCAAAATGGCGACCGGCTCAGGCAAGACGATGGCGATGAGCCTCTGCATCGTCTGGTCCTACTTCCACGCGCTGTACGAGCCCGACTCGCCGATGGCCACCTCGTTCTTGGTGATCGCGCCGAACCTGATCGTGTTTGAGCGCCTGAAGACCGACTTCGGTGACGCCACGACGTTCAGGCGAGACCCGCTAATTCCTCCGGAGTGGTCGCACGACTTTGACTTAGCGGTGGCCCTGCAGGACGACGCTGCACCGGTGACGAGCCGCGGCGTTCTGTACCTAACGAACGTCCAGCGCCTGTACGAGCCACCCGCGGCCGGGCGAAAGGGCAAGGCCGCCCCCAACCCGGTCGAGGCGATGATCGGTCCTCGGGTCAACCGAGATGTCGAAGCCTCATCGGCCGAAGAACTGTTCAACCGGATAGCAGACAGGGGGCGCGTGATGGTCCTCAACGACGAAGCCCACCACGTGCACGATGAGAAGCTCAAGTGGAACCAGACCATCGAGCGTTTGCACGACGAGCTGAGGGCTCGCTCAACTGACGATGCGGGCGCCGGCGTTGTGTCCCAGCTCGATTTCTCGGCGACTCCGAAGTACGAGAAGGGCGGCGTATTCCGCCACGTGGTCGTCGACTATCCGCTCGCCCAGGCGGTCACGGACGGAATTGTCAAGACGCCCGTGATCGGGGAAGTCTCGGGCGCGCAGGTCGAGCTTGGCGAGACGACGTTTCAGCGGATGCGACCTTGGCTCGAGGTCGCCGTCGGTCGCTGGCGAGTATTCAACGAAAAGCTCTCGCCCTCCGGGAAGCGACCCGTCCTGTTCGTGATGTGCGAAAACACGTTGGCAGCCGATGATGCGGCTGCGTACCTGGAGCGACTCCCTGATTTTGCGAACGGTCGGCTGCTTGTCATCCACACCAACCGCTCGGGTGACATCACCAAGGGTGATCTCGATCTCGCCCGGCGTGCCGCCCGCGAGGTGGACGAGCCGGACAGCCGCATTCGCTGCATCGTCAGCGTGCTGATGCTGCGTGAGGGCTGGGACGTGCGCAACGTCTGCGTGATCGTCACGCTCCGACCGCTGAGCGCCGCCAATCGGATTCTCCCTGAGCAGGCGCTCGGCCGCGGTCTTCGGCGGATGACGCCTCCCGGCTCCGGTTTTGACGAGCGGGTTGTCGTGATCGAGCACGAGGCCTTCCGCAACCTCTGGACGGCGGAGCTTGACGGCGGGCTGGTGGTCGAGAAAGAGCGAGCCGACAAGATCGAGCCGGGAGCCGTAACGATCTTTCCGGACGAGGCGAAACGGAAGTTCGACATCGTGATCCCGCAGCTCACGCGGGCGCTTTCCCGCGCAGACAACCCGCTAAGCCAACTGCGCCAGTCCGACATTGCGGACCCCAAGAGGACGCTAGCGATCCCGGATGTCGAGCCGGACGAGTACGTCAAGTACCGCGGTCTGCACCTGATCGACAAGGGCGTGATCGAGGAATACGAGTTCCGCGTGCCCTACGCGGAAGATCCCTCGGGTGCCATCACGTACTACACCCATCGCGTCGCGAGGGACGGTGGCGTCGACCGTCTGTCGGGGGCATTCGCCACGCTGGCCCCGATGGTTCGCGACTACCTGCGCGAGCGGGCCTTCGAGCGACCAGTCGAGCTCGACGACAAGGTCATCCTCCGGCGTCTGGCCGAGAACGATGCCCAGGCGTTGGTCGTCGGCGCCTTCCGAGATGCGATCCGAGCACTGTCGATCTCCGAGCGCGAGCCCACGATCGAGGAGAGCGCGCTTCGGGTCTCCGAAACGCCGCCGTTCCCATGGTCGCGGGAGACCGTTCCTGGGGAGCAGACAATCTTCAATCTCACGCCGGTCGACAGCTCGCTCGAGGCGAGGTTCGCGCGCTGGCTCGACCGGGCTACAGACGTAGCGGCATGGGCGAAGCTGACGATGAACAGTCGCTTTGCGCTCGAGTACATCTCGAAGGCCGGAGCGCTGCGCTACTACTACCCCGACTTCGTGATGCGGCTGGGCGACGACACATGCCTGATCGTCGAGACGAAGGGGCAAGAGGACCTGGACGTCGCGTTCAAGGATCGACGGGCTCGGCGGTGGTGCGAAGACGCGACGCGCCTGTCGGGTCGCGAATGGGCCTACGAAAAGGTTCCCCAGAAGCTGTTCGACGTGTTCGACGGCGACAGCATGGACGGCTTACGGCGGTTCCTCGACGCGAGCGGAGCTGCAACAAAAGCGTGAAAATCGGAGGCGCCGTCGTCGTCCGGCGCTACTGTCAGGATCAGTCAGATGGCCAAAACGATCGATTCAGACCAAGGCATCCAGATTGACCTCGCGGCCTGGGCCGAGGAGCTTGAGGAGGAGCGTGCTCGGCTTGAGAGAGCGAACGAGAAGCGCGCTGCTCGCCGCGGCTTTCTCGTGTTCGCGACGGACCCCGCGCGAGCCCCAGACGAGCCGGGGTACCGCGAGGTGTTCGCGACCGAAGCGAAGACTCCCGGAGAGGCAACCGCAAAGGTACGGCCCCTCGCAGAGGGTCGTCGGCTGAGGACGTTTCTGGCGACTGGGACTTACAAGGACGAGTTGGCTGACGCCCGCTGGGTCGCGTAAGCGGGGAGATCGTCGGGTTCGGCCCAGGACCGCCCTCCCGGTACCCAACTAGCGGCGCTGCTACGGCAGCCGCTCGATCAGGTTGACAAGCTCGTTGCGGGCGTAGCCGTGCCGGCCAGCGACACGGACAAGCTCGCGGGCTCGGGCGACGACCTCCCCGCGCTCGGGCGTTCCGGCCACGCGAATCCCGCGGCCACGGCGGAACTCGAGCAGATCCTCATCGCGCAGGAGCCGTAGAGCGCGAAGAACCGTGTTCGTGTTGACGCCCATCACGGCGGCCAGGTCGCGGGCTGGCGGCAAGCGCTCACCCGTCATGGCGTCTCCGTCAGCGATCGACCTCCGGATCTGCGCGGCCACCTGGTCGTGGAGGAGTGCCGATTCAGACCGGTCGATCTTGACATCGAGCATGATGCCATTCATAGTAGCTTCATCGTGAGCGCAGATGTGAACGGGTGTCAATGGCGGTAAGCGCGCCGCCACGCCCGCCCGCTGAGATCGACGACGGTGTGATCGAGGAGGCGCGGCGGCGCCAGCGCCGGCGGCGATTCATCTTCGGAGGTGCCGGCGCCGGCGCGCTCCTCCTCGGCCTGGTGCTGGCGCTCGCTCTGGCGGGAGGTCGCGGGGGCAAACCCGCTCCTCGTGGGCTTCCTGAGCCTGGCCCGCCCCTGAGGTTGACCTTTGTTCGCGGGATCCCATACGTCAACGGGCAGCCGTTCCCAATCTCGATTAGACCCGGTCTCGGGCCAGGACAGGTGTACCTGTCAGTGATGGCGTTTCCCGGGGGTGGCGGCGGCTCGTCTTATCCGGGGCCGCACACGCAGCTGTGGGGCGATAACGCCGTCGCGAACACATCCCGAGTCGGGCCGTCAGGCGAAATCGACTACGTGCTCGCGCAGCCCGACGTCGCGGCAATTCGCGTCAGCGGGCTCGGTACAGTCACGCCCGTCTCGATGCCCGGCCTCCCGCCGGGCGTGCGGATCGCCGTCTTCTACCGCCCACCCGGATCGCCAGGTGTAGTGGTCCCGCCCGGCTTCAATGCACGCGGAATCTTCCCGGCCCACGCGAAGGCCGTCACGCTGACACCGCTCAACACGCAGGGCCACCTGCTCCCGAACACGCCGGCGTACGAAGGGTCGCTCGCCCTGCCGATCAGCTACTGGGAGAACACCCTCACAGTGCCAGCGAACGGCCGTTGCGCGCTGCGTTCGACGGCGCCTGGTGTCCGTGTTCAGTGGGGCGAGGTGGCGAGGCAGATCTCGCGGGACAGATCCGTGACCGGACCAGCGTTCCTGCCATGCATGCAGGCCTGGTACCTCGTTCCGGGCGGAGCGTTCATCGCGGCGGTGCTACTGAACGCCGAGCACCCTGGAGCCCCACCCGCGCCACTCTGGGGCGCAACCCCGGTACCTGGCCATCCGGGCGTGGTTCAGGTCAACCCTGTCGGATACGAGACCGCACCGCCGCCGAGAAACTTGGCGTCGACGCTTACGGCTGAACTGACGCCGCACTACGGCAAAGCGCGGGCACGACAAATGGCGCTTCGCTTCGCCGCGTATCAACGGACCCATCGATGGCTCGGACTAGCACCTGGCGTCGTCGCGCGGCGCGACGGCCCGGCCTGGCTGCTCGTCGAAGACGGAACCCTGGCCCAGCGCCTCGCATTCCTCGACACGCTCAAGATTACGAGGCTCGACCTCGCTCAAGGGCGATAACGCCCGGGCGGCGTGCACGCGCCGCATGGCGGAGCGGCTCTTCCTCGTTGCTATGGCGTGCGCCACGTCCGCAGCGCACCGTTGGCATCCTTGAGAGTCACGCTCGCGAACACGCTGGACGCCTTCGCGATGTAGACGTTCTGCGACACAGGCACGACCTCCGATGATCCATCCCTGAGCGTCAGCCTCACGGTCCGGTTGCCATTTGGCGCGACACCGATCAGCGTCTCGCTCTTCGGCCCAAACAGCCCTGATGTGAAGTTCCCTTCGAGGGCCATGCCGATGGAGACGCAGCCCCCACCGCCACCGGCCAGGTATCGGGGATGTAGTGGCACGTATTGGAAGCACAGCTGCGTGGTATGGGGTACCAGCCAAAGACGCATTCCAAGCGTGTTCGCGATTGCGACAGGGTGATTTGCTGATACTCCACGCAAGGTGGCAAAGCTCCGGCCCACCACGGCAGGCACCGGACGCTGGGGCACCGGACGCACGATGATGGGAATCGCCTGGATCAGCCGACCGTTGGCCCCGTACCAGATGGCGGCCCGAGGTCCAACCGTCCCGGGGGCGACTTTGAAGACCGCGACATTGTTCTCTACCCGCGGGTAGTCCATCACTGGCTTGGCGCCCGAGTGCCGCGAGCCGTGGAAGGTCCATTCGGCTCGGGCAACCCCGTCGGGGACGACCCCGACAGCAATGGCGTAGAGCGGCGGCAGGGGCTGGGACTTGCACCACGTAGGACCGCACAGGACGTACTGGTCGTCGATCGCGACGGCCGTGGGTGTCAGCCCCCCCGTTGGGATGGCGGTCTCCTCGTCGACGACCTCGGGCTGCGTGATCAGGTACCGGTTGCCGGGTTCGCGGATGACCGTCAGCGCTATGGCAATGTCAACACCGCGATACGCCGGGCCCACGATCACATAGACGCTGATCGAGCTAGCCGGTCCCAAGCCGGGATGGAACGTTGCCGCCAGGCGGGTGAGGCTCGGGATGAATGAGGGTCCGAACGCGGTGTTCTTGAGTTGCGCGCTAACAGCGGCTGGCAATCGATCCTCCGGTCGCTGTGGTCGGCGGAGCACGGCCATGCGGGCAACCACGAAGCGCGCTGCAGCAGGCGTGCCCGCCGGAACTGCCGAGATCGGGATCGACGTCGTGCCACTGCCCGAGGTGGTGCTCGTACTGGATCCATGAACACCAACGAAGACGGCCACGATCGCGACCACGACCAGGACGCTCGCGGCAACCGCGAAGTGTCCCGGTCGAAACCGCGGGACCGCTCGCCACGTCGTCGGCAGCCGCATACCGACGATCGTCCGCCGCTTGATCTGACGCTCGGCGGCTGTGTACAGCTGGCGCCGCACCTGGGGCAGCAGTGTCATGACGGTTCCTCCAGTTCTTCTCGCAGGGTCGCGAGCCCTCGACTCACCCGCTTGCGGATCACCAACGGCGAGGTCCGAAGCCGCGTCGCGATCTCCCCATATGTCTGCTCGTCGAGGATGCGGGCCCGAATCGCCTCGCGCTGGTCGGCTGGCAGGCGCTCCATCAACTGGGTCACCCAGCCCTGACCGCTTGCTCCGGCCTCGATCCGCTCGAAATCATCGGGGGCCAACTCGAGCGCGTCCCTAATCCCGAGCCGTCGTCGCGCCCGTGCTTCCACACGTCCACGCCGCAAGCTTGTGGCCAGCGTGTTGTGCGCGATCGTAAAGAGCCAGCCGACGGCCGTCGCCGCCTGCGGCCGGTAGCGCCCTGCGGCCGAGAGCGCCGCCGCGAACACCTCCGCGGTCAAATCCGCGGTGAGCTCCGCGTCCCCGGTCCGGCGCATGAAGTAGCCGACGATCGCGGCCTCGTAACGGTCATAGAACGAAGCGAACGCGTGCGCATCGGTGCCAGCCGCAGCGAGCAGTTCTGCGTCGCTGACCCCGATGTATCCCACATCACCCATAACTCACGAAGCCGAATTCTGTGACCGCGAGAACTCGGCGAACCGAAATGATCTACCGGGCCGTCGGGTCAGCGCCCCAACGATCCGCAAGCTCGGCGATCGCTCCACCGACCTGCGAGCGTATAAAACTGTGGTGCCGTCCAATCTTCACGTAGGGCAGCACGCCGCAACGTGCGTAGTCCTCGACGGTCGACCCGCGAACCATGAGGACATCCGCGACCTGCTGGGCGGTCATCAGCTCATTGAGCACCGAGCTCGCGTCGAGTCCTGACCGACTTAGCGGACGAGGTCGGCGATCGCGCTCTCGACCTGTGAGCGGAGGAATCGGCGGTGCCGGCCGAGCTTGATGCAGGGCAGCACGCCGCGGCGGGCGTAGTCCTCGACGGTCGAGACCCGCAGCTGGAGGATCGCCGCGACCTGCCGGGCGGTCATCAGCTGGTCGAGCAGGGAGCTCCCGTCAGGAGCGACCTCGCGAACTGTCGCGTCAGCCGGCATCGCCGTCCCTCGCAGGTGTGGCCCACGGCTGGATTCGGACCATCCGAGCGGTGGACTCCGGGATCTTCGTGATAAGGACCGCCTTGCCCGTCGGTAGCTCTTTGATGAGGTTGGGGTGGATGCGGAATTCCTCGACTTCGCGCTGGGTGCCACGGCCAGTGCGATGCGGGCCTCGTCCCATGAAGAGCGACTGGAAGAACGGCAGCTCGATCGTCTGGTGGGTGTACTTCCAGACGGTGTCGGTGCCGATCATGCGGGCGATCAGCTCTGCCGAGTCGGGGACGTTCTGGCGGTGAGCGAGCAGCACCGCGGTGTTGCCGAGCACCTGGTCCTTGAAGCCGGTGGCGAGCCGCTCGAGGTCGGCAAGTTCCTGGGTTGAGAGCAGCACGCTGATCCCCGCCTCGCGCGCCCTCACGATCAGGGCGAGCAGGTTGTCGTGGTCGAGCGATGAGAATTCGTCGATCGCAATCAGCGCCAGCGGCCGGTCGGGCATGTTCTGGCGGTAGCCGGCGACCGCGATCAGGTCCTGAATCGCCATCGCAGCGACCTGCGCGCACAGCTTCGGATTGCGGCTCGAGTTCAGGCTGAATAGCACGACCTCCGGGGTGCCGCACAGAGCGCGATTCAGATCGATCGTCTCCTCCGGCGGACCGGGCTGGAGGAAACGCCCCGCGGTCGATTCGGCGACGAGCGCCAACCGGCTCTGGAGACCAAGGATCGCACTCTTCTGATCGCGGTTGACACCGTTGAGGTACTGGCCGACCCGCGCGCCCATCTCGGTCGGCACTCGCGGCAGCAGCCGGGCGAGGTTCTCAGGATCGAGCAGATTCGTGACCGCGGCCAAGGTGACCGGCCGGTCCGGGCGGACCTGCTGGAGCACCTGGACGGCCGTCTGCAGGTAGCGCTCGGCGGCGCGCTGATAGTGCGGCTCGGTGAACCGCTCTGACGCGATCAACTTGTCCTTCAATTCGGAGGCGTCCCCGTACTGGAGCGGGTTCCAATGACCCGGGCCATCGAGCCGCCAGAACCAGAATGGCCGGTCGGCGACCCGGCAGGCCGCGAGCAGCTGGTCGCCGAACGTGCGCGAGCCCTTCAGGTCGATCGCGACCACCGGCAGCCCGCGCACCGTCGCCTCGCACAAGAGTTTCAACAGGCTCGTCGTCTTGCCAGACCCCGACGCGCCCACGATCAGGCCATGCGCAGCGAGTTGGCCGTAGGACAGAAACTCCGGCGCCCCTCCATCGCCGACGCCGAGCTGGATGCTCGCCTGAAGCTGGCGGTCGAGCTGGGCTTGCCGACGCTCGTCGTCGAGCTCGTCCACGGCCGCCTTGTAGAAGGCCGCAATCACGAACAGCACTAACGCGTAAATGCCAATGATCCAGAGCGCTACACCCTTGACGAGTCCGACGAGGATCCCGGTGAAGAACGCCGTCTCGTAAGCGAGCTCGAGCCACCCACGCGGTGTCTTGGGCCAGCGGCCGGTCCTGCTCATCGCCTCAGCTCCTTGATCGCGCTGGCCGGCCAGGCCCACGGCCGCTCGCGATCGCGGGCGCTGGCCAACGGGAGCGCCTGAATCTCGATCAGCTGTGAGGCCCCGACCTCCTGCACCACGCTCCGAAGCGTACGCGCCACGACACCGCTGTTGGTGAGATAGACGACGCGCCGGATCAGCGGCTCGCCCCGGTAGCCGACCAGGATGCGCTCGAGCCGACGGCGACCCTTTACGCTCAGCTCGAGCTCGACCGCGACCCGACGTGCGTCTGGGCCGACGATGAGCACGTCCGGGTAATGGACACGCTGCCGGCCGGAGCGGTCGTAGCCCTCGACAGGCACGCCAAACCGGTTGGCGGATGACGCCGCCTCCCGCTCGTCTTGGGAGCGCATCTCCCGCTCTGAGACCAGCCGCTCGAACGGGCCGAAGCGCTCGTCGCGCGCCGCAAGCCAGACCCACACAAGCCCGATGTCGTGGCCGTAGCTACGAAGGTCGATCGCCGGGCGTGGCAAACGCGAGTCGATGACCGCGAGCCCCCCGTTGGTGATCACGAAACACCCGGGCTGCGCGTGGAAGATGCGGTGATACGACAGCAACCCCGCGTCGACCAGCCCGGCCAAGCGTCGGTACGCAAACGCCGGGCTGGTGTCGAGCCATTTTTGCGCGTGGGCCGCGAGCACAAAGCGGTGCGCCGCGACGAACGAGAGCAGCTCGCCGTCCCGCCCGGTCAGCCGGAACGGTTGCGAGCGTCGCCTCCGCTTGGGCACGATCCCGTCGGCAAGCTCACGCCGCGCGGACCGGGCCGCTCGGCTCCGGGCTGTTGTCAGTCGTGCCGTCATCGCGACCGGAACGATGCCGACTGGAGTGGGACGTCTCTACGGCATTCCCGGTTTCTTTGTGGACGTCCAATAATCGTCCTAGAATCGTCCCAAATCGTCCACGCCCCATGGCAAACGACCTGCTAATCGCCACAATCCGCGACGCTGGCCTGTCGGTCGACGACATCGCCGACATCGCGCAAGTCGACTCGCGCACAGTTCAGCGGTGGCTCGGCGGACGTCTCCCCCACCCCCGATACCGCGCCAAGCTCGCCACCGCGCTGGAGCTCGAGGAGCGCGAACTATGGCCCGACGTCGCCCGCGTCGGGCCCAGAGGCGAGCTCGGGGAGATCGCCGGCGCCTGGGCCAGACGGAGCGATCCCGACGCCGCCGACTGGCGCCCACTGTTGCGCGCGGCCGAGCACCAGATCGACCTGGTCGGCTACTCGCTGCTTCACATCGCCGAAGCCCGCGCGATCAACAAGCAACTCACAGCGAAGGCGCGGTCGGGATGCCAGGTCAGAATCGCGCTAGCCGACCCCGACACAAACCACGTGCTCTCAGCGGACGTGCGCCAACGGCCACCCGGTCGTCTGGTCGCCCGGATCAAGGACGCACACCGCCGCCTCGCGCCGCTCGCCCGCGAGAGTGGAATCGAGGTCCGCCAACACGACGTCGCCTGCTCGCACACGATCCTCCGCCTCGACGACCACATGCTCCTGACCGTCCATCTGTACGGCACACCCGGCTTCCAGGCCCCGCTCATCCATCTCCGCCGGGAGCGCGACTACGGCATCTTCGACCAGCTCGTCGCACACGTCGAGGGCCTCTGGCAGGCCGCCCAGCCCCTCGGCTCCCAAGGCCGCCCGGAGCCGGTCGCGACCGCGACCGGCGGCGACGAGCTCGATGACCTCGACTACATCTGGCGACCCGGCGACCCACCACGCGACAGCCCGTAGCGCTCCGGCGCGCGCGCGGAAACATCACCGAGCACGGACGCGAGGTCAGAGATCGTTGTCCGCGCGCGACGATGGCCGCCATCAGGCCAGGCCGGGGGCTCGTTCAGCTACGTCGTGAGGGACGACCGGGATGGCGCGGCTACGCGCGCGTGTATCTCTTCGCCCGAGCATGGATGCTCGACCCCGGTTGTCGCGCGCGACCCGAGCAGCTGGAACGCCGGAGCACCAATCCTTCAGTGACCGGACCGCTCGCGCCGCGATCCTCGCGTGGGAGCGTGACCTCGGGCGAGCATCGCGCCGCAACAGCCGCCCGGCCCTCCACGGCCCTCGATTGCCTTGGGTACACCCTTGATCCCGAAGCTTCATCACCATGGATGCTTCTTCATCCCTCAACTGAGTTGGGTACTCCTCCCTGCCGTTGACCCTTGTCCTCCTGCCTGGGTTTGCCGCTGACCTCGGACGCCATGGAGGGCGGGCGAGGTCAGCGGCAAACCCAGGCACACGCAGCGACTTCCCCGAACCCTCTCAACGGGCCATTCAACGCCCTGATGAATCACGCCTCGCGCATTCTTTCCTTGATCTGGAACGGTCTCGCGCGCGTCGCGGACGCGGGCGAACGCTCCTGGATTGCGAGATCGTCCGCCAGAGCTCGACCGGCCCGAATCCGTACGACGGGATCGTCGCCAGAGCGTCGCGCAATAGGAGCCAGCGCTAGCAGCAAAGCGATCGTCCGTGGAGGCGGGGGGCTTCCGCGTAGACCGGTGGTCGCTAGGCGGTTCGGGGGTTGATCTTGAAGACCGCCGCCGATAGCCCTGAGGACGGGGCGTTCCGGGGCGGCTGGTTGTTGTTGCTGGTGGGCGGAGCCCCAGCAGGGGCGGATTAGCGGAGGCGCGAGAGGTTGACGATTTCGAGTTGGTCGGAGTCGAAGTTGGCGACGAGCACGGTCGTGTCGTTGCGCTCGACCGCGATCTCACGCGGGAACAGGCCGGAGCGCAGGGTGGCGATCACCGCCGGGTGGTTGGCGAGCGCCGCGCGCGCGTCGACGATCGTGAGCGCTGCGTGTGCGCCGTGGGCGTTGAAGCGATTGGAGTCGGCGGAGATCACGCGGTGGCCGTGGTCGAACACCGCGACCCCGACCGGCGCGGTGCCGACCGTGACGGTCGCGAGCAGCGCTTTGGCCGGGTCGGTCAGCAGCCTGGCGGCGGAGAACGCCAGCAGGCGGTCGCTAGCGCGCGCGGTCACCCAGACGATCGACCCGTCCGGCGAAACCGCCGCCCGCACGGGCTGTTGCAGCGCCGGCACCGTCGCGAGCACGGCGTGGGCGGGGTCGTGTTCGGCGACCGCGACGTTGATCACGCTGAGCGTCCCGTTCGGAAGCAGCGCGGCAAAGCCACCACGCTCGGCCAGCTGACGCCGGCGATGGCCCGCCGCGAGGCGGCGGACCCGTGCCCGGATCGCGCGCAGCTGATCCGCCGACTGGCGAGCGACCTCGCTCGTCACGTACAGGTAACGACCATCTGGCGAGAGCGCCGAGCCGACGACCGCATCGCCGAGCGTGATCGCGCCGACGTAGTCACCAGCGCCGAATCGAGGCGCGACTGTCGAGCCGAGGTCGTAGACGGCGATCACCCCGCCAGGCGCGCCGTACTCGAGCGACACGAACACGTAGCGGCCCTCGGCACTGCTGGCCGTCTCGATCGCACCGCCTGCCCGCAGGCGCGCCGCGCGCGGCGGCGACAGCGCGCCGAGCACCGGATCGCGCGCGCCCCGCACCGCGCGCGCGACGCTCACGACCGTCGCGCCCTGACCGCTGGCGACCAGCAGCAATCTCCCGTCGCGCGTGAGCGAACAGCCCACAGCCTCGCCCGGCACCCGGATCGTCCGGACCAGGCGCGGGACGGGCTGCGCCACCGAGTAGACGAGCACACGGCCGCCGACCAGGTCCACAAACGCGTAACGACCGTCTGGCGTGGTCACGACCCCGAACGGCGAGCCGGGGACAGTCTGAAACGACACCCCGCCGTGTCCGCCCCCGCAGCCGCCGAGCCCGAGCACTGCGATCACAGCTCCGGCCGTGGCTGCAATCCGCGAGCGCCGCCGTGGGCTCAGCCCGCCGCGCATAGCAGTAGCACCTGCCCAACTTCCAGAGTTCCAGGCCGACCTCGATCACCAGGCGCTCGGCGCACGGCACCAGTGTGACGATCATGTGCAGCCACCAGGTCCAAACGCACGCCGGTCGCGCGCTGGCTCAGTTCGGACAGACGGGGCACACGAGCGGCCACACCCGCGCACCCCTCCGCAAGCACACCACGCGATCGTGCGTCCCAGGCCAGCCGGCTCGGACCGATGCGATCGTACGGTCGCCGAAGGGATCGTCCGCTGCGCACGATCCGAAGGGCAAAGCAGTCGTCGAGCAGCCCGGATGGGCCGCTCACTATGCGGCCTTGCGCGCTTCGTTAGCGAGAACGCCGATAACGATCGCGCCAATCGCGGACAGAATCACTGTGCCGCGAGCCTCGCCCTGCTGCAGTTTCGCCGCCAGCTTAAGCGCATCGGCGAGGAGAGCGAACTCGGGCACGAACGCTCTCGGGACAGCCAAGGCGACGGCCTGCTCGACAAACTCGCCGCTCGGCGTATTCAGAACAGTGCCCAGCTGGAGCGCGCGGAATTCCGTGTCGCGCACCAGCTCTGCGGCGACCTGCTCAAAGGCAGGAAGCGGCGAGACGTGATACGGCGTGGGGTACGGCGCGGCGTAGAAGTGATCAGCGCCGCCGGGCTGGACTCGGCCGACCGAGATGCGGCGGCCAATGAAGTCTGCGAGCTGGTCTTCGGTCGGCATCGGATGATCTTCCATGGTGAGGGGCCGACGTGGCGTCGACCGACGGAGACTCTAAGGGCCGCTCCGCGTCTTGTCAATAGATTCTAGACACACGCACAGTGTCTAGAGATATATGATGCCGAGTGGTGGTGTCCCTCGATATCGTCGGTCTCAAGGAAATTGCCGAGCGCCTGGGCGTCAAGCAGCAGACGGCCGCGGCGTGGCGCTACCGCGGTCTCCTTCCTCCGGAGGAAGGAACCGTTTCGGGTGCGCCAGCGTGGACCTGGGCCACGATCGATGGCTGGGCCACGGCGACCGGCCGCCTCGGTGGGATCGCTGAGTTCATCATCGACAAGACAGACGGCATTCGCGTGTTCGACGGAGCGCTGGTCGAGATCACGGCCGGGGTCGTCGTGCGCCAAGTGTCGCCGCCGTTCCCGCAGCAGCTGCCCAACGGCCGCGTTGAGCAGCGGGTGCGATTCCTCGCCGCCGTCGACGGCCAGTGGTACGAGCTTCCGCACCAGACCTACCTGAGGGCGACGGGTGCGGCCGCAGGCGACAGGTTCGCCAAGGCGCTCATCGCGGCAGGTGCTGTCGCTGGAGCAATCATCCTAGTCGGAGAGGCATCGAAGGGGAGACTGCCGGGCTAAGTCAATTCGGTCGGCCAAGAGGTCGCACGGAACGAAATCAGCCGGGACTCGAGGCCGCAGGTGCAGAGCGACAGCAGCGGCTCTTCAGCGGGGTCGGGCTCGCACAGGAGTGCGGCGCATCCGCGCGGTTCAGCTCGTTGGCTCGTGCGGCATTGCCCCGACCCCGAATGCTGGGTCTGGCTGTACGAGCTCGTACCCCACAGTCGGGAGCTCGAGCACGTCAGGAGCGTTCGGATAGAACGCCCTGAGCATGGCGTCCATCGTGATATCTGGCTGCGCACCCCAGGGGAATCGTCGCCAGAGCCTCCACCGTCGCTCGGTTCCGTTGGGGACGCGTGCATAGATGAACCGCGTGGCGAGGTCGGCTCCGGCAATCATCGCCATCGCAGAGTCCTCCTGCGCTTTGAGGTGCAGCTTAATCTGGCGGTGCTCGCCCCGGCGGAGGTACGACGTCGGGGGAACGTTCCCAAGGCAGAGCTTGCCGCTATCGATGATGATGAATCGGACCATCTTTGCGGGTCCTCCTTCATTGAACACATTGATGAAAGTCTCTCCACTCGGAACCCGGGTCACGACCTCGATGTGCAGGAGTGGTCGCTGCGCCGCCCGGCGCTCCCGCGAGACCTGGGCGACAGCAGCCCACGCGGCAGCCGCAGCGACGGCGGTGAAGATTGCTGCGCCGAGCTGGAAGTAATCAGCCGCGTGGAGAGCACCGATTGTCATTCAACGCGGTCCAGGTCGTGGCGGGCGGTGACGGGACCTGAGGCCTCGGCCTAGGCCGGTGTCGAGACGACCCCCAGCGGCTTGTTGCAGTTGGGGCAGATCAGTAAGTGAAGGTGCCCGGATGGACCCACTGCCCTCACAACCATGCTGTCGAGCAACTCTGCTCTAGCGATCGTGGCGCTGCAGTGCGGACACGTGCAGCTATCTACTGCGGGCAAAGCTGATTCCTCCTCGGTTGGGTGTTTTCATCGTGGGGTGACTCACGGCGCTCGATTATCGAGGAAGGCGAGGCGGTCGCTCCGTCCGAGTGTCCGGATGCCAGTTTCCGCACGATTGCTTTGATTCTTTCGTCGTACCCGGCGCGTGAGTCCTTCGGCGACGAACCAGTCGCAATCGGGTGCTGGTCGGACTTAGGTCTTACGCCAGACGGACACGTGCGAGGTGCTCTCATGGTGGAACGGGTGCCGGTGCCAGTCGGCCCATCGTGAGGCAAGCGTCATACCCGCGAAGCGTGCCATGAGGTCGAGTTCCGCCGGCCACACATAGCGGAAAGGAATTGCTCGGTGGTGCAGATCACCGTCTTGGCGGCGAAGGTGATGAGAGACGAGGCGCTGCGACGCGGTGTCGTATTCGTCTATCCCCCAGGTATCGCTGTCGGCGTAAAAGACGACGTGGCGCTCCCCGGGCGGCAGGCGCCGGAGCTCAGGAACGCCAACCTCGACCACGAAGCAGCCGCCTGGCTCAAGGTGAAAAGCCGCGTTGCGGAAGCACGCAACCTGCTCTTCCTGAGTGGTGAGATTGCCGATCGTGTTGAAGACCAAGTAGACGAGCCGGAACGTGCCCTCGACGCGCGTTCTCGCCATATCGCCGATCGTCACGGGCAGATTAGTACCGCCAGGTTTTTGACTGAGCTGCTCGACCATCGCTGCAGAAAGCTCGATCCCGTAAACGGCAACGCCGCGTGCGGCCAGCGGGAGCGCGATCCTTCCGGTGCCGATCGCAAACTCAAGCGCCCGGCCATCGCCCGCCAGCTCGGCAAGCACCTCCACAGCCGGATTGATCACGGAGGGGTCAAACATCTTCTCCAAGGATTCGTCATAGGACTGAGCGACCTCGGGCCCAAAATGATCCTCAAGCATGAGCCGATTGTCGCGCTCGCCGTTCGTACCGCGTCACGGAATGCCGCCTGCGATCGCTCTGAGCGCTTCGCAGTGAAAATCGACACGAGCGCTTCGGCGACCGTGCGCTCGTCCGGGATCACGCCCGCCCGCGGCGCCGCCTCGCTTCCGAGATCTTCGAGTTGCACCACTCTGACCGCGATGGCGGGAGAGTGTTGAGTCTCGATCAATCCGGCAGGCTGAGATCGTTGTTCAGCGGGACCACAGTGCGGCGCGCGACGTCCATGTTGGTCTTGTCCCAAGCAACGACTTCGAGGTAGCCCTTGCCGCGCTCCTCGATCGAGATCCCGGCTGCCCCATTCTCGGCGGCCCAGAGCTGGATGAAACGCAACTGTTCGGCGGTCATCTGAACGCGGGGACCGCGCACCGGGGTTTCCGGTTCAAGTGGATCAGGGGGATCAGCTGCCATGACGCGATCCTAATCGTCAGCCTTCCAGTCGGCGCTTCTCCGTTAGCCGCGCCTCTTGGTGCTCGATCAAGGGGCACTGCCCGCCCAGCGGCGGGTCTAAGGACGCCATCTTAGGATTCAGGGATCGCGGCGGCCAACGCGGCTTTGACTAGAAGGGCGTAGCCCAAATAGAAGTGGGCCAGTTCGACGGCGGCCTGCCGGGTGGTGATCTCCCACATGGCGTGATTGAAGGCGTCGGCCTGGATGGCGGCCATCGCCCCTCGATGCTTGCCCCAATGCACCTGACCGCCGTACCAGAGCTTGAGGAAAAGCTCCTTTGGCGGCGCCGGAGACTTGACCACGGCCGAGCGGACCTGGCCATCGGGATCTTGAAGCTCCCCTGGCATGAGCCCGTCAGCGATCAGCTGCTCCTGGACCAGCTCTTCGAGAGTGTTGTTGCCAAGCGCCGCATGAGCGCGATGCCAGTCTCTGACCACGCGTAGAGGCTTGTCCTCACCCTGCTCCTTCACCCGTCGTCCCAGGATCTTCGAGACCTTGGAGAAAGCGGCCTCCTCATTGTCGGCGTAGCACTGCCGCAGTAGAACCATGAAGCCCACCGTCACATCGGTGTCGGAGAAAACCGTCTCGATGCTCTCGTCATCCATGATGTCCATGACATTGATCGTTACCGCGTCGGTTGCGCCGAGCAAGCTCGCCTGGGCAACCGTCCTGGTCTGATCGACGAATCGCTGGAGCAACGACCGTTCGTCCTCGTTGAGCACGATCGGAGGAGCGGGGAACGCTCTCGGATCGTCGAGGCGGAACACATAGTGGAGCCGCTTCCAGGTCCGCATGCCACCCTCTGGGTTCTTCAGCACGTCCTCCATCGGGACCGGCCATCGCAGAGACCGATTCTGGATCTGCTCCGAAAACGGCACTGCTGTGATCTTCAGCTCGCGGGGGTACTTGGGCACGGTGCCATCACTGTAGGCGGGGAGCGCTGCCGCGCCCAGGGTGGAGACCGGCTCGTCCATGCGCAGGTGCGCGCGTGGGGACTGGCCGCCGGGGGCTACGGCTCCTCGTCCTGCGGAAGGTGCTGGTCGATGAAGTCGGCCACCGGTGTGCCGAACCAACCGAAGAACCCGTCGTACCGCATTCCCTGACTAGCACCGAGTCGGCCGACTTCCGCCAGCGCCTTGGCCAGCTCAGCGTCTGTGCCGCGGAAGATCTCCGCTCGCATCGCGGAGTCAGTCAGTAGGCGGTTAGCCGCGGGCTGCATCCGGTCCTGGCGGAACCGAGCAAAGTTCGTGTAAAAGACCCTCGAGTCTGTACTTCCAGCATGGTCGATGGCCGCAAGGTTTGAGAGCACATCGAACTGGACGATGCTGGTCAGCAGTTCGTCTTCGGACTGAACTCCATCGGAGTGCAGGCAGTCAAGCCGGACTGCGTCATCACGAGCCAGGTCGATCAGACCTATCTCGGGCTCGTCGGGGGTCGTTGGCGCAAACTTCTGAGCCCGGCTCGCCATGGTTAGCGCATGACGGAGCCAGTTTGCCTCGTAGCCAGCTTCGGCCAGTGGGCCAGGTAGCTGGATGGCCAGCATTCGCACCGCCTCCCAGGCCTCGCGCCGGACGGCCAGCCCGCCGAGGGCGAAGACGCGCTCGATGATCGCCAGCCATATTGGGGGTGCTTTCGCGGCGGGCGCGACATGGCTCGAAAATCCCAGGCGTTTCACTTCGATCGCGGTGGCCACGATCGAATAAGCATCAACCAGCAGCAGCACTGTCCGCTTGAACCAGGCTTCCTGTTCGTGGGTAAGGAAGGTCGCCGCGAGGCAGATGATGCTGTCCAGCAGGGTCGGAAGCTGATCTTCCGCGAGCTTCTGATCGGCGATATACGTACGGGCGCGACGCCGACCATCATCGAGAAGCTGTCTAAGCCCGATCTGGTCGTCGGCGCGTAGTAGCTCGATCACGCTGGACACGAGCTCGTCCGCAGGTAGTGCAAAGGTCGGCTGCGGTGGGCTCCCACCCGCCCGGAGCTGGCCGACGCCTAGGGCCTGTTGTGCGGCGGCCCATTCACGGAGCAACTCTTCTCGGCGGGCGGCAAAGCGTCTCTCGATTATCTCTTCGAGGCCGTCGATACTGATTCGGACGCTTCTGGTGTTCTCGCGCCAGAACACTTCGCCGCGCCGAAAGACGACGACCTCGTCTCCGTCGTCATCCTGGTATTTCCCCTCGATCTGGAAGAAGGCGCAGCCGCCAGGGTTGGCCTTTACGCAGATCAGGATGATTTGCTTGCCCTTCCAGGTGAGGACTTTCGCGGCAGTGTCCAGCCGGCCGGCGAGGTACTTCTGCATCTTCGGTACGAGGTTGGCCGGATCGAAATGGGATGCGTCGGCTGTGTCCATGGCGCCGGTCGGGTTTCCCTGGTTATCGACGCCGATGACGATGTAGCCGCCCTTGACCTGCATCGCCCCGACATCTTTGGCCAGCTCAACCTCGTCCCTCGTCTTGCTGAGGTCGCTGGAATGCTTGAAGTCGAGTTGGTCGTACTCGGCGGCGAGCCGGAGCAGCGCCGCGAGACGCTCATCCGTCACCAGACCATCGGCCGGCGGAACCGGTGATTGGCTCGGAAGTGCCATGAGATAAGAGAGTAGGAAGCCCGCTGGCGGCCGCGGGTCGGTGTTATCGGTGTCTGGCCATTTGGCGTCCGCGGCTTGCCGGAGGACTCTTCCACGTGCACGTGCAGGTGGACGGAAGCGCGACTAGGACCGCGGACAAGTTCTTGTCGATCGAGGGCCAGTTGTGCTATGCGCCGGGGCCTAGTTTGCACTTCTAGAAAGGTTGCGGATTGCAGCCTGGGGGTGCTAAGGGGCGGCCACTTGCAAGGGGGTAGGGGCGGGTTTGCGCGGGACTTGCGCATTTTGAGGCTCGTGCGCTACACCGGATAGATGAGCACTCGTTTATGTGTCCAATCGGCCCGGAATAGGTGATGAAGCTTCTTGAACGAGACGAACACCCCGCGCCCGATCGGGAGGGTTGCCGATCGCATGACAAACGGCGTATATCTCTAGATAGACCCCTTACTTCTTAGCCAGCTGCCTGAGTAACTAGCGATGAACCCCCTGAACGCGATCGTGATCTTGTTGGGCCTGTTGGCCTTGCTGGCGCTGGGGCTTGGGCCGGACGCAATCCTAGCCGCGGCCGTTGCAGCACTGGTGTGCGCAGCCGTGATCCACAGCAACCGGCGGACATGAACCGATGGCCCGCCAAGACCACAACGGTGCCGCATACGCAGGGAGTCAGCTCCAGACCCAGCTCTACGTTAACCGCCGCGCCGATGAAATCGACGGCGCCCTGCGGCGACACTTCCCGGAGCTACAGGCGGCGCAGTTCCACTGGCGGAGCCCCACTGGCATCGGCGGGATACCGCGAGTACTGGGATAAGGGCTTCCTTGAGTGCCTCAACCTCCAACACCATGCCTCAAGTCTTAAGAGCTTCTGGCCACCTGGCGGCCCGCATTGGGACGCGCTCGCCGTGGTGCAGCGCCCGGGCGACATCCGGCCTGGAGTCCTGCTCGCCGAGGGGAGAGCTATCCCGATGAGCTCGCTGAACTCCCGGTTCCAATCCTCGATCGACGTGAGCAGAGTGTACGTTCGACCAGGCAACGAAAATCATCCCGCACAGGCCAGGCTCCGTCGCTTCCGGTATGGGCTAGCCCCAGCCATCAGCTCGACGCGCCTCAAGCTTCTCGGCTCCGCTGAATCCGACACTCCCCGCCCCCGCGATGGCTTTCGTCGAAAGCCGCTCATCCGGGTGCGATCGAGTTGGCGACGCGTCCGCTGGGAGTGCGCAGATTCGCCGAACTTCGCAGCTGCGCGGCCGACGACCGTGAGCATCGGTCCCGCTGTCGGCAAGCGGTTTTCTGGCCCGCGTTTCACGACTGGTCAGTGCGGCGAGTCGTCCAACGCGGTCAGTTTGACGAGGCGCTCGAAACGTAGATCTTGGCGGTCCCGTAGCCGCCATGTCGCGGCGGGAGCTCCTGGCTCCAGCCGGCGAGGAGCTGCCCGGTGGACGTCGCGGCGAGCGACGCGAGATCCGGCGCCAGGTGGCGCTGACCTGCCGGCCCAAGACCGAGGCTGACGGCTTCGCCCCAGGAGAGCCGATGGATCGCGAGCGCGACCGAGGCGTCGCTGCGCGAGTACCCGAGCGCGCCGCCGTGACCCGCGCCAGCGACAAGCTGCAGGTGATAGTCCATCGACCTGGCGGAGCCCGGGAATGTGACTACCGGTGACCAGCGTGATCCGCTGACCGGCCCCGATCGGGTGCTCACCCCGGAGGTGCCGGTCTCCCATGCGACCGTGGCCCAGCCGCTCATGCTGACCGCGACGCGAGGCGAGACCGTCTCGCCCGAATCGAGTGGCGCCACCCGGTGCCAGCGGTGGGCACCGCGCGTCAGCGAAGCGCCGACGGCCGCAAGCTTGTTGCCGCCCGCGGATTGCTGCCAGATCGCGATTGCGTTGCCGGCTGCATCGAGCGCGACCTGCGGCCCGCTTGGGCTCACCTCGACGTCGGCGTCGTAGAAGAACTGCGTCTCCGGCCCGAGCCGGACGGGCGGCCGCCACGCGCCGCCTGGGGCCCGGGCGGCAGCCTCCACCCAAGAGTCAAAGCGGTCGGACGTCATCGCAGAACCGCTGGGCTTCAGACGCTGCGTGGACCAGACGGCCACTGCGTCACCGTGGCCGTCGACCGCGATCTGGGGATCCGCAACGTCGGTGGTCGACCTGCCGATCGCGACGGGAGAACCCCATGTTCCGGTCCCGGCGTCGAGCGTGACGGCGTCAAGCGTCGACCGATTCAACGCGTCCTCGTAGATCAGCGTCGCATTGCCGTGCGCGTCGATGCCGAGCTGGTGGGGACCATCGAGAAAGCCTCGCCCGACGACGCTCGGCGCCGACCACGATCGTCCCGCCGACGTTCTGAAGACCGCCGAGATCGATTCTCCCGAGGCGTTCAGCAGCGGAACCTGCCAAACGACGACTGCCGCGCCCGACGGCGCAACCTGAAGCTGAGGGTCGTACGTCGTCCCAAACGGCTCGGTGTTCAACTGCACAGGCGCCGACCATCCGGCCGCGCCGTGGGCGTGCGTGGCGACAACGACCCCGGTGCTGCTCGCTGCACCCGAATGGTTCCACGCCGCCACCTCGTCTCCGGCTCGGTCGAGTCCGACTTGCACCTCGCTCGCAAACCCGGTCGCGACGACCACTGGCGTCGACCAAGGCGCCGGAGGCGCGCCGCTAATCGCAGGCGCGGCCCCCACGCCGAGCCCACACACCAGTGCAATCGTGACCACGATCACAACTCGTCCGCGGAACCGGGACAGCATTGACAACTAGCCTACGCCGAGAGGCCAGCGTCGAAGGCCAGCACCGGATAGCGAGAGCGGCCGCGGACGTGCTGAACCCGCCAGCAGAGTTGCCTGGAGCCAATCCAGACGCGACGTAATCCGCTTGTGGACACCGCTGCAAGCATGAGGGACGGCCGGAAGCAGCGAAGGTCCTGCCTACACGCCGCGGCTCGCGATCAGACCTGCTCATCAACCCCTGCTCGGCGAGAGCAAAGTCCGGCCCAAGATCGCGTTCAGCTGCACGAGCGGGTTCCAGCGCACTTCTACCATGGCGACCGAGGCGTCGTCGGCGTCGAACTGTCCGTCGCGCCGAGGGGCCTTCGGCATCCGGATCGGTGATCGCTCCCTACCCGCTGACCTTCCCCACCAGGGAGCCTGCTAGCCAGAGGTCAGCGAGAGCAGCAGCCGACCCGACGCTTGCTCCAGCCACCGGTCGAGGCCTGTCTCGCGAACGACCGTCGCGCCGAGCGATGCGTATACGCTCTCCGCGCTGTCAAGCACCTTGCCCTCGCCGATCGATGCGACGGTCACGGGCGGGGCTCCGGCAACGTTCCTCAGGTCGTCGATGGCCCAAGCCACTGCGTCGATCTCGTTCTGGAGCACCTTCCCCTCCGCGGCCTCGAACGAGATGCTCCTCACGAGGTCGAGTGGGCGTCCGTTCATGAGTTCGACGTCGAAGAAGTGCTCCTGAAGCCCACCCTGGAAGCGGACGTCGGTCTTGACGTGCTCGGTCGGGTCTATTTCCGGCCGGCGGCTCTTGACGGCCTCCCGCAGCGTTCCCGTGATCCGCTTGGTGATCCAACGCCGATCACGTGGCATCTTGCGCGTCGGCGTCGGGTCCTCCACGAACCGCCGGTAAAGGTCGTTGACAAGATTCCTCGGGCGCTCGTGGAGGACGGGCCGTGGCGGGGTCACCTGGAGAGTGTTCCCCCAGTCCGTGCTGGCCCTGGCGAGCGCCTCGGCGTTCCATGGACTGGCGCCAGCACCGGACAAAGACGGGGCGGTGAACGAGTCACGCTTCAACTGAGCCGCAAACTCACTCAGGAACGTCAGGTCGTCGCCCCCGTAGCCAAACCGCAATATCCGCCCGAACTTGCTCTTGGGCAGCACACGAGCGCCAAAGAAGTCGCCTGCGTCGGCGGCGACCAAGACGCCGATGTTGATCCGCTCGTTGCGCACCGGATCTGGGACGTACTGGAGGATCGAGTAGGCGTAGCTGCTGCTAGTTGGCTGATGCGTGGGATTGGAGGACGGCATCTCTTCTCCAAGTAGATATTCGACGAGGGCCACCCGTTCTTCCTGCATGACGCCCCAGTTGTCAGCCGGCCGGGCCACAGCAGCGACGATGTCCGTCGTGGCCGCGGCTTGCAGCCTGTTGAGGGCAGGAGCGCGATCTTCCGGTTTTAGGTTCACCGGGTCAAAGATAGGGTCTGGCGCGACGTTACCGCGCTGGGCCCCAGCTGCTCCTTGGTCCAGGCGCACCCGGAGGGGAAGAACGGGTTGTGGTCAACTGAAAGGACGTGGTTCGGCGAGGTATTGCTGTAGATCCACTGCTGATCCCCCGTGCACATAGCCCACTGGTGGAGAATGTCGAGCGTCCCGAAGCGCTGACGGTTGGCATCGATGTACTGGGTCTCGAGCCCCATACGATCGGAGTGATGGTGTGCCCACAGCGACCCATGGTGAACTCCGGCTTGCGGGTCGAAGTCCAGTTGGTGCATCGCCTTGTCGCGGAGTAGATCGTCCACGAGCGCCTGCGAGACCTCGACCAACTCGACGCGGGGGACCGGCGCCTCGAGGATCGCCCCGAGCAGGGCTATGACCTGCTCGTTGAAGATCCCCCGGCCGTCGCCGTGGTTGTTCTGGGCGAACTTCACGGCGTACAACTCTCGGCTCTGTCCGCAGTAGAACTTCTGCGGCCTGCTTGCGCTCCCGAGCCCCCCGGCGTGCTCCTCCGCTTTGATGGGCGCCGGGCGTGAGGCGCAGGCGGCGTCCAACAGATCCGTGATAGCGGGTTCATCCTCGGTCTCCTGGGTTGCCTCCTCCTCCTCGGCCAACAGCCCGTACTCAAACCGTCACGGGTGCTTAAGTCAAGCGGTACCAGCGCTCCGTCTCAAGTCACACCCCTCCGGTCGTCTCGCACAGCCGTCCAGGTACGAGCAGATCGGAATGGGCCCGAACGGAGCCGCGACCTGAAGATCCGATCCCCCATGTAAACGGATGTAATCGTCACGGCTGCTTCCGGCCGCCCCAGGCGTGCCAGCGGGAACTCCGGCACGACTCGCTTGGCGACGACGCGAGCGCTCGGGCGACGCTCAGTGAGATGATGCCGGCGCTCGGGACCGGGTTGTCGCGGAGCACAGCGCCGCGCTCCGACTGGGGCGACGAGGGATTCGAGCGTGTAATCCGGGGTGCATAGCTGGACACTTACCTGGTGGTGGGTGCTCGTGAGCGATTCGAGGCGTTGTACGCAGCGCATGCGGGCGCGGTGTACGCGTATGCCCGCCGGCGGACCGATGCGGCTACCGCGGATGACCTGGTCGCGGAGGTGTTCCTGGTCGCGTGGCGGCGGTTCGACGAGGTGCCGGCCGAGTCGCTTCCGTGGCTTCTCGGCGTCGCGCGTCGACTCCTGGCTAATAGCCGTCGGGGTGAGACGCGCCGGGCGGCGCTGAAGCACCGGCTCGAAGGCGAGGGCCCTGGACCGGCCGAGCCTGGGCCGGAATTGGGTGACTCCGAGGTGCTGCGCGCGCTGCGTTCGCTGAGCGGGCGCGACCAGGAGGTGCTGTTGCTCGTCGCGTGGGACGGCCTTGACCGCGCTCAGGCAGCGGCGACTCTGGGAATCAGCACGGGCGCGTTTGCGGTGCGCCTTCACCGTGCGCGGCGGCGATTGGAGCGCCAACTCGCCTCACAACGCGTGACCGAATTGGAGGCTTCCACATGAACAACGACGCGATCGACCGGCTCCGGTGCGAGAACCCGGTTCCGGGCCCATTGCCAGCACCGCCGATCGAGCCCCTACTGGCGCGACTCGGCCCTCGACAGCCCGCGCCACGATCGCGGGTCGGTCGGGTCGGTGGCGCGCTCGGCGTCGCGGTCGCGCTCGCCGTGACGGTGCTCGCCGTGTTCCTGTTCGGGCGCGGCCACGGACAGCGCGCGGGCTCCGGACACCACCAGCCATTGGTGCCGCCGAGCCAACCAACCCTGAACGGGTACCTAAACCTGGCGTACCGGGTGACCGCCAACCGCGACCCAGCTTGTGGATTCGGGGGCTCCGCCCTGGTTCTCGGCTTGTTCCTCCCAGACTCAGCGACAGCGCACCAAGCCCCGCGCTGCTGTCGATACTCGGCGTGCTGCGGCGCCCGGCGACCGCCGCCGACAGGCTTTCGCGAGCGTTTGAGAACGGGGCTCCTGGACGCAGTCTGGTCATCTATGTTCGCTACATCCGCCGCGCGCGGGTCTCAGACGGGGTGAGCTACTACCTAATCCCGCAGCGCGTCAGCCCGCCGACGCTGGTGATTCCGTCGCGCTGCTACGCCGAGCAACGCGCCACACTCCGGCACCTTGTGGCGCCGCTGCAACCCGCCAAACGCACGGCGATCATGCGAGCGGCCACGCAGGACCTGGCGCAGCAGCGCACCTCGCTCGCGGGCCTGCCCACACGACCGGCAGACGCGGTCGAATTCGTGATAGGCGGCGGCGGCGCAAGCTGCTGCGCGTACGCGTCAAGCCTCGCGCACTACCCCTCGATCGACACCCACGGCCAGACCGTCTCCGGCGTCGCGCCCGACGGGGTCGCATCAGTCCAGCTCTACTACGCCCACACCGCCTCGCAAGATCCGCGGACGATCATCTCCAAAGCCACCCGAACAATCACCACCGCCGTCATCAACAACGTCTACGCGGTCAACGTCGGCAACATCGGCCGTCCGATTCCGGCAGCGGTCGTCTACCGCTCAGCAAACGGCGCGGTGCTCAAGCGCTTCAACACCAACCAATAGCGCCCCCAAGCCACCGTCCCGCTTTACCCCACATGCGCCTCGCCGAACGCGTGACCGCTCCGCGTGTACGGGCAGTTCCGGATCGCCAGGGCAAAGCGACAATCACCCGCCAGAGTTGCCGAGTTCGTCCACGGCGATCACTTCGCCGAGGTCACGGCTCGCGGTCGCAATTCGCGAGAGGATCGGCCGAGCCAGCAGGACGGCCAATCGGAGATGCGGCTGCCGCCTGACTACTTGGCCCGGCAGGAGGCGCCTGCCGCCGGCGCAACGAGCTCTCAGGCGTCCGTTATCCGGGCACTCTCGCGAGTTGCACCGTGTCTTTGTTGGCGGTAGCCACCATGCGGCCATCGAAGGCCAGCGAGTCGCTCAGCGAGGCGTCGACCGTCGGACCAGGGACGGGGACAGGGGCCGCTCCGGGCTCGCCGATCGCGACCTGAATGCCGTTCGCACAGCTGCCGGTCGCTTGCACGTATGCCACTCGATCACCCACGACCGGTCCGCCCAGCGCCCCGACCGTCCCCGCCACCTGCGTACTCAAAACCTGGAGCTCCGAGCTTCCGATCTCCCCTTCGCCGATCTGCTCGAAGTCATTTCGCGACTGGCACGGCTGGGGCGTTGGGCCGTAGCTCATCAGCGCAAAACGTCCCGAGCGGCCCAGGGCCATTCCGTCCCATCCTAGGGGCGAGGACGTGAGCCGAAACGCGACCCTTCCGGTCTTGACGTTGAAGATCTCCAGGTGTTCAGGTACATAAACCGCCGTTGTCTGTATGAACGCCGCCCAGCCGCCGGCGGCGAGGAACCTCGGATGCATCTCCTCGTTCTGCACCAGTCCCCGGGCCAACACGCGCACGAAGCGACCCGAGAAGGAGCGCAACACCAATCGCGAAATTCCCCGAGGGAGCGGACACCCCGAAGTCTCGTAGTCGACGAGGCCCTGGTCCGCAATCCCCAAGTCGCTCGGCGTCACCGACCAGCAGCCGGAGGGTTGCAGCCACGACTCCACGGGTTTGATGGCGCCGGGTCGACCCGCGAACACGGTTATGGAATCTGTCGGCGGCCCATAAGAGCCGTACACGCAGGTCGGGGTGCGGGGCGGGGCGGAACCGCAAGCAGTTATCTCCTCCAGAAACGCCACCCGTCCATCGCCCGCAACGAGGCCAGTCGCAGAAAACGGCCACTGCGTGCCCTTCGGCGCTCCCGGCGCCGCCGAGGTGGAGAAGATCGTGCGCGTGCGACCGCTCGCATCGATGGAGCGGACGAGCAGACGGTGTCCCGCCTCGACCCACACCGCCCGATGGTCGAGCAACACTGGCCCAGTCAGCAACTTGTCACCCGGCAGCGTGTGCGCCTGCCAAAGCCCGCCAACCCCGGCCTGCTGGGGCGATTCCGACGAGCGCGTAGCGGCCACGCTGGCACCTCCGCCGAGCGCAAACACAGCCACGGCCAGCCCCAGCGCGACCAAACGCGGCCTCAATCTGGCCCCAAACGTTGAAGGTAGCTTCAGCGCGTTCATCCGATCCGCCGTGCCTTCAACACTAAACAAGATCCACGAGTTGCGCCAGACGCGGACGCCGGCGCGTCCGCTCCGATCTAGTTCGCCCCACAAGCGGGCAGGCGGCAGCTGGGTTCGGCGACGGGCTTGGCGCTGCGACCAGGAGCCAAGACGTCGGCGACATGGTCCGGACGCGGCTGGTCAACGATCTGTTGGTTGAAACGCCTGCGACAGCACGCGCGCCTCGTCGGCCCTGCTCTTGTGGTGCAAATACCGCATCGTGGTCTTGATGTCGGCGTGGCCCATCCAGTTCTGCACCTGGACGATCGAGGCGTGGTTGATCGCCAGTGATCCGAATGTGTGGCGTAGGTCGTGGAAGCGCAGCTGCGGGAGCCGCGCTGCCTCGACCGCGCGCACGAAGCGACGGCGCAGCGCGGACGGGTCGCTGATTCCGCCGACCTCGCTCGCGAACACGAAGTCGTCCTTGCCCGTGTACCGACCCCGGCTCGCCAGCTTCCGCAGAACCTCGGCGACCTCGTCGACCATCGGCACGGTCCGCGAGCGCCGTGACTTCGTGCGACCGAGCTCGAGCGTGAAGCCCTCGTACACCCGAATCGATTGGTTCTCGAAGTCAACGTCGCGCCAGCGCAGCGCGACCAGCTCGCCGCGGCGCAATCCCGTGAACGCCGCCGTCAGGAACGCAGCCGCGTCCTGCTCTGAGGAGGCCGCCGCGGCGAGCTGGTGCACCTGCTCGGGCGTGTAGAAGTCATAGCGCGCGGCGTCATAGGTCTCGCGCAGCTTGCGTACCTGCGCGGCGGGGTTCTCCTGTAGGCCGTGGTGCGAGCTGGCGTGGCCGAAGATCGCGTGCATGATCATGAGCAGGCGGTTGGCGTTGCGCCGCGTGATCGTCCCCTCGCGGACGAGGCCGTTTCGGAAGCGCTCGATCCGTGCCGGCGAGATCGCCTCCACGCGGAGCTCACCGAACGCGGGTAGCAGGTACTTGTTGAGCGCTGAGCGGTAGTCGGCCTTGGTGCTGGGCGACCAGTCGCGCTCGAGCAGCCCGTGCTCATACCAGTCCTGCGCGGCGATCGCGAACGTGACGCCTGTTCGTTGCTGCTGGACCTTTCCCCGCCTTGCCTCGACGAGGATCTCCTCGAGCGCGGCGTTGGCCTCGCGCTCGCGGAAGTAGCCGGGCGGCGGCGGCCCCTTCTGGGTCCACGCCGGGCCGAGCCGCTTCTCGTGCTGGCCGGTCATGTCGCGCCATTTCGCGCACCAGGTTGCCCGGCGCTTGCCCTTGTAGAGCCACACGTGGCCGCTCACGGGTGCGTTTGTATTCAATGCAGAGGGCAATGTCCTGCTCACCGAAGGGTTTCGTGTGCGGAGCAGTGTACAGCACTTCCTCCCCGGTTTCCTCCCGATATAACCCGACCTAGGCCGACCTAGCCCGACATAAATCTGCTGATTTCCAGGTATTTCTAGACGGTCGGAGGCTCGTGATTTCTGTTGCCATGCAGAAGGTCGAGGGTTCGAGCCCCTTCAGCCGCTCTTTTTCCCTGGAAAGTCGCATTTTTGGTCGAGACGACCGACTGCGTACTACGCAGACGCTCTGAAGTTCGACCTCAACCTAGAGAACGGTTAAGCGTGGTTTAGCGGCGCCGCTTCGGCTTGACCCAACTCACACCACGCCGTATTTTGTAATCGATTTCTGAAATCGGTTTCGCCCGCCGCCGCGGCGGCCCCGTCGGCAGGAGCCGTGGGGCGGTTGCCGCACTGGCGGGCCGATACCGTCGCTGCCCCCCCACGCATGTCTCGACAGCCGCTTCGGATCAAGGACGTGGCCCAGCGAGCCGGCGTCTCGCCGGCGACCGTCTCGCGCGTGATCAACGACAGTGCGGCCGTCGGCGCCCCCAAGCGCGAGCTCGTGCTGGCCGCGATCGAAGAGCTCGGCTACCGCCCGAACCGGCTCGCGAGCAACTTCCGGCGGCGGCACACGAAGATGATCGGGGTCGTCGTCTCCGACATCGAGAACCCCCACTTCACCGAGATGGTGAGGGCGGTCGAGGACGCCGCCAACCTGCGGGGGCACCGCGTCCTTCTGTGCAACACCGACGAGGACACGGCCAAGCAGCGCGACTACCTCGGCGTGCTGGCCGCCGAGCGGGTGGCTGGCGTGATCCTGTCGCCCTCCGACGGCCGCGCGGCGGAGATCGCAGAGTTACTCGACCACGGCATCTCGCTGGTCGCGTTCGACCGCCGGGTAGCGGACCGGCGTGCCGACGCGGTCGTCGTCCACAACGCAGCCGGCGCGAGCGCCGGGACCGAGCACCTGCTCGCGGAGGGCCACGAGCGCGTCGGGTTCGTCGGCGGGCCGGTGGGCGTTCAGACCGCCGACGAACGCCGCGAGGGCTATGAGCAGGCGATGGCCGCGGTCGGGCTGGCACCCCGCATCGCCGACGGCGGCTTTCGGACCGAGCCCGCACGCGGCGCCGCCGGGGAGCTCATCGACGGCGGCGCCAGCGCGCTGCTGGTGGGCAACAACCTGATGGCGATCGGCGCGCTGCGGGCGGTCAAGGAGCGCGGTCTGCGGATCCCTGATGACGTGGCACTGGTCTCGATCGACGACCCGCCATGGGCGGAGCTGACCGACCCGCCGCTGACGACGCTCGCGCAGCCAGTGCGCCACATGGCGGAGGCCGCGGTCCGACTCCTGCTGGAGCGGATCGACGAGGGCCGCACGCGCCGCAAGCAGTGCGTGTTCGAGCTCGAGCTGCGCCACCGCGGCTCCTGCTGCCGGAGGAAGGGCTAAAAGATGGACGAGCTGCTGGTCGGCCTCGACATCGGGACCTCGAGCTCCAAGGCGGTCCTCGCCCGCGCCGACGGCACCGTGGTCTCGAGCGCCCAGCGCGAGCATGCGCTGTCGCTGCCCCGTCCAGGGTGGGCCGAGCACGACGCCGAACGCGTCTGGTGGACGGACCTGCTGGCGCTGCTCGCCGAGCTCGGTCGCGAACGGCTAGCGCAGGTTCGCGCGGTGTGCGTCAGCGGCATCGGGCCATGCCTGCTCCCGCTCGATGCCAGCGGCGCGCCCTTGCGTCCGGCGATTCTGTACGGCATCGACACGCGCGCATCGGCCGAGGTCGAAGAGCTGACCGCACGCTACGGCGCCGATGCGCTGCTTGCCTCGGGCGGCTCGCCGCTCACCTCCCAGGCCGTCGGCCCGAAGCTGCTGTGGCTGCGCCACCACGAACCGGAGGTGTGGAAGCGCACCGCGCGCTTCACGATGGCGAGCTCGTTCGCCGTCCTGCGTCTGACCGGCGAGTATGTGCTCGACCACCACTCCGCGAGCCAGTGCAACCCGCTCTACGACCTCGATGGCGCGGGCTGGCGAGCGGACTGGGCACAGGAGATCGCTCCCGGGTTGCAGCTGCCGCGGCTGCTGTGGCCTGGCGAGACGGCCGGGCTTCTCAGCGCGCGGGCCGCAAGCGACACGGGACTGCCCGCCGGCGTGCCGGTCGCCGCGGGCACGATCGACGCCTGGGCCGAGGCGCTGAGCGCGGGCGTTGCGGCGCCCGGCGACACGATGCTCGCCTACGGGACGACGATGTTCTTCGTCAACTTCGCGCCAGCGGCGCGCCCGCACCCGTCGCTGTGGCTGACCGCAGGGGTGCTGCCCGGCTCGCGCACGATCGCGGCCGGCATGGCGACCTCCGGCGCCCTAACCGGCTGGGTGCGCGAGCTCGTCGGCGGCGCCCCGTTCGAGCAGCTCTCTCGCGAGGCGGCCGCGACCCCGCCGGGCGCCGACGGGCTCGTGGTGCTGCCCTATTTCGCCGGCGAGCGCACGCCGCTGTTCGACCCGCGGGCACGCGGGGTGGTGCTCGGGCTTACCCTCAGCCACGGCCGCGGCCACCTCTACCGCGCGATGCTTGAGGCGACTGCGCTCGGCGTCCGCCACAACCTCGAGACGATCGAGCTCGCGGGCGGCGACGTCAGCCGGCTGGTAGCGGTCGGCGGCGGCACCAGGGGCGGGCTGTGGACGCAGATCGTCTCCGACGTGAGCGGGCGCCCGCAGGACGTCCCCGAGCTGACGATCGGCGCAAGCTACGGCGACGCGCAGCTCGCGTGCGCGGCCGCCGGCCTCCTCGAGCCTGGGCCGTCATGGAATCCCGTCGCGGACAGGGTTCTTCCGCGCGCGGAGCTGTACGACTTCTACGACGAGCTGTACCGGATATACCGCGAGCTCTACCCCGCGACCCGAGAGCTGGCCCACGGCCTCGCCGAGCTCCAGCTCTGGGGCTCGGGGCCGCCCCCGCAGCCGGCCGGTGCGCAGGCGCTGGCCGCCACCACCGGAGCGCGGCCGTGATCGAGGCGAGCGCGACGCCGACCGGCCAGGTGCCCGCCGTCCAGATGCTGAGCATCCAGCGCCATTTCCCCGGCGTACAGGCGCTCAAGGGCGTCGAGCTGACGGTGGAGCAGGGCGAGATCCACGCGATCCTGGGGGAGAACGGAGCCGGCAAGTCGACGCTGATGAAGATCCTCGCCGGCGCGGAGCGAAAGGACGGAGGCCGGATCCTGCTGGACGGCGAGGAGGTACGGATCTCCGGTCCATCCGACGCGCTCGACTGGGGGATCGCGACCGTCTACCAGGAGACCAGCCTGGCTTCGCACCTGAGCGTCGCCGAGAACCTGTTCATCGGACGCCTGCCGAAGAACCGCGCCGGCGTCGTGCAGTGGCGGCGCCTGTACCGCGACGCGCGCGAGGTGCTCAAGCGGCTGAAGCTAGAGCTGCCGCTGCGGCTGCCCGTGAGCCAGTTGACGATCGCCCAGCAGCAGATGACCGAGATCGCCAAAGCGCTCTCGCACCGGGTCAGGGTGCTAGTCCTCGACGAGCCAACCTCGGCGCTGACCGAGACTGAGGTGATCGAGCTCCACCGGGTGCTGCGCGACCTGCGCGCCCACGACGTGGCGATCATCTACATCTCCCACACGATCGAGGAAATCCTGAGCCTCTGCGACCGGGTGACGGTGCTGCGCGACGGCGAAAACGTCAGCGAGCGCAAGGTCGCGGACACGAGCCCGGACGAGCTGATCCGCATGATGGTCGGCCGCTCGCTGGTCGAGTTGTTCCCGAAGCAGCCAGCGACGCCGGGAGACGAGCTGCTCCGAGTCGAAGGGATGCGCCTGCGCGGCAGGGGCAGCGAGGTGAGCTTCTCCGTGCGTGCGGGCGAGATCCTCGGCTTCGCCGGCCTGCTCGGCGCTGGCCGCACGGCGCTCATGCAGGCGATCATCGGCGCGATTCCGTCGAACGGTGGCACGGTCTACCTCCGCGGCAAACCGGTCCGGATCCGCGGCCCACATGCCGCGGTGGCAGCCAGCATCGGCTATCTGTCGGACGACCGCCGGCGCAGCGGGATCGCCGGGCTTTTGACAGTGGGGAGCAACCTGACGCTGGCATCGCTTCCGCAGTTCTCCCGCGCGGGCGTTCTGAGGCGCAGGGAGGAGCGCCGGGCGGCCTCGGAGATCGTCAAGACGCTGCGGATCGTGACTCCGACGCTCGAGCAGCAGGTGGCCCTGTTGAGCGGCGGCAACCAGCAGAAGACGGTGCTCGGCAGGTGGCTGATCGCCGGCGTCGATGTTCTGATCCTCGATGAGCCGACGCGCGGCATCGACGTCGGCGCAAAGGTCGAGATCTACGGCCTGATCAACCGTCTGATCGCAGCCGGCAAGGGGATCATCCTGCTGTCGTCGTACCTGCCAGAGGTGCTGGGAATGAGCGACCGGGTGCTGGTCATGCGGCGCGGCGCGATCGTCGCCGAATTCGCTCACGGCGAGGCAACGCAGGAGGACATCATGTTCGCGGCGACCGGACAGCGTGCCGCGGTTACGACCGAGAACCGGGAGGAGCCCACATGAGTGACGCGCACGAGGCCGCCGAGAAGGCGCCTGCGGACGCCACGACCGCGGAGGCCGAGGAGCGGGCGCGGCGGGAGCAGCGCCAGGTGTTGCTCCGCATCTGGCTGCGCAGGGTGCTTCAGCAGCTGGGGCCGTTCGCGTTCGTGCTGGCGCTCGGGACCTTCCTGGCGATTGATTCCTCGGTCTTCCTGACGAGCACCAACATCACCGCGATCTTCGTCCAGATGTCGGTGATCGCGATCATCGCCGTCGGTCAGACGATGGTGATCATCACGGCTGGAATCGACCTCTCGGTCAGCACCGTGGTGGCACTGTCGGGGGTGATCTCGACGATCGTTGTGGTCAACGATCACGTGGGGGTCGGGCTCGGGATGGTGCTCGGCGTGCTCGTGGGGGGCGCCGTTGGACTGGTGAACGGTCTGCTCGTGACCGTCGTCAGATTGCCGGCGTTCATCGCGACCCTAGGGACGCTGAGCTCGGTGGGAGGGATCGCGCTGCTCGTGACCAACGGCCAGCCGATCGCGGCGCCGATCTCCTTCGACATCCTCGGCGACAGTCACATCGGGCCGATAGCGACCCCGATCGTGGTGATGGTGGCCGTGGCGCTCGGGGGCTGGTTCATCCTGGCGCGGACGACTTTGGGGCGCAGCGCGTACGCGATCGGATCGAGCTACGAGACGGCCCGGTTGTCGGGCATCCGGGTAAACCGTGTCCTGGTCTCGATCTACATGATCCAGGGACTGCTCGCCGGTCTCGGTGGCGTGATCGTGGCGAGCCGGGTGGTCACTGGGGACCCCTCGGCCGGCGCCAACTACAACCTCAACGCGATCGCGGCGTCCGTGATCGGCGGCGCGAGCCTGTTCGGGGGCGAGGGCACGGTGATCGGGGCCATGATCGGCGCCTTGCTGATGGAGCTGATCTCAAACGGGAGCGACCTGCTGAACATCTCCAATTTCTGGCAGGACTTCATCCTCGGCGTGGTGATCATCGCGGCAGTTGCTTACGACCAACTGCGTCGCCGTGCGCTTGCACGGCGATAGGGGACTTGCGAAGAGAAAGACAAGCCAAATCGGATAGAAGGAGGCAAGAAGTGACATCAGTCAGCAACATCAGGGTCGGTCCCGGCAGAGGCTGGCGTGCTACGGCAGCCCTACTGGCCACCGCAGCCGCGGTCGTCTTGCTCGCAGCCTGCGGAAGCAGCAGCAAGTCGAGCTCCGCTGCAACGAAGGTCAGCGGAGCGAAGTACACGGTCGCGGTCGTGCCGAAATCTGTCGGCCTGTTCTACTGGGGCACCGTCCACGCTGGCGCCGCGGCGGCGGCGAGTGCCCTGCACGTGAACATCATCTGGAAGGGAACCGAGACTGAGACCGACGTCGCGGGCCAGGTGAACATCCTGCAGGACTTCATCACCAAGCACGTGAACGCGATCGCCTTTGCGGCATCCGACGCCCACGGCCTGGTGGGGACTGCCCAGGCGGCGATCAAGGCGGGGATCCCGGTCGTAAACATCGATTCGGGTCTGTCCCCGCAGTCGCCTCCGCTGGTGGCGACCGACAACGTTGCCGCGGCGGCTAAGGCGGCTGACATCCTCGCCCAGCAGATCGGCAACAGCGGCGACGTGGCACTGCTGCCGTTCGTGCCGTCCGCCGCCACTTCGATTCAGCGCCAGCAAGGGTTCGAGCAGGAGCTCAAGAAATACCCGAACATCCATCTGGTCGCCGTGCAGTACGACCAGAGTGACCTCAGCACAGCGTTGTCGGAGATGGAGAACATCTTGACTTCGCACCCCAACCTGAAAGGGGTGTTCGCGGCAAACGAGCCCGGCGTCATCGGCGTCGTGCACGCTTTGATTGAGCGTGGACTGGTCGGCAAGGTCAAGGTGATCGGGTTCGACAACGCGCCCGACGAGGTCAGCGCGCTCGCCGCGGGACAGGTGTCGGCGCTGATCGTCCAGGACCCATACCGGATCGGCTACCTCGGCGTGCAGGAGGCCCTGGACCTGATCCAGCACAAGACGGTCCCCCACTCGGTGGACACCGGGGAGATCGTCGCCACCAAGGCGAACATGAACCAGCCGGCGATCCACAAGCTGCTGGTGCCGCCCGCCATCGGATGAGCGGTGGCTTTGCGAGGTCCGGCTAGGGAGGAGGCGGGAGCCGCAAGGATGGGCGGCTCCCGCCGCTACCCGAGCCGCTGGGACGAGTCCCACGCCGCCGCGCTAACGCCGCTTGAGCGGCTCTGTTACCGCTCGAATCTGCTTGGCGCCGACAGGCGGCTCGCCAATTGGGGCGGAGGCAACACCTCCGTCAAGCTCGACGAGCTCGACCACCTCAACCGGCCCGTGCGCGTGCTGCGGGTCAAGGGCAGCGGCACCGATCTGGCGACCATCGGTCCGGATGGATTTGCCGCGCTGGCGCTCGACGACCTCGCCGTGCTGCGTGAGCGGCCCGCGCTCGAGGATGCCGCGATGGTCGATCATCTGCTGCGCGCGGGCTTGGATCCAGGGCAGCCACGGCCATCGATCGAGACGCTGCTGCACGCCTTCATTCCCGCGCGTTGCGTAGACCACACGCACCCCGACGCGGTCATTGCGCTGACGTGCACGCCGCGCGGACGCGAGCTGGCGGCAGACGCATTCGGCGACGAGTTCGTATGGATCGATTGGATCCGCCCCGGCTTCGCGCTGGCGAAGCTGGTCGCCGAGCAGCTTCAGGCTGCGCCGCGGGCCCGCTTCGTGCTGCTCGCAAAGCATGGGCTCGTGACTTGGGGCGATCGCGATCGCGACTGCTATGAGACCTCGCTCGAGGCCACCGAACGGGCCGCACGTGTACTCGAGCCAGGCGCCGCCGGTGAGCCACTTGGCCCGATGGTCAGGGCGCCGCTCGCGGTAGATCGGCGCCGGCGCGCGCTCGCGGAGCTGCTGCCCGTGCTCCGCGGCGGCCTCTCGCGCGTGCGCCACCAGGTGCTCGAGGTCGACCAGGGCGAGCGGGTGCTCGCGTTCGTGGGAGCGGCCGCCACGCCCGAGGTCTCGCAGGTGGGCGCGGCATGTCCCGACCACCTCATCCACACCAAGTCACGGCCGCTAGTGCTTGACGCCACCGGGCCCGGGCGGGTGCGGGCCGCGCTCGCCGCCTACGAGCGCTGGTATGAGGACTACTTCGCCTCACATCAAAACGAGGAGACGAGCGCGTTCTCAATCGACCCGCCCGGCCCGCGCGTGGTGCTGGTGCCGGGCCTCGGGATCGTCACCGCCGGCGCCGACGCGGCGAGCGCCCGGATCGCGAACGAGCTCTACCACCGCGCGATCGAGGTGACCCGGCTCGCGCACGGCAACGGCGGCTTTCAGTCGCTGAGCGAGGCTGACGCGTTCGCGGTCGAGTACTGGCCGCTCGAGCGCTACAAGCTGACGCTGGCGCCTGCCCCCCGCGAGTTGGCCGGACGGATCGCGCTGGTGACCGGCGCCGCCAGCGGGATCGGGCGCGCCAGCGCCGAGCTGCTGGCCGCCGAGGGGGCGCACGTAGCGGTCGCCGACCTCAACGCGGGCGGCGCGGCCGAGGTGGCGGACATGCTCGTCGAGCGCCACGGGCCGCGGCGCGCATTGGCTCTGCCGCTCGACGTCACCGATCCGGGTGCCGTCCGCGACGGGTTCGAGCGGACAGCGCTCGAGTGGGGCGGGGTCGACATCGTGGTGTGCTGCGCGGGGGCCGCGCTCGGCGCCCGGATCGAGGCCACGACCGGGGAGCTGTGGGAGCGCAACTTCGACCTGCTCGCGCGCGGCTACTTCCTGGTCGCGCAGGCGGCCGTCGAGGTCCTCAGACGCCAGGCGATCGGCGGCTCGATCGTGTTCGTCGGCTCCAAGAACGCGCTCGTGGCCGGCAAGGAGAACGCCGCCTACAGCGCGGCCAAGGCCGCCGAGCTGCACCTGGCGCGGTGCATCGCCGAGGAGGTCGGCGGCGACGGGATCCGGGTCAACTGCGTCAATCCCGACGCAGTGATCGCCGGCTCGGGGATCTGGAGCAGCGAGTGGCGCCAGGCGCGGGCCGCCGCCTACGGGATCGACGAGTCCGAGCTCGAGGCTCACTACCGGGCGCGGACCACCTTGAAGGTGAACGTGTACCCGCGCGACGTCGCGGAGGCGGTGCTGTTTTTCGCTTCTGAGCGCTCGGCCAAGACGACTGGGAACATGCTGAACGTGGACGGCGGCGTAGCGGCCGCCTTCCCGCGCTAGGAAAGGAGAGTCTGAAATGCGCAGCACGCCGATCGGACTGGTGATGATCAACGACGAGCGACCGCATGTGTACGAGCAGAACGAGGCTGACAACCTACAGGTGCTGGACCGCTGGGCAGAGGCGATCCGCAGCGAGGTCGCGGACGTCGACGGGAACGGTCCCGAGGTCGTCGTCGCGCCGCAAACGGTCAAGTCGGTGCGCACCGCGCAGGAGATCGGCGAGCGCCTTCGGCGCGCAGGGTGCCGCTCCCTGATCCTGTGCTTCAACGTCTGGGACTTCCCGTTTCTGGTGTGGCCGCTCGTGAACGCGGTCGGGCGCGAGCTCCCGATCCTGTCGCTGTCCAACAACAACGGCAGGTTCCCCGGCAACGTCGGCCTGCTGGCGACCGACGGCGCGCTGCGCCAGACGGGGATCCGCACCCATCGGATTGTCGGCGAGATAGACGATCCCGCGACGCGCATCGCGGTGTCGGATTGGATCCGCGCCGCCCAGGCGGTCACGCTGATCCAGACCGAGGTCTACGGGCTCTACGGCGGGCATTCGATGGGGATGGAGACCGGCTTCTTCCATCTTGTGCCGACGATCAAGTCGCTCGGCACGACCGCCTACCAGATAGATCAGCTGTGGGTCGTCGAGCGGATGAAGGAAGTTGACGGCAACGAAGTGCGCGCCGGTCGCGAGTGGCTCGAGTCGCTGCTCGGCGAGCGGCTTCGATACGACGGCGACATGCTCACCCCCGAGCGCCTCGAGACGCAGCTGCGACTGTACCTGGCGGTGCGCGAGCTAAATGACGAGAACGGCTTCTCCTACTGCGGCATCAAGGGCCAGCGCGAGCTGACCGAGTACGTCTGCACTGCCGACGTGGCCGAGATGCTGCTCAACGACCCGTATGACTGGCGCGGGCCGAAGGAATCGACGCCCTGTGCCACCGAGGCGGACGCCGACGCGGCGATCACGATGGAGTTGCTCAAGTACGTCTCCGGCGGCCTGCCCAGCCTGTTCATGGACGTGCGGCTCTTCCATCGGCAGCTCGACGTCTGGGACCTGTGCAACTCGGGCCAGCACGCGACCTGGTACGCGACCCGCTCGAGCGATCCGGCCGCCAACTTCGAGCGGGTGACCTTCCACCCCGCGCTACGGTTCTACTTCAAGGCGGGCGGTGCCTCGGTCGAGTTCGACGCGGCGCCGGGGCCGCTGACGTTCGCCCGGCTCGGGGTCTGGGACGACCGTCCGTATCTGGTGATCATCCCCGGCGAGGTGGTCGAGCTGCCGGCCGACAAACGCCGGGAGCTGAATGCGCAGACCGACCCCACGTGGCCGCACGTACACGCGCGCCTGCACTGCTCCTACGACGAGATGGTGCGCGTGTTCCCTTGCAATCACATCCACGCGACCCCCGGCGACCAGGTGCGCCCGCTCGTGCAGCTGGCCGAGATCTGCGGGATCACCCCTGTACTGCTCGGCGAGAATGGCGCCGCCCGACCGATCTGGGACCGCGTCCGCTAGGCCGTGAGCGGCGAGGTCCTGATCGGGGTGGACATAGGCGCATCGGCGATCAAGGCGGGCGCGTTCGCACTCGACGGCAAGCCGCTGGCGCTGGCATCGCGGCCGAACGGGCCGGTGGCCCAACCGGGCGGCGATGGCTGGTTCATGTGGGATGCCGTCGCGCTGCGCGGCGCGCTCCTCGACGCCCTGTGCGAGGTCGCGGGCCGGCTGCCGCGGTCTGCCACGCCTTGCTCGCTCGCGGTCGCTGGCTTCGGCGCCGACGGCGCCCCCTTCGCGCCGTCTGGCGAGCAGCGCTATCCGATCATCTCCTGGCACGACGCGCGCGCCCGGGCGCCGCTGCAGCAGCTCGTCGAGCAGGTCGGCGAGCACGAGCTGTACGCCCTGACGGGATATCACCCGTATCCGATCAACACGCTCGCCCGCTGGCTGTGGCTGCGCGATCACGTGCCCGCCGCGCTCGACGGCGCGCGCTGGCTGATGGTGGCGGACATCGCCGCCTACTGGCTGTCGGGCGCGATGCGCACCGACCCCACATGCGCCTCGACCACGATGGCATTCGACCTGCGCCGCGACGCCTGGGCGCGGGACCTGCTGGAGCTCGCGCGGATCCCGCCGCAGCTGCCGGCACCCCTGGGCGAGCCCGGTGAGGCGATCGGGGCGTTCGAGCGGCCACTCGCCGGGCTGCCGGCTGGCACGGTCGTCGCGATCGGCGGCCACGACTGCGAGGTCGGGACGCTGGCGGCGAGCGCCGGGCTGCCGCCAGGCACGCAGATCGACATCACCGGCACCTGGGAGATGGTGATCGCTCCGACGCACGAGTTCGCCCCCACCGAAGATCTGTTCGAGCACGGAATCGACTGGGAGCGACACGCCGTCCGCGGCACCTTTCTGTGCCAGTCGCTGATGCCCGCGGGCAGCGTGTTGGCCTGGGTGCGTGACCTCGCCTACGGTGCCGGCGACGGCGCCTGGACGAAGATGATCGCCGACGCCGAGCGGACGGAGCCCGGCGCCCGGGGCGTCGAAGTCGTGCCCGCGTTCGTACCGGGCATGGGTCCCTCGGCGCGCCGCGAGGGGGCGGGTGCGCTGCTCGGCCTTACCACCACGACCACGCGCGGGCAGATCGCGCGCGCGGCATTCGAGGCGCTGTGCCTGCAGCTGCGCGCGCAGCTCGAGGTGCTGGAGCGCGTCACCGGGACCCGCTGTAGCGCGCTGCGCGTGCTCGGCGGCGGACAGCGCAACGACTTCTGGCTGCAGCTGAAGGCCGACGTGACCGGTCTACCGGTCGAGGCCGTCGAGACCGAGGAGCTGACCCTGCTCGGCGCCGCGCTGCTCGGCGGCGTAGGCGCCGGCGTCTACGCGAGCGTCGAGGAAGCCCAGCGCACCGTGCAGCACCGCGCGCGTGTGTTCGAGCCCCGGCCCGACAGCCAGCGCCGCTACGAGGAGCTGTTCTTCGAGAGGACCGCCCGTGAGCCGGCGCGATCGGCTTGACGCGCTCGTGGAGCTGTCGCGATCGCTCGGCGACCCAGCAGCCGGCTGGGCGATCCTCGGCGAGGGCAACACGTCGCTGCGCACTGGGGAGGACGGCTTCCTGGTCAAGGCCAGTGGCTTGCCGCTCGGCGGCGCAACGCGCGACTCGTTTGTAGAGCTGCGCCTCGAGGCCGTGCTCGCGCTGCTCGACGCTCCGCCCGCGGGCGACGCCGAGCTCGCCGCCGCGCTCGCCGCCTGCCGGCTGTCCGATGGGCCGCGGCCATCGGTCGAGGCCGCGCTGCACGCGGTCTGCCTGACGACCGGCGCCGCCGGCGCCGTGGGCCACACGCACCCCAGCGTGGTCAACGCGATCCTCTGCTCGCGGACACCCGAGGCGGTCCTCGCCGGCCCGCTGTTCCCCGATCAGATCGTCGTCTGCGGGCGGCACCCGCTGCTGGTGCCGTACGTGGACCCCGGTGTTCCGCTCGCGCTCGAGCTCCGCGAGCGCCTGCTGCGGCATGCGAAGGAGCACAGCCGCCCGCCGAAGACGGTCTATCTCCAGAACCACGGGCTGATCGCCCTCGGCCAGACGACGACCGAGGTGCTGCACGTCACGCAGATGGCCGCCAAGGCGGCGCGCATCCTCCTCGACAGCTTCGCGACCGGGGGCCCGCAGCCGCTGCCGCCCGAGGCGGCCGCGCGGATCGAGACCCGCCCGGACGAGCATCACCGCCAGCAGATGCTCGGTCTGCGGCGCGATCGCCCTTGAGCCACGCCGTCGGATTGGTCAGCCCGTGAGTCCGCACGTCGCCTTCGCAGCGTGCACCCCGAATAGCTCGAGCCGTGCGAGCTCCGAGTGGCTATGCGCGGAGAAAATCTGTTCCGCGCGAGACGATTTGCATCGGCGCTGCGTTCCGCTGAGGCGTGACGCTCGGATCGCCAGGCGGAGCAGAAAGCGAGCCCGCGCGCGCGGCGACGTCGCCGACGACCGGCCGCCGCCGACAGCTCTTTCGCGAGTCGGGCGCCGTCCGGATCGCCGATGTTGATGACCGGAGCACTGGTCACGTAGACGCTGCACGCCAGGCCAGCTCAGGCATCCCTCTTCGCCGCGACACTGGCCGAACGAACAATCGGGAGCTCGTGAGGGATCTCCTGATGCGCCGCTACACGTCACCGCGGAGGCGCGTTCAAACGCCCTCCGCGTAGCGGTAGACATTCGTACGACATTCACACGGGTTGCTGCTCCAGGCCCTTCTCGGCGCTCGATCTTCTTCGTGATGTCTCGCCGAGCTCTCAAGATCGCCTCGCTTGCCGCCGTCGCTCCCACCGTCGTCGCGCTGGGTCTCGGAGCGGGACCGACAATTGCGTCTACGACGAGGGTCGCTCCGTCTTGCGCAGCCAAGTCGGTCCGCCCCGCGAGGCCTCGGGTGGGACAGCGCGTCTACCTTCGTCTTCCACGGACGGTCGGGCGACGGCCGGTCACCGTCTTTCTCAGCGCACATGGGGTCAAGGTGGCCAGTGCCTCCCGCCGAGACTCGAAGACCATCGTCTCGATCGTCTTGGCCTCGAAGGAGCTCGCTCGTCTCCACCTCAGCAAGCGCAGCGGGACATCTGTGGCCGTGTGGGCCCGGTCGGGGAAGCGACGGATCGCCGGCGGGTGCGTCGTTGTCCCCGCCGTGAAGCCGGTCTCGTCAAGCACGACGCCTCTCCCACTCGCTGCCCCACTTTCCGCCGCGCCGTCGACGCCGCTGCAGTGGGCACCACCCAAGCTCTTGAATCCCCATGTGATCCAGGTCAAGAACGGCCTGGCTTTTGACTACATCTATCTTGACCCCAGCCAGGACTACATCATCAAGCTACCCGCTGGCGGGCTCCACGGGGCCCTCGAGCTCGACGGCGGCCACAACGTCGTGCTGATCGGCGGGAGCATCACGGTTCCAGCCACATCAAACCAGACCGACAATGGCGCCGACGATACCGATCAAGGTATCTACGTCCGCGCCGCTACAGGAATCGTGCACATCGAAGGGGTCAGCATAACCGGCGATCCCGACACCCAGTTTGACGGCATCGACATCAATGCACCGCAGGCGACCGTGCAGCTCGAGAACATCAGGGTGACCAACGTCTGGGGCAGTGACACGACTGAACACGCCGATGTCGTCCAGACATGGGGCGGAGTGCATGATCTCCGGATCGATCACCTCACCGGAGACGGTGACTACCAAGGGCTGACGATCGACCCTGATCTCGGTCCGGTCGGATCCGCCGAAATCGAAAACGTCGACCTGACGTTGGTCCCGCGCCCTGCGGCGCTCGCTCCGATGACCGTCGGTGGCGGCTACATGATTTGGTTGACACGGGGAGTTGGCACATGCACCGCCCCCGGAGCCGTCACCTTCAAGAACGTCTATGTCAATGATGAGGATACGGGACGCGTTGCGCCGAGCAATACTCTCTGGCCGCCCAGTGTCAGGAGCGGACTCCCGTGTGCTGGGGCACTGTCAGGCAGCCAGGAAACCTGGCCCAGCCTTCCCGTCACAGGGTCGGTTTCGTTGGCGGCGCCGCCGAATGGCCCATTTGTCCCCGCCGGTGTTGCCGGCGACAGCTATGCGTCTCCAGGCTACGTGCCTGGAGCTTGAACCTCCTAGTCGGATCTGAGCATCCGCAGGCAGTAGCTGGACGCTGACCGCCGCCAGGATCGGACGGCGTGAGACCGTGAAAATCTTGACTGATTCGTTCGGAGGGCGAGAGCGCGGCAGCGTGTTCGGCGTGCTGCACGCCCCCGGGCCGCGATCCGCCAACCCGAACTCCTCCAGCACGACATGGCCCCGCACCGTCAAGCGCTCCACGATCTACTCGTCAAGGGCGCCCGCTGCAGGCGCCCGAAGACCCGCCCCTTCTGCGAAGGACTGCTCGCGCACGAGGCTGCACTGTGCACCTTCACCCGGGTCTCCGGCGTCCCGCCCACCCACAGCGCATCCGAGCGGGCTCGGCGTCACCCAATTCACTCGTGACGCCCCAGCTACGGCACCCCGCCGACACCGGCAACCGCATCGTTGACCGGCTCCTCACCCTCCGGGAGACCTCCCCCGTGCAAGGCCGTCGCCTTCACGAGTACCTCACGACCGCGATCACCGCCGACCTACACGGCCACACGGTTCCCCCAATCCCCGCCGGTCCATCCTGACCGAAACCCCTGAACGACTACCGCTCTTCTCCCTCGGAGCGGCCCGACTCCCCCGAGGCTACCTCACGAATGCCGAGAAGGTACCCCTTCGATAATTTGCGCCAACGAGTCTGGTCGGGACGAACGGGCCGCCGCGAGGTGTAGACAGTGCGACAAATCCGCTCACCGGCAATCGCGGCCATGACGCTCGGCCCGCGCTTACACGCGCTCGGCATGGCAACGCACTGTACCGCGCAGGCCATACGGTGTCGGCCCGCCGGACCGTCCGCGGAATCCGATCGTTGACATATACGTTCGAAAGGCGAACGCGTCCCGATTCGCATGAGTCAGCGGCGAGCGTCAGCCAGACCATGTGACCACCACCAACAGAGATCGCCCGCAGGGGAGCCGGTACGGACTCCAGCGTCAAATCAACGTGATCAATCTCCTCATCGCCAACGGGACGAAGACCCGGACCAATCGTAAGGCCTTGATAGTCCCCAACTACCGATAACTCGTCGATTTGCAGCTTGCGCACCCCGCCCCAGGTTTGCACAGCATCCGAATGCTGCGTAAGGTCACTTCCATAGAGTCCGTTCACCCTCACCCGCTCAATCTGTACAGTCGCACGCGGCGCGTTTACGTCGATTGCATCGAACATCACGTCCGTCATGGCATCGATGAGCAGCCCCTCGAGGTGAACTGTGCCGCTAGCGCCCTCGACGTATATGCCAGTGTCGGTATTATCGGCCCCATTATCGCGTTGGTTGGCCGACGAAGGCACGGTGATGTGCCCGCCAATCACCACGACGTTGTGACCGCCTTCGATCCAAAGTGTGCCCAAGAGGCGCGGCCGGGGTACGACGATGATGTAGTCGCGGGTAATTGAAAGATAGAAGTGATTCCCGCCCTGCTTTGCGTGCAAGACGACTGGAGTCCTCAGCGAGGGACTTGGCCATCTCAGGGGATTGGGGTCGCTCCCCCTGTTCGTGAGCATGGAGGTCGCCCCGACGGCTGCGATCAGCGCTACCGAAAGCCAAGTACCCTGAGCCTTCGCGGAGATCAGCCGGCTCACCGGGACCTCGACCGCAGTGAACCCGACGCGGCACGGGGCGCCTGCGGTGGCAGCTGTGGCGGCAGACGCTGAAACGTGATGCAGTACAACCCCGCCGGGAGCCCCGGGTACCCCTCGCCAACGGCACGCCTCGCAATCCGCGCGACGGCTGGGCGATCGCCTGCTGACCTCGCGAATGCTGCGGTGGTACAAAGCAAGAAATCACCCTTCTGTCGCCTACTCAGCAGCTCCGAGTTTGACACCCGAGGCAAACTGCCGCGCCGAGCCTCGGCCGCGCACGACCGCCGCAAGATCGAGATGCTCCTGATAGATCTGGCAGAACAGCTCAAGCGCGTCAGCCGCGAGCCGACCCCTCCAACTCGCCGTGCTCGAGCCCTACAGTCTCCGCGCCGTCAGCCCACGCGAGCTGCCGCTCTGAGAAGGGACTTTTGCTTCTGACCCGTTTCGCAAACGGGACATCATGAGCTGAAGCAACGTTGTGGTCGGTTTGATCGTTTAGTCTGCGCCGATGAGCGAGCCGGAAGCGATTTCGGGCCGCTCCTGCGTGGAGGCGCCAGCTATGAAGCATCGTAATCTTATCATCGACGTCGGCATGCACACCGGCGAGGACACGGCCTTCTATCTCGCCAAAGGGTTCGACGTGGTGGCCGTCGAGGCCGACATCTCCCGGATCGAGCAGGCCCAGGTACGATTTGAGGTGGAAATCGCCTCAGGCCGTTTGCGGCTGTATCCGGTGGCGATCGCCGAAGAACGCGGGACGGCTCGCTTCGGTGTAACAGACGACTCCGGATGGAATTCGATGACGCCAGCGGTGATCGCCCGGAACGAGACCGTCGGAGCTCAATACCGTTTCATTGAAGTAGCCACCGTGCCGTTCGGTGAGATCTTGGCTGAGGTCGGAATTCCCTACTACCTGAAGATCGACATCGAGGGCAATGACATGCTGTGCGTGAGATCGCTGCGTGACTTCGATGAACGGCCGACGTATCTCTCGATCGAGTCGAATGTCTCACAGGCCGCTGCAACCGCAGAGAACGTGTTCGACGAGCTTGCGACCTTCTGGACTCTGGGCTACCGAGCGTTTAAATATGTCAACCAGGGACGCCTCCATATCCATCAAATGCCGCATCCGTCACGCGAAGGCGACTATGTGGACGCGCACTTCAGCGTCGATTCGAGCGGTCCATTCGGCGAGGAAACGCCAGGCGCATGGCGCGATATCGGCCAGACCCAGAAGCGCGCGGAGATCCTGAGACTTCGCCACCAGCTAGTGGGCTTCGGCGGCCGCTACGGCGACACCCTTCTGTCCAAGGTGTATCGCGTCGCCGCGAACCGCCTTGGGCGCGACTACTGGTTCGATTTGCACGCCAAGCTGACCGGCTAGCTAAATGCCCTGCCCACGGCAGCAGGTCCCCGAGGTAGGGCCACTCGTACCGGCGGGCAGCGTCACGTGGCTGCCGCGGTCGACGTGAGAGCCCGTAACGCCAGAGCACCTTCCAGACGGTCGAGTGCGGTGGCCGGTCGCTCCAGCGACCAGCCTCGCCCCCAGCCCGTCCGTTGGCGGCCCTTACAGATTCGCTGCTGAGCGCCGGCGTCCGACAGCCGTGGGCGTCGATGCGGACGGCTCAAGCGATCCAACAACCACGCGGCCAGAGCGGAGCTCACCCGGGCACCCGGATCACGCCAGAACCGCCCGGACCAGCGCCCAAACCCGCGTCGCGCTGTAGGCCCCCCGCTCGCCTCAAGGGAACCGCACCCTAATCTTTCGAGAGAGATTCCGCGGCTACTGTCGCCCGGTCGTGCCTCCGGTGTTCCGGGAACTCAGACCCTCAATTGGTATGAGTTGAGGGGTCGGTCAGTCATCATCGACTCCCGCTCGAGATCCGAGGTAGCCTGCGACGTTGAGCAGTTCTCCTGCCTGCCGGAGGCGCATGTCGTGATCAGCGACTGGCGCCACGATTACAACTACCACCGGCGGCACGGCTCGCTCGGGATGCCGCCCGCCGCCTACGCCGCAGCGATCACCACCACCGCGGCGAGCAGCCAGACAACCCCGAGTGGGGGAACAGACAACGAATGTCCCGGTGGCGCGACCGTCTCACCCAATCCGGCGATCTCGGTCCTGCCCGCCACCCCAAACAGCAGGATCCTGCTGAGGAAGATCACAGGCACCGCAGCGTCACCCATCGCCGTGTCGTTACCTTCAGCACACAACACCCACCACGGCTCTCACCCAGGGCGGACCGAAGAACAGGGTCCGGTCAAGCGGCCAGGCCGGACACGTTGTCATCGCAGCGCACGTCGCCCTACCGCCGCTGCGTCATCGGTTACGGGCTGGTCGCGGCTACGCGCTCTCAATCCCTGGAGTCGTTGAGCTGATGCACCGCCAGGCACGCCAAACAAGACGCTTCGCTTCTGAAACAGCGCCGTCGTAGCGGTCGGTCCTGCCGGTCACGAACCGCCGCAGAACTACGCCGTCCGCAGTCCGCCTTCACGGTTAGCCGTGGGATCGCCCACCGATCGGACCCGGAATGGGCTGAAAGATTGCCACCTGCGCAACCAAATGTATATCCGGCCGCGCGTGCCGCTCGCCTTACTCGGCGGCTATGGTACCCGAACGGATATGCAACCGCGGCCATCTCTCGACCCAGACCGTCTTCGAGCACAGCTTTTGACCTCACGAGCTCCTCGCGAAGCAGGGCTTTTGACAGCCGATCCAATTCCGGATGCGTATGACTATGAGCGCCCACCTCGATTCCAGCCTCGGCCACGCTCTGTATCTCCGACCAGCTCATCACGGGACGCCGATCTTCACCTTCCCGACTCAGCCACCGGCTAGTCGGATCCGACGTACGCGGAGGGCACAAACAGCGTGGCCACGAAATTAGCCGCCATCAGCATGGGGCAAGCATGTTGCGCAAAATCGCCGAATGCGTCATCAAACGTCAATACCACCGCTCGATCAGGGAGCGGCGCCCTATTGAAAAGTCGCTGCGCCGCGTCCGAAAGAGTGAGAGTCACGCACCCAAGGGCTTGCAGGATCGCCACATGCTCGGCAAAGCGTGCCGGCGGTACCGCGTACGGCCGGAACTGGCTCGTTGCATCGTCAGACACGGCGTGGTACACAAGGATTGGGACCGACTCAGCCATCACAGCTCGCCTCGCAGATCGCGCGGGGTCGACCCCAGCGACGGCACCACCCGCGCAGGTAGGCCACGGGCCCGGACATCATCCCGCGACGGTTGCTCCGCATCAACTCGCTTGGGAACGACGCTGACATCGTTGCCGTCCGGACTGACCCCGGCGCGCCGCGGACATCCCGGATCCCCTGCGGCACCAGCGCGACAAGTCTCGGGATGAGCCTCGGATCACGAACAACGACGGACGTGTAATACGCCGTCAGACTGGTCCCGAGCGCCCTCATTTGCTTGACGAGATCAGTGAACTTCGCACGGTCAGCGTGCCACGCGAGGGCAGATGGCCAGTAAACGATCGTGTGGTCGGCCAGCAGCAACTGCGTGAATAGTCCGGTCTCCTCGCCCGCCACAGGCCGGAGTGCCGGCTCCTAGCGCCTCATCGAATCCTCCCACACGCAAGAGCGCGTCTCGCCGGACGGACATGTTTCCACCGGCCCCAAACGGCGGCAGCGGATACAGCGGGCTCTGCGAACCCGGCATTGAAGGATCGATGACCTGGGGCACGAAGCTGCGACCCTTGGAATGACCTCCGTACTGGAAGAACAATTCCTGCGCCTCGGTTTCAATTTCGCCTGGCAATATGGAACCGTTGACCGCAGCCGCCTGAGGGTTGTCGGTATATCCAGCGGCGAGTTCAGTGACCCAGTGGTCTGCGGGTCTCGCGTCGTCATCGATGTAGGCGACGACGGATCCCTGCGAAACCGAAGCACCTCGGTTTCGCGCGCGAGACGAGGCCGGCGTCAGGCTCGACGACGAGCCGCAGCGGAACCGGCTGCATCGAGTCCATTCACGATGTCAGCGACGCCAGGGGCTTCCGTCCGTGTTATCGACTACCACAATCTCAAAGCGCGGATACTGTTGCGCACAGAGCGCCTTGAGGCACTGCTTCGAGCTGATGCTCGCGGTTCTTCGTGCAGACGACGACGCTGAATGACGGGCCCCTCATCCACAGCCTTCGCCTGCCGGGCACGCGACTCTTCAATCATGTCGTCGCTCACCGTGAGATGAGTTGCGATTGCTTGGCGGAGCGCAGACTCATGGGAGGCATCGTCAAACTCAACCGCAACGACACCGAGCAGAACGCTGTCATGCCGGACCAGCACAAGAGCCCGCTGATAGCCCGATGGCGCTCTGAACTCCAGGCTCGGTCGCGCCAAGTCAAACTCGCCGACGTACCGGGGGCCGAGCGATGCCCTCGATCCGCTGGACGCCTGGACGTGCACGGATGAGGATTGAACGCTCACGGCCGTCTCGATCGCCTTGAGGTCGGCACCGCCCGGGCCAGACGCGTAAGCATGTGGGACGGCATAAGCTGAAACGCCACGAAAAACAGGCATGCCGGTAGTCCTGGGCGTCCTTCAACAACAGCATGCCTCGCGATCCGCGCGGCCGCGCGCCGATCGCCGGCTGCTCTGGCGAAGGCAGCCGTCGTGCAGAGTAGGAGGTCAGCCCGCTGTCTCTTCGTCAGAAATGGCGACGACGACACCCAGGCCAGACTTTCACGCCATTTCGTCGACCGGGAGGCCGACCCCACCGTATGTGTCACATCCACCAGCGGCTCAGCGACCATGATCACCTTCGGATTGCGCTCGGCTACGAGTCGCAATAGCCAATCCCAGTCTTCGTGAACCGGGCTGTCCAACCACGGCGTCGAGGCGGCCAACGATCTCTCGCAAATGAGGGTTGATGGATGAACGACCGCCTCACCCCAACGGACCCAGCGGCGGACAAACAGATAATCCGCGATGGCTTCGCCCGGCCGGTTCAGACGTTTAGGCGCTACGAAGTCGCCGCGGCCTTGTTCATCAACCAGACGAAACTGACTAAGACACACGACATTCGCTGATGGATCCTGCTGCGCGAGCACTCGCGAGTTGCACTTCGAGTTTCCGAGGTGTCCAGGCATCGTCATCATCTAGAAGGGCCAAGTACTTTCCTGTCGCCAATCTAGTGCCGAGAGTTCGCGCGGGTCCTGAGCCACGCCTCTCACCTGTGGCGACGATCTTCACTCGGGGGTCGATGGGCGACTCAAGCGAGAGCTCGCCATCCGGCCCGTCATACACCACGATTACCTCGGTGTGAGGGTAGGTTTGCGACAGGACGCTCCGGACGGCATGAGCCACCGAGGCCCGACCGGTTGTCGGGATGACGACTGAGACGAGCGAAGTACCGGCGTCGAAGGCGTCTCATCCCGCGATTCGCCGTCTGCACCGCTTCCGGCGTCATCCGTGCCGTTCGGTCCCTATCGCCTAGCCGGTGGAGGCACGCTCATCTCGACATCCCCCCGCCCTTGGCATCGCGCGGTCGAGCCATGATCCGATCGAGTTGTCCTCTCAGATGCCCTGCACCCGCCAAGCCAATTCCGACGATCATCGCGCCCAATGCATAGAGCCCATTGATATCTCCACGAGCTGAGCCGGCCCAGTGTCAGGCCCGTCTGACGGCTCAGGGCGTGAATAACGAATCGCCGTTCTGCGGTGAGATTGCCCGTCGTTCCCATGCTCTTGAACACGCGAACCTTCTCCCGGTTCACGAAGTAGCAGCGCCGCCAAAAGTAGCTCCAGGTCACACGCTCGGCGGGGACAAAATGATGCACCACGGCAAACGGCGTGTATACGAGGCTTTCGATGCCGAACCGCGCGATAAGTCTCGTCCCCAAATTGAGATCGTCGAAGTCTGAGTCAAGGAACCCGCCGACAGCCTCGAAGGCGGACCGTCGCACGGCCAGGTTGCCACAGAAGAGGCGACGGTAGGGCTGAATGGTCGTTGGTAAGCCATCGTACGCACACCCGAATACCCAGTTGAAGTTGCCCGGATACCACGCCGGCCTTGCTGTCTCATAGTCGGCAACCGGCGGACCGCCAGCCGCAACCACCGACGGGGACGAGAGGACCTCGAGCAGCCGCTCGATCCAATCAGGCTCCGCGCGGGCGTCGTCATCCGTGAACACGATGACATCGGCACTGACCGCCTCGGCAGCAGTGTTTCGAGCCGCGCCGGCGCCGAACCGCCGCCGCGAGCCGTGCGCGGCCTCATGGGCCGACACGCGGTTGAGATCGGCATGGTGCCGATTGGGGATGACGAGAACTTCCGGGCTCTGAGCTTCACCCCATTCACGTCGTGCGCGGTCCAAGAGCGCCTCATTATTGTCGATGCAAACAACTATTGTCTCGACAGGCACGGTTTGGGAGCGCGCGGATTCCACCATGCGAGCGAGAAGCTCCCATCGGTCCATCGTGTATGCGGGGATCACGACCGCCACGCGAAGCTGAGAGTTCGGCTCCGGAGCGGAAGCGGCTAAAGATTGACGGTTGGTAGCGTTCTCAGTCGGTGTCATGGAAGTGTTCCTTGGTCGGGTGGTCAATGACCTACGGGAGCAGCTGGGACCTCATCCGCCCACTCCTCGAAGGAACGGACGCGCACGCCGAGGTGTGCCCAGTGGTCAGCCCTCGGGACAAAGGGGGCTGGACGCACCAGTCCAAGGATGCTGTCCGCACGTAGCGGGAGCGGCACACGGAGCGCCTCGGCCACACGCATCACGCCATATGCCGCTGGCCACGGCACATGGAAGGGTCGTAGGCGAGTTCCCGCCCGATGCGCCAATGCCACGAGCAGATCCTCGAATCGGACCGGGCGGGGATGGGCCAGCCCAACCGGGTCGTGAGCTCTCTCCATGCCAAGCGCCAGCCGCAAGACACCGCGGACCATGTCGTTGACATGGACGGTGAACTGGTGGGCGTTTCGACCGATTAGCGGCGTGAGCGGCAGTCCCACAAGGCGCTGCAGCGCACCGATCATGCCCATGCCCTCGTCCCCATAGACAAGGCCCAGGCGAACTACCTCGCCGCCGGCGGCCAGCACCGCGCTCTCTGCCGCCAGCTTTGCCCGGCCATAGATCTGCCTGGTACCGGGATAGGCTGACATCGAAGAGATCAACACGAACCTGGCGCCCGCTGCCTCGGTCGCTTGAACGAGTCTGTGGGTGCCCTCAACGTTCACGCGCCAGATATCGCGCTCTCTCGTGAGCGAGAGGTCGTAGGCGCAGTGCACCACGACCTCGACGTCACGGAAGATGTCTGAAGCCGGTAGCTCACCGAGCTCGTATGGTCGCCAGTGAAGGCCAGGAGTCCGTCGCCGGCTCAGCGCGAGAACCTCGTGATCGTCCTCCCGCGCCCGCGCCGCGATGGCCGAACCCACGTAACCGGTCGCTCCGGTGATGGCGAGCGCTGTCATGCTGACCCCGTGGCGGCAGTGGCGATCCGATGCGCATTCGCCATGACCGAGAGAGTGAAGGTTGTGGATGGCACGGTCGGGAGCACTGCGCCGTCGACGATGTGAACGCGCCGCCACTCCGCCGTCCGACCCAGCACATCCGTCTCGAGAGCCCCGGCACGCGGCTTTCCGGCGACGTGAGGGAGGCTTCCGCCGAAGTGATAGCTCTTCCCGGGACCCGAGAGACGCAGAACCGGCAGGCCGGGCCACAGGTCAAGGGCTGGCGCAACGCCGAGCAGACGAGCCATCGTCTTAGCGAGCGCCCGACCGGTCGCCGGGTTGCGCCGCCCCGAGATCCGGACGACAGGGAGCTGATCACTGGCGCTCTCCTTCACATCAACGACCATGGCTGGCGACGCCCACGACGGCAGATAGCCGAGCGCAGCGACCGTACGTTTGAGGACGGTGGTCTTGAGCCGTGGCGAACGCGCGATCGACCCCGGCAGCTCGTCCTCGAACACAGGGTTGTACGGGTAGAGGTGGAGCTGTGCTAGGTCGAGTCCGACCCGTCCGTAACGGACGAGCATGCTGATCTGGTTGAGCGTGAAGGTCGAGTAGGCGCGAGGATCGCGCTGTCCGCGGATAGAGAAGAACGGAAGTACGAACTGCACGGACTCGGCCAGCTCAAGCCGGCGAACGCTACGGCGAACAGAGTTGAGGACGATTCTGGTGCTTCCCAACGCTCCGGCAGCGAGGAAGACGCGGTCGGCGCGTTTCGTCACGATCGACCCATCCTCGAGCCGCCGAGCACGAACCCAGCAGCCGACCTCGTCTTCACCGATCTCGAGCGCGAGCAGCCCGGGCTCATGGCGAACGCTTCCCCGTCTAATCGTCGGAGCCAAGGTCTGCCGAGCGGAGTAGATGAGATCGAACGGACAGCCGGTGAGGCACAACCCGCACTCGACGCAGCGCGAGGCTTCGAACGCGAGACGCGCCCGCCCCACGAGGACACCCAAACGGCGTACGGCGGTCCGGTGTTGGGCATATCGCTCGAGGGCGGATTGCGCGCCGTCGCTGAGTGGCGGCAATGGTGACGAAGGCGCAAGCAGAGGGAACAGCTCGGCGTAGTCGTCGTTGACAGCGGCGAACGGCAGGTGCCGGAGGATCGCCTCGTAGTGGGGGAGGAGATCGTCATATGCGATCGGCCACTCGCCGATCGTTTCCCGGGTGAACGGCAGGACCTGAGCTCCCCAGGCATTGGAAAAGCCACCGAACGCTCCGGACACGATGCGTTCGGTTGCCTCCCGCCACCACGTCTATACCCTCGAGCTGACCAAGCTCACGAAACGGGAAGTCGGAACCAAGAACTCGCTTCTGAGGCAGTTCACCGTGGTGCTCTGTTCTCGGCCTCTGCGCGAGCACATCGCGGACCTCGGCGCTCCATTCATCGGGATGAGCGCTCGCGACGCTCGCCAGCAACTGGCGACGATCAGACTCCAGCGACGCGCCAAGGTCCATCACCACCACCGACTCGGCGTCCCGAGCAAGTAGCGCGAGCGTTGCCGCGGCCGCCGCTGGACCGCTGCCAATCACGATGTTGTGTGGCATCGAACCCGCTCCGATCTCGGCCTTCCATGCAGCCCTGTTTCGCGCACGTCCAAGAGCCACTGTTCGTGACGCTCAGTCGATGTTTCGGGCCTCGTGTCTGACGTGCATTCGCTTGACGCCTCCCGGCACTCTGGGTCGTCACATCGCGGCCGGTCGGATGCCACGGGATGAACGGAGGTCGGCGCTGGGCGCTCGCCATCCGGCAGGTCAAATTCAATGGTGTGGTGTGCGCCGATCGGGGTGTTCACGACTGACACCTCACCTCTACATCTCGGTGTGGGGTAAGCCGTCCGCACCTACCTCTCGTTAGAGCGTACATTTCAGCCTTCAAGCGCCATGTTGCTGGACTTGACACAAGCTAGGGCGAACGTACGCGGAGCGATCCAGCGCGTCAGGCGTGGAAACCGGCCCGGGAGGCCTGCAACGCAGGCGACCGCAGGCCACAGGACGGCGCCCTCAAGGAACATCGCCGTCACCCACGCGCAGGCGACGAGCACGAGCCCGCCCCCGAACGCGAGTGCGGCGAGCGGCAGCAGGATCTCGATCCCGCTGCCGAGGCAGCCGAGCAGGGCACAGCGGCGGAGGTCGCCGTTGACGCGGCATACCGCCATGTACTGCGAGCGCACGCTTCCGGGGAACGTGCCCACCGCGAGAATCGCGAGCGGCAGCCATGCCTCGGCGTACCCGCTGCCAAACATCGACAGCAGCAGGTGGCCTGCCGCACCAAAGACAAGGAGGGCTCGCGACAGCCACCGCCCCGCAGACCTTGATCGTCCGCCTCAACTCGCGGTCGAGTGCATCGTGATCGCCGCTTGCGATCCCGAAAAGGGCGGTGCCGAAATGCGTGGAGACGATGTAGGCGAATCCGATGAGCAGCAGCGCGCTGTAGAAGGGGGCGTTCACCGCCGGTGTCAGATACGCCAGCGACGATCATAGGGAGGACAAGGATTGGCGCGGCGGAGGAGAGGTTCAACCAATGATGCAAGAGTGCCGTCCCGCCATAGCTGCCGATCAGCTCGCGCCGAGGGCGGGCGACGAGCCGCAGGTTCGCCCGCCTGGCGAGCACTGTGATCACGAGGACCGAGAGCACCGCCCCTCCGAGCCACGACAGGAGCAGGCCGGAAGAGCCGTCGAGCCCCAAGACCAGGGCCACCACGGGCAGCAGCGCGAGCTTGACGACCGAGAACACCCCGTTTCTCCAGAGCTGCCAGCTGGCGCGCGACAGTCCCAGGGTCGCGTCGTCGAGGACGAGCAGCGCTGCATAGACGCCGGCCGTGGACGCGAACAGCGCGAGCCCCGTGATCCCATGCGGGATCACGTCTGAGGAAGACAACGCGCGGACGCCGACCGCGACCCCCAGTCCTCCGACGACTCCGGCGCCCGCCGACGCGCACAGGGCGGTCGTGATCAGTCGTGCTGGATGCTCAACGCCGCGGGACAGCTCGCCGATCAGCAGTGTGCCCAGGCCGAGCATCCCGGCGTTTGCGACTAGCTGCATTGCGGAGAGCGCCGCGCCGCCCGCCCCCACGGCGGCCCTGCTGAACATGTGCGCGGCTACCAGCCAGAACGCGAAGCCAAAGAATGATGTGACGACCGTCGTTCCGAACAGCGAGACTGCATTCGTGACGACGCTGCCGCGATGAATACCGAGACTCGCGGCTCGGGCCGAGATTGAGCCAGGCACCCAGTCGCGCCGGAGTGTCCGTTTGCGTGTCTTGTCCAGTGCGCTCATGGGTTCGACGCTTTTCTCTGGAGGCGGGCCAGGATCACGGTCCGGAGCGGGACGTTTGAGCCCCGTCGCGCTGAACAACTCGATCCTCACGGGACCGACGGAGGAACGAGAAATGTGCCGGGTGCCTGACCAGTGCCCGCCGCTGGCAAGCGCGAGGGAAAAGCTGGTCGTCGTCCGCCAGCCAACGTCGATGCGGACGCGGTAGCGACGAGGCCCCGAGCCGGGCATTCACGACCGAGATACGAAGCATCGATCCGCCGTCTGACGCGACAACGCCCAGCGCCGTCGTTGCCGTCCGGCGGTCCTGCGCCTGCTGGCTGCGGATGGCAATGACAGCTGCCGCCGACAGAAGCACGCAGATGGTCGCGGTGGCGAGCAGTGGCAGCGCGCGGATCCGGATCGAACGTCGACGTGTGGGGTCATCGGCTCCGACACGCCGACAAGCCGCAACCGCCGCAGCCGCTACCGTCACGACGAGAAAAAGAGTCGACCACGTGTGCGCCGTCAGCCCTAGGTTGAGGGCGTTGAGCACCAGCCCGCCCAGCGCCGCGGTGGCGAAACTGAGCGCGACGGTCGTGACCACGAGTTCGAGCGCGTCTGGGCGGCGGCGGCCCTCGATCGCGCAAACGAGTGCGTAGCCGGGACAGACCACCAGAAGCGGGGCCAGGATTAGTCCGCCCGCGCCTCCGGGGTGCAGGACCCAGACTGCGGCCGCGGCCAGCACCGCGTAGCCGGCGACGGCCGCGAGGTCCTTACGGCGCTCAAGCACCGTTCAGCCCCCTCACGTCGTAGACAGTCACCGGACCGTCGTCGTAGACGCGGTCGACCTGTGGATTATGGTTGAATTTCTCCAGCGCGCTAAGCGGTATCGGCGACTCCGCCTGCTGCCCGTCCGTCTCGTGGTCGAAGTAAGGATGGCCGATGGGCCGTTGCGAATAGATGCGGCGGTCGACAATCACATACTCGATACCGCGCTCGGAGAGCAGCCTGCGAATGGACGGGTCGAAGGACTGCGCGTAGAAGATGTCCGGCACATCGCCGTTCGCCGACTGCGTCCCGTAGCCGCCCACGAGCGAGCACATCATGAAGTCGCAGGCCACCTTTGCGTTGCCTGGGACGTTGGCCGCGACCCAGCGCGCCGCCTCCACATCGGCAGGGTCGACCCCGCTTTCGAACGCGTCGACCTTGAACTTGCCCGGCACGAGCTCCCACGGTGCGGGCCAACCGCTCGTCGTGTTGCCGATGAAAACCAGGACCATTGCGACGAGGCCCAGGGCAACGATCGGTCGGCGCTCCCGCCTCCATGGATGCGTCAGCGCGAGCGCTGCTGCTACGCACACGAACAGGTACTCGAACGTCAAGAGACGCCCAAACAGCTCTGCACCGTCGGCACGCGAAGAGGCGCACCCCAAGGAGTCCGAAGAAGCCAAGCCCCAAGACCGCGAAGGTCCGTGTCAAGGCGTTCTGGGCGCGACGCCAGACAACGATCACGCCGGCCATCACCAGGATCGCCATCACGCCGGTGCCGACCGCGGTCGCCACAGTCGTCATCAGACTAGCGGACGCCCCCGCCACCGGCACCTTGCCGCTGACCGATCCGGCGTTGAGGAATCCCGAAATCACATCGCTCACCGGTCCGGCGAGGTACTCGTACGTCGCCGGCGCGACAAAAACCAGCCACGCCGCGGCCATCGCTGCCGCGACCGCCGCCCAGCACGAGCAGTCGCAGTCCGCGGCGCCACGCTCGGGTCTGTAACGCCACGCCAGCGCCAAGAGCCAACAGCGTGAGCGCAGTCATCGCGGCGGTGACGTGGTGGGTAACCGTTACGGCGGCCAAGGCAAATCACTGCGGTGATAAAGCCAGGGACGGATCCACGGCGCGTGGCTCCGATCAAGGCCACCACCATGAACAGAAGCGCGGGCGTCTCGTAGGCCCACATCGCATTGAAGAATGGGTTTTGGGGGCTGATTTCGAAAACGAGCACGGCCACGGCCGCCACCCACTCGTCACGGGTCACACGCCGGAGAAGCACGAAGATGCCCAGCGCCACCGAGACGTGGGCAACCCCAGCCACGATCTGGCCGGCCGCGAACAGATTGAGGCCGGTCATCGACATCAACGACGTCGTGATCTCCTCCAAGCCGGGGAACTGCGGGCTTACCGGCAGCGCCAGGTTCGCGTGAAAGAGCGAGTGGTACTTCTGGATGTCGATGGCCGTCTGCCGATGTTGAAGCTCGTCCGAGAACTTGAACATCAGCGGGCTGTACATCCACTTCGTCAGCGACTGAAATAGTCCGATACCGACTACCGCCGCCCATTTGCTCGGTGTCCTCCGCGCGAGGACGTAGGCAGCAAGCGGAATGAACGTGAGCAGGTGGCCGCCCCAGTACGCCACCGGCGCCCAGGGGTGGCCGTCGCGGCCCGCCGCGTACGAGAGCGAGATAACCAGCACACCGGACGCCGATAGCAGCATCGCGAGCATCAGGCCAGTCCACGCACGCGGGGCCGTCACACGGTCATCGGCTGTTCCTCCTGGCGTCGCAGTGTCGGTCGGGAGCACTGAACTCTGACCGTCAACCGCCCCCGCCTGCGCCCCGAGCGCGAAGCCGGAGCCCCCGTTAGGCAAGGTGGTCAATTTCAGTCGAGCCCGCCGGAGACTCTCGATCCTTGCTGAGACAAGTCATCTCTAGGAAGCTGGAACGCCAGCGATTCGTTCCGAGCTGGCGGCCGGCCGGATCCGCTTGCAACACGATGGACTCGAGGATTCGACTGCCGTCGCGCCAAGCGCTGAGGTTGCTGAGTCCATAATGGTGTCGCTCTTGACTCGGCACGTCGACCACGTTCTGGCCGGCCTTGGCACTCCTGAGATTGATGTCGGCTTCGGCCTCAAGCCGCCATGGGTGACTCTGCTGGTGCAATAGGCAGTAGCGCCAAAGGGATTGTAGCCCTACCTCGTGGTTAGATCTCGATCCCCGGCTCAGTCGCTAATTCCTGAAGTATCGGCGATTGCCATGGTCCGGTCTCGCGGTCTGGCCGTCGTGCGAAGCGCCCGACAATCAACGTGCGGAGCACCCGCCACCCGTCGCGGAACGCATGGAGCTTGCTCTCGCCATGGAGTCGCTCGTGCTCCATGCTGGGCACCTCCCTCACATCAAGCCCCGCTCGAGCGGCGCGTACATGGATGAGCGTCTCGACCTCAAACCCATCGCAGTCGACGTGCATCACGTCAAGGCAACGAGCCCAGAACGCGTTGTAGCCGTAGCAGAGGTCGGTGTACTGCCTCCGGTACAACAGGTTGGCGACCGCGGTCAGCGCCCTGTTGCCTGCGGCACGAAGTACGGAGAGATCGGCACTCCCGCCACCATCGAGACGTCTCGACCCTTTCGCGAAGTCGGCCCCGTCGAGCAGCGGCGCAAGGAATTGCGGGATTTCCGCAGGGTCCGTCGAGCCATCGGCATCGAGCATCACGATGATCTCGCCGCTGGTAGCGTCAAAGCCGCACGCCAATGCGTCGCCCTTCCCGCGACCGTCCTGGGTGGCAACCCGAGCTGAGGGACAGAGGTAGCGCGCGGTGGCGATGGTGTCATCAGTCGAACGTCCGTCAACGATCACGACCTCGTCAACCCAGACGGGAATCCGCGGCATGATGTGGGGCAAGTTGAGGGCCTCATTGAGCGTCGGAATAACGACGCTTACACGGGTACTCCCAAGTCCGGCGGGACGCCCGATGTGCACAGCCTTCTGTCGAGCCGCGGCTCGCGTACCCCGAACCGGTAGATCAAGTTCGGTACAGCCGAATTCGACCTCCTCGTCGCAAACGCCGCCAACGCGCGGCTCATCAGCGAGGAGGGTCGTGGTAGTCATCGCTTCCATGGCCCTCGATCCTTTCCCCAGATTTGAAAGTTCGGTTGGCGCGTGAGCGCACCGTCGTTGCCCCCAACAGCAGAACATTTGTCCAACATCTGCCGCGGTTGCTAAAGCGAACCAGGGCTACTCGAGGCTCACAACAGGTGCCCCCCCTAGGGTTTAACCGCAACGCGTGTGCGGGTTTTCTACGTACCAGCAGTCTCGCACCGGCCGTCGGACCGTTATTCGGTAGATCAGACCCCCAAGCGGCCATTCCGGGCGGGCCTGCTTGTGCCTTAGATCAGCTCGCTGACGGACGTGGTCTGGGACGCCGCGTCTGGGCAGGCAGACTCGGTACGCGTAGCTTGAAGCAAGCTGGCGAGCTCCAGCCACCCGTAGAATCGCTGGCTGGGTCGATCGTCGCGGGACAACGATCCGCGGATGGGCTCGCCGTCGGTCTCGAGGTCAAGCACGACGCGCACCTGAACAGAAGGTCCCACGCGCTCAGGTTCCTCAAGCTTCGCCGGGTTCGCAACAGGAGCCCCCCTTGACTCTAGAGCCCTAAGTCTCTCTAAACTTCCAATTAGCGGCATATCGCGTTGCCGGCCCAAGTCCAGATCCAGGAGCTTGAGGTGGCGAACAACCGAAGCATGTCCCCACGGGCATCCATGAGGCAGCGGGCCCGGGACGCGGGTCTCGGAGGGGTCCTCGTCGAGCGCGAGCTGGAGGTTGCCACGATTAGCCAGACGTTGAACGCCGCGGTCGAAGGTAGTGGGGGAACGATCCTGATTGAGGCGGCCGCAGGTCAAGGCAAGTCCCGGTTGTTGACGGTCGCTGGTGATATGGCGCGCGAGGCGGGGACGCAGGTCCTCAGCGGGTATGCGAGCGAACTCGAGCAGGAGTTTCCGTTCGGTGTCGCGCTCCAGTTGTTCGAACCGAGGTGGCGTTCGATCAGCGCTGAGGATCGGAAGGCAATCGCGCACGGTCCGGCCGGCCCGGCTCGAGAAATTTTGGAGGGAACGCTGGCCGAGACCACTCGTTCGCCCGCCGAGCACGGCTATCTGCTGATCCATGGCCTCTTCTGGCTTGCGAACAACCTAGCGTCGACCGAGCCGATCACGATGCTCGTCGACGACGTTCATTGGTCGGATCGACCGTCGCTGCGATTTCTCGCCTATCTAGCGGACCGGATCGCCAACCGGCCGATCGCGCTGATCCTCGCCGCAAGGCAAGGTGAAGCGGCAGCAGACGATCGGGCGGTAGCCGCGCTGAAGTCGGCGCCCGGCGCTGTGCTCATCAGCCCCGAACCAATCAGCCACGCCGGCATCGAATCGCTCGTGAGCCTTGAGTTCCCCGACGCCGATGGCGCCTTCATCACCGCGTGCGCACGAGTAACGAACGGGAATCCTCTGCTGCTCGCCGAGCTGATCGCACAGCTCCGGGCCGACCAGGAGAGCCCAGACGCGGCCACCGCCAGGCGCCTCACTGAGCTCGCCCCGGAGGCGATCGTGAACTCGGTCGTCGCGCGACTCGGGACGTTGCCGGCCGCGGCGCGAAGCCTTGCCTTCGCAGTCAGCATTCTCGGCGACGGGGCTTCTCTGCAACACGCCGCACGGCTAGCCGAGCTCGAGGTGCGCACGGCTGCCGAGGCCGCCGATCGGCTTGCCGAGGCGCACATGCTCCGGGCTGGGGCGCCGCTCTCCTTCGTCCATCCATTGATCCGGTCGGCGGTCGAGGCCTCGATATCGCCGCTGGTGCGCGGGCATGCGCACCGCCGAGCCGCGACAATCCTTCGCGAATCCGGCAGTCCTGCCGAGATGGTGGCGGCACATCTGCTGCACTCGCCCGCCGAGGATGATCCCGGCGCGGTCGAGATGCTCCGGGCTGCCGCGGGCAAGGCGCTCGCAAGCGGATCCGCCAAGTCTGCGGTGCACCTCCTCAAGCGCGCCCTTGCCGAGCGGCCCCCCCGCGAGGAGCGCGCGGAGCTCCTCGCGGCTCTTGCCCAGGCAGAGGCGCTCGAAGGAACGCCCGGTGCAAGCGAGCGGCTGACCGAGGCGATCGAGCTCACGGAAAACCCAACGCTTCGGGCCAGATTCACCCTCGCACAGAGCCAGGCGCATTACGCCCGCGGCGACTATCGCGAGGCGGCGGACGTGATCCTTCAGGCCGTCACCGGAGTCGAACTCGATGACCTGGAGCTGGGCACCCAGCTGGACGCCGCCTACATTTCCGCCGCTTCGCTCATCCCAGACCTGGCAGGCGACGCGTCCGCCCGCCGCCAGCGCCTCGTCGACCAGCTGCACGATCCGCCCAGTGCCGGTCAGCGCGCCGCGCTCGCGCACGTCGCGCTGCAAGCCGCCCTGCTCGGCGAGCCCGGACCCGTCGTGCGCCAACTGGCCGACGTGGCCTGGAGTGACGGCGCGCTGCTCGGGTGCGAGCCCAGCGAACCTGTCAGCTTGCCGCTACTCACCGGGGCACTTCTGTTCGCTGACGAGCTCGAACGCAACGTGGACATCTGTAACGCGGCGCTCAAGCAGGGATCACCGCTTGCGTTCGCGACGGCGAGCTGTTGTCGCGCGTGGCCGCTCTACGCCCAGGGACGGATCGCAGAGGCGATCGCCGACGCCCAGGCGGGGCTCGACGCTCCCCAACAGTGGCACATGATCCGCACGGCCTACGGCGCGTTGGCCTCCTGCCACATCCAGCGAGGGGCGCTCGAGCAGGCCGAGCGGACGCTCGCGGTGGTCGAGGATGAAGCGCCCGGCAGCGTCCGCTACCCGTTCTTGCTCGAGGTTCGCGCGCAGCTGAGGCTCGCGCAGAACCGTCCAACCGAAGCCTTGAAGGACGCGGTCCGATCCGGTCAGTGGTTTCAATCGGATTTTGCGGCCACGAGCCCGGGCGTGACCACATGGCGCTCAACCGCGGCCCTCGTCCACATCGCGCTCGGCGAACGGGACCGCGCTGAGGAGCTGGCCTCCGAGGAGCTCGCGGAGGCACGACGGGTCGGCATCACCCGTGCGGTAATCCGTGACCTGCGCGTCCTCGGCCTCGCTGCCGGCGGCGAGCGGGGAATCGAGCTGCTGGCCGAGGCGGTGCGCTTGGGTGACGGACACGCCAAGCGGCTCGAACACGTCCACGCGCTAGTCGATCTCGGCGCAGCATTGCGACGCGCAAACCAACGCGCGGCGGCACGGGCGCCTCTGCGAAGAGGACTCGACCTCAGCCAGCGCGGAGGCGCGACCGCGCTCGCCGCGCGCGCAGAGGCGGAGCTGGCCGCGACCGGTGCGCGGGCGCGCCACCTGATACTGACGGGGCTCGAGTCGCTCACACCCAGCGAACGTCGGGTCGCGGATCTCGCCGCCAGCGGCCTTACCACCCGTGAGATCGGCACGACGCTGTTCGTCACGCCGAAAACGGTCGAGTACCACCTTCGCCACATTTACCAGAAGCTCGACGTCAGCTCGAGAGCTCAGCTCGCGGACGCGCTAGCTAAGGCCGAGCCATGGGCGCCGCTCCCGTCTGGCGACTGACTGGAGTTCCAGCGGTGGCGCGCCGTGCCGCGCCTGGGGAAACGCGCGGGTGCGGGACTTATCGAACGTGGAGGACGTAGACCACCATCGTCCAGTCGGTACCGAAGCGGTCTCTGTGTAGTCGAGTTGGCATTCGCCGTGCTGCACCCAGGCGCTCCGCCACGCGTATCGAGGCAGTGTTCCCCTCCTCGATATCAAGGACCAGTGACTTCAACCCAGCATTGGCGGCTACCTTCACGATCTCGGTGACCGCGGCGAACGCCAGGCCTCGCCCCCTTGCGTCAGGAAGGAGCCAGAAGCTCAATTCCCCGGCTGGCTGGTCGCTCGTTTGCACCGCGACGCATCGGACTGCCTCTGAGGCGAACTCGGGCAAACGTATTGCCACTCTGCCGACTGCGCGGTCGTCATCCGGGAGACAGATCGCCCGAGTGGGACCGCGTTCCTCGGACACCTCCCTGCGGAGCCATGCTCGAAGGTCATCTGCCATCCACCACCAAGGACGGAGATATTCGTCGTTGGTCATCGCGGCGATCTGGTCTAAGTCCGCCATCCGCCACCGCCGAAGCCTGACTTCTGGCACGGCAAGGCAAGCTAGCGGACCTCGGAATTCCCCAGTGTGGTCGCCGTGCGAGGGCCGGACGGCCGGACATGGCTTCCGTGGAATATCCACGGCGCACCACGCAGTCGAGTTGATCGAAAGCAGTCGCGGCACGGTCGTGGCTGTTTCAGGCGTCGAGGAGTAGCCGACCGTCTGCGGTCCACGCCGTGTCCTCACCCCGCGACGTGACCCAGGCTGTCCGGAAGCGGCAGTGTTGGATGCGCCCCAAGGCCGTCGTGAGAGTGCTGCTAGTTCGTGAGAGGGGCAGTCTCGCGACCTAGGCTTGCCAGGAGCGTTAGTGGCCGGGCCAGATTAGCCCGGACTCGTAAGCGAGCACGACCGCTTGGGCGCGGTCGCGCAGGTGGAGTTTCATCAGGATCCGCCCGACGTGCGTTTTTGTGGTCTGCTCGGCGATGCACAACGTCTCGCTGATCTCAGCGTTGGACATGCCGCGAGCGATCAGGCCCAGGACGTCGAGTTCGCGCGCGGTGAGCTCGTCGAGCTTCTTGGGTTTGCCCGGTGGCGGTTCGCGCCGGGCGGCGAATTCTGCGATCAGGCGTTTGGTGATCGAGGGCGCGAGCAGCCCGTCGCCGGATGCGACGACTTGGACGGCGTGGACGAGTTCCTGGCCGGGCGCATCCTTGAGCAGAAACCCACTGGCCCCAGCTCGCAGCGCCTCGTAGACGTATTCGTCGAGGTCGAAGGTCGTGAGGATCAAAACCCGTGGGCGTTCCTCCACGGGGTTCGAGGAGAGGATCTGTTTCGTCGCTTCGAGTCCGTCCATGACGGGCATCCGCACGTCCATCAGTACGACGTCGGGTGTCAGCTTGCGTGCGAGGCTGACCGCCTCGTCGCCGTTGGCCGCCAAACCCAGGACGGTCAGGTCCGGTTGAGCGTCGAGCAGCGCTCGGAAGCCCTCGCGGACCATCGCCTGGTCGTCCGCGATCAGGCATCGCGTCAAACGCTCGGTCACGACGGCGCGGTGAGTGGCAACACGGCCGTCACCGAGAATCCGCCGTCGCGCACTGGTTCGGCGGTGAGCGCGCCGCCGAGTAGGCCGGCGCGCTCGCGCATCCCGGTCAGGCCATGGCATGGTCCCGGGTCTTCGCGCAGCAGGGCGATGGAGCGGCCGGGGCCGTTCGTGACCGTGAGGCGGACAGCGTCGCGGTCGCGATGGATTTGGACGCTGACGACGGCTCCGGGGGCGTGCCGGGTCGCGTTTGACAGCGCCTCTTGAACGATCCGGTAGGCGCACACCCCGACCGCTGGCGGTATGGCATCTACGGCGCCGTTGAGCGAAAAGTCCACGGGAACTCCGGCGTTGCGCGCGGTATCGATCAGTTCGGCGATCTGCTCGATCTGCGGCTGCGGCGCGCGCGTGGCCGCCTCGTCGTTGCGCAGGACGCCCAGCAGCCGCCGCATGTCCGACAGCGCATCGCGGGCGGCGTCACTGATGGCGCCAAATTCTGCGCCGACCGCGTCGGGGACTTCGTTGATGCGGTATCGGGCGGTTTCTGCTTGCACGGCGATCAGGGACATGTGGTGCGCGACCACGTCGTGCAGTTCGCGCGCGATTCGGGCGCGCTCCTCGAGCACGGCGCGATGGGCCTGTTCGCGCTCGACGTGCGCGGCCTCCACCGCGAGCTGTTGTCGCGCTCCGCGCCGGCCGCGGGCCGCATCGATGGCGACCGTCAGTGCGACGGTTATCACCGTGGCGATTGCGGATGGTTGCACGGACCCTTGCAGGGGAACCCACAGCCAGCTCAGTGCGACCGTCAAGGTGCACATCCACCACAGAACGGTCCGCTCGACGGTAGCCGCGGCCACGCAGAAGATGACGAGAAGCAGCGCGAACTGCTGCCCGTTGATACCGGCGACGTGCTCGACCGTCAGCGTGTCCAGCACCGCCGCGAGCAGGCCGAGTCGCCAGGTGATCAGGGGAAAGCGTGGCGCGGCCAGCAGCAGACCCAATTCGAGCCATACGAAGTGCTGTTCGTCTTGAAAGTCGCTTCTCTGCACGGTCCGCAGGAAGTCGATAGCCATGATGACTCCGCCCGCGATCGCCGCCAGGCTCGCGAGCCGGCGCAGCCAGGCCGCACGCCAGGGCCGAGTCGCGGGCGGGGCGAACAGCGTCTGCGCGAGCCCGGCCCAGGCAGCCGTGCGGAGCTCCCGCCAGTCGATCAACCGTCGCGTATCGAGGGGTCTCACCGGCATAGCTTGGCACCAGCGAGGCGCGCCGTCGTCCCTCTCCGGTGGGTCATACCCGGGTATGACCTGGGCACGGATCGCCGCCGCCGTAGCTCTCGAGTATGACGCGCGATTTGGCTCTCCCGGCCGACGACAGATCACGTGGCGCTGCGTACGTTGTCGCCATGGATGCTCTAGTGCAGATCAACGACGTGACGAAGCGCTACAACGGTTCGGGACAGCCCGCCGTGGACGGGACAACGCTCGCGATCGCCCCAGGTGAGGCGGTGGCCGTGATGGGCCCGTCAGGCAGTGGCAAGTCGACGCTGCTGAACCTGATCGCCGGGCTGGATCGGCCGACGAGCGGCACGATCACGGTGGCCGGTCAGCGGATCGACCGGCTAACGGAGACCGGGATGGCGCGCACCCGCCGGCGTCAGATCGGGATGATCTTCCAGTTCTTCAACCTGCTCGACGACCTGACCGTCGCCGACAACATCCTGCTGCCGGCGCAGCTGGCCGGGATGCGCCGGTCGCAGGCACGGGCGCGCGCCGGGGAACTACTGACCACGCTGCATATCGAGCGCCACCGGGACGCGTACCCGGGCCGGCTGTCGGGCGGGGAGCGCCAGCGGGTGGCGATCGCCCGGGCGCTGGTCAACCGGCCGGCTCTGCTGCTGGCCGATGAGCCGACGGGGGCGCTCGACACCGCCACGGGGGAGGAGATCGGTCGGTTGCTGCTCGAGCTCAATCGCTCCGGTCAGACGCTGGTGATGGTCACCCACAACCCGGAGCTGGCGGCGCGCTACACCCAGCGCGTGATCCGACTGCTCGACGGTCGGATCAACGGAGGAAGCGGAGATCCCGTCCCGATCGCGCGCGCGCCGGAGGCGACGCGATGAGCCCTGGTGCGGTGGCCCGCGCGGTGCGCGGCGGGATCGGCCGGCGGCGGGGGGTTCAGACGATCGTGATCGTCCTGGTGCTGGTCGTCTCGATCGCCTCCGCGGTCCTTGGCCTGGCGCTCGTCGTGGACTCCCACGCCACGTTCGATCACGCGTTCGCCGCGCAGCGCGGCGCGCACGTGGTGGCGACGGTCGACGCCTCGCGCGCGACGCAAACGCAACTGGCCGCCACAGCCCGCCTCCCGCCGGTGAGCGCGGCGGCGGGACCATTTGCCGAGGCGAACGTAACGGCCACCGATTCCTCGCCAGGCGCGCCGATGGCGGTCCTACCGCCGCTGATGCTGGCCGGACGCATGACGTCCGGGGGTCCGGTCGACGACATCACGCTCCAGGCCGGCCACTGGCCGCAGCGCGCCGGTCAGATCGTGCTGGAGGCCAACACCGATGGGTTCGGGGCCGGGGTCGGTGACACGCTTACCGTGACCAGCGCCCCAGGGAAGCCGCGACTGACCGTCGTCGGCCTCGCCACATCGGCCTCGTACTCGGCCGACGGCTGGGTCGTCCCGGCAGAAATCCGGGCTCTGCGCCCGCCGGGCACGCGGGCCACGGCCGAGATGCTCTACCGCTTCCGCAGCGCCGGCACCGCAGCTGAGGTGAGCGCTGATACCGCGGCCCTGACCAGGGCGCTCCCGGCCAGGGCGGTGACCGGCGCACAGTCCTATCTCAGCGTGCGGGCCGCGCAACAGAATCAGGTCACGCTGTACTCACCGTTCGTGGTCGCGTTCGCGATCATCGGCCTGGTGATGTCCGTGCTGATCGTGGCCAACGTGGTCAGCGGCGCGGTGATCGCGGGCTACCACCGGATCGGGATCCTCAAGAGCATCGGCTTTACGCCGGGCCAGGTGGTCGCCGCCTACACCGGTCAGGTCACCGTGCCCGCGGTGGTGGGATGCCTCGGCGGCGTGGCGCTCGGCAACCTGCTAGCGGCCCCGATACTCCAGAAGACCGCCGACGTCTACGGGGTCGGGCGGCTCGGAGTGCCGCTATGGGTGAACGTGGCCGTCCCGCTCGCGATGTGCGGCCTGGTCGCGCTGGCCGCCATCCTGCCCGCGCTTCGCGCTGGCCGGCTCAGTGCGACGCAGGCCCTCGCAGCGGGTCGGGCTCCGCGCACCGGCCGCGGATATCTGGCGCACCGCCTGCTTGGGCGGCTGGCGCTACCCCGCCCGATGACGATCGGACTCGCGTTACCGTTCGCCCGCCCGGCCCGGATGGCGGCGACGCTCGCGGTGGTCCTGCTCGGCGTGACCGCCGTGACCTTCGCCGTCGGGCTCGTCACCTCGATCACACGCGCCGTGGCCGACCTCGACCTGACCAACACCGAGCAGGTGCAAGTCGACTACGGCAGCGTGATCACCTCCTGCGCCGGGGTCTGCAGGGCCGGGCCCTCCGGTCCCAGGCGATCATCACAGCAGCACCAGCCGTCGTCCGCCCAGGCTCAGCGCACGGTCCCCGCGGCGCTCCGCTCGATGCCCGGCACCGCCCACTACGCGCTCGAGGAGGACAACCAGTACGTCAGCGTGCCCGGGCTGGTGCAGGCGATTCCCGTTACCGCCTTCCTCGGCGACGCCGGCTGGATGTACACGATGTCGAGCGGTCACTGGTACACCCGCCCCGACCAGGCGGTCGTCCCCAAGCGCTTCCTCACCACCCTCCACGCCACCATCGGCGACACCGTCGCGATCACCGGCACTGGCGGCCGCGCAATCCCGGTCCGGATCGTCGGCGAGGTGTTCGACAAAGACAACGACGGCCTGATGATGCTGACCGACTCGCGGACGCTGACCTCCGTCGATCCGGGGCTCACCCCCGACCCATCGAACTCCCAATACGACGTCGGCCTGCGGCCCGGGACCGATCCCAACGCCTACGTTCAAGCGCTCGGAGCGAAGCTCGGGTCAAACTACTCCGTCTCGATCAACCAGCGAGGTGGTCGTGGCGCCGCAATCGCGATCGCGCTCGCCGGCACGCTCACGCTTCTGCTGTCGATCGCCGCCGGGCTGGGAGTGCTCAACACCGTCGTGCTCCACACCCGCGAGCGCGTCCACGACCTCGGCGTGTTCAAAGCGGTCGGAATGACGCCCCGCCAGACCGTCGCGATGGTGCTCTGCGCGGTCGCCGGCACCGGCCTGCTCGCGGGCCTGCTCGCCGTCCCCGCCGGGATCCTCGTCCACGGATACGTGATCCCGGCCATGGTCGCCGCCGTCGGCCTCGGCGTCCCAGCCAGCCTCCAGAACGTGTACGGCGTCGGGGAACTCGCGGCGCTCGTTCTGGCCGGACTGGCAATCGCCCTCGCGGGCGCGCTGCTGCCGGCCGGATGGGCAGCACAGTCGCGGACAGCCGTGGCGCTGCGAGCTGAGTAGCGGCGGCGGTGGCGCGGGGCGGGTCGAGGCCAGTCGGCGGGAGTGTTCCCACGACAGGAGCCCGACACCGATTGGTCCAACGCCACCGCCCGCCGGGGCCGCCTCGCGCCTACGCGGATCGTGCCGACTGCGACACGTGAACCCGGCTCCGTCGCCGCCTCGCGTACTCCCCGCGTGCCACGCACGCCCCTCCTTTGAGCGCGGCATGCAGGGCGAGGAACGCCGACCAGCCAGACTACTGCCTTGTCGCCCGAGCAGCCACGAGCCGAAGACTGCTGCATCAGGCGTGGAGGAGCCACGCTCGATCCGACTCGTGACAGCTGGCGAGGACCTGCATTCGATCTCTGACGCGCATCTTGCGCCGGCGCCGACAGCCCCGTTCGGCGCGGACACGAGGGTTCTCGCCCTGAGCCTCGTGCGAGCGACCTAACCCAGCGCGCAACACGGATCTTCGGCATCGAGGGCGCCACAGCAAGCGATCAGGGTGGCGTGAGCACCGCGAGGCATCGCGCCCTCTGCGCCCGGTCGCACCGCCGGCTCATCGAAGCCGCGGCGCGATCAGCCGGCCGAAAGCGAAAGCGATCAGGAACACCACAACGGCCAAGATCACCGCTCCAATGATCCCGCCCGCCACCCCGCCGCCGGTGGCGAGATAAATGATCAGGTAGATCACGCCTGCGATGACCGCGGAAATGACGTTGCTGCGAAGTGAGACGTTGAGCTTCACGGCCGTCCGTTCAAATCGAAGTTCGACTGACTGTCTGTATTCAACCACCCGGCACTTGGCGATTGGGCTCCGCGCTGAGTCGTGAGGTCGAGAGCATGAGCTTCGTCATCCCAAACCCTCGGCCTCGCGCAAGCAGCTGCATCACGCGGCCGCCGCGGCGGGCGTCCGGCGCCGATTTGCGCCACACCAGCTACGGCACGCACACGCGGTCGAGATGGCGCGCGAAGGTGTCCCCTGGCGGTGATCCAGCGCCAGCTCAGACACGCCAACCTCGGCATCATCCGCATCTACCTGCAGGGCATCGACAGCAGCGAAATCATCAGCACCGTCCACGGACGGCCATCGCCGACGATCTCCGCCAGCGCCGGACTCCAGCTGAGGCGATAGGAACCAGGGCGACCGGGCCGGCCGGCGCCTACCAGGCCGACCCGTCGCCACTCCCGGCTGGCGACGAGCAGGTCCGACGCGCTCGTGCCGGCCGCCCCCTGATTTGCTGTGTTTGCGAGTGCTGGCACTCCAAAAGCCTCGCATCGGGTGAAGACGTGCCCCGCAATCGGAAGGCCGGTTTTCCCGGGCTTATTGCGTTTGATTGACTCAGTCGTCCACCTGCGGGGTCTTCGACTCCCCATCGTGTTTTCGCACGAGCGCAACGACCTCGTGCCGGAGTCCGATCGACGGGCCACCGATCAGCTCCCATGCCCGTGCGATGCCGATCAAGAAACAGACAACGACCAGAACCGAGATGGTTCGCGCCGCACCTGAGTCACCGGAATGAGCGATCACTTCCAACCCCGCGACTAGCTGGAGCACGAACGTTGCCGCGAGACCCAGCAGGAAGGCCGCCTCTCGGGCATCTCGCCAACCAGGCCGCCGAAAACGGAACAGCGAAAGAACTGACGCGGTAAGGAACACCAGCCCCAGGATCGCCACCACCAGCGCAGCCCAGCCCACCTTGTCTCCGGGGATCAACGCGAACAGCGACACAGCTAGCGCGTTGGTGAACGCCACCAGCGCCGCGGACGCCCGAACCCGGTGGATCTGTATGTGTTCGCTCTGAGCGAGCCGCTCCTGCGACACCGAAATCGCGACGAACAACAGCCCGATCAACGCTCCAGCGACGCCCGCGCTAGCCAGAAAGAACTCACGGAGGCCGTTCGGCGTCACGCCAGCATCTTCGCGCAAAACCCATAGCCCGTCCCCGCAAGACGTTCAGCGAGGTGCGGCAGCGCACGGTTGCAGGGCGGCGGACCCCAGCGTCGTCGAGCCCATCCGCCCACCCCCTGTCTCGCGCTCCTAACGGGTTGCCCTCGGCCGCGCTGAGGAACGTACCCACGATGTGCCACACATCCCGAGTCCTCCGGCGAACCTGCTCTCGTCTCGGCGCGCAACCTCGATGCCGGCCAAGGCGAGGATGAACTCGTCAGGCGAGTTCCTGGCGAGGAGCAGGGCCGCCGTGGACGTCAAACCGCAGCGGTCTCGCTTTCGTCTCGGCACGGCATGTTCCGGCGCCACACGCGGTGGAAACCGCGATCTCGCAGACGACTGTCACCCGACTGACCTCCTCGCGGTCGGAAGGAGGTCTCCGGCCGCCATCGGGGCGCGTCCTGCCTGTCCTTGTGAGCGCACGGCGAGCCACTTGCCCTGTAGCCACGGGGAGCGGGTCTTGGCCGACTTGCTCATACTGCCTGCGCCCGCTGGCGCGTCGTCGAGCCTGCTTCTAAGATGGATGACTGCCAGACGGTGAGGAAGGACTAGGAGGCTTCGACGATGACCGAGGACCAGCAGGCTGACCATTACAACGTTGCCGACTGGCACGGGAAGATGCTCATCGATCGTGATGGCGAGAAGATCGGAAAGCTGCACGAGGTCTACGTCGACGTTGAGAACGATGAGCCGCAGTTCGCCACCGTCAAGGAGGGCTTCATCGGCCGCCACCTGACTTTTGTGCCGCTGGGCGGGATCACGGTGGGTCCCGATGACTTGCAGGTAACTGTTACGAAGGCGCAGGTCGAGTCGGCACCGAACATCGAGCAGCACGGCGAGGAGCTCTCCCAGGCCGACGAGTCGGCGCTCTACCACCACTATGAGCTCAACTACACACCGCCTGGGACCGAGAGCGGACGCCGGCTCGCCCGCCGCTGACCCGTCACCGCGGCGGGAGCCCGGCCACCGCGCCCCAGAGGCCTAAACCTCATGTCCACCCTGCATCTGGACGATCTGCGAGCACAGGCTCAACACGCCCGCCAGCGCTACCAGCTCTACAAGGCAAAGTCCTACGGACTACGGCCCACCAACCCGGCACGCCTGCGCGAGCTCGAACGAGCCTGCGAACAGGCAGAAGCACGTCTCCGCGCTGCTGAGGCACAGGAGCGGCGAGCTCGCACAACGGGCGACGACCCGCCGGGCCCGACCTGACCCCCGGCGCGAGAACGCCCGAAAACACCCCAGCTGCGAGCCAGCCGGGTCGGAACCTGCTAGCCATTGCGTTCGACCTCGGCGCGGGGGATCGCTATGCGCGACCTGTGCCCTGCGCGCGGTAGTGATCGCGCCAGATCAGCTTGTAGATCGGGATCCGGCGCGGAAGGTCGCGGACGCCTGGCAGGAACGGGACCAGGATAAAGGCGAGGCTCAGCACGCCCATCACGGCCATCACCAAGACGTCGGCGTTGGTCGAGGTGGAGAACGGCTTGATCTGGTACCAGAAGGTGTAGAGCCATAGCCAAACCTGCCCCGGATAGCTGCCGGTTTCGTTCATCATCCCCCACTGGGTGCCGAGCAGATGCTGCTGCATCGCGCGGTTTGTGAGCACCCCGCCGTCGGCCATGAACAGCAGCGGCTTGGTGTAGTCGGTCTGGTAGAACTGCTTGCCGGTCAAAAGCGCGCCGTCTAGACCGCCGCTCTGTGCGAAGGTGAGCAGAGAGCCCATCATCGTCGGCAGGGGCCCGTAATTGCCCGGCTTGACCGAGATCGAGCCGTTGGGGGTGGCCTTTGCGTTGGCGAGCGCTTTCTCGTACGCGCCTGTCCATGTTGTCTGGGTGTTCGCGGGCGCAGCCTCATATGTGGACACCGCGGCCTGCAGCGCTGGCTGGCCGGTGATCGAGCGCAGCGGCGCGAGCACGAAGTCCTGCGCGGTGTTGATCGGGTGGGCGATGCCGAACCACTTCGCGAGGTGGATGAACCAGATGTTCTGGCCGTCGGAGGCGCTGTTGTACGGAGGGCCGTAGCCGCCGGTGGTGCTCGAGCCGTCGAGCTCGGTGGTGGCGGTCGTGACGAAGTCGACCGGGTCGCTGCGCGACCATGTCTGGACCGTGCTCGGCTTGAGGTCGGGCGAGGAGAACAGGATTGTCAGCACGAGCGCGAGCCCGAGTACCACCCCGAGCGCGATCGTGGCCTCGCGGAGGATGTCGTACGGCCGGTAGGCGCCGTCCCACTCGCGGGCGGCCTCCTCCTCCCACCGCCGGCTCTCGCGGCTCACGACGCGCCCTGCGAGCCGGAGTCGGGCGCCGGCCGAGCTGCCGAGGCAGGCTTGGCTCCGGCCTCGGACAGCTGGAACGGCGGGACGATCCCGTGCTTGCGCACCAACAATACGTGGGCGATCACGAGCGCGATCACCGCGAGCGGCAGGAGAAATACGTGGTAGGAGTACATCTGCCCGAAGTTCATGAGGTTCCAGAACGCCCCAATCCCGGACGCGTTCATCGCGTCCTTGGCCTGCGTTGAGATCCACTGGGCGTCGAAGTTCTGCTGGGAGACGTAACCGGTAAGCGCGCACGGGACCGCAACCAGGAACGTGACCGCACCAGTGATCCAAACCCGCGCCCGGCCGCCCCGCCACGCGGCCAGCCAGTACTTCCCCCATAGGTGGATCACCATGAAGAAGAAGAACAGCTCGACCGACCACATGTGGATGCCGTTGAAGAAGTGGCCGACGCCCGTGAAGTGCCACCACCCCGGCCCTTTCAAGGCCAGGATCGAGCCCGACGCAATGATCACGACCAGCGCCGTGAGCGTCAGCACGCCGAACACGTAGATCCACGAGGACATGTACGACGGCTGGCTATCGGGCAAGAGCTTCTCGGGCGGCAACGCCCCCACCGCGCGCTCACGCGCTCTCGCTGTCCATGACCTACGACCCACAGCGCTCATCGCTCACCCCCTCCACGGCCCGGAAAAGGCGCCAAGATCGCGACCGCGAACACGACCAACATCACCACGATCACAACGACGTTCGCGACCGACATCGAGAAGAAATGCCAATGCACCGTGTGCGCCGGAGGGTTCAAGTTGAAGATGGCAGCGATGCGAATACGCTAGAACCGCTCCCGGACGTAGCCAGCGCGGCGCGAGCGCGGAATCGCCGGGGAAAGTACGTACGAAAGCGCGGGGTTGCGCGGGCGGCCATGCGTCAGCGAGCACGTCGTGGCCCGCGCCGGAGGCAGTGATCGTGGTGCGCTGCTCTGCTTGCGCGGGCGGCGCCGCCGGCCTCGCTAGGCGGGAGTGTCGTCCTGTATCCAGCGTGCGAAGGCCTCGACCCATTCGGCGGTCCAGGCGCCGTCGCACGGCATCGTGCCGGCCTTGATGCGCTCGAGGATCGCTTGGGCGTTTGCGCGGACGTCGTCGTAGGACCAGAGGTCGAAGGCGAACTTCATTGACGTCCGGTCGCGCTCGCGGAACAGCGGCTTGATGTGTCGTTCGAAGCTGACGGGCTCGCCGGCGGCAGGCAACTCGATGTCGGGCGCGTCGGCGGGTTCGTCGGCCGCGAGGGCCGAAACGCGAGAGCCCGGGGTGGCGTCGCAGGCCCACCACCAGCCCGGCATCGGCATGTGCGACGGCGGCGCTGCCCCGGGTTGTGAGTTCTCAACCGCGATTCGCGAGCCCCATTCGAGATAGGACCGGAAAGCGGCTTGGAACTCAGCGTCCGACGGCAGTCCGGCCTCGGCGGCGGAGCGGCAGATCAGCTCGACCCAACGGGCGCGCTGCGCCTCGGTCAGCGCCTTGCCCATGTGCTGGGAGATCATCCGGTCATAGCCGCCGTAGCTCTCGCTGTAGAGCTTCGGTCCGCCGAACACCTCACCCAGCCATCTGGCTACCCGCACCGGATGGTCGGGGGCCATGTTGGCGAACAGCGGCGCCAGCAGCGGGTCGCCGGGTACGTGCCGCTCGTAGAAGATCCGGGTCATCGCGGTGAGCGCGGGCAAGCCGCCGCACCACTCGAACAGGGTCGGGGTGGCAGCGAGATCGGGCACGGGGTCCTTGAAGTCGATGTACCAGTGCATCCCCGAGCAGAACGGCTTGTTCTGGGAGTGGCCGCAGCGGCAGAGCGCGTAGTGCTCGAGCGAGGATCCCTCGGCGCGAGCAACCGGCTTGGCCTCGGCGTCGGTCAATGGGATCGTCCCGGTTATCCGATAGGGGCCGTCTTTGCTGACCTCGATCGCCGGCTCTCGGATGCCCTCCCAATCGACCTGGTCTCTGGCCTCGACCCCGCCCATCGCGTAGCTGAGCGCCCCGGACGGGCAGTCGCGAACCGCCCGGATGATGTCGTCCATCCGCCCGCCGCTCGGGGTGACGAACGCGCCCTCGGTGTGAAACGCCGTGTTCAGACGATCGGTGCAGAACCCGGAGTGCTGGCAGATCCCGCGGTTGTCGAACACGGTCAGCTGTACCCCGTCGTAGGTGTCGCGCCTGTCCGGGACGCGCTTGGGGTCCTTTCGGTCGGTGAAGCCCGAGCTCGCGCACCTGGCATCGCACCATGGCTTGATCTGGGATTCGCCGCAGCGGCACAGGGCGGTCTGCGGCGTGGTAGCGATCTCCTCCCCCAGCCAATTGCGGACGCTCTCCGCGCCCGTCAGGAGATACGGGCCGTTGCGGGCGCAACGGATCTCCCGTGGCAGATCCTCCTGGAGACCGCGAAGCGTGGTGAACCGCTCGGCGCGACCGTCGGCCGGCGCGAGCGTCACCGAAAGGCGCTGCAGCGTGGCGGTGGCTTGCATTAGCAGCGTCTCCTGGGCCGGGTTCCCGCGCCAGCGCGCTCGCGCCTGTGTCGCCCTCTGGGTCAGCGCCCACAGCTTGCGGTCGATGGGGGCGGCATCGGGCTCCGCGCCGCTCACCAGTCCGTTTGCACTCGCCGGTCCGGCTTTTGCCTGCGTGCGCGGACGCTTTCCGGTGATCGCTTCCGCCAGGGGAAGAAGGACGCCGTCCACCAGCGAAGCTGCGACGTCACCGGTCGTGTCACCTACCAGCTCGTTTGCGGCTCTGAACAGGCCGATCAGCTGTGCTGTACGTCTGCTCGACCCCTCGGCGGCCGCCGAGACCGCGCGGGCGAGCGATGCGGCACGCGCCGAGCCTGCCCGGTTGTCACCGTTCGCGGTGGCCACCGGCTCGTCGCCCAGTCCCGCGAACCGGCTCGTCGCGCCCCAGTCGGCGAAGCGGGCGGCGAGCGAGTCGGCGATGTCACCGAGCGCGTCATGGACCGGCGCCAGCTCCGCCGCGACGCGGTCGGGCGCGATCTCCTGGATCAGCCCGCAGAAGCTCGCGGCCTCGCGGATCCGCTCCTCGAGCAGCGCCCACGCCGCCTCCCGATGCGGCATCAGGTAGTCGTTCTCGTAGAACAGCTCGAAGCTGGGACCGGCGTTCATCCCCGGGTACGCCGGGCCGACGGGCAGCGTCGTGATCAGGCTCCCGAGCGGCTTCAGCACGCGGAGCATCAGCGCGATCGTCGCCTCGGCGAGGGTGCCGAGCTGGGCATCGGTCTCCTCGGTGTGGGCGAAGTAGCGCTCGAAGATCTGCAGCAGGATCTCGTAGCTGACGTTGAACAGATCGCCGACGCGGGAGGTGACCCGCTCGCCGATCCGTGGCACCGACTCGTCGTGCTCGCAGAGCCGCACTGTCGCGAACATCACCGGTCTGACCGGGTCGAAGTCGGGGTTCGCCGCGACCATCTCGCGGTACTCGTCGAGGATCTGCACGAACTGGCCGAAGTGCGCCTGCTCCCAGTGGCCGCGCGCGCCCTCGCCCTGCTCGAGGATCGTGTCGATCGCCTTGCAAGCCGAGGCCAGGTCGGTGACGGTGACGAGCTCAGGCCAGGTGAAGTTCTCTGGGATCGCCTGCGCGCGCGGTGGGCCGACGAACAGGTTCCGCTCGCCGATTTTCTCGGACAGATGCGCGAACCCCTGCTCGATCGAGCGGTACAGGTGACCGACCGTGGCGAAGTCCTGCGGCTGCGGGACGATGTCGCGCTCGGACATCAGCGCTACCGCCTCGTGCAGGGGCGCGTCGATGTTGGGAGCGCCGCCATACTCCATCCCCTCGGGCCGCTCCAGGAAGATGAAGTGCTGGAGCGCCTGCTCGCCGAACGGGACGAGCGTCAGGTTGACGCCTGCCGGGTAGTGGTTCGCCGGAGCCGGAAGGTTGGGTCGCCCGAAGTGTGGGGCCGCGCCGATCGCTGAGAGGAGGTTGTGCACCAGCGCCAGATGGAGCATCTCCTCGGTCGCGACGTGCGAGATCGCTTTGCGCCAGCGGGTGACGGCGGCGAGCTCGCGATCCGTCAGACCCTCGTCCTCGCGCTGCTTGAGCGAGAACGCCGCGAACAGGTACTGGCACATGATCCCGTGCTCGAGCTCCGCCGCCTCGCACAGCATGTAGATCAGCGCCTCCCGGTGCTCGATCACGAACGGCGCCTCAGGCGCTGCGCTCCCGCCGCGGCTGGCGAGCAGCTCCGCGAGGCGACCGCTGCCGGCCGCTGGGACGGCAGGGTCGCTCATGCGGCGGCCGAGGCCTCCGCGACCGCGGCCTCGGCGATGCGTCGATCCTCCGCCCCGGTCATCGCCCCCGCCACGCCGATCGCCCCCGCGACCTTGCCATCGGCGATCAGGGGAAGCCCGCCGGCGATCAGCGCCAGGCCGGCGCGGGTGCCGAACTCGGCGACCGCGGCGCCGTCGGACTCGATCGCCGCGTAGAAATCATCCGGCGGCATCCCGATCGCCGCCGCCGCGTACGCCTTGTTGATCGCGGTCTGCACGCTGACGAGCGGGGCGCCGTCCATCCGCAGCATCTCCTTCGTAACCCCGGACTCGTCGACGACGACAATCGTCACCGCCACAGACATGCTTCGTGCGTGAGCCGCAGCGGCGTCGATCATCGTCCGCGACATCTCGTCGGGCACCGTGGCGCGACTGTCGAACTTCGCCATCAGCGAGCCCCTTCTGCCAGCAGCTGATCGAGCGACGTGGGGCTCACCTCCCGGCGGCGCGCCAGGAGCTCATCGATCACCGCTGAGCCGATCTTGCTGCCGCCCATCGATCACAAGAATCATCGCGCGGACACCCTACGCCGAGCTGACGCGACCGGCAAGACCGACTGGGTCTGGAACCAGACGCGCTGCCGATTGCCTCGCGGCTACGCTGCGCGCAGCATGCTCGAGCTGCGCCATCTGCGCTACTTCGTCGCGGTCGCCGAGGAGCGCAACTTCAGCCGCGCCGCCGAAAGGCTGCACATGGCGCAGTCGCCGCTCAGCGCGGCGATCCGGCAGCTCGAACAGGAGATCGGGGCCGAGCTCCTGACCCGCGGCTCGCGCGGGGTGACTCTCACGCCGGCGGGGGACGTGCTGCTCGATCGGGCCCTGCGGATCCTCGAGAGCGTCGACGGAGCGGTAGCGGCTGCCCGCCGCACTGCCTCGGGCGAGCTGGGCACGCTACGGATCGGCTTCAGCTGGAGCGCCCGGTTCGCCACGCTCCCCACGCTGGCGCAGCGGCTCGCCGACAACCATCACGACGTGACGCTCGTCACCCAGGAGATGTGGAACGCCGACATGCCGGCGGCGCTGCGAGCGGCCCGGATCGACCTCGCCATTAGCCTCTGTCCCGAGCGGGACAGCGACCTGGAATACGAGCTGCTGCGGTCCGAGCGGGTCGTCGCGCTGGTTCCCGACCGGCACCGTCTGGCACGCGCAAACGGAGCCGTGCTGGGCGACCTGGCCGACGAGGAGTTCGTGATGTTCCCCCGCCAGCTCGCCCCGCGGCTTTACGACGCGATGCTCGCTATCTGCCATCAGGGAGGCTTCGAGCCACGCATTGGCCGGCGCGCCTTTCACTCCGCCGGCGACACCGGCACGCTCGCTTCCGCGGGCGCGGTGGCGCTCGCCCCCGAGTCGGTCGGCGGCTGGATTCCAGGGGTGCTGGCAGTTCCGCTCACCGACCCGGCTGCCCAACTCGACACTTTCCTCATCCAGCCTCGGGACCTTTCCGCCGCAGCAGAACGATTCCGCGACCTCGCACGCGAGACATTCCAACCCCGAACCGCCCGCTAATTGCGGGCGTCGACCGCGGGACGGGTCGGACTAATGGCTCACGCGCCCGCGACCTCCGCGTCCGGGTCGCCGGGCGCGGGCGCCCCGCCGTGCTCTCCGGCCGGCGCACGGCCGGGCTCGACCGCCGCGAGCACGACGGCGAGCGCACAGCCCGCGAGCCCTGCGGCGACCCAGAACGCGAGGTGATAGCCAGACGTCAGTGCGGAGGCGATCGGATGCCCACTCGCTGTCAATGCGTTGGTGCGCGATGTCGAGAGCGTCGCGAGCACTGCGAGCCCGAGTGCGCCGCCGACCTGCGCGGTCGTGTTCACGAGGCCCGAGGCGAGGCCGGCGTCCTGCGGGGTCGCGCCAGACATCGCGACGTTCATCAGCGCGGGGAACGCAGTGCCTGCACCGAGGCCAAGCAGCAGCATCGATGGCGCGACCTGCGTTGCGTAGTCCGCGTGCACCGGCGCGAGCGCGAACACCACGAGGCCCGCGAGCACGAGCGTGAGACCCGCCAGCAGCGCGCGCCGCGCGCCGAGCGCCATGAAGATGCGCTCCGAATAGCGGATCGAGAGCGTGCCCATGGCGATCGTCACGGGCAGGAACGCGAGGCCGATTTGAAGCGCGTCGTAGCCGAGCACGCGCCGCAGATAGAGCGCGCCGAGGAAGAACATGCCGAACATCCCCGCGACCGAGAGGATCTGGATCGCGTTCGCCGCTGCGACCGGGCGCGAGCGGAAGATCCGAAGCGGCATCAGCGGACTCCGCGCACGCGTCTCGCGCGCGAGGAACAGGACCATCAGCGCGATCGAGCCCGCCCCGAAGAGCAGCGTGCTCGCAGAGCCCCAGCCGTGTTTCGCCGCAGGGCCGACGATCGTGTACACGCCGAGCATCAGCGCGCTCGTGATCAGCACTGCGCCCGGGACGTCCGCGCCCTCGCGCAGGCCGATGCCCGGCTCCTCGGGAACCAGCCGCCGCGCCGCGACTGCCGTCGCGATGCCGATCGGAAGGTTCACGAAGAAGATCCAATGCCAGTTGATCGACTGCGTCAGCACGCCGCCTGCCAGCAGGCCCACGGAGCCGCCCGCCGAAGCGACGAACGCGAACACGCCGATCGCCTTCGCCTGCTCGCGCGCGTCGGAGAACATCGTCACGATCATCCCGAGGATCACCGCCGAGGTCATCGCGCCCCCGACGCCCTGGAGGAACCGCGCCGCCACTAGCCACCACGCGGCCTGAGCGACGCCGCACAGCAGCGACGCGCTTGTGAACAGCGCGACGCCCGCCAGGAAGATGCGCCGGCGGCCGATCAGGTCGCCCAGGCGCCCGGCAAGCAACAGCAGTCCTCCGAACGCGATCAGGTACGCGTTTACGACCCACGCCAGGCTCGAGGTCGAGAACCGCAGGTCTTGCTGGATCGACGGCAGCGCGACGTTCACGATCGTCACGTCCAGGACGATCATGAGCATCCCCAGGCACAGCACGTAGAGCGCCAGCCAGCGCGAGCGGTCGCTGCCACCGTCCGCAGCGCGCTGCCCGAGCACGGGCGGCGTCGCTGGGGTCGTATCGGTCGTACCGGCGCTCGCGCTCATACCGTCGCAGCCCCCTGCGCGAGCGCGTCGCCGAGCTTGTCCAGCAGCTCCTTCGTCCCGTGCTCGCGCTGCTCCGGCGTGTCAATGCCGTCGAGGAACACGCCCTGCTCGGTGTAGCGCAAGTGGGTTCGGTCTCCGTCCGCGAGCAGCTCGACAGTCGTCACCGAAACCGACATCCGCACGCCGTCCCGGTGCATGTCGTAGGTGTAAACGAACCGCTCGTCAGCGACGATATCTTCGTACCGCGCGTCGTACGAGTAGACCGCGCCCCCGGCCGCCGCCTCGAAGTGCTCGCGTCCGCCCTCGCGGAAGTCGAGCTCGTGCTGGTGCTCGCCGCCCGGCCCAAACCACTGGCTCTTTGCGTCCACGTTGGCCCACGCCGCGAACACGCGCGCAGGGGATGCGTCGTAGTCGCGCTCGATCACGAACGTCGAGTGGGTCGCTGACCTGTTGCTCATTTCGATCTCCTTTTCGATCTCGTCTTCTTTGACTGGGTGGACGGCCCCGGCTCATCGGTGTCTGCCGCGAGAAACTCGCCCAGCCGGTCGAGCCGAGCCTCCCACGCCGCCCGCCGCTCGCTGATCCAGCGCTCGGCCGTGCTCAGAGCCAGCGGCTCGACTCGGCACGTGCGCACGCGCCCGACCTTGTGCGAGCGCACCACTCCACTCGCCTCGAGCACGTGCAGGTGCTGGACGACCGCCGGCAGAGATATCGCCAGCGGCCTTGCTAACTCGCTCACGGACGCTGGGCCGTCCAGCAGGCGGTCGATCATCGCACGCCGGTTCGCGTCCGAGAGCGCGTGGAAGACCACGTCGATCGGCGGCTCGCTCCTGGCGCGGTGCGCGGGCGTATACTGAAGCATTCACTTAAGTATTGCACACGGCGCGTGAGCAGAGGTCGTGACAAACCCACAACTGCGCACTGAACGACTGGACCTGCTGCCGCTCGACCCCAGAGCGGCGGCCGCGCTTCCCGATGACCGGGCGCTTGCCGCGCGCGTGATCGGCGCGCAGCTGGCGGCGGATTGGCCGGGGCGCGATCTGCTCGACGTGCTACCGATGCAGGCCACAGCCTCGTCGGAGACTGCGCGCTTCGGCGTGTGGGTGATTATCGAGCGCCCGACTCGGACGGTGGTGGGCGACATCGGCTTTTTCGGGCCGCCGGGGCCCGATCAGACGGTCGAGGTCGGATATAGCGTTGTTCCTGATCGTCGACGGCGCGGCTATGCGACCGAGGCCGCCCGCACGCTGCTCGGCTGGGCCCTCGGACAACCCGGGATCAGCAGTGTCGTTGCCGGCTGCGATCAGACGAATCTGCCGTCGATCCGCACGCTGGAGCGGCTCCGGTTTGTTCGGGTCGAGCCGGTCGGGGATCAGCTGCGCTGGCGCCATCAGCCCGGCTCGTAACACGGAAGCTCGCGCTGGTGTCGCCGCTTGCGGTGGGAACGGAGGTCGTCGGCGACGCGGTCGGCGGCGGCTGCGCTGCGCGATCCCTTCTCTCAGCGCCAGGTACGCGGCCAGCTGCTCATCGGCAAAACAGCCCAGACATTCACTCGAGCCATTCGCCGATGAAGGTCGGGCTGGCGTGGATGCACACCAGCTTTGAGCGACCGGGGCCATCGTTGGTGAACTTGTGCGCCACTCCCGGCGGGACGATCACGACGTCGCCGGGACCGCACGCGAGGTGCTCCTCCCCGCACTGGAAGGTGAGATGTCCGTCCTGCACGACCCAGGTCTCGTCGTAGGGATGGCGATGCAGTCGCGGGCCCTGCCCGGGCTCGCTCTCGTCGAGGATGAGCGAGATCGACGCTCCGTGGTCGGCGCCCTTGATGTTTGCGTCTTTGCGGGTGTCGGCCTTGATTACTGGCATGGGGGGCTCCTCTTTTTGTGCGTGTTGCTCATAGAGCTGGCGCTCTCGCTGGTTGCGGGTCAGGCTGGCCGCCAGCAGCCAGCTGTCGCGGGCGGCATCATCGCGGCCGGCTTGCTCGAGCAGGTGCGCGCGAACCGCCGGTAGATAGCAGTAGTCGCGCAGCCGCGGATCGCCGGAAAGCTTCTCGAGTTCGGCCAGCGCGGCCTCCGGGCCTCGGACCATCGCGACCGCCACCGTGCGGTTTAGGTCGACGACCGGGTTGGGCCACAATTCGCGCAAGACGCCGTAGAGACCGAGGATCGTCTTCCAGTCGGTGTCCTCCGCTCGCCCTGCGCGGGCGTGGCAGGCGGCGATACCCGCCTGGAGCATGTGGGGGCCGACCGGCGAGCCGGCTGCAGCGAGCCGTTCGGCTCGGTGCATCGCCTCCAGGCCGCGGCCGGTCAGCAGCCGGTCCCACAGGCGGCGGTCCTGGTCGAGGATCAGCACCGGATCCCCGTCCCCGGTGACCCGGGCGGGGATGCGAGCGGTCTGGAGCTCGAGCAGCGCAAGGAACCCTTGAACCTCGGCCCCGTCGGGCAGCAGGCCGGCGAGCACGCGGGCGAGGCGAAGCGCCTCCTCGCACAGGGACGGACGGATCCATTGGGGCCCGGAACTGGCCGCGTACCCCTCGTTGAAGATCAGATACAGGACCTGGAGGACACCGGGGAGTCGCTCGCGGATCTGTTCGGGCGAGGGCAGCTCGAAAGCCACGCCCTTGTCGCGCAGAGTTTTCTTGGCGCGCACGATCCGCTGTGCCGCCGTAGGCTCGCTGATCAGGAACGCTCGTGCGATCTGATCGGTGCTGAGCCCGCCGAGACAGCGCAATGTCAGGGCCACGCGAGACTCGACTGAGAGCGCTGGGTGGCAGGAGGTGAAGATCAGTCCCAGCAGCTCATCGCCGATCTGATCGTCCAGGCGCGCGTCGCGCCCGGCGTCGTCGGCCTGATCTTGGCGCTCTCGCTCGTGGTGAAGGTGTGGAAGTTTGCGTTGCATGGTCTTGTGGCGGCGGATCTGGTCAATAAGGCGGTTCTTGGCGGTGGTCATCAGCCAGCCGCCGGGGTTAGGGGGGACTCCGTGAGCTGGCCACTGCTCCAGCGCCGCTACCAGAGCATCCTGGGCGAGGTCCTCCGCATCGGCCAGGTCGCCGGTCAGCCGCGCGAGGCTGGCGATCAGGCGGGCGGCCTCGATCCGCCACACGGCCTCGACGGCTGCTCGATCGCCGGGACGCCCCGCCTGAGGCGCAGGGCACACGTTCGGGGCGGGGGTGGAATCGCTGTGCCTTGTGGTCATGGGCCTCCGAGGATGATCGCGGTCTGCCGGACGAAGGATCATGATCGCCCGGCAGACCGTGGGCACTTGTCTTCAGGCGGGCGGGCCGAAGTCTTCCGGCCCGAGCACCTTGAGCACCTGCACGTCGCACTCATACCCGGGCCAATGCTCGACGTGGGCGCGCACGAACCGGCTCGCCCACTCGACCGCCTCCTCCTTGGAGGCGACCTGATAAATCGCGTAGCTGACCAGCTCCTTGGCCTCGGTGAACGGGCCGTCACTGACGCTGATGCTCCCACCGGTGAGCTCGATTCGTGCTCCGGCGGCGCTGGGCGCCAAGCCCGCGGTGTCCAGCAGCACACCGGCCTGGGTGGCCTGCTCGCCGAGCTGCGCGATCGCCGCCATCAGCTCACCGGGGGGCGGCCCGTCGGGGGTGGAGGTGGCGGTCAGCAGAGTGATGTATCGCATCGTTGGTCCTCGTTTCTTTGGTTGATGTCTCAGCGTTGTGGGCGTCGTTTGGCCAGTAGCTCGGCGGTCCTACGAATACGCTCCTGGCGGGTCTCGGATCGCTTGGCCTGCTCGATCCAGCTCACGTAGGCGTGCTGACGGCTGTAGGACAGCCCGTCGAAGAAGGCCCGCGAATCCGGATCGCCGGCCAGCACCGCGGCCAGATCATCGGGCACCGCCACCGTCCGAGGCGCCTCTTCCAGCTCGAGCTGCACGTGCAGATGCTCACCGGCGCTCACGCCGGCGGCCTCACGGACGGCGGCGCTGACCGGGATCTTGGCCACCCCACCCATCACTCCGACCGTGCTCTGGTACGTGTGGCTGTTGATGGTCACGCGCAGTCTGGGGCGCTTGCCGGCGCCCAATCGCTCGAGGATCTCGGGCGGAACGTCGATCCCGGTGGCGTTCTTGCCCTCGGCCTGCTTTAGCTCAGCTTCGAACTCGATCATCCTCGTGCTCCTTCGGTAGTCGCTTGCGCTTCGCGCCCGATGCCTTGGTAGAGCCTCAGCGCCAGGTAGCTCAGCCAACCCGACATGACGACGACCGCGGCGGTGAAGCCGACGTTGATGGCCGCGCTCCCGTCACCGCTGCCGATGCCCACAAACGCCAACGCAAACAGCCCGCCGACGAGCCGGGCGACAAACGCCTGACGCGACGCGCCACGCCTGCTCATTCCGCGAGCAATGACGAAGCAGGCCGCGATCACGCACAGGAAAGCCACCGAACCGCTGAGCAGATGCAGCATCCCGTGCGGGCTCAGATGCCGCGCCGGGCCGGCCGGGGCACCGGCTGGGAACCCGTCGGCCGGATCGGCCCGAAACAGCCCCGCGAACACCAGCCCGACCCCGTAGCCGGCGAGCAGCCGCGGCGCCCACCGCCCGTCCACCGCCTCGCGGCCCATCGCACGGCGCATCCCGACCGCGCCGGCGACGATCATGACACCGGTGACCGCAAGGTTCGCCATCTGGATCCACCCCAGATGACCCAGCGCCAAGAGACTCCATTCGTTCCGGGGTAGGCTGAACCCGGCGCGCGTCACCGCCTGCGCCAACGCGACCAGAACGTACACGGGTCCGGCCAGCACGAGATAACCAAGCAGGCTCTTTGTGACCGCATTAGCGCGATCGCAGGTGCCCTGTTCGTGGGCGATCCGGGTCTCCGGAGCGCTGAAAGATGAAACCGACACGACTTCCTCCTAAGGGGTTTGTGGCCGCCGCCAATCGGCGACCGATGCCTCTCCACGAACAAACCGCTTGCGATTCGACATCGCCTGGCAGAAATCTCTCTCGAACTGCATTGATTGCTTGACAACCGGGATACCTAACGGTTACGATCGATCACCTAACCGTTAGGTCATCATGTCACGAGCGTCAGTGCAATCGATCCGGGAGTCTTCCGCCTACCAGTTGGGCATCGTGCAGGAGGTGCTGCTGGCGTTGCTGGCCAAGGAGGCTTCGTACGCCTACCAGCTGCGGGCGGGACTGGCGCTGGCGCTGGGTCCGCTCGCTGATGCGCTGAATGAGGGTCAGGTTTACGTGACCCTCACGCGGCTGGAGAAGGCGGGGCTGGTCTGCTCGGCACGGGTGGAGCAGACCGATCGGCCGGACCGCAAGGTGTATGAGCTGACCGATGCGGGTCGGGGCCGGGTTATGGACTGGCTTGAGGACGTGAGCTGGCCCAAGGCGGCGCCGGCGGAGTTTCACTTGAAGCTGGTCGCCGCCGCGGCTGCTGGGCTGGCGGACCCCGTCGGGATCGTGGATCTGCAGCGGCGGGAGCTGTTGGCCGGGCTCCGAGAGGCGGAGCGTGCGGCGCTGGCGCAACCCGATCGGTCGGTCGCGGCGCTGTTGTTGGAAGGCGTGGTGTTGAGACTGCAGGCGGATCTGCGCTGGCTCGAGGCGTGTGCCCGGTACTGGAACTCGGTGAAGGAGCGATGATGGGACTGAATGGGTCGGTCGTGAGTGCTCGCGGCTTGCGGAAGGATTACGGTCGCGGTGAGGCGTGTGTCCGAGCGGTCGATGACGTCGGCCTGGAGGTCGCGCCCGGTGAGGCGCTGGCGATCGTGGGTCCGAGCGGGTGCGGCAAGTCCACGTTGCTCTATCTGCTCGGCGGGCTTGAGCGCCCGACTGCGGGAACGCTTTGGCTGGGAGGCGATCAGATCGATCGCATGCCAGAGGCCGGGCTCGCGCGGCTGCGGCGTCGCGCGGTTGGGTTCGTGTTCCAGGCGTTTCACCTTGTGGATGAGCTGACGGCGCTTGAGAACGTCGAGCTTCCGACGCTGTTGGCCGGCGGATCGCCGAGCGCGGCGCGAGATCGCGCCACGGAGTTGCTCGAGCAGATCGGGCTGGCTGATCGGGCCCGCCATCTGCCGTCCGAGCTGTCCGGTGGTCAGCGTCAGCGGGTCGCGATCGCTCGGGCGCTGGCGAACGAGCCGACGGTTGTGCTGGCCGATGAGCCGACCGGGAACCTCGACAGTGCCTCCACGACCGATGTGTTGCGGCTGTTCGATCAGCTTCACCTCAACGGTCAGACGTTGGTGGTCGTGACGCATGACGAGCGGATCGCGGCCACGGCCGACCGGTTGATCTCGATGCGCGACGGCGCGTTCGTCGACGAGACGCGACTGACCGGCGGTACCGCGAGGCCGCTGAGCGCGATCACCGGGCTCGAGGGGTGATCGCGATGGGGCGTACTGTCCTCGTGTGGAGGCTGGTCGCCGGCGACATCAAACGGCGGTGGGTCCAGTCGCTGCTGCTGGTTGTGATGGTGGTCACGACCACGACGACGCTGACGCTGGCGCTGACGCTTCACCACGCAAGTCAGAGCCCGTTCGCGCTTACCCGGGCGGCGACGAACGGCCCGGATTTCGTGGCCGAGAACGGGCCCGGCCCGGGCGGCGGAAATCCCTCGCCGCACCAGTTCGCCCCCTTGCTTCATGCCGACGGGCTGGCGGCGACCGCGGGACCGTTCCCGGTCGCCTTCACGCGCCTCACCGGGCGAGGCACCAACGTGCCGATCGACGCCGAAGGACGCGATCCCGGCCCGGCGGCGGTCGACCAGCCATATCTCACCGCCGGGCACTGGGTGAGCTCCGGCGGGGCGGTGGTCGAGCAGGGACTGGCCGAGGCGCTCGGTCTGCATGTGGGAGACACGATTTCGCTCGGCGGCCACCGCTTCCACGTCGTTGGGATCGCCGTCAGCACGGCCCAGCCGTTCTATCCGGCCTCCTCGCCGGGCCTGGTCTGGATGACGCGTCACGACGCCTCCATGCTGGCCACCGCGACCGAGCCGCTCGGCTACGTGCTCGCCATCAAGATGGCCGCCGACGCGCCGCTGCACGCGCTCGACGCGCCGTCCAACGCGTTTGCAACGGGCGGCGGTGTGCCGGCGAGCGTCGAGCCCGCCTCGGCGATCCGCGCCGCGGACTACCGGGTGATCGCGCTCGATCAGAAGGTTCTCCTGCTCGCGACTTGGCTGCTGGCGGTGCTCTCGGTGGCCAGCATCGCCGTACTCGTCGGCGGACGCATGGCCGAGCAGACCCGCCGCGTGGGGCTGCTGAAGGCCGTGGGGGGCACCCCGGCGTTCGTCGGGGCGGTGCTGCTGGCCGAGAACGTGGTGCTCGCGCTGGTCGCGGCGATCTTCGGGCTGGCCGCCGGCGCGCTGCTCGCACCCTCCGTCGCAAGCCCGGGCGACGGGCTGCTCGGCACCGGACCATCGCCGTCGCTGACGCTAATCACGGCCGTGCTCGTGGTCGGCATCGCCCTCCTCGTTGCCGTGGTCGCGACCCTGGGACCGGCGGTGCGAGCGGCACGGACGAGTACGCTGCGTGCGCTCCGCGACCCCGCCTCGCCACCCCGCCGCCGCGCGCGGGTCATCTCCGTGTCGGCGGCGCTGCCGGTCCCGTTGCTTTTGGCCCTTCGGCTCGTCGCCCGCCGCACCCGGCGAACCGTGCTCACCGCGGCGAGCCTGATGATTGCGGTGACGATGGTGGTCACCGCGCTCACCGTGGAGCGTCAGCTCGACGTCCACCGGGACCACGCCGCCGCCGGGTTCTTCTCAAGCTCTGCGATCTACGAGAGCGCCAACCACGTGCTGCTCGTGGTCAGCGTGGCGCTTGTCTGCCTGGCCGCGGTCAGTGCCACGTTCACGGCCTGGGCGACGGTGATCGACACCCGGGTGGCAACGGCGCTCGCCCGGGCCCTCGGGGCCACACCACGCCAGATCAGCACGGGGCTCACCGTGGCGCAGCTCGTTTCCGGTGCTGTCGCAGCGTGTGTCGGGATCCCAGCGGGGCTGCTGCTCTATCAGCTGGCCGGCGGGAACCTCAGCACGGCGACGCCGCCGCTTGGGTGGCTCCTGGCGGTCATTCCCGGAACACTGATCACGGTGACGTTGGTGACCGCGATACCAGCGACTGTTGGCGCTCACAGCCCCGTCGTTGAGGTCCTGCGTACGGACTGAGTCACGTCAGGTCGGCCAAAGTTGTCATGAGGCCCATCACGATCTCGCCTTCGCGGCCGGATGGGCGATCACGAGCACGGCGTCGCCCACCTGTCGGGCCTCGGCGATCCGCAGATCGGTCGCCGGGCCCCCCCGCGAGAACAGAAGCTGGCCGGCTCCAAGCACGGTGGGGAAGATCATGAGCCGGTACTCGTCGACGAGGTCGTGCTCGATCAGGGTTTGGACAAGCCGAGCGCTGCCCGCGACGAGGATGTCGCCATCCAGTTGTTGCTTTAGCTGTCTGATGCGCTCGGGGGCATTGCCGTCGATGATGACGGTGTTGTTCCACTCGGGTCGAGTGAGGGTGGTCGACACGACGTACTTGGGCATGGCGTTCATCTTGTCGGCGAACTCACCAGTTCGCGTTGGCCACGCCTCAGCGAATCCCGTGTACGTCAGCCGGCCGAGCAACAGGGCCTCGGCGGCGAGGACCTCGTCGAGCTTGAAGCGATCGCCCTCCGGTCCGCGCTCGAACTTGAACGCCCAGCCTCCCTGTTCGAACTCTCCGACTCCACCGGGGTCCTGTGCGACTCCATCGAGCGTGACGAACTCCGATACGACGATGTTGCTCATGACAGCTGCCTTTCTGGTTGGTGTCGATCACTGAAAACGCGCTCCAGGGCGCGCCGGGCCGCTGTAGCACTCAGCGGCCCGGCGGGCTCGTGTCACGTGATTTGGGCGGTCAGCTGGTGGCCGGCCGGTAGACGAGGTTGACGACGCCGTTCTGGAAGGTCTGCGAGTCGGCGAGGTTGAGGCCCAGCCGACCGTCGTAGCCCTCGAACAGCCGGGCACCGGATCCGACGACGACCGGGAAGAGCTGCAGACGCAGCTCGTCCAGCAGCCCGTCGTGCAGCAGCGATCTGATCAGGGTGACGCTGCCGCTGATGTTGATGTTCTTGCCCTCGCCCTGCTTCAGGCGGCCGAGTTCCTCGGCCAGGTCGCCCTTGATCAGGGTCGAGTTCTTCCAGGTGACCTCCTCGAGCGTGCGCGAGGCGACGAGCTTGGGGGTGTTGTTCATTCCGTCGGCCATGCCGCCGGTCTGGCCGGCGAACGACGCCGCGAACGTCTCATAGGTCTTGCGACCCAGGAGCATCGTGTCTCCCTGAGCCAGGACCGTCCCGATTTCCTGCCCGATCTCCGGGCTGAAGTAGGGGCCGGTCCAGGTCTCCGGAGCCTCGGTCACGCCGTCAAGCGAGACGAACAGTCCTGCGACTAGCTTCCTCATGTTGGTTCCCTTCCGCGCGGTGCGCGATCGTTTTGGACGCCAACGAAGATGAACCTGCGAGCCCGAGCTCGCATCAGGGGACTCACCAGTCGATCGAACCGCCCGCACGAAGCGAGGCGGACGGCTGCCCGACTACGATGGACGCGATGGTCGGCCCATCTGTGCGCGAGTCGGTCGCCAATCTGCTCGGGCGGGATCACGAGCGCGAGACGGTCGAGCGACTGCTCAGAAGCGCCTGTGCCGGTGAAGGCAACGCGCTGGTGATCCGTGGGCAGGCGGGGATCGGCAAGACCGCTCTCGTCGACCTTGCCCTGGCGCCAACGGCGAGCATGACCGTGCTCAAGGTCACTGGGGTCGAAGCCGAGTCCGAGCTCGCTTTCGCGGGCCTGTTCGGACTGGTGAGGCCGATCCTGGACTTTGTCAGCGAGCTTCCACCCACACACGCTGCCGCACTCGAAGGAGCTCTCGGATTGGCGCCTTCGGCCGAGCCGGATCGGCTCCTGGTATCTGGCGCCCTACTCGGCCTGCTTGCCGCCGCGTCCGAACGAGAGCCGGTCGTTTGTGTCGTGGACGACGCGCATTGGCTCGATAAGCCCTCGGCCGATGCGCTCGTGTTCGCTGCCCGCCGGCTCGGGGCCGAGCGAGTCGCCATGCTGTTTGCTGCTCGGGACGGTGAGCCCTCTCGGTTTGACGCCGAGGGTGTGCCCGAACTGTTCATCGAAGGGCTCGATGGCGACGCGGCTGCGAGCCTCCTCGCCGGTCACGCTCCATCGGCTACGCCCGCTGTGAAGGCTCGGCTCTTGGCCGAGGCGGAGGGGAATCCGCTGGCATTGGTCGAGCTACCAAGCGCGCTGACCGAGGATCAGCTAGCGGGACGCGCAGCGCTCCCGGATGGCATGCCGCTGACTCCGCGGCTGGGCTCGGTGTTCCGGACGCGCGTTGAGCGTCTGCCTCCTGATGCCCAGGCAGCGTTGCTGGTCGTAGCCGTCGATGGCACCGGGGAACTGGCCACTGTGCTGGCCGCGCTCGCCGAGCTCGCGGTCGGTGCCGATGGCCTGGACCCGGCCGAGCGGGCCGGTTTGATCCGGACCGACGGGGCTCGCGTCCGATTTCGCCACCCGCTTGTGCGCGCCGCCATATACGAAGCTGCACCACTAGGAGAGCGCCGACGCGTACATGCCGCGTTGGTCACAGCACTCTCTGGCGAGGAGCACGTCGACCGACGCGTGTGGCATCAAGGCGATGGCATCGATCACGCGGGATGAGGAAGTTGCCGTCGCGCTGGAAGCGTCAGCTCGGCGAGCTCAACTACGCGCCGGCCACGCGTCGGCCGCGACAGCCTTCGAGCGAGCAGCCGAGCTGACCGTAACGCGCGGTCGGCAGGCCCCGCGGGTCGCTTCGGCCGCCCAGGCGGCCTGGGACGCTGGCCAGCCGGAGCGCGCGCTCGAGCTGGTAGACCGTGCCCTGCCGTTTAGCGATCGCCCTCTGCGGGGGGATCTGCTGTATCTGCGCGGGGTGATCGAGGCACGCTGCGGGAGCGTTCGGGACGCGGCGGCGACTCTGCTTGACGCAGCCGGTGACGCCCAGCCTGATCTCGCTCTGGCGATGCTGCACGAGGCGGCCGAGGTTGCCGGAGCGATCGGTCACCTCGAGACCGTGCGCGAGATCGGCGACCGCGCGGCACGCCTGCCGTCCGAGAGCCTGCGGGCCGAGTTCAGCAAACGTATTCTCGTCGGAGCGGGCGCGCTCGTGGCAGGGGAGCTTGAACGAGCGCGAACAACGCTTGACCAAGCGCTCGCTCTGGCGAGCGAGCTGGGCGACGACCCTCGCGTCCAGGTCTGGGCAGCCAACGCCGCAGGGGGGGAGCCGGGCCGCGGATTGCAACACACGGGGAAGGCCGTGGAGCTCGCGCGCCGGCAAGGCCTCTTCAGCTTGCTCCCGCTGGCGTTGGAGAACCACGCCAAAGAGTTGCTTCGTGCAGGCCAACTAGATCTGGCCTACATTGCCGCGCAAGAAGGCCACTCGCTCGCGCTCGAGCTCGGGCACGGGGCCGGGTGGCATCTCGCGACGATGGCTTACGTGGAAGCGATCCGCGGCCAGGAGCGCGAAGTCCGCGAGCACGCCGGAAGCGCGCTCTCGATCGCCCAGCGCAGCGGCCACACGTATCTGGAGGCCGGAGCCCGCGCGGCCATCGGCCTGCTCGAGATCACCCTTGGGCGGCCGGCAGACGCCGCGACCGTCCTCCTTGAGATAACGGCGGCCGAGCGCACCGATCTGACCTTCGTCGCCACAGTCGGCCCAGCGTCTGACGCCGTCGAGGCGGTCGTGCGAGGCGGGCTGCCGGCCGCTGACGGCGAGGCGCCGCTCGCCCTGCTGCGCGACTGGGCACGACATTCTCCGAGCGACGCCAACCGGTCGCTCGTAGCCCGGGCGGAGGCGCTGCTTGAGCGGCGAGCGCCCGACGAGGGATTCGCAGAGGCCGTCCGGCTCAGCCGCGCGTTGACGCCATTCGAGCGCGCCCGCACGGGGCTTCTCTACGGAGAATGGCTCAGGCGACAACGCCGACCCTCCGATGCGCGCGGGCACCTGCGAGAGGCAGCTGGGCTGTTCCGTTCGCTGAGCGCGCGGCCATGGGCCGAGCGCGCCGAGAACGAGCTGCGCGCGACCGGCGAGACGGCCCGCAAACGCGATCCGTCCACTCTGGATCAACTTACACCGCAGGAGCTCCAGATAGCCGCGCTGGTCGCCAGCGGCTTAACCAATCGCGAGATCGCCTCGCAGCTGTTCCTCAGCCCCCGCACGGTCGAATACCACCTGCGTAAGGTGTTCACGAAGCTCGGGCTCGCGTCGCGCACCGAGCTGATCCGGCGCGGGGATATCGCAGCCGCAACGGCCTAGCGCGCAAAGCGACTGGTGATGTGCCTGATGCGACGCGGGCTCGCGAGCGCGACAGTGCTCGCATGTCCCCAAGCGAGCCCGCACAGAGCCTCCGCATTCTGATCGTCGATCAGCACGAGGTTTCGCGCGCCGCAATCCGGGCGCTGCTCAGGACCGAGGGGCTGCAGGTCGTGGGGGATGTCTCGTCCGCGAAGGAGGCGCTCAGCTCGGGAGAGGCGAGCTCGCCCGATGTCGTTCTCGTCGACATCAGCCCCGAAGCACGGGAGGCATTGGAAACGGCGTACGCGCTCGCGGGCCTTCGCTCGGCGCCCACCGTCGTGCTCACCTCAAGTACCCCGCCGGCGATCGACCTGGGTGGCTTTGCGTTCGTCGCCAAAGGTGACATCTGCGCGTGGCAACTCCGGCGAGCGATGCGCTCAGAAATTCACACCGAATAAGGAGTCCGACATGTCAATGCAGGCTTACTACGACAGCATCACCGCAAAGACCGGCAAGACCCCGGAGCAGTTGATCGAGCTCGCCCGAGCCGAGCGCCTGCTCGAGCCAGGCATTAAGGCCGGCCAGATCATCACGTGGCTGAAGGAGAACTATGGCCTCGGACACGGGCACGCCATGGCGATCGTCGCCACGATCAAGAAGCAGGCAGGGCCAGAGCCATCAACTGATGCGAAGGTCGCTCGGCACTTCGGCGGCAAGAAGGCGGGTTGGCGTCCCGTGTACGACGGCCTCATCCAGAAGGTCACTGCGTTCGGCCCCGACGCCGACGTTCTCGCTGGAGCGACCTACCTGAGCCTTCGTCGCGGTGGCAAGAAGTTCGCGATCGTCCAGGTCACCGCCGAACGGCTCGACGTCGGCATCAAGCTGAAGGACGCGCAGCCGCATGAACGGCTTGAGGCCGCCGGCACCTGGAACAGCATGGTCACCCACCGGGTTCGCATCCATCGAGCGGCCGAGATCGATCAGGAGCTTCTCGGCTGGCTCGAGCGGGCCTACGCAACCTCCTGACAACCCCCACAACGAAAAGGAACCCATCATGCCGACAGTGACCTCACAGGACGGCACGAAGATCGCCTACGACCGCGACGGCGCGGGCCCATGCTTTGATCTTGGTCAACGGCGCGCTCGGCGATCGTGCGCTCGATCGGAAGTTCAAGCAAATGATCGTCATCTCCGAATTGCTGTCCCCGCAGTTCACGGTCATCAACTACGACCGGCGGGGACGGGGAGAGAGCGGTGAATCCGGGCCGTTCGCAATCGAACGCGAGATCGACGACATCGCCGCTCTCATCGGGGCAGTCGGTGGTCGCGCGTCGGTGTTTGGCTTCTCCTCCGGTGGCGCGCTCGCGTTGAGGGCGGCCGGGGCGGGAATCGGCGTGGAGCGAGTCGCGGTCTATGAAGCGCCGTTCGTGGTCAACGCCGACGACAAGCGTCCGTCAGCGGACTACGGCCAGCGGCTCGAGACGCTGATCGCCGACGATGACCGCAGCGGAGCGGTCAAGCATTTCATGCGCAACGCCATGGGAATGCCGGCGCCGGCAGTCGCGGCGATGCGGCTGATGCCGATGTGGAAGCAGATGCAAGCCAACGCGCCGACTCTCCGCTACGACTGGGCCGCGCTCGGGGAGCACAACATGCAGGGACGTCCGTTGCGAGCGGAGGAGTGGGCATCGGTCACCGTGCCCGCGCTCGTCGTCTACGGCGGCAAGAGTCCCAGCAACCTGCAAAACGGGGCCCGCGCGCTCGCCGACGTCCTGCCAAACGCCGAGCTGCGCGTGCTCGAAGGAATGAGCCACCGGCTCAAGGTCAAGGTGCTTGCGCCGGTCCTCGCCGAGTTCTTCGGCAAGCACACATGAGCATCGTCCTCTCAACATGGCCGAATATCGATGGACGAGGCTGATCTGCTTCGATCCAGCAGGATGAGTGACGATCGTCACCGGCCTGACGTCGACGAGCTGCTGCAGCTCCGCTCATCCGAGGCGATGGGGCTCAATCAACGCCACCTCAATCCTCAGCTCGGCCGCGTGCTGAAGACGCTTGGCTTCGACCGCGAGTGGGTTCACGGTCGGGGCTCGTACCTCGTCGATCGCGAGGGTCACCAGTACCTCGACCTGCTGGCGGGCTACGGCGTGTTCGCTTTGGGTCGCAGCCACCCTTACGTGAAGAGCCAGCTGCACCAGGTGCTCGACGCCGACAGCCCGAGCCTGCCGCAGCTCGGGGTCTCGACGCTTGCCGGGGTGCTCGCAGAGGAGCTGATCAAGTGGACGCCCGCCTCGCTCGATGCAGTGGTACTCACGAGCTCAGGGACGGAGTCGGTCGAAGGCGCCTTGAAGCTTGCACGCGCCGCTACCGGGCGACCCCGGGTTCTGTACTGCGAGCGCGGCTTCCACGGTCTCACGATGGGCGCGCTATCGGTCAACGGCAACGATGAGTTTCGCGAGCGGTTCGGACCGCTGCTGCCCGGCTGTGACGAAGTGCCATTCGGCGATCTCGACGCATTGGAGCTCGAGCTCCAGCGCGGCGACGTCGCCGCTCTGATCGTCGAGCCGGTCCAAGGAAAGGGCGTCTATCTCGCGCCCGACGGATACCTCGCGGGCGCACTCGAGCGCTGCCACGACGCCGGGGCGCTGCTGATCGTCGACGAGGTGCAGACCGGACTCGGACGCACGGGGCGCTTCCTCGCGCTTGAGCACTGGGGCATCGAGCCAGATCTCGTGACGATCTCGAAGTCGCTATCGGGCGGGTACGTCCCCGTCGGTGCTCTGTTGTCGACCCGCAAAGTGTTCGGCGGAACGTTCGACTCGATGGAACGGAGCGTCGTGCACGGGTCGACTTTTGGCGGCGGTGACTTTGCCGCTGCCGCCGCGCTTGCCACGCTCACGGTGATCGACCGCGAGGACCTAATCGGACGGGCGGCGCGGCTCGGTGACCTGCTGCTGGAGTGGACGCGCCCGCTGGTCGACCGCTTCGAGATCGTCAAAGAGGTGCGCGGGCTGGGGCTTATGTGGGCGATCGAGCTCGGGCCGCCGTCGGGCCGGGCGGCCCGGCGCGTATGGGAGGCGATCGAGCGCCGCCAGCCCGGCCTGTTCGCCCAGCTGGTGATAGTGCCTCTGTTTCGCGATCACCGCATCCTCACGCAGGTTGCCGGGCACCACATGAATGTGATCAAGGCGCTGCCTCCGCTTACGATCGAGGAAACCGACCTACAGCGGTTTGTCGCCGCGCTCGAGGAGGTGCTCGAAGACGCCGAACGACACATGCTCAAGCGCTATGCCGGCCTCGGTGTGGATCTTGGGGTGCGCAGCTTCGCGGCACGCCGAGGTAGTTATCGCTCGAGCGCGGCGAGCGCCCCGTCGCCGTAGGAGCGCCGGCGGCTCTTTCACGCGCCGCGGCCGCTTGGCACCCACGCCGGTCCGCGGTTGCGCGTCCGACCGCGCGGGGACCATATGATGCTGCTCTAACAGGTTAGATACACCTGTATCGCGAGGAAGAGGGCGAGGATGTCCGGAGTGGAGATATTGGGTGTGGACGCGCGCCGCGCGTCCGGCGAGATAGGGAAGTGCTAGATCGGCCCGGACGACAGCACCCCTAGCACCCCGGCGCAGCTCGGCCAAGAGGGCGCGTCGCCGCCCAGCGTGGCCGGACGCGTCGCGGGAGCGGGCGCCCTGATCGCGGTGATCGTGGTCGTGTCGCTGATCGTCCTGGGCAGCGGCGGGTCCTACACGCTGCGGGCTTACTTCCAGGACGCCGGCGGGCTGCTGCCGAAGAACTCGGTCCTGCTCGGGCCGACAACGGTCGGGACGGTCAGCTCGATCGACCTCACTGCAAACGGCGCGGCCGAGCTCACGCTGTCGATCGATTCGGGTCTGAAGCCGCTGCATCAGGGGACGGTGGCGAGGATCGTCGAGGACTCCGTATCCGGGATCGCGGACAAGTACGTCGAGCTCGAGCCGGGGCCGGCCAGCGCGCCGCCGATCCCCGATGGCGGCGTGATCGACGAGAACCACACATATTCGGAGGTCAACCTCGACGAGGCGTTCGACGCGTTCGACCCGCTCACACGACTCGGGCTCAAGGGCTTTATCCGGGGCGAGGCCGCCTCGCTCGCCGGCAAGGGACAGGCGGCGAACCGGGCGCTCGAGTATCTGGCACCGGGCCTTCAGAGCACGAGCGAGGTCACCTCAGAGCTGACCCGCGACGCGCCGGTGTTCGATCAGCTGATCGCGAACGGCGCCCAGGCGATGCAGGCGCTTGCCTCCAAGAGCGACGAGCTGACCCAGCTGATCTCCAACACCGCGACCGCCACCGGAGCGATTGCGCGCCAGAGCCAGGCGCTACAGACAGCCCTGTCGCTCTTTCCTGGCGCGCTCACGCGATCGACGCAGACGTTCGCCGGACTGAACTCGACGCTGGACTCGCTCGACCCGCTGGTCGCTGCCTCGAAGCCGGCGGTGCGCCAGCTGCCGCAGTTCGCCGCCGCCTTTAGATCGCTGCTGACGGTCGCGGTCCCGACGGTAGCCGAGCTCGACGGCCTGATCCACAACCCGACCGGGGCGGGCGACCTGACCTCGCTGGCCCTGGCGACACCGTCCCTGGCCCGGATCGCGGCGGTCGCGTTCCCGCGCCTGATCGCGGAGATGAACGCCTCCCAGCAGCAGCTCGACTACCTGCGCGAATACACCCCGGATGTGGTCGGCGCGGTCACCAACCTCGGGCAGGCGGGGGACCACTACGACGCCAACGGCCACTACCTGCGCGTCCAGCCGGCCCTGTTCCCGTTCACCATCAACAGCTCCAACCAGCTCACCGCGCAGTCCCCCGCCCTGCGCTACCAGGGCCTGCACTCGGTGCGCGATCGCTGCCCAGGCAGCGCCGTTCAGCCATCGCCCGACGGCTCGGCGCCGCAGGCGGTGCCGGGCTGCTCGACGACGTCGGTCCCGCCCGGACCATGAGACGCCTGGCGCTAATCGGCATCGTCGTGATCTGGGTCGTCGGGCTGGCCGTGATCACCTCCGGGCTGAACACCCATTCCCACGTGTACACGGTGCGCGCGATCTTCGACGACGCCTCGCTGGCGGGCGCCGGCGAGGACGTCCGGATCGCGGGCGCGAACGTCGGCAGCATTCAGAGCCTCGGCGTGACCATCGACAAGAAGGCCGCGGTCACGCTGTCGATCACCGCTCCCGGCTTCACCCCCTTCCACGCCGACGCGACCTGTGCGATCCGCCCCGCATCGCTGATCGGCGAGGAGTACGTCGACTGCAACCCCGGCACCTCCAGCACCCCCCGCTGCCGCGGATCTCCCACGGCCCGGGCACGGGCAGCTATCTGCTTCCCCTCACGCGCACCAGCTCGCCGATCGACTCGGACATCGTCCAGAACATCTCCACCGAGCCGGTCCGCGAGTCGCTGGCGCTGATCATCGACGAGTTCGGCACCGGCCTCGCCGCGCGCGGATCGGATCTGAACGCAGTCATCCACCGCGCCAACCCGGCGCTGGGCAACACCGACCAGGTGCTGCAGATCCTGGCCCGGCAGAACCGCCAGCTGGCCCAGCTCGCCACCGATTCTCAGACGGTGCTGGCGCCGCTGGCCCGCGAACGCAGCCAGCTAGCGGGATTCGTCGTTCAGGCCAACACGACCGCGACCGCGACCGCGCAGCGGGCGGCCGCGATCTCAAGGACGTTCCAGCTGTTCCCGTCTTTCCTTGGCCAGCTGCGGCCGCTGATGGCCGACCTCGGCTCGCTCGCGGACCAGGGCACACCGCTGATGACGAGCCTCGGGCAGAGCGCGTCAGCGGTCGGGCGCCAGTTCGCGGAGCTATCGCCGTTCGCCGCCGTGGCCCGTACATCGCTGATCGAGCTCGGCACGGCGGCGCGCGAGTCACAGCCATCGCTGCTCGCATCGCTGCCGCTCGCCCAGCAGCTGCGCCAGCTGGGCACCTCGGGCCAGCCGTCGGCGGCTCTGCTCGACCAGCTGCTCTCGAGCCTCAACAACACGGGCGGGATCGATCAGCTGATGAACTTCCTGTTCAACGGAGCGGTGGCCGGTAACGGCTTCAACAGCCTCGGGCACTACCTGCGCGACGAGCCGATCGTCTCGAGCTGCACCAACTACGCGCCGAGCCCCGTCGGGGGATGCTCGTCGAATTTCAAGGCCAATACGGCGAGCGTTCCCGCTGGGCTCGCGCGTATCGCAACCCAAGCGGTGCAGCGGGTCTCCGCGAGATCTCGCTCGACGAGCGCCCTCAAGGGCTTGCTCGCCTATCTGGACGGGAGCCACGGATGAATCCCAGCCGCCGCCGACGTCAAGGCGCGTTTGCCAACAACCCAGTGTTGGTCGGCGCGGCCACTGTGCTCGTGACGATTGTCGCCGTCGTGCTCGCCTACAACGCCACAAATGGCCTTCCGTTCGTGCCTCAGTACGACCTGCATGTGCAGGCGGCCGACGCGAGCGAGTTGAGCCGCGCCAGCGATGCGTTCATCGGTGGCTCGCTGGTCGGCAGCGTCGGGAGCGTGACCCCAGCGCGCACTGCGAGTGGGCAGGCGATCGCGCTCGTCAACTTGCGGCTGTACGAGAGCGTCAAGCCGCTGCCGGTCGACTCCACCTTCGACGTCCGGCTCAAGGGGGCGATCGGGCTCAAGTACCTCCAGATCACACCCGGCCATTCCAAGCGAGGCTTCCCGAACGGCGCAACCGTGCCGATGAGCCAGTTTGGCAGCGAGGTCGACTTTGACCAGGTCTTGTCGATGTTTACGCCCCCGACGCGTGTCGGCGTCCAACACGCGACGATCGGCTTTGGCCAGGCGCTCGCCGGGCGGGGAAGCGACCTCAACGACGCGATCGGCGCGTTCGTGCCGCTGTTCGACGACCTCGGCCCGGTGATGCGGAACCTTTCCTCCTCGCACACCGACCTGGCCGGATTCTTTCACGGCCTCGAGTCGTACTCGGCGGCTCTGGCCCCGGTCGCGCAGACGCAGGCCACCCTGTTCGGGAACCTCGACACCACCTTCCGTGCGCTGGCCAGCGTGGCAGTCCCGTCGTTCCAGGACACGATCTCGCGGACGCCTCCGTTCTTCGAGGCGACTATCCAAGGCGGCCCGGTGATCGACCCGTTTTTGAACGACACGGCGACCCTGTTTCACGATTTCCGGCCCGGGACCGCAACCCTGACCCAGAGCGCGCCGGTACTTGTCGAGGCGTTCGCCGCCGGGATCCGCAACCTGCCTGGCACCGCAGCGCTCGACCGACGCACGGTGACGCTCTCCGCGGGGGTCGCGCACTACGGGCAGAACCCGACGGTGCTGGCCGGCCTCGCCCGCTTCGCGCTGACGCTCGCCAGCCTGCGCGCGCCGCTTGCGTTCCTGACCCCGGTCCAGACCTCGTGCAACTACGTGACGCTGTTCCTGCGCAACACCTCGAGCCTGGTATCCGACCACGTCAGCCAGGGCGGCCTGCTGCGCTTCGTGCAGGTCGCGATCGACGATCTGCCCGGACGCGAGTCCGGACCGTCCAGCCAGCCTTACACGGGCCCGGTCCAGGGCGCCTCCGGGCCGATTCACGCGAACCCCTACCCGAACACCGACTCGCCCGGCGAGCCCGCAGAGTGCGCCGCAGGGAATGAGCCCTTCTCGGCCGGCCAGGCGCTGGTCGGCAACCCCCCCGGGAAGCTCGGTCTGAGCACCCAGACGACCACGCGGGGGCGCACATGAGGCGCCACAAGCCCCGCGTCTCGAACCTGGTCGCAGGCGTGGTCGGTGCGGTGGTGATCGCCCTCGCCTGCTACCTGGCGTTCGGCGGAAAGGTCCCGTTCACGGCGTCGCCGTTCGTGCTCAAGGCCGCGTTCACCAACGAGAACCAGGTGCACATCGGCTCCCCGGTGCGGATCGCCGGCGTCGACGTCGGAACTGTGAGCTCCGTCAACCGTCTCCCCGGCTCGACGGTCTCGGTGATCACGATGAATATCGCGAGTGATGGGCTCCCGATCCACTCCGACGCGACGATCAACGTCCGGCCGCGGCTGTTCCTCGAGGGAAGCTGGTACGTCGATCTGCAGCCCGGGACACCGTATGCACACGACCTCCGCTCGGGCGACACCCTCCCAGCGACGAACACCTCGGGGCCGGTCCAACTGGACCGGGTCCTGTCCGCCCTTCACGCGAACGCGCGCCAGAACCTGCAGACGCTGCTGCAGGGCCTCGGATCCGCGTTCAACCAGGCCCCGACCGCGGCCCAGGACGCCACGCAGGACCCGACCCAGCGCGGGCTGACCGCCGGCCAGTCCCTGAACCAGTCACTCAACTACGCCGCCGATGCGTTCAAGGCCTCGACGATCGTCAACGAAGGGCTGCTCGGCCAGCAGCCCCATGACCTTTCCGGCGTCGTCATCGGAACCGACCACGTCTTCAGCGCACTCGCCTCGGCGCAGGCCCACCTGGCCCACCTGGTCGGCTCGTTCAACACGACGATGGCGGCGCTGGCAAGCCGCCAGCAAGACCTCAGCCAGACGGTCGCGGAACTGCCGCGGACGCTGCGCGCGACCGATAACGCGCTCGGCCCTCTCCAGGCGTCGTTCGCGCCCACCCGGGCATTCGCGCGGGCGCTGCTTCCCGGCGTCGAGCAGCTTGCTCCGACGATCACCGCCGGGCTGCCATGGCTGGCGCAGTCGACGCTGCTCTTCTCGCCTCGGGAGCTCGGGGGACTGCTCTCCCACCTGACGCCCGCCGTCCAGGGAACCGCCGGCTCGCTGAAGGCATCCAAGACGCTGCTTCACGGCTCTCAGGCGCTCGCCGACTGCCTGACCAACACCGTTATCCCGACGGGCAACGAGCAGATACAGGACCCGCCGCTGACCACCGGGCTCGACGTCTACCAGGAGCTGTTCCAATCCGCCGTCGGCCTCGCCGGCGCGGTCGGGAACTTCGACGGCAGCGGGCGCTACGTCCGGGCCTCGACCGCCGGTGGGTCTGACCGGGTCGCCACGGGGTCGCTCGGCTCCGGCGGTCCGCTGTTCGGCAACGCCGTGCTCCCGTCGCTCGGCACCCGTCCGGCTTATCCCGGCGCCGCGCCGCCGCTGCGGCGCAACGTCTCCTGCCTGACCCAGTCCGCCCCGGACCTCAACGCCGCCGGCACCGGAGCCGGGCCATGAAACGAGCGATCGCAGCCCATCGCGTCGACTTCATCGCGATCGCCGCCATCTTCCTCGCCGCCATCTTCGTCGCCGGCTACATCCTCGAGCAGCAGCCGTCGTTCGTGTTCGGGCAGAGCTACTACACCGTCAAGGCCGACTTCGCCAACGCCGCGGGCATCACCAGCGGACAGGGCCAGGAAGTGGCGATCGCCGGCGTACAGGTCGGCCAGATCGGCGGCATCTCGCTGCACGACGGCGTCCCGGTCGTGACGATGAACATCTACAAGCAGTACGCGCCGATCTACCGCGACGCGACCGTGCTCCTGCGCCCCCGGACCCCGCTCAAGGACATGTACCTCGAGCTCGATCCGGGCACAAAAGCAGCGGGGGTGGTGCCCAACGGTGGCACGCTCGGCGCCAGCCAACACCGAGCCCGACCATCGACGTGTCGCAGATCCTCTCCTCGCTTGACGCCGATACGCGCAACTACCTGCTGCTGCTGCTGGCGGGCGGCGCCGGCGCGCTGCATGATCCCGGCGCCTCTGGGCCGGCGCCGAGCCCTGCCGCGGTCGCCGACCTGCGCGGGACCCTCAAGCGCTTCGAGCCCCTCGACCGGGACACGCGCTCGTTCACGAGCCTGCTCGCCACCCGGCAGCTCGATCTTTCCCGCGCGATCCACAACTTCAACCTGGTCGCCAACGCGCTCGGCGGGGTCGACCAGCAGCTGGCCTCGTTGATCAGCTCCTCCGATGAGAACTTCTCCGCGATCGCCTCCCAGGACACGCAGCTTCAGCAGACCCTGACTCTGTTCCCGGGGACGCTTCGGCAGACAACCCAGACGCTCGGCAAGGTTCAGGCGTTCTCGAGCGCGAGCGCGGTCACGCTCCAGCGGCTGCTCCCGTTCGCCCGCAACCTGGCCCCGGCGCTCGAGGCCTCGCGGCCGCTGTTCCGTGACACCACGCCCGTGATCGCCAACGAGCTGCGACCGTTCTCGGTCGCGGTCCAGCCCCTCGCGCGCGTGCTCGCTCCCGCCGGGGTCAAGCTGTCACACGCGATCCCTTCCCTCGCGCGGGCGGTCGGGGTGCTGAACACCCTCTTCAACGAGCTCGCCTACCAGCCACGAGGCCAGCAGAGCTACCTGTTCTGGGGCTCGTGGCTCTCGCACATCGTGGACAGCCTGGCCTCGGCCCAGGACGCCAACGGTCCGGTGATCCAGGGGATCTTCACCGGCACCTGCGCCGAGCTCAACTTCTTCGAAGGCCAGCTGCAGCCGAACAATCAGCCGCTCGGCGTGATCCTCGACCTGCTGAACGCGCCGCCACTCTCGTCGCTGCCGAACGCCACCCCGATCCCGGGCACGACCCAATACTCGTGCGCAGGTAGCTAATGATCACGCAGAGACCCCACGTATCGGCGATGCTGAAGATGTTCCTCTTTACGGCCTCGTGCATCGGGCTGCTGATCTTCCTGTGGACCTCGTTCGGTGGCTCGGTCCCACTTGCCCCCCAGGGCTACCGGTTCGTCGCCGAGTTCGATCAGGCCTGGGCACTGGCCGCGCAGTCGCAGGTGGAGATCTCCGGCGTCGTCGTCGGCCACGTGGTCCGCGAGGGGCTCGACCGCCGCACCGGCCTCAAGCGGGCCGTGATCGAGATCGACCACAAGTACGCTCCGCGGCCAGCTGACACGCGGGCGATCCTGCGCACAAAGACGCTGCTGGGCGAGACCTACCTCGAGCTCTCCCCCGGGAACTCCAACGGTCCCATGCTGCCCGACGGCGGAACTCTGCCTCCCGCCCAGATCGCCCCGACGGTGCAGCTCGACCAGATCTTCTCGACGTTCGATCCCACGACCCGATTGGCGTTCGAGACCTGGATGCAGCAGTCGGGCATCGCGCTCACCAACCGCGGGGCGCAGTTCAATGCCGCGTTCGCCGACCTATACCCGTTCGCCACGAACGTCGAGTCCGTGCTCGCGGTCCTGCGCCGCGAGGGGGCGGCGACCAGCGCCCTGCTCAACGACGGCGGTCAGGTGTTCTCGGCTCTCAGCCGCTCACCCGCGGCGCTTCAGGCATTCGTCGCCAACAACAACGCGCTGTTCGCGGCCACCGCCGCGCGCAACGCCGACCTCGCCGCGACGATCCAGGCCTTCCCCGCCTTTCTGACCCAGACGCGTTCGACGATCGACCGCGTGACCCGCTTCGCTCAGACCACGAAGCCGCTGATCGACGAGCTCATCCCCGCGGCGGTGCAGCTGTCGCCGGCGCTCCAGTCGCTGGCCGTGTTCGCGCCCGAGCTGCGCACACTGCTGGTGGACGTCGCTCCCCTGACGCGTGCCTCGAAGGCCGGCTTCCCAGCGCTCGTGCAGTTCCTCAACGAGACCGTGCCATTCCTCGCACGGCTGAAGCCGTACCTCGGCGGCGTCGTACCGGTGCTCGACTACATCGACAGCTACAGGCGCGAGATCGCCGGCTTCTTCGCCAACAGCACCGCGACCACCCAGGGTCAGGAGGGGTCCGGGCAGGGCGGGAGCAGCCACGTTCTGCGACTCTCAAGCCCGATCAACCCGGAGCTCCTGGCCCCCTACCAGTCAAAGCCCTCTACGAACCGTGCGAATCCCTACCTCGACCCCGGCGGGTACCGACTGTTCGGGGGCGTTCCCGTGTTCGGCTCCTATCTGTGCACGAACAATCCGCTGCCAACGATCGGCCCGTCGCTCTCGCAGACCAATACTTCGGTCACCGGCACGGTGTTAACGGTCGCGCAGCTCGTGCAGCAGTACTACTACACGTCCAATCCGGCCGGCCCGCCGTGCGCCGCCCAAAGCCCGCTCGGCCTTCAAACGACCGGCCAGGACCAGGCCTTCCCCCACCTGCAGGCCCTGCCATGAGCCTGCTCCATAGACGATCAACCACTGACCCCACTGAAGGAGGAGTCATTTGCGACGGATACTGGTAGTCACTTTGGCGCTCGCCGTGCTCGGCGGCGCCGCGGCCGCTTACGCGGCGACAAACAGCCCGGATCAGGCCACGATCACGTTCAATTCCAAGAAGGCCGGTTCGAAGCAGAACCCCAACCCGATCAGCTGGAATTTGAACATCACGGGGTCCCCTGGGCCGGGGGGCCAGCGGCCCGCGATCTCAAACGAGTTCACGATCAAGATCTACGGCATGACTGTGAACGAGAAGAACTTCCCGACCTGCAGCGCGACCCAGATTGCCAACGCCCACGGCGCCGGGGACACCGTGTGCCCGAAGAAGGCGCTCGTGGCGACCGGTTCGATCCAGGCGCTGCTGGGACCCTCGGGCAACGCCACCGATCCCGGGACGTCGTGCGATCCGGTGCTAGACGTGTGGAACAGCGGCCAGGGCAAGTTGACGTACTTCTTCGTCACCACCCCCACGCACATGTGCCTGAACGGCGCGCTGACGACGGGCGGAACGCCGCCGTATCCCGGCACGTACTCCCAGCAGGGGAAGTACTTCGTCTCCGTGGTCAAGGTCCCGAGTACGATCAACTACCCGGTCGGGGGACTGGTCGGCTCGCTCCAGTCGGAGACCCTGGCCTTCAAGTCGCAGAGCACGCAGGTGCATGGCAAGAAGGTGCTCTCGCAGGCCTCGGTCGCCTGCCTGAACGGCAAGCGCCCCTACTCGGTCATCATCAACTGGGCGCCCATTTCGGGCGGGGCGTCGCAGACCGAGACGATCTCGAAAAAGGCCCCCTGCTAGTCAGTTAGGGCTCGGCGAGTTCTGAGCCGCCTCGCCGCACGGAGGGATCCAGATCCCTTCGTGCGGCGGCGGCATGCTCGCGCCTGATGCGAGCGATGCAGCCGCCGGCGGCAGACAGCAGCATGCCGATGATCGCGGTCACGAGCGCGAGCAGGACCGGGAGGGTTCCCAGCGAGACCTTGGAGTGGTTGCCGATCACCACGCGGGCGATCAGCAGGGCGCTGCCGTAGATCGCGCCGCCGACGAAGCCCCGGTCGGCGGCATCCCAGCCGTCCCGGTGCTCGAACCCTCCGAGAAACCCTCCCACGCCGGCCAGCGCCCCGACGCCCCAGTAGGCCGGCACCGAGGCGCCCGCTAGCACACCGGCAAGTGCCCCGATCACCGCCGGGACCACGGCACCCCCGATGGCCTGCGCGGTGCGGGATCGTTCGCGGAACAGAGGTGGGTCGTACACGGCGCACGACGTACTCTGCCAGGTTCAGCGAGTGATGAGGCTCAGCTCCGCGGATGCCTGATGCGATGACGCAGCTGAACAACCCGGGCCGCGCCGGTCAGCCCCACGAGCAGCGCGCCGCCGACGGCCGCTAACAGCAGGGCCACGCCGAGCGAGATGTGGCCGGTCGCGCCGAAATAGCTCACGCTGACGCTCTTGGTGTTCTCGAGGATGAACACCAGCAGCAGGATCAGCACGACCGCGCCCGCCACGAGGCTGTTGAACGCCACACCGGTGCGCGTCCTAGGCGACGCGTCGCGCTGCGGCGGCGAGGCAGCGGGCTCGACGGTCACGCGAGACTCCGCCTCAGTCGGCGAATCCACCGTCTGCTGCCTGTCGGAAGGAGGCATCGCACTCGTACTGCCCGGTTTGGGAGCCAACAAACCCTGACATCGCTGCGCTCGTGGCATAGCGGGTAGCCGGTGGTCAACCGGACGGAGGTCCCCAAATGAAGGCAGTCACATTTCACGGACGGCGCGATGTCCGCGTCGAGCAGGTTCCAGATCCCACGATCGAGCAGCCGACCGACGCGATCGTGCGGGTCACTTCGAGCGGAATCTGCGGGTCCGATCTGCACCTGTACGAGGTGATGGCGCCGTTCATGGACGAGGGCGACATCCTCGGCCACGAACCAATGGGGATCGTCGAGGCGACGGGCGAGGAGGTCACCAACATCAAGCCAGGAGATCGAGTGGTGATCCCCTTCAACATCTCCTGCGGGCACTGCTACATGTGCGACCTCGGCCTGTACTCCCAATGCGAAACGACACAGGTGCGCGAATACGGCAAGGGTGCATCGCTGTTCGGCTACACGAAGCTGTACGGCCAGGTGCCCGGCGGGCAGGCAGAGCTGCTGCGTGTCCCACAGGCGCAGTTCGGGCCGATCAAGGTCCCGGATGGGCCTCCCGACGAGCGCTTCGTCTATCTCTCCGACGTGCTGCCGACCGCCTGGCAGGCTGTCGAGTACGCCTCGATCCCGGGAGACGGGACCGTGGCTGTGTTCGGGCTCGGCCCGATCGGGCAGATGAGCTGCCGGATCGCGCTGCACCGTGGCGCCGCACAGGTCTTCGGGATCGATCTCGTGGACGAGCGGCTCGAGCTGGCCAGCCGCCACGGCGTGCAGACGCTCGACGTTCGCGAGCATAAGGACGTCGCAGAGACGCTTCGCGAGCTGACCGAAGGGCGGGGACCCGACGCGGTCATCGATGCGGTGGGGATGGAGGCTCACGGAGCGCCAATCGGAAAGCTTGCTCACACGCTCGCGGCCCTGCTCCCCGACAAGGCGGCTGCGACCGGCATCGAGAAAGGCGGGATCGATCGCCTGAGCGTGCTTCACACCGCGATCGACGCCGTCCGCCGTGGCGGCACGATCTCGCTGAGCGGCGTCTACGGCGGGGCGCTCGACCCGATGCCGATGATGGAGCTGTTCGACAAACAGATCCAGCTCCGCATGGGACAGGCCAACGTGAAGCGCTGGATTGACGAAATTCTGCCGCTGCTGATGGACGGTGATCCGCTGGCCGTGGATGACCTCGCCTCCCACAAGGTTCCGCTCGACCAGGCGCCGCATGCCTACGAGATCTTCCAGAAGAAGCAGGACGGCGCGATCAAGGTGCTTCTCCAGCCGTAGCACCGCGCGGGGGTCCGAAATGCGCTGCTTCAGAATGAATCCGCCCTCGGAAGATCCACAGCGGCTGCTGACCGAGGCCGGCCAATGGACCGAGCCCTGGGGTAGCTCTGACGACGGAGCTCCATGCGACAAGTGCGACGGGTCCCGGCGAGTGCCACACGAGTGCTGGTCCTGCGAGCTCGCCGGGCCCTCTGACGCCTGCCCGGTATGCGGTGGTGCGGTGCGCTGGGAGGCGCAGTGCCCGGTGTGTCGCGGCACCGGAGAAGTGGACGGGAGCCCACGGCACGGCGTCAGCGTGTTTCCAAAGCGCGAAGGGCTCTACCGGTACATGCTCGTCAAGGAAGCCGAGCTCGAGCAATGCGTGATCGTTCAGCTCGAGGCCGATCAGGCGGATGACGTCGACTTTGACGCCGACCAAGGGGCCCTGCTCGTCATCCCGAGGGCCATCGTCGCGTGCGACCGGGTCGACCGCCCACTCGCGGCCCAGATCAAGACGCGACTGGAGGCCGCGCAGCGGTGAGGTGCCGCCGCTAACGGTCAGCGCCGTTGCGCCCGTGCACGATCAGCACCGAGCGCGGTGAGTGCGCGGCGACCGCCTCGGCCACGCTGCCGAGCAGCACGCTGGCCAGGCCCGTGCGGCCGTGGGAGCCGAGCACGATCAGGCTGCAGTCGTGCTCCTCGCCGACCTTCACGATGCCCTCCCAGGTGGGTGCCGCTTCGACCGCGCAGCTTCGCGCCCGGAACCCCGCCCGCTCTGCGAGCGACGCGCCGTCAGCCGCGGTCTGCTCGGCGGCTCGCTTCACATCCGCGATCTGCTTGGCATCGAGCTCCAGCCCGCCAACAGGCGCGAAGCCGACGTCGAACGGTTGCCACACGGTGACCACTAGCGCGTCGCGCCGCGTCCCAAGCTGCCTGGCGGCCTCCTCGATCGCAAGCCGGGCCAACGCAGAACCGTCGTAGGCGAAGATGACCAGGCCGGCGCCGTCGGTCATGGTCTGGCCGGGTCTTCGGCGAGCGTGCGGCCCGTGAGGCGCTGGCGGACGTTTGCCAGCAGCGGCGGCGAGTACCAGGCTGGTCCCTCGCCATCCATGAACCGCTCGAGATTCGGCTCTTGTGGGCGGGCCCCGCCGAGCGCGTAGAGCACGACCGCGATCAGCCCTCCACCGAGCGCGAGCCCGAAGCCGATCCACAGCGCTATCCCCGTGCCGGCGATCGAGCTTCCGCCGACGGTCGCCGCGAAGTGCGCGAACACCGGAGCGATCATGAACGCCGCCACGGCACGGAACAGCTCGACGATCGCGAACACCCGCTGAAGGTTGGCCGCCTCCATAGAGAAGCCAGCCACGAACAGGGCTGGCGCGACACTCGCGCCGAGGCCAATACCGGTCAGCCCCGAGGCGATCAGCGTGAGCGTCTGCGACGGCGGGAGCTGGATTCGGAACACCGCGATTCCGGCGGCGAGGAACGCCATCCCCACCAGCGGCAGGTAGTGCATCTGGCGGCGCTTCATGACCATGCCGAGCGCGAACGCGGTCAGCACCGCACCGCCCAGCTCCGGGAGGTAGAGCAACCCCAGGTGGAGTGGTCCGTAGCGATGCGTCAGCGTGGCCGCCGTCAGCGCCGTGGCCGACACCGATGCGGCAGCGGCGAACAGCGCGAGGCTGATCGCGGCCACCGGGATCGTGCTCGTGAGGATGCTTCGGACCCTCAGCAGCGCACGCTTGGACCGATACTGGTAGATGACGAGGACCACGATCAGCAGCAGACCGCCGATCAGCGGCCCGGCGGTCATGGCCTCAAGGAATCGGTGGGTGAGCAACTCCGAGGCTCCGTAGAACGCGGCCGCACAGCCGGCGGCCGCCAGGACAATCGTCGTCGGGCCGCGTGGGGCGCTGCGGTCGGCGGGGGGTGAGTCCTCGAAGGTCAAAAGCGACAGGACGAACGCCGAGAAGGAGATCGCCGCGACGACCCAGAACAGGGGCCGCCACCCATTGGCGTTCGCCTGAATGCCGCCGACCGTCGGGCCGAGCGCCACCGCGCCGAAGATGCAGAGGCTCATGATCACGGCGGTCGCCCGGAATCTCTCGAGCCCGAAGCCGAGCGCCAGCGGCGGCACCGCGGCGATCAGCAAGAGACTCGTGCAGCTCCCCTGCAGGATTCGGCCGGCGATGAACATCCAGGGATCCTGCGCCGCCGCGGTCATGACCGAGCCGATCACGAGCAGCGCGGCGTAGAGAACCATCATCCGGCGCTGGGGCAGATGCTGGGCGAACTGCACGGCGAGCACGGTCCCGACCGCGTAGCCGGCGTTCGCCATGCCCGAGCCGAGGCTCAGCGTCTGCAAGCTCATGTGGAGCCGGTGGGCGATTATCGGGGTCAGCGGCTGAAGCGCCGCCGACAGCGCCAGATATGGGATCAGCGCGAAAATCACCATCGCCGCGGCGGCTGGATACCGCCCGGCCAGTCGTCCTTGCCGCATCAGCGCCCGTCCTCAGCCATCTCTCAATAAGTAGCAGGCCCGACTCAGACGGCCACGCCCACCAACGCCGCGCTGCGCTCCCACAGCGCGCGCGCGAACTCGTCGTCCTGAGCCTGGCGCGCTCGGCGGGGCGACCTTCTCATCGACGACGTACTCGCCGGTCAGCCCGGCGGCATCGTCAGACAGCGCGAGCCACACGAGCGAGCGCGCGCCGCGCTCGGGTGAGCGCAGGAACGGCCCGGTCAGCGTCGTCAGCACCTTCCAGATCCCGTTTTCGTTCTTGCCGAAGCCGGTGCGCACGACGCCGGGGTGAAAGCAGTTGGCGTGCAGTTCGGGCGCGCGCCTTGCCAGCTCGCGCGTAAAGAGGATGTTGCAGAGCTTCGAGGTTCCGTAGACGCGCATCGCCGCGTAGGACTTCTCGGACTGGAGGTCATCGAGGTCGAGCCGGCCCTGTTCATGGGCGTCGGAGGCGGTGGTCACGACGCGGGCGCCATCCAGGCGGTCGCGCAACAGATCGGTCAGCAGGAACGGTGCGAGGTGGTTGAGCGCGAACGTCCGCTCGAACCCTTCCGAGGTCAGCTTCCGAGACGCGAACAGGGCGCCGGCGTTGTTGGCCAGCACGTCGATCCTCTCGTAGCGCGAGCGCACCTCGTCGGCCAGCGCCCGCACGGAAGACATCAGCGTGAGGTCGGCGACGTGCTCATGCACCGGCGCACCTCCGCCGGCGGCGGCCGCCTCGCCGGCAACGGCACGGACCCGCTCGGGGTCACGGCCGACAATCGCCACCTCGGCTCCACGCCGGGCCAGCTCGATCGCCGCCGCGCGACCGATGCCGCGCGTGGCCCCGGTCAACAAGACGAGCGTCACGCGTAGCATCGTAGAGGTGAGACGCCTCGGGGTCCTCACGGTGCTCGTGCTGACCGGATGCGGCTCGGCGACGATGGAGCTCCCGATTCAGACCCGCCCATCTGCGCCCGCGCACGCGGCCGGCGGCCGGCCGGCGCACATCGCGGTGATCCTGATGGAGAACCACGAGTACGGCGACGTGATCGGCTCGCATGACGCGCCGTACATCAACCGGCTTGCGAGCAGTTACGGGCTCGCGACTCGCGCGTACGCGATCACCCATCCGTCGCTGCCCAATTACCTCGCGCTGACGGGCGGCTCGACATTCGGGATCAGCGATGACTGCACCGCCTGCAGCGTCCCGGGGGCGGGGCTCGCGGGTCAACTCGATCAGAGGCACATCGGCTGGCGGGCCTACATGGAGGACCTCCCCCACCCTTGCTTCACCGGCGCCGGTGCCGGCAACTACGCCAAGAAGCACGATCCGTTCATGTACTACCGGGGACTGGCGTGTCACAGCGTGGTGCCGCTCACCCGTCTTGGTGGCGACGAGCGCAATCACAGCCTTCCCGCCTTCGTGTGGATCACGCCGAACCTGTGCCACGACATGCACGACTGCGACCTCGCCACCGGCGACAGGTTCCTCTCGACCCTCGTTCCGCCCCTGCTCAGGTCACTCGGACCGAACGGGCTCTTGTTCCTTACCTGGGACGAGGGCTCGAGCGATAACGGCTGCTGCCGGCTGGCTTCCGGCGGCCGCGTCGTCACGGTGGTCGCGGGCGCCGGCGCCCGCCGCTACGCGCGCCTGAGCACACCGGTCGATCACTACTCGGTGCTTCAGACGATCGAGGATCTGTTCGGCCTGCCGAGGCTCGGCGGGGCTGCGTGCCCCTGCACGCCGTCGCTGCAACCGCTGCTCAGATGAACGCAGGTCAGGCCGCCGCCGACCCGCCCCGCTCTCGCAGCACTGTCCCGAGGATCCCGTTCACGAACCCGGGCGCATCGGCGCCGCAAAATTGCTTGGCGGTCTCGACCGCCTCGTCGATCGCGCCCTCGGGAGGGATCGGGCGCTCGCCCGGCAGCTCGTCCGGGTGCATCAGCTCCGCCAGCCCCACGCGCAGGATCGAGCGCTCGAGCGGAGCGATCCGCTCGAGCGACCAGCCCGCGGCGTGTACGGAGATCAGCTCGTCGAGCTCGTCCTGGCGACGTCGTACGAGCTCGGCCAGCTCGCGCGTGAACGCGTGCGTGTCGCGCGGGAACGTCTCTGCAAGCGGACGATCGAGCAGATCGGATTGATAGAGGGCCCAGATCGCGGCGCGGCGCTGCTCTGTCCTAAGCACGAGACACGTATTCGCCCGAGCGCGTGTCGACGCGAACCACGTCCCCGACGTTGATGAACAACGGCACCTGGAGGCGCGCGCCGGTCTCGAGCACCGCGGGCTTTGTGCCGCCGCCTGAAGCGGTGTCACCGCGCACGCCCGGATCGGTCTCCGAAACCGCGAGCTCGATCGCGCTCGGGAGCTGGAGGTCGGCGGGCCGATCATCCATGTAGAGCACGTCCACCTCTTCGGATTCCTTCAGGAACTGGAGCGCCTCCGAGACGGCCTGCTCTGGAAGGGTCATCTGCTCGTAGGTCTCGGAGTCCATGAAATGGGCCTCGGACCCGTCGCGGTACAGGAACTGCATCCGCCTGCTCTCGGTGCGCACCGCCCTGAACTTCTCGCCGGCGCGGAAGGTGCGGTCTATAACGGCGCCGTCGGAGGCGCGGCGCAGCCGCGTGCGCACGAACGCTCCGCCCTTTCCGGGCTTGACGTGCTGGAACTCGAGGATCTTGAAGACGGTGCCGTCGACCTCGATGTGATTGCCGTTGCGGAACTGATTGGTGCTGATTGACACGGCGGCCGAGTGTAGAAGCCGCTCTAGTGTCGCGAGTCGTAAGTCCGGCGGCACCGAGAGGCGCCACCGGCGGATGGATCGCGAGGACGCAGGAGGCGTGGCGCAGCAGCGCTGCGCGAGCCTCCGAGGACGAAGCGAGCCGCCGCCGGGGGCGACTCGAATGGCGGCGGATTTGCGACTCGGGACACTAGTCGACCACGGTCAGCCGCTTCGGCACCGAGGTCAGGATCTCGCAGCCACCCTCGGCGACCACGACCAGGTCCTCGATCCGGACTCCGAACTTTCCCGGGAGGTAGATACCCGGCTCGACGGTCACGACCTGCCCAGCCTTGAGGATGTCGTTTTCGGAGCGCTGTGAGAGCCGCGGCGCCTCGTGGACCTCCATCCCGACGCCGTGGCCGAGCCCGTGACCGAACTGCTCGGCGTAGCCGCCGGCCTCGATCACGTCGCGTGCGACCTGGTCGACCTCCTTGCCGTTTTGACCGGCGCCCACCGCCTGCACCCCCGCAAGCTGGGCCTCGAGCACGAGCTCGTAGACCTTGGTCGCGTCGGCGCCCGGGTCGCCGGTGGCAACCGTCCGGGTGCAATCCGAGCAATAGCCGTCCAGCTCGGCGCCCCAATCGATCACGACCATCTCGCCGGACTTGATCTCCACATCGCGCGGCTGGGCATGGGGAAGCGCTCCGTGCGGACCCGTGGCGACGATCGACTCGAAGCTCGCGCGGTCCGCCCCTCGAGCGCGCATATCCGCCTCGAGCGCAATCGCCACGTCGCGCTCGGTGCGCCCGACGATCCCCTGGCGCAGAAGCTGCTCGAAGGCAGCGTCGGCGAGCGCGGTGGCCGCCTTGATGCGCTCGATCTCGTGCGGCTCCTTGACGGCGCGCATCGCCTCGATCAGCCCACTGGTGCCGGTCAGCTCGACGCGTCCCGGAAGCAGCTCGCGTAGATGCTCGTACTGGTGGACCGACATGTGATCGGCCTCGAACCCGGCGCGCAGCTCCCCGGCCGGCAAGGAATCGGACACCAGGTCGAGCAGGTCCCGCGGGGCCGAGACCGTCACGCGCTCAAACGAGCTGTCGACCTCCTCGGCCGCCTGTTCCAGGTAGCGGAAGTCTGTGAGGAATGTCCGCGTCTGCGGGCCCACAAGCGCGAGCCCGTTCGAGCCGCTGTAGCCGGTCAGATAACGCACATTCGGGAGATGGCTGACGATCATCACGTCGATCCCGGCTTCGGGCAGACGCTCGGTCAGTCGCTCTGCGCGCGCGGTCATGCGAGCTCGTGTTTTAGCTGCTCGAGCGCCTCGCGGTATCCGTCAGCGCCCTTGCCCTGCACACGGCCGACGCATAGCTCGGCGATTACCGAGTGCCGCCGCCAGTCTTCGCGCTCATCGACGTTGGAGAGATGGACCTCGACCGCCGGCAACCCAACCATCTCGAGCGCATCGCGGATCGCGTAGGAGTAGTGCGTCCAGGAGCCCGGGTTGAGCACGAGACCGTCCGCCATACCCTCGAGGCGGTGCAGGTGCTCGACGAAGTCGCCCTCGTGGTTGGTCTGAAAGAAGCGTGTCGCCAGCCCGAGCTCGCCGGCGTCGTCGGAGATGCGGCGCTCGAGCTCTGACAGCGACAGCCCGCCGTAGTGCTCGGGATTGCGCCGGACGAGCTGATCGAGGTTGACGCCGTGCATCACCTCGATGCGGTTGCGGGTCTGGGCAGTCATGTCGCCGCCAACTCTCGCACGGCGGCCAGCAGCTCGTCGGGTGAAACGGCGCATCCGGTTCGCGGCGCGCCGGGCCGGTCGAGCAGCACGAATGGCACCGGCCCCTCGCCGAGCCGCTTCTTGTCGGTGCGCGTGGCCACGGCGATCGCCTGCGGGTCGGCGCCGTCCAGCTGCGTGGGCAGTCCCTGCGCCTCGAGCAGCTCGTGCACCTCCTCGCGCAGGTCATCCTGGCCGGAGAGCCTCAGCGCCGCCAGCAGGCCGAGCGCGACCGCCTCGCCGTGGCGGTAGCGCGCGTAGCCCGTGACGGCCTCGATGGCGTGCGCGACCGTGTGGCCGAGATTCAGCACCTGACGTCCGCCTCCGTCGCGCTCGTCGCGGGCGACGATTCGCAGCTTGGTTCGCGCGCAGGCGAGGATCGCCCCTGGATCGGTCACGTCCGCACCGGCGCGGACGCGATCCCAGAGCTCGCCGCCGGCGATCAGCGCGGTCTTCACGACCTCGGCGTAGCCCGCAGCGAGCTCCTCCTTCGGAAGCGTCTGAAGCGCGTCGGTGTCGGCGATCACCGCGCTCGGCTGGTGGTAGGAGCCGACGTAGTTCTTGGCCTCCGGCAGATCGACGCCGGTCTTGCCGCCGAACGCCGAATCGACCTGAGCGACGAGCGTCGTCGGCACCTGCACGTATCGCACACCACGCTGGTAGGTGGCGGCGCAGAAGCCCGCCAGGTCGCCGACCACTCCGCCCCCGAGCGCCACCAGCACGTCGGCGCGCGTCATACCGGCGCGGACGAGCTCGGTCCACACGATCTCAGCATGGGCGATCGTCTTGGACTGCTCGCCGGGCATGATCGCGACGCGTCCGGCCGCCGGCTCGATCGCGTACAGCCGACCCGCGTTGCCATCGGTGACCACAAAGCGGCGGCCTTCGACGATCGCAGGCCAGAAGCCCGCCTTCAGCAGCCCCGGGCCGATGTAGGCCGGGTAGTCGCCCGCGTCGGCCCACAGCAGCTTGGTGTTCGGCGGAACGTCCGCGAGCGCGGCGAGCACCGCCTTCATATCCGCTGAGCGCTCGGCTGGAACGATCACGTCGGCGAGCCGCGCGTAGACGGGCTCGCGTTCGGCGTGGAGCCTCGCAAACGCGTCACGGTCCTGCGCCAGCGGCCGCCCGCTCCCGCGTACTCGAGCCCAGGCCACATCGGCATCGACGTCCATCCACACGACCGTCCGCTTGGCAAGCGCGTTCCTGATCCGCTCCGACCCGATCGCTCCGCCGCCGAGCGAGACGACATCCTCGCGCGCCAGCAGGTCGGTCACCACATCCTCTTCAGCCTTCCGGAATGCGGCCTCGCCTTGCTCGGCGAAGATGCGCGCGATCGGCTTGCCGACCCGCCGCTCGATCTCCTCGTCGGCATCGACGGCACCGGGCGCGACCGCGCGGGCGGCGGTCGTCTTGCCCGACCCCATGAAGCCGATCAGCGCAAGCTGTGCTGCCACTCGATGCGCTCCCGGTACGCGCTCAGCGCCGCTCTGACGTCGTCGATGTGGTCCCCGCCGAACTTGGCGCGATAGGCGTCGGCGAGCACGAAGGCGACCATCGCCTCCCCCACCACCGCGGCCGCTGGGACAGTGCACGAGTCGGTCCGCTCGCGCAGCGCCTCGGCCGGCTCGTGCGTTGAGATGTCGACGCTGCGCAGCGGCTTGGTCAGGGTCGGGAGCGGCTTCATGAAGCCGCGCACCACCAGTGGCGCGCCGGTCGTCATGCCCCCCTCCAGGCCGCCGGCGCGGTTGGTCTCGCGGTGGTAGCCGCGCTCGGAGTCGTAGAAGATCTCGTCGTGTGCTTGCGAGCCCGGCAGGCCGGCGACCTCGATCCCGTCGCCGATCGCCGCCGCCTTGAGCGCCTGAATCGACAGGATCGCCTGGCCGAGGCGGCCGTCTAGCCGCTCCTCCCACGAGACGTGTGAGCCGAGCCCCGGAACCAGCCCGAACGCGATCACCTCGAACACGCCGCCGAGCGACTCGTTGGCCTTCCGCAGCCGGTCGATCTCGGCGACCATTTGCCGGGATGCCTCGGCATCTAGGCAGCGGACCGGCGAGGAGTCGACCTGGTCGAAGTCCTCGGGCTCGAGGTCGCTTCGCCGCGGGGCGGTCACGCCCGCGATCTGGATCACGTGGCTGTGCACCTCGACGCCGAGTGCGCGCAGGAACTCCTTGCACACGGCGCCGCCCGCAACGCGAGCCGCGGTCTCGCGCGCGCTGGCGCGCTCGAGGACGTCGCGCACGTCGGTGAGGCCGTACTTCTGCGTTCCGACCAGGTCGGCGTGACCCGGGCGCGGCAGGTGCACCTCGGGGACCTCGGCGTCGACCGGCCACGGGTTCATGCGCTCCTCCCAGTTGGCGAAGTCGCGGTTTACGACCTGTAGCGCGATCGGCCCGCCGAGCGTCCGCCCGTGTCGAACGCCTCCGGTGAGCTCTGCGCGGTCGCGTTCGATCTTCATCCGCCCGCCGCGGCCGTAGCCGAGCTGGCGTCGGGCGAGGTCGCTGTTCAGAGCGTCCCGGTCCAGCACGAGCCCGGCCGGCATCCCCTCGAGGATGCAGGTCAGCAGCGGGCCGTGCGACTCGCCGGCCGTGGTGAGGCGGAGGGGCATTGCGCCCCGAAGGTTACGGTCAACAGGCGGCCGTGCCGCTGCTGCCGCTGCAGAGTGTCTGGCGCGAGAGCAGCCAGTCGGCTGTGGAGATGTCGAACAGGTACGGCGGGGTCAGCACCTTGAGCCTGTCGTCATACGTGTACTGCTTGATGTAGCCGGTGCCGCCTGTCGTGCCGACCGCGCCGCGGAAATACTGTGCGATCACGCCGTTGACGGTCAGGTTCCCCAGCGAACTGCCGCAGCTGAAGTTGTCGACGATGAAGGAATGCTGGACGGCGAGCATCGCGGCGTCGATCGTGATGTTCGGGAACGTCTGGCTGGAGAGGTTGACGCTGTTGCCGTCGCAGTATTGGCCGTTCCCTGAGTCCGGGTAGGTAACGCCGTGCTGCACCCGGATGAAGGAGTTGGCGATCAGAGCCAGCGTGGCATTGCCGGTCAGCGTGCTTCCACCGCTCGAGCTCGTGGTGACGTTGCCGGCCACGATGATGTTGTTGGCGGCTCCGATCGTCAGCGGCGTCGTGTAGTTGCCCGAGATGTAGACGTCGCCGACGCAGCCGGTCGTGTTGTACGTGACGTCGTACGGGCGTGTACGCGTATGGAGTGCAGCTCGAGCCGTTCTGCACGTAGATGATGGGGTACTTGGTCAGATCGACCCCTGTGTAGGTCGTGCACGTCGACGGGCAGTTCATGATCGTGGCCGTCGTGCCGCTGAGCGTGATCGTCGTCGTGCCTGTGTAGACCTTCCCGAAGCTGGTCGCGTCCGTCAGCAGGTTCGAGTTGCTCGCCGGCGGCGAGATCGTGGGCGCATTCGGGACAGCTGTGCCCTTGATCTGCGCGCCGCCGCAGTTGTCGTTGACGATCGAGTAGCCCTGGTTGTCCTCGCAGATGTCCGCGGCGCTCGTGCCCGGCGCGGCGCTCTCGATCTTGTCGTTTGCGTTGCGTCCGAACGTCGGCGAGTCGTTTCCGATGATCAGGTATTGGTCCTCCGTGTACATGGGGCCGTTGACCGTGTCGCCCGAGACCCAGTTGATGTTGCAGCCCGACCAGCGCCCGTTGCGCAGAAAGACCCCGCACCCGCTGTAGCCGCTGAGGCTCTGATCGAGCGCCTCGTAGACCGAGTACCAGAGGAAGTCGAACGGGCTCGCCTTGCGATAGCTCGCGACGATCGTGCGGGTAACCTGGTTGCCCGGCACGGCGGAGTTGCCCGAATAGCCGGTGAACTCCATCCGCAGCGACCCGGTGGCGTTGTCGATCAGCGACGGAGTCGGCGGGCTGCCGGTGCACGACGTGTTGCCGTTGGCGGGCACGTAGGTGAACGAGTACGTCTCCGCGGTCGTAGATCCCGGCACTGCGATCGGAGTCGCTTGCACGTCGTTCGAGCAGGTCGACCAGTAGGCGGGGTTCTGGTTGAGCTGGTACAGGTAGGCATTGGCTCCCGCGACAGCGGCGTCGTAGGCTCGCTGTCCGTCGAGCGTGTGCTGGTCGGCGGGAACGTCGCCGAGCACGAGCTGCGAGATGGCCGCCGCGGTCAGCGTCGTGAGCAGCAGCGCGGTGATCGCCCATAGGACCGCGAAGCCCTCCTGCGCCGAGAGCCGCCGGCGAGCTTTGATGAGGATGCTCTTGATCAGCTGCATGGGTTCACGCTCGTGGCGCCGTTCGAGTTGTTTGGGGGCGGGGTTAGCCGCAGCACGATCGAGTCCGTAACGGTGAGGGCCGTGTCCGTGACCGAGGTGTTCGCGGTGTCCTCGTTGCGGCGCCCGACGGCCCCGACGTTGATCGTGATCAGCGCCTCGGCGGCCGACTGGGCGTCGGCGGTCGAGAGGCCCGAGGCGTGTCGGTCAGCGGGCTCGCAGCGGGGATCACGGTGGTGCCCGGTACGTAGCTCGTCCCGTCGAGCAGCATCAGATACGGATTGCCGGCGCCGTCGCTGTAGTACCCGCCGCTCCCGTTCGGCGCCTGCTGATAAGCGAAGTACTGAAACATCGCGGTGGAGCCGCTCTGCGAGACATTGGTCAGCAATGTCGTGGTGGCTGTGGGGGTCGACGAGAACGTCCAGTTGGGTGCCGTCCCCCCGTTCACCGCGTACGTCGTGTCCGTGAGCGCTTTCGTCGTCGAGGACCAGCTGACAACGTGCTCGGTCGGAGTGGGCTGCGTCGCGTTGCCGTACGCCGAGAGGAAGATCAGCGTGGTCGGCGTGCTTCCCGCCTGGATCGGGGTCACTCCGTTGGTCACGCAAGCCGATTGGAGCTCGTACTCGAGCTGGGCCAGCTGCGTCCGGGCGCGGGAGGTGGCATCGACCTTCGTGAACACGCGCGACGCCTCGCTCATGGCCGTCACCATGATCGTGACCACGGCGATCATCACGACCGTGCTCGCTGCCATCGCGACGATCAGCTCGACAAGCGTGAAACCGGCCGAGTCGCTGAGTGAGGGCCTCCGCGCGATGTCGGCAGCGCTCAGCATGAGCCCGCCGTCGAGGAGCGCGTGATGTTGATCGTCACCGGCGTGAGCGAACCGGAGAATGTCGTGTTGGTGACGCCCGTGACCGTGGCTTCACGCGTCGTCCCTAAGATCGGCGCATCGGCGCACACCGAGTACGTGCCCGTGTAGCCGGACGCGCTCGCGGTACCTCCCGACGTCGCGGTCGTGGCGAATGGCTGTCCGGGCGAGGCGAGCGACCCGTTCGCGTTCGTCGCGGCGTCTGTTGCGATCGGGGCATACCAGCTTGAACTGCACGCGGGCCCGCTGGTGCTGGCGAAGCTGAGCTTGACGTGGGAGGGGGCGACCCGGGTCCCGGTGTTCTTAACGACGACATCGAGCGTCGGCTCCTTCACCGTCAGGGTTTGGTTCGAGCCGGGGGCGACGTTGAACTTGTCTGTTGCCGACGGGGGCTGCATCTGCTGGCAGGGCCCAGCCCACACCTGGTAGTTCCCGACATAGCTGGGGCCGGTGAACATGAACGGGAACAGCGCGATCGTTCCGCTGGAGGGGATGAGCGTCGCGGGCGTCGAGGACGGCGTGTTCGTCTGGTAGCCGGACATCGTGGTCGAGCTGCCGTTTCCGAACCAGGAGAGGGCGTTTGCCGTCACGGTGTTTGCACCCGATTGAGGGCGTGGGCGGGTGCGGAGAATTGGGCGTTGACCGTCCCGGCCAGGCCCATCATCACCGGGTTGGGACTCGGCCTGGAGGTGCCCGTGGCCGTCACAGACGCGCTTTCGGACAGCGGCGACGGATTCCCGTTCGGGTCGACATAGCCGTTGTCCGTGAAGGTCACGGTGTAGGAGCCCGCTCCGAGCGCGGCGAGCTCGGTGCAGCCCGTCGAGTCGGTCGTCCCGGCCGCATACGACGGCCCGTTGGCGACGACGCCGACGCCAGACAGGCCCGCCCCCGTCTGATCGATGGCCTGAGCGAGCAGGACTCCCCCGGCCGGCGGCGTGACGACGCTCTCAGCCACCACCGCTGGGAGCTTGTTCCCGACGAAGTTGACGCTCGAGACGGTCTGGAAGTAGGCGGCGGCGCCGTTGCCGGACGTGCCACAGCTCGAGCCCCCGGAGGTGCTCAGGAACGTGCCGGTCGACGTGACGTGGTAGAGGACGCCGTCGAGCGTCACGGTCCGGGTCTGGTTGAGGCCATTGAGCTGTAGGGCGGACAGACCCCTCATACGCTGCTGATCCTGCTCGGCGAGCAGGCCCATCTGCGTCTTATGACGCTCGTTGGCGGCGGAGTCGAACGCCCCGATGAGGGCGACGGAGAGCGAGCCGGAGACGAGCGCGACGAGCAGCGCCGCGACCAGGACCTCGATCAGCGTGAATCCAGCCTCGTTTGTGCTCAGGGTCCTCATCAATCGTCGCCTTCAGCCATCCGTCCAGTAACCCCTTCGGCCGCTTAACCGGCGCGCAATACCGCGGGCGGCCCTAAATCGACGTTTGTTTCGGCCGGCTCAGTACCGCCCCGCGGCGTCGATCGCCACGTGGTTGCCGTTGGCATCGACCAGCGCCAACCGGATCGTGAGCGTCACGTGATGCAGACGCGCGAGCTTGGCGATGACCTGCCGCGAGAGCCGCAGGTGAAGCGTGACGCTGCCGGACCTGACGTTGGCGATCGTGCCGACGCCAACCACGACCAGCGGGCTGCGGCCGGTCTTGAGCCCGGCCCGCTTCGCGAGCGCCTTGGGCACCGACACATAGGCGATCCCCTCGGCGCGCTCGTTCGCGGTCACACGGACGTTGACGCCCTTCTCGAGCGCCGAGCGCAGCCCCTGCGGGAGCAGCTGCAGGCGCACCTGGAGGCGACCATTGCCGGTATTGGAGGGCGGGCCGGGCTGGCCGTTCGAGCCGAGCACCTCGATCGTCTGGTAAAGCGTCGAGCTATTGCCGCCCCGGTCGGTGATCGTCAGCGTCACGTTGTAGGTGCCGGCCTTCGAGTAGCTGTGCGCCACGCTTGGTCCTGTCCCCGCGGCGCCGTCCCCGAAGTTCCAGCTGTAGTTCGCGTTCGGGATCAGCAGCGACGTCGCGCTCGAGGAGCCGTCGAAATGCGACTACGTCCCCGGGCTCGACGGCGCCCGGCACGACAAACCTCGGCGTCAGGACGTCGTTGGGCAAGCAGCCGTTGTACGTGTTCGGGTCGCTGTCGATGACCGCGGTGTTGTTGAACTCGCGTTGGACGTAGTAGGGTCCCCGCTGACCGATCGTGACCTGGTCGAGGCCCTGCGGCAGCGGCTGGCAGCTGTTCTCATCGTTGATCTCGAGCCCGTCCTGTCCGTACCAGCCGCTAAGGCTCGGGTTGACGATCGCCGCGATCTCGGCCTGGCTGAGCTGGCCGACGAGCCGCGCGCCGGCCCCCGTGGAGGCCTGGTCTGGCGTCGGATTCGGGGGCAGCGCGCCTATCGATCGGGTCATCGCAGCCCGTGAACGGTGTCCACGGCTGCACGACATATGCGACCCCGTCCTGGCTGTCGAAGCCGTGATAGGAGCAGAATTGGGCCTTGGCTGCCGTGCTGTTCGCAGAGCAGAGGGTGCCGCTCGAATCGATGCACACGTTTACGCCCGGAGGTGTCAGCACGACGACGAGCGGCGTGTAGCCGGACTGGGTGTGTGCAACGAGCCCATCGGTCGCGATCATTCGCGAGAGCTCGCCGCGAACGTCCGCGTCGGTAATGCAGAGATTGTTTGACGCGGTCACCCAACCGCCTCCCGGCCCCTGTCCGAATTCGTAGGTGCCCGATACCGGACAGCTGCTGATGGCGGGCAACGGCGTACCCGGCCCCGAACCGGAGCCCGTGGAGAACTTGCACTGGGCGGTGCCGTTGTCATCGCAGCCGCCGCCGAAGACCGAGGCATTGGCGGCGCGGTCCTGGACGCTCGGGCCGTCCCAGTATTGGGTCGTGTCGGAGTAGGGCGAGCTGAGAGAGCCGCTCGCGGTCGCGACGTCGCGAAGGTATTGCTCGACGAAGTTCTTAGTCCCGGACCAATAGGTGTTCGGCGCGTGGCCCTCCCAGGCGAGCGTGAACGTCTCGTTGCGGTGCAAGACAGCGCCGTAGTGCCAGCACACTGGCGCAAGCGTCTCGTTGAGCGGCCAAGAGCCCATCGTCAACACGTCTGGCTCGAGACCCGCGGCGGGATCCGCGCACGGCCCGGAAGAGTTCACTGAAGAGATGCCCGCGGTCGCGAGATAGCTCGCGGTCGTGCTCGTGCCCTCGCGCGAGCTCGGCACGAGCGCCACCCCGTACTGGCCGCCGTCGTTGACGACGACCGCCTGCGCGCTACCGGCCGCAACCATCGAGGCCGCGAGTGTCAAGGCGATCAATACAAGGCGACGCATTAGCTGACTCCCAGGTTGCGTTCATCGACAATCGCGCCCAGGCTCGACTCGTATCGGAACAATGAGAGCGCGCCTGAAGTGGATTCGTTCGAGCAGACGCTGTCCGGCGGCCGAGGAGGCGTTGCGAGCCTCGTTGGCGGCCGCGACCGAGGAGTGATCGGCGGCGGTGATGCCGGTGACCGCGAAGAGCGCGACGGTCTGTGTGCCGCTCTGCGGTCTGTTCTGAGAGCGTGACGGTCTGGTCCTGCGCCAGCGAGACGATCTCGCAGTCGATCGGGCCGGGGATGCACGTTCCGCCGCTCACCTCGGCTCCGGGCTCGAGCGCGAACAACACGCGGTCGCCGCCCTTGAGCACGCCGAGCTCGACCAGCAGCGGCTGCTGCTTGCTCGGCAGCACGCTCAGGCGCTCGAGCGGATCGATCGTGTCAAGTCCGCCCGCGGAGTTGGTGATCGCGAGCTTGACCTCGTAGGACTGGGTCGAAGTCAGGCCGGTCGGCGCCGGTGTGGGCGTTCCGGTCGGAATCGTCGCCGTGGGCGTCGTGCTCGGCGCGCCGCCCGTGGATGTGCCGGTACCGGCCGCCGAGGTGCCGCTCGACGGCGTCGTGCCCGTGCCCGTCGTACCGCTCGAGCCCGAGCTGGGTGTGGTTCCGCTCGACGTGGTCGTGCTGGTCCCCTTGGGCTGTGCGAACGGGTCGTGTGAGGGGCCCGCGAGCGCACCGCCGGCGGGGCTCGATACGGCGTTCACAACGGGCAGGCCCGAGGGCGCCGTCTGACCGATCGCAGGCGTCTGCGCGATCACGGCGGGGCTGCTTGAGCCCTTGGACAGCAGGACGGGAACCGCGATCAGCGCGGCAAGAAGCCCGGCCGCCGCCAAGGCGAGGGCTCGCTTGTCACGAAGGTCTCCGATGATCCGATTGATGAAGCTCATGGCGTGATTGCTGCGGTTGGGGGTGTGGTGCTCGACGATCCAGAAACGGTCTGGCTCGATGAGCTACTCGGGCCGATCGGCGAGGCCCCGTTGAACAGGCCCTGCGAGCTCGGCACGAGATAGGTGGTGGCGGCGATCGACGCCGTGATCTGCGGGAAGCCCTGTGTCGGCGCCGGGCCGAGGCTGAAGGCGTTGAGAGTCATGAGCCGACCGCTGATCGACACGCTCTTGTTGGTGGCGACTACGAAAGCCTCGAGCCGCTTGAAGAAGTTGGAGAGGTGGAAGAAGTTGCCTTGGAAGCTGAGCGTGAACTGCTCCTCGGGGAAGCCGGCGGTTCCAACCGTCGCGCCAGGCGGCAATGCGCCCGCGAGCGAGCTGGCGGCGGCGGCCGAGCCGGGCGCGCCGGTGCTCGGCTTTGTCGCGCTGCTGGGCGTTGCGACGGCCGCCGTGGAGGAGTTGGCTTGCAGCTGAAGCGCGCGGAAGTCGACTCCCGCTCCGCTCGCGGCGCCCTGGAGCTGGTAGATCAGCGACGGAACGTTGTCATCCGTCGGCACGGCCTCGCCGAGCCGGGCGAGCGCGGTGTAGCTGGTCGGGAACGCACTCCGCGCCGCAAGGTCCTGGAGCGACGCTCGCCCGTGTGCTCGCAAGCTGCGTCTCAGCCGTGGTCACTTGCTGGCCGAGCTTGGATGCCTCGTTGCGCTTCGGCTGAATCACGAGCAGCCAGGTTCCGATCGTCGCCGCCAGGGCGCACACGACCGCGATGATCATTCGATCGCGCGCGGTCATCTGACCGTTCCTGTCGTGCTCGCGGTGGTGGCGGGTGCCGGCGCCCCGCCGGTGGTGCTCACCGGGGTGCTCGACACCGAGGTCACGCCGGTCGGCCCGGCATTCGGAAGCGGCGAGAAGAAGACGACCAGGTCGAACGTGGGCGCGTTCGCGCCACACCCGCCGCTGCCGGCCGTGGACCCCCCGCTCGAAGAGACCTTCTGGGAGTTACCGAGCGTGACGCGTGTGACGCCGTTGATCAGGCGCAGCCGTGACAGCAGGCGGGCCACGTCGTCCTGGCTCGCGGTGCAGCCGGTCAGCTCGAACGCGGGCACTTGCTCGGCACCGCGCAGCGACGCTGCGCTGCCGCCACCCGCGGTCCCCGGCACGCTGGCACCGGGCGCGACCGTGCCGGTCAGGCTCTGAAGCGATGTGTTGGCGGGAACGACCTTTGAGAGATCCGACAGCGCCTGGTACCAGTCGAAGCGCGCGGCGGCAATGCCTCGCACTGTCTGAAGGCGGGTCTGGGCGAGCTGCTCAAACTGGACGTACTTGGTCAGACGGTCTGCCACGGCCTGCTCGGCCGTCAGCTGCGATTGCACGCTGGCGAGCTTGGCCTTGTGGTCGGAGATCGAGTTGGCGGCCAGGACGTAGACGACCATGAACGCGAGCGCGATCACGAGCACGCCGAGGACGCCGTAAGACGGGCTAAAGCCGAGCCCGCCCGAAGGACCGCGGCCGCGGCGGGACTCCTTGGGGATCAGGTTGACGGCCTTCACGCCGCCACCTCGTCGAAGGTCAGGCCGGCGGCAACTACGAGCTGCCCGGCATCGATGCCGCCAAAGCCACCCGGACGGCTCTCGCCGACCACGCCGAGCTCAATTGGCAGCGAGAGCGCCTCGCCAAGCGATTCGCTGAAGCCTGGGATCGCCGCGGCCGGCCCGGTCAGGAAAGCGTGCTCGATTGCGGCCGCTCCCTCCTGCATCCGGTAGAACTCGAGCGAGTTACGAACGTCGTCGGCGATCCGGGTCAGGCCCTCGCTGAGGACGCTGCGCGCCTCGCTGGCGATCTCCTGCTCGCCGTCGATCTCCTCGAGCGCGTCGCGCAGGCCAACGTGCTTGAGCCATCCACGCGCGTGCTCGAGCGTGAGCCCGCGGCGCTCGGCGAGCGCGCCGGCCATCGACTCGGTCCCGTGCGGCACCACGCGTGTGAACATGCAGGTGGTGCCGACGGCGACGGCCAGGTTGGTGACGCCGCCTGCGCTCACGTACAGCGTCGCGCCGCTGACACCGGTGCGGTGCAGCGCGCGAATCATCGCGAACGCTGAGAGGTCGATGCCTGCGGGCTTCAGCCCAGCCTGGCGGGTCGCAGCAAGAAGCTTTTCGATCATGTCGCGTCGCGCGGCAACGACAACGACGCGCGTGCGGGGACCATCGTCGGTCTCGACGATCCCGAGTGACTGGTGCTCGAGCACCGCCTGCTCCAGCGGCATCGGAATGTGCTCGGCCGCCTGGAACCGGACGGCGGAAGCGATCTCCTTGGCGTCGGTCAGCGGCGGCAGGTCCATCGAGCGCACCACGATGCGCTGGTTCGCTACGCCGATGCGAACGCGCTTTCCGAACTTGTGCTCGGCGAACATGTCGCGCAGCACCTGCGCCAGGCTCTCGATGTCGACGACGTCGCCATCGGTGACAACGGCAGGGGGAAGCTGCGCAACAGCTGCGCGCTCGATCGAGGGCGAGCCGGCGGTCTGCACCGCCGCGACGTAGCCTGGCTCGATGTCGAGGCCAATCAGTGATTTCCCGGAACGGCCACCCATGGCTGCACTTGTGATCGGCAACAGCGGGAAAAAGGTTGAGCAATGCGGCCGCCTCGGGCTGATCTACGCTTGCCGCTGTGATCCGGCGGCTCTTTCGGGACAGCGCGATCTACGCGCTGTCCGGGGTGGTCAGCCAGGGGATCGCGTTCCTCCTGTTCCCCTTCCTCGCGCACACGCTAAATCCGCGGGAATACGGGGTCATCGACATCGTGGCGCTGCTGAGCACGCTGGTGCTGCTGACGGTCGCGCTCGAGATCAGTCAGGGGCTCGGCCGGATGGTGGGGCTCACCGCAGAGCGCGAGGAGCGATCGGCGTATGCGTCAACGGCGCTGATCTGGAGCGTAGGCTGCTACACGCTCTTCGCGGTCGTGGGGCTCGCGTTGGCCTCCCCGATAACTCACGCTCTCCTGGGGGCACACGTCGACACCTGGATCACCCGCACGGCGATTGGCGGCATCTGGGTCTCGGGAGCGCTGTATCTGGTGCAGGACCAGCTGCGCTGGCAGCTGCGGCCGCTGGCGTTCGCTGCGGTGAGCGGGGTCGTGGCGGTCTTTACGGCGGCATCGACCGCCGTCTACGTGTTCGCGATGCATGGCGGCGCGCTCGGCGTTGTCGGCGGGCAGCTCACCGGCGCGGCGGCCGGACTTCTGACGGCCCTGGCGCTCTCGCGCGGCATTTACACGCTGCGGTTCGACAAGGCCAAGGCAAGGGCGATGCTGATCTACTCGATCCCCCTCGTGCCATCGAGCGTGGGCGTGCTGCTCAATGGCTATGCCGACAGGCTGGCGCTACAGCACGAGAAGTCGCTGGCGGCGGTGGGCCTCTACGGCGTGGGCTTTCGGATCGCTGTGGTGGTGTCTCTGCTCCTGCTGGGGGTCCAGGGCTCGGTCCAGCCGCAGGTGGTCGCCCGCCACAGCGAGCCCGACACGCCGCGAGAGCTGGCGCGCGCTTTTCGGATGTTCTGGGCCGCGGGCTGCGTGGTGTTCGTCGTGCTCTCCCTGCTGGCCGAGCCGCTGATCAAGTTGCTGGCGGCACAGGCCTACTTCGGCGCGGCCCGGGTCGTGCCCCTGCTGCTCGGTGCCGCGTTCCTCGGCGGTCTGTGGGTGTTCGCTCCGGGCCCACTGATCACCGGACGGACGCGGGGCTTTGCCGCCGTCAATGTGCTCGCGGGCGCGCTCAATCTCGGCTTGGCATTTGCACTCGTGCCATCGCTTGGCATCCGCGGCGCCGGCTTGGCGACGCTTCTGTCCTCGGCCGTCATGTTCGTGGCCCTGATGTTCATCAGCCAGCGCCTGTACAGCGTTCCGCACACCTGGACCCGGGTGGCTGCCGGAGCGGCGCTCGCGGGAGCTGTCGTGGCGATCACGCGCACGGTGCTCGTGACCGGCCGGGGCGATGCCTTGGGGCTGGCGCCAACCCTGGCCCGGATCGCGATATCCGTCGTGAGCTCGATCGTCGTCGTCGCGGTTATCGAGCCAGCGCTAATGCGGCCGTACTCGATCCGAGCGCTTGCGCGACGAGCTCGAGGAGAACCCCGCGGTTACGCTCAGCGTTGAGGAGCTCGGCCGCCGCCGCCGCGCCCAGCTTGTAGGCCATTAGGCGCTCGGGAGTGAGCCCGCTCAGCGCTCTCGCCAGCGAGGGCGCGGTGAAATCGTCTGCAACGACTCCGCAGTCGTGCTCACGCACGATTCGAGCCATCTCCGGCGAGGGCCCGACGACGACCGCCAGCCGCGCCTGGATGAACTCGAACAGCTTGTTCGGCAGCACGTGAAGCTGATTGCCGTTGCGCGGCGGGAGCACGAAGACCCCGGCGTCGTACGCATTGCAGCACTCGACGATCGAGCGCTGCGGCACGGGTTCGAGCAGCCGAATTCGCGGCCGAGCGGCGATGAGACGATCAAGGCGGGCCATGTACCGCGGCTGTGAGGGGACCAGCATCAGGTCGAGCGTGAACCGGTCGTCGAGCAGGTCCATCGCCTCGATCATCAGCTCGAGCTGTCGTTCGGCGGCGGCGATCCCGTGGTGGATGAGACGGATCGGACGATCGACCGGACTGGGCTCGAGCGCGCTTTGCGGCGGGGCGTTTGTGAGCACCGATCGGGGTCACGCCGTAGCGCTCGCCGTACGCGGCCGCGATTCCCGCCGACACCGTCGTCATGCCCGCGACCCGCGGCAGGCATTCGCGCAGCAGCGCATCGTGGTGAGGCGCCACGAACATCCGCCACCAGCGGATCTGTGCGTGCTCCTCGGTCGAGAGCTCGTGCGCGTCGAAGATCACACGGCGCGTCGCCCGCGACTCGAATCGCCAGCGGGAGCGCCGACAGGTCGTTCGCGATCACGACGTCGGCGCTCGTCCCGGCGAGTCGCTGAGCGGCCAGTCGGTTGAGCGGGTCGCGCCAATGACTTCGCTGATGGCGTCCGATCAGCCGCAGGGCTCGCGAGCGCACGATCGCCTCGAGCGAGTGCGCCTTGCGGGCGACCTCGCGGATTCCACGGCGGTGGTGGGGGCTGAGGTCGACGAACTCGATATCGGCGGCCGGCGGTCCCAGTCCCGCGGCTACCACCTCGTGCTCGTCGGCCAGGAACGAGATCTGGCGATCGACACGCGGGTCACGTGCGAGGTCGCTGTAGGAGATCACGAGCACGCGGCTCATCACACGAGCACCTCGCTCGGCGCGGCCCGCAACGCCGCGAGCCACAGCTCCAGGTTCACCGCGCGCCAGATCCCAGGGGTGTCCCGCCATGCCCCGGCCTCCAGGTCGCGGGCGACCTCTGCTCGCACATGGGGCCCTCGAGAGCCGGCGTCGAGCAGGATCTCGGCCACGCGCTCGCGTCCCTCGCTTGAGCCGAACCAGCGCTCCTGCGGCGTCTCGTAACCGACCTTGTCGCGCCGGTCGAGCACGAGGTCGGGTACGCGGCCGCGCATCGCGCGACGTAGCAGCCACTTGGTGGTGCCGTCGCGCCACAGGAACTCGGGCGGCAGCGATAGCGCGAACTCGGCCACACGCGGATCGAGGAACGGCAGCCGGACCTCGATCGAGAAGGCCATGCTGTCCTTGTCGGCGAAGCGGCACAAATGCGGCAGGCTCGTGCTGAAGGCCTGGGTGAGCAGCTCGCGGCGAAGCGGAGAGCTGCCCCGGCTCCAGTCGACGTGGGCCTCGGCGGCGTAATCGGCCGACACCCGCGCGACGGTTTCCTCGACGTACGGCGAGGCCGCCCTCAGCCGATAGCGGCGGGCCAGCGCAGCTGGCGCGCGTCCGTTGGCGTAGGCGACCGCGAGCGACTCCGCCGTGCGCCGGTCGCGCAGCAGTCCGCCCACGGCCGCGCGCATGCCCTGGCTGCGCAGCACCCAGCCGTCAATTCCGCCGTAGCCGCCGAACAGCTCATCGGCGCCCTGCCCGTCGAGGAGCACAACCACCCCGCTCTCGCGGGCTCGGCGCATGACACGCCACTGCGCATAGATGCTCGTGCTGCCAAAAGGCTCCTCCTGATCGGCGACGAGCGCGGGAAGGTCGTCGAACAGCTCTTCCATCGTCGGCTCGACCGCGTGGTGCTCGGTGACGCCGGCCGATCGGGCTACCTCCTCGGCGTAGGCCCACTCGTCGCGGGCGAATCCGGGGAAGGTCGCGGTGAAGGCGTGGCGGTCATGGGCGGGCGAGAGCCGTGCGGTCATGTCGAGGATCGATGAGGAGTCGATGCCGCCGCTCAACGAGGTCCCGACCGGCACGTCACTGCGCAGCCGCAGCGCAACCGAGTCGTCAAGCAGCGAAGCCAGCTGCTCCGCGGCCGTGTTCGCATCGCGCGGTACGTCCACCGGCCGCGGCTCCCACCAGCGCCGCATCGTTAGTCCTGTCGCCGCCGTCCAGGCGGCCATGTGAGCCGGCGGCAGCCGTTTGACGTCGGCATAGAAGGTCGCCGGGAGCTGAGGCGTCTTGCCGAGCGCGAGGAACCTGTCGGTGGCCAGCTCGTCGGGGGTGCCGAGTGACGGGTCCGCGGCCCGCAGGGCCCACACGCTCGACGCGAATAGGAGCCGTCCGGGACCGTCCGCGAAATACAACGGCTTCTCCGCGAATCGGTCGACGGCCAGCGTGAGGCGATGCCTGCCGGCATCCCAAACGGCGAACGCGAACATGCCGTTCAGACGCTCAAGCGCCCCTTCGCCCCACTGCGCCCACGCGTGGAGCAACACCTCCCCGTCGCCTTCGGTCACAAATCGGTGGCCAAGCCGCTTCAGCTCGGCGCGCAGCTCGATGTAGTTGTAGATCTCGCCGTTGAAGACCAGGTGCAGGTCGCCGAGGTGCAGCGGCTGGTTCGAGCGCTCGTCGAGATCGATGATCGCCAGGCGCCTGAAGGCGAGCCCCACACCGTCGTCGTGCCAGGTGCCCTCGCCGTCGGGGCCTCTGCGCGCCATGGCGTCGGCCATCCTCCCCAAAGCAGGGACATCAACGGCTTCGCTCCTGACAATGCCAGCGATCCCACACATCGGGCGTCGTATGTATCGGCACTAGAGTTGCCCCGGTGAAGCCCGCCCGGCTGCTGGCCGTCACCTACTACTACCCGCCGCAGCCCGGATCGGGCGCCAACCGATGGGCGGCGATGGTCAAATACCTGCGCCGGCTGGGGCACGAGGTGACCGTGGTCACGGCGGCCCCAGCTGGTCATGCGCACGGCGAGACAGACGGCGTGCTGCGGACCGCGAGCCTCAACTCGAGCCCCGCGCTCCGCCGACTGCTGCTGCGCTCCGACCGCAGCTCGGCGGCGCCGTCGACGGATGCGACGGCGTCGGCGGTGATGCCGACGGCGCTCTGGAAGGTGATCGTGCCCGACCCCTGGCTGGTGAGCTGGAACCCCTATGCCCTGCGCGCCATCCGCCGTCAATTAGCCGAGCGGCCGTTCGATTGCCTGATCACCTCGAGCCCGGCCGAGTCGACCCACATGCTGGCGCTCGCACTCGGCCGGCGCAGACCGGCGTGGGTGGCCGACTTTCGGGACGGGTGGTGCTTCCAGCCGCTGCGCGAGCCGTTCCCGCTCGGGGTTCAGCGGTCAGCCGACCACCGGATCGAGCGTCGCGTAGCGACGAGCGCCGACGTCCTAACGGCCGCCACGGCCCCGATCGCGGATGACCTGCGGGAGCGCTTCGGGGCACGAGCGCTCCACGTACCCAACGGGTTCGATCCCGAAGCCGACACCGACGGCTCGCTCCCCCCCGAATACGACCCAAGCCGGCCCACGCTCGTTCACACCGGCCCGCTGCTCGGTCCCCGCGGTCGCGATCCCCGTCCCCTGCTGACCGCGCTGGGCCGGCTGCGCGACCAGCATCCGGACCTCCAGCTGCTGGTCGCCGGCCGCTCCGAGTTCGACGAGATCGGCCTACTCGCCGAGGTCGGTCTGGGAGACGCCGTGCGCCACCTCGGATACCTGCCCCGTGCTCAGGCGCTCGCACTGCAGCGCGCTGCGCGGGCGCTCGTGCTGCTGACATCGGACGCCACCTGCGAGGCGACCGGAAAGCTTTACGAGTACCTGGCCTCGGGCCGGCCGATCGTCGCGCTCGCCGCGGGCAACGAGGCGGCCCGGATCGTCTCCGAGACGGGCAGCGGCGTGGCGGTTTCGCCACACGACGACGAGGCGATCACCGACGTCCTCCGGCGTGCGATCAGCGGTGAGCTTGAGAGCGACTACAGCCCCCGCGGGCTAGAGCCCTATCGCTACCCCGCGCCGGCCGCGCGGATGGCCGAAGCCGTCGAGCAGGCGCTCGCTAGGCGAGCTCGCGATAGGCACGGTGCTGGCGCAGCGACGCCCTGAAGCTCTGGCGACCGAGCCGGACCGCCCGCCGGCGCTCGTGCTGCTCGAGGCGTACGCGCCGCCACGTCCGCATCCCTTCCATCCGGCCCCTGAGCGGCGCGAGTGTGCGATCCGTCGCCGCGGCATAGGCGATATACGCGCAGTCGTAGACGAGCGATCGCCGGCCACGCGCTCAGCAGCTGGAGCGTCGTGGCGTTGCGCGCGAGCAGCCAGACGCGGTTGCGTCCGACGAGGAAGTACTTCTTCGCCGAGCCGTGGCGCGAGCTGGCCGAGCCTTGGTGATAGGCGATCGCGCGCGGCTCATAGACGCACGACCAACCCGCCGCCCGCGCGCGCCAGGCGACATCGACATCCTCGAGATAGGCGAAGAAGCGCTCGTCGAACCCGCCTATCTCGTCGAGCATCGCGCGCCGGTAAAGCCCGCAGCAAGCGCTGGCGCCGAATACCTCGCCGGGCTCGCTCGCCGCGGCGACCGGCGCTCCGGCCAACCGCTCGGTCGCGACCCCCAGACGGTCGACGTGGATGCCGGCGGAGTTGACACGGTCGCGGGCGTCGCTGAACCGCACCTGCGTAGCCACGGCGCCGATCGATTCTGAGCGCTCGCCGGCCGCCAGCATCAGGGCCAGCGCATCCGGCTCGATCGTGGCGTCATCGTTGATCAGCGCAACCCACCGCCCCCGTGCCGCCGCGAGCCCGCGCGCGACACCGCCTGCGAAGCCGGAGTTGAAGCCCGGCGTCACGAGCTGTGCATCCGGAAAGCGCCCGCGCACCAGCTCGGACAGCGAGCCGTTGTCGACGACGATCAATTCGCCTGCAACGTCGGCAACGGCGGCGCCGGCGCTCTCGAGGCACCGGGCGAGCGCGTCTGTTTGCCGGTAGGCGACGACGATGACCGAGACCATTGGTTGCGTCATCGCATCTCCCAATGCGCCGGGAGCGCGCTGAATTGCCGCTTCACGGTCGCCGGAAGCAGCCGGTGGTGGGCTCCCAGTACGAGCCCGGCGAGCTTCGCGCTCTCGTACGCGGCCGCATACGGGATCCAGCGACGCTGACCTCCGCGCGCCAGCCAGCTGACCTCCTCGCGCGCGTAGCGCAGCGCCGCGGCCCGCAGGACGCTCCTCGAGCGCTCCTGGCCGGCGAGGTACGCCCGCTCGGCCGAGACGCCGGAGTCGAAGAAGCGCCGGAACGCGGCGGCGAGCGTGTAGTCGTGCGAATGGCGCACGCACGCCTCGGGCTCGTATGCCAGCGCAGAACCGGCCAGCAGCACCCGCCGCGACCAATCCTGATCCTCGCTCATGATGATGTCCTCGGCGAACGGGAACCGCTCACAGGCCCACCTCGGGATCGCGGCATTGACGTTCGAGAACAGCGTCGTCTCCATGCTCAGCTCGCCCGCGTGTGAGGCGCGCTGAATGCGTGGCCGTGGGCCATAGAGGAAGTCGAGGAAGAACTTCTCCGGCGGGCGCGCGTCCGGGTGCGCGAGCTGGCGGCCGTAGACGCCCGCGAGCTCCGGGCGCTCGGCGAGCGGGCGCGTGAGCCGCTCCAGCCATGCACCGCCAACCGGAATCGCATCCTGACTCAGGAACACGAGCACGTCGCCGGTCGACCGCGAAACGCCCCGATTGCGGGCGCGGCCGTGGGTGAACTCGGACGGCGGTATCTCGAACACGGTGGCGCCGTGCTCGAGCGCGATCGCGATCGTGTCATCGTCGGAGCCCGAGTCGACAACGACGATCTCGACCTCATCGTCAAGCTGCTGCTCGCGGATCGACCTCAGGCAACGCTGAAACTCGCTGCCGCCGTTCTTGGTCGGGATCACGACCGAGACTGTCACCGCACCTCCTAGCCGCGCCGGCGCAGACCCAGGATCGACAGCAGGAACGAGGTGAAGAAGATCTGGACGCCGATGATCACCAGCGTCGCCCCCACCACCGCCAGCTTGTCTTCTCCGAGCGCCCCGAGCCCCCGCCGCAGCCATTCGATCACGATCGACCCGCACAGACCCGCGCCAATGAACCCGATCCCTCCCCCGAGCAGCAGGCCGTGCTCGAGCCGATAGCGGGCGCGCACCGTCGCGAACAGAGCATCGCGCTCGTTCATGAAATAGGCCGCGTAGGTGCGGGCGCAGACCCCGAGACACACGACCTGCGTGCCGACGATCGCCAGCAGGCCACCACCGATCAGCGCGTGAATGTCCCAGGCCCTGCCGAAGACGGGGATATGGGCGATCACCACGAACTCGATCAGGGCGCCCAGCGCGGCCATCGCCATGCCAGGGACGATGAACAGGTGATTGGGCGAGTGGACGAGCAGGAAGCGCACATGGCGCCAGCCGTCCCTGAAGCTCGACAGCTTCGATGCGCCGACGCGTGGGAAATACTCGATCTCGAGCTGCCGGACTGAAAGCCGTTCCTTGGCAGCGCGAATCACCATCTCGGACGCGAACTCCATTCCCGTGGTGCGCAGATCCAGGCGCTCGAGCGCGTCGCGGCGAAAGGCCCGCATGCCGCAGTGGGCGTCATCGACGCCAGTGCGGAACAGAAGATTGAGGAAGCCCGACAAGACGGGGTTGCCGATGTAGCGGTGATGCCAGGGCATCGCGCCCGGATGGATGTTGTTCATCCGGTTCCCGATCACCACATCGGCGCCGGCGTCTAGCTCGGCGACGAAACGGGGCGCGTCGTCGAAGTCATAGGTCAGGTCCCCGTCGGCCATCAGGATGTAGTCGCCGCGCGCCGCCGCGAAGCCCGCCATGTACGCGCTTCCGTAGCCGCGCCGTCTTTCTGAGATGACGCGTGCACCGGCCTCGCGTGCAATCCCAGCGCTGCCGTCGTGTGAACCGTTGTCGACGACGATCACCTCGCCGGCGACGCCGCTTGCCTCGAGCATGCCCCAGGCGCGCTGCACGCACAGCGCGATCGTGTTGGCCTCATTGAGGCACGGGATCACGACCGAGAGCCGGAGGGCCGGGGCCGCGTCGGGCTGCGCGTTCGATTGCGCGAGCGGTGGCGCGACCACGCGTTCGGTGACGGTCGCCATGCTCACGTATCGACAGCCGACGGCGGACGCTTGACTCCGGCGCAGGTCCGCTCGCGCGTGTCTCGAACAAACCGACGAGTTGGCCCGAGGCGAACCTAGATCGCAGGTTTAGTCGCGCATAGCGCGAGCAAACCGACGAGTTGGCCGGCGCGCCACCTAGATCGTAGGTTTGTTCGGGCGCCGCCGGCGGCCGCTACAGGACCGAATGCAGATACCAGTGTGTGATCGCAGGGCCGACGAACAGCGCGATCAGCCCTCCGAGCGCGAGGAACGGGCCGAACGGCACCGCGGTCTTGCGTCCGGCGCCCACCCCCACGCGCGCCATCACCGCAACGCCCACCACAGCCCCAAGGAGCGTGCTCGAGTCAGGATCGCGACTCCGACCGAGCGCCCGAGGAACAGCCCCAGCACCGCGGCGAGCTTGACGTCCCCCATCCCCATTCCGCGTGGGTACGCGAGCACGAAAATAAGCAGGAAGCCCCCAGCCGCGGCGCCCGCAATCAGCTGCTCCGGGAGACCCGACGGTCGTGTCGCCGCCCCGGCGATCAGCGCCGCGAGCGCGGCGGGCAGCGTGATCTTGTTGGGGATGATGCGGCTGTCGAGGTCGATCAAGCGCCACCGGGACAAGCACCGCGACCAAGAGCAACCCGAGCACGATGTCGTGAGCCGAGTGCTTTGTCACCAGGACGAGGACGGCCAGCGCCGCAGACCCCGCCTCGACGATCGGGTAGCGCCCCGAGATTGGCTGCTTGCACGCCCGGCAGCGGCCGTGGAGCAGCAGCCAGCCGAGCACGGGCAGGTTGTCCCTTGGTTTCACCGGCACTCCGCACGACGGACAGTGGGACGCCGGCCAGAGCAGCGACTCGCCGCGCGGCAGCCGGTAGGCGACCACGTTCAGAAACGACCCGACGATCAGACCACCGATCGCTGCGAAGGCTGCCGGCACGATCAAGTTATCGGCATGCCCAGGCGGGCGCCTGAGCGCTGTCTCGATCCGCTCCGGCGCGGAAAGTAGAGCGTGACGACCGCTGCCGTCAGCCCGCCAAGCGCGAGCGCGAGGAAGCACGCGGCCAGCGCGTCGAGGTGTAAGTGGAACGGCGCGACCGGCAGTTGGACCGTCAGCTAAGCGGATGGCAAGGACGCCGGCGATGGCCAGCACCGGCAGCCGCGCGAAGCTGAGTGTTTCCCATACCGCCAGCGCCAGCACGAACGACACGGGGTAGTAGGAGTTGTCCCACGGATCGAGCGCGCAGCGCAGCAGCAGGAGCAGGACAAGCAGCAGCAAAGCCTCCTGGGGAGGGCGCCAGGCGACACGGCGGCGACGAAGCATGCACAGGAGCGTGAGCGGCACGGTCAGCGCGACGATCAGCGGGTGCGCGATCGCCGATACCCAGCCGATCGGAGCGCGATGGCCACCGGCGCCTTCAACGTGCCCCAGGAACCACCAGACCTGAAACGGCGAGAAGACGGCGGGCGCCCTGACAGCCCCGGCGGTGGCAGAGCCGAACGAGCCGCCACTGCCGAACTCGAGCGGGGCGAGCACGGCCGCCGTGACGGCGCCGGCGAGGAGCAGCGACTGGACGCGTCGCTCGGGCAGCGCCAGCACCACCGGGCCGACGGCGAGCAGCGCCCAGTCCTTGGTCGCGACCGCCAATCCCAGCAGCACGGCCGCCCACGCCCATCGCCCGCGCGTCGCGGCCAGCACGGCACCGATCGCCAGCGCCGACGCGAGCAGCTCCTCAGCGTGGCCGAACCGCAATGCGCTGATCGATACCGGATTGGCCACGCAGAGCAGCAGCGCAGCCCAACGGACCAGCGCTGGGCGACCAAGCGCGCGCAGGTGCGCGAACAACCACACGCCCAGGATCGCAAGCGCCGCCAGGCACGGAGCCGCGGCGGCACGGAACACGGCGAGCTCGCCGCCGCCCCAGAGTTTTGACATCAGGATGAATGGCGCGCGCAGCACCAGGGACCCGCCGTACGCGGGTGCGAGAGCCAGGAAGCTCTGCAGGTGCCCGTGCAGGAGCGCGTCGACCGCGGGCTTGGACTCCGCGCCCCAGTCGCCCGCGCGCCAATCCTGAAGCCCGAGAGCTGCGACGAAGAACGTGCCGGCGGCCGCAACCAGCACAGCCGCGGCCAGCTCGCGTCGACCGTGACTAGGCCACGACCAGCGCGGGCTCAGGTGCGGGGGCATCTCGGATCGTGGGCTCGAGCGCTTCGACCTCGGCGCGTTGCTCCGAGGCACCAGCCAGCTGCGCGACGAACAGGAACGGCGCGAACCAGATCACGTAGTAATAGAACCAGTGGATCGCCGGTAGCTGCACGGCGATCGTGACCGCGGCCGCGAGCGCACAGATCTGGACCATCGACCGGCGCCTCGGCACGAACGCGACTGTCGCCGCCAGCAGGATCGCGCCCGCCTCGAGCACGTCCTTGATCGGCGAAAGCCCCGGGTGAAGCGCCCACGGCGAGAACACGTCGGTACGCGTCAGCTGGAAGCCCAGCGTGTGGTTGTAGAACTCGCTCAGCCCGCCGGCAGGCAAGTACAGCCCGATCGCCACGACCACGACCATCACAAAGGCTCCAGTCGCGATCAGCATGCCCTTGGGCCCGCGCTCGCGCGGGCCGGCGAACAGCGGCAGCAGCGCCGCGGGCGAGAACTTGGCCGCGGCCGCAAGGCCAATCAGGACGCCACTGGCTGCGGCCGACGAATACGCCACCAGCGCGAGCACGGTCAGCATCGCGATCAACCCGTCGTTGGTGTGCATCACCAGCCCGAGCAGCGTGAACGGGCAGGCGGCCCATGCCCAGCCCAGCGCCAGCCCCAGCCGGCGCCCCTGCGCTCCGGCGCGCAGCTGCATGCCGAGCCGAACAAGCGCGGCGACCGTGATCAGATCGAAAACGATCGGCGCGACGCGAGCGGCCTGCACGTTGCTCGCGGCGCCGTGCCAGCCGAGAATCCACTCGAACGGCACGTATGCGAGGTATGCGATCGGACCGTAGGTGTCGCCGTGCAGCGCCCCGGCCCAGTAGATCGGCAAGCCGTGATCGATCCTCGCGGCGCCCACCGCCGACGCGATGCCGACGTCGATCACGGTATGCGAGGTAAACGTGAGGACGATCCGAGCCGCCATCAGGATCATCAGGCCAACCGCCAGTGCCCGGGTTGAGAACAGCGGCGCGAGCCGCTCCCGGGCCCGCCTGCCGCGCAGCCCGACCCACGCCATCCGCGCCAGCAGATAGAGCAGCGGCGGATAGACCGCCCACACCGCCGCCTCGAGGTGCAGATGGTCGAACAGCCAGTAAGAGATCAACAGCGATAGCACCGCCAGCGCGTCGAGATGAGCGAGGCTCCGCAGCCGCCGGGGGTCGAGGAAGACCAGCAGGAAGGCGAGCGAGAACAGGCCCACGACCCAGATCGGATCGAACGCCGGTGCATAGTGTCCCCGTGCCCACGGGGCCACTACGAGCGGTCCGGTCCACACGTGCGTCACGCGCGCGGCGGGCGTCAGGTCGGCCTCGGCGACCAACTTGCCGTGGTAGGAGAACTGAATCGCCCAGTAGCTTCCCGCCCACAGGTCGGTCGCGACGACGAGCGGGTGCATCCGCCGGTGCAGCGCCTGCATCGTCGCCGTCGCCTCGGCCGCGTGCGTGGCTGCAAGCCCGGTGCTCGTGAAACCCGGCGGGGGGACGGTCATCGACGCCGGCTGTGTCAGCGGGAGGTCGCTGCCGCCCGCAGCCGTGCCGGTAGAGCCGGAGGCGGCCTGGCAGACGCCCGGGGCGACGAGGAGGGCCAGGCAGGCAAGGGCGCTGGCGATGACGGTGCGCATCGCTTTCTTATCGGCCTGGCGCGGTGGCGCTTGAGGCTTAACTAAAGCGAGGCGGCCCGAAGACCGCCTCGCTGATCGTCAGCCGTTGGCTGAAGGGACTACCAGGTACTGTTGGCGCAACCACCGTTGCCCGGAGACGTGTGCGGGGACTGGCAGCTGCGAGTCTCCGTACCGTTGTTCTCGGCCAGGGTGAACGTGTCCTGAGTCGCCGCCACCGATGACACCAGCGTGTAGCCGTTGGTGGTCTGGCCCGACACCGTGAGCGTCAGACCGGTCTGGTTGAGCGACGGCTCGTCGGCCACGATGGCCGACTGGTTGCAGTTCGTGTAGGCACCAGAATTATCGGTGGCACACGTCTGCATGGTCGTTGCCGCAGTGTTGAGCTGCGACTTGGCGGCGGAGTCGTTCGCCTTCGCCGTCTGGTTGAGGAACAGCGGGATCGCGATCGCGGCAAGGATGCCGATGATCAGGATCACCACTAGGAGCTCGATCAGGGTGAAACCCTTCTCGTCCTCGGCGCGCTTGCGCAACCGGTAAAGCATTGATCCTCCTTGGATCGTTAATGGGTCGCGCCAGATCCCTCAGACCTCCGGCCCCTAGGGCCCAATACTTGCGAACCGCGGTGGCAGCCCGGCTTCCTCCTCGCGGGAGGTCCGTGGCTTTGCGTCCCGCCCTCACGGACGGTTTGCCTTTGGCACCTGATGGCTCTGGCGCGACATGTATCGGCGCCAGGGTGAGCAGCTTTAGAGCTTTGGACGCTTGTGCGAGTGCTCTGCTGGGTGCTCTTGAGCGTCTTGTCCAGGCTCAAAGCGCCCGCTGCCGCCGCACCACGGGCAGGAGACCTCATGTGGCTCCCCGCCCAGGTTGCTCCTCAGGCGGCCGGTGCCGCGACACGGCGTGCAGACGCTGCGGTCGTCTTCTGCGCTCATCGCTTGACTGCGACCAGCACTCCGTCTCCCACTGGCGTGAGCGTCCCGGTGAGCTGCTCGTGGCTCAGCAGCCGCTGATTGAAGGCGCGTGCGCCCGCGATCTGCTCGTCGCTCCAGTGGCCGTCACTGCGGTTCTCGGCGACCGTGCCCGACATGAGCACGTTGTCGACTGCCAGCACCGCCCCGGGGCGCAGTCGCGGCAACAGCGCGTCGAAGTACTCCCCGTACTGCGCTTTGACGCCGTCGATAAACGCCATGTCGAAGACGCCGTGGAGGCCTTCTAGTCCTTCGCGGGCGTCCTGGAGCCTGAGATCGGCGCGGTCGAGCATCCCGGCCCGCTCCAGGTAGCTGCGCGCCGCGGCGTGACGCTCGGGATCGATCTCAAACGAGACGATCTCCCCGTCGGCGGGCAGCGCGCGGGCCAGGTAGAGCGTCGAGACTCCGATCGCCGTGCCTACCTCGAGCACGCGGCGTGCGCCGCACGCCAGCGCCATGACGTACAGCAGCGCCCCGGTCTCGGGAACGACCACAGGGATGTGCTCGCGCGCGGCTTGGGCCTCCATCTCAGCCAGCACCGGGTCGGGAGCCGGCTGTAGCTCTTCAAGGTACGAGGTGACTGATTCGGTAACGATCATCGCGCGGCACGATAGCTGGCCGCGCAATCCGCAAGCCCGGCGTGAAGAGTGCCGCCGCGAGTGCCCCCGCCGCCGGGACGGAGACCACCAGGAAGATCGCCGCCTGGAGGTCGGGCGAGAGGTTCAACGTCGTGCTCGCCGTCTCTTGGATCGCGAACCAGGCGCCCAGCGCACCAGCGAGGCTGATTACCGGCAGACGGTCGCTGGCGAGCGCTTCCCAGGCGACAAGCGCGATCAGGAAGGGCAGGACGTAGTAGGAGTTGTTCCAGGGGTCGATCGCGGCGCGCAACAGGAGCAGCAGCATCAAGAGCAACACGGGCTCATGCGTGGCCCGCCGCAGCGGAGCGCGGCGGCGCAGCCAGAAGCAGGCGAGCGTCAGCGGGAGCGAGATCGCCACGATCAGCGGGTGCGCGACGGTGGCGATCCAGCCAGGCGGCGTGCGGTAGCCGGTCCTGATCGAGTGCCCGTGCGCGCCCAGGAACCACCACCACTGCCACGGGTTGAACAGGGTTCCGGTATGCGCCGCCCCGCTCGTAGAGGAGGCGAGCGACCCCGAGCTCACGAGCACCCACGGCGCCAACACCGCTCCTGCGGCCAGCGCGCACGCGAGTAGCGCCCGCGGCCGCCGGTCGGGCAGTGCGAGCAGGAGCGGTCCAATCGCGACCGCCGCCCAGGCCTTGTTTGCCAGCGCGAGGCCGAGCAGCGCACCGGCCCAGACCGGCCGTCCGCGCATCGCCAGCAGCACCGCCGCTACGCACAGAACCGCCCCGAGAAGCTCCTCTGGGTGCCCGAGCTGCATCGCGCTGAAGGTGATCGGATTGGCGACGCACAGCAGCAGGACGAGCGCTGCGGCCCACCCCGACATGCCCCGCCGGCGCATCTGACCCGCCAGCCACACGCCGAGCGCGACGGCTGCCGCCAGCGCCGGCGCCGCGGCCGCCCTGAAGACCGACAGCTCGCCGCCTCCCCAGAGTTTCGGCATCGCGGCGAACGGCGCCCGGATCAGCAGTGACCCACCGTAAGCGGGAGCGAGCTGGATAAAGCGCGCGAAGTGACCCGCCAACAACGCGTCGAGCGCGGGCCGGGCCTCGGCGTCGTAGTCGGTCCACTGCCACTGGCCAAGCGAAAGCCACGCGACCACAAAGGCGGCTGCGACCCCAAGGGCAATCCACGGTCCCTCCGCTCGCAGCCAGGCGCGCGTCCTTGCCCAGGCGACAGCCAAGCTGCCCACAGGGCCCTACTTGATCGAGTTGTAGACGGTGAACAGCGGGAGATACATCGAGATCACGATCACCCCGACGATCGTCCCGACGATCAGGATCATCACCGGCTCCATGATCGAGGCCAGCGCCTTGACGGCCGCGGCGACCTCGTCCTCGTAGAAGTCGGCGATCTTGCTGAGCATCGTGTCGAGCGCACCGGTCTCCTCGCCGACGCCGACCATCTGGGCGACCATCGGCGGGAACACGCCCGCGCGCTTGAGCGGCTCGGCGATCGTGCCGCCCGACTTGACCGAGTCGATCACGCCGCCCATCGCCTCATCGACGACGATGCTGCCGGCGGTCTTACCGGTGATCTCGAGCGCCTGGATGATCGGCACGCCCGCGGCGGTGAGCGACGCAAACGTCCGAGACCAGCGCGCCAGCGCCACCTTCTGAATCACGTCCCCGATCTTCATCGGGATCCTGAGCTTGAACCGATCCCAGGGCCCGCGGCCGTACTTAGAGCGTTTCCACCATATGAACCCGGTGACGGACCCACCCATGATGAAGAAGAACAGGTACCACTGATGGGTCAGCGCATGGGAGAAGTTGACCATGAACTGGCTCAGGGCCGGCAGCTTGCCCGGAAACTGCTTGAAGACCTTCACGAAGACAGGAATCAGGAACGCGACCAGCGCGAGCATCACGCCCATCGCAACAACAATCACGAGCACCGGATAGACCATCGCCGCGCGCACCTGGCGACGCAGCGACGCGTCCTTCTCGACCTGGTCGGCGACTCGCAGCAGACACTCTTCGAGCACGCCGCCGGTCTCGCCCGCGCGCACCATATTCACGTAGAGCGGACTGAACACCTTCGGATAGCGCTCCATGGCGTCCGAAAGCAGCAGCCCGGCCTCGACGTCGGCCCGCACCCCTCCGAGCGTCTTGCGCAGCAGCTTGTTCGAAGCCTGCGACTCGAGCACATACAGGCAGCGGAGGATCGGCATACCCGAGGTCACCATCGTGGACAGCTGGCGGGTCATGATCGACAGGTCGCTCGGCTTGACGTGCGGGAAGAGCTCGATGTTCAGCTCCCGCGAGCGGTACTTGTCGACGATGTCGATGACGATCAGGCCGCGCTGCTTGAGCTGATCGGCGACGTCCTGCTTGGAGACGGCGTCGACCTCGCCCTTGGCCCGCACGCCGGCCAGGTCGATCGCCTGAAAGACGTAGGTGGCCATCGCCTACGCCGCCATCTGGCCGGTTGTCGCCGCGCCTCCGGCCAGGCGCCGGAGCTCCTCCTGAGAGTGCGCGCGCGAGTACGCGAGCTCGCGCGTAATCGTGCCTGCGCGCATGAGCTGCGCAAGCGCGGCGTCCATCGTCTGCATCCCGAATGAGGCTCCGGTCTGCAGCACCGAGTAGATCTGGTGGCTCTTCGACTCGCGGATCAGGTTGCGCACCGCGGGCGTCGGCACCAGCACCTCGGCCGCCACGCAGCGCCCCGAGCCGTCGGCGGTCGGCAGCAGCGTCTGGGTCATGATCCCTTGGAGCGCGACGGACAGCTGCGCGCGGACCTGGCCCTGCTGGCTTGCGGGGAACACGTCGATGATTCGGTCGATCGTCTGAGCGGTGTCCTGTGTGTGCAGCGTCGCGAACACGAGGTGGCCTGTCTCGGCCGCGGTGATCGCGGTTCCGATCGTCTCCAGGTCGCGCATTTCGCCGACGAGGATCACGTCTGGGTCCTGGCGCAAAGCTGCTTTCAGAGCCTCGGAGAAGCTCGTGGCATCCGAGCCGAGCTCGCGCTGGTTGACGATGCACTTCTTGTGCTGGTGGAGGAACTCGATCGGGTCCTCGATCGTCATGATGTGCTCTTCGCGCTCTGTGTTGATCACGTCGATCAGCGAGGCGAGGGTGGTCGACTTGCCCGAGCCGGTCGGCCCCGTGACGAGCACCAACCCGCGCGGCCTGTTCGCGAAATCGGCGACGACCGGGGGCAGCCCGAGCTGCTCGAGCGGCGTGACCTCGAACGGGATCAGGCGGAAAGCCGCCCCGAGTGCCGCGCGCTGGAAGTACGCGTTGACCCTGAAGCGCGCCGCGCCTGGGATCTGGTAGGCAAAGTCGAGCTGCCAGTTGGTCTCGAGCTTCTGGCGCTGGCCTTCGGAGAGGATCGAGTAGACGATCTCGCGGGTGTCGGTGGGCGTCAGCGCCGGGTAGCCGTCGAGCGGCGTGAGCCTGCCGCGGATCCGCACCGTCGGGGGGGCTCCAGCGGTCAAGTGAAGGTCGGAGGCGCGGCGGTCGACCACCTCGAGCAGCACCTCGGCGAAGTCAATATTCATGGCAGTCCTATCGGCGTCTCAGCCGGATCCCGTTACCCGTCCGACCTCGGCCATGGACGTGTGCCCAGCCTTGACCTTCTCGAGGCCGTCCTCGCGCAGCGTACGCATCCCCTCGCGCACCGCGACCCGGGCGATCTCATCGGCGGGCGCGCGCTGAAGCACGAGCGTGCGGATCTCCTCGGTGACGACCATCACCTCGTACAGACCCAGCCGGCCCCGATAGCCCATCGCACCACAGCGGACGCAGCCGACCGGCTCGTACGCCTCGATGTCGACCTGGGCGTTGTAGCCGTTTTCGCGCAGCACGTCGACGGGGATGATCGTCCGCCGCTTGCAGTGGGTACAAAGAGTTCGCGCGAGCCGCTGGCCGACGACACAGTCGATCGACGAGGCCACCAGGAACGGCTCGATTCCCATCTCGATCAGACGCGTGATCGCCGTCGGAGCGTCGTTGGTGTGAAGCGTCGAGAGCACCATGTGCCCCGTGAGCGCGCCCTCGATCGCGATCTGCGCGGTCTCGCGGTCGCGGATCTCGCCCACCATCAGGATGTCGGGGTCGGCGCGCATCATCGAGCGCAGCCCGCCGGCGAACGTCAGGCCGGCCTTGGTGTTGACCTGGACCTGAGTGATCCCGTTGATCTGGTACTCGACCGGGTCCTCGATCGTGATGATGTTCTTCTCCGGCGAGTTCAGCTCGGCGAGCGCGCCGTACAGGGTCGTTGACTTTCCGGAGCCGGTCGGACCGCACGCCAGCACGCATCCGTGCGAGCGGTGGAAGCTTCGCCTGAAGCGGTCGAGCTCGTGCTCCTGCATGCCCAGCTTGTCGAGCTCGAAGCGGATCGCCTCCTTGTCGAGGATCCGCATCACGACCGATTCGCCGTGCACGCTCGGCAGCGTGACCACGCGCACGTCGACGTGGCGTCCCTCGACCAGCAGTCCGACGCGCCCATCCTGCGGCACGCGCCGCTCGGAGATATCAAGGTCGGCCATGATCTTGATGCGGGAGATGACGCCTCCGACCATTCGGCTCGGAATCGTGGTCGAGTCGGCGAGCACGCCGTCGACCCGCATCCGCACCCGCAGCATCCGTCCGACGCGGCCCTGGTCGTCCGCCTGAGCTTCGAAGTGGATGTCCGACGCCCCGCGCTCCGTCGCCTCGCCGATGATCGAGTGCACGAGCTTGATGACCGGTGCGTCGTCGGCCGACTCGCGCAGGTCGACGATCTCCACCTGGTCTCCGCTCTCTTCGTCCTCGTCGACCGCCTCGCGGACCGACTCCTCGAAGCGGCTCATGCGCAAGATCAGCGACGGCGATGTCTTCGGCCGTGGCGACCGCCGGCCGCACGTCAAGGCCGGTCATGAGCTGGATGTCGTCGATCGCCAGCACGTTGGCCGGATCGGACATCGCCAGCAAAATCGTGCCCTCCTTGATGAACGCGACCGGCACCGCGCTGTATCGCCTTGCCGCCGACGCGCTGATCAGGTTGACGGCCCCCATGTCGACCTTGAACGCGGCCAGGTCAACGTGGTCGAGCCCGTGCCGCTCGGCGACAGCCAGCGAGAGCTGCTCAGGCGTTATCGAATGCTCATCGAGCAGCAAGCGCTCTGGCGCAACTCCGGCGTCGCGCGCCTTTTCGATCGCGCGCTCCACGGCTTTGCGGTCCGTGTAGCCGCGCGTGACCAGCACGTCGGTCAGGAAGCGGCCGGCGCCACCGCGGCGCGGCGGCGGCGTCAGACCCAGCACGCCAGGCTCACCGGCGCCGGAGTCGGCGACCTCGACCGCGTGCAGATGCTTGCCCGCGTCAGCCATTGTGGACCGCCGCTGCCCGCATCACGTCGAGGGGTGCTGTGCGTCCGGTAAACCGCTCAAAGCTGAGCGCTCCCTGGCGGACGAGCAGCTCGAGGCCGTCGACGACCATCGCGCCGCGCTCGCGCGCCGCGGACAGCAGGGCGGTTTCGCCGGGGGTGTAGACCAGGTCTACCACGCACTCGTACCCGACGAAATCATCGGCGGAGAGCGGCAGGTCCTTGAGAGTTAAGTCATCGGCCATCAAGCCCGACGGACGTACAGTGGACCAGGATGTCGGCCGGCCGGGACGGTCGTGACGGGGGTGCCGCCGAGCTGTTCGGTCAGCCGCCGCGCGCGCTCGGGCGTCCGATTCCAGACCCAGACCTCGCTGGCGCCGGCGTCGAGCAGCGCCCATACCGCGGCCCTGCCGCTGCCACCTGCGCCCAGCACAAGCGCCGTCTTGCCTTTTGGAGCGATCGGCAGTGCGTCGATCAGCGCCGGTGCATCGGTGTTGTCGGCCTCGATCGCCGTTTCGTCGAAGGTGAGCGTGTTCGCCGCGCCGATCGCACGCGCCCGTGGGGTTGCGTCGGACGCGATCGCGAGCGCCGCCTGCTTGTGCGGGATCGTCACATTGGCCCCCACGAAGCCTGCCTGCGGCAACGCGCGGACGGTCTCGTCGAACAGCTCCGGCGGGACTGGCAGCAGCTGGTAGCGCCAGTCGGCCAGCCCCACCTCCTTCAGCGCGGCGTTATGTATAGCTGGCGAGCGGCTGTGCCCGACCGGCCAGCCGAGCACCCCCAGGCGCATCAGCAGTGGTTCGGCGAGTTCCCGCCCCGGCGGGCGCGAGCCGTGCTGTACGCCTGCTCCGCGGCCTGGAACTGTTGATAGGTCGCGGCAAACGTGCTCGCGCCGTTGCCGCACGGCTTGGCGACGAAGTAGAGGTAGTTGGTGTTGGCCGGGTTCGCCGCCGCTTGGATCGCGGCCAGGCCGGGGCTGTCGATCGGAGTCGGAGGCAGCCCCTTGTGGGTGTAGGTGTTCCACGGCGAGGAGGAGCTCAACTGCGACTGGGTGATGGGCGAGGTGTAGTTGCCCGTCGCGTAGCGGACCGTCGCGTCGATCTGGAGCGGCATCCCGAGCCGCAGCCGGTTGTAGATGACCGACGCAACGAGCGGCCGGTCGTGGACGGTCGGCGATTCGCCCTCGATGATCGAAGCGACGATCAGCACGTCGTATGCGCTCATGTGATGGCTGCGCGCGTAGCCGAGGTTGACCCCCGCCCACTTCTGCTTGAAGTTCGACAGCTGGTCGGCGACGAGCGCGGCGATGCTGATCGGCGTACGGAGCTGGTAGGTGTCCGGGAATAGGAACCCTTCGAGCGAGGCGGTGCCCGCGGGCGCGCCGTAGGAGACGGGATGCAGCAGCGGCGAGCTGCGCGTGGCCGCGAAGTAGCTGCCCTTGACTCCCTCCCGCCGCAAGATGCCGTCAAGCTGCCGTCGCGTGCGGCCCGGAATGATCGTCACCTCGGATGTCGGTGCCGCAGGCGGCGCGGTGGTCAGGACCTTGAGCACCGCGCCGTAGCTCATGTCGAGCTTGAGGTGGTACGTCCCGGCGCGCAGAGCACCGCGGTCGCCGTCGACCGTCGCCCGGACCTGAAAGAAGAAGCTCGAGGAGATCACGCCGGCCTTCGCGAGCCGGTCGGCGACAGCGCTGACGCCCGAGTGCGGCGGGATCGCGACGGTCACGCTGCCGTGGCCCGAGCCGTGGAACGGCTGGAACACCTCGACGCAGAACCACACGACGACGGCGGCTGCGATCAGCGCGGCGAGCGCGATGATGCGGTTGCGGCGTGAGTGCGGCTGTCGCGGGGCGGCGGGTCGGCGAGGCGCGCGAGGCCGCGCGCGGGATGCGGGGCTGCCGGCGGCGGCGGGGGTTCTGGCGGGCGGCGGCTCCGGCGGCGGCTCTGGCGGCGGCCGCCGCCTGGGGCTCGGGCGGGTCGGGCGGCCCGGGCGGGTCGGGCATCGGCGGCGCGCCGTCGGCTCCGCCCGGCGCGTCGGGCCTCTCGCTCGCGGCGAGCGGCTTCGCGCTCTTCGGCCGTCCGCTCAGGCATCTCTTTCGAACTTTGCCGTTTTGGTTCGGACAGTCCGAACCGATTCGCCATTGTTCGCGGCCAGCCACGATTCCAGCAGGTGTGCGGCAGCGCGCGAGTCTTCGCTCGCGCGCCCGCCGAAACGCTCGGCCAGCCGCGTGGTCAACCGCTCGTCGTAGAGCTCCACGGGGACCGGCAATACCTCGCGCAGGCGCTGGGCAAACTCCCGCGTCTCGTCGGTCTGCGCCGAGTCCCGTCCGGAAAGCGACACTGGCAGCCCGACGACCACCAGCTCCGCTCCCGTCGACTCCGCCAACGCCCGCAGCGCCGCCAGCCCGGCTTTCGTCCCAGGCCGCAGCACCGGCTCGAGCGGCGTCGCCAGCGCGCCGGTCGGATCCGAAATCGCGCAGCCGCAGCGGGCGCTGCCGTAGTCGAGCGCGAGGACCCTCACTCGCCGAGCGCCGCTTCGATCGCCTCGCGGGCCTTCTGGAGCGCCGCGTCTAGCTTCGCGGGGTCCCGGCCACCTGCGCGTGCGAGCGTGTCGCGCCCGCCGCCGCCACCCCCCACCTCGGCCGCCGCGGCCTTCACGATCTCGCCCGCGCGCACACCCCGCTCGACGACCGCCGGTGCAACGCTCGCGACGAGGTCGACCTTGCCGTCCCCGGGCGAGCCCAGCACGATCGCGGCGTCACCGAGCTTGCCTTTCAAGCGGTCGGCCACGTCCAGCAGCACCTTGCCATCGCTGACATCGACCGACGCGACCAACAGCCGCACTCCCGCTACCTCAGTTGCACTGGAAAGTAGTAAATCGAGGTCGACCGATGCGGTGGCCGGCGGACCGGGGGGCCTTTTCCAGCTCGCGCACGCGACCGCGCAGCTCGGCGACGAGCGCCGGCACGCGCTCGGGCGGGACGCGCAGCTCGGCCGCGGCGCCCCCGAGCAGGCGATCGTGCTCGCGCAGCAGATCGATCGCGGCGGGACCGGTCAGGGCCTCGATTCTGCGCACGTTGGAGGCGCTCGAGCCCTCGCTCAGCACGCGGAACGCGCCGACCTCAGCCGTCCGCCGGACGTGCGTGCCACCGCACAGCTCGCGGGAGAACGAGCCGTCGCCGACCTCGACCATCCGCACGACGTCGCCGTACTTCTCGCCGAAGAGCGCCATCGCGCCGAGCCGGCGGGCCTCCTCGAGCGTCGTGGTCAGCGCATGAACGGGCTGGTCCTCGAGGATCCAGGCGTTCACCTGGTCCTCGATCTCGCTCAGCTCCTCGTCCGACACGGCGCGGGAATGGGTGAAGTCGAAGCGCAGCTTGTCGGGCCCGACATAGGAACCGGCCTGGCGCACGTGGGTTCCCAGACGCTGGCGCAGCGCCGCATGAAGCAGATGGGTTGCGGTGTGGTTGCACTCGGTCGCATGGCGAGCAGCGCGATCGACTCGCGCGCGCACCCGCTCCCCCACGCGGAGCTCGCCCTGCTCGGGAACGACGGCGACGACCTGGTCATCGCCGAGTCGCAGCACGTCTTCGACCCGTGCACGGCAGTCGCCGTCGAAGCACTCGACAAAGCCCGAATCCGCGATTTGGCCTCCGCCCGTGGGATAGAAGGGCGAGGACTCGAGCTTCAGCAGCAGGCGGCCGTTCTCGGCCTCGAGCGCCCCGACTGTCGTATCGGCGTCGGTTGACTCGTAGCCCACAAACTCCGTCTCGAAGCCGGCCCCGCCCGCGAGCGCGAGCGCACGGTCCCGCAGGCCGTCGCTTCCCGCGCCCCGTTTGGCGCCCGTGCGCGCCCGCAGCCGCTGCTCGTCCATCAGTGCTTCGAAGCCCTGCTCGTCGACGCCGAGTCCGCGGTCGGCAACGAGCTCGAGCGTCAAATCGATCGGAAACCCGTACGTGTCATGCAGCAGGAATGCATCCTCGGCGGCGATCCCCTCCTCGCCGGACTCCTGCGCACGCTCGATCAGCTCGTCGAGCAGCTTCGTTCCCTGCTCGAGCGTGCGGCCGAAGTTCTCCTCCTCGGAGGAGAGCCACATCGACACGAGCTCGCGCTGCTGCCCGAGCTCGGGGTATTCGGAGCCCATCAGCTCTCTCACCACCTCCGCGTAGCGCATCAGGAAGCCCGGATCGAGCCGGAGCGCCTGGCGGCCCTGGAGAATCGCGCGGCGGATGATCCGCCGCAGTACGTAGCCGCGGTCCTCGTTTGACGGAACGATCCCGTCGGCGATCAGGAAGCTCATCGCGCGAGCGTGATCTGCGAGCACGCGCATCGCCCGATCGGTCGAGTACTCGCTCCCGTAGCTGAGCCCGGAAAGCTCCTCGCCGAGCCCGACCAGCGGCGTGAACTCGTCGGTCTCGAAAATCGACGGCACCCCTTGCAGGATCGTCGCCATGCGGTTGAGGCCGAGTCCGGTGTCGATGTTCTGGGCGGGCAGCGGCGCCAGCACGTTCGGGGGATCCTGGTTGAACTGCATGAAGACGAGGTTCCAGTACTCGAGGAAGCGCTCGTTCTCGCCGCCCGGTAGGTCGTCCGCCTTGCCGAACTCGAGCCCGCGGTCCAGATACAGCTCCGAGCAGGGCCCGCACGGACCCGGCGGCGGCAGCTCCCACCAGTTCTCCGAACGCGGACATTCGACGATCCGCTCGCGCGGGACGCCGATCGAGAGCCACGCTTGCTTTGCCTCCTCGTCGGGCCCGATCCCCAGCTCCTCATCGCCGCCGAAAACGGTGATCCAGATGTCGTCGGCGTTGAAGCCGAACCCGTCGATCGACAGCTCCCACGCGAAGCGCGCGGCTCCGTCCTTGAAGTAGTCGCCGAGCGAGAAGTTTCCGAGCATCTCGAAGAACGTCAGGTGCCCCGCGGTCGTACCGATGATCTCGATGTCGACGGTGCGGAACGTCTTCTGGCACGAGGTCAAGCGCGGGTGCGGAGGGCGCTCGACGCCGAGGAAATACGGCTTGAGCGGGTGCATCCCGGCGACGGTGAACAGCGCCGAGGGGTCGAACCCCGCCGGAATCAACGATGCCGACGGCACGCGCAGGTGATCGCGCTGCTCAAAGAACTCGAGATATGTGCGCCGGATCTCGTCGGTGGTCATTCCCGAGCGATTGTCCCCCATCCCACGATCAGCTCGCCGTCCATCAGGCAGGCAACCTGTCCAGGCGCTGCGCCAAGCACGGGCTCGGCGAGATCGAGCTCCAGCCGTGAGTGGCGGCCGGCTGCCAGATCCCCATTGACCCGCGCGGGCAGGGGCTTGGAGCGGTAGCGGAGCTTGACGTGGTCGACGCGGGCGCCGGCGCGATGCAGCCGGGCCGCGCGGACGGCAACACGGCGGCTTTGAAGAGAAGCGCGCGGACCGACCACGACCCGGTTTGACCGAGCGTCCTTGTCGAGCACGTAGAGCGGCTCGTCACCCGCGACGCCAAGCCCACGGCGCTGGCCGACCGTGAACCGGTGGTGTCCGCGGTGACGGCCGAGCGCGACGCCGTGGGCGTCGACGATGTCGCCGGGACGGTCGCCGACAGCGCCGTGGCGTCCGAGGAAGCGCGCACGGTCGGTTCCGGCCAGGAAGCAGAGGTCCTGCGAGTCGGCCTTGCCCGCGACCGCAAGGCCTGCGTCGGCGGCGATCTGCCGGACCTCGGGCTTCGTCAACTCGCCGAGCGGGAAACGCATCCGCGCAAGCGAGGAGGGCGCGAGCGCCGCGAGCATGTATGTCTGGTCCTTCGCCGGGTCCACCGCCGCGCGCAGCAATGGACCATCGTGATCGTCGACCAGGCGCGCGTAATGGCCGGTTGCCAGCGACGCGCAACCGAGCGTCTCGGCGAGCTCGAGCATCGCGTCGAGCCGAACGTGGCCGTTGCACCCGACACACGGATTCGGGGTCTCGCCGGCGGCGTAGCCGGCAATGAAGGGCTCGACGACTCCCGCGCGGAACTCGGAGCGCAGGTCGACGGTGAAATGCGGGAGATCCATCTGATGCGCGAGCGCCCGCGCTTGAGACAACCGCGGAGGCCGAGCAACAGCTCCGCTCGCCGTCGTTCTCGGGATCTGACCACAGCTCGAGCGTGACCGCGATGGCCCCGCCTTCGCCGGCGCAGCGGAGCGCTGCGACAGCGCTGTCAACGCCGCCGCTCATCGCGACGAGCGTGCGGCCGTTCTGGGGAAGCGACGCGTCCGCGCGCGCAGCCAGCCCGAGTGCCCGCGCGAGCGCATCGGCGGCAAGCTCGGCTGCGTGGTGCTTGGCCGGGCTCAGGCCCCCGAGTTCCGCGGCGATGTCTCGCAGCCCCGATCCGCGCCACGTCGAGCACATCCTTGCCTCGTGCCAACGTCACAGCGGCGCTGCCGGCGGCCGTCGCGGCCCCGCAGCCTTTGGCGTCGAAGCCCGCCTCGGCGACCCGACGGCCGTCGAGCGACAACGAGATCGTGATCCGATCGCAGCACTGAAAACCGCCGACCTCGGCCGCGTGGCCGGCGATCCGGCCGTAGCCCTGCGGCGATGTCAGATGGTGCTCGAACGCGGTGGTGTCCACCGCGCCTAGGTTACGAGCTCAGTGCGTCCGCAACCCGTTGTGAGATCTCAAAGCGGTCGGCGAATCCGACGATTGTGCTTGCCTGACGCTTGGAGTCGATCAGGACGAGTGTCGGCGATACCTGGACCGGGACCTGCCCCGTCACGAGCACGTAGTTGGCCAGCTGGCTCAGTGGGATCGCAAGTTTGAAGACCCTGCCCGAGTGGGTCGGCACGGCCGCCAGCTCCTGCTTGAGAGCCTGGTCGTCCGACGCAGCCGGGTTGTAGAAGAGCAGTGCGAGGACCTTGCCCGATTGGAGAGCGCGCGCGACCGGCGACCCGCCGGCTGCCGCGTGGACCGTCGCTGTATGCGTGACGGGAGTTGGCTGCACGGGATGGGGCTCGACGGTCAGACTGGACGGCGGTGCCGTCGAAAGGGTTGCGCCTTCCGCGATATTCGCGGCGTTGGCGGTGAGGACCGCCGAGTGGGCTTTGTTGATGGCCGACTGGTACTGGCCGAGGCCCTGGGGTTGGCCCGGGGTCGACGACGAGCTCGGCTTGAGCGCGACCAGCCACAGCGCGAACACCGCGACGGTACTTACGAGTAGTGCGAGGAGTGGGCGCGAGACGTTGGCCATCACCACGCTTGTCGGCTAAATCGCGCCCGAAGTTGAGCCGCTCGTGGCTCGAGCTAACTCAACTTCAGCCCAAGTTCGCGCAACTGCGTCGCGTCGACCGGCGCCGGCGCGCCTGTCAGCGGATCGCCCCCGCTGGTCGCTTTCGGGAACGCAATCACCTCGCGGATGTTGTCCCGCCCGGCGATCAGAGCGACGATTCGGTCGATCCCCATCGCGATCCCACCGTGCGGCGGGGCGCCGTATTTCAGCGCGTCGAGCAGGAAGCCGAAGCGAGCCTGGGCCTCGCCGGGGTCCATCCCGATCAGCTCGAAAACCTTCTTCTGAACATCGATGCGGTGGTTGCGGATCGACCCACCGCCGATCTCCGCGCCGTCGAGCACGAGGTCGTAGGACCGCGATAGCAACTTCCCTGGATCGCCTAGATCGCCGGTCGGCGCTGTGAACGGGTGATGCTCGGCGTCCCACCGGCCTTCGTCCTCGTTGTAGAAGAACATCGGAAACTCGACGATCCAGCGGACGTCGTGGCTCCCTTCAGGAACCAGCTCGAAGCGCCGCGCGAGCTCGAGCCGCAGAGCACCTAGCACCTTGCCGGCGGTGATCTCGTCGTCGGCGACGATCAGCAGGAGGTCGCCCGCCGTCGCTGCGAGGCGCTGCGCGATCCCGGACCGCTCGGTGTCGCCGAGGAACTTCGCGATCGGCGAGCGCCAGCCGTCCTCTTCGACGAACGCCCACACGAGCCCCTTCGCGCCGTGCTGCTTGGCGAAGTCCGTCAGCACGTCGAGCTCGGAGCGAGCAAGCTCGCGGGGGCCGGCGTTGATCCCACGTACCACCCCGCCCTGCGTGAGCGCGTCCGTGAACACCTTGAACTCGCTACCGCTCACCGCCTCGCCGAGGTCGTGCAGCTCGAGCCCGAAGCGCGTGTCCGGCCGGTCAGAGCCGAAGCGCGAGACCGCCTCGGCGAACGTCATCCGCGGCCACGGCGGCGCTGGCGCATCGAACTGGGCGCGCTCGAACACGGCCCTCATCACCGCTTCCATCGTCTCGATCACGTCGTCCTCGACCACGAAGGCCATCTCGAGGTCGAGCTGGGTGAACTCCGGCAGGCGGTCGGCGCGCGAATCCTCGTCGCGGAAGCAGCGCACGATCTGGTAGTAGCGCTCGATCCCGCCCAGCATCAGGAGCTGCTTGAACAGCTGCGGCGATTGAGGCAGCGCGTAGAACGAGCCTGGCTGGATCCGCGCCGGAACCAGAAAGTCGCGCGCGCCCTCTGGGGTCGAGCGGGTCAAGAACGGCGTCTCGATCTCGAGAAAGTCGCGCGCGTCGAGCACTTCCCTGATCGTCGCGACGGTCTGGTGGCGAAGCTCGAGCGCCTGGAGCATCGGCGCGCGTCGCAGATCGAGCGGGCGGTGCTTCAGGCGCAGGTGCTCGTCGACGGCGACGTCCTCGTCGAGCGGAAACGGGGGCGTTTCGGCGTCGGCGAGGATCTCGAGCTCGGATACCCCCAGCTCGATCTCGCCTGTCCCGAGGTTCGGGTTGACGTTCTCGGGCGCGCGGCGCATGACGGTTCCGGCCGCGCTCAGCACGTCCTCGGACCGGAGTGCGTGCGCCTTCTGATGGACCTCGGGGGCGCTCTCCGGGTGAAAGACGAGCTGCACGATCCCGCTTCGGTCCCGCAGGTCGATGAAAATCAGCCCGCCGTGGTCGCGCCGGCGATGGACCCAGCCTGCGACCCGAGCCTGCGTATCGGCACGCTCGGCGGTCAGCTCGCCGCACCAGGTGTCGCGATAGGCGTTGGGGCGCGGCGGCAGCTTCACGTCATCGCTCCGATCACCTCTCCAAGCTCGAGCTCGCGCTGGTCTCCGCTCGACATCTCTCTGAGCGTCACGCGGCCATCCTCGCCGACGATCGCGGTGTAGCGCGCGCCGATGCGATCGGCGTGCTTGAGCTGGCCTTTGAGCGAGCGGCCGGTCGATTCGGATTGCGCGCTAAAGCCCGCCTTCCACGCGGCGCGAGTCAGCTCGAAGGCGGCTCGAGTCCCCTCCGGGACGGCGAGCGCAACGAACAGATCGACCTCGCTTGGCTGGGCATCCGGCTCTCCGGCGGCGAGCAGCATCCGTTCCACGCCTGCGGCAAAGCCGCAGGCCGGTATCGCGGGACCGTCGAGCTGCTCGATCAAGCGGTCGTAGCGACCTCCGCCGCCCACGCCCGCCTGTGCGCCGAGCGCCGCCGACTCGAACTCGAACACCGTGCGCGTGTAGTAGTCGAGCCCGCGCACGAGCGTCGGGTCGAGCTCATAGGCGAGCCCTGCGTCATCGAGCAGCTCGCGCACGCGCGCGAAATGCTCGGCGTCATCCGATTCCAGCCGCTCAAGCAGCACCGGGGCGTCCTTCATCACCGTACGTGTGCCCGGGTCACTCGAGTCGAAGGCCCGCAGCGGGTTGGCGTCGATCCGCTCGCGGACGTCCTCGGACAGCTCGCTCTGATGCTCGCGCAGAAAGCGCTTGAGTTCCTCGCGGTAGGAGGCGCGCGTCTCGGGCGTCCCGAGGCTCGACAGCCGCAAACGCAGCTCGCGCGCGCCGATCGCCTCGAGCAGCTCGGCCAGCAGCACTATCAACTCGGCATCTATCTCGGGAGCATCGGAGCCGATCGCCTCGGCGCCGATCTGCCAGAACTGGCGATAGCGCCCCTTTTGCGGTGCCTCGGCGCGGAAGAAGCTCGACAGATACCAGAGCTTGACGGGCTGGGGCAGCTTGTGCATTCCGTGCTCGATGTATGCGCGGCAGACCGGCGCGGTGCCCTCCGGGCGCAGAGTGAGCGAGCGACCGGCGCCGTCGTCGAATGAGTACATCTCCTTGCGAACGATGTCGGTCGCCTCGCCGACGCCGCGCGAGAACAGCTCGGTGGCCTCGAAAGTCGGCGTCTCGATCCGCCGGTAGCCGGCCCCCTCGAGGATCCGTCGAGCCTCGTGCTCGAGCCTCGCACGACGCCCAGCGTCGTCCGGCAGTACGTCGAACGTGCCTCTGGGGGCCTGGATCACTTACTTCGCGGCGAGCTCGGCCAGGAACGGGTTTGTGTCGCGCTCGCGTGCGAGCGTCGTCACCCCCATGTGCCCCGGATAGACCGTGGTTTCGGGTGGGAATCCGTCGAGCAGCGATTCGATCGATGACAGCAGCGTCGGCCAGTCCCCGCCCGGCAGATCGACGCGGCCGACCGATCCCTGGAAAAGCACGTCGCCCGAGAACACCGCCGGCGCCTCGCGGACCGCATATGTGACGTGGCCTGGACTGTGCCCGGGCGTGAAGATCACCTCGAACGTGATGCCTGCGAGCTCGAGTGTCTCGCCCCCTGAGACCGTGTGGTCTGCGTCGTAGCTCTCGAACGGCCCGAAACCCGGCCACGGCACGTAGTCCATGATGTTGGCGAGCACCTGGGTCTCGGCCTCCGGGCACCAGACGGGCGCGCCGGTGGCCTTCGCGACCGGCGCCACCGCGCCGATGTGGTCGAAGTGAGTGTGCGTGACGAGAATCGCTTCAAGCTTGATGCCGAGCTCGTCGAGCGCCTTCAGGAGCCGGTCGGCCTCCTCGCCCGGGTCGACCATCACGCCGCGGTCCGAGCCCTGCTCGCGGACGATGAAGCAGTTCTCCTGCACGGGCCCGACCGTGAACATCCGGACGTCGATCATTTCCGGCCCACGGTTCGTCGTTGCCTGCGCCGCCAGAGAAAGAGCTCGATGTAGTAGCCGGCCGGGATATAGATCGCCAGCGCAATGGCGGTGAACAGAATCGCCACAGGAACCTTGTTCTTGCCCTTGGCCGTCAACAGCAGGAACGCGAACAGCAGCACCGCCGCGAAAGCAGCGCGCTGGAAGGAGTTCTTCCACGTGGGCGGCTGATTCAGGCGCTTCTCGCGCGCCTGCACGCGAGCCTGCTTCTTGCGCTCCTGCTCGGAGGCCGGGCGCGAGGTGCGGCCCCGAGCCTCGATCGTCCCGGCCGCGGTACCGCGGTGCTTGCTGCGGCGCTTGCGCTTGGTCTGAGCCATTGCGCTACGGAGCTTAGAGCGCGTCCTCGATCGTGCGCTTATTGCGCACCGGCAAGCGATCCGGGAAGCCGTCGAATGCGGCGCGTGGCGCCAGCCCGACGAGCTCGGCCTCTGAGATGGGCGCATGCCTGCTCACGGCATCGACCACTGCGGCGAGTGGCGTCGCGCGGTGGTTCTCGATGTTGATCGAGACCTGCGCCACACCGCGGCTCTCGAGCCACAGCCCGATCGCCCGCACACCGGCTAGGCCCTCCGGTCCGCCTTCGCGGATCGCGGTTGCGATCTCCCGTGCTTTGGCTTCTTCGGCCGGCGATGCCAGCTCGAGGTTGAAGGCAACCAGCGGCGGTCGCGCAGCGACGAGCACGGCCCCAGCCGTGGGGTGGCTCGGCGGGCCGAAGTCCGGCGCCAACCCTGTTAGCGCTCCCGACCGACGCAGCTCGGCCCGCGCACGGCCCCCGGCGAGCGCTCCATATAGATACACGGGAAGCCCGAGTTGCTCGGCCAGCAGGTCCGCCAGTAGGAGCGCCTCCGCGCACGCCGCGCCACGGTCTTCGGGATCCAGGTAGACGATTGGCGCGACGTCAAGCGCGCCGACCCGCGGATGAACCCCGTCGTGGCCACTTAGGTCGACGCGCGCGACCGCCTCCCGCGCCCCCTCGAGCACCGCGGCCGCGAGCGCGCCCGGATTGCCCGCGACCGTGAACACGCTGCGGTTGTGGTCGGCGTCGGAGTGAACGTCGAGCAGACGGCCGCCGAACGCGGCGCCGATCGCGTCAATCGCTCTGCGGTCACGCCCCTCCGAGACGTTCGGAACCGCTAGCAGCGTCACTCGTCGAGGACGAAGCGCCCGGCATCGAGCACCTGCCGCCCGCCGATCTCGAGCGAGGCGTCGAGCACGACGACGTCGAGGTGGATCGGGACCGACACGGTTCCGCCGATGCCCGCGCTTGCGCCGAACGCGACGTGGATCGTGCCGAGAATCTTCTCGTCCTCGAGGACGAGGCCCGTCAACGTTGCCTTGTCGTTGGTGCCGACTCCCAGCTCGGCCAGGTTGTGGCCGGCCTCACCGTGCTCGTCGAGGAGTTTCTTCCATTCCGGCCCTAGCCCGCCCTCGGCCGATTCGAGCTTTCCGCCCTTGACGGTCAGCGTGGCGGGCTCAGGGCTGACCCCGAGCGGTCCAAGGCTCTCGGCGACCACCACGCCGTCGCCGCTCCGTGGCGCGATGAACCCTTCGCCGCACGGAAGGTTGCCGAAGGCGCCTCGCTCGGTGAGGTCGCCGTCGTCCGCGATTCCCTCACGGCCACTCAGATCGAGCGTCAAATCCGACCCGCGCGGGCATGTGACCCGCGCACTGTCGGCCTGATCGAGCAGCGCGGCGACGCTCCGCGAGCGCGCCGCCATCAGGTCGAAGTCGACCGCCATCACGCGCGCGAGCATGTCCTCGGTCACGCCCGGCATGGTCGCGCCGCGCGTGCCCGCATCGCTCGCCCGCTTGCGCGCGGTCGTGTGGCTGAGCGATCGGGTCGTCGGGGCGATGAACACGTCCGCGCCCGCGAGCGCGCCCGCGATCGAGCGCGGTGGCTCGTTGCCGTCCATATCGCGCGCATCCATGACCGCGAGGACCGCGTCAGCTCCCACACCGGCGGCGACGTCACGCAGCGTCTCGCCGATCGCACGCGTGCCGCCGTCGGTGATCACGAGCACCTCCTCGCCGGCCCTAACGGCCAGGCACTGATTGATCACGGTCTGCGCAGCTTGTGTGAGATCGCTCATCTAGGCGGATCATATGGGCGGTCCGCGATTAGGCTCCGGGTGCCGTGGACCTGCGGTTGGCCGAATCCCGGGATCACCCCCGATTGAGCAGCGTGCTCGCGCGGGCGTTCGAAGAGGATCCGATCCTCCGCTGGGCTTTCCCGGGGCAGCGTGCGCGCGACCGCTACGGCGACGCGTTCTTCCGCTGGTCGCTCTGGCGCTGCGCCGACCAGGACGTCACCTGGACGACCGCGGATCTCAATGGCGCCGCGATCTGGTCGCTGCCCGACCGCTGGCAGGTGACCCTGACACAGCTCGCGCGGCTGATTCGCTGGACCGCGCCGGGCATCGGCGCGCGCGGGCCGCGGATCCTGTGGGGCCTCGGTGCGGTCGAGCGGCGCCACCCCGACGACAGACATCTCTACCTCGCGGTGCTCGGCGTCGAGCCCGAGCGGCAAGGCTCCGGGCTTGGGTCGCGGCTGATCAAGCCCGGGCTCGACCTATGCGACCGCGAGCGGATCGCGGCCTATCTGGAGACCGGCAACGAGCGCAACCTCTCCTTCTACGGCCGCCACGGATTCGACGTGACCGGCGAGCTCACGTTGCCGAAGGGACCAAGGGTGTGGTTGATGCGGCGCGAGCCGCGCTAACGGTCGGTTCCAGCAGCCCATCGCCCGTTAGCATCAGACGCCCCGCCGGAGTAGCTCAGTCGGTTAGAGCAGCGGAATCATAATCCGCGTGTCGGGGGTTCGAGTCCCTCCTCCGGCATCGCGGGGTCTCGCTGAGTCTCCTGCAAATGCGTGGTCCTCGTGGCAGGTTGCTGGCGTTGCTATGTCGAGTCGCCTGCAGCGACTGGGATGCGTTCGCGCTCGGCTTCCACGAGCCGCTCACGCGCCGCGAAGAACTCGGCGCCTTCGATGCTCATGTGCGGAACCAGCCTGTCCAGCCAGCGGGGCATGTACCAGTTGTGGTCGCCCATCAGCACCATCAGCGCCGGCACCAGCAAGCAACGGACGACCGTGGCATCGAGTACGACCGCGATCGCCAGACCAACCCCAAACTGTTTGATCGTCGGATCGCCGTTCAAGAGGAAGCTGCCGAACACGAACACCATGATCAGCGCCGCGGCGGTGATCACTCGCGCACTGGTCACGAGGCCGGAGATAACCGAGCTCTTGTTGTCCTCGCCGGCGTGGACGTGCTCCTCGATCTGGCTGACGAGGAACACCTCGTAGTCCATCGAGAGGCCAAACAGGATCGCGAACATGAACAGCGGCACGTACGAGACGATTGGCACCGCGCCGCTCAGCCCAATGATGCTATGTAGCCAGCCGTATTGGAAGATCGCCGTCAGCACGCCGTAGGAGGCGCCGATCGAGAGCAGGTTCATGACCGCAGCCTGCGGCGGCACGACGACCGTCCGGAACGCGAGGATCAACAGCAGGAAGCTGAGGGCGATCACGACCAGGATCTGTAGCGGCAGCTTGCTCGAGATCTTGGACGCCAGGTCGTCGTAGGCGGCGGTACTGCCCCCTACGTCCGCCGTCATGTTGGTGCCCTTCGCCGCGCTGGGGATCGTGCTCGAACGCAGTCGGTTCACGAGATTGGTCGTGGCTTTCTCCGCAGGCCCTGCTTTGGAGATCGCGTTGAAGTACGCGGTCGTGCCCGGCTTGTCGAGCTGCATAGGTGTGACCGCGACGACACCTGACGTGCCTGACACGTCCTTCTGAAGCGTCGCCAGGCGGGGATCGTTGGTGCCGTTCTGGGCTGGAGAGCCGAGCTTCGCTGCGATCAGCAGCGGACCGTTGACACCCGGACCGAAGTTCTGCGAGAGCAGGTCGTACGCCTTGCGTGCCGTGGTGGACGTCGAGAGCGCGGCCGTGTCCTGCTGTCCGAGCGTCAGCGAGAGCAGTGGCACCGTCAGCGGGATGAGGATCGCGAGGGCGGCGAGGCCGGCGACCAGCGGGCGGTGGGCAATTTCCCCGGCCCACCTCGCCCACAGGCCCTTTCGGATCTGCTCTTCGGAAGCGGGCTTGTGCACGCGCAGCGACTCGATCCGCGGCCCGAGAACCGCCAGCTCCGCCGGCAGCAGCGTCAGCGCCGCGAGCACGGCTACCACCACGGCTATTGCGGCCATAAGTCCCATCGTCGTGACGAGCGGAATCCCGGCGACGGCGAGTGATACGAGCGCGATCGTTACTGTGCCGCCGGCGAAGAACACGGCGCCGCCCGAGGTTGCGGCCGCGCGCGCGACTGACTCCTCCATCGGCAAGCCGTCGCGTATCCCGCGGAAGTGTCTCGTGACGATGAACAGCGCGTAGTCAATCCCGACGCCGAGGCCGATCATCGTCGCCAGCGTCGGCGCAACCGTCGGGACCGTCGCGACGTGCCCGAGCATGCGGATGATCGCGAGCGTCGAGAGCAGCGCGAAGATCGCCGTGATGATCGGCAATAGCATCGCGGTCACCGTGCCGAACGTGAACGTCAGGATCACCATCGCCGCGATGATCCCGAAGAGCTCGCTTGACTCCGTCGAGGGTTTGGAGACCTTCTGCCCGAGCTGGCCGCCGGTCTCGACCTCGAGGCCCGCCGCCTGAGCCGGCATCGCGGCCTTGTCGATGATCGATTGCGCGTCGCCCTCCGACAGCGAGCCGGGGCTCTTCGAGAGCGTGACCGACAGATAGCCGGTCGTCTGGTCCTTGCTCAGCTGCGAGGCGCCCTGCTGAGTGAGCGGGCTGACGACCGCCGCTACGTCCGGGTCCTTCGAGAGGTTTGTGGCGGCCTGGTTGACGGCGTTCGCGTTGTTTGTGTCGGTGAGCTTGCCGTTCTTGGCGTGCAGCACGATCGGGCTAGTGCCGTTGGCCTGCGCGGGGAATGAGGTCTTGAGGACGTCGGTGGCCTTCTGGCTGTTGGTCCCGGGCAACGACAGGTTGTCGTTGGTGTTATCCCCCAGCCGGTGAGAGATCACCACGAGCGCGATCGTCGCCACCAGCCAGACCCCCAGGACGAGGAACCGGCGCCGTACGCAGAAGCGCGCCAGTCCGTACAGCACAGCCGTCATTGCTCCCACACCCTCTCAGATCGGGTGACCTCGACCGGATCGTGGCGCACCGGTACCCGTGTGTCAAGCGGACGAATGATTCGACTACTGGATCTCTGAAAGGCGCTCCTGGAGAATGATCCGTGCGGCGGCGTCAAGCAGCGCAAGGTGCGAGAACGCCTGCGGGAAGTTGCCCAAATGTCGACCCGTGGCGGTGTCGAGCTCCTCGGCATACAGGCCGAGCGGGGACGCTTCGCGCAGCAGACGCTCCATCAGATCGCGCGCTCGCTGACGCTCATCGACGATGACCAGCGCCGACACAAGCCAGAACGAACAGATCAGGAAAGTGCCTTCCTCGCCCGAGAGTCCATCGTCGGTCTCAGCGGTCCGGTAGCGCAGGACCAAACCGTTCTCGGTCAACTCGTCGGCGATCGCAAGCACGCTGCGATGCATCCGCTCGTCGTGGCCCGGGAGGAACCCAAACAGCGCGGCCAGCAGCGTCGAGGCGTCGAGCGCGTCTGAGTCGTAGTGCTGGCGCAAGACACCGCGGCTGTCGACGCCGCGCGCAAGCACGTCGGCGCGGATCTCGTCAGCCGTCGCGCGCCACTTTGAAGCCAGCTGTGGATCGCTGCGGATTTCGGCGAGGCTGCCGGCGCGGTCCATCGCCAACCAGCACATCAGCTTCGAGGAGACGTAGTGCTTCGGCTCGCCACGTGCCTCCCAGATCCCCTGATCCGGCTCACGCCACACGCTCGTCGCCCGCTCGGCCTGTGTGCACACGATTGGCCACAGCCGCTGCGGGAGCCGCTGACCACGACGGGCGTGGAGCAGGATCGCGTCCAGCACCGCACCGTAGACGTCGTTCTGGCGTTGATCGAAAGCGCCGTTCCCGATCCTCACCGGCCGGGCGCCGCCGTAGCCGGACAACTCGTCAAGCGTCTCCTCGGTCAGCTCGCGCCGGCCGTCGATTCCGTACATGATCTGAAGCGCGCCATCCTCTTTCGGCTCGACGTCGGCGATGAACTGCATGAACTCCTCGGCTTCCCAGTCGAGGTTGAGCAGATGGAGTGCGCGCAGCGTGAAGCTCGCATCCCGCATCCAGGTGTACCGGTAGTCCCAGTTGCGCTCACCGCCCGGAGTTTCCGGAAGCGAGGTGGTCAGCGCCGCCACGGTGGCGCCAGTCGGCATGTAAGTCAGCCCTTTGATCGCCAGGGCGGAGCGCTGGACGTACTCGCCCCAACGATGGTCGGGAATGCGGGCGCGTCCCAACCAGTCACGCCAGAAGCGCGTGGTCGCCGCGAGCCGTGCATGGGCTTCATCGACGCTCTGTGGAGCGGTCAGATCCTCGGCCCATGTCAAGGAGCAATACGTCTGCTCTCCCTGGCGGAGGACGTGTCGCGCGCGGACGCGGCTTCCCTCAATGCCCAGTGCGAGATCGCTTCGCAGCCCGATCCTCTGCCCCGCGCCGCTCGCGACCGCCGCTGAGCGGTCGTCGCCGACCAGTGACCACTCGGCATCCGTGCGCCCGTAGTTGAACCTGGGCTCGCACACCAGCTCGACCTCGACGCTCCCGTCCAGGCACAGCACCGTCCGGACGAGCATGTGATCGGCGTCCTCATCGGTGGGCGGTCGCGTGTGCGGGGTAATGACATCCTCGCCCTTTCGCTCACCCATCGTCAGAGCGTCCCGCACCAGGATCCAACCGGTGGGTGTCTTCCACGTCGTCGCCAGCATGTTCGTTCCCGGCTCGTACTGGCGAGCGGTCGGGAACGTGAGTCCGAAGGGGGCGAGCCGGAACGACCCCGCCTGCCGATCGAGCAGACTGCCGAACACGCTCGGCGAATCGAACCGCGGCACGCACAGCCAGTCGATCGACCCGTCAGGCGCGACTAGCGCGCCGGTGTGACAGTTCGACAGGAACGCGTAATCGGCGATCGGCGGAAACGGTGACGGCGCAGCGGCGCTACCCATCGGCGCCCCCAGCTGGTGTCATCGGATCCCCTTCCATTCGGTGCAGCGCGCCGCGAGCCTACCTGTAGTCGGAGTACATGCGGTAAGTCACCGCGACGGGCCTTTAGCATTGGCGAGAAGCAGGTGCGTAGCAACGCGCGGGGTGGAGACCCGCATTCGTGCTCGCGCGGGCATGGGAGCCGAGCGCCTTTTCGTGACTGCTTGTGTCCGGTTGCGGCAATCGGTCAGCCCGTCGTGGATGGCGCTCTCGTGACTGCTTTCCGCGCAAGGGAGAGGCTGGCTGTCACGGGCGTAGAACACCCGTGACAGTGGCAGAGCAGGTCTCCGTCGTGGCTGAGGGCGCTGTCGGCTGACGCGCCCTGAGGGAGTGTCCGTGGGCGGCGATGAACCGTGGCTCCTAGGGGGCAGGCGTCCGCTGGCCTGTGGGAAGCGCCGCTCCGAACCGACAGGTGGTCGCGGCATGCTTGAACGCGGGCGAGCTGACGTCGATCGTCTTCGGCACGAGCAGGCTCACACCGCCGCGGCCGATCGCGATCGAGAACTCCTGCGGGTCCGGCGGCGGGGGCCCAAGCGTCGGGTCCGGGAAGCCGCTGACGCCGTGGGCGCGCATGCACTTCGATAGCGCAAGCATCTGTTCGATGTCCTGCGCCGACGGGGCCCCGGGCCCGCCGGACCTCCCAGCCGGCAGCAGCTTTGCGCACTTGGTCTGTGCGGCCTTGAACGCCGGCGAGGACGTGTTGATCCCGGAGCTCGGACCGAGCTGGACGGCACCTTCAGGTCCCGCGTCGGGCAAGTTCGGCACGCCATGGCTACGCATACAGTCCACGTACGCGAAGCCCTGCGTGCTCGTACTCGTACTCCCAGCGGCCGTGATCGTGGTCGAGGAGCCACAGGCGGCGACCGCCAGCGGGGATCCGACCAGGAGGAGCAGGACCACGGGGACGAGCCGGGGCACGAGGTTCGTTTGTAGCGACGCGCCTATAACAGCGCGGTAACGGCGTCAGGCCCCTGCGACGCACCCGCCGGCAGGCTCGAACGGCAGCCCGACGTGACGGGCCGTTGCGACGCGGGCAAAGTCGGTTCCGCCGGTCAGGCGGACACGCCAGACCCGTCCAGCAAGAAGAGCAGGTGCCGTGCCCAGGCGGAGACTGCGCCCTCCCATTCGCCAAAAGCGCACCTGGCCGCCATGCCAGCCGCGAGCCGCTGCGTTAGAAGCATTTCCGGGAGCCGGCCGATCCGTCGCGGCCTACCCATGTTCGAGCGAAGCAGTCACCACGTCGACCTGACCCCTTCAGGCGTCGAGCGATAATGCTGGCCTGGTCAACGCGGGCGAGGCGACCCTCGCCTCGTGTCGTTGTCGATATCGAACTGCGGGTCGAAACGGCTGGTCCTGTAGCCGCATCAATCGCGCCGCTGATAGCAATCTTCATGACACGGGCGTCGAACTCGGCACGGAGCCGGCCGGCGTCTTGGACGAAACACACCGATGAAGAGAGGAGAGCAACGGTGTCTGTAACGCTTGTAGTGAAGCGAGAAAGTCTCATCATGGAGCTTCGACGCACGCCGTTCGAGATCACCCTGGACGGGACGTCCGTCGGCTCGATCAACCGCCATGGAGCCTTCGAGACAACGATCGAGCCGGGACGCCACACGCTCCAAGTTCGCGCCGGCCGCTACACCAGTCGAGCCCGATCATTCAACGCCGCCGACGGCGATGCCGTCAACTTCCGCTGCAATGGAGCCAGGATCTGGCCGATTTACCTCGCATCGATCATCGTCCCGAGCCTCGCGCTCTCACTCAAACGGGAATGACCTCTGGCGCTCGCGTTTAGCGGCTGACTGGGTGGCTTAGGACCTCGTCTGGCCGGGTGTTGTCCTCCGTGTGGGGTAGGACGATCTCGGCGGCATCGTCTGGCGTTACATCCGGATATAGCGTTCTGATCGCGAGGATGGCGGCTGCCCCGCCGACGATTTGCGCCACCACGAAGCCGGGTACCGAGGCGGGGGCGATGCCGGCGAACGTGTTGGAGAACATCCGTCCGATGCCGATTGCTGGGTTCGCGAAGCTGGTGGAGCTGGTGAAGAAGTAGGCGGCGCCGATGTAGGCGCCAACCGCGGCCGGCGCCATCGAGATCTGCCGGGTGCGGGCCAGCGAGAAGATCACGAGCAGTAGCCCCATGGTGGCGATCACCTCGGCGAGGAGATGCGCCGGAGAGGCCCGGTGTTTGGTGGAGATGCTGATCGCCGCCCTGGCGAACATGCCGTTGGCGACCACCGCGCCCGCGATGCAGCCACCGATCTGAGCGGGGGTGTACGCGAGCGCATCTCGCCAGCTGATGCCGCCGAACGCGGCATCGACGAGCGACACGACCGGGTTGAAGTGCCCGCCGGAGACCGGGCCGAACATGAGGATGATCGCGAACAGCCCGGCAGCGGTTGCCGCGGCGTTCTCGAGCAGCTCCAGGCCGACGTCGTTCGGGGAGAGCTGTTGGGCCGCGATGCCTGAGCCGATGACCACCGCAGCGAGGAACGCCGCGCCGAGGAATTCGGCCAGCAGGCGCCGCGGCAGGGGTGGCGGCGCGGTGCTCACGTCGAGTTGGCGAGAGCGTCCCGGCGTTCTTGCCGTAGGCACCGTCGGGTCTCGCATTCTCTAGGCACCTATCACGAGCTTGTCGGCGTACTCGCCCGGCAGCCCTACTTGGCGCACTTCCCGGGCGACGGTCTCGGCGTCGTAGCTGACTCGCTCGATGGTCACCGCGATCGTGTCGCCGGCCGGGCTCAGCACGGCGAAGGCGCCGCTACGGTCGCCGTCCTTGGGTTTGCCGACCGAGCCGCAGTTGACGAACAGCACCCCGCCGTACTCGCGCACCCATGGCTTGTGCGTGTGGCCGAAAACCAGTCCCCGAGCCTCCTCCGCTCTAGCCAGCCGCTCATACAGGCTCGCGGGCTTGTCCTCGAACAGGTACTCGTTGACCTTCCGCGGCGAGCCGTGCACCAGGTGGACGGGAACCTCGCCGATCTCGAAGCGCAGGTCGAACGGCAGCTCGCGCATCAAGTCCTTCGAGTCCTGCTCGGTGTGCGTGAGCGTCCAGTCGACGGACTGCTGCCCGAGCTCGCGGTCGTGCGGGGTGACGTAGGCGCAGCCGCAATCCTCGAGGTCCCGCGCGATCGCGTAGTCGTAGTTGCCATAGATCGTCGGGATCTGCCGCTCCCGGATGACGGCGCAAACTTCGTTGGGGTGCGGCCCGTAGCCGACGAGGTCCCCGCCGCAGTAGATGCGCTCGATCCCCAGTTCGTCGATCCGCCCCAGCGCCGCCTGGAGTGCCGGGAGGTTGGCGTGAATATCGGTGATGACCGCAGCGGCGCCGCTCACGCCCCGAAAGATATCCATTGACAAACATCAGTTCAATCGGTATTTGTATATAGATGGCTTTCGATCTGGAGCTGACCCCGAAGACCAAGCGACCGGCGGGCGAGCGTTGCTGCGAGCCGGTCGTCTACCCCGACGTCGAGCGAGATCAGGCGGTGCGGATGGCGACGATCGCCAAGGCGCTCGGTGATCCCGTCCGCCTGCAGCTCGTCGATGTGCTCCGCAAGCACGCGGGCAAGGTCTGCGTGTGCGAGCTGGTGCCGCTGTTTGACCTGTCCCAACCGACCGTGTCCCACCACCTGAAGGTGCTGCGCCAGGCCGGAATCGTGGGGTCGGAGCGCCAGGGGCTGTGGGCCTACTACTACGTGATCCCCGACGCGCTGAAGGAGCTATCCGCATGGCTGAGCTGACTGACATCCGAGAGACCGTCCGCGAGCGCTACGCCGCCGCCGCCAAGGCCGCCGCAGATCCCCAGGCCGCCTCGGCGAACGCCGGCTGCTGCGACTCGAACGGCGCTGGTTGCAGCCCAGCGGACGCCACCGGCGTGTTCGGCGGCGCGCTGTACGACGAGGCCACAGGAAGCGATGTGTCCCAGGCTGCACTGAACGCGTCGCTCGGCTGCGGCGTCCCGACGGCGGTCGCGGACCTGAGCGAGGGCGAGACCGTGCTCGATCTCGGCTCGGGCGCCGGCGCCGACGTCCTCATCTCGGCCAGGCGCGTTGGACCCAACGGGAAGGCGATCGGGCTCGACATGACCGACGAGATGCTCGAACTCGCCCGAGCCAACGCCGCTGAGGCGGCCGTCGAGAACGTCGAGTTTCGCAAGGGCTACCTCGAGGACATGCCGTTGGCCGATCAGAGCGTCGACGTGATCATCTCCAACTGCGTGATCAACCTCTCGGGCGACAAGCGGCAGGTCCTGCGCGAAGCGGCGCGCGTGCTGCGGCCCGGCGGCCGGTTCGCCGTTTCCGACGTGATCGCTGACCCGGACATGGACCAGGCAACCCGCGCGGACATGGCCGCGTGGACCGGATGCGTCGCGGGCGCGCTCACAGAATCCGAGTTCCGGTCCGCGCTCAGCAGCGCTGGGTTCGAGGGGATCGAGATTCTTGAGACGCACCGGGTCCACCAGCACGCCGCCGCCGCGATCATCCGGGCTCAGAGGCCAGTCAGCTAGCGCAGGGTCGCCTTCGAGGCCGATCTATTCGCGCTCGTCCAGGGGGAGCAGCGCGCTGCGCTTGGCGACGAGCAGGTACGTGACCTCGCTCGACTGGAGAGCTGCGTTGCGATCGCGGCGGTTCGGGGTGGGCCTCGAGTTGAGCGTTGGTCCTGTGGGCTACCCCGCTCATATGCAGGGAGGAGTCCCGTGCTGGGAAGGCACAGTCGGTAGCCCGGCCCGCAGCGCTCTGCTGGCGGTGGCCGCGAGCGCGATCAGCAACTGCCAGGCAGCGAGCGCGACAAGCGCGTCGGTCGTTTCGATGCTGCCGGCGAGGAGACCGCCAGCCAACGCCCCGAGAGCAAGCATGCTGCCGGAGATGAGGCGCGCGACGCTGTTCACTCGTCCGCGTAGGCGGTCGGGGGCGAGCGTGAGGCGAGCGGCGACGACTACGGCGTTCCAGGTTGGGCCGCCTGCCGCGATGAACGCGGCGATGGTCCCGAGCAGATAAGGATCGCGGGTGAGAGCGAGAAGGGGAAGGAGCATCCCCTCGACCCAGAACAACCCGATCACGACGACGGGGGCCGGCAGCCGCCGCGCCGCGGCGGGAGCGAACAATGACCCGATCAGGCCCCCGATTCCGATCCCGGCGATCATCACCCCGACCGCTGCGGGCGCGGCCCCGTGCTGGCGAGCGCGGACGATCAGAACGAGCTCGAGCGCCATCCACGTGAAGTTGGCCGCAGCGACAGCCAGGGCCGAGGCGCGCAGGAAGCTCTGGGCCCAGAACCATCGGAGCGCTTCGCCGATGTCCGCGAGTGCGCTGCGCCGCTCCAGCCCGCGCGGTTCTTGGAGCGGTCCGCGGACCAGGAAGGCGCCGAGCGCCGAGGCCACGTACGAGATCGAGTCGAACGCGAACGGCAGCAGTCGTGCCGCTCCAAACAGCAGCCCCCCGAGCGGTGGCCCGGTCAGCGTGGCCGCCTCAAGCCTGGCCTGGTTTCGGGCGATTGCCTCGGGCACCTGGCTCGGTGCGACGACCAGGGGAAGAGCGCCTTGCTCGGCCACGTTGTAGACAACTTGGCGGGCTCCGGCGAGAAACGCGACGATCATGATCTGCCCGAATTGCAGGTGACCGAGCGCGAGTGCCACCGGCACGCTCGCGAGGGCGAGCGCCCCGATGGTGCTGCTCGCGATCATGATCACGCGCCGGTCACGGCGGTCGACGAGCACGCCGGCCGGCAGATAAAACGCCAACACCGGAACCTGGTTGGCAAAGCCCACGAGCCCCGCCTTCGATGGCGAGTGCGTCGTGGCCAAGACGAGTAACGGAAACGCCACCAGCGAGATCTGGGAGCCGAGCGTCGACACGACCTCTCCGCTCCACAGGAGCAGAAAGTCGCGGTTGCGACGCAGCGAAACGGTGGACGAGCCGGACGTCGCGCTCACCCGACGCCCGACTGCGCCTACACGCCTTTGGCGGGGTCACGGCCCCAGGTGCCGCTCCCCAGTTCGGTCGCTGCACCGCGCCAACGCCGGCCGCGCCCAAGCTGAGGGAACGCCACCTCGATCTCAAACCGCTCGCTGTCAGGCTCCACTTCCGGAGCGGCCAACGCCGCTAGCCGCTCGCGGTGTCGACGGGCCTGCAGCTCACCGTTGAGCATCGCCAAAAACTCCGCCGCCAACCGATCAACCCCAGCCGAGGGTCTCGACCGCCGAGAACCACTGCGCGACATCACTCCAGCGCCACAGACGCGCGGCACCGTCGACCCAGACCGCCGGGGGCGGAAACCCGCCAGGCCCTCGCCGGCCACCGACCAGCTGCGCCACGCTCTGGCGCGTGCGCCCCAGCCGCCGGGCGATCGCCGAGGCACTGACCAGCTCATCAGGCTCCACCCGCACTACCCGCCACCCCGCGCCGGCGCCCTCCATGTCCCTGATCGCGCCGAGTACGGCGTCGGCCAGCGTCGCGGCCGAGCGCCGAAACTCAGCAACCGGCACGCCGTCTCGCCAAGACATATCCGCAATGCCACGCGCGCCGCTGGGCTGATCGGCGTCGCCGCGACACTCGAGCACCAGGCTGAAGTGGTGATCCACTCGGACCAGGCTAAACAAGCCGTTGACACTTGTCAACGGCTTGGGCGGAAGCTAGCCGCGCCATGAAACCCGCCTACTCCCGAAAGTCGAGGGCCTCCCTCGCGAGATCAGCCAAAGGGGGACGCGTGTGATGTGCTCTGGAGAGCGACGCACGCGTCGGCTCTTGTGCTCGCTGTGAGCAGCACTGGGCACTGTCACAGACGGTGCCTCGATCGGGTCTTAAGGGCAATCGGACGAGAGGAGCAGTGATGAAGGTCTTTGTAGCGGGCGCGACAGGTGTTCTGGGCAGGGCGCTCGTCCCGCAGCTCGTGGCGCGCGGCCATGAGGTGGTCGGGATGACAAGGAGCGCATCGAAGCGGGACCTGGTCAGCGGTCTGGGAGCGCGCCCGGTCGTGGCCGACGCGCTTGATCCCGACGCGGTCGCCAAGTCGGTCGCGGCCGCCGAGCCGGAGGTGATCGTGCATCAGCTCACGGCGTTCTCAGGAAAGCTGTCGGCTCGGGACATGCGGCACCCCGAGCACTCTCCGCTGGCGACCATGACCAACCGGCTGCGGACTGAGGCGACGGACCATCTCCTGGCCGCCGGTCGCGCCGTTGGTGCCCGGCGCTTCGTGGCGCAGAGCTTCGGGGCGTTTCGATGGGCCCGCACGGGCGGGCCGGTGCTGAGCGAGACCGATCCCATCGATCCCAACCCGCCGGGGGCGATGCGGCCTGCTCTGGTGGGGATCCTCCATGTGGAGCGGACGGTGCCGGCGATCGACTGGGGCGAGGGGGTCGTGTTGCGCTACGGGGGTTTCTACGGTCCAGGCACCGCGATCAGCCTCGCTCCGGATGCGCCGATTGCCGCGCCGATTCGGAAGCGACTGTTCCCAATAATCGGCGATGGGGCTGGCGTCTGGTCACACGTCCACGTCGACGACGCCGCTGCGGCGACAGTAATTGCGGTTGAGCGCGGCGAGCCGGGGCTCTACAACATTGCCGACGACGAGCCCGCGCCGGTGCGGGAGTGGCTGCCGGTGCTCGCAACCGCGCTAGCTGCCAAGCCACCGAGGCGTATCCCACGCTGGCTGGGGCGGCTGGCCGCTGGCGAGATGGCGACCCTCATGATGACCGAAGCGCGGGGCGCCTCCAACGACAAGGCCAAGCGCGAGCTCGGCTGGCAGCCCCAATATCCGAGCTGGCGGCAAGGCTTCGCCCAGGGACTCGGCTGAGACGCTAGACGGATGCAGTAAGCAGCGTTGGGTCCTTGATCAGCCGGTCGAGAATCACGAAGTAGTACGCCGTCTCGCCGGCATCGTCGCCTCGGCCGCCGTCGGCACGAGAACACAGCTGTGATGATTTCGAGTCCCTTGTCGCTGCCGTTGCGCGGTCCGCCGATCTCACCTCGGCATGGAGCTGGTCACCTGGCGCCCACGGCTCGTGCGTCGTTGCTGGCGATCGCGGCGCTGACTACGCTCGCGCTCGCGCTGACAGCGGGGCGGTATGGCTATCACCGCGACGAGCTGTACTTCATCGCGGCGGGCGCCCATCCGGCGTGGGGGTATCCCGATCAGCCGCTGCTGGCGCCGCTGCTGGCCCGCGCGATGGATCTGCTCGCTCCGGGGTCGCTGCTCGTGCTGCGTGCGCCGGCGATCCTCGCCAGCGGCGCGACGACGATCGCCACCGGCCTTCTGGCGCGCGAGCTGGGGGGCGGACGCCGGGCGCAGGTGATCGCCGCCTCCTGCTGGGCGGTGGGGGCGGTGTGCCTAGTCACGGGCCACTTCCTGACCACGACCACCTATGACGTCTGCGGGACGGCGTTCGTCTCGCTGCTGATCGTTCGGGTTCTGCGCACCGGAGATGCCCGCTGGTGGCTTGCCGCCGGCGGGGTCCTGGGGATTGCGTTTCTCAACAAGACCCTGATCGGCGCTGTCGTCGCCGTACTGGTGATCGCGCTGGCGATCGTCGGGCCGCGGTATGTGCTGCGCTCACGATGGCTCGTCGGCGGCGCACTGCTCGCGCTGCTCGGTGGACTGCCCTACGGGCTCTGGCAGCTGGCGCATGGCGTGCCGCAGAGCCAGCTCGCCCAGTCGATCGCGCGTACCGGCGCCGAGGGCGGCCGCGCGGGGTTCATCCCCTTCCAGCTAATCCTGATCGGACCGCTGCTCTCGCCCGTGTGGATCGCGGGCCTGCTCGCGCTACTGCGCGACCGCGCGCTGCGGGCGATGCGGTGCTTCGCCATCGCCTTCCTGGCCTTGATTCCCGTCTTCATCGTCGCCGGCGGGAAGGCGTATTACATGTCCGGCCTGTATCCGGTTCTGCTTGCCGCCGGAAGCACGCGCGCGGAACGCTGGTTGGAACGCGCGCGGGGACGCTGGCGGACGGCACTGGTCGGATCGGCGATTGGGCTCACCGGTCTCACCAGCGCAGCGATCGGGCTCGACGTGCTGCCCGTACGCGATCTGCAAGGCAGCGTCGTGCTCGCGCTCAACCCGGATTCCGGCGAGACGGTCGGCTGGCCGCAGCTCTCCGCGACCGTCGCCGGCGTGTACCGCTCGCTCCCCCCGGCGACACGAGCACAGACCACGATTTTCACGCACAACTACGGCGAGGCTGGCGCCCTTGCTCACTTCGCTCCCCGGTTCGGACTGCCTTACCCCTACAGCGGACACAACGCCTGGGCGCTGTGGGGGCCGCCGCCCGACGCGGACACCACCGTCGTGCTGGTCGGGATCGATCGCAGCCAGGCCGAGCAGAGCTTTACCGGCTGCCGGCTCAGAGCCAGGGTCGACAATCGAGACGGCCTGAACAACCAGGAGCAGGGCGCACCGGTGCTCGTCTGTACCGGAGAGGTCCGCCCCTGGTCCCGACTATGGTCCTCGCTGCGCCACTACGACTGAGTCCCGGCGGACCGGATGGGCCCCCGCGCCGAGCTCGAGGTGCTCGACGTGTCCGATCGCCTGGTCGATTAACCAAGCGACGTGATGGTCGTAGAGCGAGTAGACGACCCGGCGACCTTGGCGCTCGCCGACGACCAATCCGCTGTCGCGCAAGAGCCTCAGCTGGTGAGACACCGCGGACTGCTCCATCCCAACCGCGTCCACTAGCTCGGAAACCGAGTGCGGGCGCTCACGTAGCTGGCCGAGGATCAGAACGCGGCTCGGCGTCGACAGGGCATCCATGGCGTCCGCGACGCGCTCGGCGAGCTCGGGCGTGACCGGCGCGCGGCGGTCGTGGCCTTCGCCGTGCCCGCCCGGCGCCGTCCCCCCACGAGACCTCCCCACGCGAGCCATTGTTAGTATGAACAAACGTTCATTGAATTACCGCTCATGTGAGGTTAGCGAGGTCTCCTTGAACTCCACCAGCCCCGCATTGATCATTGCCGCGGCGGGCGTCGGACTCGGTCACGCGATCATGCCCGACCACTGGGTGCCGCTCGCCGTCGTCGGACGGACGCGCCACTACCCGCTCCGCCGGCTCGCCCGACTGTCCGGGCTGGCCGGCGTGGCGCATGTACTCGTGTCGCTGCTGCTGGGCGGCGTGATCATCGCGATCGGCCTCCAGTTCCGCTCGACGATCCAGCACACGCAGAACACGATCGTCGGCCTGGTGTTGATCGTGACCGGAGTTGGCTTCATTGTGCTCGAGCTCAGTGGACGTGGGCGCGATCACGGACACGATCACAGCCATCGCCACTACGACCACGAGCCGCAGTCCCGCGTGCGCGGCCTAGCGGGGATCATGGTCCCGTTCGGGGCCGCCGCCTCACCCGATCTGACGATCCTGCCGGTGTTTTTGGCCGCCACCGCCGTCGGCGCCGGCACAGCGCTCGGCTCGCTGGTCGTGTTTGCGCTCGTCACGATCTCAACGATCGTCGCGCTGACGCTGCTGGCGACCGTGGGCGGCTACCAGCTGCGCGGCAACTGGCTGGACCGCTGGGGCAACACGATCACGGCCGCCACGTTGCTCGCGATCGGCACGCTCGTCCTCACCGGGACGATTTAAGGAAACACAGCCAGATCTGAGCCGCGCGTGACAATACGCGCGTGACCGCGCTGCGCTATGTCGATCCAGACAAGCCACGCGGCGTGCTGTACCGCGCGATCTGTCGGTTCTCGATCACGCGGCCCGGGATGTGGCTGTCGCGCAACGTCGCCTGGAAGCTCGATCCGTATCTGATGAGGATGACCCGGGGCAGGTTGTCGAGCACCGGCCCGCTGGCCTCCGCGCTGCTCGAGACCCGCGGCGCGCGCACCGGCCAAGCGCGGCGCACCGCGACGCTCTACTTCCACGACGGCGACCGCGTGACAATCATCGCTTCGAAGGTGGGCTGGCCCACTCACCCCGCCTGGTACCACAACATCCGCGCGAACCCCGAGGTCGTGTTCGCCGGCCGGCCGTTCCGCGCCCACACTGTCGAGGACGAAGCTGAGCTTGAGCGACTGTGGTCCATGGCCGATAAGGTGTTTCCGCCGTTCGCCCGCTACCGGAAGTGGGCGGCCGCCGCAGGTCGCACGATCCCGATCGTCCAGCTTTCACCGATCAGCTGATCGACCAATGTAGGATTACGCTGATCACGTGATCAGCGAATCCGCGACCCGAACTCCCCAGCGCCCCACGACCCGCGCCGCGCAGCGTGTAGCGACTCGCCAGGCAATCGTCGACGCGACCGTGCAATGCCTCGTGGCCGATGGCTATGCAGCGCTCACGACGCGGCGCGTTGCCGAACGTGCGCGGGTCGCCCAGAGCACCGTGATGCATCACTTCGCCACGCGCGAGTCGCTCCTGATGGAGGCCGTGATTCAGGTCGCGGTCCAGCTGACTCAGCAGGCGCTCGCGGAGATCGACTTCGCCGCGCTGCGCACCGCTGAGGAGCGCGAAGCGGTCCTCGACGAAGCCTGGCTTCAGTTCTCCTCACCTCAGGCGCTGGCCGCGGCGCAGCTGTGGGCCGCAGTCTGGACCGAGCCCGAGCTCGCGTCCGTGCTGCGCGAGCTCGAGGAGCGCGTGATGTTGCTGGTCGTCGATACGGCGATCGCGCTGTTCCCCGAGCTCGTCGACGACCCCCGCCTGCCCGCGCTACTCGACGCGGCGGTCTCGTTGATTCGCGGGCTGCTCCTGGCGATCCCGGTCTGGGGCCGCGAAACGGTCACCGCCCGCTGGGAGGCGATGAAGCCCATGCTGCTCGATGCCACCGCCCGGGTGCTCGAGTGACGACGAGCACCGAGACCCCGCCCAGCGCCGCGGCTTCGCGACTCGCCGGCGGTGAGGGTGTGGGACGCTTGATGGATCAGGTCGAGCAGCGGATGGCCGAGCTCGCGGGCGGACACGGACCGGTGCTCACCGGCCATGCGAGCTCCACGCTCGCCGCCGGCGGCAAGCGATTGCGGCCGCTGCTCGTATGCCTCGCCGCCGGCGTTCCGCCCCCTGAGGGCGAGGGGCTGGTTCGCGCCGCGGTGGCAGTTGAGCTGATCCACGCGGCGACGCTCGTTCACGACGACGTCCTCGACGGCTCGCCGCTGCGGCGCGGGCGGCCGACGGTCGTCGCGTGCGCCGGCCGCGACGCGGCGACGGCAACCGGCGACCTGCTGTTCTCACGCGCGTTCGCCGAACTGGCGGCGGGCGGCTCGGCGGAGGCCGTCCGGATTCTGTCGCGTGCGACGTCTGAACTGGCGCGCGGAGAGCTCATGCAGCGCGCCGACGCGTTCAAGACCGATGTTGACCTCGAGCGCTATCTCGAGCGCTGCCGGCTGAAGACCGCGACTCTGTTCCGCGCGGCGTGCGAGTTGGGCGCACTCGAAGGAGACGCCGACGCCTCCGCGCTCGGGGGCTTCGGCGAGCGGATCGGACTCGCGTTCCAGATCCTCGACGACGTGCTCGACGTTTCCGGGCCGCCGGAGCGAACCGGTAAGCCGCAGGGATCGGACCTGCTCGAGGGCACGATCACGCTGCCGCTGATTCTCGCCCGACCGCGCGACCCTGGGCTCGCCGCGACCGATCTGCGCGAGGTCCGCACTGCCGATCGCGCGCTCGAGATCTGCACCCGGATCGCCGCCACCGGGGCGCTCGCGCGCGCCAAGCGGCGCGCGCTCATGCTGGTGGCCGAAGCCAAGCGGCTGCTGCCCCCGCTGCCCGACGGCCAGCGGGCCGCGCTCGAGCTCGCGGCCGCCGGCGTTGTCGAGCGCTACGCGTAGGGAATCAAGCGCCCGCCACTTCGGCGAAGCGCGCGAGACTCCAGCCTGACCCGACCGCGTCGCGCATCGCTTCCCACCCCTCTCCGTGGTGGTCGATGTTGCGGTGCTCGAGCTCGACCTCGGTCGTGTCCGGGCCGAGTTCGGTGAAACGCACCTCGACCTCGCTGGTCTTGGACGGGTCGGTCTCGATCTGCCACTGCGTGTTGATGTCCCAGCTGAACACGAGTCGCGTTGGCGGCTCGAAGGCCAGGACCCGCGCCCAGTGGCATTCGCTGCCGTCGACGCCGCGGTCGTAGATGTGGCCGCCGACGCGCGGCTCGAACACCATCTCGGCCAGCTCGCCCTGGAGGAGATGGTGATTGGGGTCCCACCACGTGCCGATCCCGGTCGTGAACACATCGAACGCGCGCTCGATCGGCGCGTTGACGGTGACCGACGTCCGCACGGACGTCTCGAGTACCTGTGGTGCAGACATTTAGGGCTCCTGTTCTGCGGCTTGCTTGAAGGCCGCCATCGATTGGTTCCAGAATCGATCGAGGTAGGCGCGTAGAGCGCGGACCCCGTCGGGATTGACTTGGTAGAGACGGCGCTTGCCGTCGGGGCGATCGACGACCAGCCCCGCATCTTTGAGCACCTTCAGGTGCTGGGAGACGGCTGGGCGGCTGACCGGCAGGCCCGCCGCCAGCTCCCCCACCCATTTTGGGCCGTCCGCCAGCCGCTCGAAGATCTCACGGCGAGTCGGGTCGCCCAGCGCGGTCCAGCCATTTAGGTAAGCCATCACTTACCGTAAGTGTAGGCTTACCTGAGGGTCTTGTCAAGCCGCCGCGCGCAAATGTAGGGTCCACCTCAACAGGGGCCTACAACCGAAGGAGAGAGATGTATCCCGTCTCGTTCGCAGCCGACTACGTCGAGCCGCGCAGCCGTCTGACGACGTTCTTCCGCATCATCCTCGCGATCCCGCATGTCATCGTCGTGCTGCTGTTCACGATTGTCGCTGAGATCTGCGCACTGATCGCATGGTTCGCAATCTTGTTCACTGCTCGTTACCCCGACGGTCTCTACCGCCTCGTCGCACGGTACGTGCAATACACCGTCCAGGTCACTGGGTACCTGTCGCTCATGACCGACGCCTATCCCGCTTTCGCAGGAGCCGACGACTACTCGGTGCGCGTGAGTTTCGCGGGGCCGCTTGTGCGATACAGCAGGCTCAAGACTTTCTTCCGCATCATCCTCGCGATCCCGGTCCTCTTCATGCGCGGCGCATTGGGCACGCTGCTCGAGTACGCCGCCGTTGGGGCGTGGTTCGTGATCCTGTTCACCGGCAAGGTTCCGCCAGGACTCCAGGCCGCACT
>CAWCIB010000005.1:0-526674 GCA_963795505.1 uncultured Actinomycetes bacterium
GCGAGATGGATGCCGAGGAGCTGCGCGAGACGACGATGGATCCCGAGACGCGCACGCTCATGCAGGTCACGATGGAGGACGCCGCCTCGGCGGACCTCGTCTTCTCGATGCTCATGGGTGACCAGGTGGAACCGCGCCGGGCGTTCATCGAGGACAACGCCCTGGCCGCAAATGTCGACGTGTAAGACCTGATGTCCGCGGTCGACACCATCTCCGGCGGCAACATCGAGCCGCGCCCCCTGGAAGATGAGATGCGCTCGGCGTATCTCGACTACGCGATGTCGGTCATCGTTTCGAGGGCGCTGCCCGATGTGCGCGACGGGCTGAAGCCGGTCCACCGCCGCGTGCTCCACGTGATGAACGAGCTCGGCCTGCGGCCAGGCGGCCGTCACGTGAAGTGCGCACAGATCGTCGGCGAGGTAATGGGCAAGTACCACCCGCACGGCGACTCGCCGATCTACGACGCACTTGTCCGACTGGCGCAGGACTTCTCGATGCGCTACCCGCTGGTCGACGGCCACGGGAACTTCGGGAACATCGACGGGTACTCGGCGGCGGCCATGCGGTACACCGAGGCCCGCCTCGACCGCCTCGCGACCGAGATGCTGCGGGACATCGACCAGGACACGGTCGATTTCATGCCCACCTACGACGGCTCCAAGCAGGAGCCGGTCGTGCTGCCGGCACGGTTCCCAAACCTGCTCGTCAATGGCGGCTCAGGGATCGCGGTCGGGATGGCTACCAACATCCCGCCGCACAACCTGCGTGAGGTGATCGACGCGACGATCGCCTACATAGAGGATCCGGGGATCGATGTCGACGGCCTGATGAAGTACGTCAAGGGCCCGGACTTCCCGACCGCCGGCACGATCCTGGGACGTGAGGGCATCCGGGACGCGTACACGACCGGCCGCGGCCGGATCCGCGTGCAGGCCCAGGCGCACGTCGAGCCGGTCGGACAAGGCAAGGAGGCGATCATCGTCACCGAGCTTCCCTACCAGGTTCGCAAGGGTGGCGACGGCGGCCTGATCTTGAAGATCAAGGAGCTGCACGACCAGAAGAAGCTCCCCGAGATCACCGATCTCAACGACGAGTCAGACCGCCATGGGATGCGGATCGTGATCGAGCTAAAGCGCGACGCGATCCCGAAGGTCGTGCTCAACAAGCTCTACAAGCACACCCCGATGCAGACCACCTTTGGGGTCAACATGGTCGCACTGGTCGACAACGTGCCGCGCACGCTGTCGCTGCGCGAGGTGCTCGGCCACTACGTCGACCACCAGCGCGAGGTCGTCGTGCGCCGGATGCAGTACGAGCTTCGCCAGTCCGAAAAGAACGCGCACGTACTCGAGGGCTACCTGATCGCGCTCGACAACCTCGACGAGGTGATCGCGCTGATCCGCGCCTCGCGCGACGCCGAGACCGCGCGCAACGGCCTGGTCGAGCGCTTCGAGCTCACGGTCGTCCAGGCGCAGGCGATCCTCCAGCTGACGCTCAGCAGGCTGACCGCCCTGGAGACGGACAAGATCAAGCAGGACTACGCCGATCTGGTAGAGCGGATCAAGGAGCTGCGCGAGATCCTCGGCGACGAGGACCGGATCTACGGGGTCATTAAGGACGAGCTGCGCGAGATCAGGGATGCGTACGGCGACGATCGCCGGACCGAGATCACTTACGCCGAGGGCGAGATCGACATCGAGGACCTGATCGCCGACCAGCAGATGGTGATCTCGATCACGCACTCGGGCTACATCAAGTCGCTGCCGCTCTCGACCTACCGCCAGCAACGCCGCGGCGGCGTCGGGATCTCAGGCGGTGGCATGAAGGACGAGGACTACATCGAGCACCTATTCGTCTCCTCGACCCACGACTACCTGCTGTTCTTCACCAACCGCGGGAAGGTCTACCGACTGAAGGTCTACGAGCTGCCGGAGGCCTCGCGGACGGCGAAGGGGCGCGCGCTCGTCAACATGCTTCCGCTGCGCGAGGGCGAGCGGGTCCAGTCGGTGCTCTCGACGCGCGACTTCACCGAGGGCAAGTACCTCGTTTTCGCGACCCGCAACGGCCAGATCAAGAAGACCGAGTTCCTGGCCTACAACACGCCGATCAAGGCTGACGGCATCATCGCGATCAAAATCCGCGACGACGACGAGCTGATCGCGGTGCGCCGCACGAGCGGCTCGGACACGATCATCATGGTCTCGCGCTCGGGCCAGGCGGCGCGCTTCAACGAGGCCAAGGCCCGCCCGATGGGCCGCGCCACGAGTGGCGTTCGTGGCATGAACGTGTCCCAGAAGGACAACCGCGTCCTGGCAATGGACGTCGCGCGCGACGACCAGGAGCTGCTGGTCGTGACCGAGAACGGCTACGGCAAGCGCACGCCGATCCCCGACTACCCGATCAAGGGCCGCGGCACGATGGGTGTCAAGACGATCACCTTGACCGAGAACAAGGGCCAGCTCGCCGGCGCGCTCGTCGTGCGCGAGCACCAGGAGCTCGTGTTCATCTCGCAGAACGGCATGGTGCAGCGGACCTCGGTGCGCGGCATCAACAGCTACGGCCGCGCGTCGCAAGGCGTGCGCGTGATGAACATCCGCGACGACGACCGCGTCAGTGCGGTCGCGCTGGTCGTCGAGTCAGAAGCACAGACCGCCGCCGCCGTTGCCGGCGATGGCAACGGAGCCAACGGGGACCTCGCGCCCGAGAACGGCGCTGGAGCCGACGGCGACGCCGCCGGCTCGGACCAGTCCTAAGCGTCGGCGCGCCGCCCGCCGCTCATTGGCGCGCCGACCGCCCGCGCGACTACCCGCCGACGCGCGTGCTGTAGCTCCAGGTTCGCCCGCCGTTCTTGGAGACGTACTGCCAGACCGGCGAGCTCGGATTGCCGGTATCGACGAACGTCACCAGCTGGTGCCCGAAGCCACGCACGACGGCCATCACCGCGCCCTGGAAGAGCGCCCTGTACCACTTGGCGCCACCGTCGCTTGTGGTGTCGACCGCCTGGCCGGTGCCGAAGGCGAAGATCGTCTGGCGGCTCGTCGCGCCGATGCTGGTCACCGCTAGTGGCGCCTGCGCCGCGTTGAGGTGGAGCGCCGGACCGTCGGTCTTCCACGTCGCGCCGCCGTCAGTGGTCGCCGCGGGATATTGGGCCTCGCCCACGGCCGCGAGCGCAAAGCCATGTGTCGCGTCGACAAACACGCGCTGTCCGAGGGTGCTCGAGCTGACCGCCGTCCCCGGGGACAGAGTGTTTGGCACCCGCTTGATGAGCGTGGTCTTGACGGTCTTGGGGGGTGCAGGCGCGGCTGCGCTCGACGCGCTGGCGAGGCCCGCGCAGAGGGCGAGGGCGCTAAGCCCAAACACCCCAGCCGCTAAACGCTGAGTGGAGAGAAATCTCATACGACCTCCGGTCGAGTGTGGGTTCCGGCGTCTCTGAATTCTCCCACCCCGAGCGTGCGGAATCGCCGGCGCCGAAGGTCCGGGAATCGCGCCGCCGACTGAGCTGACGTGTCGCCGCCGTTCGATAAGCTGGCCGTACCAGAGAAAGGAGGTGGTCCGTCTGTCTGAAAGTCATTGCGGGACCCTGGAGGTGTCCGGCCGTTAGGAGGGAGGCTGACCCCGCTTAGCGGAGTCCCACCCGAGACACCGTCGGCGGTCGAGCGCCGGAACTAGTCCCTCCGGCACGAGCTCAGCTCGCCCCGGTCAAACCAGCCAAGTATGCGAAGGGCGCCGTCGATCACGGCGCCCTTCGTGCTATGAAGGGGGCATGTGCAGAAACATCCGAACTCTCTACAACTTCGAGCCGCCTGCGACCGACGAGGAGGTCCGCTCCGCGGCTCTCCAGTACGTCCGCAAGATCAGCGGCTTCACGAAGCCCTCGCAGGTCAACGAGGCCGCCTTCATGCGCGCGATCGATCAGGTCGCCGATGTGTCCCGCGAGTTGCTAGACGTGCTGGTCACGAACGCTCCGCCCAAGGATCGTGAGGAAGAGCGCGCCAAGGCCCACGCCAGGGCCGTCCAGCGATTTGCTGCTTAACGGACGTTCGACGCCAGACCATCCGCCGTCAGGCGGCGAGATAAGCCTGCCAGGCCGCAGGAATGGTGGGGCTCGCCACCTGGATGAAGACGTGCGGGCTGGGTGTACGCGGCGGCTTTGAGAGGCGCATCCCCACCTGGCGCGGGAGCGAGTTGCCCTTGCGGCGGTTGCACGGCGCGCAGGAGGCGACGATGTTCTCCCAACTCGACGCCCCGCCCTTGGAACGCGGGACGACGTGATCGACGGTCAGGTTCGAGCGCGAGCCGCAGTACTGACAGGTCCAGTTGTCGCGCGCGAACACAGCCCGACGGGTGATCTTCCGTCGATGGGTGTCGCGAGGGATGCGGACGTAGGTCACGAGCCGGATGACGACCGGCCGCGCGATCGAGGTCGTCGCCGCATGGAGCACCCACTCGGCGTGCTCGATGACCTCGGCCTTCTCCTTGAGTAGGAGCACGACCGCCCGCCGGACCGTGCAGACGTTGATCGGCTCATACGTCGCGTTCAAGACGAGCACCCGGCCAACCTCAGGCCCGCGTCGCAGGTGCTCGGGCGGCGACGCGGACCGCGCTGGTACTGGTGTGACCTGGCTGGCCATTTGGCTGGCGCCAGTGTAGCGAGGGGTCTTTCTGGTTCGGCAGGGCTCGTCAGGCCCCGGTGAACGCCGGAAACGAGCCCAGCACGCGCAGGACCTCGACGTGGTTCTGCAGCGCTGCGACCGCATCCGCCACGTGCGGCTCTGACGCGCGACCCTCGAAATCGACGAAGAACATGTAGCTCCCGAGCCCTTGCTTTAGAGGCCGGGATTCGATCCGGGTCAGATTGACGTCGCGCGAGGCGAACTCGGAAAGGCAGCGGACGAGCCAGCCCGGCGCTTCGGAGCCAACGCCCCAGAAGACGATCGTTGTCTTCCACGGGCCGGGTCCGTCGACAGCCAGGCCAGCTCGCGCGAGCCACACGAAGCGGGTCTCGTTATCGCCCACGTCCTCGACGCCCTCGCGCAGCACGACGCAGTCATAGCGCTCAGCGGCGATCCGATTGCCGAGTGCGGCCCATGGGCGTTCGTACTGAGCCACGATCCGCACTGCTTCGGCGGTCGAGCTCCCGGCGAGCACCGCCGCGTTTGGCAGCTGCGTGCGCAAGAAGCGGCGACACTGCGCCGTCGCTTGCGGGTGGGACACGACAGTCTCGATCTGGGATAGCTCGAGCGCGGTGCGCGCGATCAGGCAGTGGCGGATTGGGTGGACGACCTCGCCCACGATCTCCACCTCCTCGGTCTCGAGCGACAGCGCATCGAGCGTCGCGTTGACCGAGCCCTCAAGCGAGTTCTCGATCGGCACGAGCGCCCGTTCGACCGCGCGCTCATGGACCGCCATCACCGTGTCGTGGATCGTCGGCAGCGCGACGAGCTCGGCATCCGCGCCGCCGATCGAGGCCATCAGCGCCTCATGCGTGAACGTGCCCTCGGGGCCGAAATAGCCGAGTCGCACTGCGCTAAGACGTCGGCGCTTGCTGACTCACTTCGCCGAGCGCCAGCTTGATCGCCTCGTTCTCCTCGGGCGAGAGCTCGTGCTCGGAGCTCCCTTGGTGAATCTGCTTGGCGTACAGCCGCGCCTGGTCGCGGTGGTGAATCGATGACAGCACGATTCCCGAGCGCGAGGCGTCCAGCAGCGCGATCGAAGTCGACTGCCGGCCGGACATCTCGCCGTAGGCGTCGTAATGGATCAGCGCGCGGTACGCGATCGCGCCGTCGAGCCGCCGCTCGACCGTCTGCATCCGGTCGTGGAGGGCGTTTGCGACGTCCTCGACGTAGGCGTGGAGCGCCTCGAACTGGCTCTGCAGCTGTGCCGCGTGCTCGACAAGATCCTGGCGTCCATCACCGAGCACGAGCCGCTGATCGGCCCGCACCCGCCGCAGGCGCACCGAAAGCGCGATCGCGGACAGAACGCCTACAGCCGCGACGAGGGCGGCCGCGAGCGCGACGATGCCGGTCGTTGTATGGGTCAGCGCGTGCACCGCCACACAGGCTATCCAGGGACCCGCGATCCCGTCCCGGAACGCCTCGCGCGGAGCGCAGCGGCGTGACGGGACGGGGCGTGGGTACTAATGGAAGGTGATTGGGAACGTCTGAGTGTTGTGGACGGTGCTCGTCTCGCCTGGCACCCGCTCGACCGTCGCCGTGACGGTCTGAGACCCGGTCGGTGGCGATGAGTTCAGCGGGATGTTGACCGTGTACTGCTGGTTCGGGACGGTCTGCGGCTCGATCGCCTGGCCGCTCACCGACGTGCCGCTGACCTGCACCTTGACGACCACGTTGGTCTCGTTGTTCTGGCCATCGTTCTGGAACGTGCAGGTGAACGTCGGCGGCGGGCTGGCGGGCAGCGTATTGGTTCCGCCTACGACCAGCGCGGTGCCGCTCACGGCGCACCCGACCATCCTGTGGCCGTGCACGCCCGGCGCCGGCTTGCCGCCCGCCGAGGGGATCGTTGCGCCGAGCTTGGACGCCACGTTCGCCGGCGTCAGCCACGAGATGTCCTGGACGAACTGACCGCTGGAGATCGGCGCGCCGTTGACGCCGTTGTTTGGCGTGATTCCCACGCCGTGAAGGGCAGCCGCGATAGCCGGCGCGCCGTAGTCCTTGTAAACGACGTCGGAGGCATACAGGCGGCCCATCTCGGCGGCGATCAGCCTGACCGCGTCTGCACCGATGGACTTCGAGGTCGCCGATTGGATGTTGCTGGCGATCTGGCCAATCGCGTCGTGTCGCATCGCGAACACCAGCACCATGTGCTGCTGGGCGGTCTTCATCTCGTCGGGAACGCTCAGGCCCTTGAGATCGGAAAGCTCGCCGTTCGCGTCGACCGCGGTCTGGGTGAGCTGCTGCTGGAGCGTTGTCACATTGCCCGTGCCTCCCGAGAGCTCGCTGAAGAGGTTCTTCCCCGTCTGGTCGGAGCGCTGGATCAGTGACGCGACGCCGTTCGCGTAGTCCTTCAGTGCCGTGTTTCGCTGGCTGACCTCACAGCTGTGGATGCCGAGCGCGATCAGGATCACAACCACGACCAGGACCGTTCCGGCCACCAGCCGGCGGCCCATGAAGGCCTGCTGCTCGCCCCCGCTACGGGGCCGCCCGCGCCCAGGAGGACGCCGCCCGCCGCCTGGGGGGCGAGACCTGCGCTGCTGGGTCGGTGGCTCCTCCGCCTCGTCGAAAAACGACAAGTACCTGCTCCTGGGGCGATTGCGAAAGGGGCAGTATGACCGCTCCCGCGGGCGAAAATGCAAGCACAGACCCGCGCGGAGGGCTGGTTGCCGATATGCGGAAGCTCTGCTCGGGGCAGCATCGGCCCTTACTTGCGTAGCATCAACCCGCCCGCCCCGAGGCAGCCCATGAGCGTGCTCCGAAACCTGGAGGAAAAGATCGCCGGCCTGGTAGAAGGCACGTTCAGTCGTGTCTTTCGGTCCGAGGTGCGCCCGGTCGAGATCGCCCGCAGGCTCGCGCGCGAGATGGAGCAGCACAAGTCGACATCACTGGCGCGAACGTACGTCCCGAACGAGTACCGCGTGTTCCTCTCACCACGCGATCGCGAGCGCTTCTCGGATTACGAGGACGCACTGGCGGACGAGCTGTCCGGATACCTGCTCGAGCACGCGAGGCGTGAGCAGTTGACCCTCGTCTCGCGTCCGGTGGTCACATTCGAGACCGCACCCGAGCTCGGGCTGGGCGAGTTCGGGATCCAGACGCGCGTCGTACAACCATCCGAAGCGGCTGCCGGGGGCGTGGCCGCTGCGCGGCTCCACCGCCGTTGCCGGCCGAGACCGGCAGGACGATGGTCTACAGCACCGCCGAACGGACGGCCGGGCCGCTCGAGGAGCGCGCCGAGACCCGGCGCGAGACGGCCGTGCTGCTGTTCGACGGCAAACGACTCGTCGTCGGATCCGGTGGCGCCACGCTCGGGCGCAGCAGGGAGTGCGATGTCGTGCTCGATGACGGCAACATCTCGCGTGCGCACGCAGAGCTTCGCCCGCGTGGCGGCTCGTGGGTTCTGACCGATCTCGGATCGACGAACGGCTCGAGCGTCAACGGCCGGCGAATCGACGCTCCGACCGTCGTCAAGCCGGGGGACGAGATCGAGCTGGGCAGCTCGAAGATGAAGTTCGAGCTTCAGTAGACACGATGCTCGAGCCCGTATCGGTTGGATTGAAGTTCGCCTTCCTCGGCGTTCTGTACCTGTTTCTCGTCTGGGTCGCGTGGAGCGCGGTGCGCGATCTGCGTCGCGGCCGTGGTCGCGTCGCCGAACCAGATCGACAGCCGCTGTCCGACGCGACCGGCTTCCATGAGGCGATCGAGCCCTTGATGGACGCGTCGCCCGATGCCGATCCGCGATTGCTCGTCGAGCGCGTCAGCGGCCTTGAGGCCGGCAGCGAGTATCCGATCGGCGAGCGGGGAATGACGCTCGGCCGCGGCGAGGTCGAGATCCCACTGGAGGACCCGTTTGCCTCCTCGCGCCACGCGCGGATCACGCGCCAGGGGCATGTGGTGGTGATCGAGGATCTCGGCTCGACCAACGGGACCTACCTGAACGAGGAGCTGCTCACCGGTCCGCAGCCGCTACACAATGGTGACCGGATCCGGATCGGCGGCAGCGAATTTTCCTACGTGCGATAACTGCGCCCGATGCTCCGCGCCGCCGACACGATCTCCCTTAGCGACACCGGGCGTCAGCGCCGGGAGAACGAGGACTGCGCTTGGGCGCGAGCGCCGGTGTTCGTGGTCGCCGACGGCATGGGCGGAGCACAAGCGGGCGAGGTCGCCGCCCGAATCGCGGTGGAGGCATTCGCACAGGGCCTGCCGGACGACGGCACGCCCGAGGAGCGCTTGGCGGACCGCGCTCGCGAGGCCAACCGCCGCATCTACGAGCTCTCGCGCACCGAACACGAGCATGCCGGCATGGGCACGACGCTCACCGCGGCCTATCTGGACGCTTCCGAGCTCGCAATCGCGCACGTCGGCGACAGCCGCGCATATCTGTTCCGCGGCGGCTCGCTCAAACGGCTCACGCAGGACCACTCGCTCGTAGACGAGCTGGTCCGCCGCGGCAAGCTCACCGAGGAGCAGGCCGCCGAGCATCCGCAGCGTTCGATCATCACGCGCGCGCTGGGCCCCGAGCCCTCGGTCGAGGTCGACACCTGGACCTATCCCGTCGCGTCAGGCGATGTGCTGTTGCTGTGCAGCGACGGCCTTACCTCGATGGTGTCCGAGGACCGCATGGAGGAGATCCTGCGGCGAGCCTCAACCCTGAAGCGCGCCGGCCAGGCGCTGATCGACGAGGCCAACGCGGCCGGCGGCCGCGACAACATCACCGTCGTCCTCGCTCTGATCGAGGACGCCGCAGCCGATGGGGCTGCCTCAGCGCCATCCGATGGGGGACTGGTCGAGGAGACCGGAAGGCTCGAGCCCGTTGCCGTCGCCGCGACCGCTGCCCCGCCGGCAGCCGCACGTCGCCGAGGTGGCTGGACCCGTTCTCGGAAGATCGGAGCGGCGCTGACCGCGACCGCGATCGTGATCGCGCTCATCCTCGCGGGTGGCTATCTGGCAACCCGCAGCCTGTACTTCGTCGGGACGGACGCGCAGGGCATCGTCACGATCTACCGCGGGTTGCCGTACGACCTGCCGGCCGGGATCCATCTCTACGAGACCTTCTACGTCTCGGGCGTGCCCGCCTCGTTCGTCCCGCCGGACCGGCGCAAGGCCGTTTTCAACAACCAACTCCGCTCTCAGTCGGATGCGTCGAATCTGGTGCGCGATCTCGAGTTGGGGAGGATCTCGCAGGGAGTGAGGAACGTTCGCAACCGCGAGCTGCTCGGCCTGCTCCCCGCGTCGCTGCTCGTGACCGCCGGGTTCGCGGGCGTGTTCGTGCAGCGCTCGAACGTGATCTCGAACGTGTCGCTGACCTACGGCGCGGTGTTCCTCGCGCTGTGCGTCGCGGGGAGCATCTTCATCCGGCTCACGCTTCCGCACGCGGACCCTTACCTGTTCCCGCTGGTCGCCGTGCTGGCGAGCTTCGGGATCGTGATGATCTACCGGATCGATCCGACGAGCGCGCGGCTGCAGGCGCAGTGGTTCGTGCTCGGGTTGATTCTGTTCGCGGTGACGATCGTCGCGGTGCGCGACTACCGCAAGCTCGAGCAGTACCGCTACGTGATCATGGTGGTCTCGCTTGGGCTGCTCGTGCTCCCGCGCCTGCCCGGAATCGGCTATGCCGCCAACGGCGCCTACCTCGGGGTTCGGATTCCGGGGCTGTTCGTCTTCCAACCGGCGGAGGTCTCAAAGATCGGCCTGGTCATCTTCCTTGCGAGCTATCTGCGCGACACGCGCCAGCTGCTCGTGACGGGCGCGCAGCGGTTCCTCGGCGTGACGATCCCGCCGCTGAAGCACTTCGGCCCGGTGATCCTGATCTGGGGTCTCGCGATGGGGATCCTCGTGCTGCTGTCGGACATCGGCTCCTCGGTGATGTTCTACGGCGGGCTGCTGGCGGTGCTGTACGTGGCGACCAACCGCGTCTCGTTCGTCGTCGTCGGGCTGGTCGCAGCCGCGGTCGGCTTCTGGTACCTCGGCACGCACATTCCGCACGTCCACGCCCGCGTCGAGACGTGGCTTCATCCGCTCAGCCCTCACCTCTACAACTCCCCGCTCGGCTCCTACCAGATCGCCAACTCGCTGTTCGCCCAGGCGGCGGGCGGAATGTTCGGGCAAGGGTTCGGCCAGGCGACGTTGACGATTCCCGGCTACGCAACGCCGCATTTCCTGCTGCCGGCGCCCAAGACCGACATGATTTACGCGGTCATAACCGACGAGCTCGGCCTGTTCGGCGCGGTGGCCGTGCTGCTCACCTACCTCCTGGTCATCTGGCGCGGGTTCAAGGTCGCGATGCTCGCGCGTGACTCGTTCTCCAAGCTGCTCGTCACCGGGCTGACGGCCATGTTCGCGCTCCAGGTGTTCGTGATCGTGGGTGGGGTCACGCGCGTGATCCCGCTGACCGGCGTGACGCTGCCATTCATCTCCTACGGGGGCTCGTCGATCGTCGCGAACTTCGTCTTACTGGCGCTGATCATGCTGGTCTCAGACCGCGCCCGCCGCGAGGAGGCGCGGCGATGAACGCGCCGATCGTGCGCCTGTTCGGCGTAATCGTGGTGCTGTTTGCGCTGCTGGTCGCGTTCACCTCGCGCTGGACCGTGTTCGACTCGAGCAAGCTCGACAACAATCCGCTCAACGCGCGCACGCTGATCGACGAGCTAAAGATCAAACGCGGACGGATCCTGGCCGCCGACGGAACCGTGCTCGCGAGGTCGGTCGCGGCGCCCGGTGGCATCTGGTCGCGGACATACCCGACCGGCCCGCTGTTCGCCCAGCCGGTCGGCTACGCGATTCTTGCCCTGGGCGAGGTCGCCGGGCTAGAGCGCTCCAGGGGCTCGGAGCTGCGCGGGCTACAGACCGGGTTGAGCTCGGTCTTCGGCCAGTTCGGCGGCTCCGTGCGCGTCGGCGACGACGTCTACACAGTCGCTCGACACGAAGGCCCAACAGCTCGCCGAGCAGCTGCTTGCGGGGCGTCGCGGTTCGGTCGTCGCGCTCAACCCACGCAACGGCTCGGTGCTCGCGATGTACTCCAACCCGACCTACGACGACAACCACGTCCAGCATCTCGGTCCCGGCCAGACCATCTTCAACCGTGCTACCCAGGCGGGCTACCCGCCGGGCTCGACCTTCAAGGTCGTGACCGCCACGGCGGCGATCGACAGCGGCAAGTACACCCCGAACTCGACCGTCAACGGGAACTCGCCGGTGACGATCTCGGGCGTGCCGCTTTCCAACGATGGGAACAAGAGCTGGGGCCCGCAGACGCTGACGACCGCGCTGACGTACTCGATCAACACGATCTGGGCCCAGGTCGCCGAGTCCGTGGGCCGGCCGACACTGACCAACTACATGCAGCGCTTCGGCTTCTACTCCAAGCCGCCGCTCGACTACCCGCCCGACGAGCTGAACGCGAGCCGGCCGTTCTCGCCGACCGGTCATCCTTACCCGCCCGCAAGCCCAGATGAGGACATCGGGCGGATCGGCATCGGCCAGGGCGGACTCCAGGTGACACCGCTCCAGATGGCGATGGTCGCCGCGGCGATCGCCAACGGCGGCAAGCTGATGGTCCCGCACCTCGCGACCAAGGTCGTCGATCAGACCGGCCGTACGGTCGAGTCGATCAAGCCGTCCGTCTACAACCAGGTGATGAAGCCTTCGACCGCTGGCGAGATCACCCAGATGATGCGCAACGTGGTCGAGGAGGGGACAGGCACGCCCGCCCAGCTCAACGGGATCAGCGTCGCCGGCAAGACCGGCACGGCCTCGATCGGGGCGCAGGGCTCGAACTTGACCGAGCCATGGTTCATCGGCTTCGCCCCGGTCAACAACCCGCAGGTTGCCGTCGCCGTCACGATCGACCAGACCTTCGGCGGCTTCGGCGGCACAGTCGCGGCGCCGATCGCGGCGCAGATCATCCAGAAGCTGCTGTCGGAGGGGCGCTGAGCGATGCCTGACGCAGTCCTCGGTAGCTTGATCGATGGCCGCTACAAGGCCGTCTCGCGCCTCGGTTCGGGCGGCATGGCCGATGTCTACCTCGCCGAGGATCAGCAGCTCGGCCGCAAGGTCGCACTCAAGCTGCTGCACCGCCGCTTCTCCGAGGACCCGGACTTCGTCGAGCGCTTCCGGCGCGAGGCGCAGGCGGCGGCGGGGCTCCAGCATCCCAACGTTGTCTCGGTCTACGACCGCGGTGACTACGAGGACACCTACTACATCGCGATGGAATATCTGCCCGGGCGGACGCTCAAGCGTCTGATCCGCGACGAGGCGCCGCTCGACCCGATCCGCGCGATCGACATCACGATCCAGATCCTCAAGGCGGCGCGCTTCGCGCACCGTCGCGGCGTCATCCACCGCGACCTGAAGCCGCACAACGTGATCGTCGACGAGTCTGGCCATGCCAAGGTGACGGACTTCGGGATCGCGCGCGCCGGCGCGTCGGACATGACCGAGACCGGCTCGATCCTGGGCACCGCCCAGTACCTATCGCCCGAGCAGGCCCAGGGCCACGCGGTCAGTGCGTCGTCTGATCTGTACTCGGTCGCCGTCGTTCTGTACGAGATGCTGACCGGGAAGGTGCCGTTCGACGCCGAGCAGGCAGTCACGATCGCAATCAAGCACGTCTCAGAGGTGCCGACCGCGGTCACCGCGATCAACCCGAGCATCCCGCCCGAGCTCGAGCAGGTCGTGATGTGGGCGCTCAACAAGGATCCGGCCCACAGGCCGCAGGACGCCGACCAGTTCATCGCGGCTCTAGAGCACGCCAAGGCGGCGATCACCTCGGGGGAGGCCGGGCAGCGGACCGCCGCGATGGCGGCCGTTGGAGCTCTGATGGGAGCAGCCGGGGGTGCTTCGACTGTCGCACCGCACGCGAGCGCTCCCGTCGACGCACCCCTGGCCGCTCCGCCTCCGTTCATCACGGACGGAGGTGGCGGTCCACCACCCGGACAGCCCTTGCCGCCTCGCGAGCGCCGGAGGCGAACACTGTTGTGGGCGGCGACCGTCGCTGCCCTGCTGCTAATCGCCGGGGGCGGCGTGGCGGCATATCTGCTTCTCAAGCCGAAGCAGGTCGGCGTGCCTCCAGTCGTCGGCGAGCAGTTCGATGTGGCCCGGACCCAGCTTCAAAACAAGGGATTCAAGGTGTCGCCGATCTTCGAGACCAGTAGCCACTCTCAGGGCGACGTGTTCGCACAGAATCCCAGCGGCGGCGCCAAGGTCGACAAGGGTTCGACGATCACGCTGTCGGTTTCCAATGGCCCAGGCAACGGGTCGGTGCCGGCGGTCGTCGGCTTCCCGCTCGCAAACGCCGAGCGCCTGATCCGCCAGCAGCATCTGACCATCGGCGCGGTGCATTCGCAGGCCTCGGCAAACATCCCGTCGGGCAACGTCGTAAACACCTCTCCGGTCGCCGGCCAGTCGGTCCCAATCGGCACCCCGGTTGAGATCTTCGTGTCCTCGGGCAAGCCGTTGAAGGCCGTGCCGGGCGTCGTCGGCCAGTCCCAGGACAGCGCCAAGTCGACACTGCAGAGCGCTGGCTTCAGCGTCCAGGTCTCGACCCAGTCGTCGACGACCACGAAGGCCGGCAACGTGATCAGCGAGAACCCCACTGCGGGCACGCAAGCAGCAGTCGGCTCGACCGTGACGATTGTCGTGGCAACAGCGCCGCCGAACGTGAAGATCCCGAACGTGGTCGGACAGTCGCGCGCGAGCGCGACCTCGACGCTCCAAGCCGCTGGCTTCGTCGTCTCCAAGCAGACCCAGAACGTGACCTCGACGAGCCAGAGGGGGGTCGTGCTCACGCAGAGCCCAACCGCCGGCGCGAGCGCCAAGAAGGGCTCGACCGTGACGATCGTCGTCGGCCACTTCACTTCAAGCACGACGACGACCACGACACCGACCACGACCACCACGCCACACCCGTGACATCCGCCCGCGTCGCGGTTCTCGGGGGCGGGCGCTCATCCGAGCACGAGGTCTCGCTGGCATCGGCGGCGTCCGTGCGCTCGGGGCTCGAGGCGGCGGGACACGACGTGATCGCGATCGAGATCGGACGCGACGGCGTGTGGCGGCGCGACGGCGGCGAGCTCGCGCTGACGCCCGGCCGGGGCATCGAGGGTGTGGATGTCGTGTTCCCGGTCCTGCACGGCCCGTTCGGCGAGGACGGGACGGTCCAGGGGCTGCTCGAATGCCTCGACGTGCCCTACGTCGGTGCCGGGGTGCTCGCCTCGGCGCTCTGCATGGACAAGGTGCTCTTCAAGGAGCTGATGGCTCACGAAGGCGTCCCGCAGGTTGACTACCGCGCCGCGCGCGTGGAGCGCTACCGCATCGAGCCGGCGGCGGTGCTGCGCGAGCTACAAGCGCTCGGCCTGCCGGTGTTCGTCAAACCGGCTCGGCTTGGATCATCCGTGGGGATCGCGCGGGTTACGGACGCAAGCGACCTCGCGCAAGCGCTCGAGGCGGCTTTCGGCCACGACCCGCTCGCGATCGTCGAGGCGGCCGCCAGCGGAATCGAGGTCGAGTGCTCGGTGATCGGCAACGGGGACCCGATCGCTTCAGAGCCCGGCGAGATTGTCCCGAACGCAGAGTGGTACGACTACGAGGCCAAGTACACCCCGGGCGGGATGGAGCTGATCGTGCCCGCACGGATCCCCGAGCCGGTCCGCGAGCGGGTCAAGGAATTGGCCATCCAGACCTTCGTGAAAGCGGGCTGCTGCGGCCTAGCGCGCGTCGACTTCTTCGTCGAGGGCGAGCAGGTGCTGGTCAACGAGCTGAACACGATCCCCGGATTCACCGAGACGAGCGTCTTCGGGTCCCTGTTCGGGGCGAGCGGAATCGCGTATCCGGAACTGCTCGACCGCCTCGTCGGCCCTCGCGCGCGAGCGCTACGCCGCCGAGCGCGCGCACAAGCACTAGTGACTAGCGATAGAGCTGGATCTCGTTGATGGTGACGCTGTTCTGGCCCGGCGGCAGCGTCGTGATCCATACGAGGTAATAGCGGTATCGCTGACCGCCCGTGTTGAACTTGACGTCCGCGCGGCGGCGGACCGAGGCGAGGTTCGCCAGTTGCGTCCAGCCGTCAGCCGTGCCGCCCGGGTCGGTCGCGGTCAGGCTGGGCGGGGTGTTCGTCGCGCGGATCTGGGCGTTGAACCCCGGGGTCGAGGTCTGGAGCCGCAGCTCGCGCGCGGCCACCCCTGGCTTGGCGTCGACGAAGATTCCGACCCCTGGCTTTCCCAGCGTGCCCGAGTAGTACTGCTCGGTCTGCCAGTAGGTCGAAGGGTTGCCGTCGATCGCGAGCGCTGCCCGGTTGTCGTTCTGCGCGGTGTCGCCGCCGAGCCCGTCGGGGTTGTAGGCCTGAGCGCAGGTCTGGCAGAGGAAAACTTGGCTGAGCGCGTGGGGGGCGGGCTGGGATGAGTGCCCGACGCCGTGGTGCGCCCGACTGACCAGCCACACGACGGCGGCCGCCGCGCCCGCGACGATCAGGATCGTCAGCAGGCCGGCGCCGGCGCGGTGGCGCAGCGAGAACGGGATTCGGCGCTGCTTGCGTGAGGGCAGCGTGCGCAAAACGGCGGTCACCTCGCCGGTGGCGTTGCCGGCGCGGGAGGTCTCGATCGCGAGCGTGTCCTCGAGGTCGGCGATCATCTCGTCGGCGTCGCGGTAGCGGTCCTGGACGCGCTTGGCGGTGGCGGTATCGATCACGGCCGCGAGCGCGGCCGACACCTCGGGGCGCTTGGCCTGCACGTCCGGCAGCTGCTCACGCACGTGCTTCATCGCGACCGCGATCTGGTTCTCGCCCTTGAACGGCACCTCTCCGGTGACCATCTCGTACAGGACGATCCCGAGCGAATACAGATCCGATTGCCCGGTGACGGGATGCCCGAGCGCTTGCTCTGGCGAGACGTAGTCGGTGGTCCCAAGCACGCGGCCGTCTGCCGTCAGCCCCTCCTCATCCAACGTCCGTGCGATACCGAAGTCGGTCACCTTGGCCGACCCCTCCGCGTCGATGAGGACGTTTTGTGGCTTGACGTCGCGGTGCACGAGGTGATGGTCGTGGGCGACCCCGAGCGCGCGCGCGATCTCGATCGCGTACGCAACAGCCTCGGGGATCGGCAGCCGGCCCTGACGGATGCGCTCCTTGAGCGTGATTCCGTCGACGAATTCGAACACGATGTACGCCCGCCCCTCGTCCTCTCCGGCGTCGATCACGCCGACGATGTGGGGATGCGAGAGCTGCGCGACGGAGCGGGCCTCGCGGCGGAAGCGCTCGAGCTCGTCTGATTCGCTCGCGACCTCGCGGTTCATGAGCTTGATCGCGACCTTGCGCTGCAGCGTCTCGTCGAGCGCGCAGTAGACCGTCGACATTCCACCGGCGCCGATCCGGGACTCGAGCCGGTATCGGCCGGAAAGCGTCGTTCCGAGCAATGCGCTCACGTGTGGCCTCTATTTTGCGGCACGCGAAGGTCGAGCAGAATGCTTTCCCGGTCAGCCGAAAGCTAGACCGAGCCCCGGCACGGCCACACGTCCCTCCTCGGCGGTCACGCCCCCGATCACCGCGGTCCCGGGATGGTGGGCCTCGAGCAGTGCGACGGCATCTCCGGCGCGATCGGCGGGGACCATCGCGCAGAGGCCGCACCCCATGTTGAAGACCTCCCACATCTCACTCGTCCCCACGCCGCCTTGTGAGGCGATCAGCCCGAAGATCGCCGGCACCTCGAGCGGCGCCGTGATCTCGTAGCCGACCCCGGTGCCGATTCGCAGCAGGTTGAGCAGTCCTCCGCCTGTGATGTGTGCCAGACCATGGACCGGAACGTCGCTTCGCAGCAGCGAGAGGATCGCGCGCACGTAAATCGTCGTCGGCTTGAGCAGCTCGTCGGCGATCGTCGCGCCATCGAGCTCAGCTGGGGTGTCATCCAGCGACGGGAGCGCCGTTCGGGCGAGTGTGAGCCCGTTGGAGTGAACGCCGCTCGACGGGAGGCCGATCAGTGCGTCGCCCGGGCGGCACTCGGCTCCGTCGATGATCCGGTCGAGCGCGACGGTGCCGAACGCGGACCCGACGAGATCGAAGCCGTAAGGAGAGGGGTGGCCCCGAATCACCTCGGGGAGCTGGCAAACCTCACCGCCGGGAATCTCCACACCCGCGAGGTCCGCCCCGGCCCGCAGTCCCTCGCCGATGGCGGCCAGTAGCTCCGGATCGGCGCGCTCGACCGCGAGGTAGTCGAGCAGCGCGAGGGGCTCGGCGCCAACGCAGATGAGGTCGTTGACGTTCATCGCGATGCAATCGATCCCGATCGTGTCGAATCGCCCGGCCTGCTCGGCGATGATCACCTTCGAGCCGACGCTGTCGGTCGCGAGCGCGATCCCGAGGTTCTCGCCGATCCGGATGACGCTCGCGTAGTGCCCCGGAAGCGGAATGCTCAGCCGCTCGCGGCCGGTCTCGATCCGGCTGAGAGCGGAGACCAGCGCGGCGACCCCTCGGTCGGCCTCATGCGTGTCGACTCCGGCGGCGGCGTACGCGTCGGTCACGGCTCCATTGTCGTTGCTCGAACGGTCAGCTGCCTGATGACGGCCGCGGCCAGCGCAAACCTGTAGAGCGCGTATGGAGCGAGCGAGCGGTTGCGCTCGATACGCGCGATCAGCCAGCTCGAGCCAAGCGTCGAGGCGAACGCAGTGGCTGCGCCTGCGGCGAACGGAACGGCGAGGCCCTTCGGCAAACCACGGCGCCGTAGGCGCAGGAGCTTCAGCGCGGTCGCGCCCGCGATCACCGGCAGCGCCATGTGGCGCGAGAGCCTCAGCGAGTCCTGCCGGGTGAACGTCAGCGCACGGGCGGCGGCGACGGTCGCACCTGTCCGCGACACCCCCGGTAGCAGCGCCGTCGCCTGAGCGGCCCCAATCCAGAGCGCATCCGCGGAGCCGGCATCCTCGCTCGAGCGCGTCTGCGGGGAGCGGTCAGCCCACAGCATCGCCGTGGCTCCGCCAACGAGCCCCGCGGCGATCGTCTTCGGACCGCCGAGGTGGCGCTCGATCGGACGCTCGAGCCCTAGCCCGACCACCGCCGCCGGTGCCGACGCGAGCCCGACCAAGCCCACCAGCCTCGGGCTGAGGCGTCGGAACGTGTCGGACACCTCCGCTCGAAGACTGATCAGGAGCGCCGCGGCAGTGCCGGCGTGCAGCGCGACCTCGAAGGCCTTGCGCACCTCGGGCTCGAGTTCGACGTAGTCCCAGCCCAGCAACCACGGCACGATCGCGACGTGTCCCGAGGAGGAGATGGGCAGCAGCTCTGCCGGGCCGTGCAGGGCGCCGAGCGCGACCGCCTGTGGCGCGCCGAAGGCGGCTACTCGCGAGAGCTGCATCAACGGCCGGATCGGCGGCTGCTCATGCGTCCGCGCCACCAGCGCACGATCAGGTAGATGATCGCCGCGACGACGAGGGCCAGCCCGACATAGTCGACATACTCAAGATGGTGGCGCCAGCTGGACCAGTTGCGGCCGACTTCGCGCCCTAGAACGGCTAAGCCCGGCGATCCACGGGATCGAGCCGAGCGTCATCAGCGCCACGAAGCGCCTGAACGGCATCTCGGCGACGCCCACTGCGTATGGAAACGCGAGCGCACGACCGGCACGAGCCGCGAAATCACCAGCGCCGGGTGAGCCATAGCGCTCAAACCAACGCTGTTCGTACGCTCGAGCCGCCGAGCGGACATGTGCATCGCGCTCCCATGGCGCTGGAGCCAGTTCCTCGCTTGCCGTATTTGCCGATCGCGTACGCGACACACGAGCCCAACGACGTCGCCGACGAGGCCGAGCACGATCACTCCTGCCAGCGAAAGCTTGCCGTTGTAGACGTCGAATCCGGCGAACAGCATCGTCGGCTCGGTGCCAGGAAGCCCGATGATGCCCGTGGAGAGCGTCAGCAGACCAACCCCTGCAAGTCCGAGACTGCCGATTGCGTTGGTCGCGAGCTTGGTCAGTGAGGCGGTGACTGATGCGAGTGCCAGCACGGCGCGCAAGGGTAGCGTCAGTAGGGTTCAGCCTGTCTAAATGCCTATTCGCCCTTTTCAGCACCGAGCCGGTGCTCGCTCCTCTCCGTGCCGACATCCAGGCGCGCGTCAGCGAGGTGATCGACCGTGGCCGCTTCATCCTCGGACCCGAGGTCGAGGCGTTCGAGCGCGAACTCGCCGCGTACCTCGGTGCCCGCCACGTGGTCAGCGTTGCCAACGGCACGGATGCGATCACGATCGCGCTCAGAGCCCTCGGGATCCAGCCGGAAGACGAGGTGGTCGTCCCGTCATTCACGTTCTACGCATCGGCCGAGGCAGTCGTGACAGCGGGTGCCACGCCGGTCTTCTGCGACGTTGATCCTGGAACCCGAAACGTCACCACGGATACGGTGCGCGCGGCGCTGACGCCGCGGACGAAGGCCATCGTGGCCGTCGACCTGTTCGGTTGTCCGGCGCCGGTGCCGGAGATCTCCAAACTCGGGCTGCCGGTCCTCGAAGACGCGGCACAGGCCATCGGCGCGACTCTCGATGGCCGTCGCGCCGCAGCGCTCGGCGACGTCGCGACGCTGTCGTTCTATCCCTCCAAGAATCTCGGCGCATTCGGTGACGGCGGCGCGATCGTGACGGATGACGACGGGATCGCCGAGAACGCGCGGACGCTGCGATTCCACGGCTCGCGCGACAAGCGGACCTTCAGCGAGGTTGGCTACAACTCGCGCCTCGACGAGATTCAGGCCGCGGTCCTCCGCGTCCTGCTCCCGCATCTAGAAGACTGGAGCGGTCGCCGTCGCAAGGTGGCCTCGGCGTACGCCGACGCGGGGCTCGGGCGTCACCTGACGCTGCCCGAGATCCCCTCGGGGGTCGAGCCGGCGTGGCATCTGTATGTCGCCGCTCACCCCCAAGCCGATGATCTGATCGAGGCGCTCGTCGAGCTCGGCATCGAAGCGCGTGGTTACTACCGAACGCCCGTGCATCGCCAGCCGTCGATGCGCAACTATCCGCGCTCCGACCACGGATCTGAGCGCCACCGACCAACTCGCGCATACCAACCTCGCGCTCCCGATGGGCCCGGGCCTGGACGCCGAGCAGGCGGAAGAGGTGGTCACGGCCGTCGAGCGTGCGGTCGCCGGCCTTCAGTGAAGATCTGGGTCGACTTCACGAACTCTCCGCACGTGCTCGTGTTGCGCCCGGTGATCGCGGACCTGCGCGCGCGCGGGCACGAGGTCACCGTCACCGCGCGCGACTTCGCCCAGACGCTCGAGCTGTGCCAGCGCTTCGGGATCGAGCACACGGTCATTGGCCGCCACCGCGGCGGGAACGTGGCCGCGAAGGCGTGGGGCCTTGGCGCCCGATCGTTCGAGCTGCTTCGTTGGGCGCGCGGCCGGCGGTTCGACCTCGCGCTCGGCCACGGTTCAAACGACGTGACGGTCGCGGCGGCTGCGCTGCGGATCCGCTCGGCGACGATGTTCGACTACGAGTGGGCGGCTGCGCAGCACAACGTGAACTGCAGGCTCGCCCGGGCCGTCGTCGTGCCAGACGCGATCCCGCCAGAGCGCCTCTACCGCTATGGCGCGCGGGGCAAGATCCGCTCGTATGCGGGGCTCAAGGAGGAGTACTACCTCGCCGACTTCGAGCCCGACCCGGGCGTGTTGGACGTGCTCGGTCTCAAGCGGGAACAGCCAATCGTGATGCTCCGGACCGCGCCCGCGGTGTCGCTCTATCACCGCTTCGAGAACGACCTCTTCGCGCAGGTGCTCGAGCGCGTGCGCGGTCAGCAGGCGGTCGTGCTGCCCCGAACCGACCAGCAGCGCGACGAACTCGAGCGCGCCGGCGGCTTCATCGTCCCCTCGCACGCGATCGATGCCCAATCGCTGATCGCGTTTGCCGATCTGGTGGTGTCCGCCGGCGGCACGATGAACCGCGAGGCGGTCGCGCTCGGGACGCCGGTCTTCACGGTCTTCGAGGGCCGCCCTGGGGCCGTCGACGAGCGGCTGATCGCCGAGGGCAGGTTGAAGCGGCTCGACTCGCCGGACGCAGTTACGCTCGAGAAGCGCACAGCGGTTACGTCTGAACGCGTGCGTCGCGACCCGGCAGTGCTCACGGATCTGCTCCTGAGCGCCGCAAGTCCCTAACCGAACCCTTACACGGCCACCTCTTACACTTGGCCGGCATGCGCCTGCGGATGAGATCCGCGGCCTTCCCCGTTCACCGGCACTCGGTCCCGCAGCTCGTGGTGGACGGCGTGCTGGTCGCGCTCGCCTACTACCTAGCTTTCCGTCTGAGATTCGCGGGAACCGCGTTCCCGACGCGCTATTCGGACCTGCTCACGACGACGATTCCGTGGGTCGTCCCGGGCACGCTCGTTGTGCTCGCCGCGTTCGGTAGCTACCAGCGCCTGTGGACGTTCGTTGCGCAGCGGGATTACGAGGCGGTCCTGAAGGCGGCCGTCACCTCCACGGTGATCATCGTCGGCGCGATCACGCTGATTCACCCCGTGACGAGAGCCGGCGCCGCGGTGACGCTGCCCGTTGGAGTGATCGCTCTCTTCTTTCTGCTGGCGCTCGTGTTGCTACTCGGAGCGCGGTTCGTGGTGCATCTGGTCTCCGATGGACGGGTTCGCAGCTTCAAGGGCTCGCGCAGCGCGCGCGATGTCCTGATCGTTGGCGGCGGTGACGGTGGACGGCTCGTCGTCCGCGAATTGGCGCGCAACCGACAACTGCGGTTGCGGCCCGTGGGCTTCGTCGACGACGACCCGCGCAAGATGGGGATCAAATACGAGTACGGCTTGCGTGTGCTCGGCACGACTTCGTCGGATCACCTCGCGCGCGTACTCGACGAGGTGGAGCCGGACGAGGTCGTGATCGCGATTCCGTCGGCGCCCGGGACGCTGCGTGCCCGCGTTGTGACCGCCTGCCGCGAGCGCGGGATTCCTGTCCGCACGACTCCGACGGTCTTCGAGCTGCTGCGCGACGGGTCCGGCGAGGTCGCCGTCACCCGTCAGCTGCGCGAGGTACGGGTCGAGGACGTCCTCGGCCGCGAGCCGGTGCGGATGGAGCTCGAACGGGTCGGCGCGTACCTCTCGGGCCAGGTCGTGCTGGTCACCGGCGCGGGCGGCTCGATCGGCTCGGAGCTGTGCCGCCAGATCGCGCGGGTGGGACCACGCAGGCTGGTGCTCGTCGATCACGCCGAGGACAACCTGTTCGAGATTCTGCGCGAGCTCGAGGACGACCGCCACGTGCGCACGGCGGTCCCGGTGCTGGCCGACTGCAAGGAGGAGGAGCGGATTCGCGAGGTCCTGGCCGAGCACCGCCCGACGGTCGTGTTCCACGCCGCCGCCTACAAGCACGTCGCGATGATGGAGGCGAACCCGGTCGAGGCGATCCGCAACAACGCACTCGCCACCCGCGTCGTCGCCAAGCTCGCCGGCGAGCTGGGTGTCGGGACGTTCGTGCTGGTCTCGACCGACAAGGCGGTCAATCCGGCGACGGTGATGGGGGCGTCGAAGGCGCTTGCGGAGTGGGCGGTCGAGGCGGCGGCGGCCAGATTCACCCAGACCACGTTCGCGACGGTGAGGTTCGGGAACGTGCTCGGCTCGTCGGGATCGGTGATCCCGATCTTCCGCCGGCAGATCTCCGCCGGGGGTCCGGTGACCGTCACTGACCGACGCATGACGCGGTACTTCATGACGATTCCGGAGGCCGTCCAGCTCGTGATCCGGGCAGGTTCGCTGGGTGTCGGCAACGGCGGAGCTACGTACGTGCTCGAGATGGGTGACCCGGTGGCGATCGTGGACCTCGCCGAGGCAATGATCCGCCTGTCCGGCCTTGAGCCCGAGCGCGACATCGCGATCGAGTTTGTCGGCGCTCGGCCCGGCGAGAAGTTCCACGAGGATCTGTTCAACCCGTACGAGCGCCCCCAGCCGACTCCAGCGCAGCGGATCGTCCGCGCCGATCACAAGCCACTCGATCCCGATTGGGTCGAGCGCACGTTCGGCGAGGTCAATCTGCTCGTGCTCGAAGGGGACGCGGCCGCGCTGACCGATCGTGTCTCGCGCCTTGCGCGCGCCCGCACGAAATCGCTCGAGCTCGCTGCGTCGGTGCAGCCGCGCGGCGACTTAGACTGAGCCGCAAGAGATCTTGCATCTTCCGCTCGCCTTTTCGATCCACAACTTCGTGACGTCCGTCGGGGCGGACGCCGGTTTCGCGGCAATCGTCGGCCTCGCGATCCTCGTGCTGCTCTACTTCGCGCAGGCGCGTGAGACATCGACCCTGCGCGACGAGTCGGTCGCCGCCTCCCAGCGGGTATCCGAGCTCGAGCGGCGGCTCTCGCAGCTCGGTCGACCCGGGGCCGCTGCTAGGCCGCAGCCGACCGAAGCGGTCGTAGCGGGGTTCCGGCTCGCCCCGGCAGGCGTCGGCGCGCCGGCGCTGTTATCGGCCACGCGCTTGATCCCAATTTCCGCGGCCGCCGCCGCTCCGCCGAAAGCCCCCGCGCCCGCCCCCGCGCGACGACCAGTGGCTTCGCCACAGCCCGCCGGCCCGGCGCCGGCCCCAGCCCGCGAGGTCATCCCGACTCCGCGTCCGGCGACAGCCGCCGCGGCGGCGCAGGCACCCGCGGCGCAGGCGCCGGCACCGGTCGCGGCCGAGGTGCCCTCGCCCGCCGCAACCAACGGCACGGGCGAGCAGGCGGCCGTACCGCCGGCACCCCCGAAGCCTCCCGCGCGACCGCTTCGGCGATCGGCCCAGCAGTCTCGACTGCTGTCGACGCCGCCGAGCCGGAGGACGACCCGCGGCCGTCTCGCTCGCTTTGCGCCGGCGATCTTGATCGCGCTGCTCGCCGCGGCCGGGGTCGTTGCGCTCCTGATCGTGACCTCGGCCGGTGGCAGCTCGCGCAAGCCCGCAGCGTCCAAAACGACCAACGCCCCCAGCACCCGCGCCGCGGCGGGCATTGCACCGAGCGCAGTCACGGTCTCGGTGCTCAACGGCACCGATGTCTTCCAGCTCGCCCACCGCGTTGGAGTCAAGCTCCAGCGCGCCGGCTACCACGAAGCCGCCGTCGCAACAGCCAGCGACCAGACCCACACGACAACCATCGTGGGCTATCTGACCGGCCATCGACCCGCCGCTGTGAAGGTCGCATCGGCGCTCGGGCTGCCCGCCACATCCGTACAGCAAGCCGATCAGAGTGCCCAGGCTGTCGCCTGCCCGCCGCCGTCAGCCTGCGCCGCCGACGTGATCGTAACGGTCGGGCGCGACCTATCGAACACACCGTAGTCTGTCCGTCCCCATGACGGACCTGCTCGATCTCCCGCAGCGGAGCGCCAAGCCCCGCGAACTCGGTGTCACTCACGTGCTCGACAAGGGACTTTCGCTGGCCGAGGTCGACGGCATGATGGAGGTCACGGGCGCGGCGGTTGACATCGTGAAGCTCGGCTGGGGCACGGCACTCGTGAGCGCCAACCTCAAGCCCAAGCTGGAGCGCTACCGTGAGCACGGGATCCCGGTGGTACTCGGCGGCACGCTGACCGAGCTCGCGATCGCCCAGGAGCGGCTCGAGCGGCTCGTCGAATGGGCTGGGGAGCTGGGGTTGCGCCACTTCGAGATATCCGATGGGACGATCGCGCTCGAGCACGCTCGCAAGCTCGAGCTGATCGAGAAGCTCGCAGAAGACTTCACCGTGCTCTCCGAGGTTGGCTCCAAGGACGACACCGGTGCGATCACGCCACCCTACAAATGGGTCGAGATGATGCGCACCGAGCTCGACGCCGGCGCCTGGAAGGTGATCGCCGAAGGGCGCGAGGGGGGCACCGCCGGAATCTTCAGGCCCACCGGCGAGGTCCGCGAGGGTCTGATCGGCGAAGTCGTGCACGAGATCGATCCCGAGCGGATCTTGTTCGACGCCCCCCGCAAGCATCAGCAGGTCTGGTTCGTGCGCCAGTTCGGCCCGAACGTGAATCTCTCGAACATCGCGCCCGGCGACGTGCTCGCGCTCGAGACGCTGCGTCTCGGTCTGCGGTCCGACACGCTCGGCATCAAGTGAGCGCCCTCTTCCTCGCGCGCCACGGCGAGACGGACGACAACCTCGAGCCGATCCGCGTTCAGGGAATCACCGACACGCCGTTGAATGACACCGGACGGCAGCAGGCCGCACAGCTCGCGGAGCGCGTAGAACCGCTGGAGATCGCATCGCTGTGGTCATCTGACCTCAGTCGTGCACGGGAGACTGCCGAGATCGTCGGCAATCGGATCGGTCTCGAGCCGCAGCTCGACCCTCGGCTGCGAGAAGCCAACCGTGGGCGCTGGGAAGGCCACCGGTTCATCGACATCGAGCGCGAGGAGCCCGAGCTGTATGCGGCCTGGCTACGGGCAGGGGAGAGCTTCCGCTTCCCTGATGGTGAGTCGCTGCTCGAGCAGCAGGAGCGTGTGCTCGACGCGCTCGAGGACGTGAGACAGACTGCCCAGCCGCCGCCGCTCGTCGTCTGCCACGGCGGGGCCATACGTGTCGTGCTGTGTTCGCGTGACTCGCGGGGTCTCGATGCGTTCCATGACTTCGATGTGCCCAACATCGCGCTGGTGGAGTTGTGAGAAGGCTGCCGCTGGCCATGTTCGGGGCGCTCGTCCTGGCGACGATCGGCGCGGTATTCATCTCGCAGCACCTCAAGGTCACGACTCCGCTGATCGCCGGGCAGCCGACATACCGAAACACGCCGCACAACATCGTGCCCACCAACCCGCAGTGCTCGTCCGTGACGCTGTTCTTCTACCTCCTGCATCGCGCCGACAGCTTCAACGTCTACATCGTCGACAGCCAGGACCGGGCGGTGAGGACGCTCGCCAGCGATGTCTTCGGGCCGGTCCACAAGTGGCAGCAGTTCACGTGGAACGGCCGCTTCGCCGACGGCTCGGTGGCACCGCGCGGCCTCTACAACTTCAGCGTCCACCTGATCCACCAGAACCGCACGATCGACCCCGTGGTCTACGGCTTCCCGATCAGCGTGCAGTCGACGTGTCCTCCGGCCTGATCTGCCGATGACCTCATACCTCAAGCGCCTCGCGAGCTCGCTGGGCGCCTACCAGGTCGCGGATCTCGTCTCGAAGTTCATGGCGGTGCTGCTGCTGCCGCTCTACACCCGCTACGTGAGCCCGCAGGGCTACGGCGTTGTGGAGCTGCTCGGCAACGGCGTGATCTTCGTCAGCATCGTCGTTCGCTTCGGGATCATCGAAGCGTTCCTGCGCTTCTATTTCTCGGACGCCGACCCCGAGCGCCGAGACGCGCTCGCTCGGCGCGCCATGAGCTTCCTGCTGGTCGCGACGACCATCGCTGCGGGGGTGCTCGCGGCCCTTTCGGTCCCGCTCTCCAAGCTCGTCCTCGGGCACCGCGACGCGACCACATTTCTGATCGCTGTGCTTGGGCTGTGGACGTTCACCAACCTCGAGCTTGCGTACGGGCTGCTGCGCGTCGATGAGCGTCTGCGCGCGTACGCAACGGCGACGCTCACCAACGTCGTCCTGACGATCGCGGCCTCGGTGGTGCTGGTGGTGGGCCTGAAGGACGGCGCACGCGGCCTCCTGCTCGCCAACTACGGCGTCTCGACGGTGGTCCTAATCGCGCTCTGGTGGACGATGCGCAAGCGGCTACGGCCTGCACCCGGACGCGCGGAGGCGCTCGCGACCCTGATGCGCTTCGGCTTGCCGACCGTTCCGGCCGAGGCGTCGGTGTACGCGCTCAGCATCGTCGATCGCTACTACATCTACCACGACCGAAGCCCGGCCCTGGCCGGCCTCTACTCGATCGCGGTGAAGCTCGCCGGCGCGGTCGCGTTCATCGTGCGGGCGTTCCAATATGCGTGGCCGCCACTCGCCTACTCGGTCACCGATGACGCCGAGGCAGCGCGCCTTTATGGGCTCGTCACCACCTATTACGTCGCGATCTCGGGGTGGGTCGTCGCCGGCCTCGCGCTCGAAGGCCGTTGGGTTATACGGGTGCTCACGGCTCACAGCTTCTACCGGGCGTATCGCGCGCTGCCGTGGGTCGCGCTCGGCTGGGCGCTGTACGGTCTCTGGGTCGTGTTCCTGGTGATCGCCGGGCGCGCCAAGGTGACCATGCGTAACTTTCCCGCCGCGCTGGCTGGGCTGATTGCGAACGTGGTGCTGATCGTCGTGCTGGTCCCGCCGCTCGGGATCGCCGGCGCCGGGATCGCGCTGTGCGGCGCCTATCTGGTGATGTTGGTCGTCATGCATCTGCTCACCAGGCACGCGTTCGCGGTCGCGTTCGAATGGCGCCGGTTAGCGCAACTGGTCACCGTGATGGGCGGGCTCGCGGCGCTCGGGGATGTGCTTCTGCCGACCCATGGGGCGGGCGGCTTCGTCGCCCGCGCAGCGGTGTTTATCGCGATCCCGCTCGTGTTGCTGGCGACCGGCTTCGCCCACCAGGAGGAGCTCCGGACGCTTCAGAAGGTGGTGCGGCGCTGATGCGCCCGGCGGTCAGCGTCGTGATGCCGTTCGCCGGCGATCGCGCCCAAGCGACGCAGGCGATCGCGGTTCTGCGCGGGCTGGCAACCGCCCCGGGCGATGAGCTGATCCTGGCCGACAACTCGGGCACCGCACCAGATGACCCCGCTGTCACGGTCGTGCGCGCGACGGGCGAATCCTCGCCGGCTCGTGCGCGCAACGCGGGCGCAGCCGTCGCCGCGGGCGAGTGGATCCTGTTCCTCGACGCCGATGTCGTGGTCCCCGCGGACCTGATCGACTCGTACTTCGCAGTGCCGATCGGAGATCGAGTGGGCGCGCTGGCAGGTGAAGTCGCCGCCGTCGAGGAGGCCGCGACGCTGGCGGGGCGGTTCGGCGCGGCGCGGAACTTCCTCGGCCACCGGCAGCACCTTTCGCATCCGTTCATGCCGCGGGCGGTCGCCGCGAACCTGCTTGTTCGCCGCGCCGCATTCGAGCAGCTCGGGGGCTTCTATGAGGGCCTGCGTGCAGCGGAGGACACCGACTTCTCGTGGCGACTGCAGCTCGCCGGATGGGGGCTCGAGCCTTGCGCGGGAGCCCGCGTTGAGCACCGCTATCGCGAATCGCTGTCCGAGCTCCGCCGCCAATGGCGCTCGTACGCAGCGGGCCGCGCTTGGCTGGCTCGCCGCTACGACGGATTCAATCCCGAGCCGGCGCTGTTGCGTGTGGTGCGCCGTCGCCGCGCGCGTCCCGGCGATCAAGGCCCCGCCGGCGACCGTCGCTTCCTCGCGATCGACGCCCTGCTCGCCGTGGAGGAGCTCGCCGGCCTAGCGCTGTCCAACCGCCCGCCGACCTCCCGAGGGCAGGCGAGCGCTGTGTTGGTCGCCGACCGCTTTCCGGCCGCCGGCGATCCGCTCGTCGACTTCGCAGCCACGGTCAACGGCGCGCGGGTTGAGGCCGTCGCGCGACCCGACGTGGTTCAGGCCCGCTCGATCACGGTCGACTACCGCGAGGACGACGGCGCTCTCGCCCGCGTGTCGGCGCTCACCAGCCTTGCGCTTCGCCATCCCCGCCGGTGCCTGGCGGATCTGGCGAGCCGCGCGGATCCACCGATATGGACGCTGGCGCCCGCGGTCAGGCGCCTCGAACGCGATCCCCATGCGCGTGTGCACCCGCTCGGGCGCGGAGCCGTCGAGCAGACCGCGCGGCGGCTGGCGGCGCTCGCCGGTCGGCCGCTCGAGGGCAGTTGATGCGCGCCCACGTAGTAGACCCCTCGGGCTACACCCGTCCCTACGACCACGGGTTGTGCACCGCGCTCGCTCGCAGCGGCCTCGAGGTCGAGTTGATCACAAGCGCCTTCGTGCATGGGGAGCCGGCCCCCCCGCTCGGCTACGAGCTGCGCGAGGTCTTCTATCGCCACGCGCTCGGTGCGCCGGGCTCCGCGCTCAGGACCGCCAGCAAGCTCGCCGAGCACGTGCCCGACATGCTGCGCTACCGCCGGACCGCGCGGGTGGCCGACATCGTTCACTTCCAGTGGCTGCCCGTCCAGTCGCTCGACGTGCGCCTGCTCCCCGCCCGCCCGACCGTCATCACGGCCCACGATCTGCTGCCGCGCGAGCCCCGCCCCGGGCAGGTGCGTGCTCAGCGCCGGCTCTACGACGCAGCCGATGCGGTCATCGCCCACTCGGCTTATGGGCGCGGACAGCTCGTCGACGCCGTCGGCGTCGATCCGGCCAAGGTCCACGTCGTTCACCACGGTGCTTTCGAGCACCTGGTGGTGGACGGCACTGCGCTGCCCGCTGAGCTCCGACGCGTCGAAGCGCCGGTCGTGTTGTTCTTCGGGCTAATGCGGCCGTACAAGGGCCTCGAGGTGCTGCTCGAAGCGTGGCGCGGCCTTGCCGCAGGACCCGAGCTTTGGATAGTCGGGCGGCCGCTGATGTCTCTAGAGCCGCTGCGAGCCGGTGCGCCCGCGGGCGTCAGGTTCGTACCCAGATATGTCTCGGACGCCGAGCTTCCGGCCTACTTTCGCCGCGCCGACCTGGTCGTGCTGCCCTACACGCGCACGGAGCGCTTCGACTTCTCCGGCGTGCTCGCGACGGCGCTCGCGTTCGGAAAGCCGGTTGTGGCGTCGGACATCGGGGGCTTTTCCGAGGTGGGTGCGCTGCGCCTCGTGCCGCCCGACGACGCCGATGCGCTGCGCGAGGCGCTGGGAGGGCTGCTCGACGACGCATCCGAGCGCGAGCGGCTGGCGACCGCAACGCGCGCCGCCGCCGCCGGGCCTTACTCCTGGGAGGAGGCAGCGCGGGGGACGATCGAGGTCTACCGGGGCCTACTTCAGCCCTAGCTTTGACTTGATCGGCGTCACGGCCGACTTCAGCGCGGCTGCGTCGGTCACGAGGCTGGCCCCCGCCTGCTCTGCGGCTGATTTGTTGTGCGTAGCGGCAGCATCCGCGACCGAGTTGAGATCGGTCTCGAGTCGGTGGGCGGCGTCGATGACCGAGTTCCACTCGGTCTGGACGCTCCCGGGCGGCTTGAGCGACTCGAGCTGGCCAAGCTGGCCCTGGAACCGGGTTGCGAGTGCTCGGAATATGGCCTCCACCTGAGCGTCGGTCTGACCAGACGCGTGCTGCAGCTCTGCGCCGAGCGCCTGGCCGGTCTGGTTCAGCGGGCCGCGCACCGCGTCGTAGCCGGACTTGAACTTGGCAGTCGTGTCCGAGGAGCTGCCGCAGCCCGAAATCGACGCCAGCGCGGCGACCACCCCTGCAACAGCGAGGACCCGTGACCTCACGCGCCGCACGATAACGGTTTCAGCCGATCGGCCACAATCGGCGGCGCCGATGACCGCACTCGAAGTTGTTTTCTGGGTCTCCGTCGCGCTGCTCGCGTACACGCATGTCGTTTACCCGTTGCTGCTCGCCGCGCTCGCGCGCATGCGGGGGCGCCGGCGCTTCGACTGGCCGGCGGATCTTCCCCAGCCGCTCGTATCGGTGATCGTCGCCGCATACGCCGAGGAGGAAGTGATCGCAGCGCGAGTTGCCAACCTGCGTGCGCTCGACTACCCCTCGCTCGAGCTCATCGTCGCCTGCGACGGATCGCCCGATCGCACCGCCGAGGCGGCGCGCAGGGCCGGCGCCGATCTCGTGCTTGAGCTTCCCCGGGGCGGCAAGGTCCGCGCGCAGGACGCTGCCGTCGAGCGGGCCCGCGGGGACATCGTCGCGTTCTCGGACGCCAACGCAGCCTGGGCACCCGATGCGCTTGCCGAGCTTGTCGCGCCCTTTGCCGAGCCGCGGGTCGGATACGTCTGCGGCGAGGTCCGGCTGACCGGCGAGGACGGCACCAACCAGGAGGGCCTCTACTGGCGCTACGAGCTGCGGATCCGCGACTGGGAGTCGCGGCTGCGTTCGATCACTGGGGGCAACGGAGCGATCTATGCGACCCGGCGCGAGTCCTACCAGCTCGTCGACCCGATCATGGGCCACGACCTGTCGTTCCCGTTCAAGATCGTCAAAAGCGGTTGGCTGGCACTGTTCAACCCGCGGGCGATCTCAAGCGAGAAGATGGTCCCGACGATCGAGGGCGAGTTCGCCCGCAAGCGGCGGATGATGGCCCACACGTGGCCGATCGTCGTGCGCGGCGGGATGCTCTCGCCGCGTGGCTATGACCCCGTGTACGCGCTGATGATCTTCTCGCACCGGATCCTCCGCTATCTGTCGCCGTTCGTCCACCTGATCGCGCTAGGTACGAGCATCGCGCTGATCGGCTCGAGCTGGATCTACCTCGCCGCGGTCGCGATCCAGGCTGCGGTGTTGCTGGCCGCCGCGACCGCGCGGATCGCGCCGATGCGGCCGCTGCTGGTGGCGCGCTACTACGTGCTGACGACGGCGTCGCTCGCCGCGGGCCTGTGGGATTGGCTTCGCCATGGGACCTCGGCCGGCTGGGAGCCCGCGGCAGGCACGCGGTGAAGCGCGCGCTCGATCTGCTCGTCGCCGGCATCGGCACGGTTGTCACCGCGCCGCTGGTCGCGCTGCTCGCGGCGGCGATCCGGCTCGGCTCGCCCGGCAGCCCGATCTACCGTCAGGCGCGCGTGGGGCAGGACGGGCGCGCCTTCCGGATCTTCAAGCTGCGTACGATGGTTCTCGGCGCGGAGTTCACGGGCGCCGGTCTCGCGATCCAGCAGGGCGACGATCGGATCACTCGCATCGGCGCATTCCTGCGCCGCTACTCGCTCGATGAGCTTCCGAACCTCTGGAACGTCCTGCGCGGCGAGATGTCGATCGTCGGCCCTCGTCCCACCTTGCCCATCCAGGTCGAGCAGTACAACGAGCGCCAGCGGGGCAGGCTGCGCGTGAAGCCCGGGATCACGGGCTGGGCGCAGGTCAACGGGCGCGCCGCGCTGCCGTGGCCGGAGCGCATCGAGCTCGACCTCTGGTACGTCGAGCATCAATCGCTGGCGCTGGACATGAAGATCCTCGCGCGCAGCGCGCGCCTGGTCCTGACCGGGCATGGTCTCTACAAAGGAGAGAGGGGCGGGTGGCAGGGGAACCTGTAGCCGTCCTCCTGACGGGCGCCGGCAAGCGTTACGACATCGTGTCGGCGTTCGCCCAGCACGCGACGGTGATCGCCGCCGACCCCAACCCGTTGGCGCCGGCCCAATACGCCGCGCACCATCGTGTCGCGGTCCCGCGGATCGACGATCCGGCCTACGTTCCGGCGCTGGCCGAGCTGTGTAAGCGCCATGGAGTCGGCGCGGTCGTGCCGCTAACGGACCTCGACATCGAGGTGCTCGCCGAGGCCCGCGCTGCCGGCCAGCTGCCGGCGTTTGTCCCCGATCCCGAGATCGCACGCGCGACCTACGACAAGTTCGAGACCCACCAGCTGCTCACCGCCCGCGGCCTGCCGTCGCCCCCGACCGTGCTGCCGGGCGGACAGGTCGAGTCGTTCCCGGTCATGGTCAAGCCGCGCAAGGGCTCGGGCGCACGCGCGATCCATCGCGCCGAGGATGCTGCGGCCGCCGAGTTCTTCACGCGCTACATCGAGGAGCCGGTGATGATCCAGCGCTTGATGGACGGTCCGGAGTTCTCGGTCGACACGCTCTCGGATCTCGATGGCCGTTGCCTGAACGCGATCCCGAGGACCATGATCGAGTCGCGCGGTGGCGAGTCGATCAAGGGGACGGTGATCGCCGACGACGAGCTTGTGTCACTCGGCCGGCGGGTCGTCGAGGCGCTCGGGACGCGCGGGCCGTGCACCGTCCAGGTCTTCCGCGACAAGGAGATCGGGCTTGGCATAACCGATGTCAACACGCGTTTCGGTGGCGCGTTCCCTGCGCCGATGTACGCGGCGCTGCCCGGTCGCACGTATCCAGAGTTGATCGTGCGCCTCGCCCGCGGCGAGCGGGTCGAACCGCACGTCGGCGAGTTCCGGGCGGGCGTGTCGTTCACGCGCTATTTCTGGCAGCTCGAACTCGACGAGCAGATGCGGCCGACCGGCCGCGACATCGTCGATCCACCCGGGCCGCCGCCGCCGCGATAGCGTCCGCAGATCATGAAGAAGCACGTGGTGATCCTTGGGGCGGGATTCGGAGGGCTCGAGCTCGCGGCGTGTCTCTGCGAGTCACTCGCCGATGCCGTCGACGTGACTCTGATCGACCGCAGCGACACGTTCCATTTCGGCTTCGCGAAACTTGACGTGCTGCTGGGGCGGCGCGCCGCCGGCGAGATCCTCCTGCCCTACGGCGAGATCTCAAGAGACGGGCTTGAGTTTCGCCAGGAGACCGTTACCGCGATCGACCCGGCACGCCGGCATGTGGTGACCGACAACGGCTCCTACGATGCCGACATCCTCGTCGTCGCGCTCGGGGCCCGGTACGACTACGCCGCAACACCGGGATTCGAGGAGGGCGGCTTTGAGTACTACTCGCTCGCGGGCGCCGAGCGGCTGCGCGACGCGCTCGCGGCGTTCGAGTCCGGGACGATCCTGCTCTCGATCTTGGGCCAGCCCTTCAAGTGCCCGCCGGCCCCGTTCGAGGGCGCCTTTCTGCTCCACCAGCATTTCGTCGACCGAGGCATCAGGGATGCGGTCGAGATCCGCATGACGTTCCCGATGTCGCGCCCGGTGCCGGTGACGGACGAGGTCTCGGCTCAGTTCCGAGCCGCGCTCGAGGAGCGCGACATTGTCTTCCAAGGCGAGCAGCGCGTCACGGCCCTCAACCCCGACGAGCAGACTGCTGAGCTTGAGGGCGGCGAGACCATCCCCTATGACCTGTTCGTCGGGGTGCCGATCCACAGGGTTCCAGAGGTGGTGGCGAGCTCAGGGCTCGCTGACGGTGGCTGGGTTCAGGTCGACCAGTCCAATCTCAGGACGCCGTTCCCAGCCGTGTACGCGATCGGCGACGTCGCGGGAGGACCACGGGCGGTCCCCAAGGCGGGGATCTTCGCCGAGAGCGCCGCCCGCGTCGTTGCCGCCGACATCGCCGCGGAACTGACCGGTGCTGAACCACCGGCACCGTGGGAGGGGACCGGCAACTGCTACGCGGAGTTCGGCGACGGCATCGTCGGCAAGGTCGAGGTCAACTTCCTCGGCGGCCCGAAACCGGCCGCACGGTTGGTACAGCCGTCCCGCGAAATAGCGGCGGAGAAGAAGGCGTTCGGAGCCGATCGCCGCTCGCGCTGGTTCGGGTCCTAAGGCTCGACCTCCCGCAGCTCCCCCGCCTCTACGTCACACACGTACCCGCGCACATCGTCGCGGTGGGCCAGGAACGGGCTATTGCGCACGCGCTCGATTGACTCGCGCACGTCGGCCTCGACATCGCTGAACGAGCCGATCTCGAACGGTGGCTCGATCCCGGCGTCGCTCGCCAGCTCGGCGCGGAACTCGTCATCGGTCAGCTTCTCCATCCCGCAGTCGGTGTGGTGGATCAGTGCCACTGCGCGAGTGCCCAGCCGCCGCTGGGAGATCGCGAGTGAGCGGATCATGTCGTCGGTCACGACTCCGCCGGCGTTGCGCAGGACATGCGCGTCACCGCGCTCGAGCCCGAGTGCCCCCACCGGATCGAGCCGGCAGTCCATACAGGTGATGATGGCCAGCTCGCGCGCCGGCCGCGATTTGCTCACGCGGCCTGCTGCGGCGTGGCCGCGGCTTCGGCCGACCAGCAGTCATCGACGAACTGCGCGATTCGGGCGGTGAGCCGCGCCGGGTGGGTGCGCAGCTCGACGATCGAGTTCGCGTCGATCAGTCGAGCGTTCGGGAGCTCGTGCGCGAGCATGTCGGCGTCGGAGAACGGGTGGACCGGGTCGCGCGGGTGCCCGATCACGAGTGCCGGCGCTTCGAATTTGCGCCGCTCTCTCCGGTGCGGCGCCGTCCGCCCGAAGATGATGCCCTGGAGCACAGCCCCGCTCGGACCCGGGTCCTGAGAGAGCGAGTCGAGTCCCAGCTCCGCGAGGAAGGGCACGCGATCGCGCGGGACCCGCCGCGCCGCGGCTGCGACGGCCCTCATCGCGGGCTCGCCGAACGTGAGCGCGAACAGAAGCGGCGTGAACGCGGCGGCACAGGCTGGGATCGCGTTGTCGAGGACCGGCATCTCGAGCAGCATGCCCTGCAGCCGCTCGGGCGCCGACGCCGCAACCTCGAGCGTGATGTTGCACCCCAATGAGGTGCCGCCGACGATCGCGCGCTCGAGCCCGAGGTGATCGAGCAGCGCCACCGTCTGGACCGCGAACTCCGCCATCGAATAGCGCCACATGTCGCGTGGGCGATCCGATGCACCATGGCCGAGTGGATCGAGCGTGATCACGCGGTGTCCACGCGACGCGAGCTCTCGTGCGAGCGGGGTCTGCATCTTCTGGGAGAGCAGCAGACCGGGCAACAGCACGGTGACCCGGGGCCCTTCGCCGTGCACGGTGTAAGCGAGCCGCTGCCCGTCGTGGCGGAAGTGAGCCATGAACTGAGGATAACCTTCAAGGCAGCCACCGCTCTACGAGGAGGACTGACTGATATGGCCAAAGCACCACGGCCGCTAGCCGGCAAGGTCGTCGCTATCACGGGCGGCGCGCGCGGGATCGGGCGCGCCACCGCAGCCGCGCTCATCGCCCAAGGCGCACGGGTCGCGATCGGCGACATCGAGTCTCAGCTCGCGGAGCAGACCGCCGCGGAACTCGCCGCGGGCACGGTCGGGCTCCCACTCGATGTGACCGACCGCGAGAGCTTCGATCTATTTCTGACAGCGGTCGAAGACCGGCTCGGGCCGCTCGACGTGCTGATCAACAACGCGGGGATCATGCCGATCGGGCCGTTCGTCGAGGAGTCGGACGCGACCGCCAAGGCGATGATCGACATCAATCTCCACGGCGTGATCACCGGCTCCAAGCTCGCGCTCTTGCGCTTCCTTCCCCGTGGGAAGGGCCATCTGGTCAACATCGCGTCGGCGGCGGGCAAGGCCGGCTTCCCCGCCGGTGCGACCTACTGCGCGACCAAGCACGCGGTCGTCGGGCTCAGCGAGTCGATCCGCGCCGAGGTGCGTGAGACCGAGATCGGGGTGAGCGTCGTCATGCCCGTCGTGGTCCACACCGAGCTCGGTGACGGTCTGCCCGAGACGCGTGGCTTCAAGGCAGTCGAGCCCGAGGATGTCGCCAACGCGATCGTCGAGGCGATCCAGTTCGACCGCTTCGAGGTCTATGTACCGAAGTCGACCAAGGTGCTGTTCAGGATGAAGGCGATCGTGCCGACGCGCATCATGGAAACGATCGCTCTGTTCCTCAAGGGCGATCAGGTGCTGGCGAACCCGGATCATGTTGCGCGGGCGGCATACGAGGCACGTATGGCCGCCACGATCGCCGGTCACGACGCGACCGAGCGCGAGAAGCAGCCGGTCTAGGCGGACCGCAGCCAGGCGGCGATGTGGTCCCCGATCACGGGCCCCGCGTCTTCCTGCAGGAAGTGGCCCGCGTCGGCGATCACGTGGTCCACCTGGTGGTTCAGCGCGGCCGCAAACCGCTCACCGGTCGACGGCGGGATGACCGGGTCTGAGTCCGCCCACATGATGAGCTTGGGGCGCGTGTCGCTCCGCAACGCCTCGAGCGTGCGCTGGCCCGCCGCGGCACCCGGCCCATCTGGAGACAGCGGCATGATCAGCGGGAACGCCCTCGCGCCGGCCTTGGACGCCGGGTTGGGGTAGGGCGCGTCGTAGGCTGCGATGACGTCGTCGCCCGGGTCCTTCTTGCAGGCCCCGCGGACCAGGAAGCCCACCGGCAGGTCCTCGGTGCGTTCGACGAAGTCGCGGAACTGAAACCAGGCGTCGGGCATCTTCTGATGCCCGGTCGCAATCCCGGTGTCGAGGACCACCAGACGCGCGACGTATTCCGGATGCTCGACCGCGAGGCGCAGGCCGATCATCCCGCCCCAGTCATGCACCACGATCGTTGTGTCCTTCAGCCCGAGGTGCTCGAACAGCTGCGCGGTGACCTCGGTGTGGCGGTCCCAGGTGTACCAGTCGATGTCGATCGGCTTATCCGAGCGCCCGAAGCCGGGCATGTCCGGAGCGATGCAGCGAAAGCCCGCGTCGCGGACCGGCGGGATCACCTTTCGCCACAGAAACGACCACGTCGGCTCGCCGTGCAGGAACACGACCGGCGGGCCGTCGCCGACGTCCAGGTTGGCAAGCCGGATGCCGTCGAGGTCGCGGTAGGAGGACTCGAACGGGAAGTCCGGTAGGTCCGCCGTCAACTCGTCTGGGGAGCGAATGGCGTCCGGCACGGGGCGCAAATATATTCGGGATGGCGATGACGGCGCCTGGGACGGCTGTCGACCAGCGTTGTATCGACGCCATCCGCACACTGCGCACCCTGCGGTAGGCGCCCCTGCTTAAGGGCACATTCCGCGCCGCACGGTCCTCAAAATGTGCTCTCCAGCAGGATTATCCTGGTCAAGAGCACATTTCGTGCGTGCGCGCCATCGTTTGTGCTCGCGAACAGGTCGGGGGGCCGATGCCGTGCGGTCGCTCATCGGGGGCCGCCGATGCCGTGCGGTCGCTCATCGGACCCGCCAGCGTGCATGCGAGCACATTTGAGGTTCCGGGCGGTTGCTCCGTGCTCTGGTGCACGCTCAGGGCCCGTCGACGATGACCCGCGAGGCGTCCGACGCCACCGTGACGTCGATCGTCGCGGCCGTCCGCGTCCAGGCGATCACGTTCAGGGACTGCAACCGGTCGAGCATCGCCTGGAGCGCCTCGGCCTGGGCGCGGGAGGCGTAGCGGCGCGCGATCGAGAACGCATAGCCGGTCGCTGACAGGGGCGGCGCTCCGACAGCCGCTCCGTAGCGCTTGTCGGTGACCGCGCCGACCACGATCAGCGGCGCCCGCGTCCCCGACAGGGCCCGCACCCGCGCCGCGAGCTCAATCAGCAGGTCGAGGGCCGCCGGGCGCAGGCCGCGATAGAGCCGGGGCAGGGACGCGCTGTAGGCCAGGCCCAAGGGGGCCGCGTTTGACGGCAGGGGCAGCACCGTGCGCGCGGCGTAGGCCGCCCGCAGCGCGCCCGAGTCGGCGAACACCGGAACAGAGCCGGGTGGGTGCAGCACAAACGCGGTCGAATCGGTGGCCGTCTCAAGCGCGGCCCAGCGAGCGAGCGCGGGCGGATCGGTCCGGTAGGCCTGCATGATCTGCTCGCACACCAGGACGCGCCACCAGTAGAGCCGCGAGTCGTCTCCGAATCCCTGGAGCATCTGGAAGGTGCCGGAGTTGTGGTCGGCGAAGCTGTCGAAGAACAGCTGCGGGTAGGGCACCGGCTGGCCGCCGTCATAGGAGTCGAGCACCGACTGGAGGTTCCCGATTCCCATGTGGTAGGACTCGACCGCCAGGTCTTCGCGCCCGAACCGCGCCAGCGCTAGGCGCAGATAGCGGACCGTCGCGCGCAGTTCCGTCAGCGGCTCAAAGCGCTCGTCGGCCCGCGCGAGCTTCGCTTGCAGGCGGCCGATCACCGCCGGGTCGCCGACGCCGGAGGCTGCGTCGAGCTGCGCGAGGAGCTTGCGAGAACTGGCCAGGTCGATGTGCATCCCGAGCAGCGACTGGCCGGTCTGGGCGAGGATCTGCGTCAGCCCGGCGGCGGCCGATGGATCGGAGCCCGCGAGCGCGTCGGGCCGGCCGGCGCTCTCGAGAAACACGATCGCCTCGAGGACGTTCGGGTCGATCCCCGAACCCGCCGCCGCGCGCTCGACCAGCGGTCTGAAAGCTGCGACACGGGCGGCGGTGGCGAGCACTCCGCCGGGGCTCTTCAGGAACACAACCTGGGCACTCCCTGCGACGGCGCGTGTCTCGAAGTCTCGGGCGCGGGAAGCCACGTACGCAAACGGGTCGCCGGTCCGGGCCGGACGGCCTATTCCGGGCAGCGGCAACGCCGGCTGCGAGCCACAACCGGCGGCGCCGGCGGCAAGCAGGGCGGTGGCTATGAGCTTGCGCATCGCGCGCGGACCGTAACCACACCACTAAGTTCTGTGTAAGTCCGACTGTGGCACTCGGGTTACGGGTGCCGCTTTTGGCTATTCTTCTGGCGCTTCGCCCCGTCAGCGTCGGCTCGGTAGGGCTCTTATGCCCGGCCGGCGCTCAGCGTTTATCGACTGGAGCATCTGCATGCGAATTTTGGTTCTGGGTGGTGACGGCTACCTCGGGTGGCCGACCGCCATCCATCTATCGGCCTCGGGCAACGAGGTTGCCGTCAACGACAACTTTGCCCGCCGGGGCTATGACGTCGAGATGGGCGTCGACACGCTCGTCCCGATCGCGACGCTCGACGAGCGCATCGCAGCCTGGACCGATGTGTCGGGCAAGACGATCCCGAGCTACGTCGGTGACCTCTGCGACGCGTCCTTCGTGCACCAGATGATTGGCGACTTCCACCCTGAGGCGATCGTCCACTTCGGCGAACAGCGCGCAGCGCCCTATTCGATGATCGACCAGGCGCACGCCATCTACACCCAGCACAACAACGTGATCGGCAACCTGAACGTGATGTATGCGATCGCCGATACCGACATCGATATTCACCTCGTCAAGCTCGGCACGATGGGCGAGTACGGGACGCCCAACATAGATATCGAGGAGGGCTGGTTCGAGGTCGTGCACAACGGCCGCAAGGACCGCGTCCTGTTCCCCAAGCGCCCAGGCTCCTTCTACCACCTCTCGAAGGTCCATGACAGCCACAACATCGAGTTCGGCTGTCGCATCTGGGGGATGCGTGCAACCGACCTGAACCAGGGCGTCGTGTACGGCGCCGACACCGAGCACACGCGGCTTGACCCGCGGCTCGCGACCCGGTTCGACTACGACGCGGTATTCGGCACGGTGCTCAACCGCCACGTGATCCAGGCCGTCCTGGGCCACCCGTTGACCGTCTACGGCGACGGCTCGCAGACGCGCGGGCTGATCAACATCGTCGACACCGTCGAGTGCATCCGGCTTGCGTGCGAGCACCCCGCCGCGCGGGGCGAGTTCCGCGTCTTCAACCAGATGACCGAGTCGATGTCGATCAAGGAGATCGCCGAGACGGTCGCCAAGGCGTTCCCCGGCGAGGCGTCCATCGAGCACGTGGACAACCCGCGCGTCGAGCTCGAGGGCCACTACTACAACGTCAAGCACTCGCGGCTCGAGGAGCTTGGGCTGAAGCCCACGCTGCTCTCGGAGACGCTGATTGACCACATGTTCGACGTCGTCGAGCGCAACAAGGAGCGCGTCGATCTCGGCGCGATGATGCCGACCGTGCGCTGGACCGAGACGGCGAGCGAGCTGCCGCAGACTGCCAGCGCGCTGTCGACCGCGCGGGGGTGAGCGCCACCCCCCTCGCCGGGCGGCGGGTGCTCGTCACCGGCGGCGCGGGCTTCATCGGTCGCCATGTCGTGGCGGCGCTCGGCAGTGCCGGTGCCTACGTGCGGGTGGTCGACCTCGAGCGCCATCCCGACCCGGAGGTGGAGCTCGTTCAGGGCGACATCGCGCAAGTCGATGTGCTTGCAGAGGCATTCGACGGCGGCTTTGACTCGGTCGTGCACCTGGCGGCGCTGACCTCGGTGCTGCAGTCGGTCAAGCGCCCGGAGGACACCTACCGGACCAATGTCGAGGCCACCTCGGCTTTGCTGGAAGCCGCTCGCAATGCCGGCGTCAGCGCACTGGCGTTCGCGTCGACCAACGCCGTCACCGGCCCGATGCAGTCCGCCGCGATCGATGAGTCTCAGCCTCTCGCGCCGCTCACGCCCTACGGTGCCACCAAGGCGGCAGCGGAGATGTTGATGTCGGCCTACACGGCGTCCTACGGGTTGCGCTGTGCGCGCTTGCGGCTCACGAACGTCTACGGGCCCGGGATGCAGGCCAAGGATTCGATCGTCGCGCGGCTGATGCGTGCTATCCGACAAGGGCAGACGTTCGAGATCTATGGCGATGGCCGCCAGGTGCGCGACTACCTTCACACCGCCGATGTGGTCGCGGCGTTCGAGCTCGCGCTCTCGAATGAAGACTGGAGCGGTCCCGTCGTGATCGGGGCCGGGACCTCGCTGTCCGTGCTCGAGGTCGTTGATCAGGTCCGCCAGACCACGCAGGCCGAGCTCGATGTCACGCACGGCCCGGCGAAAGAGGGCGAGATGCCGGCCGTGATCGTCGATGCCGCGCGGGCGCGCAGTCTCGGATGGACGCCGCGCTATTCGTTTGCCGAGGGGCTGAGGGGCGTGTGGCAAGAGTGGTCGAAGGCGTAGGCGAGCTGGAGCCCGGCGAGAGGGCCGCCGCCGGAGCGTTCCTCGAGCAACATCCCGCGGGCGCCGGAGCGCCGCTCGCCGTCGTCGTACCTGCTTACAACGAGGAGCCCACGGTCGCGGCCGTGGTGCAAGAGATTGCGCCCGAGAACGCGGGCCTACGAACCGACGTGATCGTCGTAGTCGACGGAGCCAGCGACGAGACCGCCGCGCGCGCCGCCGCGGCCGGTGCCCTCGTCTGCGACGTGCCCATCAATCGCGGCCAGGGCGCAGCGCTACGGCTGGGCTACTGGCTGGCACGGGCCCGGGGCGCGGAGCTGATCGCGACGATCGACGCCGATGGCCAATACGACGCGGCGGAGGTCGCGAGCGTCGTGACGCCGATCCTCGATGGCCAGGCCGACTTCGTGTCCGGCTCGCGCAGGCTGGGCAGCGAGCTGACGACCGATCCGGTCAGGCACCTGGGTGTGATCGTGTTCGCGAGCCTCTTTAGCCTGCTCGTCCGCCATCGAATCACCGATCCCTCCTGCGGGCTGCGCGCGATGCGCGCCGAGCTGACCGCGGCGGTGACGCTCGAGCAGCCGCAGTACCAGGCGTCCGAACTGCTGATCTCGGCGGCGCTGAACGGCTTCCGGCTCGCCGAGGTGCCGACCACGATGCGGGATCGCACGGCCGCCGCGACGGCAACCAAGAAGGGCGGGAACTTCGGCTACGGAGTCCGATTCGCGCGGGCCGCGATCCACACCTGGCGGCGCGACCGGAAAGCGGCCCGGATCCGGCTGCGGCCGGAGAAGATCCAGTGCTCGTAGAGCACGAACCGAATCGCGAACAGGATTCCGAAGACAGCGAGATAGGAGCCCGTCACGAGCACCACGCGGACCCCGTAGTGGGGCGGAATGCTCTGCACCTCGTGGTGGGTCCAGGCTGTCGCCTCGGCTGAGGCGAGCAGTGTCAGCGCCGAGACGATCACGTACGCGACCACTTCGCGGCCGAACGCAATTCGGCTGCCCTTGAGGTCCCACGTCCAGCGGCGGTTGATCGACCAGTTGGGGATCGCGCCGGCCACGAACGCGACGACCGAGCAGACGGTCGTCGATGCGCCGACCACGTAGAGGATCGCGAACACGACAGCGCTCGTCGCCGCTGCGAGGAGCGAGCTGATCGAGTAGCGGGTGATGCGCACGCCAAGAGCCGAGCGGCGCACGCGTCTGATGCGCTCAGCAAACACGGGGACCAACGATCATATCCCCGCGGTGTTAGGCCCCTGTTAGCCGCCGCTTGGCACGGTACGTTCGGCTCGTGCGGCTGTGCACTTGTGACGAATCGCTCAAGCTCGACGACGACCTAGTAATCGCGGGCGATAACGCCGATGTGCTGCCGCAACTGCCGCAGGAAAGCTTCGATCTCGTCTACCTCGATCCGCCGTTCAATACCGGTCGGTCTCAGGCGCGCCACACGCTCGCCGCGTCCCACGATGAAAACGGCACCCGCAACGGCTTCGGCGGTCGCCGGTATCGCACCGAGCTCCTGCGCACGCTCTCCTACGACGACTCCTTCGGTGACTATCTGCGCTTCCTCGAGCCGCGGATCGAGCGCCTGCGCACCCTGCTCGCGCCCCACGGGGCGCTCTACTTCCACATCGACTACCGGGAGGCGCACTACTGCAAGCTGCTGCTGGACGAGGTCTTTGGTCGCGACGCGTTCCTGAACGAGATCATCTGGAGCTACGACTACGGCGCCAAGCCGCGACGCCGGTGGCCGGCCAAGCACGACACGATCCTCGTCTACGTCCGCACACCTGGTGCCCACCACTTCGACGCGGAAGCCGTGGATCGTGAGCCTTACATGGCCCCGGGTCTGGTCACCGCCGAGAAGGCCGCGCGCGGCAAGCGCCCGACCGATGTGTGGTTTCACACAATCGTCCCGACCACGGGCCGCGAGAAGACGGGCTACCCGACCCAAAAGCCCGAGGGCGTCCTGCGCAGGATCGTCCAGGCCTCTTCGCGTCCGGGAGGCTGGTGCCTTGACCCCTTCGCGGGCTCCGGAACGCTCGGCGCTGTTTGCCGCAACCTCGGGCGCAGGTTCGTGTTGATCGATTCGAACCCGGCTGCGCTCGAGGTCATGCGCCAGCGACTCGAAAGCCCTTCGCGGTACAGTGAAGCCGGGGCGGTGGGGTCATAACCACGCACACTGACCAAGAACACGAAGAGGAGCTATGAGGCTGATCGGAGCTGGACTTCCGCGCACGGGAACGCTGTCTCAGAAGGTTGCACTCGAAATGCTCGGACTCGGTCCCTGTTACCACATGGTCAATGTGCTCGGTGACCTCGACCAGGCGCCGAAGTGGATGCAGGCGCTCGAGGGGAACGCCGACTGGGAGGACATCTTCGGCGAGCACCAGTCGACCGTCGACTGGCCTGGCTCCTACTACACCAAGGAGTTGGCGGAGGCCTATCCGGACGCCAAGGTGCTGCTCTCGACGCGCGACGGTGAGAAGTGGGCCAAGAGCATGTACGACACGATCTGGGGCCTGTTCTGGGGCGACATGCTGATCCGCGACCTGTCGGCGGCGCGCGAGAGGGTCGATCCAAAGTGGGCGGCGTACTGCGACATGATGCGGACGATGTGGCGCGAGAGCGGCCTGGTCCCCACCGGCGCTGACACCACACCCGAGATGATGGCCAGCGCGATGGAAGCGTACGAGGAGGACATCAAGCGCAGCTTGCCCGCTGATCGCCTGCTCGTGTGGTCGGTCGCGGACGGCTGGGAGCCGCTGTGCGAGTTCCTCGAGCTACCGGTTCCCGACCAGCCGTTCCCGCACCTGAATGACACGGACACCTTCATCGACCGGATCATCGACGGCGCACTGATTACGCTGCAGGCATGGCGCGCCGAGCAGGAGCCCGCGCCCGTGAGTAGCTAGTGAGCGCTACGGCCTCCGAGATGACCGCAGCGCGGTTGACTCATCTGCAGCGGTTGGAGGCCGAGGCGATCCACATCATGCGCGAGGCTGTCGCTCAGGCCGAGCGACCGGTGATGCTGTACTCGATCGGCAAGGACAGCTCGGTCATGCTGCGTCTGGCGCTGAAGGCGTTTTACCCCGCCAAACCGCCGTTCCCGCTGCTCCATATCGACACGACGTGGAAGTTCCGCGACATGTACCAGTTCCGCGATCGGGTAGCGGACGAGTATGGCCTCGAGCTGCTCGTGCACGTCAATCGCGAAGGGCTAGAACGCGGCATCAACCCGTTCACCCACGGCTCGGCGCCTTACACGGACGTCATGAAGACCGAGAGCCTCAAGCAGGCGCTCGACTCCTATGGCTTTGACGCCGCCTTTGGCGGCGCGCGCCGCGACGAGGAGCGCTCGCGCGCGAAGGAGCGGGTGTTCTCGTTCCGCTCGGCCCAGCATCGCTGGGACCCGAAGGCGCAGCGGCCCGAGCTCTGGCGCCTGTACAACGCCCGCAAGCGTCGCGGAGAGTCCGTGCGTGTGTTCCCACTGTCGAACTGGACCGAAATCGACGTGTGGCTCTATATCCACGCCGAGCGGATTCCGATCGTGCCGCTGTACCTCGCGCGCGAGCGGCCGGTCGTCGACCGCGACGGCACGCTGATCATGGTCGACGACGAACGGTTACCGCTCGACCCGGGAGAGGAGCCGATGCAAAAGCGTGTGCGCTTTCGGACCCTCGGCTGTTACCCGCTCACGGGCGCGATCGAGTCAGACGCGGAGACGCTGGATCAAGTCATCGGCGAGATGCTGCTCGCGCGCACATCGGAGCGTCAGGGTCGCGTGATCGACCGCGACCAGTCGGCGTCCATGGAGCGCAAGAAGCAGGAGGGGTACTTCTGACCCTTACGGCCCCCAACGAGCTCGAGCACCAGCTCGACCAACTCGAGCACAAGGACCTGCTGAAGTTCGTCACCTGCGGTTCGGTCGACGACGGCAAGAGCACGCTCATCGGCCGCCTCCTTTATGAGGCCGAGCTGCTGTTCGAGGACCAGCTCACGGCGCTCGAGACCGACTCGAAGACCGCAGGCACGCAGGGCGGCGAGCTCGACTTCGCGCTGTTGCTGGACGGGCTCGAGGCCGAGCGCGAACAGGGGATCACGATCGATGTTGCGCACCGCTACTTCGAGACCAAGCGGCGCAAGTTCATCGTGGCCGACACGCCCGGCCACGAGCAATACACGCGCAACATGGTCACCGGTGCCTCAAGCGCCGACTGTGCGGTGCTGCTGCTCGACGCGCGCACGGGTGCGCTGACGCAGACCCGTCGCCACACCTATCTCGTCTCGCTGCTCGGCCTGCGGCATGTCGTCCTAGCGATCAACAAGCTTGATCTCGTCGACTACTCCGAAGCTCGCTTCACGGAGATAGCGAGCGAATACCAGCGCTTCGCACACGACCTCGGTATGGAGCATGTGACGTGCATCCCGACCTCGGGACTGCGCGGCGACAACGTCATGGTCCGCAGTCCCCAGACTCCCTGGTACGAAGGCCCCACGCTGCTCGAGTACCTCGAATCCGTGGAGGTCAACGGCACGCGGCTGGAGGACGGCCCGCTGCGCATCCCGGTTCAGTGGGTCAATCGTCCGGATGCGGAGTTCCGAGGGTTTGCCGGGCTGATCGTGTCGGGCAGCGTGCGGCCAGGAGAGCGCGTGGTGATCTCGCCGTCCGGCATCGAGAGCACGGTCGAGAAGATCGTGACCTACGACGGCAACCTCGACCGTGCGGTCGCCGGCCAGTCGGTCACGGTCACGCTGGCAGACGAGATCGACGTCAGCCGCGGCGATGTGATCGCGTGCGTCAACGCTCCCCCACGCGTGGCCGACCAGCTCGAGGCGACGATCGTTTGGATGTCCGAGGACCCCCTTCCACGCGGGCGCAGCTATCTGATGCGGGCAGGCACTGGTACGGCGGTCGCGACGGTGGCGCCCCTCAAGTACAAGATCGAGGTGGACACGCTTGCGCACACTCCCGCCGCCGAGTTGAAGCTCAACGAGATCGGCGTCGGCGAGCTCGAGCTCGATCGCGCGATCCCGTTCGACCCCTACCGGCAGAACCGCGACATGGGCGGCTTCGTGCTGATCGACCGCGTGACCAACGCCACCGTCGGGGCTGGGCTATTGCAGCGCGAGCTGGGGCACTCGCCCAACGTCAGCTTCCAGGAGATCGACATCGACAAGCTCGCGCATGCCCGGCTCAAGGGCCAGCGCCCGGCTTTGCTGTGGCTCACGGGCCTGTCCGGCGCCGGCAAGTCGACGATCGCGAACCTGATCGAGAAGCGCCTCTACAGCCTCGGCCGCCACACCTACCTGCTCGACGGCGACAACGTCCGCCGCGGGCTCAACAAGGACCTCAGCTTCACCGACGTCGACCGCGTCGAGAACATCCGCCGGGTGGCTGAAGTGGCGCACCTGATGGTCGACGCCGGCCTGATCGTGATCGCCTCCTTCATCTCGCCCTTCCGGTCAGAGCGTTGGATGGCGCGCGAGCTGATGGAGCAGGGCGAGTTCATCGAGATATTCGTCGACTGCCCGCTGGCCGTCGCCGAGGCGCGTGATTGCAAACACCTCTACGAGCGCGCGCGGCGGGGTGAGATCAAGCATTTCACCGGGATCGACTCGCCCTATGAGCCGCCCGATGCACCAGAGATCCACATCGAGACGACGAAGTGCAGCCCCGAGGAGGCCGCGGCGGCGATCATCGAGGAGCTGCGCGGGCGCGGAATCATCTCGTGACCCTCGAAAGCGTTGTGGCCGTCGCCCGCGCGGCGGGCGAAGCCGTGCTCGAGGTCTATGAAGGGGAAGCCGGTGCTCGCGTAAAGCCCGACGGCTCGCCGGTGACCGAGGCAGATGAACGCGCTCAGGAGATCATCCTGGCGCAGTTGCAGACGGACCTGCCCGTGATCGCCGAAGAAGGCGCCGGCGACGTGGTGCCCGGCGGCGACTTCTGGCTCGTCGATCCGCTCGACGGCACCAAGGAGTTCCTCAGTCACAACGGCGAGTTCACGATCAACATCGCACTGATCGAGGATCGACGGCCGACGCTCGGCGTCGTGCTCGCACCCGCGCTAGGACGGCTCTACGCGGCGGGGCCCGACTCGCCGCCGTTCGTCGAGGACGCTGGGAGCAGGCGTCCGCTAGGCGTGCGCGAACCGCCGCCGGACGGTCTCACGATCGTCTCGAGCCGCTCGCACGGGGACGATCAGGCACTAGCGGAGTTCACCGCCTCCCGGCGGATCGCGGCCTCGATATCGGCGGGGTCATCGCTCAAGTTCTGTCTGGTTGCCGCGGGCGAGGCCGATGTCTACCCGCGTTTCGGGCGCACGATGGAGTGGGATACGGCCGCGGGCGACGCGGTCCTGCGCGCGGCGGGCGGGCGCGTGACCGACATGGAGGGCGAGACCCTCAAATACGGCAAGCCGGGCTTCGAGAACCCACATTTCGTGGCCTGGGGGCGCTGAGGTCGGGGCGCGCGCGTCCGCAACCCCCGAGCCGTTCGCGTGTTGGAAGGTGGCGGGAGCCGTCCAACCGAAGGAGAACCCGATGCCGAAGCCTCCAATCGCCCTGGTCGCCGGCGCCCTCGCCGCGGCGCTCGCCCTGCCGACACTCGCCGACGCAAGGTCGACCACCGCGCTCGGCAGCGGGAAGGTGACCCGCGGCACCGTCGTCGTGAATACCTGGGGCGTCACTCTGTACGCCTTCACGAATGACAGGGCCGCAGCGAGCGCCTGCAACTCCGGCTGCGACATCGCTTGGCGCCCGCTGGCGGCCAAGGGCTCGCTGGTCGTCAAGCCCGGATCGGGTCTGAAGCAGTCGCTGGTGGGCAAGCTCAAGCGAGCTGACGGGTCCTACCAGGTCACATATGCGGGCCACCCGCTTTACCGCTACACGGGCGACACGAAGGCAGGACAGCAGAACGGCGAAAACAAGACCCTCAACGGCGGACACTGGTACGTGCTGGGCGCCGCGCGCGGCACCCTGCTAAAACCGCGCCCGCATCTGTTCGGCGGCTACTAAGAGATGAAACGAACACTCCAAGCGCTCACAGCCGCTCTGGTCATCGGCCTGGCGACGGGCGGTGGCGCGTTGGCGCGCCCGATCGGCGCCTACACGACTCACGGCGCCTGGAGCTTCTTCTCGGCCCCGGGGCTCCATCCGCCGAGGCTCCACACCGACAAGCCTGTCGCCGCGAGCCAGCTCGCTAGCGGTGACTTCCTGACCGCCAGCTTCTACAACGTGAGCAGCGGCAAGCGGCTGGTCGGTCAAAGCGGGCCGCTCATGCTCGACAACCACCTGCAGCCGGTGTGGTTTCAGCCGGTCCCGCAGAACGTGGTCGCCAACAATCTCGCCATACAGACTTTCAACGGCAAGCCTGCGCTCAGCTGGTGGCAAGGCACGCTCACGGGCTCGGGCGTAGTGGAGTCCGGTGAGTACGTCGTCGTCGACCAGCATTACCGTCAGCTCGCGACGCTCACGGGCCAGGGCGGCTGGGTGCTGAGCTTGCATGATTTGCGTATCGTGGGCCACGACGCCTGGGTCACCGCCTACAAGACGCTCACGGGCGTCAACCTGACCCCATACGGCGGTCCTGCCAGTGGCTCGTTGCTCGACGTCGCAGCGCAGGAGTACGACTTGACGACCGGGCAGCTACTCAAGTCATGGGACGCGTTCAATCCCGGCCAGACACCAAACGTCCCGCTGTCCGAGTCAAAACAGCCCGCGCCGAAGAGCTCGACGGTGCCGTGGGATGCCTACCACATCAACTCCATCCAGCCCGTCGGGAGCAGCGAGCTGTTGGTCTCGATGCGCGACACGTGGAGCGTCTATCTGGTCAACACGAACACGGGCGCGATCGTGTGGACGCTCAGCGGAAACCCGGCGCTCTCCTCCTTCAAGCTTCCGCGCAAAGCCAGCTTTCACTGGCAGCACGATGCAACGCTCACTGCGGGCAACGTGGTCAGCGTCTATGACGATGCCTGCTGTGCGATTCTCGGCCCGGGCAAGTTCGGCTCGCCGAGCGGACAGTCGCGCGGCTTGGTGCTGAAGCTGAACCTGACCAGCCACAAGGGCTCGCTCGTAGCCCAGTATCCGCCCGTCCAGGGTTTCCTTTCGGCGACGCTCGGCAGCACGCAGGTACTGCCAGGAGGCAACGTGCTCGTTGGTTGGGGCTCCCCGCCCTTCTTCTCGGAATTCAGCCGGTCGGGCAAGCTGTTGCTCGACGCCATGTGGCCCGGTCCCGACCTGAGCTACAGGGTGACCCTCTCCAAGTGGGTCGGCGAGCCGGCTGGTCCGCCGAGCGGCGCTGCCCGAAAGGCTCGGGGTGGTTCAGTCGTCTACGCCAGCTGGAACGGCGCGACCCGGGTCACAGCCTGGCGGGTGCTTGGCGGCTCGACCAAGAGCCACCTGAGCACGTCCGTCGCGCACACGGCCAGGAGCGGCTTCGAGACCGCGATCACCGTGAGGGGCGGTAAGACCTGGTTCGAGGTCCAGGCGCTCGACTCGCACGGGCACGTGCTCGGCACCTCGAAGGTGTTCAAGGCGTGAGGCGCTGGGTGGCGGCGGCGGTCACGGTGGTGGCCACGGTCGGCTTGCTCGCGGGGTCGGGGTCGGCGGCAGGCGCCTCGGCACAGACGCTGTATGTCGCGCCCAACGGCAGCGACGCATCGACCTGCGGGCAAGCCACCCCATGTCTCACAATCGGGCGGGCGGTCCAGCAGGCCAACCCCGGGGACACGGTCCTCGTCGACGCCGGCACGTACAGCGAGGACGTCTTGGTGACCAAAGAGTTGACGATCATCGGCCTCGGGCTCCCGGTCGTCGATGCCAGCGGCAAATCCAATGGCTTCTTGCTCTCCGGCCAGGGTGCCGACGGGACGACCCTCGAGGGGTTCAAGGTGCAGAACGCGACGTTCGAAGGCATCCTCGCTCGCCAGACATCCCGCGTCACGATCGCGCGCAACCTCGTCGTCGGCAACGACCGCGGCGAGAACGCGCATCCGCTCGTTGGCGAATGCGCCGCTCTACAGCCGGGCACGAAGTCCGTGAGGCAGCCGCTAGCCACGGCCGCCGACGACCGCGCGAAGGGTTGCGGGGAAGCGCTTCACCTGATGTCGACCACGCACTCCGACGTGATCGATAACCAGGTCAACGGCAACAGCGGCGGCATCTACCTGACCGATGAGTTCGGGCCCGCGGCGCACAACCTGATCGCGCACAACGTCGTCAGCAACAACACCAACGACTGCGGGATCACGCTCGCCAGCCATAGCAAGCAGGCGGTCTCGCACGGCCGCCCGCGGCCGTCTGTTGCCGGCGTCTATGACAACACGATCGCGGGCAACGTCGCCGACCACAACGGCTTGGGTTTTGACGGCGCCGGGATCCTGATCGGTGCGGCGTTCATCGGCGGAGCTGCGTACAACAACCTGGTGCTCGACAACACGGTGGCCGGAAACAGTCTTCCCGGCATCGCCGTTCACAGCCACGGTGTCAATCAGGACCTCAATGGGAACGTGATCATGGACAACACCGTCGGTCGCAACGCGATCAACGGCGGGCCACACGGCGGGCCCGGCGACAGGCTGCCGAACCTCATCCACACCGCAGGCATCGAAGTCTTCAGCCCGCTTATTCGGCTGCGCGGCACGGTGATTTTCGGCAACCACATCACTGGCGACTACTACGGGATCTGGACCCGGCTCGTGCAGCCGCTTCAGCGCGGCGCGAACAGCTACAGCCGGGTGCACAGCCCCCTCGTCCAGCTCTTCAAGCCGCTCTGAGGCTCAGCGCGGCACGACGGGGGAGGTGCCAAGCACCTGCCCGTCGGTGCCGAGCGCCTGGACCGAGAAATATGGCTGCGCGACCCTGACCCACATCGCGGTCTCGAAGTTTGTCTTGGGGAACGTGCCCACCGAGGCCCCCGGGGCACTCGCGGTCGGTCCGGCCAGGACGCGCCAGGCGGCCACGGCGGTCGCTCCGTTCCAGCTCGCAAACACCCTCGAGCGTGAGTGCGTGCGCGTAACGGCGATCGACGGTGGCGTGGTCGGCTGCCCCCACCACGGGAAGCGGAACGCCCGGTAGGACTGCAGCGGCACCGGGAAGCGAATGCTGAAGAGCTCGCTCCCGTTGCGCGCGAACTCGCTGAAGTACGGCTGAGATCCCCAGCCGACGAACGTATTGCCGTCGGGCAGGCCCTGGACGCTCCCCTGGCTCTGGGACAGCAACGGCGGCGCGTTCGTGTATGCGTGAACGAGCGTTGCGCGTCGCGATTTGAGGTTTACGCGGATCCGCAGGCCACGGGACTGCGGCTCGTCCTTGATCAGGCCATGCTCGGTGAGCGCCGCGCCGTCATCGAAGACGGTGATCGTGCCGTCGGGCAGCATCGCGGCGTCGTGCTGCCACTCGAAGTGGGCCCCATGCCCGATCCTGAAGCTCGAATGCTTACCGCCGAGCGTCCAGAGAACGTTGCCCGTCTGCTTGTCGATCTCGTACAGCGCCCACGTATTGCGGACCGAGATCAGCACGTCGCCGTTGGGAAGCTGCTGGACCGAGTTCAGGTGGTAGGCGTCGTAGGCGCCCTTGCCGGGCTTGCCGATGTAGCTGTCTCTCAGCGGAAGGTGCGCCCGGGCATCCCATTGCCAAAGCAGCTGTCCGGACGCGATGTCGATCTCCTGCACCGCCGAGTCGACAAGCGTGCCCTGACGGCTGCCGCCGATCGCCGAGAGGTCGGCGGGAACGGCCGCGTAGGTGGCGATCAGGGCGGTGCCCTGCGGCGTTATCTGGAACGCGTGCGTGTCGGCCGTGAAGCCTCCGGCGCCCCGAACGACGCCGATCGGCTGGTAGCTGTGGTCGAGGATGACATCCTGGCCGACCCCGAACGCGTGGCCGTATCCCTGCCAGAACGTCAGCACCGAATGGCCCTGGTAGCGCTGTACCTCGACGTTGCGGGCCACCCCGTTGTTGGGCAGCGGGTCGAACCAGATCAGGTGTCCATTCGGGCTGAGGATCAGCGGGCCGGCCTGAAGCGAGTTCTGGGCGTCCGCGACGACGTCGCCGGCCGCCGGGTCGGGATCGTGACCCTGAAAGGTCACGATCGGCGCCCGCAGCGCCGGTGCAGAGCGAAACGCCTGCGTCAGACGTTGGGCCGCGGCGCCGGAGACATGTAGGGCGAAGACGCCGAGCGTCAGCGCGACGGCTCCCGGGAGCCGCACTTCTCTCAGCGCGCGACGGGGCTCGAGGTGGCCCGGACGCCGCCGTTAGAGCCGAGCGCCTGGACTGCGAAGTACGGCTGGGTGCTCGAGACCTTCATCGTGGTCTCGAAGAAGCCCTTCGGGAACTGTCCGACCGGAGCGAGGTGATTCGGGCTGGGTCCGGCCAGCACGCGCCAGGAGGAGACCGTCGTAGCACCGTTCCAGCTCGCATACACGGTTGTACTCGTGCTCGTGGGCGACACAGCGATGTTGGGAGCGCTCAGCGGCTGTCCCCACCAGGGGGCACGGTAGCCGCGGTAGGACTCAACCGGTGCCGGGAACCAGGCGCTGAACAGCTGCCGGCCGGACGAGTTGAACTCCGTGAAGTACGGGACTCGACCGAAGCACGCGAATGTGTTGCCATCCCCGAGCAGTTGGACGCTGCCTTGGGCGTTGGACGAGACCGAGGGGTTGTTCACGTATGAATGGACCAGCGAAACTTGTCGTGTGGAGTAGTTCAGCCGGAGCCGCAGCGCGCGCGATTGTGGCTCGGTCTTGTACAGGCCGGCGCCGTCGTCGAACACGGTCATCGTGCCGTCCGGCAGCATCTCCGCATCGTGCTGCCAATCGAAGTTGGCTCCCGACCCGAACCGGAAGCTCGAGTGCTTGCCGCCGATGTTGTACGGGATCTTCCCGGTCTGCATGTTGATCTCATAGACGGCCCATGTGTTGCGGGCCGAGACCAGGAGGTTCCCGTTTGAGAGGGGCTGGATCGAGTTGATATGGAAGAAGTCGTACGGCGCGCTCGTCGGCCTACCGGCGTAGCTCTCGCTGACGTGGATGTGGCCATACGCGTGCCACTCCCACAGGACCTGACCGGTCGCGATGTTGACCTCCTGGATGATCGAGTCCAACAGCGTGCCGTTGCGCGGACCGCCAACCGAGGACAGATCGACGTTCGGCACCTGGGCATAGATCGTGATGAACGCGTTGCCCTGTGGCGTGATCAGGAACTCGTGCTCGTCGGCCTTGTACCCGTTGCCGGCATTGACGGTCTTGACCAGCCGGTAGTGGTGATCGAACATGAGGTCCTGGCCAACCCCGTAATGGCCGGAGTATCCCTGCCAATAGGTGAGCACCTGCTGGCCCTGGTAGTTCTGGACGGCGACGTCAAAGGCGCCTTGGACGCCGAGCGGCTGGAAGTAGAGCAAGTTGCCCTGGGGATCCAGGATCATCGGGCCTGGCTGGAGCGTGTTCAGGGCGCTCCCCAGGATGTCGCCCTGGATCGGATCGGGGTCGGTTCCCGAGTGGCGAACGATCGGCGGATGGATCCAGTTGATCGAGTGATAGGAGTGCGTGAAGCCATCCGAGTCGCGGATATCGTGGCGCACGCGGAATGCGTGGACCTGGACGCTCTGGTCGGCGGCGCGGACCCAGAAGCCAAATGTCATCTTCCCGCCGCCGGTCGTCGCAGTCACCGACACGTGTTCACCATTCTGGAACGGGCGCTCGGGGATAAAGGCGGTGCCGTGCCCCGCGACGAGCGCCACCAGCCGTCCGGCGTGCCGTCCGCTGCTGGAACCCGCCACGACAACGCTCTCCAGCTCCGAGCGATGAAGATCGAAGAACGCGATCTGAGTTTGGGGCGAGGCGTCGGGGGTGCCGGGAAACGGCTGCACGTCGACCGCCGCCCGCGAGGACGTTCCGGCGGGCGAGGCCTGCGCGCCGATCAGCCCACAGACAAGAAGCGCTGCTGCCAAGGCAGGCAAGCGAATCGCGTGGCGTTTTGGTGCGTTCATCAGCTTGTCCGGTGCGGCCCCGCCTTCGATCTATCCACAACACCGACGGGCGGGGAAAGTAGCGTACGGCCCGGCCCGCGAGCGCGATCGCCCGTTTTACGAGGGGTATACACGTCGGTCGGTACCAATCGACGCTTTCGATGACCGTGCCACCAGTCCCAAATAGAGAGCCGCCCGCTGCTCACGCGACGCCAGGTGTTGCGGGGTGCCGGCAGCGCCGCAGCGCTCGCAGCCGTCGGCTACAGCCTGGAAGGGGTCGGCCGGCCCGCCCGCGTGCCCCGCATCGCATCGTTCGCCACCCAGCGCACAACTCCAGCGCGTGCCTTTCGCTCGCGGCCCGACCTGCATCCACCCGCCGTCACAGCGAGCGTCGAGCTGCCCGACAACGACGACGCTGCGCGGTTCCTGTTCCTGGGTCCCGGTCCGCAATGGCCTCCTCCGAGCCCGCAGCCGATCTCGCAATATGGCCCGCTGATCGTCGACGCCCGCGGGGAGCCGGTGTGGTTCAGGAGGCCCTCCTCCGACATGGTGGTCTCGAACTTCGCCCCATCCTCCTACCGAGGCCGGCCAGTGCTGATCTGGTGGGAAGGGAAGATCCTGTCGAGCGGATATGGCCAGGGCGAAGGGGTGATCGTCGACTCCTCCTACAGAGAGATCGCCCGCGTGAGGGCGGCCAACGGCCGCGTGATGGACCTGCATGAGTTCCACCTCACGCGCCAAGGAACGGCGCTCATCACCTGCTACCCCGACGTTGTGCCCGCCGACCTGTCTTCGCTCGGTGGCCCTCGCAACGGGCGCGTGTTCGAGTCGATCATTCAGGAGGTCGACGTGGCAAGCGGCCGCTTGTTGATGGAGTGGCGGAGCCTCGGCCACGTCCCGGTGGCCGACTCATACCACCAGCTCGGGGATCCCCACGATTACCTTCACGCCAACTCGGTACAGAGGACCGCCGATGGCAACCTGCTCGTGTCCGGGAGGCACACCTGGGCGCTCTACAAGCTCGCTGGTCGCGGCGGCGACGTCCTCTGGCAGCTCGGCGGCAAGCGCTCGCAGTTCGACCTGGGCCCCGGGACGGACTTCTCCTGGCAGCACGACGCCCGTCAGATATCGGATCGCGTTCTGACGCTGTTCGACAACGGCTACGACGGCGTCACCCAAACCCAGAGCCAGTCACGTGGACTCATGCTGACGCTCGACGAGCGGCGCGGTGCAGTCGAGCTGGGCGCCGCGTACACCGATCCAGGCGGTCTTTTGGCCGGCGGCATGGGTTCTGTCCAGGTCCTCTCCTCCGGGCGCGTCGTCGTGTGCTGGGGCACCGCGCCGTACATCAGCCAGTTCGAGCCCAACGGCAGGCTGATAAAGGACTCGAAAATGCCCGATGGGCTGTACTCCTATCGCGGATCGCTGGCCGGCTGGACCGGTGTGCCCGACTATCCGCCCGCGATCGTTACCCACCGCGACAGCGGCTCGGGCGCGGAGCTCGTTTACGCGAGCTGGAACGGCGCAACCGAGCAAACGAGCTGGCGCATCGATGCCGGATTCCGTGCCGATGACCTGCGGCCGGTGGGGATCGCCGCGCGCCGCGGGTTCGAGACCGTAATCCCGATCGACCCGAGATTCAGGTACGCGTCGGTAACGGCGCTAGACGCAGGCGGCCGACGGCTCGGGCACAGCGGGACGATCGCGATCTGACGGGGCCCGGCTACTGGCCGGCGTCGGCCGGCTCGCGTACAAGCGGGACGAAGCGGACTCCCTCGAGCGTCGCGCGCTCGAGTCCGGCGGGCGTGCGGTGGATCACCGTCAGGTGCTGAGAGGTCTCGCCGACCGGGGCGACCAGTCGGCCCTCGACGGCCAGCTGCCCTTCGAGTGCGCGGGGGACCTGGCGTCCGGTGGCGGCGGCGACGTTGATCGCATCGAAAGGCCCGTGCTCGGGCAGCCCCTGCCAGCCGTCCCCGGCAAAGAACGAGACGTTCTCGAGACCAAGGCCCCGGACGGCGTGTTCGGCGCGCTCGCTCAGCTCCGCATGGCGCTCGATCGTAAGCACCTCGCCCGCGAGCAGCCCGAGCAACGCTGCGTGATAGCCGGAGCCGGTTCCGACGTCGAGCACGCGTTCATCTCCTGTTAGCGACAGCAGCTCGAGCATGCGGGCGACCACTAGTGGCTGCGAGATCGTCTGACCGCACTCGATCGGCAGTGCCACGTTTTCGTAGGCCCGGCCGCGCTCGCGTTCGGGCACGAATCGCTCGCGCGGGATCGTCGCGATCGCGGCGAGCACGCGCTCGTCGGCGATCGCCGGTCTGAGCCGTACAGCTAGCTCAGACGCGCGGGTCATCCACGACGCTGGAGTTCGAGGCGCCGCAGCTCGCTCCCGATCCGGCGATCGATCACGTCGGTCATCGCGAGCTGGAACATCGAGCCCACCGCCCGGGCGCCCAGCGGTCGCAGGCGCTCGACCGCCTCGAGCACGCGCTCGAGTCCTTCCTCGGGCTCGCCGGCCTGCTCGTAGGGAGCCCAGACATGATCGAGGAACAGTCGCAGGCAGATACGCGCGATCGACTCCACGTGCTTGCGGACCTCGGCGGCGGCCTCGGCGAGCTCCTCTGCCGGGGCTCCGATGTCGGCGAGCACCTCGCCGCCCTCGAACGCCTGCGGAGTCACCAGCTCTACCTTCCCATTGCCCATCCGGCGGACTAGGCCGAGCTCTTCCAGTTGTTGGAAGACCTCCGTCGACGTCGACCGAAACCGGCCCTGAAGCTCGCGCAGCGCGATCACGCGTGGCTCCTCGTCGCCGAACGGCTCGTGGAGCGCGTCCGAGAAACGCCGCAGCTCGTCGGTCGAGCCCCGGGCTCCACGCAGGAGGCGCTTGATCAAGGCGAGGCTGAAGCCGTCCTTCTGGAGGCGCTGGATCAGCTCGACGCGCGCGACGTGCGCCTCGTTGTAGTAGCCGGTGCGCCGGCGCAACGTCGGAGGGGCCAGCAGTCCGCGAGACTGATGGGCGCGGATGTTGCGGGCGCTCATCCCGGTCCGCTGCGCGAGCTGGTCGATCGTCAGCTCGGACGTACCCTCCGCCATCGCGCGCGGATCCTACTACTACCTCGATGTCACATCAGGCCGTGTCGTGTTCGAGCAGCGATCCTGATCCGAATCAGGACGCTCGCCGCCTCTGCTCCAGCCACGATGCGCTGGTCGCATGCGACCGTGACGCACAACGCTCCGTGCCGCACCTCACCGGCCGCCAGCGCGATCGCGTGCGGCGGCGAGATGAGCGCGCTGGCCCGCGTCACCTCGTAGCGCGCGAGCGTGTATGTCGCGCCGGAACGCTCCGCCGCGCTGAGGGTCCGGGCGCGGCGCTCGAGCTCGTCGATCTCGGCGCTCAGCTCGGCGAGCGTCTTCTGGTCGGCGTCGAGCACGGTCGCGATCCCGCCCGACCCGGTCACGATGCCGCAGTTGACCCGCGAATAGAGCTCGTAGCGCCCGTCTCGGTAGGCGCCGTTCGCGCGCGGGTGCTCGCGCAGGGCGAGGGCTGAGGCCCTCACCAGGTCGGCTGCGGACAGCTCCGGGCCGGCTTCGACCTCGATGCTCAGCTCGAGATCGGGGACCGTCGCGCGCGCCTCGGCCGCACGACGGGCGATCGCGCGCTCGGCGGCGGTTGGCTCGATGACCTCGACCGAGCCCTTCAGATCGCTCACAGGTGCTCGCTCCACGCCGCGACGAACTCCTCCGCCTCGAGCGCCACGAGGTCCTCGCGCAGCTGCCATGTGAGCCGGGCGGCCTCCTTGGCCGGCAGCTCCCAGAACATCACGACCTCGCCGTCCTCGATCGACACCACTTCGATCCGGTCCAGCCGCCCCGGATCGGCGAGGAACGCGGGCTCGCGCGTGTCCTTGGAGACGATCAGCTCATAGGCGCGGTTGGCTTTCACGGCTGAAACGCCTTCACGCTGCCGTCGATCGCGATCGCGGGCAGCGATTCAACGCCCGCCTCCCGTGCGCGCGCGGTCGCTTCATCGAGGGCCTCCGCGACCGAGCGCAGCTCGAGCGCCTTCAGGACAGCGGTCGGGTGTAGCTCGCAGGCCGCGGCCGCGATCAGGACCGTGTTGACGTCCGCCAGATCGCGACCGGCGGCGAACGCCTGGCGGAAGGCCGCCAGCGAGAAGGCGACCGCCCGACCGCCGCGCTTGGCATATGTGGCCGCGAGCATCGCCTGGCGAGTGTCGGTTGGTAGCCGCGGCGGCCAGCGGAGCGGTTGAAGTCCGAGCTCGGACGCGCGGCGCTCGATCTCGACGCGATCGGGGGACTGTCCTCCGAACAGCACCGGTACCCATTCGGCCACGTCGCCCAGTGCCCCGGCGGCGACTTGCTCGGCCGCCAGATAGCACTCGGGGCTGCCGAGGTCGTAATAGAAGAGCGAGCGCGTGGCGCGAGTGGTCACTAACCGTGAATCAGCCAGCCATCCGCGGCGCGCGCCGCCTCCATGACCGCCTCCGAGAGCGTCGGGTGGCCGTGGATGATCCGCGCGACCTCCGGGTAGCCGCCCTCGAGCAGCCGTACGTTGACGAGCTCCTGGATCAGCTCGGTCGCCTTGGCGCCGACTATGTGGCCGCCTAGCAGCTCGCCGTAGCGCTTCTCGCCGACGATTTTGATCAGCCCTGTCCGGTCGCCGTATACGGTTCCCGCGCCGACCGCGCCGTACTGAACCTTGCCGACGACAACATCGTGTCCGTGCTCTTTGGCCTGCGCTTCGGTGAGCCCGAAGCTCGCCACGTTCGGGGTGCAGAAAGTCGCCCGCGGGACGTCGATGTACTCGATCGGGTGGGTCTCGAGGCCGGCCGCGTCCTCGACTGCGATCACGCCTTCATCGGACGCCTTGTGGGCGAGCGCCGGGCCGTGCACGAGGTCCCCGATCGCGTAGACACCCTCGACGCTGGTCCGCTGGGCACCGTCGACCTCGACCAACCCGTCGTCCGCCAGCGTCACGCCCGCCTTGTCGATGCCGAGCCCTTCGATGTCCGGTCCGCGCCCGGCGGCGATCACGAGCCATTCGACTTCGCCCGACTCCTCGCCGTGCGTGAAATGAACACCCTTATCGGCGCTCTCGACGTCCTTCACCAGCGTCGAGGTGTGAATTTCCATCCCCTGGCGCTTCAGCCCGCGCTCGACGAGCTTGGAGATGTCGGCGTCCTCCGTCGGAACCACGCGGTCGAGCGCCTCGAACAACATCACGTTCGTCCCGAGCCGTGCGTAGGCAGACGCGATCTCGACCCCAGAGGCACCGGCGCCGACGACCGCCATCGACTTCGGCAGCTGCTCGAGCGCCCACACCTCCTCGGTGCCGATCACTCTTCCGCCGAACTCGGTCCCGGGAATCGGCCGCTTGACCGACCCTGTCGCGAGCACGATCGTCTTGGCCTCGTGTGACTCGCCACCGACCTTGACCTGGCCCGGACCGGCCAGCGAGCCCTCGCCCTCGAGCACCTCGATCCCGTTCTTCTTGAACAGCCCCGACACGCCGCCGGTGAGCGTCTTGATCACCTTCTGGCGGCGCGCCCCGACCGCTGCGTAGTCGACTTTCGGCTCGGCGACGTCGATCCCGAACTCGCCGGCCTCGCGAACCTCGGAGAGAACATCGGCGACCCGCAGCACCGCCTTGGCGGGAATGCACGCGTAGTTCAGGCATCGCCCTCCGACTTGATCCTTCTCGACCACGGCGGTCTTCATCCCGAGCTGCGCGGCGCGGATCGCGCACACGTACCCGCCGGGACCCGAGCCGATGACGATGCAGTCGTAGACAGCCATCCGCGCGCGGAGCCTATCGTCCGGGCGGCCGCGGCAGCTGGATCCGGCTCAGCACCCTGACGAGCTTGTAGAACAGGAATCCGCCGCCTCCGAGCATGACCACGGTGAGCGCCACGCCGGCGGCGTTCGAAGCACGCACGAGCAGAACAGCCGCCTCGAGCATCGTGAGCAGCAGTAGCGCCATGAAGCCCAGCACGGCCCAGTAGCGAGCGCGCCAGAGGCCGTATGCGCACACCAGCATGACGGCCAGGTAGACGACCTCGCTGGCTGGCTTCGCTCCTCTGAGCTTGATGTCGCCCACGACCAGCACGAGGTTCGCGATCACTAGCGTCAGCGCCAGCAGGGCGCTGACAAGTAGCGGCCACGGGCGCTCGCCAGGCGCCAGCGGCTCGAGCGTGGCGCGCACGGCCACGTTTCGCTCCTCCGAACCCGGCCGTCGTCGCTGCCCAGGGGGCGGCTTGGCGCGTCGGCCTCGCTTGCGGCTACGCTGCGCCAAGGCGAACCTCGGCTGGTATGAGCTCGCGTGCGGCGGCCTCCGGATCGTGCGCATCGGCGACCGCACGCACGACCGCGATCCGCTCGGCTCCCGCTGACCGGACCGCATCGGCGTTGTCGGCGTTGATCCCGCCGATCGCGAAGAACGGCATCCGCGCGTGGCGGGCCGCGTGGCGAACGAGCTCGAGCCCGACCGCGGGTCGGCCGGGCTTGGTCGGGGTCTCATAGACCGGCCCGACGCCGATGTAATCGACGCCGGCGGCTGCGTCGATCTGCTGCGGCGTGTGCGTCGATAACCCGATCAGGCGCTCCGGGCCCACGATTGCTCGAGCCTCGAGCACCGCCAAGTCGTCCTGCCCGAGGTGAACGCCGTCGGCTCCGGCGGCCACCGCCAAGTCGGCCCGGTCGTTGACGATCACGAGCACATCGTGGAGCGCGAACCGCTCGGCCGCGGCCACGATCGCGTCGTCCGGCGCGTCCTTCATCCGGAGTTGAACGATGTCCACTCCACCGCGAAGCGCGGCCTCGAGGAACTCGTCCGGCCGATCGCCGCAGACTAGATAGAGGCGCGCACTCGCGAGCCGCTGACGACGGTCTGTCACGCCGCAAGTCTGGCACGCGACCTTTACTAGCATCGTCGTGTGTCTGACTTTGACGTGATCGTCGTTGGTGGCGGGGTGATCGGCCTCGCTTCGGGCTGGCGCCTGGCGCAGAAAGGGCTGCGGGTCGCTGTGCTTGAGCGTGGCGAGCCCGGCGGCGGCACTTCGCAGGTGGCAGCGGGCATGCTCGCCCCGACCGCCGAGGCCGATCCGGCCGAGGAGCCGCTTCTTCGTCTGATGCTCGAATCGGCGCGGTCGTATCCGGCTTTCGTCGAGGAGCTGAAGCGCGCGTCCGGACTGGACCCCGGCTACCTGCAGTGCGGGACGCTGATCGCGGCGCGCGACCGGGACGATGCCGAGGCGCTCGAGCACGAACTAGCCGTGCGGCAGCGCTTTGGCCTCACCGCAACCCACCTGCGTCCAAGCCACGCGCGCCGCCTCGAGCCAGCATTGGCGCCGACGCTGAGGGCCGGCCTCGAGCTTCCAGACGACCACGCCATCGAGCCGCGACGTCTCATCTCGGCGCTGGCGGAGGCGGTCCGGCGGAGCGGTGCAGCAGCTACGCACCGCCGCGGAGGCGGCTCGCCTCGACCTCGAGGGCGGTGCCGTCCGCGGGGTGACCCTGACCGGCGGCGAGCGGATTGCGGCGGACCGTGTGGTGATCGCCGCCGGCGCCTGGTCGGCCGCGCTTGCTCCGGAGCTCGCGCAGGTCCCTGTCCGCCCGGTGAAGGGCCAGATCGCTCGCCTGCGCGATCCCGCCGGACCCGGCCTGCTCACGCGCGTGCTTCGTACATCGGCCGCCTACGTCGTGCCTCGCGGCGATGGCCGCTATGTGCTCGGGGCGACCGTCGAGGAGCGCGGCTTCGACACCACGGTTACCGCCGGAGCTGTCTTCGAGTTGCTGCGCGACGCGAGCGAGCTTCTGCCCGGCATCTCTGAGTGGGTGATCGAGGAGCTGTCCGCCGGCCTGCGCCCCGGATCGCCCGACAACGCGCCGATCGTCGGGCCGGGAGCGCTCGAGGGCCTCTTCTGGGCCACGGGTCATTACCGCCACGGGATCCTGCTGACGCCGATCACCGCCCAGCTGGTCGCTGACGCCGTGTCTGGACAGCCGGTACCCGAGGTATGCGCGCCGGGACGGTTCGCGCGGGTGGAGGCTTCCGCTCAATGACGGTGAGCGTCAACGGCGAGCAGCGCGAGCTGCCGGACGGCGCCACTGTCGCGACGCTCGCCGAGCAGCTCTCGGCGCCTGAGCGCGGGGTGGCGATCGCGATCGACGGCGAGGTCGTGCCCCGCGGCGCCTGGGCGCAGCGGTGTCTGTCCGAAGGCGCGAGGGTAGAAGTGGTCGTGGCGGTGCAGGGTGGCTGAGCAGCTCACGATCGCCGGACGCCAGTTCGGCTCTCGCCTGCTCCTTGGAACCGGCGGCTTTCGCAGTCACGAGATGCTCGAGGCCGCTCTGGGGGCCTCCGGTGCCGAGATCTGCACAGTCGCGCTGCGGCGGCTCGATCCAGCCGCGCGCGGGTCGATCCTCGACGTGCTGGGGTCGGCCGGCGTGCAAATCCTGCCGAATACCGCCGGGTGCTACACGGCGCGGGACGCCGTGATCACCGCGCAGCTGGCGCGCGAGGCGTTCGAGACCGACTGGATCAAGCTCGAGGTGATCGGCGATGACCGCACCCTGCTGCCTGACGCGCCCGAGCTGCTCGTGGCCGCCGAAGAGCTGATCGACGATGGCTTCGTGGTGCTCCCGTATACGACCGACGACCCGATCCTCGCGCGCCGTCTCGAGGACATCGGCTGTGCCGCGGTGATGCCGCTCGGATCTCCGATCGGGAGCGGCATGGGGATCCGCAACCCGTACAACATCTCGATCATGATCGAGCGCGCTGGGGTGCCGGTTGTGTTGGACGCCGGCGTGGGCACAGCATCCGATGCCGCGCTCGCGATGGAGCTCGGCTGCGATGCGGTGCTGTGCGCGAGCGCTATCTCGCGCGCCGAGGACCCGGTCGCGATGGCGCGCGCGATCCGGCTTGCCGTCGAGGCGGGCTGGCTCGCGCGCCGCGCCGGGCGGATCCCACGCCGTACTTACGCCGAGGCTTCGACGCCGGAGGAGGGCGTTCCGGTGTTCGACGATGACGGTCGATGAGCTGATCGACTCGTGGGAGGCGGCGTGGTCGGGCAAGGACCCCGACGCATTTGCCTCGCTCTGCGCGCCAGACCTGCACTACGAGGATCCGCTGACGGGCGAGCCGCTCGAGGGCATCGACGAGCTGATCGGACACGCCGAGCGTCTTTGGGCGGGGTTCCCGGACGCCCGCCTCGAGCGCACAGGCGAGCGGCTCGGAAACCGCGGCTACGTCGCGGCTCCGTGCAAGCTGCTGGGTACCCACAAGGCGGCGCTCGAAGGCCTCCCGGCCACTAACCGGTTCGTCGTCGTCCACTGCGTCTTCTATTGCGAGCTACAGCGCGGTCGCCTGCTCCGCGTACGCGGGTTCTTCGACCTCTACGACGCAGCCGTCCAGCTGGGCGTGCTGCCCAGCCGGGGCTCGCTCGGCGAGAAGGCACTGCTGGTCCTCAGGGGCTTTGGACTGCGCGCCCCGCGCGGTCAGTAGCCGCCGTAGGTCTTCTTGTGCTTGTGGCCCGACCCGCCGCTGCTGCCGCCACTGCCGCCGGTTGACGGAGTCGTCGTCGGCTGGGGCGTCGGAGCCGGATTGGAAGGCGCGGGGGCCGGCGCCGGCGAGGAGTTCGTCGGCATTTGCGCCGGCGTAGTGGTCACCGACGTTGACGTCGTTGTCGTCATCGCCTTGTGAACCGGTTTCTTGTGGGTCGCCTTCTTGACCGGCGCGGCCTTCTTGGCTGGCTGGGTGGTCGTCGTCTGGGTGCTAACGGCGGCGTGCTTGGCGCTCGAGCCGCAACCTGCGGCTGCGAGCGCCCCCGCCACGATGATCAGAGGGACTCTTCGCATCGAATTCAGACTAACAACCCCGCGAGCGACTCGAAAGTCGCGGTGCAGGAGAAGCTACGCCGTTTGACGCAGCTTCCGTGAACATCGGCGGCCGCCAGACGTACCCTTCGGCCCCATACGGGCTCAGTACACTCGGCGCGCCGAGGAGCCCGATGCCGCCGCGGGCACGCAGGAGCCGGGCGATTCACCCATGCACGAGCACGACCAGCTGACACGCGAACCTGCCGACACGGCCGCGCCGGCCGTCGAACCCGGTCCCGACGGAGCGGCTGGCGCGCCCGCACCGGCGCGCTTCTCGGACTCGCGTCGCCAGGCATGGCTCCTCGCCGTTTGCTGTGTGGCCCAGTTCATGGTGATTCTCGACCTGAGCATCGTGAACGTCGCGCTGCCCTCGATCCAGTTCAGCCTCAACTTCACATCGGCCGAGCTGCAGTGGGTAGTCGATGCATACGCGATCGCGTTCGCCGGCTTCTTGATGCTCGGTGGGCGGGTCGCCGATCGATACGGCCACCGGCGGGTCTTCGTCGTGGCGCTCGCGCTCTTTTCGCTCGCCTCGTTGGCCGGCGGCGCGGCGCCGACGCGGCAGCTGCTGGTCGTTGCACGCGGGGTCCAGGGCTTCTCGTGCGCGTTCATGGCCGCGACCTCATTGGCGATCATCACCTCGTCGTTTGAGCCTGGCCCGAAGCTCCATCGCGCGATCGGGTTGTGGGCCGCGATGAACGGGCTCGGTGGCGCCGCCGGGACCTTCCTCGGCGGCCTCATAACGCAGGAGCTCAGCTGGCGCTGGGTGCTGCTGATCAACCCGCCGATCGGGCTCGCAGCAGCGATCGTCGCGTGGATCGTGGTGGCCGATCGCAGGCGCACGCGCGAGGCCCGCTTCGACCTCGCCGGTGCCGTCACGCTGACCGGGGGCCAGATGGTTCTCGTCTATGGCGTAGTTGAGGCTGGGCTGCGGGGATGGCATACCGCCTACGCCCTGGTCCCGATCATCGCCGGGGTCGTCGTGCTGGTTGCGTTCTGTGTGATCGAGCTGCGTGCCGCCGCTCCGCTGATCCCGTTCAAGGAGCTGACCAAGCCCGTACGCGACGCCAACACGATCGTCCTTCTGTTCAGCGCCGCTCTGTTCCCGATGTGGTTTATAGGCTCGCTCTACCTCCAGCAGGTGCTCGGCCTCTCGCCGCTGCATGCGGGCCTCACCTTCCTGCCAATGGCGCTGATGATCGCGGTCGTCGCGCGCAGCACTGGAAAGCTCGTCAGTCGATTCGGGGTTCGCCCCGTGCTCGGCAGCGGCCTCTTGATGATGACCGCCGGCATGCTGCTGTATACGAAGATCGCCTCGAGCGGCAGCTCGGTCGTCTACATCATGGTGCCGGGGCTTTTGACCGCGGCGGGGATCGCCCTCTCGATCGTCCCGTCCACGATCGCCGCCACGCAAGGCGCCAAGCAGGGGCAGCAGGGCCTCGCCTCGGGCTTGGTGAACACTTCGCGACAGGTCGGCGGCGGGCTCGGGATCGCGGTCCTGATCACGCTCGCGACGAGCCGCTCGAGCCACTTGATCGGCTCCGGTCAGAACGTGCTGCAGGCGCTGACCGAGGGTTTCCGGCTCGGCTACTACATCGCCGCCGGGCTGTGCGGCGCGGCCGCCGTGGCCACCTTCGCGTGGTTGCCGAGGCCGACCGAGAAGCAGCCGCGCTTCCAGATCCTGGGCGTGGTGGGCGTGGTGATCGCCGCATTCGTCGCGCTCGACTTCGCGGTTGGCGGGGTTCACGGTGCGCCGATCGGCGCATACACGAAGGCTGGGAGCTACAGCTACGTGTCCGAGCCTGGCCTCCACCCGCCGATGATCCGCACCGACACTTCGGTGCCAGGCGCCAAGCTCGCGCCCGGATACACGTTCCTGGGCGAGTTCTATGACGTTAACTACCCCCCGGAGGTCGGGCAGAGCGGGCCCCTGATTCTCGACCCGCATCAGCAGCCGGTCTGGTTCCGGCCGGTGCCCACGAACGTGGTGGCGTCCAACCTGAACCTCCAAACCTACGAGGGCAAGCCGGTGCTTGCCTGGTGGCAGGGCGTGATCACCAACACCGGTGACACGTTGCGGGGCAAGGATGTGATCGTCGATCAGCACTACCGGACGGTCGCGACGCTGACCGGCAAGGACGGCTGGGTGTTGACCCTGCACGAGCTCGCGATCCGAGGGCACGACGTGTGGGTGACAGCCAACCGCAATATTCCGAAGAACCTCTCGAAATATGGCGGCGCTTACAACGGAGCGCTGGTCGACTCGGCCGTCCAGGAGTACGACCTGCGCAACGGCAAGCTGCTCTACAGCTGGGACGCGCTCGACCACATCCCGCTCGATGACGGTCGCGCCACGATCCCAACGAACGGATTCCCGTGGGACGCGTATCACGTCAACGCCATCAACGTGCCCGGCGACGGGAGCTTCGTCGTGTCGATGCGCAACACGTGGGCCGTCTACAAGGTCGACATCGCAACCGGCAAGATCCTGTGGACCCTCGGCGGTCGGCATTCGGATTTCAAGTTCGGGCCAAATGCCGGCTTCACGTGGCAGCACGATGTCGCGGTCTATCCCGGCACGCAGTACATCACGATGTTCGACGACCACTGCTGCCAGATCACCGGTGGCGGAACCTATGTCTCGCCGACGGCGCCCTCACGGGCGATCGTGCTCAAGCTCGACCAGACGGCCCACACTGCGACGCTCGCCGGTCAGTACGCGCACGGCGATGGCCTGGACGCCGACTACATGGGGAGCATTCAGCCGTTGGCGGGCGGCAACGAGTTCGTGGGCTGGGGCTCCGCGCCGTTCTTCAGCGAGTTCGACTCCTCGGGCCACATGCTGATGGACGCCATCATGCCCGGCCACGACCTGTCATACCGCGCGCGACTCGAGCCTTGGGTTGGTCTGCCCCTCTATCCGCCCGCCGCCGCCGCCCGCCGTCGAGCCGGCCACACCACTGTCTATGCGAGCTGGAACGGCTCGACCGAGGTCGCCTCGTGGAGGGTGCTCTCGGGCGCGAGCACGGTGGCGAGCACGCCGAAGTCAGGTTTTGAGACGGCAATCCCGGTGACCGGCACCTACGGCACGCTCACGGTTGAGGCACTCGACTCGAGCGGACGCGTGATTGGAACCTCCAAGCCGTTCAGTTCGTAGAGGCGAGTGGGGATCGCCGGCGCGGAGTGTTCGGCCCGCGCCGGCGTCCAAGCATGAGGATTCCCGATCGGGCGTAACAGGGGCGTAAACAGTTACGGCCCTGTTATCACCGGGGCCGTAGAACTTCTCGTATGCGAAACGCACGCAGCAAGGCCGTGGCTGCCGGGGTGTGCGGAGTTTTGATCGCAGCGTGCGGATCTGGGGGCAAGCCGAGCGCCGCGAGCTTCCAGAACCAGGGGATTCAGTTCGCCTCGTGCATGCGCGCGCACGGAGTGTCGAATTTCCCCGACCCAAACGGGAACGGACAAATTGCCCTCCCACCTGGCGCCAACCCGCAGTCGCCGGCGTTCCAGGCTGCCCAGCAGGCCTGCCGCGCGTACGCGCCCAACAAAGGGGCACCCCCCACGATGTCGGCGTCCCAGCGCCGGGCGGCGTTGAGGTTTGCCGAGTGCATGCGCGCAAACGGACAGCCGGACTTCCCCGACCCGACGCTGCACGCACCAAGCGGTGTGGTCCGCGTCCTCGTTATGCGCGGGATGGTGTTCGCGCTACCCCCGGGCGTCGACCCAAAGTCGCCCGGTTTCAGACAGGCCGCCGCGCGATGTGGAGTGACGCCCCCCGGCGGGGCGCCGCAGCCTGCTGGGACCGGCTAGATACTCAGCCTGCGATTTGCGGTCCCCAGGCGATTGGATCGAGGTTAACCGCGAATAGCGCGGCAAAACTCGAAGGACTCCCTTACCGCAGGCGGGCGCCACCGCCACCGGCGGATCGCTCAGACGCCTAGACGCGATTCGCAAAGCTCACCGTTACGGCGAGCCCCCCGCCGGCGAGCGGCTGGGCATCGACGCGGGCATCATGCGCGGTGGCGATCGCGCGCACGATCGAGAGGCCGAGGCCGTGGTGACCGTCCGCCGCCGCCGCACGGCCGCTGTCCAGGCGCTCGAACGGCTCGAACAGCCGCTCGACATCGGCACCGGGGACAACCGGCCCGGTGTTGGTCACCGTCAGTAAGGACCGTCCTGCCTGGGCGGCGGTTCTCACCATGACCTCGCCGCGGTCGTCGTTGTGGCGCACTGCGTTGTCGATCAGATTCGCGATCAGCCGTTCGATCAGCGTGGGGTCACCGCTCGTCGGGGCGGGTTGAAGCCCCGCGCGCTCGATCTCTGAGCCCGTCTTGTCGAGCGCCTGCCCGGCAAGCTCCGCCAGGTTGACGGGCTCGACGCGCTCGAGTCCGCGCTCGCTCGAGGCAAGCGTGAGCAGCGCCTCGAGCAGGCGCTCGTGCTCGCGTCCTGTGGCCAGGAGCTCTTCGCACGTAGCCCGCAGCGTCGCCTCGCTCGCATTCGGGTCTGCGAGCGCAACCTGGAGCACAGCCCGCTCGACGGTGAGTGGAGTCCGGAGCTCGTGCGAGGCGTTGGCCACAAATCGTCGTTGGGCCTCGAACGACGCTTCGAGCCTGCCAAGAAGTTCGTCCAGTGTGTCCGCCAGCTGTTTGATCTCGTCGTCCGGTCCTTTGACCGCCAGCCGCTCGTGGAGGTTGCCGACCGACAGCGTGCGCGCCGTCGCGGTCATCTCACGCAAGGGCCGCAGCACGCGTCCCGACGCGAACCACCCGAGCCCCGCCGCCGCAACCGCGGTGACTGCGAGCACGAACCATGACGTGGCGAGCAGCCGATTCTCATCGGCCGACCTCTGCACGACGGCGCCTGCGTGGGCCGCGGGGACGGCAGGGTTGACCGGCGCGGCGACCGACCTGCTTTCGCTGATCGAGCCGCTGTGCGCGAGCAGCAGAATGGCCACGATGACCGCCGTGCCGAGCACAAGAAATGATCCGGCGTAGAGAAGCGTCAGACGGAGGCGGGCGGTCCGTCGCGGTAGCGACACGGCGGCCATCAGATCCGATAGCCCGCTTCGCGGATGGTCTCGATCAACGCCGGATCGCCGAGCTTCGAGCGCAGGCGCGCGATCGTCGTCTTGACCGTGGTGGTGAACGGATTGGCGGCTTCGTCCCAGACGCGCGCGAGCAGCTCCTCCGCCGAAACGACGCGTCCGTCCGCCGCGAGCAGATACTCGAGCAGCGCGAATTCCTTCGGGGTCAGCGTCAGCCGCCGCTCACCGCGGAATGCGACCCGCCTTGCAGGGTTGAGAGACACGTCTTCGCGGACGAGCGTGGGCGGCAGCGCCGCGACCGCGCGCCGACCCAGTGCGCGGACCCGCGCGAGCAATTCGCTGAAGTCGAACGGCTTGGAGAGATAGTCGTCGGCGCCGAGCTCGAGTCCCTCGACGCGATCGCGAATCGTGCTCGCCGCGGTCAGCATCAGAACGCGGGTCTCGGCCCCATCGGCGACAAGCGCCTTGCATACCTGGTCGCCGTGGACGGCCGGCAGGTCGCGGTCGAGCACGACCACGTCGTAGCGGTTGACCGTGACGTGTGAAAGCGCGTCGGCGCCGTCGAAGGCGATGTCAACGGCCATGCCCTCGCGCCGCAGCCCCTCCGCGAGTGCGGCCGCGAGCCGCCGGTGATCTTCCACGACTAACACCTTCATCGTTCCGGCTAAAGGATCGCTTACCGAAGGTGACAGCGAGGTCACGGCGCTTGTCACCGTCCTGGCACCGGCCGGTGTCTAAAACGGCGGCATGAGACCTCTAGCGATCATCACACTTGCTTTGGCGGCTGCGGCCTGCGGCGCGTCGCCAAACACCCCGAGCGTCGGGCAGTCGTCGAATGGTTCGGACCCTGGCTTCAAGTTCGCGACCTGCATGCGCCACCACGGGGTCGCCAACTTCCCCGATCCGCAGGTGACGACCACGCCCGGCGGGGGCGGCGTTTCGGTCAAGCAGGTCGTGCCGGCGGCGGACGCGAACGCGCCAGCGTTCAAGGGCGCTCAAAAGGCATGCGCAGGCATCCTCAACGCAGCCGGCACCCGGGAGCGGGGTCCGCAGCCCTCCAAGCGGGCCTTTCTCGCCTTCGCCCGCTGCCTGCGAAGCCGCGGAGTGTCCGGCTTTCCCGACCCCAACGGCCAGGGACAGCTGACGGGCTCGATGATCGCCGCTGCCGGGATCGACTTCCGAGCGCCTTCGTTCAAGGCGGCCGCCTACGCCTGCGCTGGCGTGACACATGGAGCGATCACGCCGGCGGCCGTGACCCAGGCGATCAATCACCTGAGTCAGGGCGGCTCTTGACGCCCCGATAACGCCGTTACGGCCGTGTTACGTCCTCAGTCGTACAACAACTGGCGCCAGTGAGTCGCCTGAACCTCAAGCGCATCCTTCCGACCCGCCGGCGCCGCCGGATCGGCGTGGCGCTGGTGCTGCTCGCTGCGGTGGCGGTCGTGGCCGGGATCGTGGCTGCCTCAGGTTCTTCGTCGCCCCCGAACTCCGGCAATCCAGCGAGCACGGCATCGGGCGCCACGACGGTTGAGCGGCGCAACTTGGTCGAGACCGATACCGAGTCCGGAACGCTCGGCTACGCGCGTCCGCAGACGGTTTACAACCGGCTCAGCGGAACGCTCACATGGCTTCCGAGCGTCGGCGAGGTGATCAAGCCCGGACAGGCGCTTTACAAGGTCGACGGCCAGCCCGTGCTCCTCATGGATGGAACGACGCCTGCCTACCGAAACCTCACGTCATCCGACAGTGCCGGAGCCGACATCCTCGAGCTCAACCGCAGTCTCGTAGAGCTCGGCTATGACCCAGACGGGATCGTCGTCGATGACACCTGGCAGGCGGCGACGACAGCCGGCATCGACGCCCTCCAGACGGCGCTCGGCGAGACCGAGACGGGCAGTCTGTCGCTGGGCCGGATCGTGTTCCTGCCAGGCGATCAGCTGATCGCGACGGTCTCTGCAACGGTCGGCTCGACGGGAGGCTCCAGCGGCAACAACGGCAGCAACGCCGTCTACCACCCCGGCACAACCATCCCGCAATTCGCGAGCCTCGAGACCAAACCTAAGCCGGCGAAGAGCAAGATGAAGACGCTCGAGGCGCTGATCGCGCTCCTGCAGGCCGAGATTGCCGAGCTCAAATCAGGCAAAGGATCGCCTTCCGGAAGCGGAAGCCCGTCGGGATCGAAGGGCAACAGCCCGTCGTCCAGCGGGAACAAGGGCAACTCCGGCAACTCCGGCAACTCGGCAACTCCGGCAACTCCGGCAACTCGGGCAACTCGGGCAACTCCGGGAACGGCGGCGGGACTGCGACCGCGATCATGGATACGACCTCGACCCAGCTGACGGTGACCGTCGATCTCGACGCGAGCAAGCAGTCCGAGGCGACCGTTGGCGAGCCGGTGACGGTGCAGATGCCGAATAGCACCACGGTGAACGGCCGGATCAGCGCGGTCAGCCCGATCGCCCAGAGCTCCAGCAGCGGCAACAACGGGAATAACGGCAACAACAACGGGAACAACAACGGCAACAACAACGGGAACAATGGCTCGGGCTCGGGCTCGACTATCCCGGTCACGATCACGCTTCAGGGCAAGCAGACCGGCGCGGGCCTCGACCAGGCCGCCGTCAGCGTCAATTTCGCACAGGCCAAAGCCAACAACGTCCTATCGGTTCCGGTGACCGCACTGCTGGCAACCGCCGGCGGCGGCTATGCGGTCCAGGAAGCAGCCGCCCCGCATACGCTGATCCCGGTCACAACCGGGCTGTTCGCGGCCGGGGACGTCCAGATCTCCGGCGCAGGCATCTATCCGGGTCTGCAGGTAACGGATTCGCAGGGATGATCGACGCTCCGGCCCCCACGGTCCGGCTCGTCGACGTCGTCAAGCAGTATCCGGGCGACGTGTTCGCACTGCGCGGTGTCTCCATTGAGGTGGCGGCCGGCGAGCAGGTGGCGGTCGTCGGTGCGTCCGGGTCGGGGAAGACCACGATGTTGACCGTGATGGGGACTCTCGAGCGCTCGACGCGTGGGGCCGTCGAGATCGCCGGTCACGATGTCGTGAGCGCCAGCGACGGCGAGCTGGCAGGGCTGAGGGCGCACATGATCGGGTTCGTGTTTCAGGAGTTCCACCTCCAGGAGTCGTTCACCGCGCTTGACAACGTCGCCCTCGGGATGCTGTACACCGGGGTGCCGCTCAAGCAGCGTCGCGAGGTGGCGAGGGTCGCGCTGGAACGGGTTGGGCTCGGCCACCGTATGACCCATCGCCCGCCTCAATTGTCGGGAGGGGAGCGCCAGCGCGTGGCGATAGCACGGGCGATCGCCAAGCGTCCCGTGCTCGTGTTCGCCGACGAGCCGACCGGCAACCTCGACTCGAAGTCGGGCGCCGAGGTGATCGCGCTGCTACACGGCCTCGCATCCGACGGCGCGACGCTGGTGCTGATCACGCACGAGCAGAGCATCGCCGCCACGTTTCCGCGCCGGATCGAGATGCGCGACGGCGAAATCGTCTCGGACGAGCGGCAGTGAGCACCGCCACTCTCCCACCTCCCGTGGCGGTCGCCGCGGCGAGGCTGCCGATACCCCAGCTGATCGGCACGGCGCTCGAGGGCCCACGCACGCGGCGCCTGCGAGCCGCATTGTCGGCGCTGGGAATCGCGATCGGGATCGGTGCGATGGTGGCGGTCGTCGGCGTCTCGGCGTCGGCGCAGGCAAATCTGCTGGCGGAGATCGATGCACTCGGGACCAACCTGCTCACTGTGACGCCCGGGCAGACCTTCCTGGGAGCAAACGAGGTCCTCCCCGACACGGCCGTGCCGATGATCGATCACATGAACCACATCGACGGCTCCGTCGCCGTCTACCAGCTCTCGAATATCAGCGGCGTCTACCGCAATCCCCTTGTGCCGAGCTCGCAAACCGGAGGGATCGGTGTCGATGCGGCTGACGACAACCTGCCCGCGGTGCTCGGCACCCAGCTCGCCTCGGGGCACTTTCTCGGGGCGATCGCTGACCACTTCCCTGAGGCTGTGCTCGGCGCCCAGGCGGCCAGCGTGCTCCAGATCGCGCGACCTGGGGGGCACGTAATGGTCTATGTGGGCAACACCTGGTTCACCGTCGTAGGGATCCTCAAGCCGGTTCTGCTCGATTCGAATCTGGACTCCGACGTCTTCATCTCGCTGCCGGTCGCCGAGCGGTTGTTTCAGACGAAGCCCAATCCATCCGAGATCTACGTGCGGGCGAACGTCAATGCCGTCAAGCAGGTCTCGAATCTTCTCGCCCCTACCGCGGACCCACAACAACCCGACGGAGTCCAGGTGAGCCGTCCGTCGGACGCACTGGCAGCTCGCGCGGCCGCCAAGGGTCAGTTCACCACCTTGCTCCTCGGCCTCGGCGCGGTCGCGCTGCTGGTCGGCGCGATCGGGATCGCCAACATCATGGTGATCAGTGTGCTCGAACGCCGCGGTGAGATCGGTCTACGCCGCGCGCTGGGTGCGACGAGGCGCCACATCTCCACGCAGTTCCTGGCCGAGTCCGCGCTGTTGGCCGTGCTGGGTGGGATCGCGGGGCTGCTCATCGGCGCGGGTGCCACCGAGATCTATGCCCAGGCCAAGCACGAGCCATTCGTCGTGCCGTTGTACGCACTCGTTGCAGCCCCCGCCGCCGGCTTTGTGATCGGGGCGATCGCGGGCCTCTACCCCGCCGCCAAGGCGGCGCGCCTGAGCCCGACCGAAGCGCTCCGGACATAGCTCCACCCCTGGGTCGAGTCTCAAGATCGGTCCATGGACCGATGACAGGCGCCGTGCCGCGGCGTACCTTCCTGGCATGACCTTGAGAACCGCGATCCTGATCGTCTGGGGTGTGTTCTGGCTCTACTGGTTCGTCAGCGCGCTCGGTGCCAAACACGGCTCGCGGCGGAGCCTGAGCGGGCGCCTTCCGGGACTTGTCGTTGTCCTGTCGTTCGTGTTGTTGCGGGGCTTTGGAGCACACGCCGCGACGGTTCACGCTCCGGTCGTGCGCGGGATCGGCGTCGCGCTGTTCGCCGCCGGTCTCGGCCTGGCGGTCTGGGCGCGGATCTATCTCGGCCACAACTGGGGCATGCCGATGACGACCAAGGATGAGCCCGAGCTGGTCACGTCCGGCCCCTACCGCTACGTCCGCCATCCGATCTACTCAGGCCTCCTGCTGGCGGTGCTCGGAACCGCGCTCGCGACCAACGTCTATTGGTTGATCGTGCTCGGCGCGATGGGGTCCTACTTCATCTACAGCGCCACGGTCGAGGAGAAGCTTATGACGAGCTCCTTCCCGACCGCCTACCCGAGCTATCGCGCGCGCACCAAGATGCTGATTCCGTTCGTGCTCTAGGAAGCTCGCCGAGCCTCCCCTAGCGTCACCCTGACCGGCGCGTGATCAGAAAGGCGGCCGCGCTCCAGCACCTCGACGTTGCCGTCGCCCTGAAGCCCCGCGGCGAAAACGTGGTCGACGTCGTAGCCGCCGGCATACGTGAGGCCGGGGAGCGACAGGGAGCGCACGTTGAAGTCGCCGCCGAGGGCGAGCGGTGCCCCGGCAGCCCACTCGAGCGCCTGCGCCCTTGCGCGCTCCGAGTCGCGGCGTGCCCCGGCATCGTCGTGGACAGTTGCGTGCAAATTGCCCGCCCAAAGCCCCGAGCTCAGCCGAACCGCCTGAAGCCAGCGTCGCTCCGGCCACAGGCAGAGCCGCAACGTCCGATGCTCCTCAATTCGCTCTCCGCGCACAAGGATCGCGTTGGCGCCGCCGCCGTTTGACTTCATCAGGTCGGGCCAGCGGCTCGCGAGCGCCTTGCGCACTGGCAGCACGGCGTTCCGGGACGTCAGCACGGTCCTCTCCTCGGCCCGCGCCGTCGCGGCGAGAGCTTGGGGCCACCACGGCGGGACCTCCTGGAGCAGCGCCAGCTCCCATTCCCAACCGCTCAGCAGCGCCGCAAAATCGTCGAGTAAGCAGCCGCCCGCGGGCGGCACCGAGCGCCCGTGCATGAGGTTCCACGTGAGGACGCGCACTTCGCCTGAACGTACACTGCCGCCCTTGCCACGCCACTTCCTCACCGGCGCCGAGCTCTCGAGCCAGGAGCTCACGCGCGTCCTCGACCGCGCGCTCGAGCTCAAGTCCGCGCCGCAGAGCTCGGACGCACTCGCCGGGCGGAGCGTCGCGCTGATCTTTCAGCGGCCCTCGACCCGCACCCGGGTCTCGTTCGAGGTAGGCATCAATGAACTCAAGGGTCATCCGATGGTGCTCCGCGGCGAAGAGCTCCAGGTCAGCCGGGGCGAGTCGCTGCGTGACACGGCGCTTGTGCTCTCGCGCCACGTGGCCGCGATCGGGATCCGCACCGGCCCGCACCAGGAGGCGGTCGAGCTTGCCGAGCACGCGACCGTCCCCGTAGTCAACATGCTGACCGCCGAGCATCACCCATGCGAGGCAGTGGCGGATGTCCTGACGATGCTCGAGGCGTTCGGTCGTCTCGAAGGACTCGTGCTCGCCTACGTCGGCGACGGCAACAACGTGGCCCGCTCGCTTGCGATCGTCGGCGCGCTTGCCGGGGTCGAGGTCCGGATCGCCTCGCCCGCCGGCTACCAGCTCGAGCCGATCGCCGACGCGATCCTGACTGACGACCCGCGTGCCGCCGTCGAGGGCGCAGACGCCGTCTACACCGATGTCTGGGTCAGCATGAGCGACGATCCGCAATCGGCCGAGCGGCGACGCCAGGCGTTCGCGCCCTACCGCCTCGACGACGCGCTGCTCGACCTCGCCGGGCCGGAGGTGATCGCGCTTCACTGCCTGCCGGCGCATCCCGGCGAGGAGATCAGCGCGGAAGTGCTCTACGGTGACCGCCAGCGGATCTGGGACCAGTCCGAGAATCGCCGCCACGCCCAGAAGGCGCTGCTCGAGCACCTCGTCAGCTAGCCTCGGCTGTGACCACCATGCCCGCCACCAAGAAGCGCACTCCGGCCCGAGTGACCGATGGATTGTCGAGCCTCGCCGAGCAGCTCGTCAACCGGATCGTCAAGCCGTTCGATCTGGTGTTGCTGAGCCGCGATCGCATCCAGGAGGTGCTCGACGAGGCCGCCGAGCGCGGCCGTGTCACGCGCGGCGATGCCAACGACCTCGTGGCGGAGCTCGTCCGACGGGGCCGAGAGCAGACCGACGAGCTGCTCGGCCAACTGGGCCGCGCCGCCGATCGGGCGCGACGCACCGTCGGCGCCGGCTCGACACTTCCGATTGCCTCCTACGACGAGCTCACCGCCAGCCAGGTCACCCAGCGGCTCGGGGGCCTGACGCCCGCCCAGCTGCGCAAGGTGCGCGACTACGAAGCCCGCCACGCGAACCGCAAGTCGGTTCTCCAGGCGGTCGACCGGACGCTGCGCTGAGATGACAGCGGCCGGCGCGTCGAAGCCGGCGCGCGGCGCCGAGCTCGAACTGGACATCTCCACGCTTGCCTACGGCGGTGCCGGGGTGGCGCGGCTGAACGGCTACGTCGTCTTCGTCGAGGGTGGGCTGCCGGGCGACCGCGTCCGCGCCGTGGTCGAGAAGTCAAAGCGCGCATACGCCCAGGCGCGCGCGGTCGACGTGCTCAAGCCAGGGCCCGACCGGATCCCGCCGCACGCGCAGCATCCCGGAGCGCCATGGCAGGAGCTCGCCTACGAGCGCCAGCTCGAGGTCAAGCAGGCCCAGGTCGACGACGCGCTGCGCCGGATCGGGCGTCTGGATGGCTTCACGCTCGAACCGATCGTGCCTGCCGTCGAGCAATGGCGCTATCGCAACAAGCTCGAGTACTCGTTCGGCCGCGGCCCCGATGGCAACCTCGTGTGCGGCTTTCACGCTCATGGACGCTGGGATGAGATCGTCCCGATCGACGACTGCCTGCTTGCCTCCGTCCCGGCGAACGCGGCGCGCAAGCACGTGCTCAGCTGGGCGCGCGAACAGCGACTCGAGCCCTATGACCGCCGCAGCGGCGAAGGGCTGCTGCGCAACCTCGTCGTGCGCGAAGGTCGGCGGACCGGCCAGCTCCAGGTTCGGCTCCTCACCAGCCCAGGCGAGCTCGACGTAGGCGGCCTCGTCGAGGCCGCTGACAATGTCCTGTGGACGCAGACCGAGGGACGTGGCGAGACCACGCAGGGCGGGCAGACCGAGCTGTTATCGGGGTCGGACCGCCTCGAGGAGGATCTGTCGGGGATGCGCTTCCTGATCTCGCCCGAGGCGTTCTTTCAGACCAACACCGAGATGGCCGAGCAGCTGTACTCGCTCGCGATCGAGTACTCCGAGTTCGGAGCGTTCGACCGTGTCTACGACCTGTACTGCGGGATTGGCACGATCTCTTCGCTGATCGCGCCGCGCGTCGCGGAGGTATGGGGACTCGAGCTCTCAGAGCACGCGGTCGCCGACGCGATCCGCAACGCGAACGCCAACGAGATCGACAATGTCCGCTTCTTCGCCGGTGACGTGCGCCTCGCGTTGCGCGAGCTCGTCGAGCGCGCCGGACGCCCCGATGGGCTGATCGTGGACCCGCCGCGCGCCGGGTGCTCGCAGAAGGTTGTGCGCAGGATCATCGAAGCCGCACCACGCCGGATCGTCTATGTGTCGTGCAATCCGACGACGCTGGCGCCCAACGCTGCTCAGCTGACCGAGGCGGGGTACCGGCTCACGCGGGTGCGTCCAGTCGACATGTTTCCGCAGACACCGCACATCGAGTGCGTCGCTCTGCTGGAGCGATAGCGTTCGAAGCGCGATGCGAGCCGCCACGATTCGGGAGCAGAAGATCCAGGTGCTCGAGCATCCCGATCCCGTGCCAGGTGCCGGAGAGGTGCTCGTGAGGGTCCGCGGCGCGGGCCTGAACGGGGCGGACATCCTCCAGCGGCGCGGGCTTTACCCGGCTCCGCCGGGCGCACCAGAGGACATACCGGGCCTCGAGCTGGCGGGCGAGGTGGCCGCGCTCGGGCCGGGGGCTTCGCGTTTCAGCGAGGGCGACCGCGTTATGGCGATCGTCGCCGGCGGCGGGCAAGCGGAGCTCGCCGTCGTCCACGAGCGGGTACTGATGCCCGCACCAGAGTCGCTCGACTGGGTGAGGGCCGGCGGCCTGCCGGAGGTCTTCACGACCGCCCACGACGCGGTCTTCACCCAGGCGGGGCTCAGGCCCGGTGAGCGCCTGCTGGTGCACGGCGGGGCGGGCGGGGTCGGAACGGCCGCGATCCAGCTCGGCAGGGCGGCGGGGGCACGGGTAACGGCAACCGTCCGTAACGCCGACATGCGTGAGCGAGTGGCCGAGCTGGGGGCGACGGTCATCGAGCCCGAAGGCTTTGCGGAGCATGGCCCGTTCGACGTGATCCTCGAGCTGGTCGGGGCTCCGAATTTGCCGGACAACGTCAATGCGCTGGCGACCGATGGGCGCATCGCGGTGATCGGGATCGGCGCTGGGGCGAAGGCCGAGCTCAACCTCGGCGCGCTGATGGCAAAGCGCGGGCGAATCCACGGCTCGACGCTGCGCGCCCGCCCGCTCGAGGAGAAGGCTCTGACCGCCAGGGCGATGGAGCGCTCCGTGCTGCCGCTCCTCGAGTCCGGCGCCGTTCACGTACTCGTAGCCGCGAGCTATCCGCTCGAGCAGGCATCCGAGGCCTATGAGCGCTTCGCGGCCGGAGGGAAGCTCGGAAAGGTCGTGCTCGAGATCGGCTAGGCGGTCTCGCCGAAGTCGCCCTCGTCCTCGGCGACCGGGACGACCTCATCGGCGTGGATCGCGCACAGCGCCGGGCCACCTGACTCCATCGCGGCCTGGATCTCGCCCGGCGTGAGCTTGGCGCCACACTCCTCGCAGCGATCGCCCGGATTTTCGATCGTCTTCTCTTCGAGGTCCATGCGGCCGAGTCTAGGGATCGGCGCAGCGGGGCAGCCGGCTAGTACGGCGGCAGGTCCGTCCACCACTGCCCGAGCACGCGGAAGGCCGACCAGAACTCGCGCTTGGCGGCGTCCTCGTCGAGAGCCTCGTCGATGTTCGGGACATAGAGCGCCTCGATCGTCGGCGTGAAGCGCTGAAGCGCGCCCGGCTCCGGAAGCAGCTCCTCGGCCAGGGGATACTCGAGATCGTTGATGACGGCGAGCGCGTCGGGCCCCATCACCACGACGATCTTCGGCTGGACGATCTGGAGCTCCTCGATCAACCGGCCGACGCAGGCCGAGTCGGCCAGCGCGGGATCTGGCACCGGGCACTTCACGCACAGCGTTCCGTAGACGGCCAGCGGATCGATGCCCAGGCGCTTCAAGGACTTCATCAGCGCGTTGCCCGTGCGGCCATAGAAGGCCACCCCTTCCTCGACCTCGGCGGGTCGCGCCGAGTACTTGACCAGGAAGATCTCGGCCTGCGGGTGGCCGGAGCCGAGCACGGGCATCAGCTGCCCCCGAGGGCAGTGCGGACACTCCTGCAGATCGCGCGTGAACGCGTTCAGCTCGCGGATCGCGCGCTCGAGATATTTCTCGCGAATCTCGTCGTCGGTCGCCGGCATCCCCCTCGGATTGGACGACCTGCCCGGTAGTCCTGCGGCGTGCATCATGGCTTGCGCGCTGTACGAGCCGTTGCACGCCGAACACGACGCTCTCGCGCGGCCTTGCGCGCGGACGGCGGGAGCGCCTTCGTCTGGAAGAACTTCAGCGCCTGCACGTACAGCAGGCTTGCCGGATTGCGCACGATGTCGGCGTCACGAAGCGATTCGAGGAACTCCTCCGGCCCGTCGAAATCGCGCATCCGGATTCGCACCGACCCGAGACCCTGAGGTACGTGGGCATCTGAGCCGGCGCCCGCCGGTATGCGGTACTTGGCCGCGAAACGAGCCGCCTCCTCGTTGAATTCGGTGATCGCCACACGCGGGTTGAAGATCTCGATCGCGTCGACGTCATCGAGCACAGGCCGCAGATGCTCGTAGTCAGGAACCGAATGCAGCCGGTCGAAGGGGTGCGGCACGTACACGAGCCCGCCCTGGCGCTTGATCTCGGCAATCGCCTCGGCCAACGTTCCCCCGCGCGGGATCTTGCGCTCGATGAACAGTCCGATCACCTCGCCCTCGTCGGCGGTCTTGATCTCCTCGCCGACGATCACCTTGACGCCGTCGGCCTTCGCGCGGGCTTCGAGCGCCCCGGAGATCTCGTTGTGGTCGGTGACGGCGATCGCCCCCAGACCGCGCTCCCGTGCCTCGGCGAGCAGCACCTCGACCGGCGTCGCGCAATCGTAGGAGTGATCGGTGTGCATGTGTAGGTCGACGTCGATCAGCGGTCGGGAGCGCAAGCGCGCCCGCAGCCGGCGATCGCCGCGCCCGTCGTGGCGGCGGGCTGCCAGCTCTGCGTAGACCTGTTCGAGCTCGCCGGAGACGCGCTTCCACGTGAAGTCTGGGCTGGGCGCCCGTTTGGGCGGGTCCGAGACCAGCCGCTGCAGGTGCGAGGCGAGCGTCTGGGCGTCGCCCGGCTCGAATGCAAACCCGCGCTCGCCCTCACCCAGCAGTTCCTCGTACACCGGTAGCCGCGACGCGACCGGCGTAATCCCCGCTGCGATGGTCCGCACCAGCGTCCCGGGCGTCGGGTGGAGCCCTTCTGAGGCGAACACGACGACGTCGGCTCGCGAGAGGAGCTCGGTCTCCGCGCTCTCCACGAACTCCAGGCGCCCGCGGAGCCTGCGGTCGAGCGCGGCGGGTTGGCGAGCCGACAGAACGGTCGCGTGCCAGTCGAGCTCGTCAGGCAGCAGCTTGAGCGCGCGCACGAACGTGCGCAGCGCGGCCCGTTCCTCGCTCGCGATCATCGCGAGCTCCGGCGGCCCGTCTCGCTTCACGCGCTCGATGGGGTCGGCCCCCGGCAGCACCACGCGATACTCGGCCGGGAAGAAACGCTGCATGAGCTCGCTCGTCGCGCCATAGCTCGCGATCCGCGCGTCGAGGCGCGAGAGCAGCAGGCGCGTCAGCGGCCTCGCGAGCTGCGTGGAGAGGATGCGCTCCGTCGGCGCGTGAAAGCTGCCGATGTTCAGCGCCCGCGAGTGGCGGAGCGCGATGCTCGCTGCGCTGGGCGCGAACGGCTCGTGGACGTGAACGATGTCGAGCGCCACGCCCTCGAGCAGGCGCTCGAGCGTCCTCGCGACGTCGACCGGAAGCGAGGCAGCTCGTCGGCGGGCGCCGGCGAACGGCAGCACCTCGCCCACGCCGAGCACGAGCGGGCTCGAGTCGGCCTGTTCGAGCAGCGAGTCCGCGCCGGCGCGAATCAGACGGCGGCTGTCGCGGACCAGCGAAGCCGACTCGGCGGGCGCAATCACGAGCACTCGATGGCCCTCACGAACGAGGAGGTCCGATACGCGGGCCACGTAGTCGTTGACCTCGTTCGGCACATCCCACGCGAACGGCGTCACCTGCGCGATCGCGAGGCGGTCTTGGGGCACGGGCTCAGTTTATGGTCAGCTGCGCGCCCGGGCCCGCGTCGCCGGCTTGGGCCGGCCGGTGGGCTTGCGGGTGTACTTCTTGATGAACGCGTCGGTCATCTCGCGGGCCTCGGAGTCGGGCCGCTGGTGCATGGGCGACTTCATCAGGTAGGAGCTCGGGCCGTCGAGCTGGCCCGCGACACCGTTGTTCAGCGCCAGCTTGCAGCAGCGCACGGCGTCGATCACGATCCCCGCGGAGTTGGGCGAGTCCCAGACCTCGAGCTTGAGTTCGACGTTCAACGGCACGTCGCCGAAGGCCTGACCCTCCATGCGGATGTGGGCCCACTTGCGGTCAGTCAGCCACGGGACGTAGTCGGACGGTCCGATGTAGACGTCGTCCGCCGGCAATGTGTGCCCCATGATCGAAGTCACGGCGTTGGTCTTCGAGATCTTCTTGGACTCGAGTCGTTCGCGCTCGAGCATGTTGTAGAAGTCCATGTTGCCACCGACGTTGAGCTGCGAGGTGCGCAGCATCTTCACGCCGCGGTCGTGGAAGAGGCGCGCGAGTGTGCGGTGGACGATCGTGGCACCGACCTGCGACTTGATGTCGTCGCCGACGATCGGCACGCCGGCCTTCTTGAAGCGCTTGTTCCAGTAGTCCTCGCGCGCGATGAACACCGGAATGCAGTTCACAAAGCCGCAGCCCGCCTCCAGTATCTGCTCGACGTACCACTTGGTCGCGTCTTCCGAGCCGACGGGAAGGTAGGAGACGACCACGTCGGTGCGCGTCTCCTTGAGGATCTCGACGATGTCCGCGGTCGGCCCAGGCGCCTTGGTGATCTTCTCCTTGAGGTACTTGCCGAGACCGTCGTGGGTCATCCCGCGCTGCACCTCGACGCCGAGCTTGGGGACGTCGCCGCCCAGCTTGAGCGTGTTGTTCTGTCCGGCGAAGATCGCCTTGGAGAGGTCCTTGCCGACCTTGTCCTTGTCGATGTCGAACGCGGCGGAGAACTCGATGTCGCGCACGTGATAGCCGCCGAGGTCGACGTGCATCAACCCGGGCACTTGCTCCTTCGCGTCGGCGTCCGCGTAGTAGTGGACCCCCTGCACGAACGAGCTCGCGCAGTTGCCCACGCCGATGACTGCCACCCGGACTTTGTCCCGTTGGTAGCGCCCGGCTCCGTTAGCAGCGTGACCGTTGCCTTGGCTCACGCTGCTTACGTACCCGGCGGCGACGGTTTGTTACACCGCGGGCGCGCGTAGCTGGGAGCGGACGTGCCAGATCCTCTGGATGGTTGTGAACACCGTCAGCCCCGCGAGCACGTACACCGCGGGCGCCAGCAACTCGAAGTGCCCGAGCGACGCACCCTTGGCGAACACCAACCCCGCCGAGAGGATCACGACGCGGACCGGCCGCGTGGCGAGGCCCACCGTGCACGCCACCCCGAGCGCCTCCGCGCGCGCCCGCGTGTACGACACCATCAGCGAGCCGAGCACGGCTGCGACGACCGCGGCGACCGCGACCTGGTTGTGGCGGGCGGCGAAGTACGCGCCCACCGCGATCAGCACGATGCCTTCCTCGAGGCGGTCGAGCGTCGAGTCGAGGAACGCGCCGAACGGCGTGCCCTTGCCCGACATCCGCGAGTAGCGACCGTCGAGCGTGTCCATGATCGAGCCGACGATGAACGCAACGCCCGCCAGGAAGAACAAGCGGCCGACGACCAGTCCCGCCGCGGCCATGTTGAGGGCGAAGCCGGTCAGCGAGATTCCGTTGGGCGTCAGACGCGACTCGATCAGCCGCTCGCGCAGCTCTTGGGTGGTGGGGCCCTCGCGCCGGACGCGCCGCCGGGGAGGTCGCGCCCGCGTCTCGGGTGTGGCGCTCATGCGGTTGCTTCGGCTGGGCGCCTTGCAGGCCGCATGCGAGCGTCTCCCTCGGGAATCTCAGCGCGGAACGCCCACTGCTGCGGCCGGATGCGGGCGAGCGCGTACTTGGCCACAAGCGCGGCCAGCCCCGCGGTCACGGCGCCCAGGAACACGTCGGTCAGGAAGTGGTTGCCGGTCGCGACCACGACGAACGTGATCCACAGCGGGTATACCGCCCACGCGATCTTCGCCGCGCGGCTGCGAACGAGACGGACCATCGGCCAGCCGGTCATGACCGCGAAGCAGACGTGCATCGATGGGACCGCGGCGTAGATGTTCACGAACGCGCTCGCGGCACTGTGGTTGTCGAGGTGCATCGTGCCCATACCCAGGAACTGCGAGAGCGCGTCGGTGAAGCCCCACTCGGGCATCAGCGCCGGCGGAGCGGTCGGAAACAGCGCGTACCCGACGAGCGCGATCATCCACGCGACCATGAACATGTTGCGGACGAAGTAGAACGAGCTGTTGCGCCGCAGGTAAATGAACAGCAGCACCATGCTCGTGATCACGTAGTGCGAGTACAGATATGCCCAGTCGGCGGCGTCCATCAGCCAGCGCTTGTTCAGGGCCCAGGACTGAATGCTCGGCTCGACGAAGACATGCAGGAGCCGCTCGAAGTTGATGATCTTGGTGGCATCACCGAACGGCTTGTAGGGATTGCCGGTTGCGATCAGCCCGTTGACGAGCTGGTAAAGCACGTACACGCCGACGAGGAGCGCAAGTTGGCGCCCAACGTCCTTCCATCCACGCGGCAAAACCCGCGTACCGATCAACGCAACCGCTCGCCGCATGGCTGATCTTCATCCTAGCGGCGGCTCTACGCGCAGCGCGGTGACCGGGATCCGATCCGGCCCGGCGCGAATGACATCACGAGCTTGACGGGACCCGCGCGGCGCGTGGTCAAGAGCGTGTTATTGCCCGACGGTGCGACGCAGCCGGAGCCCCGGCCGAGCGCCCAGTAGGGGCTGAAGTTGACATGCAGGAGCGTCGTTCCGGGGCCCGGCGCGGTGAGCGTCAGCGAGTCCGGACCGAGCGTTACGAGCTGCGCGCTGCCCTGCGCGATCGGGGTGGGATCGCTGACGGCGTAGATGCGCCAATGCGTGGTCCTCGAGACGAGCCGGAGGTAGGGAAGCCCGCCGTCGATCAGCCGCATCTCACCGAGGGCGGAGTAGTCGAGCGGGGCGTCGGGCGCGGCCACGAACCTGACCGCCGAGCGGTGGAGCCAGGCTTCGTATGTCGCGGCGGTCAGCCGCCCCGAGTAGAACAGCCCGTTGTCCTTGATATCGAGCTGGCGCTCCCAGCCGCGCGCTAGCGGGTAATGCTCGGCGACCGCGAACGCCTCCCAGTGAAAACGCGTGAACGGGATCTCGACGCGGAACGGCGGCCCTGACTGCCGGCCGAGGAAGTCCAGCACCGGGCGGTAGTACCCGGTCGACGTGGACGCGTTGCCGGAGGCGATCACGAGGTCCCGGACAGGCGCCTGCCACTCGAGGTAGAGCAGGGGTGCGAGTGCGAGCACGAGCCACGCAACACGCTTGGACCAGAGCAGCAGCGCGGCGAGCGGCGCGGCCAGCAGCGTCCCGAGGCGCGCGGCGTTTGAACCAAGTGGAGTCGCGATCAGGTAGGACGCGATCGTCGCCAGTGCGTACAGCGCGACACCGACGCGCAGCTTGGGAGCATCCGCCGGTAGCGCGAAGTAGGCGAGCAGCGCGATAATCGGCAGCGGCCAGAAGGCCGAGAAAGCGAACGGCTCGGTGCCGCCCTCAGGGAAGGCGAGCGCGATCAGGCCGACGGGTGCCAGCGCAGCGACCGCCAAGCCCAGCCCGGCCGGCCGGCGCGCACCGATCGCGTATGCGGCGCCCGCCAGTGCCGCGAACAACGCGGCGACCGGACTCGACAGCGCCGCAAGCACGCCCAAGCCCGCGGCGGTCCACGACCAGCCGAGTTCGAGCGCAAGCACTGCGGCCAGGGCGGGCAACGCGCCGAATGCAAACGCCAGCCGCCCGGTGAAGAGGTCCGTGGCGGTGGCGACGGCGAAAAGGGTGGCCCCGAGCCAGGCATCCTCACCGAAGCGGCGGACCGCGAGCTGCTCGAACACGGCTGCGGTGCCGATGGCGGCGAGCCCGGCCGCAAGCTGTGGAGTCAAGAGCGCCGACGCCGCCGGGTACAGCAGGCTGTAGCCGACGATGTGGTGCCCCGAGTACCACAGGTTGTTCCAGATCCCGAACGGCTCCTTGCTGAACAGCCAGGCGCGGAAGATGTGGGCCGGCAGATCGCCGCTCGGCGGCGAGATCAGCACGTATGCGAGCGCCACGGCGCCCGCGATCAGGACCGGGGCGGCGCGCTTCAAGCGAGCACGAACTCCGCGATCCGATCCGCCAGCTGCCGGTGCTCGAGCCACGGCCAGTGCCCGGCATCGGGGATGCGCTCGAGCCGGGCGTTCGGCAGCCGCTGTGCGTATCGCTCGGCGTAATCGACCTCGAACCACGGATCGCGCTCGCCCCACGCAATCAGTGCGCTGACGGTCAACTCGCCCAGCTGCTCGCCGGCCGTGGCGAGGTCGTCCGGCCCGGTGGAGCGATGCAGCCGAAGCAGCGCGCGCTGGGTGCCCTGGTCGAACTGCTCCCAGATCTGCTTGACGCGCGCGTCCGACAACGCCTCGGGATTCGCATAGGCGGCGCGTAGCGTCCGCGCAAGCAACCAGCGGGGTGTAGATCCCATGACCAGCTCGCCGAGCACAGGCGTCCTCAGCCGGCGGGCGAGCGGAGGCCAGGTGAAGTCCTCGAGCAACGGAAGCGCGTCACACAGCACGAGCCGCTCGATCCGCTCCGGGGCGCGCTGGGCCAGCACCAGCCCCGCGCCAGCCCCCCAGCTATGGGCGACGAGCCGCACGCGCTCGATCCCGAGGCCGTCCAGCAGCAGCTCGACGAACTGCGCCAGGCCGGCGAGCGTGTAATCGAGGTGGCCGGCTTTGCTCGAGCGCCCGAACCCGATCAGGTCTGGCGCCAGCCCTCCGGTTCGCGCGAGCAGTTCGGTCCAGTCGTCTGAGCTGGTCGGCACCCCGTGCAGGTAGAGCGGCGGCGGCTCGACCGAGCTCGGCGCGCTGCGGTAGAAGACGGGATTCCCGGCGAGTTCGATCGTGTGCTCGTCGACGGGCACCCGGGGCGCGAGGATAAGTTAAGCGAGGCGTGACCGCCGAGCGACTTCATCAGACCGCGGGCCCGGATGGCCCGCGGAAGAACCTCGACAAGGTGAGTGCAAACGACTGGCACCGTCCCGCGCCGCGCCGCGTGCGGGCGATCCGCGACCGCCTCCGGCTCGTCTACGGCGTGCCGCTGGCCAAGCCTCACGGCCATCCGATCGCCGAGCTGATCCTGACGGTGCTCTCGCAGTCGACCAACGACCGCAACCGAGACGTCGCCTATCACGCGCTACGCGAGCGCTTCGAGGATTGGGAGGAGATCCGGGACGCCCCCGTCGACGAGGTCGAGCACGCGATTCGGCCCGGCGGCATCTCGAAGATCAAGTCGGCGCGGATCAAGTCGATTCTGCGTGCGATCACCGAGACGTCTCCGGACGGCACGCTGTCGCTCGACTGGCTCTCGGACGAGTCGGTTCCAGACGCGCAGCAGTACCTCTGCGCGCTGCCCGGCGTCGGACGCAAGACCGCCGCGTGCGTGCTCCTGTTCGCGTTCGGCAAGCGCGATGTGCCGGTCGACACCCATGTCGCACGTGTAGGCCAGCGCCTCGCGCTGTTTCGAGCGGGCGCCCCGTTCGAGGAGTTGCACGACACGATGCTCGAAATCACCCCCGCCGGCGAGGAACTCGAGCTCCACCTGAACCTTCTGCGCCACGGCCGAAGGACATGCCACGCCCGCCGGCCGGCTTGTCGGACCTGCGCGCTGCGCCGGATGTGCCCAAGCGCAGATCAGTTCGAATAGCCTTTCCGTCCGTCGGTCAATAGGTCATTTCAGGTTTCGGGTCGGTCACCCGATGCCGCCCACATGCTCTCCAGACGTCTGCTGCTCGTTTTGGCTCTCCTCTGCACGCCGCTGCTGGTCGTCGGCGGGGCGGAGCGCGCGGGCTCATCACCGCCACCACAGCCGTCACCACAGGCATCACGCCCGCCATCACAACCACCACAACCTCGTTGGGGGCAAGCAGCAGTCCCCGGGCGCGCCGCTGCCCGCGATGGGCCAGGAGCCGAGTCCCTCTCTGTTCGGGCTCAACACCGATCTTTACGACTCAAACCACGCCCTGTTCGTCCGCGATGTCCCGGCCGCGCGCGGCCTCGGCGCGCGCTGGGATCGCTACACGATCGGGCCGAAGACCGCCGAGGGCAGCTGGGGCGCGCTTGATTGGGAGGTAAAGCAGGCGCGCAGCAACGGGATGGGCGTGATCTTGAGCTTCGGCGGGATCGCCAACGCGTGCTCCGTCCGTCCTCAGCCGTCCAATCTCACCGCCTGCCCGCCGATGACCCAAGGAGATCTGGCCGCCTACGCGGCGTTCGTGCGCACGGTGGTCCTGCATTACCGCAACGTCGTCGACTACTACGAGAGCTGGATCGAGCCCAACAACGAGACGAACTTCATCGGCGGTCCCGATCCCGCCAGATACGCGGCCCTGCTGACCGCCGAGTGGAACGCGATCCAGGCCGTCAACAGCCAGTACGGCCTCCACGTCAAGTTGCTGTTCGGCTCGCCGATCGGTTTCTCGATCGAGCCCGGCAACCCCAAGTGGACCGCGATCCTGCCCTGGACTCAGCAGGTCCTCGCCGATCTCCACGGCCAGCAGCCTTTCGATGGGATCGCGCTGCTCGGCTACCGCTTCCCGCCGGGTGGCTACGGACCGAATGTGCCGGCGTGCGACTACGTCGGCAACGTGACGGTCACAGTCGGATACGGGACGCCCGGCGTCTGCATCAACGCGTGGCGCTGGATGACCTGGCCGCAGGAGCTTCAGGCCTACGAGCAGGTCTTCGAGAACAACGGCTACAGCCAGCAGCCGCTGTGGCTGACCGAGTTCGGCTGGCCCGGCAACGCGGTCCCGAACGGCGCTTACTTCCCCAGCGACGTGGAACAGGCCACCGACCTCACCCAGGCATATGCCGACCTGCTCCAGCTCCCGTTCGTGCAAGCCGCGTTCTGGTTCAACGTCCGCGACTACCAGCCCAATGCGAGCAGCCCCGACCCTAGCTTCTTCTACCACTACGGCCTCTTCAACTACGACCTGACGCCGAAGCCCGCGGCGGCCGCTTTCCAGACGCTCGCCGCAGCGAACCCCGGTCGCTGAGTACAGTGGGGGCGGGGCAGGCCCCAGCCCCCTCATGCGTCACGGATCGGTCGCCACCCTGCTCGTAGCCCTTGCGCTCGGAGTGATTCCGAGCGCTTCGGCGCGCACGCTGGCCTACATGGGGCCGGAGCCGCAGCCGTCGATCTTCGGCATCGACACATCGATCTACGACTCCAATCACGCGTACTTCGTCCGCGATGTCCCGTCCGCCCGCTCGCTCGGCGCGCGCTGGGACCGCTACACGATCGGACCCGCGACCGGCAGCGGGAACTTCAACGTGCTCGACTACGAGGTCAAACAGGCGCGCAGCAACGGGCTGGGAGTCGTGCTCAGCTTCGGCGGGATCGCGCGCGCCTGCTCGCGTCCGACGCGCAACGTCCACGCCTGTGCCCCGACCAGCGCCGCCGACCTGCGCGCCTACAAGCGCTATGTGCGCGACGTCGTATTGCATTACCGCAACGTCGTCTCCTACTACGAGAGCTGGGCAGAACCCAACAGCCCCGCTTCGTGGCTGGGAGGTGCCGATCCGGCCGCCTACGCGAAGGTGCTAAAGGCCCAATACGCGGTCTTCCAGTCGGTCAACAGCAAGTTCGGGCTGCACCTCGAGCTGCTTTTCGGCTCCCCGCACAGTTTCGCCACGATTCCCGGCACCGGCCTGGCCGTACTGCCGTTCACGAGCCAGGTGCTTGCACAGCTGCACGGACAGCGCGCATTCGACGGGGTCGCCCTGCATGCCTACCGCTTCCCGCCTGGGCCCTACGGTCCCGCGACGCCGGCATGCGACTACGTCGCCGGATTGCGCGTCGAAGTCGGGTACGCAACCTCAAACTGTCCGTCGCCGAGTTGGCGCTGGCTGACGTGGCCCCAGGAGCTTCAGGCCTACGAGCAGGTCTTCCAGGACTATGGCTATGGCCAACCGCCCCTGTGGCTGACCGAGTTTGGCTGGCCGGGCAACGCGGTCGACGGCGGCGTCTATTTCCCGGACGATCTCACCCAGTCGCTCGATCTGACAGCGGCTTATGCCGACCTCCTCCAGCTGCCGTTCGTGCAGGGCGCACTGTGGTTCAACGTCCGCGACTACCAGCCCGGGATCGGCTCCGGCGACCCGTCGTTCTTCTACCACTACGGCTTGCTGGACTACACGTTCGGAGCCAAGCCCGCGGCGGTCGCCTTCCAGACGCTGGCGCGGGCCAACCCGGGCCGTTGACCGGACGCACGCAGGCCGACGAGGTTGCGGAAACCCCCTCAGCAGGAATAAAATCGACTGCGAGTCCGTGACCGGCAGGTTCAAGCAAGACGCCGGACGCGACGTGAGGGGGCGTCGTCTCCGCATCGCCGCCGCGCTAGTCGCGCTGGCGGTGCTCGCCGCTGCGCCGGTCACCGCGCTGGCTCGCCACGGCCACCACAAGAAGGTCAACGTTCTGCCGTCGATGGGAGCACAGCCGGGTCCATCGCTGTTTGGGATCGATCCGACTTCCGCGGACCCGAGCCGAGCGAACTTCCTGAGCGAGTTCTCGACGGCGCGCAAGCTCGGTGCACGGTGGGTGCGATTCAACGCGCCGCCAACGACGGCAAGTGGAGACTTCAATGGGCTCGACTACGAGGTCACCCAGTCCCGCAAGCTCCACATGGGCGTACTGGTCACGTTCGGTGGAATCGCCAAGGCGTGCTCGATCAGGCCGAAGCCGGCGAAAGTGAGCTCGTGTCCTCCGACGACGGCGGCCGATCTCGCCACCTATCAGGCCTACGTGCGCACCGTTCTGGTGCGCTACCGCAACGTCGTCACCTACTACGAGAGCTGGGCAGAGCCTGACAATCAGGCCCAGTGGGAGCCGAACCCCGACCCCTCGCAGTACACGGCGCTGCTAAAGGCCCAGTACGCCGTCTTTCAATCGGTCAACCAGCAGTACGGGACCCATCTCAAGCTGCTGTTCGGCTCACCGATCAACTTCGCCTCGATTGGCTTCACATTGGTCCCTGTCCTGCCCTGGACCGAGGACATCCTGACGGACCTCGGAGGCGCGCGGGCATTCGACGGCGTCGCCCTGCACGCCTACCGGCTGCCGCCCGGCACGTATGGACCGACGACTCCCGAGGGCGACAACGTCGCCAATGTTCCGCTGACCGGGACCGGGCCCTTCCCGGCCGAGGGCTGCAAGACGTCGCCGGAGTGCCCCATGACCTGGTCCCAGGAGCTCGCTGCCTACGAGCAAGAGTTCACGAATCACGGCTACGGCCAGCCGCCGATGTGGTTGACCGAGTTCGGGTGGCCGGGCAACGCCAAGGCGAAGGGCGCGTTCTACCCGGGCGAGCCAACACAGAGCCAGTTCCTCAAGCAGGCCTACCAGGCGCTGCTGAGCCTCCCCTACGTCAAAGGCGCGATCTGGTTCAACCTCCGCGACTACAGCCCGAGCACCCTGAGCAGCAACCCGCCCTTCTTCTACCACTTCGGCCTGCTCAGCTTCGGCTTCTCAAAGAAGCCGGCCGCGAAGGCGTTCACGGCGCTGGCGAAGGCCCACCCGGGCCGCTAGCGGCCCCCACAGCCGCGTGGAGCCCGCCGAGCCGCGCGGCGAGCGCCGGAGCCGCGTGGAGCCCGCCGAGCCGCGTGGTGAGCGCCGGAGACCGTTTCGCGTGTTCTTTGGCGATCTACGTGTCGTTTTTGGGGGTGAATTCGCCAAAGAACGCGCGGTCTCGCCGCCGAGGGTTCACGTGACGGCGTCACCGCCTCCGGGTCGCGAGCCCGTTGGACTCCCTCACAGATCTGCTACGCTCTGACTCAGATTTCTAACGAAGGAGAAACGCATGGGTAAAACCATTGGAATCGACCTGGGTACGACCAATAGCTGCATGGCTGTACTCGAGGGCGGCGAACCGACAGTAATCGAGAACGCCGAGGGCGGGCGGACCACGCCCTCCGTTGTCGCGTTCGCGCAATCGGGCGAAAGGCTCGTCGGCACGGTCGCCAAGCGCCAGGCCGTCACCAACCCGCAGAACACCGTCTTCTCGATCAAGCGCTTCATGGGCCGCAAGGAGGCCGAGGTCAAGACCGAGGAGTCGATCGTGCCGTACAAGGTGGTCTCGGGCCCCAACGGCGACGCCGTCGTCGAGGCCGGCGGCAAGCAGTACAGGCCGCCCGAGATCTCGGCCATGATCCTTCAGAAGCTCAAGACCGATGCCGAGGCCTACCTCGGCGAGACCGTCGACGCTGCGGTGATCACGGTCCCGGCCTACTTCAACGACGATCAGCGTCAGGCGACCAAGGACGCCGGCAAGATCGCCGGGCTCGACGTCAAGCGGATCATCAACGAGCCGACCGCGGCCTCGCTGGCCTACGGGCTCGACAAGGAGACCGACCAGACGATCCTCGTGTTCGACCTCGGCGGCGGCACGTTCGACGTGTCGGTGCTCGAGATCGGCGATGGCGTGTTCGAGGTCAAGGCGACCGCCGGTGACAACCACCTCGGCGGCGACAACTTCGACAAGGCGATCGTCGACTGGCTCGTAGCCGAGTTCAAGCGCGACCAGGGGATCGACCTGGCCGCGGACCCGATGGCGCTTCAGCGCCTGTACGAGGCCGCGGAGAAGGCCAAGATCGAGCTCTCGACGACGCAGGAGACCGGTATCAACCTGCCGTTCATCACCGCTGACACAAGCGGCCCGAAGCACCTCGACACGCGCCTCACGCGCGCGAAGCTCAACGAGCTCACGAGCGAGTTGCTCGACCGCACGATCGCGCCCGTCCGCCAGGCGCTCGACGACGCCAAGGAGAAGGGCGTCGCCAAGATCGACCATGTCGTCCTCGTTGGCGGCATGACCCGCATGCCGTCGGTCCAGGAAAAGGTCAAGGAGCTGACCGGCAAGGACCCGCACCGCGGGGTCAACCCGGATGAGGTCGTGGCGGTTGGCGCGGCGATCCAGGCGGGTGTGCTCGCGGGCGACGTCAAGGACGTGCTGTTGCTCGACGTGACGCCGCTGACGCTCGGGATCGAGACCAAGGGCGGCGTGATGACCAAGCTCATCGAGCGCAACACGACGATCCCGACCCGCAAGTCGGAGATCTTCTCGACGGCCGAGGACAACCAGCCGTCGGTCGAGATCCACGTGCTCCAGGGCGAGCGCGAGATGGCCGCTTATAACAAGTCGCTGGGCAAGTTCCAACTCACCGGCATCCCGCCCGCGCCGCGCGGGATCCCGCAGATCGAGGTCGCGTTCGACATCGACGCCAACGGGATCCTGAACGTGTCCGCCAAGGATCTGGGTACCGGCAAGGAGCAGAAGATCGAGATCAAGTCGGGGTCCGGCCTCTCCGAGGACGAGATCAAGCGCATGGTCACCGATGCCGAGTCCCACGCCGACGAGGACCGTCGCCAGCGCGAGCTGGCCGAGGCCCGCAACAACGGCGAGAACGCGGCCTACCAAGCCGAGCGCCAGCTCAAGGAGCTCGGCGAGACGGTTGACGAGAGCTCCAAGCAGGAGATCGAGGCGGCGATCAAGGAGGTTCGCGAGGTTCTGACCTCCGAGGACGCGGCGGAGATCAACGCCAAGACCGAAGCTCTCCAGGCGGCGTTCCACAAGGTCTCCGAGGCCATGTACCAGCGCGCCCAGGAGCAGGCGGCGGCGTCAGCTGACGGCGCCGGCGCGCAGACGGGCAACGGCGCCGGGGCCGAGGAGGAAGAGGACGTCGTCGACGCCGAGGTTGTGGACGAAGGGCAGAAGTAAGCGATGACCGACGAGCGTCACGAGTCGGTCGAGGCTGCGGACGTCTCCCCAGAGGAGGCGCCGCAGCCAGCGCCCGCGTCCGAGCCCGAGCCCGACCACGAGGCGCAGCTCGAGCACGACCTCGAAGAGTTGGGCGCGAAGGCCGAGAAGGCCGACGAGTACCTCGAGTTGGCCCAACGTACGAAGGCCGACTTCGAGAACTACCGCAAGCGAGCGGCGCGCGAGGCTGCGGCCGCGCAGGAGCGGGGCGTCGCAAAGCTGGCGCTCGAGCTGCTGCCGGCGGTCGACGATCTCGACCGTGCGCTCCAGGCGACCGATGGGTCGGGCCACAACGACACGCTCGTCTCAGGCGTCAAGCTCGTGCACGGCGCCGTGCTCGCGGCGCTTGGTCGTTTCGGGATCGAGCCGTACTCGCCCGACGGCGAGCGGTTTGATCCTCAACACCACGAGGCGGTCGCACAGCAACCGGTCGACGGCGCCGAGCCGGGGACGATCGTCGAAGTGGTTCAGCGGGGCTATCGCCTGGGCGATTCGGTCCTGCGGCCCGCGCGCGTAGTAGTGGCGGGGTGAGGCCGAGATGGCAGCGCGGCCCGACTATTACAAGGTCCTCGGTGTAGGCAAGAACGCCTCCGACGAGGAGATCAAGAAGGCGTACCGCAAGCTCGCGCGCAAGTACCACCCGGACCGCAACCATGGCGACAAGCAGGCCGAGGAGCGCTTCAAGGAGATCTCGCAGGCCCACGATGTCCTGTCCGATGCCGACAAGCGCAAGCAGTACGACCGCGGCTCGGGTCCATTCGGTTTCGGCACTCCGGGCGGGTTTGACCCGGCCTCTTTCGGCGGCGGCTTCGGGGACATCCTCTCCAATCTATTCGGCGGCGGCGGTACAGGTGCCCCGCGCACGGGAGCGGGACGGGCGCGCGGGCCGGTTCGCGGCCGTGATCTCGAGACCGAGGTCACGCTGAGCTTCGAGCAGGCGGTCGAGGGCACGCAGGTGCCGCTGGCGGTCCCGACCTCGCAGCCCTGCCAAACCTGTCATGGGACGGGCGCCAAGCCCGGGACCTCGCCGCGCGTCTGCCCGGTCTGCAACGGGCGCGGGGTCGAATCTCAGAGCCAGGGCATCTTCTCCATCGCCCAGCCATGCTCGAACTGCGGTGGCTCTGGCACCGTGATCGACGACCCCTGCCCGACCTGCAACGGGTCGGGCGCGCAGCGCAGCGTGCGGCGCCTGCGGGTCAACATTCCGGCCGGTGTGCGTGAAGGGAGCCGCATCCGGCTGAAGGGCAAGGGCGAGGCGGGGCCGCGTGGCACCGAGCCTGGAGACCTCTATGTGGTCACGCGCGTTACGCCGTCGCCAGTCTTCAAGACGGTCGCCGACCATCTCGAGGTGGAGGTTCCGCTGACGATTCCGGAGGCGGTGCGCGGCGGCGTGATCGAGGTGCCGACGCTGCACGGGACCAAGCGTTTGCGTGTCCCGCGCGGAACCAAACACGGCACGGTCCAGCGGCTGCGAGGCGAGGGTCCACCGCGGCTCGACGGCAAGGGCCGCGGCGACATTCACTACCGGTTCGTCATCGACGTGCCCGAGGCGCTGTCGGCCGAGCAGGACGAGGCGATCGACCGCCTCTCCCAGGTCATGAATGGGAACCCACGCGCGAAGCTGTTCGAGCAGGTGAAGGGCTGATGGCCTCCCGGCGCGCCCGTGTGAAGGTCTCGACCAATCGCGGCGTCTTCATGATCTCTGTCGCGGCCGAGCTGGCCGAGATGCATCCACAGACGCTGCGGATGTACGAAGCCCGGGGCCTGATCGAGCCAAAGCGCTCGCCAAAGGGAACGCGGCTGTACTCCCACGAGGACGTCGAGCGTCTGAAGCGGATCCAGGAGATGACCGCCGAGCTCGGGATGAATCTGGCCGGCGTCGAGCGCGTGTTCGAGCTCGAGGAACAGCTCGGGACGATGACGCGCAAGATCGCGGCGCTCGAGGCGCGCGCGCGTGAGCTGACGGCAGAGGTGCAGCGGCTGGAGGCGCTCCGACGTGAGCTGCGCGCCGAGATCGTGCCCTACGAGCGTGGCGGCGAGCTCGTGCGCCACTCCGACCTGAAGCGCTTCAAGGTCCCGATTGAGCGGCCTCGCTGAGCTTCTCGGCCGCGCCCGCGTCATCGATCTCAGCCATCCGCTGACGACGGACTTCCCGTTGTTTCCCGCCTACGACCCGGTCAAGGTCGCGGACAAGTTCCGGTTCGAGACCGATGGCTTCTTCGTGCGCTCGTGGGCGTTCGACGAGCACTCGGGTACGCACGTCGATGCGCCGGCGCACTTCGGCGAGGGCGCGGCGACCGTCGATCGCATCGCCCCCGAGGAGCTGATCCTGCCCGTGGTCGTGCTCGACATCCGCGAGCGCGTCGAGCACGACCATGACGCCACGGTCCTGCCCGACGACGTGCTCGCGTGGGAGTCCAGGCACGGCCCGCTCCCGGAGCGATGCGCGGTGTTCGCGCTCACCGGCTGGGGTGCTCGCGCGGGTGACTCAGCCGCCTACCTGAACGCCGACCAGAGCGGCACGATGCACGCACCGGGTTTCGACCCGCGGCTGACGGACTTCCTCAAGGACGAGCGGCCCGGAGTGCGCGCGATCGGCCTCGACACCGCGAGCCTCGACGTCGGTGCGAGCACCGACTTCCCCGCTCACGTGAGCTGGCTTCCGAGCGGGCGCTACGGGATCGAGAACCTGGCGCGGCTCGATCAGGTTCCGCCGGTGGGGGCGGTCGCGATCGTGGGCGCCCCCGCGCTCGCCGGCGGCAGCGGCGGCCCGACGCGGGTTCTGGCGCTGGTCGGCTGACCTCGCGACGGCCGGCCCCCAGCCCGCCCTGCGGGGTTTGGGATGTTGCGGCGAACTATTCGCGACTTCTTCCCACACCCCCGTGCTGACTCGCGACGGCCCTTGCCACCGAGCCCGATGTCTGTCATAATCTAAGTCCAACCGACTTAGATTTCCCAGGTAAGACATGCAACCAGACCGCTTTACGATCAAATCCCAGGAGGCCATTCAGGCCGCGCAGCGGCTCGCGGACGAGCGCCACAACCCGCAGACGACGCCTGAGCACCTGCTTGCAGTTCTGCTCGAGCAGGACGCCGGCGTGGTCGCGCCCGTGCTGCGAAAGCTGGGCGTCGACCCGGCCGCGGTGCGCCAGGCGCTGGCCCCTGCGCTCGACGCGCTGCCGACGCTGAGCGGCGGCGCCGAGCCGGCGGGCGGGTCGACCGAGTTGACGCAGGTTCTGCGCGACGCCGAGAGCGAAATGCGCGACCTCAAGGACGAGTACCTGTCGACCGAGCATCTGCTGCTCGCGCTCGCCAAGCATCCAGGCGCCGCCGGCGACTCGCTGCGCTCAACCGGAGCATCCCGCGACGAGCTGCTCAAGGCGCTCGAGGAGGTGCGTGGCTCGCACCGAGTGACCGACGAGAACCCAGAGGACAAGTTTCAGGCGCTCGAGCGCTTCGGCCGCGATCTGACCGACGCCGCCAGGCAGGGCAAGCTCGACCCCGTGATCGGTCGCGACGACGAGATCCGGCGCGTGATCCAGGTCCTCTCGCGGCGCACGAAGAACAACCCCGTTTTGATCGGGGAGCCGGGTGTCGGCAAGACCGCGATCGTCGAAGGACTGGCGCGCCGCATCGTCGAGGGCGATGTACCCGAGAGCCTGCGCGATCGACGCTTGATCGCGCTCGACATCGGAGCGATGGTCGCGGGCTCTAAGTACCGCGGCGAGTTCGAGGACCGGCTGAAGGCGGTGCTGAAGGAGATCGCCGACGCCCGGGGCCAGATCATCGTGTTCATCGACGAGCTTCACACGATCGTCGGCGCAGGCGCGGCCGAGGGCGCGATCGACGCGGGCAACATGCTCAAGCCGATGCTCGCGCGCGGCGAGTTGCGCGCTGTCGGGGCGACCACGCTCGACGAGTACCGAAAGCACATCGAGAAGGACCCGGCGCTCGAGCGCCGCTTCCAGCCGGTGTTCGTCGGCGAGCCGAGCGTCGAGGACACGATCGCGATCCTGCGCGGGCTGAAGGAGCGCTACGAGGTCCACCACAACGTCGCGATTCAGGATTCGGCGCTCGTGGCGGCGGCGACGCTCAGCCATCGCTATATCGCCGACCGCTTCCTGCCAGACAAGGCGATTGACTTGGTCGACGAGGCGGCGTCGCGCATCCGGATGGAGATCGACTCCAAGCCGACGGAGATCGATGAGGTCGACCGCCACATCATGCAGCTCGAGATCGAGCTCGAGTCGCTCAAGGACGACGATGACCCCGGCACGATCGCCCGCCGCGAACAGCTCGAGCGCACGCTGGCCGAAGAGAAGGAGCGCTCGGCGGGTATGCACGCCGAATGGCAGCGCGAGAAGGAGATCGTCGGCGCAGCGTCAGAGATCAGAGAGAAGCTCGACCAGGCCAGGACCGAGCTCGAGCGCGCCCAGCGCGAGTCCGACCTCGGCCGCGCCGCCGAGCTTCAGTACGGGACGATCCCCGAGCTCGAGAAGACGCTTCAGGCAGCCGAGGAGGCCGAGCAGTCGGCCGACACGGAGGTCAAGTTCCTGAAGACCGAGGTCGACGCCGAGGACATCGCAGAGGTCGTTGCCAAGTGGACGGGGATCCCTGTCTCACGTCTGATGGAGGGCGAGATCGAGAAGCTCGTCCACATGGAAGAGCGGCTCCACCAGCGCGTCATCGGCCAGGACGAAGCGGTATCGGCTGTCGCCAGTGCGCTGAGGCGCTCGCGCGCAGGGCTGGCCGATCCAAACCGGCCGATCGGGACATTTCTGTTCCTCGGGCCGACCGGGGTCGGCAAGACCGAACTCGCCCGCGCCCTGGCCGAGTTCATGTTCGACTCCGAGGAGGCGATGGTCCGGATCGACATGTCCGAATACATGGAGAAGCACTCGGTCTCACGGCTCGTGGGCGCGCCGCCTGGATACGTCGGCTACGACGAAGGCGGCCAGCTGACCGAGGCGGTCCGCCGACGGCCCTACTCGGTCGTGTTGCTGGACGAGATCGAGAAGGCCCACCCCGACGTGTTCAACACGCTGCTCCAGGTGATGGACGACGGCCGGCTGACCGACGGTCAGGGCCGCACCGTGTCGTTCAAGAACACCGTCCTGATCATGACCTCCAACATTCCCGGCGGCCGCGCCGGCGTCGAGGCCAACTTCAAGCCCGAGTTCATCAACCGTCTCGATGACATCGTCGAGTTCGAGCCGCTGACGCGGGAGCAGATCTCAGAGATCGTCGACCTCCAGGTGCAGCGGTTGATCGAGCGGGTACGCGAGCGCGAGATCGAGGTCGAGCTGACCGACGATGCCCGGACGCTGCTCGGCAATCTCGGCTACGACCCCACCTATGGCGCGAGGCCGCTCAAGCGCGTGATCCAGAAGCGGCTCGTCGATCCACTCGCGCTGGCGATCCTCGAGGGCCGCTTCGGCCCCGGCGACGCCGTCAAGGTCGATGCCGCTGAGGGCGAGCTCGTACTCGCGCAGGCTGAGGCGACGGCCGCGGTCTAGAGCTTTACGCGAGCGCCGGCGCCTCGGGCAGCCGTTGCAGAGCGGTCTTCATCTCGGCCTCGGAGAACTCGGGGTCCTCGAGCTTGCCCGCGAGGTAGGCGTCGTAGGCGGACAGGTCGAAGTTGCCGTGTCCGCACAGCCCGAACAGGATCACTCGCTCGTCGCCTGCCTCGCGCGCCGCTTCGGCCTCCTCGATCACGGCTCTGATCGCGTGGGCCGGCTCGGGCGCCGGGATGATGCCCTCGCTCCGCGCGAAGCGCACGGCCGCCTCGAAGGTCTCGTTCTGCTTGTACGCACGCGGCTCGACCAGGCCCTGCTTGACGAGCCCGCATACAAGCGGCGAGTCGCCGTGATAGCGCAGACCGCCAGCGTGCACGGGCGGTGGCACGAAGTCGTGCCCGAGCGTGTACATCGGCATCAGCGGCGTCAGCCCGACCGTGTCGCCGAAGTCGTACGCGTACACGCCTCGGGTAAGGGTGGGACAGGCCGCTGGCTCGGCGGCGACGAAACGCGTCTTGGCCCCGTCGCGAATCACGCGGCGCAAAAACGGAATCGTCAGGCCGCCGAAGTTCGAGCCACCGCCGACGCAAGCGATCACCACGTCGGGTTCCTCGCCGGCCTGTGCCATTTGCGCGATCGACTCCTGCCCGATCACTGTCTGATGCAGCAGCACGTGATTGAGGACCGAGCCGAGCGAGTAGTTCGTGTCGCTGCGCTGGGCCGCGACCTCGACCGCTTCTGAGATCGCTATCCCCAGCGATCCCGTCGTGTGCTCGCTCTGCGAGCGCCCAGCCTCTGTCACATCCGACGGTGAGCGGTGCACGGTCGCGCCCCAGGTCTCGATCATCGAGCGCCGGTATGGCTTCTGGTCATAGCTCGATCCCACCATCCAGACCTCGCACTCGAGCCCGAACAAACGACAGGCGAACGCGAGCGCTGACCCCCATTGGCCGGCGCCCGTCTCGGTCGTCAGCTTGCCGATGCCGGCCTGGGCGTTCTCGTACGCCTGTGCCACCGCGGTGTTTGGCTTGTGGGAGCCCGGCGGCGAGACGCCTTCGTACTTGTAGTAGATGTGCGCCGGGGTGCGGAGCTCGCGCTCAAAGCGACGCGCCCTGTAAAGCGGCGTCGGCCGCCACAGCCTGTACGCGTCGCGGACCGCCTCCGGTATCTCGATGTCCGGCTCCGGCGAGACCTCTTGCAGGATCAGCCCCATCGGGAACAGCGGCGTCAAATCGTCCGGTCCCGCCGGCTGCTTGGTGCCAGGGTGAAGGGGCGGCGGGGCTTCTCCGGGCAGGTCCGCCATCAGGTTCACCCAGCTGGTCGGGATCTCGTCCTCGGAGAGTGTGAACTTGACCCGCTGCTCGCTCACCACGCGGAGCCTATACGCGATCAGATTTCAATGACCCTCATGGATGCGAACGGCGGCGGTCGGGACTACGGTCGCCCCAAAGCGACCAGGAGGCAACTCAATGGGACTGATGGACCGGATGAAGGGCAAGATGGAGACGGTGACTGCCGGCGCGATGGAGCGTGCACAGGCCGCAACCTCCACGATGGGCGTCGGCGCCTCGCCTGAGCAGATCGAGCTCGCCAACCGCGCCAAGAAGCTGCGCGAGCAGGGCATCGAGCGGCCGGGCCAAATCGACGTGATGACCGCCACGGGCAACACGGACACGCCCGGCGGGACCGAATACAACATCGTGCTTACGATCTCTCCGGTCGGCGGCGAGCCGTACCAGACGACGATCAACCAGTACATCTACCCGTCGAACCCGTTTACCGAGGGCGAGAGCGTGACCGTCCGGGTCGATCCGGATGACGTCAACGTCGGGATGATCTACGGGCACGGCTAAGCCGTTCCGTGGAGGGCAGCAGCATGCGCCTGGTGGTCGAAATCGAGCCCGGCGAGCCCGTGTGCGGGTCGGCCGGGCGCGAGGGTGAGCCCCAGATCCCCTTCGAGGGGATGCTCGGCTTCCTCTCGCTGTTCGATCGGCTGCGCACGCACCAGGAGCCGGACGACATCAAGGCTCCGCCGCCGCCCGGTTAGCGCTTGGCGGCCAGCGCTTCCCCTAGCTGCGACCGCGACGCGATGTCGAGTCGGCGGTAAGCACTGTGGAGGTGGGACTCGACGGTCGCGCGGGTCACGAACAAGACCTGCGCGATCTCCGGGTTGGACTTTCCCGTCGCCGCCAGCTCGCAGACCCGGCGCTCTGAGGCCGTCAGGGCGTCGGCGCCGGTGCGGTAAACGGCTCGCGGCCGCGACCCCGCTGCGCGCAGTTCACTACGGGCCTCGTCGGCCACCGGCTCGGCTCCGCACTCCTCGGCCAGCGCCAGGCCTTCGGTGAGCGGCTCGCGCGCCTGAGCGCGGCGGTTGGCGCGGCGCAAGGCCGCGCCAAGGGACACGAGCGCTCGGGAGTGCTCGAGCCGCGCGGCCGATTTCGCCAGGATCTCCACTGCTTCGCCGAGCTGCTCGACGCCGCCCTCGCCGCCGGAGACGAGTCCCCGTGCGCGCAACGCGGCTCCGATCGGTCGCGGTGCGCCGAAGCGCCCGGCGAGCTCGAGCTCCTCGTCGCAAAGCGACAGCCCCTCGTCCCCTCTGCCGAGCTGGAGGAGCGCCAGCGCCGCCTCCGATCGCCATGGCAGCCAGGCCGGATTCTGGATGCCCGACGCGGTGGCTCGCCGGCCGGTATCGATCAGGAGCCGGGCACCGTCCTCGAGCCGTCCGGTCGCCACAAGCGCACGACCCGCGGCATGCATCACCTGAAGCCCCCAGGTCGGCGGCAGCCGCTCGGTGGTCGCAGTGCCAACGCCGAGTACGTCGCATGCCTCCGACGCCGCGCCGCGGTCTATGAGCGCCTGGCCCGAGGTGAGCCGTCGCGAGCCGGTGGATCAAGGAAAGCGAGGCCATCGTTCGCAGCGCGTCGCGCGCGTACAGCTCAGCCTGACCGAGCCTCCCCTGGTGATAGGCAGTCGTGGACCGATAGCACGAGGCAGCGGCGAATGCGGCTTCGGAACCGTTCTGCTGCGCCAACTGGAGAGCTTGGATCCAATAGTCGTCGGCCTCGTCGAGCTCGTCTGCCATCGTCAGGGTGTGGACCGGCGCGAGCCACGCCTCGGGCGTGTCGGGCGCCTCGCGTATCAGCGCGCCATCGCCGATTGCGGTTCGGGCGAGCTCGACCGTCCGCGCCGCATCCTGCCCGCGGGCCGACAGGCTCCACGCGAGCTGGCCCGCGACCAGCCGACCTCCGTGCGTGTCGCCGGTCGCTCGGTCACGGACGAGCGCCTGGCGTGCTGAGACCAGCCCCAGCTGCCCGCCCGCGAAGCGCGCCAGCGTCATCAGCAAGGCCTCCAGCCGAAGACGCAGATCGACGTCGTCCCATCCAAGACCCTTGGCTGCCTGTGTCACGATCTCGATCGCGGCCGCGGGCTGCCCGGCCCGCAGGTTCTGCTCTCCGAGCGTCAATGCGATCTCAGCGCTCTGCCGCAAGTCATCGCTCACCGCAAGTGCCCCGCGGAGGGTCTCGACTGCCGCTGGGTCTCCCGAACGCCCCTCCGCTTGCCCGAGCTCAAACGTCACCGTTGCGAGGCTTGCCGCGCTAGGAGGCTCGCGACGGGCGCGGCGAAGCATCTCGGCCGCCGTCGACGGGGAGCCTCGCTCGAGCTCGAGCCGCGCGCCTCGGAGCAGTTGCTCTACGGCCCACTCATCGGCCGCCGGAGCGGTGCGCAACAGGTGCGCCGCGACCCGTCCTGGCTCTGCCCCGGCATCGGCCAGCAGCTCGGCGGCGCGCCGGTGCATCGCGGCACGCCGCGTAGCGGGGAGATCGTCGTAGACGATGCCCTTGATCAGCGGATGGGCGAACGCGAGCGGGTCGCCGCTCGCGAGGATCCGCGCCCCGATCAGCTCATCAAGCGCGCCGTCCATCTGGCCATCGCTCAGCTGCGCCAGCCCAGACACGAGCCACTGCTCGGCGGACGAAGTGAGCACCGAAGCAGCCCGGGCGAGTTCGATCGCGGTTTCGGAGGCGCGGCCCAAGCGCAGGAGAGTCACGCGCGAAGCCCCCTGGGGGGTGAGCGAGCGTACGCGCGCCGCCGCGGCCTCAACTGGTTGGATCCCTTCGGCGGCGAGTTCGGCCGCCAGCTCGGTCACGTAGAGCGGGTTGCCGCCGGTCCATGCGTGGCAAGCCAGCCCGAACTCCTGCTCGACGGGCGATCCGTAGGCGCGAGCCAGCAATGCGTCGGTCGCCGTCACGCCCAGAGTCTCGAGCCTGGCCGTTCGAACGCTCGGTTCGGCGGCGATCATGTCGAGCAGGCCAGTGGGAGAATGCGGCTCGCCGTGGCGCTTAGCGGCGACGGTGAGCAGAGGAAGTCCTTCGCTTCTGCGCAGCAGGTAGAGCCACCAGCCGAGGGTCGCGTCGTCGCACCAATGGACGTCGTCGAGCAACAGCGCGAGCGGCGCGCGCTCGGCCAGGTTGCCGGCGAGCCAGTAGAGCCCGTGCTCGAACTGGGAGTCGTCCGTCGCGCTTGCCTCTGAGAGGCCGAACAAAGGAGCCGCGAGCCTCGCCGACCCGCGCAGCATCGCCTCCTGTTTGTCCGGCGTGGTCCGCACGACGAGCGCTTCGAACAGCTGACGCGCGACGCCCCAGCCGAGCGTCCGCTCGAGTGTTCCGCCACGCGCTCGGAGCACGGTGAATCTTTGCGCTACGGCGAGCTCCGCCACTACATCCAGCAGAGCGGTCTTCCCGAGGCCCGCGTCGCCCTCGATCACGACCGCGCTTGCATCGCCACCGCTGGCGACGCTGACGCTATCGCTCAAAAGGCTGAGCTCCCGCTCTCGTTCCAGGAGCCCCCCGGGCGCCCCAGACGATCCCCTATCTGTCATGCGGGCGCCGATTCTCGCATGCCCGAAGTTCAATGACCCTCATGGATGCGAAGCACGCCGCTGGGCCTTACCTTGCGGGGCGCTGTGGGTTGGCTCGCGCGGTCTGGATTGGTAACAACCGGGGCGCTACTGGTCTTGGGGACCGGGGTCGCGCGAGCCGCCTGAGCTCCATGGCCGACATGGCGAAAAAACCCTCCGGGGCGACGCTGCTCGTCAGCTGCTGGGTGGGCTTTATGTGCGCCACGGCAGTGGCCGTGCTGATCCCGTCGATGCGGCTGTGGGCCGCGCCGTTCGTGTGCCACGGGGCATATAGCCACGGGGTGGTCGAGCAGCACAGCTTCAGCTACGGCTTTACGTCCGGCTATTCATTGGATCTGCGCTGTGCCAACGCGGCTCACCAAGAGCACGGGACTAGCCAATTGACGGTGATCGGGATCCTGTGGGTCGAGTGCTGGATCGGCGCGCTCCTGCTCCGCGGGATCTACTACTGGGGGAAATTCGCGGTCCAGTCGGGCTTGAAGGGGATCGACGCGCGGCGCCCGCCCCCGCCGCCGGTCCCGCGCCAGCCCGGCAGAGCTACGCCAGAGACGCTGCTGGGGGCAAAGCCCAAGCTGAGACCACCGCCGCCCGTTCTTACGTTCGCGGATCGGATGAAGGCCTCCCGAGCGACTGTCGGCGCCAAGACGGCGGCCGATCCCGTCGATCAGCTGACGAGGCTCGCCGACCTCCACGACCGCGGTGCGTTGACCGACGCCGACTTCGCGGCCGAGAAGGCCAAGATCATCTACGGCCGGTAGCGCTCAGTCTTCTTCGGACCAGTTCCTGGTCTTCGGGTCTCTGAGTTCGAGCCTGTCGAGCAGCTCGCGCCAGCGGCTGGGCTTCGCGCCCGGCTCGTGCACGCGCCAAGCGGGTGCCGCGCCGTGGGGCGCTGGGAGCGCGTCGACCGCGGCGGCGTCGATGCGCAGATCCACGCCGCGCTCGTGGAGCGATGCGACGTCGTCGGCTTCGACCAGGCATTGGCCGGCGGCGCGACGGACGACTACCCCGTGAAAGATGTCCTCGGCCTCTGCGCACACCACGTGGTCGACGGTCCCAACCTGCTCACCGTCGGCGGCGTAGACCGGTACGCCCTGCTCGAGCAGCTCGTAGGCGATCGGGAGGCCTTCGTCGGTCATGCGATCGAAACCTGGATCCTTGTAACGGGGCCCGTGGGGTGGCGTGCATAGGCCTTCTGCGTGTCGACCTGGAGGATCCACTTTCCGGGCGAGACCGAGAACGGGAAGAGCGTGCGCCGCGGGGTCGTGATCGTGCCGCAAGCGCCGGCCGTTTGGCCCAGCTGCTTGTGCGCCCGCTGGTGCCCGGCGGGGTCGACGTAATGGACGTAGACGGGTCGTGTTACGCCGGTCAGCGAGTACCCCCAGACGCGAAAGCGCGCTTGCACGGTGCTCGGTGTGCTTCCCGTCGTTTGGATGAGCGCACCGGCTGGTCGGGTGACGGTGAAGTTCGCTCGGGCAAACGTCGTGCCGTCAAACACGCTCACGCGATCGACGTGCTGGGCCGTTCCGGCCGGCAACCCGCCCGGATGTACGGCCACCGCGAGGCCGCCCTGGCTATCGGTCGTCCGGTTGCCGAAGAACACGCCGTCGACCGTCACGATGTACGTACGCGAGGGCGAGAAGCCCCTGCCGCTGAGCTGGACCGTCTGGCCGACGACGTAGCAGCCCCGGTTCGTGTTCACCGCCGGCTGCGCCCCTGCGACCGCCGCGAACGCGCCACCGCACACCGCACAGGCCAGCGCCGCGGCAGCCAAGCCGCGCGAGCGCCGCAAAATCGGGTACAAGTGAGGCCCCCGCGAAACCATGACGACAGGAGGATACGGCGTGCCGACCTACATCATGCTCTCAACCCTCACGCCCGACGGCGTCCAGACGATCAAGAACAACCCGTCGCGGATCAAGGAGGTCAACCGCGAGATCGAGCAGCTGGGCGCGACCGTCAAGGCCCAGTGGGCGACGCTCGGGCACTTCGATTTCGTCAACGTGGTCGAAGCGCCCGATGAGAAAACGATCGCCCGCGTGTCGCTCGAGCTCGGCTCGCGCGGAACCGCGAAGTACGAGACGCTCAGCGCGATCCCGATTGACGACTTCATCGGCGCGATTTGACCGCGACATCGCCCCGCGTACTCGTCGTCGGCGGCGGCGGGCGCGAACACGCGCTCGTCCAGGCGCTGGCTCGCTCGCCGCGACGCCCGGAGTTGTTATGCGCTCCTGGGAATCCCGGCATCGCCCAGGACGCGCGCCTGCTCGAGGTCCCGGCCGATGACGTGGACGGTCTTATCGGCGCTGCGCGCGACGAGGCCGTCGATCTCGTCGTGGTGGGGCCGGAGGCTCCGCTCGTGGGGGGGATAGCCGACGCGCTCCTCGATTCCGGCGTCAGCTGCTTCGGCCCGGTGGCCGCCGCCGCGGAAGTCGAGGGCTCCAAAGCGTTCTGCAAGGAGCTGATGACCGCGGCCGGTGTGCCGACGGCGGCGTTCCAAGTGGTGCGGACCGTCGAGGACGGCTTGGCGGCGGTCGAGCGTTATCCAGCGGTGATCAAGGCCGACGGACTGGCGGCCGGCAAGGGCGTTGTTATCGCCCGCGATGAGCCGGCGGCACGCGGCGCGCTCGAGCAGCTGCTCGTGGAGCACCGCTTCGGCACCGAGCAGGTGGTCGTCGAAGAGCACCTCGATGGCGAGGAGTTGTCATTGCTGGCGGTCTGCGATGGCCGGCGAGCGCTGCCCCTGGCCTCGGCGCAGGATTTCAAGCGCATCTTCGACGGCGATCGCGGCCCGAACACGGGTGGAATGGGGTCCTACTCGCCCGTGCCAGAGATCGATAGTGCGCGAGGGGATGAGATCTGTCGCGCGGTGCATCAGCCCGTCCTCGAGGAACTCGCTGCACGCGGGGTTCCGTTCCACGGAGTCCTCTACGCGGGGCTCATGCTCACCGACGACGGCCCGAAGGTGCTTGAGTTCAACGTCCGGTTCGGCGATCCTGAGACGCAGGCGATCCTTCCGCGGCTCCGCACCGACCTGCTCACGCTGCTTGAGCGGGCGACCACGCCGGGCGGGCTCGAAGGCAGCGCGCTCGAGTGGGCGCCCGAGAAGGCCGTAACAGTCGTGCTGGCGAGCGCCGGATATCCGGAATCCTCCTCGAGCGGAGATGTGATCAGCGGACTGGACCGGGTGCCCGACGACGTCTACGTGACCCACGCCGGCACCGCTCGTTCGGCCAGCGGCGAGATCGTGACCGCGGGCGGGCGCGTGCTGAACCTCACCGCGCTTGGCAGCGACCTGGCAGACGCCCGCGCCGGTGCATATGCTGCCGCCAACATGGTCGAGTTTGCGGGGAAGCAGATGCGCGACGACATCGCGCTGCGGGCGGTCCGAGCATGAGCGCCGAGGCCGAGCGCGGCGTCCAGGCGGTCGCGGACCCGGACTTCGAGGAGATGGAGGTAGACGCGCCGCTGGTGGGCATCGTGATGGGCTCAAAGAGCGATCTTCCGGCGATGGAGAAGGCGCAAGAAGAGCTGCGCGAGCGCGGGATCCGATGCGAGGTGCGGGTCTTGTCGGCCCACCGAGAGCCCGACAAGGTCGCCGATTACGCGCGCAACGCCCGCATGCGCGGGTTGCGCGTGATCATCGCCGGGGCGGGTCTGTCGGCGGCGCTGCCCGGCGTGGTCGCCGCGCATTCCGAGCTGCCCGTCATCGGCGTGCCGCTCACGAGCCGCACGTCGGTGGCCGGCGGACTGGACGCGCTGTTGTCGATAGCTCAGATGCCGCCCGGAGTTCCGGTGGCGTGCGTCGGGGTCGACAACGCCCGCAACGCAGCAGTGCTTGCGGCGCGGATCCTGGGGGCATAATCGACGCGGGCTGAGGCGCTAGCCTTCCAGTCGGTCCCTGGCTGGATGTCTGACGAGATCCTCCACTTATCCGCGCTGGTCGGCAGTCCCCTGCTCGACTCAGCCGGTGGTCGCCTCGGTCGTGTCCAAGACGTCGTGGCGCGCCTCGACCTGGCCGACGGCCTCCCGCCGGTCGTTGGGCTCAAGGCGCGGATCGGGGGGCGGGACATGTTCGTGCCTGCGCACCGGATCGAGCGGCTTGAAGCCACCGCCGCGCGAGCGTCGACGACCACGCTGAATCTGGCGCAGTTTGAGCGCCGGTCCGGCGAGGTTTTGCTGCGCGCCGACGTGCTCGATCGGAGCCTGATCGACGTCGAGCGTGCACGTCTGGTCAAGGCGCGCGAGGTGGATCTCGTCTGCGAGCAGAACTCCTGGCGTGTCGCGGGGATAGACACCAGTTTCAGGACGCGCCTGCGTCGGCTGCTCCCGCGCACATCGCGGCAGCATCAGCCGGAGGAGGAGCAGTTCGTCCCCTGGGGCCAGATGGAGGCGTTCGTGGGCCACGTCCCGGCCTCGCGGCTCAAGCTCCCCGTCAGGCGGATCGCGCTCCTGCACCCGGCCCAGATTGCCGACCTCGTCGAAGCCGCCTCGCACGAGGAGGGCGAGGAGATCCTTGAGGCGGTCGGCCAGGACAAGGAGCTCGAGGCGGACGTGTTCGAAGAGCTCGATGACGAGCACCAGGCGGAGTTCCTGCGCGAGCGCTCGGACGAGGAGGCCGCAGGGGTGCTCGCGAGGATGGAGCCCGATGACGCGGCTGATCTCCTGCTCGAGCTCGAGCAGGACCGGCGCCTGCCCATCTTGAATCTGCTCCCGCCCGCCACCCAGCGCAAGCTGAGGAGCCTGCTCGGGCATAACCCCGAGACGGCGGGCGGGCTGATGAACCCCGACTTCCTCTCCGCGCCCGCGAGTGCAACCGTCGGTGAGACGCTCGCTCGCGTTCGCGCATCCGAGCTCACGCCGAGGGAGCTCGATCCGATCTGGCTGCTCGACGAAGCCGGCGCACTCGCCGGCGGCGTGCTGATCGGCGAGCTCGTGAAGACACCCGAGCAGGACGCCCTTCAGACGCTCGTCGAAACCCCGCTTCCGACAGTCACGCCCGAGACCGACCTTCCCGAGCTGGCGCGGCTGATGAGTGACTACAACCTCACCGCGATGCCCGTGGTCGACCCGTCCGGCCGGCCGGTGGGGGTTGTGTCAGTCGACGATCTCCTCGAGCGCGTGCTGCCAGAGGAATGGCGCTGGCGCGCCGGCGCCGCGCGCGATTGACGGTGTGAACATCCGGTTGCCGTTGGTTGGGCGCTGGCGAACGCGCTGGTAGGCTCACTCGGGCATGGCCAACCACGACGTACACCTAGACAGCGACGATCAACCGCGAAGTAGCAGCTTCGCGGCCGGTGTCGTGGTCTCCTCCCTCGGGTAGCTGACCTCCCGCCCCGGCCGCGGCCGCTGCGGCGTGCGGGCGAAAGGAGGTCGAGCACATGACGACAGAGCAGTCCTCGGGCGTCACGGCTGCGACGACCTCGCACGAGCGCCCTGCCGTCGACCCGGCCCAGGCCGGCGACATCAAGGGCGCCTTCGGGACGATCAAGCAGCACGACGAGGCCCATCGCGGCCTCCGTTCACGTGCGCTAACGCTGCTGGCGATCATCGGTCCCGGCCTGATCGTGATGGTCGGCGACAACGACGCGGGTGGGGTCTCGACCTACGCGCAGGCAGGCCAGAACTACGGCACCAGCCTACTGTGGGTACTGCTGCTGCTGGTGCCGGTACTGGTCGTCAACCAGGAGATGGTGGTGCGGCTCGGCGCCGTGACCGGCGTCGGGCATGCGCGGCTGATCGTCGAGCGCTTCGGGCGGGCTTGGGGCCTGTTTGAGGCGAGCTTCCTGTTCCTCCAGAACTTCTTGATCATCGTCACGGAGTTCATCGGGGTGAGCCTGGCGTTGTCCTACCTCGGCGTGTCGCAGTACATCTCGGTCCCGCTGGCCGCTGCCGCCCTGGTGGGGGTCTCCGCAAGCGGCAGCTTCCGCTTCTGGGAGCGCTCGATGTTCCTGTTCATCTTCGCCAACCTGCTCGTGTTCCCGCTGTTCTTCATGGCCCATCCGAAGGGCGGGCAGATCGTTCGCCATTTCGTCATCCCCGGCATCCACGGCGGCGCGACGTCGACCGCGATTCTGCTGATCATCGCGATCGTCGGTACGACGGTCGCTCCCTGGCAGTTGTTCTTCCAGCAGTCGAACATCGCCGATAAGCGCATCACGCCGCGGTGGATCAACTACGAGCGGATCGACACCTATCTCGGCGCCCTGGTGGTGGTGGTCGCCGCGGGCGCGCTGATCTGCATCACGGCGTTCGCGTTCGGCGGCACGCGCTACTTCGGCCACTTCGTCGACGCCGGGGCCGTCGCGCATGCGATCGACCACACGGTCGGGTCGGTCGGCGGCGCGTTCTTCGCGATCGTGCTGCTCAACGCGTCGCTGATCGGGGCCGGAGCAGTCACGCTGGCGACGTCGTATGTCGTCGGGGACGTCACCGGGGTGAGGGGCTCGCTGCATCGGAGCTTCCGGCAGGCCAAGGGCTTCTACGCGGTGTTCAGCGCGCTGATCCTGTCGGCCGCCGGAATCGTGCTGATTCCGGGGGCACCGCTCGGGGTGATCACCGAGGCGGTCCAGGCCCTGTGCGGGATCGTGCTTCCGATGACGACCCTGTTCCTGCTGATGCTTTGCAACGACCGCGAGGTGCTCGGCCCGTGGGCGAATCCGACGTGGCTGAAGGCGCTGGCGGGCGCGATCGTCGGAATCCTGATGCTGCTGTCGGTGGTCCTGACGGTCACGACGATCTTCCCGCACGTGAGCGTGACCGCAATCTCGCTCGCCGGCGCCGGGGTGCTTGTGGTCGTTCTCCTCGGCTACTCGCTTGTGTGGCTCTCTAACCGGCGCGGCGCGGAGGCCGTCAACGTGATCGGGGGTGGAGCGGAGGTCCCCAAGGAGCAGTGGACGATGCCGCCCGCGACGCTGCTGTCCCGGCCCCAGTGGTCGCGCGCCCGCCACAGCGCGATGCTCGTGCTTGGCTCTTACATGATCGTCGCGCTGGCGCTGCTGATCGTGAAGTCGGTTCAGCTCGCCGGCGGTTAACGAGTGCTCGACCTGCGGGGACTCGAGCTGCCCTTGGTTCAAGCCGGTATGGGCACCGTGTCGCGGCACGAGCTCGCAGCGGCGGTCTCGGACGCCGGCGGTCTCGGGACGATCGCGGTCCCGCGCGCGCCGCTGGCCGCTGAACTTCAAGCGGCCCGCCGCCTAACAGGCCGCCCGCTTGCGGTCAACCTGCTGCTCCCGTTCCTGACGCGCCAGGACATCGAGGCTGCCGCAAGCGCCGACGTCGTGGTCACCTTCTGGGGCGAGCCGCGAAGACTCAGTCCCGCCACCTGGATTCACCAATGTGGCTCGGTCGCGGAGGCCAAGGCTGCCGCCACCGCGGGCGCCGATGCCGTGATCGCCCAAGGGGTGGAGGCCGGCGGCCACGTGCGGGGCTCGACGCCGGTCCTCGAGCTGCTTGAGCGGACGCTCGCCGCCGTACCGATCCCCGTGCTCGCGGCGGGCGGCATCGTCGACCGCGAAGACGTCCGCCGCGTGCTCGACGCCGGAGCACTCGCCGCGGTCCTCGGCACTCGTTTTCTGCTCAGCGAGGAGAGCCGTGCGCACGCCGGCTACAAGCAGCGGTGCCTCGAGTCCGATGAGACGGTGCTCACGGAGCTCTTCGGGCTCGGGTGGCCCGACGCACCGCATCGGGTGGTGCAGAACGCTGCGACCAAGCGCTGGTTGGGGCCCGAGGCCCGTGGCCCACGCCTGATAAGGGTGGCGGATCGCCTGACGCGGCCGTTGGCCTCGCGGGTGCCGGCCTCGGTTCAGGCGCGTGCCCTGGCCGCACAGCGTCCAGCCTGGCCGCTGCTGAGCCCGCAGCCCCCGACCGATGATCTTCCGCCGAGCCTCCTCGACTCCGGTCCGCTGTACGCCGGGCAGGGCGTTAGCCGGATCGACGACATCCGCCCGGCGGCCGAGCTGGTCAAGGCGCTTGCGCCATAGCCAGGGCGCTGCGGCTCGGCGGCGACCAAAGCGGCTCCGAGCCGTCGCATCGCTAGTAACCGTAATCTGAAAGGCATGTCCCAGCTCTTCACTTCGTTACTGGCCGAGGCTCTCGCCCCCGACGTCCTCGAGCGCTTTGAGCGCTATGTCCGGATCGACACGCAGTCCAAGCGCGATCGCGAGCGCTCGCCGAGCACGCCCGGCCAGCTCGAGCTCGGCCGCCTGCTCGTAGAGGAGCTAAATCAGGCCGGCCTCGAGGACGCGGCGCTCGACGACAACGGATACGTGGCCGCGACTCTTCCCGGGACCACCGAGGGGCCCACGATCGGGCTGCTCGCCCATGTCGATACGAGCCCGGACGCGCCCGGCGCCGGCGTCGAGCCGATCGTGCATCGCGCGTATGACGGCGGCGTGATCGAGCTCCCGCGCGGCGGCACGCGGCTCGATCCCGAGTCGATGCCCGAGCTGCGCTCATGCATCGGCCACGACATCGTCACCGGCTCCGGCGACACCCTCCTCGGGGCCGACGACAAGGCCGGGGTCGCCGAGGTCATGGCGGCCGTCGCCTACCTCGCGGCCCATCCAGAGCTCCCGCGCCCGACGCTGAGGGTCGGGTTCACGCCGGACGAGGAGATCGGCGAGGGTGCGACGCTGTTCGACATCGAGCGCTTCGGTGCGCTGTGCGCGTACACGCTCGACGGGTCCGATCTCGGCGAGCTTCAAGACGAGACCTTCTCGGCGCTCGAGGCGATCATCACGATCGACGGGGTCGAGGCCCATCCGGGCACGGCGACCGGCAAGCTCGTCAACGCCCTGCGGCTCGCCGCGCGAATCGTGGCCGAGCTCCCCTCCGACACGCTGACGCCCGAGACCACCGCCGGGCGAGAGGGCTTCATCCACGTCTACGAGCTGACCGGCAGCGCCACGCATGCCGAGCTGCGTGTGATCGTGCGGGACTTCGACGACGAGCTGCTCGATCAGCACATGCGACTGCTCGAGCGCACCGCCTACGGCATCGTCGACGCCGAGCCCCGCGCGCGGATGAACTTCGACGTCCGGCGCCAGTACCGCAACATGCGTGCCTACTTGGAGCGGGTGCCACACGTCGTGGGCGCGGCGGAGGCGGCGATTCGGGCCGAGGGGATCGAGCCGATCAAGACGGCGATCAGGGGCGGCACCGATGGCTCTCGGCTCAGTGAGATGGGCCTGCCGACGCCCAACATCTTCACCGGGGGGCACGAGTACCACTCGGTGCGCGAGTGGGCGTCGGCCCACGAGATGGCGGCGGCGGCGGCGGTGATCGTGCGGCTTGCCGAGGTCTGGACCCAGCCCGAGTTCGCGGCGATGAGTTCGTTGTCCGCGCACGCCGGTTAGATTCGCGTCGATGTCCGCCCAGTTCAGCGGCTGCCTGGCGTCAATCGATGGCTCGATCACGATCGCCTCGGAGGCGAAGATCCCGGCAACCGATGCGGGTCTGTTGCGAGGCGATGGAGTGTTCGAGGTCATCCGCGTGTACAACGGGTTCCCCTTCGCGCTCGAGGACCACCTCAAGCGCCTCGAGCGCTCGTCGCTCAACCTCCGCCTGCCGATCGATCTCGAGGCCGTCCGCGCAGACGCCAACCGGTTGCTGGCCCATGCCGGGCCCGGCCCCGATCACGAGCTCCTGCGCATCGTCCTGACCCGGGGCGGGAGGCGGCTGCTGCTGACCGAGCCGCTGCCCGAGACCCCGGAGCGCGTCAAGCTCGCGACCATCACATACTCGCCCACGCGTGTACTGGATGGGGTCAAATCGCTGTCGTACGCCGCCAACATGCTCTCCGGCCGTCTCGCGCGTGAGAAGGGCGCAGACGAGGCGCTGCTGGTGACGCCGCATGGACGCGTGCTCGAGGCGCCGACCAGCTCGATCTTCTGGGTCAAGGACGGCGATCTCCTGACACCCCCGCTGGCTGACCACATCCTGGCCTCGATCACGCGCGCGCTTGTGATGGAGGTGACCGACGCAAGGGAGCGGGAATGCACGCTCGATGAGCTGCTCGGCGCCGACGAGGCCTTCCTTGCCTCGACCGTGCGGGAGGTCCAGCCCGTCGCCGCCATCGACGATCGGCCATTTAGCACTGACGCGCCGCTCACCGCCCGTACGGCAGAGGCAGTCAGCACCCGGATCCAATCTGAGCTGGCCCGGGCTTGAAGGTCCTGACGGTCATCGGTAACCGCCCGCAATTCATCAAGGCGGCGGCCGTCACCCCGGCGCTACGCGAGCGTCACGACGAGGTGATGGTGCATACCGGCCAGCACTTCGACGACGAGCTCTCGGCGGTCTTCTTTGAGGAACTCGGACTGCCGGCGCCTGAGCGGGAGCTCGGAATCGCGTTGGGTTCGAACAGCTCACAGACCGCGCGGATGCTGGGCGCGCTCGAGCCGTTGTTAAGCGAGATGGCTCCCGACGCGATGCTCGTCTACGGCGACACCAACTCGACGCTTGCGGGTGCGCTGGCCGGCGCCCAAGCGCGAGTGCCGGTCGCCCACGTGGAGGCTGGGATGCGCTCGTTCGACCGCTCGATGCCCGAAGAGCTCAACCGCGTGCTCGCCGATCACGCGAGCACGCTGCTGCTGTGCTCATCGGAAGTCGCGGCCGCGAACCTTGCGCGCGAGGGCGTCGAGGGACGCACCCAGGTCGTTGGGGACGTCATGGTCGACGTGGCGCTCACCGTCCAGCCGCGCGCGAGCCGGCGTCTCGACCTCGTGCAGGCCCACGAGCTCGAGCCCGGTGCCTACGTCTTGGTCACTGCGCATCGCGCGGGGAACGTCGATGACCCCGCGCGGCTCGCACAGCTTGTGGACCTGCTGATCGCCGTGCCGGCGCCTGTCTTGTTCGCCGTCCACCCCCGCACCCGCGCGCGCCTCGAGGCCGCCGGGTTGCTGGCGCGCCTCGAGCAAGCCGTGCGGCTTGCTCCCCCGCTCGGCTACATCGAGCTGACCGCCCTGGTGTGCAACTCGCGCGCTGTGATGACCGATTCCGGCGGGCTACAGAAGGAGGCCTACCTGGCGGGGGTCCCGTGCATCACGCTCAGGCCGAACACCGAGTGGACCGAGACCGTCGAGCGCGGCTGGAACACGCTGGTCGATCTCGACAAGCAACGCGCGCTCGAGGCGCTCGAGCGCGAGCCCCCGGCCGAGCGTCCGCCGCTCTACGGCGATGGACGCGCCGGAGAGCGCGTGGTTCAGGCGCTTACACTGCTCGCCGATGACTGAGCCGCCGGTTCGCATCGGCGTCGTGGGGCTCGGCTACTGGGGCCCGAACCTCGCCCGCAACTTCGCGGCGGTTTCCGGCTGCGAGCTGGCGTGGTGCTGCGATGCCTCGGAAGAGGCTCGCGCACGCCTGGCCCGGACGTTCCCGGGCGTGCAGTTCACGGCCGAGCTGGATGACCTGCTGTCCGACCCGGAGCTCGACGGGATCGCGCTCGCGACGCCGGTGCCCAGCCATTCCGAGCTCGCGGTCCGCGTGCTCGGTGCTGGCAAGCACTGTCTGGTCGAAAAGCCGCTCGCGCAGTCGGTCGCCGACGCAGAGCGTGCGCTGGCCGCGGCGCGCGAGAGCGGGCGTCAGCTGATGGTCGGCCACCTGCTCGAGTATCACCCAGGGGTCCAGAAGCTCAAGGAGCTGACCGACTCCGGCGAGCTCGGCGACCGCATCTTCTACATCTACGGCAACCGGCTGAACCTCGGCAAGCTGCGCTCAGACGAGAACGCACTCTGGAGCCTGGGCGCGCATGACGTCTCGGTGTTGCTGTACCTGGCCGGCGAGGAGCCGTCCGAGGTCGCGGCGCACGGCGAGTCGTATGTGCGAAGCGGGGTCGAGGACGTGGTCTTCTGCTATCTGCGATTCCCGTCGGGGCTCGCAGCCCACCTGCATCTGTCGTGGCTGGACCCCCACAAGGAGCGTCGCTTCACGGTCGTTGGCTCGCAGCGCATGGCGACGTTCGACGACATGGCGATCGAGGGCAAGCTGACGATCTACGACAAGGGATTTGACGAGGACGCGCGCGGCTACGGCGAGTACATCACGCGCTCGGGCTACAGCTACAGCCCCCAGATTCCCAACCACGAGCCGTTGCGAGTGGAGTGCGAGCACTTCGTCGAATGCGTGCGCACGGGCTCGCGTCCGCGCTCCGACGGCGAGAGCGGGCTGCGCGTGGTGTCGGTCCTCGAGCACCTCCAGCAGTCGCTCGAGCGCTCGCGAAGGGAAGCCGATCCCGTTGTCCGCGCCTGACATCTCCGCCGACGCCCGCGTGAGTAGCAGCGCGACCGTGGGCGCCTTCGCGGTTATCCACGCCGGCACCGAGATCGGCGACGACTGCGTGATCGAGGCCGGCGCGGTGCTCGGAAAGAGGCCGCGTCTGCGGTCAGGCTCGAGCGCGGCGGGCGGCGACGCGGGAGGACTGGTCGTGGAGGCGGGCGCCACGATCTGCTGCGGCGCGGTCGTCTACGCGGGCGCACGCATCGGCGCCGGCGTGATCATCGGCGATCAAGCCCAGATCCGCGAGCGATCCGTCATCGGAGCGGGATCCGTCGTGGGCCGGGGCTCGACGGTCGACTTCGACGCGCGCATCGGAGAGCGCGTGCTGATCCAGACCGGCGTTTACGTGACCGGCGGCGTGGTCGTCGAGGACGACGTTTTCATCGGGCCGGGCGCCGTCACGACCAACGACCACACGATGGGCCGGCACGCCCGCGGCGAGCGCCTCCAGGGCCCCGTGCTCCGTCGTGCGTGCCGGATCGGCGGCGGCGTCTTGATCGTGCCCGGCGTCGAGATCGGCGAGGAGGCGTTCATCGCGGCGGGCGCGGTCGTCACCCGCGACGTGCCGACGCGAGCGGTTGTCATGGGCGTTCCCGGGCGAGTCGTGGGCGAAGTCCCTGACGAGGACCTGCTCGAGCGCTGGCGGTGAGAGAATCCCGGGCATGGAGACCTGGGACATCCGCTCATTAGACCTTGAAGCACGCCGCCCGCAGGTGCTGCGCTCCGATGAGGAGACGCGCGCGATCGCGATTCACCTCCCGGCCGGAGAGGAGCTCAAGGAGCACCAGGTGCACGAGCGTGCGTACCTGTTCGTGGCCGATGGAGAGATCGAAGTGTCCAAGGACGGGCAGAGCATCACGGGCGGTCCCGGGTTCTTGTCGCACTTCCAGCCGGCGGAGCGCCACGCGGTCCGGGCGGTCACCGACTCGCGGCTTGTGCTGGTGCTGGCGCCCTGGCCGGGCGTCGGCCATCCGTCGCGGCGCGACTAGGGCTCGTCGCTCGGCTACGGGCCGCTGGGGTCCGGCCGCCGCGCCAGATCGTTCGCACCACAAATAGTTTGCTACCCTACGATCTATGTCGGCTGCGGGTGCAATAGAGGTAGAACAGCTCGTTCGCGAATTCCGCAAAGGTCCGCGTGCTGTTGACGGCATCGACCTGACCGTCCCGCCCGGCGAGATCTACGGCTTCCTAGGCCCGAACGGCGCCGGAAAGTCGACGACCGTCCACATGCTCACGACGTTGCTCCCGCCGACCAGCGGGACCGCGCGGGTCGGAGGTCACGACATCATTCGCGAAGGCCCGCAGGTGCGCGCCGTTATCGGCGCTGCGCTCCAGGAGGCTGCTCTGGACGCGATCCTGACCGGTCGCGAGCACCTGCTGCTCCAGGCCACGCTTCAGGGCTTTCCTTCTGATGAGCGACAGCGCCGGGCCCAAGAGTTGCTCGAGCGGGTGGGTCTGACCGAGGCCGCGGACCGCCGCGTCGGTGGGTACTCGGGCGGAATGAAGCGACGGCTCGATCTCGCGCTGGCGCTCGTCCACTCACCACGGATCCTGTTTCTCGACGAGCCCACGACAGGACTCGATCCCCAAAGCCGCGCGGCGCTGTGGGAGGAGGTCGAGCGACTCGCGCACCACGAGGGGATGACGGTCTTTCTCACGACCCAATACCTCGAGGAGGCCGATGCGCTCGCCGACCGGATCGGGATCATCGACCACGGGCATATCGTGGCCGAGGGCACGCCCGCGCAGTTGAAGGCCGAGATCGGCAGCCCGAGCGTGGAAGTGACGCCGTGCGACGAGGGCGCCGGCGACCGCGTCGCCGAGTTGCTTTCGCGGTTCGGCGAGATGCACCGCAACGGCCGCGGCACGGTCACGGTGCAGCTGCCGGGAGGCGACACGCAGCTCGCCGAGATCGTCCGCATCCTCGACCAAGCCGACATCCGGGTCGAGATGCTCCAGCTTCACCAACCATCGTTAGACGATGTATTCCTGGCCAAAACGGGACGCAAGCTCGAAGGCGCCGCCGCAGAAGCCGAGGCTGAGGCGGCGGCCCCGGCCCGCGGGCGCGGGCGGAGGCGTCGTGGCCGTTGAGGTCGCGATTGAGGGTCCGCGGGCTACGCCAAGCCACGGAGCCGGACTGGTTGAGCAGACACTCGCGGTCGCGAGGCGCTCCGCCGTGCGGACGCTGCGACAGCGCGGCCTTCTGATCTTTCCCCTGATCTTCCCCTTGCTGCTGTTCGGGATCAACGGCTCCGCACTGAGCCCGGCGACCCGCATCCCAGGCTTCCCAACCCACCATTACCGCGACTTCCTGATCGCGATGCCCTTCATCCAGGGAGCGATGTTCGTTTCGATCACGGCAGGCGTAGATCTCGCGCGCGATATCGAGACCGGCTTTCTCAACCGCCTCGCGCTGACGCCGCTGCGCACCGAAGCGATGCTCGTCGGCCAGCTTGGCGGCGCGTTCGTGCTCGGCGTCGTGCAGGCGATCGTCTACCTGCTGGTCGGTTTCGCGACCGGCGTCTCGCTCGTGAGCGGCATCGGAGGTGCGGTCGTACTGCTGGCGCTCTCGATCCTGATCGCGTTCGCGTTCGCGAGCCTCGGCGGTCTGCTGGCGCTGCGGCTCGGGACCGGCGAGGCGATCCAGGGGATCTTCCCGCTGCTGTTCGTGACGCTGTTCCTGAGCTCATCCAGCCTGCCGCGCAACCTGATCAAGACGACCTGGTTCCGCGACATCGCGACCTACAACCCGGTCTCCTACCTGCTGGAGGGAATCCGCAGCCTGGTGATCAAGGGCTGGGACGGCCAGGCGCTAGCGCTCGGGTTCGGGTTTGCACTGGCCTTGCTCGCGATCACCGTCGCGCTGTCGCAGCCTGCGATGCGAGGGAGGCTGGCGCGCGCATGAGGCGGTTTCTGTCCGTTGCTCGCGGGGTGGCCTGGCGCTCGATCCACAACACGGTGGTCAATCCGGCGATCCTGGTCCCGTCGATCGTCTTTCCGCTGTTCTTCCTGGTGGCGTTCGCGGGTGGGCTGTCGCGCATCTCCGATGTCCCGAACTTCCACTACAACCCTGGCTACACGGCCTTCCAGTTCGTGTTCGTATTTCTCCAGTCGGCGGCCTTCGGTGGCGTCTTCACCGGCTTTGGTATCGCACGCGACTTCGACTCGGGATTTGCCCGACGTTTGATGTTGAGTGCGCCTCGCCGCAGCGGGATCATCGCCGGCTACGCGCTTGGCGCCCTGGCCCGGTGGGCGATCACCGGCACCGTCGTGACGATCGCCGCGCTGATCGCGGGCATGAACGTCGACGGCAACGGCGTCCAGCTCGTCGGGCTGATCGGATTGGGGATCATCATGAACCTGGTCGCCGCGCTGTGGGCGTGCGGGGTTGCGATGTTCACCCGCACCGAGCAGGCCGGAGCGCTGATCCAGATGCCTGTCTTCCTCCTGCTCTTCCTGGCGCCCGTGTTCGTGCCAATCAACCTGCTCACGAGCTGGATTCACGACGTCGCCAACATCAACCCGGTCACGGCCGTGCTCGAGGCTGGGCGCGGCCTGCTGGCTGGATCTCCGGTCAAGGTCGCGATCGCCTTCGTCGCCCTTGCGGCTGGTGCGGCGGTGATGGCGGTCTTCGCCCGCCGCGGGCTGGCGTCCGCCGAGCGGGCGGGCTAGGCCGGCCGCACGCGGGCGGCATCCTGATCGAGACGGCCAGACTGCGGCTTCGCCCGGCGACAATCGGCGACCTCGAGCAGTTCGTTTCCCTCCACAACGAGCCCGAAGTTGCCCGCTTCATACCGCCAGCAGGACGTGGGCAGATGAAGGTCCGTCTCGAGGCGTCCGAGCGCGAGTGGCGTGACCGGGGCTACGGGATGTTCGCGATCCTGGACATAGAGACCGATCGGTTTCTCGGCCGAGCTGGGCTGAAGTGGTGGCCCCAGTTCGGTGAGACCGAGGTGGGCTGGGCGCTACGTCCAGATTCGTGGGGCCACGGATACGCGAGCGAGGCCGCGCGAGCGTGTGTGGAGTGGGGTTTCGGCAAGCTCGGGCTTGAGTATCTGACGGCGATGATCCGGCCCGACAACGTTCGCTCGGTCAAGGTCGCCGAGCGGCTCGGAATGAAACCGGGCAGGCGCGAATTGCTGCTGGACGTCCCGGTGGTCGTGCATTCGATCACGCATGAGGCATGGGGGTCCTCCGAGGCTGCCCGCGCACAGAGGGTGTCGCTCAAACCGAGCGGATTGTGCAAACGTGATAACTGAGTGTGAGCTAGGCGTCCGTGCGCGGTGGCCTGACGGCAGACCTTGCAGGCAACACTGCGGGCGCGAATACGAGCGCTGTCCGCGGCGGGCGGTGTGGGACGCTGACGACAATGGTTGTCGTTTTCGTCCCACAAGCTCCGACATCGTCCCGGGCGACCCCTTGAAGGTCCGTCATCAATCCTCGGCCTAATCGCCTAGCTAACGCCCGCGTCCTTGAGACGCACGTCGATCAGCTTCTCGACAAGTGCCCGTGGCAGCGGCTGATCGACCGGGAAGTGAAGCGAGCTCTTGGTCATGGCGTAGCTGTCGAGCTCGTGGCCGAGCTGGTCGAGCACCGAGCCGCTGAAAGGCAGATAGCTCAGGTGGTCCTTGAACGCCGCGAATCCGGCGATGACCTTGCCCTGCACGCGAAAGGCTGGGACGCGATAGGAGAGTCCCTGCTCGGCCTCCGGAAGAAGCTCGAGGATCGTCCGCCGCAGCGTCTCGAGGGTCGAGCGCTTGGGCTCTTCGACCCCGTCTAGGTAGTCGTCGATCTCCGCAGCCGACACGGACCATCAGTCTATGGCGATCTAGCATCAGGCCATGGACTCATCCCGCGGGATTGACGCGTTGCTAGCCGAGCAGGTCGCCTACTACCGCGCCGCCGCGCCGAAGTACTTGGAGACGGGCATCCCCGAAATCCCCGAAGCCGAACTCGCCGACGCAGCAGATGCGCTCAAGGACGAGCTCGACACATTTCGCCCTACGGGCGATGTGCTCGAGCTGGCGTGCGGTCCGGGGACGTGGACGGCGCAGCTGCTCGCGCATGCCGATCGCGTGACCGCGCTCGACTCCGCGCCAGAGATGCTCAGGATCGCCGCGGCGAGGATAGGCGACAATCGCGTGCGCTTCGTCCAGGCCGACGCGCTCACCTGGGAGCCGGACTGGCCATACGACGCGGTGTTCTTCGGGTTCTGGCTCTCGCACGTCCCGCTTGAGCGCTTTGAGGCGTTCTGGTCGCTCGTCGAGCGGTGCCTGAAGCCTGGTGGACGAGTGGCCTTTGCCGACGATGCCTTCCGGACCCCGGACGAGCTGATCGAAGGTGAGGAGTCCGAGGTGATCCGGCGCCAGCTCATCGACGGCGAGGAGTTCCGGGCGGTCAAGGTGCCGCATACACCCGAGAGCCTCGAGCACCGGCTGCGTGCTCTGGGGTGGGAGATCGAGGTCCACTACGTCGGCGGCCCATTCTTCTGGGGCGCCGGTGCCCGAGCGACCGGCGCCGGCGAGGGCGTCTAGCTACGCCATCGCTGGCGCCATGTGGGCGCCCGTCTCTGTCCAGATCACCTGATCGCCGCCCGGCCCGACGCCGATCAGCGCAACCGGGACGTCGACGAAGTCGGCCATGAACTTGAGGTATTCGCGGGCAGCGACGGGGAGGTCGGCCTCGCTGCGGCATTCGCTCAGATCCTCGCTCCAGCCGCGTAGCTCAACGTATTCGCCGGTGGCGTGGTGGAGCACCGACTGGTGGTAGGGGAAGTAGTCGAACTCGGCGTCCTCGGGGCCGCGGTAGCGCGTGCAGACCTGGATGCGATCGAGCCCTGATAGCACATCGAGCTTGGTCACGGCCAACGCGGTGAGCGAGTTGATCCGGGCGGCGTAGCGCAATGCGATCAAGTCGAGCCAGCCGATTCGGCGCGGCCTACCAGTCGTCGTCCCGTACTCGCCGCCGCGCTCTCGCAGCTCGTCCGCGAACGCGCCGTCGACCTCGGTCGGAAATGGGCCGGCTCCCACGCGCGTGCCATAAGCCTTGGTCACGCCCCAGATCTCGTCGATGTCCTTCGGCCCGACCCCGGCACCGACACACGCTGCTCCCGCGACCGGATTGGACGATGTCACGAACGGATACGTGCCGTGGTCGATGTCTAGCAATGCGCCCTGCGCCCCCTCGAACACGACGATCTGCCTCGTGTCGAGGCAGTCGTGCACGAGCTTGGTCGTGTCGGCGATGTAGGGCTCAAGCCGGTGCCCGTAGACCACGTACTCCTCGGTCATCGCCTGCAGGTCGAGTGCCGGGTCCTTCGCGAATGGACGCAACGAGAGCCGCTTGGGCTCAAGGGCGGCCACGATCTTCTGCTTGAGGATCTTCTCGTCGAGCACGTCCTGCATACGAATCCCCAGCCGCGCGGCCTTGTCGGCGTAGCACGGGCCGATTCCCCTGCGGGTCGTTCCGATCTGGAGCTTTCCGAGCCGGGCCTCGCCGGCGTGGTCGAGCATGAGGTGGTAGGGCATGATCAAATGAGCGTTGGCTGAGATCCTCAGCGAGCTCGTGTCCACGTGCCGGCGCCTGAGCTCGTCTAGCTCGTCCGTCAGGACGCGCGGGTCGACGACAACGCCATTGCCGATCACGCACAGCTTTCCGGGGTGCAGAATCCCTGATGGGATCAGATGCAGCTTCCACGTCTTGCCGTTGCGGACGATCGTGTGACCCGCGTTGTTGCCGCCCTGGAAGCGCACCACGGCATCGGCCCGCTCGGCGAGCAGGTCGGTGATCTTGCCCTTGCCTTCGTCGCCCCACTGGGCGCCGACGACGACGATTCCGGGCACGGCTAGATGGCTCCGAGGGATTCGGACACGGCGGGATGAGTGTAGGAGGCAGCCCAGTCCGATGATCTAGCGTGGGTGGCAAATGACAGCCCGCGCTGCAACCACCGACGACCGCACTGTGTTCGACCGCGTGCCCGCCCCCGGCCTCGTGATGTGCGGAATCGCCTCGGTCCAGATCGGCGCCGCGTTCGCGACCAAGCTGTTCCGCCATTTGGGTCCGGGCGGGACGGTCCTCCTGCGCGTTCTGCTCGCGGCCGTCGTGCTTTGCGCGGTGTGGCGTCCGCGCTTGCGCGCGCATTCCGCGGCCGAGCTCCGCCTCGCGCTGCTGTTCGGCCTGTCGCTCGCGTTCATGAACCTGACCTTCTACGAGGCGCTCAGCCGGATTCACCTCGGCATCGCCGTGACGCTCGAGTTCGTCGGTCCGCTGGGAGTGGCACTGGCGGGCTCGCGCAGCCGGCTCGACGTCCTGTGGGCCTTACTCGCCGCGGCTGGGGTGGCCCTTCTCGGGGGGTTCGGAGCTGTGAACCTGACCGGAGCGCTGTTCGCGGTCGGGGCCGGCGGATTCTGGGCGGCGTACATCCTCCTCAACGCCCGCGTTGGCCGTGCGTTCAGCGGGGGTGGTGGATTGGCGATCGCGATGGCGATCGCCACCCTGCCGTTGTTGCCGTTCGGAATAGCCGACGCTGGATCGCACCTGCTGCATCCGAGCTTTCTCGCGGTTGGCTTGGGAGTTGCGCTGCTGAGCTCCGTCGTTCCCTACTCGCTCGAACTCGAGGCCCTGCGCCGGATCAGACCGCCGGTTTTCGGTGTCCTGATGAGCCTCGAGCCGGCAATGGCAGCACTCGCCGGGCTGGTGGTGATTGGCCAGGGACTGAGCGCGATCGACGTGGTCGCGATCGGGCTCGTCGTCGCCGCCAGCGCCGGTGCCACCATCGGTGCCGGGGGTGCGGGAGCGCCCGTCGACTGAGGAGGCCCGGTGAGCAAGCTTGCCAACCGCACGATGCACCGGATGATCGCCTGGTCCAAGGACAAGCCGTTCGGCGCCGAGGTCGCGACCGTCGCGCTGCTCGGCGACCGGATGCACGCGAGCGGGGTTGCGATTGGGTCTCGGCCCGAGCCGTACCGGCTGGACTATGAGCTTGAGACGACCGAGCGATTCATCACCTCTCGCGTACTTGTCAGCGCACGCGCCGAGCGGTGGTCGCGCCGAATCGAGCTCACCCGCGAGCAGGGAGCCGGCTGGCGCGCAGACGTGAACCAGGAGGGCGAAACATCGCTGCCGGACGCCGGCGGCGACATGTCCCTATTCGATGAGGCACTCGATCCCGATCTGGCGCTTTCCCCGCTGACCAACACGATGCCCGTGCTGCGCCACCGAATTCACGACGGCGAGACGACCGACGACTTCTTGATGCTGTGGATATCGGTCCCCGACCTATCACTGCACGCTTCCCACCAGCGCTACACGTACCTCAATACACAAGCCTCGGGGGAGCACCTCATCCGCTTCGAGACCGTTGGTGAAGGCGACGACTTCGTCGCCGACGTGCTCTTCGATACCGACGGCCTGGTGATCGACTATCCCGGCATCGCAACACGCATTCGGCGCGCCTGAGTCGATTCAGGCGCTGCGCAGGTCCATCCGCCGGTCGTAGCCGAGCAGCGGAACCTCGTCGCACATCTCTGTAAGGCGCGACACCGTGCGCTCGGTGACCTGCTCTCGCAATGCGGCCCTGTCGAGGATATTGGTCGTGATGACCATCGACCGCTGATCCTCGTAGCGGCCGTTGACGATCGAGTAGAGCTCCTCGAGCACCCACTCGTTCGTTCGCTCGGCGCCCACGTCGTCAATGTGGAGCAGGTCCACGGCGGTGAGCCGATCGAGGAGCTCGATGTGCGAGCGCTCGGCCCGGTGGGTGTCACGGATCTCATTCAAGAGCCGCGGCAGCGAGTAGATCGCGACCGACCGCCCCGCGCGCAGTGCGGCCTTCGAGACCAGCATCGCGAGTGTCGTCTTGCCGGTCCCGACCGGTCCCATGAACCACAGGCCGCGGCCCGCGTCGAGTTGCTCATCGATCGTGTCCACGTAGCGCCGGACCGTCGCGACCACAGTCGGGTCGACGTCGACCACCGGCGGTCGCTCGAACGCGACGTCGCGGTAGCGCCGCGGGATCACCGCCGAAAGGCTGTGCGCCTTACGGGTGGCGATCAGCTGGCTTCTGCACTTGCAGTCATAAGCGGTGTTCGAGGCCTCGTCATAGAGCAGACCTTCACCGTCGCAGAGCTCGTACGCGCAGCGGCTCATGCGGCGAAGCGGTCGCTCGCGTAGTTGAAGAACTTGGGGTACTGCTTCTGGAAGGTGAGCACGACGTCGCCCACGGGACCGTTGCGGTGCTTGGCGATGATCAGGTCCGCTTCGCCCGGCCGTTCGGACTCCTCCTTGAGGTAGTACTCCTCGCGGTAGATGAACATCACGAGGTCAGAGTCCTGCTCGATCTCGCCCGAGTCCCGCAGGTCAGACAGGATCGGCCGCTTGTCTCCACCGCGCTGCTCGACCGCTCGGCTGAGCTGCGAGAGCGCGATCACGGGCACGTTGAGTTCACGCGCCAGACCCTTCAAGCCGCGGCTCATCTGGCCCACCTGCTGAACCCGGCTGTCGAGGTGACCTTCGGCCCGCATCAGCTGGAGGTAGTCCACGATGATCAGCCCGAGACCCCCGTCCAGCTGCTGATGCAGTCGCCGAGCCTTGGCGCGGATCTCGAGCACGCCGATGTCACTCGAATCGTCGACATACAGCGGGGCCTGTGCGAGACGATCGCAGGCCTGCAGGATTGTCGGCCACTTGCTCTCCGACACCCTTCCGCGTCGGAGGTCGTCGCCGTGCGTCTTTGACTGCGAGGCCACGAACCGCTGCGCGAGCTCGGACTCGGACATCTCGAGCGAGAACAGGACGACCGGAAACGGCTGGCGATCCGGGTGCCCGACGCCGAGCGCGGCGTTCTCCGCGATGTTGGCGACGAGCGCAGACTTGCCCATCGAAGGGCGGGCCGCGATCACGATCAGGTTGCCGCGCTGAAATCCCCCAGTGCGCTCGTCGAGGTCCTTGAAACCAGACGGGGTCCCTGTGAGCGGCGACTTCGAGACGGACAGGTGATGTAGGCGGTCGGTCTCCTCTTGGAGGATGTCGGCGATCGGGCGGAGCTTGCGCTGGCGATCGTCGTGAGCGACCTCCAAAACCGAACGCTCGGCGCGCTCGACCAACTCGCGCGCAGGCGCCTCGCGCGCGAACACGCTCGCTTGGATTTCGTATGAGCTCGTGAGCAGAGCCCGCAGTTGTGCGTTCTCGCGCACGATCCGGCCGTACTCGCGCGCATGCCCAGCAGCGGGAACCCAGCCCGTCAAATCATCGATGACCTCGGCCCCGCCGACCGTCTCCAGCTTCCCCTGCTGGCGCAGGATCTCCGCCACGGTCAGGTGGTCGATCTTGCGGCTCGCGTCGAACAGGTCCTTCATCGCCGCGAACACCGCGCCGTGCTGATCGCGGTAGAAGTGCTCGGGCCGCAGCTGCTCCTCGACGAGCAGCGCCGCCATGTGCCGATCGTCGAGCAGCACGGCACCGAGGACCGACTTCTCGGCCTCCAAGTTATGCGGCGGAATCGCGGTTTGTTCGGCGACGCTCATCGTTGAATCGAGTCTAGGTTTGGGAGCGGCGGCACGAATAAGTCCATCCCGCAAGCTGCGGAGGAGTTCGGCGGAGAGGTCTGCCCCTGCTCGCCGCTGCGTCCGAACGGCTGCGATCGGTGGGCTGCTCAGAACGCGAGGCGAGCGGGCGGCAGAGCCCTCCGCCGGGAAGCCGACCTCCTTGAGCGGACGGGCTAGCCGTCTGCCCACGCTCACCTCGCGTGCTAAGCAGAGCGCAGGACTATCGCGTCGAGTCAGCGGGTGAGCCGGGGCAGACGGCTAGCCCGAAGCGACAATGATCGTTTTAACCGAAGCCATGACTTCCGGGGCGACCTCGACGTCGACCATGTACGTGCCGGTGCGGCGGATTGGCTCCTCGAGATGCACTCGGCGGCGGTCGATCCGGATCCCGCGCGCCTCCCGGATCGCATCCGCGATGTCCTGCGGCGTCACCGATCCGAACAGGCGGCCGTCGTCGCCCGCCTGCTGCGGTGATGGTCAAAACCGTCTTGGACAGCGTCGCGGCGTTCTCTTGCGAGCGCTCCACCGCGTCTCGCTCGGCCTGCTCGGCGCGCTCTCGCCGCTTCCTCGCGGCCTCGATCGAGCCGGTGGTCGCTACCTCGGCCAGCTTGCGCGGGACGAGGTAGTTGCGCAGGTACCCCGCCGATACGTCGACGACGGCGCCGCGCTCTCCGAGCGACTCGACGGCTTCGAGCAGGATCGCCTGAGGCATATCTCAGCGATCGCGATCGCGGTCGCGATCGCGGTCACGACCGCCGCCCATGCGCTCGCCCCCCTCCGCCACGTACGGCAGGAGGGCGAGCTCACGTGCGCGCTTGACGGCACGCGCGATCTGGCTCTGGTGCCGGCGGCAGGCGCCGGTGATGCGGCGCGAGCGGATCTTGCCCCGCTCGGAGACAAACCGACGCAGCATCCCGATGTCCTTGTAGTCGACCTGGGCGATCTTCTCGCGGCAGTACGGGCACGGCTTGCGCCGGGTCGACCCGAGGGGTCCCCTTCTGTCGCGCCGGCGAACCGGCCGTCTACGTTGCTTTGCCACTGCGCTCCTCTTGCGTTTGCTCTAGCTCGTGCCGGTGCCTCTCAGAACGGGATGTCCTCGTCGGCGGCTCCGGCGGACACGGGGGTCGGCTCGAAATCGGCGGTGTCGATCGGAACGTCGCCCTCCGTCTGCGCCGCGCTGACGTTGAAGGAGGACCCATTCCCGTTCGTCCCACCGGCGTCGTCGCGACCGCCCAGGAACTGCACGTTCTCGGCGATGATATCGACCGATTCGCGCTTCTGTCCCTCGCGCTCCCACTGGCTCCACTCGAGGCGTCCGTCGATCCCGACTGCGCGACCCTTCTTGAGGTAGTTGCCGCAGTTCTCGGCTTGCTTGCCGAACACGGTGACTCGGAAGAAGTTTGCCTTCTCCTCCCACACACCCTCTTTGTTCTTGCGCCGGCCGTTGACTGCTATCCCGAGCTTGCAGATCGCCAGACCGCCTGTGGTCGAGCTCATCTCTGGATCCCGGGTGAGGTTGCCGGTCAAGATGACCCGGTTGATGTTCATCGAAGCTCCCTCCAGGGGTTGGTTGAAGACCTTTCAACCGAGTCTAAGCACGCATCGGACGGAAAATCGGCCATGCCCGCGCAATTTGGCGCAATCGTTACCGGCTCGGCACGGAGCCGTTTCACGGCGTGACAGTTTCGTTTGAAAGGAGCGGTCGCTACTCGTCCGCTGGTTCCGACTCAGCTGCGGTCTCGGGCTCCACGACGGGCTCGTCGGCAGCCACGGACTCCTCCGCGGCGACCGGCTCCTCCGCGGCGGGCTCCTCCGCGGCGGCGGGCGCTGCGGGCTCGGGCACGGCGTCGGCCGGCGGCTCGGCGGGCTCCGGTGCCTCAGCTGCCTCGACCGACTCGGCCGCCGGGGCTGCGGGGGGCGGGGGCGCGGCATGCACGACGACCGGCTCCGGCTTGGGGGGCGCCGGCGTGCCGGGCAGCACCTTGATGATCCGGAACCGCAGGACTCCGTCGGTGATCCCGAGGCTGTGGTTGAGCGACTCGAGCAGGGTCGTTGGGCCGCTGAACTGGAGCAGGTGGTACTCGGCGTCGGTCTGGTGGTTGATCCGGTAGGCGAGCGGACGTGCTCCCCAGTCACCGTTGTGGACGATCGATCCGCCCGAACTGGAGATCGACTTCTCGACCTCGCCCAGGACCTTCGCGCGTCGTTCCTCCTCGACAGTTGTCGAGAGGAGCAGCATGAGGTCGTAGACGGGGGTCTCTTCAGCCATGGTTTCCGGTCCGGCCTCCGGGGGCGGACGACTATAGCGAGGCGGTCTCGGTCGACCCCAGCTGCCACGATTGCAAGCGATGCAAGCCAAGTCCGGTCTTCCGATCGTCCAGTGCGACGATCAGCACGCTTGGCGGGATTGGCTTGAGCAGAACCATCCGACGCGCAGGGCGTCTGGCTGAAGTTCGCCAAGAAGGGCACCGGCGTGGCCACCGTGACCTACCTCGAAGCCGTCGAGGAGGCGCTGTGCTACGGCTGGATCGACGGCCAGGCCGCGGGCCACGACGAGACGTTCTACCTCCAGCGATTTACACCGCGAAGAAAGCGCAGCAGGTGGTCACTGATCAACCGCCAAAAGGCCGAGCGGCTGATCGTCCGAGAAGCGGATGAGGCCCGCCGGCCTTGAGCAGGTCGAGGCGGCAAAAGCTGACGGGCGCTGGGACGCGGCGTACCCGTCGCCGAGCGTGGCGACGGTGCCTGCGGACCTGCAAGCCGCGCTGGACGCGAATCCGGCGGCGAAGACTTTCTTTGAGGCCCTAAGCAGCCAGAACCGCTACGCGTTCCTCTACCGGATCCACGAGGCCAAGCGCCCGCAGACCCGTGCGAAGCGGATCGCCGACTACGTGGCGATGCTGGCCGAGGGCCGCACCTTTCACTGACTCAATGGCCCGCTGAGCCGCGCCTGCTCGCGCGCGCTGATGTCGGCCAGCTGCTCATCGACCCAGTCCCCCGGGTCACGCGCGGTCACGATCGACTTCAGTCCCTCCAGTCGCCTGCGGCGCTCGTCGAGCGGCATCGTGAGCGCCGCGTGGATCGAGTCCGCGAGCTCCTGGATGTCAAACGGGTTGACCGAGAGCGCAAACTCGCCGAGCTCCTCGTGGGCGCCGGTGTTCTCGGACAGGATCGACACGCCGGCGCGCTCGTTGACCATTGGCCCTTCCTTGGCGACCAGGTTCATGCCGTCGAACATGGCATTGACCATCAGCACGTCGTAGTGCTTGTAGGCGGCGACCGCCTCCTCCAGGTCGTCGCGGAGCTTGAGCTGGATCGGCATCCAATCGGGCGACCCGTGCCGATGATTTACGACCGCCACGACGGCCTCGATGCGCTCGAGGTATTCGGCGTACTCCGGCACGTCGGTACGGGAGGGCATCAGCTGGGCGATGAACGTGACCTTCTCCCGGAACTCCGGATGCTGCTCCAAGAACACGTCGAACGCGCTGAAGCCACGCAGCACGTTCTTCGACAGATCCGCCCGGTCGACGCGCAGGATCAGATGGTCGCGGCGCCGGCGCAGCAGCTCCTCCTCGAACCGGCGTGATCGCGGCCGCTCGGCCACGGCCTGTACGGCCGAGGCGTCGATCGGCAGCGGGTAAGCGCGGACCCACACCTCGCGGTCCTCACAGCGAACGGCGCCACGCTCGTGGTCGACCTCGTAGCCCATCAAGTCCTCGCAACACTGGAGGAAGTTGCGCCGGTAGGAGCGGGTGTGAAAGCCGATGATGTCGTTGGACAGCAGGCCGTTGTAGATCTCCTCGCGGATCATCGAGGGCAGCACGCGCCACGAGTCGGACTGGCTCCATGGGATGTGGATGAAGTGGTGAAGAACCGCATCCGGCCGCTCGCGTCGCACCAGTCCGGGAAGCGTGTAGAGGTGGTAGTCGTGCACCATGACCACCGGGTTTGAGACCCCCTTGATCTCCTCGAGCACCGCCCGCGCCAGGTCCTCGTTGACGACGTTGTAGCCGAACTCGAACGCTTCGGTCTCATGGCGGCGGATGTCGGGCGCATTCGAGAGATCCCACAGGTAATGCTGGATGAACCACAGCAGCGGGTTGGCGATGATGTTGTAGAAGCGGTCGTAGGCCTCTGGGCTCGAGGCGACGAGCTTGACCTTGTAATCCTGGCCCTCCGGCGTCGTGACCGGGAACGGCCGCCCCGAGTGCTGCTCGGCGACTGTGGCGTCCTCGTCGGTCATGGCCGACGCGACCCAGGTGACGTCGCGGTACGTCGCGAGACCGGTCAGCGCCGTGACGAGTCCGCCGGTTCCCCGGCGCACTTCGCCGCCCGGGCCGAACGTGACGGGGCCTCGGTTTGAGACCAGCACCAAGTGGCGGTGCGGTGAAGCCACGCGACTAAACGTAGCGCCCCGCGGGCGCCCTAAACCTCGAGCGCCTCGAACAGCTCGAGCCAGTCGCGTAGCAGCCGCGGGGTGAGAAAGCGCTGGCGGACGGTCTCCTTCCCGGCGCGTCCGAGGCGCTTGCCGAGCGCCGGATCGCCGAGGATCTCAAGCGAGCGCTGGGCACATCCGTCGACATCCGAGACCAGGAACCCGGTCTCGCCATCGGAGATTTGGAGCGGGATGCCGCCGACGTCACCGCCGATCAACGGGCGTCCCTTCCAGATCGCCTCGGTGACGGTCAGGCCGAACCCTTCGCGGGTGGACTTCTGGAGCACGACGTCGCAATGGGACTGAAACGCGTTGACCTCGATCGCTCCGACGTTGTTGAGGTTGTTGAGGATGTGGATGTCCGGGTCGCCGTCCGCGTGTGCCACGGTTGCGTTGAAGTAGTCCCATCCCTCGGGATCGTCGGTCGCCATCGAGCCCACCAGCGCCAGCTGCACATCTGGGATCTGCTGCTTGACGATCCGGTAGGCGTCGATCACTCCGAGCGGGTCCTTCCAGGGATCGAAGCGCGATACCTGACAGAGCAGCGGACGGTCGATGTCGATCCCAAACTGCTCGCAGATGTAAACCGCGTCTTCGGGTGAGAACGCCATGTTCTTCGGCGCAAGCGGGTCGATCGCCGGCGGGACGATGTGGGCGCGGCCGTCCATGCCGTTGGGCACGTACTGCTCCATGTGGAACACCATCGCCGGATAGGGCTCCAGGAACGGCACCAGTTGCCCGAGCGTCGCTTCGTTGGGCGTCGAGAGATCGATGTGGCAGCGCCACACCCACTTCCGGGCCTTTCCACCGACCAGTGAGCAAACGGCGGCCGGCTGTGGGTCGTGGACGATGCAGACATCCCATCCGTCAGACAGTTGGGCGGCGTTGATCTCGTTGTATCGATGCCACGTGTGCCACTCCTCGTCCGTCAGATCCTGGGGATTGCCCTGGAGCGCGTTGTGCATGACCTTGGTGGCGTTGAAGAACTCCTCGCGGCCGTAGATCACATGCCACTCGCAGCTCAGCCCGACGTCGACCATCAGCGGCACGAGCGTCATGAGGATCTCCGACACCCCTCCGCCGAACGCCGTCGCGGACAGATGAAGTATGCGCTTGCCCGCGAGGTGGCCCGCTCGCTCGCGGATCTCGTCCACGAGCTCACGCCCGACGATCGACTGGTAGTCGGACAAATGTTTCTGTGCGAGGGCGACGGGCTGGAGCACGAGCGGGCTGCACGATATCGCCGCCCCCAGCGGCTTTACATCGACATCAGCCGCTCTATGCCGGCGTCGATCGCTCGCAGCAGCTCGGCGTGGAGCGCGCGATTGGCGGCCGAGACCGACGACATCTGAAAGTGGTGGCCGGATCCGAGCAGGCGATGGCGGTCGAGCGGCTCGCCCCAGCCGTCTGTCACGACCCCGCCCGCCTCGCACAGGCACAGCCACGGCGCGGCCAGGTCGTAGGGAGAGTTGTTGAGGATCTGGCCGCCGCCGACACGCTCGAACTCGGCCCGCATCCCGGGCACATCGTCGATCAGCCGCGAGCCGACCTCGATGACCGCGTCGAGCTGCCCGGTCACGATCCGCGTCATCGCGAACGCCTGCGATCCGAGCTCGAACGTCCCGCCGCCGACCGATGAGGCGTCGATCAGCTCGCCGAGCACCTCGACCGTCGGACGCACGGGCCGGCCCCGGAATCCATAGGCCCAGAACATCCGCCGCACGTCGGTCGACGCGCTGAGTGCGACGCCGCCCGACGAGCGGCTGACGCCGCGACCGCGCTCGCCGAGGAACCAGTCGCCGGACTTGATCTCAACCACACAGCCGTGCGTCACGTCGGCCATCGTGGGCTCGCCGTCGCCGAGCGGTGCGAGCGCCACGGCGACGCACGCCGACTCGAGGCCGGCCATCGCGGGCCGAGTTCCGTCGATCGGGTCGACGACGAGTACTTCGGTTGCATCTGGCGGCGCGACCAGTCCGCGGTCCTCGGAGTAGAACGCCGTGCGTGCGGGCACCAGCTCGTCGAGTGCGCTCTCGGCGAGTGAGTCGATCGCGAACGTCACGTCGCCGCCCTCGCCGGATCCGTCGACCGCGCGACCGGCATGCGAGCCGAGCAGCGGCAGGACGCGCTCGCGCAGCGCGAGCGCCACGCGCAGTACGAGACCGCTCGCTTCGCTCGCTCCCGGCCTCACACCTTCGCTCTTAGCGTCCAGGAGACCGCTCCGGTGTTCGGCCATGTTTCACGCCGGCAGCTCGAGTTCGAACACGGTCCGCCCCGGCTCGGAGGTCACCGAGAGCCGTCCCGCCATACGTTCCGCCAGCTCGGACGCGATCGCCAGGCCGAGGCCTGATCCCTGGGCGTCGTCGGCGGTGAAGAACGGCTCGAAGACCCGCGCGAGCGAGGTCGAGTCGATCCCCCCTCCGTCGTCGCGGACCGCCAGCCTGATGCGGCCGTTCGAGCGGCCCGCCGTGACGACGATCCTCGTGCCCGGCGGATTGTGGACAAGCGCGTTGTCGATCAGGATTCGCATGATCTGGGCGACGCGGACCGGGTCACATTGGGCGTCGATCGCTCCACCCATGAGGCGCAGCTCGAGGTGCGAGTCGTGCTGTGCCAGCGAGGGCTCGAACTCGCCGGAGACCGAACGCGTCAGCTCGCTCAGGTCGACCTGCTCCTCGCGCAGCTCGAGCGAGCCCGCGTCGAGGCTCGAGAGGTCGAGCAGATCGACGGACAGCTTGCGCAGCCGCTCGACCTGGTCGCGGATCTGGTCGAGGAACCGCCGCCGCGTCTCGGGATCTAGATCCTCGTCCTCGAGCAGCTCTACGAATCCGCCGAGCGAGAAGATCGGGGTCCGCAGCTCGTGCGATGCGGTCGCGATGAACTTCTCGCGGGCCGACTCGAGCTGGGCGAGCTGCCGCTGCATGTCATTGAAGGCGATCGTCAGCTGACCAAGCTCGTCGCTGGAGTCGACCGGGATCGGGCGGCCGAACTCACCGGCGGCGACCTGCTCGGCCGCGAGCTCGAGCCGCTTGACTCGCTGGGCGAGCCAGCGAGCGACGACATAACCGCCCGCAAGCGCGAGCAGGAGCGCGATCGCCCCCGCGATCAGGATCTCGTGGCGCACGATCGAGACGTTGTGGACGACGTCAGAGACACCTGAGGAGTAGACGATCACCCACCCGAGCCCGCGGTGCAGCACCGGATAGGCGGCCTCGGCGATCGTTCCCGACAGCTCGGTTCCGCTGACGGGCTTGCCGGATCTGGACTGCGCGGTAGGCGAGCGGGAACGCCAGCCCCTGCCCCCCCGGGGAGTCGACCAGGGACGAGATCTGCGGCTGTCCGTCGACCGAGCCCACCCCAAGCAGCGACACGCGATTGCCCGATCTCAGAGCCGCCTGGTCGACCAAGACCTGAAGCTCACGCGGCGTTGCCGTCGTGAGCGCCGCCCGGATCTGGCCCGAGTCGCCGCCGGCGGCGCGCGAGAGTGCGCTCAGCTTCGCGTCGACCAGCCGGTTCTGAAGTCCGGGCGCGACGTACAGGTAGAGCGCCGCGATCGCCACCAACGTGACCGCGAAGAACACCAGCACAAGCCGGTTGCGCAGCGAATGGATCACGGCTCTGAGTCGCGGAACCGGTAGCCCACGCCCCGGACCGTGAACAGGTACTCAGGATCCTTCGGATCGCGTTCGATCTTTTCCCGCAGGTGGCGGATGTGGACGTCGATCGTGCGCGGATCCCGGTACGCGGAGTCGCCCCAGATCCGCTGCAGCAGCATGTCGCGCGTGAACACGCGACCGGGATTGCGGGCGAGCGCCGAGAGCATCTCGAACTCGACGTAGGTCAGCTGCGCGTCTTGGCCGTGCGCGCGGACGGCGCGCTTGGGGAACTCGATCCGTAGCTCGCCGACCTCGAGCGGGGCTTCGTCAGGAGCTGTCTCGGACTGGCGGGTCATCTCGCCCCTACGCAATGCGGCCTTGATGCGGCTCGAAAACTCGCGCATCGAGAACGGCTTGGTGATGTAGTCATCGGCCCCGAGCTCGAGCCCGACCACCTTGTCGATCTCCTCGGACTTGGCCGTGAGCATGATGATCGGGACCGAGCTGTGGGTGCGCAGCCGCCGGCAGACCTCGAGCCCGTCGATCTTGGGCAGCATCAGATCGAGCACGACCAGGTCGAACGGCTGCTCCTCGAAGCGCTCGAGCGCCTGACGGCCGTCGGTCGCCTGCACTACGTCGTAGCCCTCCTTGCGCAGCGGATAGGAGAGCAGCGCCTGGACCGACTGCTCATCGTCCACGAGCAGGATGCGGGCTGGGTGATCTTCCATCGGAATTTCTCTCCTCTAAGCGAGAAAGAGTACGGGCTGCCCCACCGGGCCCCGTGGCCGTGGCTAACCTTCGGCGGCCGATGCTCGACGCGCGGATCTACCGCACGGGCTTGGTTGCGGTCGTCGTGGCCGTGATCGTGTTCGCCTTTTCGCTCCGGGGACAGCAGGGGCCGCTGACCGCCACGCTGGCCCCGAACGCGTTCAACGGCCAGAACGCCTTCGCGAACGTGACTAACCTGGCGACCCACTTCCGGCACCGCCGGGCGGGCTCCCCGAACGATGCTGCGATCGCCGCCGAGGTGGCTCAACAGCTGGGGCAGGTCGACAGCTTCAGCGTCCAGCAGCAGTCGTTCAGGGCGCCAACGCCAGACGGAATGCGGACGCTCGAGAACGTGATCGGTGTCCGCGCCGGGCTCCAGAGCGGGACCATCGTGGTGGTCGCCCACCGTGACTCGAACCAGACGGGGGCGCAGGCGGACGCATCCGGCACCGGCGTGCTGATGGAGCTTGGAAGCGTCCTCTCCGGCGAGACGCTCAACCACACGGTCGCGCTCGTTTCGACGAGCGGCTCGGTGGGGGCCGCCGGCACGACGCAGCTCATCGGCGCGCTGCCCAAGCCGATCGACGCCGTGCTGGTGCTGGGCGATATGGCGTCAACCAACACGCGCCAGCCGATCGTTGTGCCGTGGTCGAGCTCGCTGCAGGTCGCGCCCCCGGAGCTGCGCAACACCGTCGCCGCGGCTCTGTCGACCCAGGCAGGCCTGTCGGCTGGCGGCACCAGCCTGGCCGGGCAGTTCGTCCACCTCGCGTTTCCGCTCACTGTCTCAACGCAGGCGCCGTTTGGCGCGCGCGGGATCCCCGCAGTGCTGCTCTCGGCCTCGGGCGAGCGTCCCCCGTCCGCGAACGCGCCCACGAACGCCCCTCAGATCGGTGCATTCGGGCGCACGGCGCTCCAGGTCATAACCGCGCTCGACGGAGGACCACGGGTGACGGCCCCTTCGACTTATCTTCTGCTGGGCGGCAACTACATCCCCGCATGGGCGATCCGTCTGCTCGTCCTGGGGCTGCTGCTTCCCGTGCTGGTCGCGACGATCGACGGCTTTGCAAGAGCCCGCCGCCGCGGTTACCAGGTTGGAAGCTGGGTCGCGTGGGTGCTCGAGGCGGCGGCCCCGTTTGTAATCGGGCTGGCGGTTGTGCTGATCGCCAAAGCCGCCGGGCTGCTCGATGCGGCGCCGCCGAGCGCGGCAGCCGCCGGCGCGATTCCGCTGCACGCACGCGGCGTCGTGCTGCTAGGTGTGATCGCGCTAGTGATCGCGCTGTCGTTCGCAGCCGTCCGGCGCCTGCTCCCCGGGCGGGCCACCGAGCCGAGCGGGAATCCCGGTGCGGGAGTCGCGCTGCTGCTTGTGCTGTGCGTCCTGACGTTTGTGATCTGGGTCTCGAACCCGTTCGCCGCCCTCCTGCTCATTCCGGCGCTCCACCTGTGGATCTGGGTGGTCGCGCCCGAGGTCCGCCTGCACCCGGGGCTGCGGCTCGGATTGCTGCTGGCGGGGATCGCTCCTGTGGCCCTGGCGATCGTCTACTACATGGTGACGCTCGGATACAACCCGATTGCCTACGTCTGGAACGTGGTGTTGCTGATCGCCGGTGGGCAGCTCGGCGTGATCCAGGCGCTCGAATGGAGCGTCGCTCTCGGCTGCATGTTGAGTGTCGGCGCGATCGCCGCCTGGGCTGTTCGCCGCGACGATGTGCTCGATGAGGTTCCGGTGACCGTCCGCGGCCCGGTCACCTACGCGGGCCCGGGATCCCTCGGAGGGACCGAATCAGCGCTCCGCCGCTGACGCGTCTCGTACGCTTCTAAGCGCGATGAGGCGCCTGCTGCGGGATATCTCACTGGTGCTGATCATCTCCGGCGTCCTGCTGCTGGCAGACGCCGGAGTCACGCTTCTGTGGCAGGAGCCACTGACCGCCGTGATCGCGCTCATCCAGCGCAGCCAGATCGACAAGCGCTTCCTGAGCTACAGACGCGCGCCGCTGACGCAGGTGGATCGCCGTGCGCTTGGAGGCCTTCGCGACGTCCACGCGCGTGTCGCCTACCTCGCACGCCAGGAGCGCCGAGCCGTCAAGACGGGTGATGCGATCGGCACGATGGACATTCCGAGGATCTCGGCCAACTACACCGTCGTCCAGGGGACGGACACCACCACGCTCGAGAAGGGCCCGGGCCACTACCCGCAGACCGCGTTCCCCGGCCTCGGCCAGACCGTAGCGATCGCGGGTCACCGCACCACCTATCTGGCTCCGTTCCGGCATCTCGACGCGCTGAAGCCCGGCGACCGGATCGTGCTCACGATGCGCTATGCGCGTTTCACCTACGCCGTCGAGTACACGAAGGTCGTCGACCCGAACGCCTGGTGGGTGACGCGCAACGTCGGCTACGAGCGGCTCGTGCTGTCAGCCTGCAACCCGCTCTACAGCGCCTCGCAGCGGATCGTCGTATTCGCGCGGATGACCGCGTTTGTTCCGCTTGGCCCCGCGCTGTCGTAGGGTCTGGACATGAGGTCGTTTAGGGTCCAGACCCGATTAAGTAGTGGTGTCGTGAGGCCGATTTTAGAGATGACCGACCCCCCCGACCCCCCCCAAACACCCCCCACTCATGGATGAGCATCTTTCCCAATTACAGGCCCGGATCGCCCACCGGGACTACCAGGTGGACCCGCATGCGGTGGCCGACGCGATCTTGCGCAGGCTACGCATGAGTGCTTCGCCACGGCGCGAGTTCAAGCGCCGCCCGATGACAGCGAGTCCCAGCCCGACAACGGCCCACGCGCGTCGCTGAAGCCCACGCCCGGCTCGCCCTCGACGACCTGACCGACCCAGGTCAGGCCGGCTAGGCTGGCCCAGTCCGAGGCTGCGCTCTCGATCGTGGCGCGCGCCCCCGGCGGTACGCACGCGCAGAGCTCGTAATCGTCGCCGGCCGTAGCCGCGAGCTCGGCGGAGCCCGAGCACGGGAGCGCCGAGAGCTTCAGCTCGAGCCGCACGCCACTGCGACGCCCGATGTGCCCGGCGTCGGTGGCCAGACCGTCGGAGATGTCGATCATCGCGTGCGCGCCGGCCGCCGCGAGCGAGCGTCCCTCCTCGAGTCGGGGTTCGGGGCGGGCGTAGCGCTCGCTCCCGCTGTCGGGTAGCGCCTCGCCGAGCGTTCCGGTCACGCACACCAGGTCTCCGACCCGCGCTCCGTCGCGGCCGACCAGCAGCCCGGGGTCATCCGCCCACCCGACGACCGTGAACGAGACGGTGAGCGCGTCGGCACGAGTCACGTCCCCACCGGCGATCGTCACGCCGCAGCGTTCGGCGAGCGCCTGGACGCCGCTGGCAAGCGCGCGCCCATCGGTGAGCTCGAACCCGGGCGGCACCCCGAGCGCCACATAGGCTTCACCGGGCTCGGCGCCCATCGCCGCCAGATCGGACAGCGCGGCCGCCAGCGCCCGATGCCCGATCGTTTCGGGGGGGAGCTGCTCGGAGCGAAAGTGCACGCCGTCGACCATCATGTCGACAGAGGTGACGGCATAACCCCTGCTTCGTAAGACAGCCGCATCGTCGCCGAGGCCACGTATGACGCGCGGCGAGGTGGGGACGAACACCTCCTCGAGCGCCGTGATGAGATCGGCCTCACGCATATCGACCTACCAGCGGCGGTAGGTCCCTACCGCTGCCTGTAGACGATCCTCGCGCGGTCCAGGTCGTAGGGCGACAGCTCCACGCGGACGCGATCGCCAGGCAGGATTCGAATCCTGAATCGGCGCAGCTTGCCGGCAACGTGCCCGAGCACGGTGCGGTCCATGTCGTCGAGCTTTACGCGGAACATTGCGTTTGGCAGGGCCTCGACCACTTCGCCCTCGAGCTCGACCTTTTCTTCTTTAGGCATCGCCGCGGATGCTACTTCGTCTTGCCCGTGCCGCCAGTCCCTGGCCCATGACCCGAGCCAAAACCGGGCGGCTTGTGGGGCTTGGGGACCTTCGGCGCGCCCTGCGGCGGGTGGGCGAAGAGCTTCGGATTGTTGTACGGGTTGCCGTGGCCGGCGCCCGGCTTGGTGGCCGGGGTCGGAGGACCGCTGCTGTTCGGCCCGGTGAACGGAGTCCCTGTCCACGGCACCGTTGGAGCGGTCCAATCCCCGCAGAAACCGTTCGAGGCGGTCTGCATGTAGTCGTGCCAGATCGGGGCCGCGACGGTGCCGCCGAAGCCGACCTGAAGGTTGTTGTTGTTCGGGTAGCCGACCCAGACCGCTGTCGCGTACTTCGGCGTGTAGCCGACGAACCAGCCGTTCGAGAGGTTCTGAGCGGTACCGGTCTTGCCGGCGGCGGGGCAACCGTAGTCGGCCGCGGTGCCGGTCCCCGACGTGACAACGGTCTTGAGGACCTGGGTCGCCGCGTAGGTCTCTCCGTAGCTGAAGACCCGCGTCTTGGGCGGGTTGCCCATGTAGACGGTACTGCCGTCCGGGAACACGACGTGGTCGATCGCGGTCGGCGGTATGTGCCAGCCCCCGTTTGCGATCGTCGCGTATGCATCGGCCATCTCGAGCGTCGTCACGCCGTAGAGGAGGCCGCCGATGACCTCGGCCGGATTGGCGATCAGCTTCGAAGTGATGCCCATCGCGTGGGCGGTCGCATCGAACTTATCCATGCCCAGGTCGACGGCCAGCTGGGCGTAGACGGTGTTGTCGGAGATCGTCGTTGCCTTGGTGATGTTGATGTCGCCGTTCTGGCTGTAGTCGTCCGTGTGGACGGAGTAGGTCGGGTAGCCCGGCAGCCAGCCGGCCTGGAGGAAGTGGGAGTTGTAGTAGGTCCGATTCGGGTCGCCGTCGTAGTCGTGGATGAGGGTCATCAGCGCGAAGACCTTGAACGAGGAGCCCGGCGAGCGCTGCCCCTGCGTGGCGTAGTCGAAGCTGGTCTGGCCGTAGCTAGACGAGTCTCCGATGGCCAGCACGTGGCCGTTGCTCGGGTCGATCGAGGTCAGCGCGGCGGCCGGTTGCCCGGGTCCGCCCTCGTGCGCGAGGATCGACTGGCGCGCCAGGTCGTCCAGCTTCGGGTCGATCGTCGAGTAGATCTTCAGCCCGCCCGAGTCCACCTTCCGGCATGTGTCTGTCACCGGCTGATTGGGACAGAAGCGCTGATGGAGCTGTTGCACGATGAAGTCGAACGAGTACGGCTGGCTTCGCTGTGAGAAGGCAGCGTTGCGCTGAACCCCGAGCGACTGGGTGTCGGCGGTGTCGGCCTGGGCCGGGGAGATGTAATCCGCCTTGACCATCGCCTGGAGGACCTCATGGCGGCGCTGGTGGGCGAGGCCCGGGAAGAGGAACGGGTTGTACGACGAGGGGGCCTGAGGCAGTCCGGCGAGCAGCGCCGACTGGGCCAGGTCGAGTTGGGAGACGGGCTTGTTGAAGAAGAGCTGCGATGCGGCCGCCGCGCCGTACGCCGTCTGCCCGCCGACCGTCCCGTACGGGACCACATTGAGGTACTCGTTCAGGATCCAGGCGCGGGTGTGCTTCTTGTAGAGGTCCTGGGCGAGCTTCGCCTGGATGATCTTGTAGTGCAGGTTGTGGTTGACGTCGTGGTTGAGGTAGAGGTTGTCGACCAGCTGCTGCGTCAGCGTCGAGGCGCCCTGAAGCGGGCCGCCACCGAACAGGTCCCGGATCGCGGCGCGCAGGATGCCGGTGTAGTCGAGCGCGCCGTGCTGGTAGAAGCGCCGATCCTCGATCGCCACGGTCGCGTGCTTGAGTGAATTTGGAATCTCGCTCGAGGGCACGGGCGTCCTCAGCACAACCGAGCGGATGTAGCCGAGCGGGCTGCCGTCTGACGCGAAGACCTCCGAGAGCGCGCCGGGCATATGCGGGGACCCGAGGTTGGCCGTGTCCGCCACTGCGGCCACCCACCCGACGACGGCCAGCGACCCCAGTCCGATCGCGCACACCGCCAGGATGAAGCCAACCATGAGCCCCCGCTTTACCGGGTGCCCGCGGTTGCGCCTGCGGCGCCGCTGTCGCTCGCGTCGGGTCATTTTGTGAGTCGCCCCGCGGCGTCCCGGCGGAGCGGATCCAGTGTAACTAGAGGAGGTTTTCGGGCCGCCGGTACGGGGTCCTGCCGTAGCCTGCGCCAAATGGTCGTCGAGACCGACGCGCCACCAGAAACTCCTGCGCCCGCGCCGACCCGCAAGCTGCCGCCGGACATGCGGATCGCGTGGCACGCGATGTGGACCTCGCGCCTGGTCGTGATGGCCGCCGGGATCCTCGCGGTCCTGCAGTTCGGCAACGCGCAGCCCGCCGCCCAGCAGTTCGACGCCGGCAACCTCACCAGGCCGTTCGGCTACTTCGGGAACCTGTTGGTCTCGCCGCTCGCTCGTTGGGATTCCTGGTGGTACTTGACGATCGCCCAACAGGGCTACGCACACGGCGGACATCCCGAGCGCACGACGTTCTTTCCGCTCTATCCGCTGCTCACCCGCGGCGTCGGGGTGATCGTCGGCTCGGACCTCATCGGCGGCGTGCTGGTCTCGCTGGTCTGCTTCGCGATTGCGCTGGTCCTGCTCTACCGGCTGACGGCGCTCGAGCTCGATACCGAACGCGCGCGACTCTGCGTGATGCTGATCGCCTTCTGCCCGATGGCGTACTACTTCTCCGCCGTCTACACGGAGTCGCTGTTCCTCGCGCTGACGGTCGGCTGCGTTTATTGCGCCCGCCGGGGCCGCTGGCTTGAGGCGGGCGTATGCGGCGCGCTCGCGTCCGCGACACGCAACACCGGGCTCATGCTCGCTGTTCCGATCGTGCTGCTGTACCTGTATGGCCCCCGCGAGGACCAACCCCCGCCGCCTCGGCGCGCCGGCCTGCTCGAGCGCTTGCGGCCGGTCTATCCGGTCCGCTCGTCGCTCGCCTGGGTCCTGCTTGTCCCGGTCGGCACAGCCGCATATCTCCTGTTCCTCGGGCTCAGCACCGGGCACGCTTTCACTCCCTTCAGCTCGGAGCAGATCTGGTTCCACCACTTCGCGGGGCCGTTCGGCGGTGTGTGGGACGGTGCCGTCGCCGCCTGGGATGGGCTCAGACAGCTGCTGCACGGGCCCGCGCCCCCCGTTTACTTCAAGCTCGCCGGCGGCGACCCACTCCAGGTAGCGGGCCAGAACCTGATGCTGTTCGCGTTCCTCGTGCTCGGGGTCGTCGCATTCGTCGGCGTTGTGCGGCGCCTGCCGTTGGCCTACGGGGCGTACACGCTCGCCGCGCTCGCGCCCGCACTTTCCTATCCCGTCATTCCGCAGCCGCTTGACTCGCTCCCGCGCTACGAGATGGTCGTGTTCCCGCTCTTCATGTGGGGAGCCGACTGGGTCCGTCGGAAACGGATCGAGACGCAGGTGATCGCCTGCCTCGCGGTGCTGCTCGGCCTGTTCACGGCCGAGTTCGCCACCTGGCGGTTCGTTTCTTGAAGGCGGTTCTCCTCGATGCGCTCGGGACGCTCGTGGCGCTCGAGGCCCCGGCGCCGCACCTGGCGCGAGCTCTCTGCATCCCGGAAGCCGAGGCAGAGCGCGCGATCGCAGCGGAGATGGCCTATTACCGGGCGCACCTGAATGACGGCAAGGACGCGGCCAGTCTGGCCGAGCTGCGGCATCGCTGCGCGGAGGTCCTCGTCGAGGAGCTGTCAGAGCGTCCCGCCGACCCCGTCGGAGTTCTCCTGGAGTCGCTCCATTTCCACGCCTTTCCCGACGCGCGTCCCGCGCTCGAAGGGCTCAGAGCACGCGGCCTAAAGCTGGTCGTGGTCTCGAACTGGGACTGCTCGCTGCCCGACGTGCTCGAGCGGATCGGGCTCGCATCGCTGCTCGACGGCGTCGTCGCATCGGCGTCCGTTGGCGCGCGCAAGCCCTCTCGAGAGATCTTTGATCGCGGTCTCGCAATCGCCGGCACGCGGGACGCGATCCACGTCGGCGACGGCATCGTCGAGGATGTCGAAGGTGCGCGGGCAGCCGGGATCGAGCCGATCCTGCTGCGGCGCGACGGCCGGGCGGGCCCACAAGGAGTGCGGACGATCGCTTCGCTCAGCGCCCTAACCTTGGCCGCCCGATGAGCGCCGCCGACGCCGACGCCCCCTGGCCCTTCTGGGTTGCGCCCGTCGCAATCGGGATCGGCTTGGTGGCAGGACTCGTGTCGAGCTCGATCGTGCTTCTGATCGGCCACTCGGCGGGATCGAGCGTGACCCATCCGACTCCCGCCGTGACTCTCATCGGTGATTTCGTGTTCGACCTCTCGTTCGTCGGCGCGGCGCTCTATCTCGCCCTGCAGCAGGGCGCGTCGCGCGCGAGCGACTTTGGCTTCCGGCGTGTCTTGCCAAGCCTCGCGATCTGGGTGGTCGTTGCGGCTGCGCTCTCTTACTACGTGCTGACGGCGCTCTACGCGTCGCTGATCCACCTCCACGGCTCGGACAAGCTGCCGAGCGAGCTGGGTGCCGGCAAGAGCACCGCCGCGCTGATTGCCGCCGGCGTGTTCGTGTGCGTGATCGCGCCGGTCGCGGAGGAGTTCTTCTTCCGGGGATTCCTGTTCAGCGCCCTGCGGCGCATGAAGGTGGTGATCGCGGGGCGCGACCTGGGCACTTGGATTGCTGCCGTGATCACGGGCATTCTGTTCGGGCTCGCGCACACGGGCTCGGCTTCCTCGCAGTACCTGGTCCCGCTCGGCTTCCTCGGCTTCGTCCTCTGTCTGATCCGCTGGCGGACACGGTCGCTATACCCGTGCATGGCGCTTCATTCGATCAACAACTCGCTCGCGCTGGGCATCAACCAGCTGCACTGGAACGCGGGCGAGATCGTCGCCCTGGCGGCTGCGTCGCTGGCCGTAATCGGCGCCGCCACAGGGCCGCTGGCCACTCCCACCCGCCGGGCCTGATTTACTTCCCGGCTCAGATGCGGTCGGGGCGCTCACTAATAGCGGTCGGGATCCTGCTCGGGGCACTTGCTTTCGGGGGAGTCTCGACGGCCGCCACATCGTCAACGCCGAAGCTCAAGCTGTATTTCAAGAACGGCTTTAGTCTCGGGCATCAGGTCGTGACCGTGCCCGGCCGTTCGATCACGATCGAGGGCTACGAGCAGCCATATGTCCCCGATCAGTGGGTGACGGTCCAGGCCTGGCAGAGCGGCCACAAGTTCCACCAGGGCCCACTGCACTTGAGCCCGGTCTCGAATGCGACCTTCGGCCGCTTCATCCTCAAGCTCGCGCCGCCACATGCGGGGCAGGTGACGATCGTCGCCTTCCACCCGTCGACCACCGGCCTGACCTACTTCAACGCGCGCAAGAGCTTCAACTCGATCGATACCAGCGTCGGCTTTGGGTCGACCGGGCCCGGGGTACAGCTGATCCAGTCACGTCTCGCTGCGCTGCACTTCTTCATCCCCCAGACTGGCGTGTACGACTCGGGCACTGGGCTGGCGATCGACGCCTACCACCGACTGCTCGGCTGGGGGACCTACCAGACACTCGACTCACGCACCGTGAATGCGCTGATGACCGGACAGGGCCAGTTCCACATCCGCTACCCCGGCGACGGCAAGCACGCCGAGGGCGACCTGACCAATCAGCTTCTTGCGCTGGCCAACGGGTCGAGCGTTTACTGGATCCTCCCGATCAGCTCTGGCAAGCCGTCGACACCCACGATCCTCGGGCGCTTCCACGTCTACTCGAGGGTGCCGGGCTACCTCCCCGACGGGATGTATTACTCGGACTTCTTCTTCAGCGGCTACGCGATCCACGGCTACAACCCCGCGCCCGACTACCCCGCCTCTCACGGCTGCATGCGCCTCCCGATCCAGGACGCGATCCCGGTCTTCAACTGGCTGGCGATGGGCGACGCCGTCGATACGTACTTCTAGAGCCGCGGGCCCGCGGAGGATCTCAGCTAAAGCCGCGCGAGTAGCGCGCGAGGAAGCCGAGGCCCCCGCCGTAGACGACCAGCGCGAAGAACGCCGGCAGGCCGTGCGATACCCACGCGTCGTTGGACGACACGATCGCGGAGAACGGTGAGGTGAGGTCGTGCGCCGCGCCGTCGATGAACCTGCGCGGCTGGTGATGGGTCGTTGAGGGCGCCTTGGCGACCACGTTCGAGCTCACCGTGGCGATTTCGTTCTGCTGATGTGCGGAAGCGCCCGCGAGCTGGTCGCGCGCGAACATCAGGAACGACGCGAGCACGAACGCGCAGCAGATCGACGCCATTACCGTGAGAACGCGGGAAACCACGGTACGGGTATCGGTCGTTTTGCGGTCTAGCATGACCCCCGCGCATGACGCTCAACACGAATGGGGACAATCGCGAGCAACTGATCGCCGCACTGCGCGAGCACGCGCTGGTGCTCGGCGAGGTCGTCTTGACGAGCGGCCGGACGGCTCGGTACCTCATCGACGCCAAGCGAGCGATCCTCAGACCTGAGGGGTTTATGGCGTTGGCCCAGCTGGTGGCCGACCAGGCGCGCGAGTGGGATGCGACCGCCGTCGGTGGGATGACGATGGGCGCCGATCCGATCGCCTGCGCGGCGCTCGCCGGGGGCGCCGACGTGAAGGCGTTCTTTGTACGCAAGGAGGTCAAGCAGCACGGCCTCGCGCGACGGATCGAGGGACCGCCGCTCGGCCCGGATGACCGCTGCATGCTGGTCGAGGACGTCGTCACGACCGGTGGCTCGACGATCAAGGCACTCGAGGCGCTCCGCGCAGAGGGCCGCCAGGTCTGCGGCGTGCTCGCGATCTGCGATCGCCTGGCCGGTGGGGCGCGCGCGATCGAGGATGTCGCGCAAGCGCCGTTCGTGGCGCTGACCACGATCGACGACGTCTATCCCGAGCGCCCGGACAGATGACAGTGCCCCCGGCAGGAATCGAACCTGCATCCCGCGCTTAGGAGGCGCGTGCTCTATCCATTGAGCTACGAGGGCCCGACCGGACAGCCTAGCCCGCCGGCGCAGGCCACAATGTCGAACTCGCCGCCGACTGCGTTGGCAGACGATGCTGGCTTCATTGCGGCCCGGTTAACCGTGCGTGACAAGCGGTCGGCAGTGTGGTATCTCGGCATCTGCGGCCATCGGAAGCTGGCCAGGGAATGGAGAGTGAGCTGAGCCATCGCGTCAAGGAACTCGGGGACCCGCGGAGAAATAGCTCCCTGGTCCCAGCTGATGCGATCGTCGAAACTGAGCATCGGCGGCCTCGAGCCGTGGGTGCGGCACCCCTTAGAGGAGGATGGTGAACATGCGAAGAAGAAGGCAAAGCGTCCTGGCGGTAGCCAGCGCGCTCTTACTCGCGTTGGTAGTCGCAGCATGCGGCTCATCGAGCAGCAGTTCCGGCGGCGCTCCGCTGGCGAGTCCGACCAGCGGGCCAGGGCTCACGCAGCCCACGAGCCCGAGCGGCAGCAAGGTCGCGGGTGGGACGGTGTACTTCACCGAAGCTCCTGACTCGCCGCCGAACTACATCTTCCCGATGACGAGTGCTCAGGTCTGCTCGACGTCGAACATCAACCAGTTGATCTACATGATGTACCGGCCGCTGTACTGGTTCGGGAACAACTACACCCCGACGGTCGACTACGACTACTCGTTGGCCTCAGCGCCGACGTTCTCCAGCGGCAACACGACGGTGACGGTCAAGCTGGACCCGAATTGGAAGTTCTCTAACGGTGAGCCGATCACTTCACGGAACATCCTGTTCTGGATGAACATCTACAAGGCCGATCCGGCGACCAACTACTGCGGCTACGTTCCCGGCTACTTCCCGGACAACGTGACGAGCATCTCGGCGCCCGATGCCTCGACGGTGGTCTTCCACCTGAACAAGAGCTACAACCCCGAATGGTTCCTCTACAACGAGCTGTCTCAGATCTTCCCGATTCCGCTCTCCTGGGACCGCACGTCGCTGTCGCAGCCGGCACCGACGTCTGACAACGGGCATCTGCCCGACGCAGGCGGTAAGGCCTCGGCGCAGGCGGTCTACAAGTTCCTCGACGCTCAGTCGAAGAACCTGGGCAGCTGGGCGAGTTCGCCCCTGTGGCAGGTCGTCGACGGTCCGTTCAAGCTCTCGGGCTTCACGACCGCCGGCCAGGTGACCTTGGTGCCGAACCCGGCGTATTCGGGCTCACCGAAGCCGACGATCTCCAAGTTCGTCGAGCTGCCGTACACGAGTGAGGCCGCGATCTACAACACGATCAAGTCGGGCGGCCCCAGCGCCGTCACGCTCGGGGAGATCCCGTCGCAGTACGCGCCGCAGGCCTCAGGCCTAGCTAGCGAGGGTTACCTCTACAGCAAGGCGGCGAGCTACTCGTTCAACTACTTCCCGCTCAACCTCAACAACCCGACGGTCGGGCCGATCTTCAAGCAGCTCTACTTCCGCCAGGCGTTCCAGCACCTGGTGGATCAGAACGGCTGGATCAACGCGTTCTTGTTCAAGACCGCGAACCCGACCTACAGCCCGATTCCGCTGGCACCACCCAGCCCGCTGGCTGACTCGTCGAGCATCACGAATCCGTATCCGTTCGACGTGAGCGCCGCCGCATCGCTGCTCAAGTCGCACGGCTGGACGGGCGTGTCGCCTGGCGGGACCGCGACTTGCTCTGACCCGAGCAAATGCGGAGCCGGGGTCAAGATGGGCCAGACGATCTCGTTCAACATCGACTACCAGTCGGGAGTCATCGCAGTTCAGGACGAGATGAACGACCTGGCGAGGCAGGCAGCAAAGGTCGGGATACATGTTGACCTGACCACGCATCCGTTCGCGACCGTGATCGGGACCGCAGTGGCCTGTCAGCCAACTCAGCCGACCTGCAAGTGGACCGCTGAGAACTGGGGCGCCGGTTGGATCTACGGGCCTGACAACCTGCCGACCGGCGAGTCGCTGTACAACCCCGGCTCTGTCGCCAACTACGGCAGCTACAGCGATCCGGGCACGACGAGCCTGATCGATCAGACGATCACGGGCCCGGCGGCCAACGAGAAGACGGCGCTGACGGCATTCGCCAAGAACATCGCGCAGAACGTGCCGGTCGTGTTCGGCCCGACATCGATCGGGACCTACGCGGGCTCCGCCGGTTACGTGGTCGCGAAGAATCTCGGCGGCTATGCAGCGAACGCCCTCGGCTGGATGACGCCGGAGAACTGGTACTTCACGAAGTAGCCAGTTGATCCGGCCCACAAAGCCGCCCAGCGGTGGGATGATGTATCCGGGATGACCGGATACATCATCCGCCGCCTGGGGCAAGCGATCGTCGTGACGCTCGGCGTCACGCTGATCGTCTTCATACTGCTGCGACTGCTGCCCGGGAGCCCCGCGCGCGACATCCTCGGCAACCGCGCTTCGCCGCAGCTGATCGCGCAGTTCAACCACGAGCACTACCTCGACCGGTCCGTGTTCGCCCAGTACTGGCATTTTCTGACCGGGCTGATCTTCGGGGCCAAGGAGAACGGGACCACCGACCACCTCGGCTACTCCTATCAGTACGACCGCACGACCGACTCGCTGCTGAGCCGCGGATTTGCCCCGCGACCTGATCCTCGGCGGGTTCTCGCTTCTCTTCTCGCTGATGATCGCGATCCCGGTCGGGATCATGCAGGCGGTGCGGCGCAACGGTCCGCTCGACTATGCCGGCACGGGCGTCAGCTTCGTGCTCTACTCGATGCCCCAGTACGCGATCGCGCTGCTGCTGATCCAGTTCCTGTCGATCAGCTTTCACGTCTTCCCCGCCGAGGCGCCTCAGCAGTCCGGCTTTGTCGGGATCCTGTCGCACCCGTCGGGTCTCGTCTTACCCATGGCGAGCCTGACGCTCGTCACCTACGCCCAGTTCAGCCGCTATATGCGCTCGTCGGCGATCGACACCCTCGCCCAGGACTACATGCGGACGGCGCGGGCAAAGGGATTACCGGAGCGCCTGGTCTTATGGCGGCACCTGCTGCGCAACTCGCTGATCGCGGTCGTGACGCTTGTCGGGCTGTCGATCCCCTACATCCTCACCGGAACCTTGATCATCGAGCAGGTGTTCAACTTCCCAGGCCTCGGCCTCGAGTACTTCTCGGCGGCGTTACGAGACGACTATGAAGTGATGCTTGGGATTACGGTGCTCGTGGGCTTGGTAACCGTCCTCGGCAACCTTTTGGCAGACATTGGCTATGCGATTCTCGATCCGCGGATCAGGTACTGACGCCGAAGTAGCCGAGCGTCTCGGGGGCCCGCTCAACGAGGGGGTCTCGGCGACCGAGGATGGGGCCCCGCAGGTCGAGTTCGACCTGCTGCCCGAAGGGCGGCCAGGTCTATTCCCAGGGCAACCCATGGCTCGTCATTCTGCGGACGTTCGCGCAGAACAAGCTCGCGATCATCGGCGTCGGCTTCGTCATTCTCGTAACGCTGTTCAGCTTCATCGGGCCGCTGATCTACCACACCGATCAACTCAACCCGAACCTCGCGTCGGTCAATCTCTCGCCCGGTGGCAGCCACCTGCTCGGCACCGACGGCCAGGGGCTTCGACATCCTGGGCCGGCTGATGGAAGGCGGCCAGAGCTCGATCGAGGTCGGCCTCGCGGTCGGGTTCGCCGCGACCCTGTTCGGCCTGATCTACGGTGCGATATCGGGGTTCTTCGGAGGAATTGCGGACACGCTCACTGATGCGCTTCGTCGATATCGGGTTGGCGATCCCGGTCGTGTTCCTGTTCATCTTCTTCGCGCGAGCATTCCACCCCAGCCTGGGCTTGCTGATCTTCCTGCTGGCGATCGTCTCGTGGCAGATTCCCGCCCGATTAGTCCGCGGCGAGACGCTCTCGCTACGAACACGCGAATACGTTCAGGCAGTCCAGGTGATGGGCGGCCGCTCGTGGCGGATCATCGTCCGCCACATCGTCCCGAACACGATCGGGACGATCATGGTGACGGTCACTTTCCAGATCGCCAACGCGATCCTGGTATTGGCCGTGCTCCAATACCTCGGCTTCGGCCTGCCGCCGACCACCGCCACCTGGGGGGGCATGCTCTCGGATGGGACGACCTATCTGCAGGACGGTTACTGGTGGCAGGTTTACCCGGCACTGATCATCATCGTTTTGACCGTCGTGGCTTTCAACTTCATCGGCGATGCGCTTCAAGACGCTTTCGACGTCCGACTCCAAGAGAGATAACCCCGCGATGGCATCACTGCTAGAGGTCGAAGACCTCAACACCCGGATCAAGCTCCGCAGCGGCACCGTGCACGCCGTCGACGGCCTGAGCTTCGAGGTCGATTCCGGCGAGACGCTGGGAATCGTCGGCGAATCCGGCTGTGGCAAGACGATGGCCGCGATGTCGATCATGCGGCTGCTGCCCCGCGGCGGATACATCGAACGCGGGGCGATCCGGCTCGCGGGCCGTGACCTCGTCCCGCTGCCCGACTCCGAGCTCCGCAAGATCCGCGGCGACGACATCGGGATCGTCTTCCAGGACCCGATGACGTCGCTGAACCCCACCATGACGATTGGCAGGCAGATCGCCGAGGGAGTACTGATCCACCGCGACGTCTCCAAGGACAAGGCGATGGAGCGGGCGGTCGAGGTGCTCGACCTCGTCGGCCTGCCGCGGCCGAGCGAACGGATCAAGGACTATCCCCATCAGCTCTCGGGCGGGCTGCGCCAGCGCGTCATGATCGCGATGGCGCTCGCGTGCGATCCCAAGCTGCTGATCGCCGACGAGCCCACAACGGCGCTCGACGTGACGATCCAGGCCCAGATCCTCGATCTGCTCGACAAGATCAAGTCTGAGCTCGGTATGGCGATCGTGCTGATCACCCACGACATGGGGGTGATTGCCGGGCGCGCCGACCGGGTCGCTGTCATGTACGCGGGGCGGAAGGTCGAAACGGCGGAGACAGTCGAGCTGTTTACCAAGATGCGCCACCCGTACACCGAGGCGCTGCTTGCCTCGATACCACAGCTCGACCAGGACAAGTCACAGGAGCTCTACTCGATTCCTGGTCTTCCGCCTGATCTGCGCCGGCCCCCGCTCGTCTGCCGGTTCGCACCTCGCTGCGCGTTTGCTACCGAGAAGTGCCGCACCGAGGATCCGCCGCTCGGCGGCGAGGACCCGAACCATCCCTACGCCTGCTTCTACCCGCGCCACTCGTCTGTCGAGGCGATGGGAGACCTGGGAGCCGAGCTGCTGGCTCAGGCCGAGCGCAACAAGGCCCTAGTGGCCACCTTCGGCAAGGAGCTCGCGCTGCTCGAGACGGCCGCGGAACCCGAGCTCGCGCCGGTCGGGACGAGCGACGGCGTCGTGCTCGAGTTCAAGAACGTCACCAAGGAGTTCCCGGTCACCGCCGGAGCGATCCTGCGCCGTCGCATCGCGACCCTGCACGCGGTCACGGACGTGGACCTTTCAATCCGGCGCGGCGAGACGTTCGGCTTGGTGGGCGAGTCGGGCTGCGGCAAGACGACGCTCGGGCGCATGGGAGTGGGGCTCGAGGTGCCGACCACCGGCGAGGTCGTGTTCAACGGCACCGCGCTCGCGTCGCTGAAGGGCGGCGAGTTCCGGGAGCGGCGCCGCGACTTGCAGTTCATGTTCCAAGATCCGTACGCGTCGCTCGATCCGCGTATGCGCGTCAGGGAGATCATCTCCGAGCCGCTCGATATCGCGCATGAGGGAACGGCGCAGGAGCGGCTCGCGAGCGTGCGCCGGCTGCTCGACGAGGTGGGCCTGGCGCACGACACGATCGACCGCTATCCCGCACGAGTTCTCGGGCGGCCAGCGGCAGCGCCTCGGGCTCGCCCGCGCGCTCGCGATCAACCCCAAGGTGATCATCGCCGACGAGCCCGTCTCGGCGCTCGACGTCTCGATCCGCTCGCAGATCCTGAACCTGATGAAAAGGCTCCAGGCAACCCACGGGCTCACCTACATCGTGATCTCGCACGATCTGTCGGTCGTGCGCTACGTCTCGGACCGGATCGGCGTGATGTACCTCGGCAAGCTGGTCGAGATTGGAGCGGCGAACGACGTCTACGAGAAGCCGGCCCATCCCTACACCGCCGGCCTGCTCGAGGCGATTCCGGTGCCGAACCCCGAGATCGCCAGAGCCTCGCGCAAAGTGGCCGTGCGCGGCGAGCTCCCGTCGCCGCTGAACCCGCCCTCGGGCTGCCGCTTTCGGACCCGCTGCCCGCGCGCCAAGGAGCTCTGCGCCGAGGTCGTGCCCGAGCTGCGCCCGTTCGGCCCGGGCCACCGCGCTGCGTGCCACTTCCCGCTTCAGACGCCTGAGGGCGAGCAGAACGGCGCCGGCCAGCCGGGCTCTCAGTCCTCCTCGACGTAGAGCGACTCGCACGCGAGCTCCTGCCCGCGTCCCGCCCACAGCTTGATCTCGAGGAAGTCCTGGCGGTAGTTGTCCGGCGCGAGCAGAGTGAACCGGTCGTCGAATAGCTCGCACTGGTCGACCGCGAGGTTCGCGAGCTCGGCCGTAACGAGCGTCCCGCCAGGGATCAGCGGCACGCCCCAGACGAGCGTCATGTCGGCGGTGTTGCTCTCCTCGCCGCGCCAGCTGCCGATCACCTCGTCGTTGAGGTCGAGCTTCCAGTCGGGATTCGACTCGGCGACCTCGGCGGTGAAGTCGACTTGCGCCTGAAAGTCGTTCGGCCCGCCCGAGCCCTCGACGAACGAGACATAGCCGAACAGCTCATAGCCCGCGTCGGTGCGGGTCACGGCCGGTACATACGTGCGTCCGGCGTACGTGCGGTCCGGAAACCAGATCACCTCGCTCGGCTCGCCGATCTGCTCTCCCTCGGTATCGAGGTCGCGGCAGGCACCCAGGAAGTGCTCGGCGAGCGTGCTCGCCCAGCGCCCGTACGGCAGCGTCTCCTGGGGCGGCTCGGCCGCGAAGCTGATCACAAAGCGGTCTGTCGGCGGCATTTGGAGCGCGGGAGCCTACCGCGCCTGCCGCGCTAGAACGCGCCGCGCCTCGTGAGGACCGCGGGGATCGTCCGCAGCAGGATCGAGAGGTCGAGGAACATCGACCAGCGCTCGAGGTAGAGGAAGTCGAGCCTGACGAGGTCGTCGAAGTCGAGCTCGGCGCGCCCGGATACCTGCCACAGCCCCGTCATGCCCGGCAGCACGAGGTAGCGCTTCTTGTGCCATTCCTCGAGCCGATCAAAGTCGCGCATCGGGAGCGGCCGGGGACCCACCAATGACATCTCGCCGCGCAGGACGTTGACGAGCTGCGGCAGCTCGTCGAGCGAGTACCGGCGCAGAAGAAGTCCGACGCGGGTCAGGCGTGGATCGTGGCGGATCTTGAAGAGCGCGCCCGATTGCTCATTCATTGGTTCGAGGTCGGCCTGAAGCTGCTCGGCGTGTTCGCGCATCGTGCGGAACTTGAAGCAGTCAAACGGCTTCCCGCCGATGCCTGGACGTACCGAGCGGTAGAGCACCGGACCGCGGGAGGAGAGCTTGACCGCGACGCCGATCACGAGCAGGATCGGCGAAAGCAGCACGAGCGCAGCCGTCGCGAGCACGAGGTCGAACGCGCGCTTGAGCGCGAAGTCGATGCCCTCGAACACCGGCGGGCGGAGCGTGAACAGCGGCACGGTCTGGCCGGGAACGAACTCGGCGCGGTCGAGCAGGATCTCCATCGTCGACGGCGCCACCTGCACGGTCACTCCGCGCTGATGGCACATGTCCACCAGCTCCACGGCGCGCTCCTGCGGAAAGTCCGGGTCGGCGATGATCACCTCCTGGACGCGCTCACGGTCGAGCGTCGCCGGAAGGTCCTCGAGCCTGCCCAGCGACCGCAGCCCGTTTTGGGGGCGCGGGGTCAGCGAGATGTAGCCGATCAGCTCGACGCGCGTGTGCGAGCGGCTCGACAGCGCGTGCGCGACCGCCTCGATGTGCTTGCCGGACCCCACAAGGACGGCGCGACGGCGGTAGCCCGCCTGTTCGAGGAGCCACCCCGTGACGCTGGTGTGCACGTAGCGCAGCGTCGCGATGTAGGCGACGCCGAAGAACAGCGAGCCATAGAAGATGTAGTAGCTGTTGAAGTGCTGACCGTCCGCAAGCGCAAAGATCAACGCGATGATCGTCGCCTGGAAGAGCGCCCCGGCGATCCGGGCCAGCCCAGGCCGCCGCGGCCGGTCGGCATAGAGGTCGGCATGGGCGAACATCAAGACCGTGACGAGGTAGGCGAAGGCGCTCCAGTGACGGGTTTGATTCCAGTTCGCGCCGAACGCGAAGTGTCCGTCCCTGAGGACTGCTTTGACCTCTAGCGCCGTGAACAGGGCGCCCACCACGCCGACGTAGTCGAGCGCCAGCAGCGAGATCCACCGCGCGATGCGCCGGAGGGTCTCGAGCCGCACAAGGAATGACAGCGCCGGCGGGCGCTTGCGGCGCATGTCCCGCTGGTCCAAGGGCAGCCGCACTTCCTCGGGAGGAATCCCATTCCGAGTCACGCCCTGGGCCTCTTGCTGATCGATGCTCACATGCAGCCCTTCGTCTTTCCCCAATCCCTCATAACGCTACCCCCGATCAGAAGTTCCGGGGTTTCTCGCACTAACCTGGGGCGCCGACGAGCGTGTCTCTTCCGGCGCTTTCGATCGTGCGCCGCAAGCCCTCGTACAGGTCGACCTTCGGCTCCCAGCCGAGGATCTCGCGCGCCAAGCGTGATGTCAGGTTGGCGGACCTGCGGGTCATCGGTCGGCAGCGCCTCGATACACGATCTCGGACTTCGAGCCCGTGACCTCGATCACCGCCTCGGCGAGCTGGAGCAACGTGTACTCGTCGGGGTTGCCGATGTTGACGGGCTGGTGGTAGCCGGACTCGGCGAGTGCGATCAGTCCCCTGATCTCGTCCTCTACGTAACAGAACGAGCGCGTCTGCGACCCGTCGCCGAACACGGTCAGCGGGCGGTCCTGGAGGGCTTGGCGCAGGAAGGTCGGGATCGCCCGCCCGTCGTGCGGACGCATTCGAGGTCCATAGGTGTTGAAAATCCGCACGATCGCCGTGTCGACTCCCTGCTGGCGGTGGTAGGCCATCGTGAGCGCCTCGGCGTAGCGCTTGGCCTCGTCGTAGACGCCGCGCGGGCCGATCGGGTTTACGTGGCCCCAGTAGCTCTCCTGCTGGGGATGAACCTGGGGATCGCCGTAGACCTCGCTGGTCGAGGCGATCAGGAATCGCGCGCGGTGCTTCTTGGCGAGTCCGAGCGTGTGGTGCGTGCCGTAGGACCCCACCTTCAAGGTGTGGAGCGGGAGGCGGAGGTAGTCGATCGGTGACGCGGGCGACGCGAGGTGGTAGACGAAGTCGATCTGCTCCTCGACGAAGTACGGCTCGATGATGTCGAGGTTGAGGTGTTCGAAGCGGGCGTCGCGGATGTGCTCGACGTTGGCCAGGGAGCCAGTCTCGAGGTTGTCGACGCAGATAACGCGGTGGCCACGGCTCAGCAGCTCGTCACACAGGTGCGAGCCCAAGAAGCCGGCCCCGCCGGTCACAAGGCAGGTAGGCATCGGCGCGGAATCTACACGCGAGGCGGGTCTGAACGTTCACATGTGCGACGATCAGGGCGTGGCCGCCGACAGATTCATCGAGCGATTGAACGAGCAGATCGCCAATGAATTTGCCGCTCAACACCAGTACATCGCGATCGCCGTGCATTACGACGCGCAGACTCTTCCTGGGCTGGCGGAGTTCTTCTACCGCCAGGCGGTCGAGGAGCGCAACCACGCGATGATGATGGTGCGCTATCTACTCGACGCCGACGCCCGCGTCGCGATCCCCGGCGTCGCCGCTCCCGAGATGGATTTCGCCGACGTCGTGGCGCCCGTGGCGCTCGCGCTTGAACAGGAGCGGCGCGTCTCTGAGCAGATCGGCGAGCTGGCGACGATCGCGCGCGAGGAGCACGATTTTCTCTCCGAACAATTCACGCAGTGGTTCCTCAAGGAGCAGGTCGAGGAGATCGCGACCATGTCCTCACTGCTCGCGGTCGTCGAGCGCTCGAGCGACCAGCCGATGTTCATTGAGGATTACCTCGCCCGCGAGGGCGCCACGGAGCCGGGGGCCGATCCGACCGCGCCGGGGGCTGCCGGCGGCGCGCTCTAAAACGCTTCGCGCGCGGCGCGCGACCCGGCGCGCGAGTGCTCGAAGTAACCGTACGTGCCGTGGTCGCGTAACTCCGTCGCCGCATCGACCAGCGATCCGAGCGCCGCGAACGCTAGCCCGCCTCCGACGGATACACGCGCCACGCCGAGCTCTGCGAGCTCCGACACCGGCGGCACGCCCGGGCTCGCGAGCACGTTGACCGGCCGCTCAAGTGCTTCCACGATCCTCCGGATGGCTTCGGCATCGCGCACACCGGGCGCGTAGAGGACATCGGCTCCCGCGTCCTGGTAGGCGCGAAGGCGGGCGATCGTGTCATCGAGGTCGTCGCGTCCGTGCAGATGGTTCTCGGCTCGGGCGGTCAACACGAGCCCCGCTCTCCCGTCATGGGCCGCCTCTGCGGCCGCCGCCACACGCTCGGTGGCGAGTGCGAGTTCGTAGATCGGGTCGTCCTCCTCACCCGTGAAGTCCTCGATCGAGCAGCCGGCGAGGCCCGCGTCGATCGCCTGACTCACGGTCTCGGCGACCTGCTCCGGTTCGGCGGCGAATCCGTTCTCGAGGTCCGCCGAGACCGGCAGGTCGGATGCTTGGACGATCACTCGCGAGTGCGCCAGCGCCTCTTCACGCGCGACCGCGTAGTCGAGGCGGCCGAGCGTGGCCGCATATCCACTGCTGGTCGTAGCAAGTGCAGCAAACCCCAACGAGGCAAGCACCTTCGCCGAGCCGGCGTCCCAGGCGTTGGGCATCACCAGCGGCCGCCCGGGCTGATGCAGCGCCAAGAAATGCGCGGCTGCCTCGTTCATCTGGAGCAGGCTACAGTGGGATCGATGAAGAAAATCATCGCTACAGCAGTAGTTGTCTTTGCGGCAGCTGCCCCAGTCGCGCTCGCCAGCGGAGCGAGCCTGAAGTTCTCGCACGGATCCAGCTGGGCCAACGCGATCGGTCCTGGCGACAAGCTCATCATCACTGGCTCGGTCGGCAAGGGCTGCCAGGTCGGCAAGAAGGGCGACGTCGCCACGATCTACTCGAGGGGATTCGCCTCAAAGACGAACTACGCCGGCATCCCGTCGGTCAACGCGTCGCTCCCCAGCTCGGGGAACTTCTCCGTCAAGGTCAAGGTCGGCCAGAACACCGGGCCGTTCGCGGTGACCGGGCGCTGCGGCGGCGGGAAGTTCGTATCCGCCAAGCTGCACGTGCTCACTGGCGCGTACTAACTCCGCGGCGCACCTGGTGCGCGTCTCCGCGGCGAATCGTCACCTTCTCCGAGTCGAGGTGCTCGAGCAGCGCTTGGGCGAACTTACGCGAAGTGTTCAGCTCATCACGGAGCTCGGCGAGCGTGACGCTCCCCATCGCGATCACCCGCTCGCGCAGCTCGGCCAGGATGTCGGGGTGGTAGTGGAGATTCTTGGAGACGCGCACCGCGCGGCCGGCCTCCCTGAGCGCTTTCAGCTCTTGCGCGTCCAGCTCGGAGTCGAGCGGGGGCTCGAATCGGGCCTGCTTCAGGCGTTGCTCTGTCGCCAGCGCGCTGGGGGACAAACGCGCGATCGGGGCGAGCGCACGCGAGCCTCGCTCGCGCGATCGCCCCCCGTCGCCTACCGCCGCCCCTAGCGGCTCACCCCGTTCGATTCGCTCGAGGCGCACTAGCAGTTCCCTGGATGTCCCATGCCGCGGCGGTGCCGGATCCAGCACGACCCCGCCCCCAAGCGTGTCGGGTGGCGCGATCCGTCTGATCACGAAGCGGTCGCCCGCCGCCGGGATCAGCGGTTGCTCGAGGCGCAGCTGCCAGAAGCGCCCGCCGAGCCACGCGAGGCGGGCCGGGGTCTCGCGCGTACCGTGGTGGACCTGGACGCGGTCGCCGTGCTCCACCTCCGCATCGAGCGTCGCATCGATGCGGTAAGTGGGCGTCACGTCCCCGTCCGCCAACACATCGCCACGGGCCAGCTCTGCAACCCGCACACCGGTGAGGTTCACAGCGACCCGCTGACCCGCATCGGCCCGCTCGACCGCCTGGTCGTGGACCTGGACGCCGCGCACGCGCGCGCGCTGTCCGGAAGGCAGGAGCTCCAACGCGTCGCCTTTGCCGATCGAGCCGGACCAGAGCGTCCCGGTGACGACGGTGCCGGCGCCTCGGATCGTGAATGCGCGGTCTACATGCAGACGTGTGGGCCCCTCTGCTGACGCGCGCCCCGGGAGCTCGGCTGCCACACGGTCGAGTGCGGCGCGCAGCTCATCCAACCCCGCGCCCGTGCGGGCAGAGACCGGCAAGATCGCGGCGGCACTCGGCAGCAGCTCGCGGGCGGCTTGCGCCGCGCGGTCCGGGTCCGCGATGTCGGCCTTCGTGATCGCTACGACGCCGTCCTCCACGCCAAGCGCGCGCAGAACGGTCGCGTGCTCACGCGTCTGCGGCATCACGCCGTCGTCGCTGGCAATCGTCATCAAATACAGATCGATTCCGGTCGCGCCGGCGACCATCGTGCGCACGAAACGCTCGTGCCCCGGCACGTCGATCACCGACAGGCTGCGGCTCGAGGGCAGCTCGAGGCGTGCGTAACCGAGCTCGATCGAGATCCCACGCGCGTGCTCTTCGGGCAGGCGGTCGGTGTCGATACCCGTCAGCGCTCCGATCAGCGCGGTCTTGCCGTGATCGATATGGCCGGCTGTCCCGAGCGTGAGTGGAGGGCTCACAGTGAGCCCAGCGCCTGGGCGACCTCGTCGGCCTCGGTGTCGGTCAGCGTCCGCGGGTCGAGCAGCAACCGCCCCTCGTGGATCCGTCCGAGGACCGGAGGCTCACGCAGCCGGAGCGGCAGCGCCCATTCGACGGGCACCGCGACCACCGGGCCCTCGAGCTCGAGCAGCGGCAGCGCGCCGCCGCCGATCTTCGCGACCCCGCGCACGATGCTCGCCTGCGGCACGACGGCGATCCGCTCCGCGCGCGCGGCGAGCTCCTCCTCGGTCGCCGATCGCATCGCCAGAACTGGGATCTCACGGCGGGCGCGCTCTGGGTCGCGGTACAGCCGTAGAGTCGCCTCGAGCGCCGCGAGCGAGAGCTTGTCGATCCGCGCGGCGCGCGCGAGCGGGTGCCGCCGCGCCGTTTCGATGGCCTCGCGCCGCCCGACCAGCAGGCCCGCCTGAGGGCCTCCGAGCAGCTTGTCGCCCGAGCAGCAAACGAGCGTCGCACCCGCTGCGACCGAGCGACGCAGCGTGGGCTCGTCCTCGAAGTCCTCCAGCGCGCCCGAGCCGACGTCGTCGATCACCGGCACGCCGAGCTCGCAGAGCGGTTCGACCGCGACCTCGGAGACGAACCCAAGCGTCCTGAAGTTCGATTGGTGGACGCGCAGGACGGCGCCGGCGCGCTCGCCGAGGGCCTCCACCGCGCGCGCATAGTCCTCGAGCTCGGTGCGGTTGGTGGTTCCGACCTCAACGAGCTCGGACCCGGATTGGGCGATGACCTCCGGGATCCGGAAGCCGCCGCCGATCTCGACCAGCTGTCCGCGCGAGACAACGACCGCCATGCCCTGTCCCGCCAGCGCAGCCGTCGCCAGCAGCACCGCAGCCGCGCCATTGTTGACCACGAGAGCCGCCTCGGCGCCGGTCAGCTCGCGCAGCAGGCCCTCGACATGAGCGTGACGCTGGCCGCGCCCGCCGCTGTCGAGGTCGAGCTCGAGGTTGGAGTACCCCTCCGCCACAAGCGCCACGGCTTGACGCGCGGCCGCCGGCAGCGGTGCCCGTCCCAGATTGGTGTGGATGATCACTCCGGTCGCGTTCACGACGCGGCGTAGCGAGGGCCGCTCCAGTTCGGCGAGCACCGCCCGTGCCCGCTGCGCGGGGTCTCCGGGCTCGCGTCCGGCAAGCAGCTCGCCCCGAGCCTCATCGATCGCCCGCCGCGCGGCCGCAACCGCGAGCGCGTGCGGGGCGTCGAGCGAGGCGGCCAGCTCATGAACGGCCGGTAGCTCGCTCAGGCCGGCGGCGTTCCCCTCACCCACTCGCCCGCCTCCTTCTTCCAAATCGGTGCCTGCGCCTTGATCTCGTCGATGATCTCGCGTGCGCCCATGAACGCCTCGGAGCGGTGGGGAGCCGAGACCGCGACCACGACCGACGGTTCCGACAGCGGCACGGTGCCGACCCGATGCTCGGCCGCCGCCGCACACAGATCGTGGCGCTCGATCGCGTCCGAGACGATCGAAGCGATCTGGCGCTCTGCCATCTCGGCGTACGCCTCGTATTCGAGCTCCGAGACCTCGCGGGTGACTCCTTCGAAAGTGACAACCGCGCCGGCACGTGGGTCCCGGACTCGCTCGCGCATGGCGTCGGGCGACAGGGGATCGCCCGTGACGCGGACGTGAGCGGTGCCGACCGAGCCGCCGGAGACGGGCGGGATCAGCGCGAGTCGGTCGCCGGCCTGGAGCGGTGTGTCGGACTCGGCGTACTCCTGGTTGACAGCCATCACGACGTGCAGACCGTCGGTCAGAGACCGCATCCGTTCGAGTGCGTCCGCGACGACTGCACCCTCCGGCAGGTCGATCTCGATCTCATCCGCACCCGCGCGTTCGCGAAGTCCGGCGAACAGACGCACCCTGACGTGCATACGGTGAAGGCTACGTTAACCCTCCCGACCTCCAGCGCCGCCCGCCCATATCCTGCGCAAAACGTCTCAGGAGGAGTACTGAATGCGGAAGTGGATTGGAGTAGCGCTCGCTCTGACATCCCTTGTGGGGGCGACCGCCTGCGGTAGCAGCAACAAGACAACCTCAACCTCGTCGAGCACCCCGACGACCCCGGCCCCGGCGGCGAATGCAGCGGTCGCGAAGCTCGTGCCGGCGTCGATCAAATCCAAGGGCTCGATCACGGTCGCCGCCGATGCGAGCTACGCGCCGGACGAGTTCATCCAGGGCGGACAGGTGGTTGGAATGGACGCCGACCTGAGCAAGGCGCTCGGTCAGGCGATGGGACTCAAGGTCACTGTCGTCAGAACGCCACCTTCGCGACGATCATCCCGGGCCTTGCGTCGGGTCGCTTCGACATGGGCGCCTCGTCGTTCACCGATACCAAGGCGCGCGAGAAGACCGTCGACTTCGTCGACTACGCGAATGTCGGCGAGTCGTTCTACACAAAGACCAACGGCGGTGCGTCGATTTCCACGATCGCCGACATCTGCGGCGATGACGGTCTCGGTCGAGAGCGGAACGACCGAGGAGGGCGACGCCAAGACCCAGAGCGGCAAGTGCACAAAGGCGAGCAAGGCGGGCCGTAAAGGTGCTCGTGTTCAACACCCAGACCGAAGCCAACCTTGCCGTCTCGAGCGGCCGGGCGCAGCTCGGCTTCGCCGACACGCCGGTCGCGGCGTATCAGGTCAAGCAGTCTGGCGGGCTGTTCAAGCTCGTCGGCGCTGCCTACGCTCCCTCGCCGTACGGGCTCGCGATCCCGAAGACGCCCGGACTGGCTCCCGCGGTCCTGGCCGCGCTGAAGGTCCTCGAGAGCAACGGCACCTACGCGAGCATCTTCGCCCACTGGGGCCTGCAGGGGATCGAGATCCCGGCCTCTCAGGTCAAGATCAACGGCGCCACGAGTTAGACGTCAAACTGGGGCTCAGAGGTGGATGCCTCCGAGCTGACTGAAGAGCGGACGGGGCGGCCCGAGGAAATCGAGGCCGTCCCGGTCCGCCGTCCGGGGCGCTGGATCGCCGCGGCGATCGTGCTGCTGTTCGTCGCCGCGATCGTCCGGTCGGTTGTAAGCGGCGCCGGCAGCAAGCACGTCCCCAACTCGGGCTTTCAGTGGCACTGGGTCGGTCACTACCTGTTCAACTCGACGATTCTCCACGGGGTCTGGGCGACGATCTACCTGACGGTCTTGTGTCAGGCGGTCGGAATCCTGCTCGGAGTCATCGCGGCCGTCATGCGCATGTCACCGAACCCGGTCGTGTCCGGCTCGAGCTGGTTCTACGTGTGGTTCTTCCGCGGGACGCCCCTGCTCGTCCAGATTCTGTTTTGGTACACACATCGCCGCGCTATTCCCGACGATCTCGCTCGGGATCCCGTTCATCGGGCCGGTCTTCGTCCACGCGCACGCCAATTCGATCGTCACTCCGCTGGTCACGGCGCTGCTCGGCCTCGGGTTAAACGAGGGCGCCTACATGGCCGAGATCGTCCGCGCCGGGATCATCTCGGTCGACGAAGGCCAGACCCACGCGGCGCAGTCGTTGGGGATGAACGCGCCTTCAGATCATGCGACTGATCGTGCTGCCTCAAGCGATGCGGGTGATCATCCCGCCGACCGGCAACGAGACGATCTCGATGCTCAAGAACACCTCATTGCTCAGCGTCGCCGCGTACGCCGAGCTCGCGTTCGCTGCCCAGACGATCTACGACGTCAACTACAAGGTCATCCCGCTTCTGATCGTGATCAGTATCTGGTACCTGGCGTTGACTAGCGTGCTGTACGTCGGCCAGTACTTCATCGAGCGCCGCTACGGGCGTGGGTTCACCCGCGCCGAGCGGGCGACGATGCGTGCGCGATGGCTCGGCCTCCGAAGCGGGGTCGCGCGATGAGAGCGATGGTCAAAGCCCAGGGCGTCCACAAGCGCTTCGGGCGCCTCGAAGTGCTCAAGGGCATCGATCTCGAGGTTCAGCCGGGACAGGTGCTCGTGATGCTGGGGCCGAGCGGCTCGGGCAAGTCGACCTTTCTGCGTTGCATCAACCACCTCGAGAAGATCAACGCCGGTCGGCTGTCGGTCGACGGTGAGCTCGTCGGCTACCGCGAGGCCGGCGGCAAGCTCCACGAGCTCCACGAGCGTGACGTGGCCCGCAAGCGGGCCGAGATCGGGATGGTCTTCCAGCACTTCCACCTCTTCCCGCACATGACCGCGCTTGAGAACGTTGCGCTCTCGCCGAATCAGGGTCGCGAAGGTCTCCCGCGCGCAGGCCCGCCAGCGCGCGCGCGAGCTGCTCGCCCGCGTCGGCCTGGAGGACAAGCTCGACACCTATCCGGTCGCGCTCTCCGGGGGCCAGCAGCAGCGCGTGGCAATCGCGCGCGCGCTCGCGATGCAGCCGAAGCTGATGCTGTTCGACGAGCCGACCTCAGCGCTCGACCCGGAGCTCGTCGGCGACGTGCTCGACGCGATGCGCCAGCTCGCGCGCGATGGGATGACGATGATCGTCGTGACGCACGAGATGGGCTTCGCGCGCGAGGTCGCAGACGAGGTCGTGTTCATGGACGGGGGCGTGATCGTCGAGTCCGGGCGCCCGGAACAGGTGCTCGCGAACCCACGCGAAGAGCGCACCAAGGCCTTCCTCTCGAAGGTGCTGTGAACGCAGCCGGCCTCGTCTACGGGTCGATCACGATCGGGGCACTGCTCGCGGCCGAGACCCGGGTGAAGACCGGCTATCCCGAGGTGGTCGGCTCGGTTGCGCTCGCGCTGGTCGCCTACTGGCTTGCGCATGCGTACGCGGGACTGCTGGGGCGCCGACTGCAAGAGTGCGACGCTCGTGACCCCGGCGGCGCTCGGCCGCGCCCTGCTCCGGACCGCCCCAGTACTCGCTGGAGGAGCGATCCCGCTTGTGGTGGTGCTCGTGTGGTGGGCGGCTGGTGGCGGCGTCACGGACGCGGCGGTCGCCGCGGTGTGGGTCAACGTCGCCGTGATCGTCGCGATCGAGCTGACCGCCGCCCTGCGCGCCCGCCTCTCACCGCGCGAGACGCTGGCCCAGACGGCGGTCGGGGCGACGCTCGGCGGGCTCCTGATCGCGCTCAGGCTCGTGCTGAACCACTGAGCGGGCTCGGCAGGCGGCTGGGGCCCGAGTTTCCCTGCACATCACCACGCGCCAAGTCGACTTCGCGCACTTCGTCGGGCATAGACCGAGTAACCGCGCAACCTGCGACGGCGCGCCGCTAGATCGCGCACTTAGTCGCGCGTCGCGAACGGGTCAGGGGTACCCTCCTGAAATGGCCACCACCCCCGAGCACCGCACGGTCGCGCCAATCGTCGGCGCCGACGACGAACGCCGGTTCACCGACTCCGGGATCGAGGTCGAGCGGCTTTACACCGAGGAACAGCTTCCGGCAGAGCTTCCCGGACGGCTCGGCGAGCCCGGCGAATACCCGTTCACGCGCGGCATCCACCCCGACATGTATCGCGGCCAGCTGTGGACCATGCGCCAGTACGCGGGCTACGCGAGCGCCAAGGAGTCAAACGAGCGCTATCGCTACCTGCTCGAGCACGGATCGACCGGTCTCTCGATGGCATTCGATCTCCCCACCCAGCTCGGGCTCGACTCCGACGATCCGCGCTGTCTGGGCGAGGTCGGCCGGACCGGCGTCGCGATCGACACGATCGAGGACATGCGCACCGCGTTCGACCAGATCCCGCTCGACCAGGTCTCGACCTCGATGACGATCAATGCGCCCGCATCCGTGCTGCTCCTCCTCTACGAGCTGGTCGGCGAGGAGCAGGGGGTGCCGGCAGACAAGCTGCGCGGCACTACGCAGAACGACATCCTCAAGGAGTACATCGCGCGCGGGAACTTCATCTACCCGCCCGAGGGGGCCATCAGGCTGACGACGGACCTGTTCGCGTACTGCAACGAGCGTGTCCCGAAGTGGAACACGATCTCGATCTCGGGCTATCACTTCCGCGAGAAGGGCTGCTCTGCCGTCCAGGAGGTGGCCTTCACGCTCGCCAACGGGATCGCCTACGTGCAGGCTGCGCTCGACGCCGGGCTCGAGATCGACAAGTTCGCGCCTCGACTGGCGTTCTTCTTCAACGGTCACAACAACGTCTTCCAGGAGGTCGCGAAGTTCCGCGCGGCCCGCAAGATGTGGTCCCAGATCATGCGAGAGCGCTTCGGCGCCAAGGACGAGCGCTCGTGGCGCCTGCGGTTCCACACCCAGACCGGCGGCGTGACGCTGACCGCCCAGCAGCCCGAGAACAACATCGTCCGGGTCGCGCTCCAGGGGTTCGCGGCCGTTTGCGGTGGCACCCAGTCGCTGCACACCAACGGCTTCGATGAGGCGCTCGCGCTCCCCACCGAGCGCGCCGCGAAGATCGCGCTGCGTACGCAGCAGATCATCGGGTACGAATCGGGCGCGGCGGACACGGTCGATCCGTTCGCGGGCTCCTACTTCGTCGAGGCGCTTACCGATGAGATCGAGACGCGGGCATCCGAGCTGATCGCCAAGGTGGATGAGCTTGGCGGCTCTGTCAACGCGATCGACTTCATCAAGAAGGAGATCGAGGAGTCCGCATTCGGCTACCACGAGCGCTACCGGATCGGCCAAGACGTCGTGGTCGGCGTCAACAAGTTCGTCGAGGACAAGGACGTCGAGGTGCCGGACATCCTGCGCGTGGACCCCGAGTCCGAGCGCCAGCAGGTCGAGCGGCTCAAGGCCTTCAAGGCAGATCGGGACGCCGCGCTGGTCGAGCAGCGACTCGGCGAGATCCGTTCCGCCGCCGAGGGCACGGACAATCTCCTGCCGGTGTTGCGCCAGGCGCTGAAGGACCGCTGCTCGATGGGCGAGGTCTGCGGCGCGATGCGCGACGTGTTCGGCGAGTATCAGCCGACGTTCTGATGCGCATCTTCCTCGCCGGCGCTAGCGGGGTGATCGGGGTCCGCTTGATTCCGCTGCTGGTCGAGGCCGGCCACCAGGTCGCCGGCATGACGCGCTCGCCCGATAAGGCAGATGGCCTCCGGGAGCTCGGCGCCGATCCGGTCGTGTGCGATGTCTATGACCCCAGCGCCCTAAGCGACGCCGTGCGGTCGTTCAACGCGGATCTGGTGATGCACCAGCTCACGGACCTCCCGGACGACCTCAAGCGCCTCGCGCTCCACCGCAAGCGCAACAACCGCATTCGGACCGAAGGCACTCGCAACCTGATCGCCGCCGCGCGGGCGGCGGATGCCGGGCGTTTCATTGCCCAAAGCATCGCTTTCAAGCCACCGGGCGCCCGCCGCGCGCTCGCCGAGCACGAGAAGCTGGTGCTCGACTTCGGTGGCGTCGTACTCGAGTACGGATGGTTCTACGGGCCTGAAACCTTCTCCGAAACCGGTCGGCGGGTTCCCAAGCCGCGGATCCATATCGACGAGGCGGCCCGCCGCACCGTCGATCTGCTCGACGCCCCGAGCGGGGTGATCGTGGTCGCCGAGGAGCGTTAGGCGAGGTAGCCCGCCAGCCAGCCCTGGATGTCGGCCACCTTGTCGATCAGGAGCGTCAGGTGGCCGTCGGCGTCGCTCAACGCTGCCTCTGCGCCCGGAACGTGCTGCGCGAGCCACTCGCCGTGCTGGAAGGGCACAAAGCGGTCCTGGCGTCCGTGCCAGACCTTGACCGGGACCTTGACCGACTCGATCTCGAACCCCCACGGAGCCATGTGCGCGACGTCGTCCTCGTGCCAGCCCTCGTGGCCGGGTTCCAGCCCGGCGTGCATCGACTCCGCGAAGTAGGCCGCAAAGTCGCCTTGGAGCACGGCGGCATCGACGGGCGAAAGCAGGCTCTCCAAGGCCTCGATGACGCCCTCAGCGGTCACGCCGAGCATTTCGTCGCGATCCTTGGCGCACTTCTCCCGCGCGGCATCGGGGTCTCGCAGCATCAGCTGGATGCCCTCGACGTTGTCCTCCCCCATGCCCGTGAAGTAATCGAGGTCGGGAGCGCCCCAGGGCGCGACGGAGCACACCACCCCTGCCGCCGCCACGAGCTCGGGCAGCAGCGCGGCGCATGCGAGCGCGTACGGCCCCCCGCCCGAGAAACCCCACACAACGAGGCGCTCGGCTCCGAGCGCGCCGGCGATCGCGCGCACCTCATCGGCGCCGTCCGCCACGGTGCGTCCAGGGTGGGCGGTCGAGCCGCCATATCCGGGTCGGTCGTACCCGACGAGCCTGAGCCCACGGCGCTCCGCATCGTCCACCCACCGCTTGTAGAGCCGACGCGAGTTCGGCGTTCCCCCGCAGACGAGCACCGTGCCGCCACGCTCGTCGCCGGCGACCTCGACGCATAGCTCGCGCCCGCCGCCCGATTCAACGATCACGACCGCTCGCTGTCCAAGCCGGCCATCGCCTCGGCGTTGTAGCGGTCGCCGACTACGCCCTCGGCGGGGAACGCTCGCTCGATCTCGGCCTCGTCAACCTCCAGCTGCAGCGCGCCCAGAGCATCGACCACTTGGTCGCGCCGCCGGGCACCGATCAGCGGAACGATGTCCTCGCCGCGCGCCAACACCCAGGCGATCGCGATCTGGGCGACCGTCGCTCCGTGCGCCTGAGCTACCTCCTCGAGCCGGGCCACGAGCTCCAGGTTGTGCTCGAGGTTTTCGCCCTGGAAGCGAGGGAAGCGCCCGCGGATGTCCGTCGGCCCGACGCGTTCGCCGGCATACCCGCCCCCGATCAGGCCGCGCGAGAGCACGCCATAGGCCGTGATCGCTATCCCGAGCTCCCGGCAGGCGGGCAGCACCGTCTGTTCGACACTGCGCGACAGCAACGAATACTCGATCTGGAGATCGGAGATGGCGTGGACGGCTGCGGCGCGCCGGATCGTCTCAGCTCCAACCTCGCTTAGCCCAATGTGGCGGACGTAGCCCGCCTGGACCATGTCGGCGATCGCACCGACGGTTTCCTCGACCGGGACGTTTGGGTCGAGCCTCGCGGGCCGGTAGATGTCCACGTAATCGGTCCGTAGGCGCTGGAGCGAGTAGGCGAGCGAATTCTTGACCGCGGCCGGCCGGGCGTCGAACCCGAGAAATTCCCCGCCTGGTCCGCGCTGGCCTCCGAACTTGACGCTGAGCAGGACTTCGTCGCGGTTGCGACCCTCGAGCGCCTCGGCGATAAGCATCTCGTTGTGCCCCATCCCGTAGAAATCGCCGCTGTCGAGCAGGATGATCCCGGCGTCGAGCGCGGCGTGGATCGTCGCGATGCTCTCGGTGCGGTCTGTCGGGCCGTAGGTGCCCGATAGGCCCATGCAACCCAGGCCCAGGCGCGACACCTCGGGTCCGGCTGAGCCGAGTCGCGTCGTCTCCATGCATGGATCTTCCCGCATCGCTCGCCTAGAAGGAGTCGCAGCGAGCCGCGCGAAACACCGGACCATGTCCGAATATCAGGCGAGCCGAACGCTGCTCAAGTCCCCACCCGAGCTGTGGACCGAATGCAGCGACGCCCACTCCCTTGCCCGCCATCTGGGCGAGTTTGGAGAGATCAAGATCACGCGACTCGAGCCCGAGCGCACCGTCGCCTGGGAGGGCGAGAGCGCAAGCGGCACGGTGACGCTCGAGCCGTCTGGGTGGGGAACGAGAGTGACGTTGACAGCGCGAACCGAAGCGGCCGAGGACATCGAGCCCGAGCCCATCGCCGCCCCCGACCCGCCTGAGCCGGTCCAGGTAGCGACCCCTGACCCCGAACCCGAAGAGATGGCCCCATCCGAGCCCCCACCGGCAGCCCCACCCGAGCCCCCGAGGGACGGGCTGCTCCTCCGGATCAGGCGCTGGTTTGCGCCGCCCCCCGCGCCAGCGCCCGATCCGGTCACACCGCCCCCGCCACCCGAGCCCCTCGAACGCGCGGCGGTCGCGCCGCAGCCGCCCACCGAACCCGAGTTGCCGCCACTCGAACCGGACCCCCTCTCAGCGGCGCTCGACAGCCTCGGCCAGGCTCACCATCGGCCGTTTTCGCGGGCCTAGAGCCTGTTGCGTAAACCGGACGAGTCGGCCGTCGGTTCTGCAAAGTTGATGACGGACCTTCGCGGGGTCGCCCGGGGCGGTGTATGAGCTGTGGGACGAGAACGACAACTATTGGTGTCCGCGTCCCACACCCCGCTCGCGGACAGCGCTTAGCCCCCGCCGCGGACAGCGCTCGCATTCGCGCCCGCAGTGTTGCCTGCAAGGTCTGCCTTCAGGCCGCCGCGAGGGGGGGCCTACCTCACACTCAGTTATCACGTTTGCACAATCCGCCCGGTTTGTGCGACACCCCCTAGCGACCAACTCGTCCGCGCGCTGCTCGCGGATACACTCGCTGCCCCGATGCGCGACAAGGCCCCCGAGACCTACGAGGAGAAGCTCTCCCAACTCCAGGAGATCCGCGACGAGGCCGTCCACGCCGGGTCGGAGTCGGCTGTCGCCAAGCAGCACGAGCGGGGCAAGTACACCGCCCGCGAGCGCGTCGAGAAGCTGCTCGACCCCGGCTCATTCCAGGAGCTCGACACCTTCGTCCGCCACCGGACCTACGAATTCGAGATGCAGAAGAACCGGCCGTGGGGCGACGCCGTCGTCACCGGGCACGGGACGATCGACGGTCGCCGGGTGTGCGTCTTCAGCCAGGATTTCACCGTCTTCGGCGGCTCGCTCGGCGAGGTCATGGGCGAGAAGATGTGCAAGATCATGGACTTGGCCGCGCGGATCGGCTGTCCGGTGATCGGCATCAACGACTCCGGCGGCGCGCGGATCCAGGAGGGGGTCGTGTCGCTGGGCGCCTACGGCGATGTGTTCGTGCGCAACGTCAAGTGCTCGGGGGTGATCCCCCAGATCAGCCTGATCATGGGGCCGTGCGCGGGCGGCGCGGTCTACTCCCCGGCGATCACGGACTTCGTCTTCATGGTCAAGGAGACCTCCCACATGTTCATCACCGGCCCCGATGTGATCAAGGCGGTGACGGGCGAGGAGGTCGGGTTCGAGGACCTCGGCGGGGCGATGTCGCATAACTCCAAGTCGGGCGTCGCGCACTTCGCGTGCGATGACGAGGACCACTGCTTGGAGGACACCCGTTACCTGCTGTCGTTCCTGCCCCAGAACAATCTCGAGACGCCGCCCCGAGTTCAGCCGACCGACGATCCGCTGCGCCAGGATCCCGAACTCGACCACGTCGTTCCCGACAACCCCAACAAGCCCTACGACATGCGCGAGGTCGTCAGGCTGATCGTCGACGACGGTGAGTTCTACGAGGTCCACGAGCACTACGCGCGCAACATCATCTGCGGCTTCGCGCGGCTGAACGGCTACTCGGTCGGAGTCGTCGGTAACCAGCCGGCACAACTGGCCGGGGTGCTCGACATCGACTCCTCGACCAAGGCCGCCCGCTTCGTCCGTACCTGCGACGCGTTCAACATTCCGCTGATCACCTTCACGGATGTCCCGGGCTTTCTTCCCGGGACCAACCAGGAATGGGGCGGGATCATCCGCCACGGAGCCAAGCTTCTCTACGCCTACACCGAGGCAACCGTCCCCAAGATCACGATCATCACGCGCAAGGCGTACGGCGGCGCGTACGACGTCATGGCCTCAAAGCACATGCTGGCCGACTTCAACTTCGCGTGGCCGACGGCCGAGGTCGCGGTCATGGGTCCCGACGGCGCGGTGAACATCATCTACCGCCGCGATCTCGAGGCCTCACCAACGCCCGATACCCGTCGCCAGAAGCTGATCAACGACTACAAGGCCCACTTCGCCAACCCGTTCGCTGCCGCCGAGCGCGGCTACATCGACGACGTGATCATTCCGCACGAGACGCGGCCAAAGATCATCACCGCGCTCGAGACACTCCAGACCAAACGCGAGCCGGGCCCGAAGCGCAAGCACGGCAACATCCCGCTGTAGGCACTGTCTAGATGGTCACGGTCTTCGTGACCATCTTGCCGGCCGCCGGCTTGAACTTGATCGTGATATGGACCTGACCGCTGCCGGCCAGCGTTGCCAACTGCCCGCCGGTGAGCGTGAGCTTGTAGGTGCCCGCCTCCTTGGCCTTCTTCGTGAGGCCGACGCCGATCAGCCTGCCCGGGGCATTGACGGTCACGGCGAGCTCGGAGTCGGTTGAGTCGAACCTCACCTTTGTGATCTTCGCCCGCACGATCTTGATCCTGTGTGTTGTTGTCGAGATCAGCCCGAGGCTGTTGACGACCGCGAGCGTCACGGTGTAGGTGCCGGGCCTCGAGTAGACGTGAGCGGCCTTCGCGCCGGCGGCAGCTCTGCCGTCGCCGAACGTGAACCGGGTGGACACGATTCGGACGCCCGAGTCCGGGTCGCTCGAAGTGCTCCTGAATCTCACCCGGACCCCGGTGGCCACTTTGCGTGGCGCGACCGAGAACGCCGGATTGGGGGCCGCGCGGACGACCACGTTCGTCGAAGCGCGGACAAGGTCGCCGGTCGTGTCAACGGCGGTGAGCCCGACGGTGTAGCTGCCCTCCTGCGTGTAGGTGTGCACCGTGGGCGTCGTGCCCGAGCCGGAGGAATCGAAGCTCGCGCCTGCCGTCGCCAAAGTCGACGGTGACGCTCGAGTAGCCGTTCGAGCTAGTGCCGGATGGGTTGAACGTGGCGGGTCTGTCGAGAGCCGCCACGGCAGGTCCGCTGACGCCCGCCGTCATGGCCGCGGCCGGAGGCTCCATCGCGCAATTGCCGAGCCCGTTGGACCACTCGCCCTGGGTGTAGTACTCCTCTCCGTTGATCAGCTGGTTGAAAAGCGTTCCCGATGGGCTGCCCCCCAGGGTCGGTAAGAACGCGTTTGCGTTGTCCGTGACGCTGTTGCATTTATCTCCGTCCTCGGCCCCGGCGCCATCGACCCAGGCGTTGAGCAGGGGGTCAGTGATCGTCTCACTGAACTCGTGGCTCATGTACTTGATCGCCACATCTGCGGGGTCGCCGTTCGGCTGCTGGACGATGGGGTTTCCGTCGGCCTGGCAGCGCTTCGGCCTCTGCTCAGGGCTGAGGCCATCGAAGAACAGCGGAATCGACGCATACAGAATCTCGGTTGCGCCGATGAACGCCGGTGCGTGATAGGCACAGATACCGTCGGGGTCGGCGGTGCTGTTACAGACAGTTGCCATCAGGCACACATTGACGTCGGGCGGCGTGACCACGAAGTAGACCGGGGCGTTGGGGCCGATGCCCGTCGGATGGCTCGAGCCGACGAAACTCGCGAGCTCTGCCTGAATCTGGCCGTCGGTGACGCAGGTCGGATAGGTCGGCACCGCGACGGAGGGCAGTCGGCGGTGTCTCGCGGCGGAAACGGGTTCGTGTCGGTCAGGACCTGGGCCGGCCCGAACGTCTGCCTGTAGTCGGCGAAACCGGTTGCGTCGTAGAACTGGCGGGCGACGGCATAGACGTTGGTGGCCTTTCCGCTGTCGGCCGCCGCATCCGCGAAGTACCGAGCGAGCAGAAGCTCGGTTGTGGGCTGGATCGACTCGCCGCCGGTCCAGAAGATCAGGTACGGGGCCACGGAGTGGAGGACCGGGCCGCCGCCGTAGAGGAGGGGGCCGGTGCTCGATGCACCGGCGAGCCCAACTGCATTCGTGCCGCGCTGCGCGGCGATCGATCCTGGAATCGACGCCGGGTTGGACCCGCTGGTCAGCGCGACGCTGACCAGATGCCCGTCGGGCTCCCGTACGACCCACGCCGACGCGCTCGGCGCTATCACCGCGAGCGCCCCGATCACCATCATGGCGGCCCCGAGGCGCAAGCTCTAGAGCTCCACCATCTGCGCTTTGACCCTTCCCGCCCGCCACGCGTCGAGCGCCGCGGACGCGATCGCCAGGTCCTGGACCGCCAGGCCGGTCGAGTCGAACAGCGTCACCGCCTCGGGACCCGCCCGCCCGGTCGCGTCGCCGGCGAGCACTGCGCCGAGCTCGGTGACCTGATCGCGAACGACGAGGCCTGCCTGTACCGCGGCCGTCAGCTCGCCGCCGTGCGAAGCCTGCTCCCATTCATCGCAGAACAGCGCGCACGACGCGACGGCGCCCACCGACGCCTCGGCTTTGCCGGATCCGTCGGCGCCGAGCATGTTCAGGTGCAGACCGGGCCGTAGATCGCCCGCGTCTACGACGAGCGACGCCCCCGGCGTGATGCAGCACACGACGTCACATTGCAGCGCCTCCTCCCGCGAGCCAGCGCTCCAGCCCAGCTCCTCGGCCAGCGCCAGTGCGACATCTGCGCGCGGATCGGAGCAGACGCCCGGCCCGTAGCCGGCCGCCGCGAGGCAGCGCGCGACCCACGCGCCGTTGAGGCCGCAGCCGATGACGCCGACGGATGCGGATCCGGACGGCGCGAGCGCTCGCGTCGCGACGGCAGCCACCGCGCCGGTGCGCAGAGCGGTCACCGAAGGTGCGTCAAGCAGCATGAGCAGTCCGCCCGTCGACGCATCCGACAGACACACGACCCCGTTGACGGTCTGTAGCCCGCGCGCCGGGTTACCCGGGAACGAGGTCACCCACTTGAGCAGCGCCAGACCGTCTCCGCTGGCGGGCATCGCGCGAAAGTCCCCGTACGGCGCGGCGTCCAGGTAGAGCTTCGGGGGCATCGTCCAGTCGCCGCGATGAAAACGGATGAGGCCGTCGCCCACGCGCTCGATTGCGTCGACCGGTGAAACGGCTCCGAGAACGGCGTCGCGGTCCAGTACAGGCACTTCTGGCATCCGAGCCACGATACCCTCGGCGCTGTGGTAAATCGCCGCCCCAAATTGAGCATCGTGGCGCCGGACGCGTCGCCCGAAGAGGCTGCGGCGCTCGTCGCGGCGCTCGAGCGCTTCATGCGCGAGACCGCACCACCGCCCGCGCCGGAAGAGCCCGCGCGGAACCCGTGGCTCGAAGCGGCCCTGCACGAGGGGGTCGCACGTGCGCCCGAGCCACCGCTGCCCTGGGCTTGACAGCGCACGGCCGATCTGCGACGGTCGTCCTGGGCAATCAAATGGGGCGCCACGGCCGGCTTCACATCTCCCATAGGCTTCCGGGACCACGAGCGTGGCCCCGTAGACGCGCTCGCCTCATCGCGGGCGCTCGCCGGTACGACATTGCCCCCATTGCTCGTGCCGGTCCTGCGCACGCTCAGGGCTGACGCGCGCCGGCGGCCGCGGTGGCCTACCCCTCAGGTCGCCGCGGCCCCGGGCATCGCGCCCGGGTGTAAATCCTGTTAACCGGATTGCCTTTGCTACATTTACGCGATGGAGCCGGCGTCGCTGGAGAACCGCCAGACCGAGGACGCGATCGAGTCGGACCGGACCCCGAGCGGGCCGCCGGGATGGCTTCGAGCACGCGAGGGATCGCTGGACACGCCTGAGGTCCTGAAGGACGTCCCCGGTCACATCATCCCGATCCTCGAGCGCGAGTTCGACGACTTCGACACCGAGTCGACCCGCTACCTACAGGGTGGCGTCGAGGAAGACACGTTCATCAAGTTTCGCCTTAAGCAGGGCATCTACGGCCAGCGCCAGCCCGACGTCCAGATGATCCGCGTCAAGCTGCCGCTCGGCGGGGTCACCCCCGACCAGCTCGATGCGTTCGCCGCTGGCATCGAGAGTTACGTGCCGCTCAGGAAGGGCCATATCACGACGCGGCAGAACATCCAGATGCACCACGTCCCGCTCCCCGATGCCGCCAAGCTGATCCGCGACCTCGGAGATACCGGTCTTTCGAGCCGCGAAGGCTGCGGCAACACGATGCGCAACGTGACCGGCGACCCGCGCGCGGGCACGCTCGAGGGCGAGCTGTTCGACATCACGCCGTATGCGGGTGCATACGTGCGCTACTTCGTGCGCCACCCCACGGCCCAGTCGATGCCGCGCAAGTTCAAGACAGCTTTTGCCGCGACTGACGATGACAACGCGATCACGAAGATCCACGACATCGCGTTCCTGCCCCGTGTGAACGACGACGGCGTGCGCGGGGTCGAGGTGGTCGTCGGCGGCGGCACATCGATCATGCCGCGACTTGCTCCGACGCTCTACGAGTTCGTCGAGCTCGACAACGGCGACTACCTCAAGGTGACCGAGGCCGTCTTGCGGATCTTCGACCGCCAGGAGTGGCTGCGCGTCAACCGCGCCCGCGCCCGGATCAAGGTGCTGATCGACAAGATCGGGATCGACGAGTTCCGTGAGCTGGTCGAGGAGGAGCTCCAGGGGCGCCTGGGTCTCAGAGCGCGACTTCTCGATCGAGCCGTTGCTGTTTCGAGGACGACGAGCAGGCGAATGCTCCGGCCAAGCCGCCGGCGCCCGCGACGCCGAACGGCGACCTCAAGGAGTTCGACCACTTCCTGGAGTCCAACGTCCGGCCGCAACGCCAGCAGGGCTTCTCGACCGTCGAGGTCAAGATCACTCGCGGCGATCTGACGCCGGATCAGTTCCGCGGGCTCGCGCAGATCATGCGCGAGTTCACCGGCGGCTATGCCCGTACCACCGTCCACCAGAACCTCGTGCTGCGCTGGGTCCGCGATGAGGCGCTCTACGAGGTCTTCCAGCGGCTGTCGCAGCTCGGCCTCGGAGAGGCGGGCGCCGATGAGATCACCGACGTCGTCTCGTGCCCGGGGACGGATTCCTGCAAGCTCGGGATCACGAGTTCGATGGGCCTCAACGAGGCGATCAGCGAGCGCGTCGCGCAAATGCAGTTGAGCGATGAGCTCACACGCCGGATCCACATCAAGATGTCGGGCTGCCCCAACGGTTGCGGGCAGCACCACATCGCCAACATCGGCTTCTACGGTGCCTCGATGAAGCTCGGCGAGCACACCATCCCGGCCTACATTCCGCACATCGGTGGCGCCTACGAAGGCGGGGACGTCAGCTACGGCCAGCGCCTGAAGGCACGCCTGCCCGCCAAACGCGTTCCCGAAGCGGTCGAGCGCTGGGTACGGTTCTACGAGTCAGAACGCCGCGACGGCGAGGATTTCAACGAGTTCGCCGGCCGCGTTGGCACGGCCGAGTTCGAGGCCCGGATCAAGGACCTGGCGATGCCGGTGGAGTTCACGCTCGAGAACATGAACTACTTCATCGACTGGACCAAGAACGCGCCGTTTGAGGTCATCCGCGGCGAAGGCGAGTGCGCTGTCTAGAGTCATGGCCATCGCTGCCCCCGATTTGATCGAAACTCAGACCGCCGAAGAGGTGCTCGCCTATGCCGTCGAGCGCTTCCATCCGCGGCTGACGCTCGCATGCTCCTTCCAGAAGGAGGAGTCGGTGCTCGTGCACATGCTGAGCGAGATCGAGCCCGAGGCGCGGGTGTTCATGATCGACACGGGCGTGCTGTTCGGAGAGACGCTCGAGACCTGGAAGCGATTTGAGGAGCGCTTCGGGGTCAACGTTGAGGTTTACGACGCCTCCAACCCGAGCTCGCCGTGGACCGGCGGCAACCACTGCTGCGGCGCAGCGAAGGTCGACGCGCTCGAGCGTGCGCTCGGCGACGTCGACGCTTGGATCACGGGGATCCGCCGCGAGCAGGCGCCCACGCGCGCCGCGGCGCCCAAGCTCGAGCGCGACGAAAAGCGTGGGATCTGGAAGGTCAACCCGCTCGCGGACTGGAGCGAGAAGGATCTGTGGCGCTACATCCACAGCCACGACCTTCCCTACCACCCGCTACACGATCGCGGCTATGCCTCGATCGGATGCGCTCCTTGCACGGCGCCGGGAGAAGGCCGCGACGGCCGCTGGGCCGGCGACGACAAGACCGAGTGCGGCATCCACACTTGAGGGATGAATCCGCTCGCCTACGAGCTCGCACACCTCGACGCGCTCGAGTCTGAGTCGATCCACGTCTTCCGGGAGGTGGCGGCAGAGTTCGAGCGGCCGGTGCTGCTGTTCTCAGGCGGCAAGGACTCGCTCGTGCTGCTGCGGCTCGCCGAGAAGGCGTTCAGGCCTGGGCGCTTTCCGTTCCCGATCCTGCACGTCGACACGGGACACAACTTCCCTGAGGTAATCGAGTTCCGCGACAGGCTGATCGAACAGCTGGGCGAGCGGCTGATCGTGGCGAACGTCCAGGACTCGATCGACGCCGGCCGCGTTGTCGAGGAGACCGGGCCGCGGGCTTCCCGCAACAGGCTCCAGACGACGACTCTGCTCGACGTGATCGCCGAGCACAGCTTCGATGCCGCCTTCGGGGGCGCGCGCCGCGACGAGGAGCGCGCCCGGGCCAAGGAGCGGATGTTCTCGTTCCGTGACGACTTCGGCCAGTGGGACCCAAAGCGCCAGCGTCCCGAGCTCTGGAACCTCTACAACGGTCGCATCCGCAGGGGCGAGCACGTGCGCGTGTTCCCGCTCTCCAACTGGACCGAGCTCGACGTGTGGCAGTACATCGCGCGCGAGAAGCTCGAGGTGCCGTCGATCTACTTCGCGCACCGCCGTCAAGTGTTCGAGCGCGACGGGATGCTGTACGCCTTCAGCCCGTTCGTCGAGCTGATCGACGGCGAAGAGCCGTACGAGACCTCGGTCCGCTACCGAACGGTCGGCGACATGACCTGCACGGGCGCGGTCCGTTCTGAGGCGGTGACGCTCGAGACGGTGGTCGCAGAGATCGCAGCGACTCGAGTCACCGAGCGCGGCGAGACGCGCGCAGATGACCGCGTCAGCGAAGCAGCGATGGAAGACCGCAAGCGCGAGGGCTACTTCTGATGCCGGTCGCTCTCCTGATCGGCATAGGCGTGGCGATCGGGATCGCCATCCGTGAAGAGCGGCGTCGCAAGACATGACCGCTACGGCCTCCAGCAACGGGCACCTCACCCGCACCCGGACCAGCGAGCTGTTGCGCTTTGCGACAGCGGGTTCGGTCGACGACGGCAAGTCGACGCTGATCGGCCGACTGCTGCACGACTCCAAGGCGATTCTCGAAGACCAGCTCCAGCACGTCGTCGAGACCTCCGAGCGCCGCGGGGATGGCTACGTCAACCTCGCGCTTCTGACCGACGGCCTGCGCGCCGAGCGCGAGCAGGGGATAACGATCGATGTCGCGTACCGCTACTTCGCTACCGCGCGACGGAAGTTCATCATCGCCGACACCCCGGGCCACGAGCAGTACACCCGCAACATGGTCACCGGCGCCTCGACGGCCGATGTCTCGATCGTGCTTGTCGACGCGCGCAACGGAGTGTCAGAGCAGACCCGCAGGCACGCCTACATCGCCTCGCTGCTACGCATCCCGCACGTGGTCTTCGGCGTGAACAAGATGGACCTAGTCGACTGGGACGACGCGGTGTTCGACCGGATCGTTGAGGAGCTGACCGATTGGTCGGCCAGGCTCGGCATCCCCGACGTGACCTTCATTCCGATCTCGGCGCTGCACGGCGACAATGTCGTCGATCGCTCGGAGCGGATGGCCTGGTACGAGGGGCCCCCGCTGCTCTACCACCTGGAGCACGTCGTGATCGCCCCCGACCGCAATCTGGCCCAGGTGCGCTTCCCGGTCCAGTGGGTGATCCGCCCCAACTCGACCGAGCATCACGACTACCGCGGCTACGCCGGGCAGCTGGCCGGCGGCGTCGTCCGACCCGGAGACGAGGTGCTCATCCTGCCGAGCGGACAGCGCACGACGATCGAGGCGGTCGAGACGTTCGAGGGCGAGCGGGAGAGCGCGTTCCCACCGATGTCGGTAACGCTGCGGCTCGCCGATCAGCTCGACGTCTCGCGCGGCGACATGATCGCCGAGCCCGACGACCCTCCGGTGAGCGCTCGCGAGCTCGACGCGATTGTCTGCTGGATGTCCGATGCCGCGTTGCATCCCGGCGCGCGCTATCAGATCAAGCACACGACTCGGGCAGCGCGCGCGGTCGTCGATCAGCTCGAGCACCGAGTCGACGTCAACACGCTTGCCCACGAACCGGCCACCGAGCTCGGCCTCAACGAGATCGGCAGGGTCAGGCTGCGCACGAGCACCCCGCTGATCGTCGATCCCTACGCCTCCAACCGCGCCACCGGGAGTTTCATCCTGATCGACGAGGCGACGGGCGATACGGTCGGTGCGGGCATGATTTGCGCGGCCAGCTAGTCGCCCGGCCGATGCAGCTCGTCCGGCGGTAAAGTCCTGCGCCGCCGATGTTCTCGAAGGTTCTGATCGCCAACCGCGGCGAGATCGCTGTCCGAGTCATACGCGCCTGCGAGGAGCTCGGGATCGCGACCGTCGCGGTCTACTCCGAGCTCGACCGCGACGCTATGCACGTCCAGCGCGCGGACGAGGCCTTTCTGCTTGGACCCGGGCCGGCCTCCGAGAGCTATCTGAACATCGAGAAGCTGCTCGAGGTGATCGACCGCACCGGCGCCGAAGCGGTGCACCCCGGTTACGGCTTCCTGGCTGAGAACGCGGCCTTCGCCGCCGCACTCGAGAAGCACGGCGTGACGTTCATCGGCCCGCCTTCGTCGGCGATCGAGGCGATGGGCTCAAAAACGCGCGCGCGCGAGCTGATGCAAGACGCGGGCGTCCCGATCGTGCCTGGCACGACCGAGCCGGTGGCCAATGTGGGGGACGCCAGCAAGGTGATCAAGAAGACGATCGGCTATCCGGTGGCGGTCAAGGCGGCCGGCGGTGGGGGCGGCAAGGGCTTCCGCGTCGCCGAGTCCGAGGACAAGCTGAAGGACGCGTTCGAGGGCGCCGCGCGCGAGGGCGAGAAGTTCTTCTCAGACCCGACCGTCTACCTCGAGCGCTATCTGCCCGATCCACGCCACGTGGAGGTCCAGGTGATGGCCGACACGCACGGCAACGTGATTCATCTCGGCGAGCGCGACTGCTCGGTCCAGCGCCGCCACCAGAAGCTGATCGAGGAGGCGCCCGCGCCGGCCGTCAACGAGGAGCTGAGAGCCCGGATCGGCAAGATCGCGACCGAGGCGGCGGCCGCGGTCGGCTACACCGGTGCCGGCACGATCGAGGGCCTGCTTCAGGGCACCGAGTACTTCTTCCTCGAGATGAACACCCGCGTCCAGGTCGAGCACTGCGTGACCGAGATGGTGACCGGCATCGACATCGTCAAGGAGGGGATCCGGGTCGCCGCGGGCGAGCCGTTGTCGATCTCGCAGGGCGACCTCGAGCTGCGCGGCCACGCGATCGAGTGCAGGATCAACGCCGAGGACGCCTCGAAGAACTTCGCGCCGGCTCCGGGTGCGATCGAGTCCTATCGCGAGCCGACCGGGCCCGGGGTGCGGGTCGATTCGGGTGTTGGCCCAGGGTCCGAGATCACGCCGATGTACGACCCGATGGTCGCCAAGCTGATCGTCTGGGACGTCGACCGCGAGCAGGCCACGGCTCGCATGCTGCGCGCGCTCGGCGAGTACGAGATCGGCGGCCTCAAGACACTGATCCCGTTTCACCAGGCACTGCTACAGACGCGCCAGTGGCGCGACGCGGAGACCTGCCGTGACCTGATCGAGGACCGCAAGTGGTTGAAAACGCTGGCGTTCGAGGCGCCGGCCGAAGCGGCCGCGGAGGAGGAGGAGGGGCCACCGGTCGAGCAGAGCTACACGGTCGAGGTCTCAGGCAAGCGATTTGACGTGCGCGTGATCGGGCCTGCGTTCGGCGGAGCGGCGGTCAACGGTGCGGCGCCGGCCGCCGCAGCCCGCAAACCGCCCCGGCGCGAGCGCGCCGGCGGTGCAGGCGGCGGAGGTGGCGGTGACACGCTCGCCTCGCCGCTTCAGGGCACGGTCTTGAAGGTCGCGGTCGAGCAGGGCGCGGCCGTCGAGGAGGGGGCTCTGGTCGCGGTGATCGAGGCGATGAAGATGGAGAACGAGATCACCGCGCACAAGTCGGGCACGGTCACAGAGCTCCCGATCGCGGTCGGCGCATCGGTCGCTTCCGGCGACACGCTCGCGGTGATCAGCGGCGAGTAGCCGCGCCTACGCGGCGCCGATCAGCTTCGCCGCCTCGCGCAGGCTGTGGACCTCGGCGTCGGGCTTCTTCTGCGAGCTCTCGAGCTGCTCCTTGTTGCGGTTCACCCAGATCACGGGCACCCTCTTCTTCAGACAAGGCTCGACGTCGTGGTAGTAGCTCGCGGCGATGTGGACCCAGCCTCGCTTGGCGCCGATTCGGCGCTCGCACTCGTTGAAGTGCGCCGGGTCGGGCTTGTAGGAGCGGACCTGTTGGGCCGTCACAACCAAGTCGAAGTCGAGCGGGATGTGGCGGCGCGTTTGGCCCAGCAGCTTGTCATCGATGTTCGAGAGCAGGCCGATCTTGTGCTTCTTGGCGATTTTGTTCAGGGTTGAGTTGGTCTCGCGGAACGGAGTCCAGCGCTGGACGGAGTCGGGCAGGAAGCCTGCGCGCGAGGTCTCGAGCGACCAGCCGAGCTTCTTGGCGATCTGGACCGCGGTGCGGCGCAGGACCTCGGCGTAGAGCTCGTAGGAGCCAGCCTCGATCTGGCGCTCGGTCTCGTGAAACAGCGGGATCAACTCGTCGCGCTCGATCTCAAATCCGTCCTGCTCGGCCTCGGCCAGGAACGCGTCGTAGACGCCGGTCTCCCAATCGATCAGGGTTCCGTAGACATCGAACGTGACGAATGTGACGTTCTTTGGGATCGCCATAGCCGCGGCATGATGCCATGGAAAGGCCCGGATGGCTCGGGAGCTATAAAGTCAGGCCACGGATGGACCTGCTCGAATACCAGGGCAAACAGCTATTCGCGCGTCACGGCGTGCCCGTACCGGCTGGCAAGCCCGCGCGAACCGTGCAGGAGGCGGTCGCCGCCGCCGAGGAGATCGGGTACCCGTGCGCGGTCAAAGCGCAGGTCCAGATCGGTGGTCGGGGCAAGGCCGGTGGCATCAAGATCGCCCAGAACGCCGACGAGGCGAAGCAGCATTCCGAGGCGATCCTCGGGATGGACATCCGTGGCCTGACCGTCCACGAGCTGTGGATCGAGGGCGCGTCTGAGATCGCCGCCGAGTACTACGCCTCGGTGATCTTCGATCGCTCGGCAAAGGCCCCGCTGCTGATGCTCTCGACCAAGGGCGGGATGGACATCGAGCAGGTTGCCGACGAGGATCCCGACGCGATCGCCCGCCTGCACGTCGATTCGCTGGTCGGCTTCCAGGACTTCCATGGCCGGCGCCTGGCCTTCGAGGCCGGCGTCGACAGCGACGTCGTCCGACCGGTCGGCGCGATGCTCGCCAAGCTCTACGAGGTGTTCATCTCCGAGGAGGCGACGCTCGTCGAGGTCAATCCGCTGATCGTCACGCCCGAGCGCGACGTCAAGGCGCTCGACGCGAAGGTGACGCTGGACGACAACGCGCTCTATCGCCATTCGGCGAACGCCGACCTGCGCGACCTTTCGGCCGAGGATCCGCAGGAGCGCATGGCAAAGGATCGCGGCCTCATCTACGTCAAGCTCGACGGTGATATCGGGATCCTCGGCAACGGCGCCGGGCTCGTGATGTCGACGCTCGACGTGGTCGCCCAGGCGGGCGGCAAGCCCGCGAACTTCCTCGACGCCGGCGGCGGATCCAAGGCCGAGGCGATCACGAGCGCGGTCGAGGTGATCCTCTCCAACGACAATGTCAAGGCGGTCCTGTTCAACATCTTCGGCGGAATCACGCGCGGGGACGAGGTGGCAAAGGGGCTGATCGAGGCCTTCCACCAGATCAACCCGACGGTTCCGTTCGTGGTCCGCCTCGACGGGACCAACGACGAGGAGGGCCGACGCCTGCTGGCCGACGCGAACCTCCCGAACGTGTTCACCGAATCCACGATGGACGGCGCGGCCGAGAAGGTCGTGGAGCTGGCGGCGGCATGAGCATCCTCGTCGACTCAGAGACGCGGCTGTGCGTTTCGGGGATCACCGGTCGCGAGGGCACGTTCCACTCGCTTCGTAACCGCGACTACGGGACGCAGGTGGTCGCAGGCGTCACGCCCGGCAAGGGCGGCCAGGACGTCGAAGGGATCCCGGTCTTCAACACCTTCCATGACGCCGTAGCCGATACCGGCGCCAACACGGCGATGATCTTCGTCCCGCCCCGGTTCGCCGCCGATTCGATCCTCGAAGCAGAGGACGCCGGCATTGAGCTGATTGTCGCGATCACCGAGGGCATCCCGGCGCACGACGAGCTTCGGGTCTACAACACGTTGAAGAAGAACGGACGCTCGCGGCTCATCGGCCCGAATTGCCCGGGCATCCTGTCCCCCGGCAAGGCGAACGTCGGCATCATTCCGGCTGCGTTCTTCAAGCAGGGCAACGTCGGTGTCGTCTCGCGCTCCGGGACGCTGACCTACCAGATCGGCAACGTGCTCGCCCAGCAGGGATTCGGCAACTCGACGATCGTCGGGATCGGCGGCGACCCGGTCCCAGGCTCCGACTTCATCGACGTGCTCGGCTTGTTCGGAGACGATTCCGAGACCGAACTGATCGTGATGTGCGGCGAGATCGGCGGCGACGCCGAGGAGCGGGCTGCCGAGTACGTCGCCGAGCACGTCACCAAGCCGGTGGTCGCCTACATCGCCGGCTTCACCGCCCCGCCCGGGAAGACAATGGGCCACGCAGGTGCGATCGTCTCGGGCTCCCGCGGAACAGCGGCCGCGAAGGCAGAGGCCTTGGAGGCCCGCGGCGTTCAGGTCGGGCGAACCCCGACCCAGGTCGCCGAGATCGCGATGTCGGTCCTGGGCGCCGCGGCCTAGCACCTGGCCAACCGCTAGTCTGCGAAGGGCGATGTCGAAGCCCATCTCGTTCGCACGCGGAGCCCCCTCGCTGGACATCGTCGACGTCGACGGCCTGCGGGCCGCAGCCGACGCGGCCTTCGCCTCAAACCCGGGTGGCATGACCGCGTACGGGACCTCGATCGGGTATCCGCCGCTGCGCGAGTGGATCGCCGAGCGCCACGGCGTTGCACCGGAGCGGGTAATCGTGACCAATGGCTCGATGCAGGCCGACGCGTTTCTGTTCGAGGCGCTGGTGGAGCCCGGCGACTCGGTCATCGTCGAGCGTCCGACGTATGACCGCACGCTGCTCTCTCTGCGCAACCGCGGTGCCGACGTCCGGATGGTCGAGCTCGAGCCCGACGGCATCGACGTCGCCGCGCTCGAGCGGGTGCTCGTCGCCGGCGCCAAGCCGAAGCTCGCGCACATCATCCCTAACTTCCAGAACCCTGCCGGCTACACGCTGTCGGCCGACAAGCGCGAGCATCTGCTGGCGCTCGCCCGCGTCCACGGGTTCACGATCTTTGAGGACGATCCGTACTGGTCGCTGCGCTTCGAGGGAGAGCATCTGCCGAGCATCCTGTCGATGGACGGTCAGACCGTGGTTTACGCATCGTCGTTCTCGAAGACCGTCTGCCCCGGGATCCGGGTTGGATACCTGATCGGCCCCGAGGACCTGATCGCGCAGATCGCGAAGATCGCCACCAGCACCTACATCTCCCCGAGCATGGTCTCCCAGGGGATCGTGCATGAGTTCTGCCGCACGGGCGCGCTCGACCGGTCGGTCGAGACGGTCAAGGTGGCGTTGAAAGAGCGGGCGCAGACGTTGTGCGACGCGCTCCGCCGCGAGTTGCCGGACGCCCGCTTCGTCGAGCCCCAGGGCGGCTACTTCCTGTGGGTCGACTTTCCGCGCGGCACCGACGTCAACGCCCTGTTCGACGCTGCCGCGCGGCGCGGCGTGCAGTTCGTCAAGGGATCGGACTTCGTCCTAGAGGGAGCCGATGACTCGCTGCGCTTGGCCTACTCGGGCGTGACGCCGGCCGAGATCGAGGAGGGCGTAAAGCTCTTGGCCGAGGCCTACGCCGAGGTCTCAGGCGCCACCGACGGCGCACCCGAGAGCGCGCAGCGCAGCGCCTCGTCCGTTTCGTAGCGCCCGGCGTTTCAGTCCGCCCGGCGAGGGGTACAAGGTCGCCACTCGGCGGCGTGAAACCATCGCTCCTCGGCGGTGTTTGAGCAAACGTGCAACCCCGTGAGGCGCGTGCACTAGGCGAGCTTGCCGGCGCAACGCTTTCGAGCGTCGTCACACGTGTCGGGCAGATGCACCAGGGGATTGCGGAGCGGGTCTTCGGAAGCATCGGTGCGGGCGCAGACTCCGTGCGCGTCGTCCACGACGGTATTGCGCGCGGCGTCTATGCGGGCCTTCGCCGTTCGCTCCGAGGGGCGGCCCGCGCCGGGGCCTCCGCGGCCAGCCTCGCGGGCTCGCCGGAGGACCCGCCGGTTGAGCGCAGCGCACGCGCACGCGTCGCGATCGGCGCCCTGAACGGAGCCTTCGGCGACCAGCTCGAGGAGATCGACAGCCCGCTCGTCGGTCGAGATGTCAGTCGCTCGGCCGGTTCGCGATCCGGGCCCGCGCGTCGCTGTCTTCCTGCATGGTCTGTGCGAGACCGAAGACGCGTGGTGGCTACACGCCGATCGGCATCGTCCATACGGACCCGCGCTCCAAGAAGACCTTGGCTACACGCCGGTCTACATCCGCTACAACAGCGGTCGCCGCATCTGCTCCAACGGACGTGATCTCGCGCGGCTGCTCGGCGAGCTCGACCGGGATTGGCCGGTAGAGATCGACGAGATCGCCCTGATCGGCCACTCGATGGGCGGCCTGATTGCGCGCAGCGCGTGCCACCAGGCCGCCGGCGAGCGGTGGGTGACCCGGGTGCGCCACGTGTTCATGCTCGCCTGCCCGCATCTTGGGGCTCCGCTCGAGCGAGCTGTGAAAAGTCGCCAGCGCCCGTCTGGCGACGATGCCCGAGACGCGGACGTTCTCGAACGCACTCAATCTCCGGAGCGTCGGCATCAAGGACCTTCACGACGGAACGCTGCTTGAGGAGGAGCTCGACGACGTGCCGTTCCTGACCACCGCCAACCATTACTTCTTCTCCGCGTCCCTGAACGGTCTTTCCGGGCGCCTGGTGGGCGATCTGCTCGTGCTCGGGCCAAGCGCCTGGAACCACCGCGGGCGCGGCCAGCGCCTGACGTTCCCGCTCGATCACTACCGCCATTTGGACGGCGCGAACCACTTCGATCTGCTCAACCACCCGGCTGTGTACGAGCAGATCCGCAAATGGCTCGAGCGGCCGCTGTCTGTGCGAAGCGCACGACCCGGCTCAGCGACCGTAACGCTCCCTTCCCAGCACGAGCTGTTCGGGGAGGGCGATCCGAGCGGGCGGCGAAGGCTCGGCGAGCACCGAAACCGTCTCCGCGACGCTGAGCGTGACGGTCGCGCTCTGGCCGTCGGTGTTCACGGTCACGTACTCGCCATCCTTGGAGGCGATCTCGCCCTCGAGCCCGGGCTCGATCCCGGCTTCCTTGAGGTAATGCAGTAGGTCCTCGGCCTCGTTCTCGAGCCGCAGGATCTTCACCTTGGCACCGGGCGCACAGTCGGCCAGTGGGACGCCCGCGATCCGCTCTCCGACCCTGATCGGGTGGCCGTGCGGGCAGGTCTTGGCGTCGCCGACCGCCGCGCGCACGTACGCCTCAAAGCGCGGCGTCATCGCGTGCTCGAGCTGCTCGGCCTCCTCGTGGACGTCGTCCCATGGGACTCCGACCACGTCCGTGAGGAAGCGCTCGATCATGCGGTGGCGCGAGACGATGTGCTCGGCGTGACTGCGTCCATCGTCCGTGAAGTTGATCGCCCGCCCCGTGTCGCGGACGATGTAGCCGTCGCGTTCGAGCCGGCCCAGCATCTCGTGCACGGTTGGCGCCGATAGCTGCATCGCCCGCGCGAGGTTGGCGCCCGTCATCGGCAGCCCGGCCTCGAACAGCCAGAAAAGGCTCTCGAGATACTCCTCCTCGGCAGCCGTCGCAGGCTCGGCGCTCATGCGATGATCGTAGCTGCCCATGGCCCTTCCGCTGACCTCGCCGCTAGAGCCCCAGCTCGCCCGTTCGAAGCCGGAATTGCCCGACGGCGAGCAGTGGTGCTACGAGCCGAAGTACGACGGCTTTCGCGCGATCGCATTCGTGGACGGAGACGAGGTGTTGATCCAATCGCGGGGGGCGAAACCGCTCGGGCGCTACTTCCCGGAGCTCTCGTTCCCACCCGGTAGCTATGTGCTCGACGGCGAGATCGTGATCGACGATCCCGACGGCGGTCAGGACTTCGGCGCGCTTCAGCAGCGGATCCACCCTGCGGCCTCGCGAATCGCGATGCTCGCCGAGCAGACGCCCGCGCGCTATGTGGCGTTCGACCTGCTGGCGTCGGACGATCGCTCGCTGCTCGAGGTCCCGTTCGTCGAGCGCCGCGCGGCGCTCGAGGAGATGCTCGCCGACGGTGGGACCGGGGAGCACCCGGTGAGCGCCACGCCCCTCACCCGCTCGCGCGAGGAGGCCGAGCCGTGGCTGCTGTCGGGCGAAGGGGTCGTCGCCAAGGACGTGATGGCCCCGTACCGGCCGGGCCAGCGCGTCGGGATGGTCAAGGTCAAGCGCGTGCGCACGATCGACGCGGTCGTCGTCGGCTACCGCCCCGGTAAGGAGGAAGGCACCGTCGGCTCGCTGATCCTCGGCCTGTATGACCCGAAGGGCAAGCTGCACGTGGTCGGGCATTCCTCGGGCCTGAAGGCGGCCGAGAAGCGCGCGCTGGTCGCCAAGCTCGAGCCCTACGAGACCGGCGAGCGCGGGCACGGGGACCCGAGCCGTTGGCAGAACGAGAGGGAGCTCGAGTGGATCGAGCTACGCCCTGAGCTGATCGTCGAGGTCACCTATGACCACTCGAGCGGCGGCCGCATCCGCCACGGCACCAAGATCCTTCGCTGGCGCGAGGACAAGGCGCCCAAGGAGTGCCTGCTCGAGCAGATGACGTAGGGGTGGGCGCGGCGCGGTGGCTGGTGGTGGGCGCGGCGGTGCGCGCCGTCCGGCCCCATTCGGCCGCCGTCCCCGGCCCCCCGCCAGGCCCGATCCGGGCCCCCCGCCAGGCCGCCATTCGGCCCCTCCGCCGGCCGCCGTCCGGGACCGTGGGAAGAAACCGTCAATAATTGACGCTTTCATCCCATGCCTTGACAGCTATATAACTAAATAGGTATACTAGATCGATGCCTGTATTCGAAGTCGTCGCGGAGCCGAACCGACGCCGGATCCTCGATCTGATAGCCGGCGGTGAGCGACCTGTGGGTGAGCTCGTCGGCGCACTCGGACTGAGCCAGCCCGCCGTTTCCAAGCATCTGCGGATCCTGCGCGAGGCGGGGCTGGTCGAGGTGCGAGGCGACGCACAGCGGCGTCTCTACCGCGTGCGGCCCGAGCCGCTCCAGGCGATCGACGCCTGGCTCGCGCCGTATCGGCGTATGTGGGCGGCGAGTCTCGACGACCTCGAACGGCACCTCGACACGATGCCCGACCCAGAGGAGGAACCATGAACTACGGAACTGTCGAACAGCTCGACGATGGTCGCTGGCAGCTGCGCTTCACGCGCACGCTCGAGCATCCGGTCGAGAAGGTGTGGCGCGCGGTCACCGAGCCCGAACACCTTGCGGCTTGGTTTCCGACCTCGATCGAGGGCGAGCGGTCACCGGGGGCGTCGCTGCGCTTCGTGTTCCCGAACGACTTCGCACCGCCGATGGATGGCGAGATGCTCGCCTACGAGCCGCAGTCGCTGGTCGAGTTCAGCTGGGGCCCGGATGTCCTGCGGCTGGAGCTGCGGCCAGTGGCAGAGGGCACCGAGCTGACGCTGCTCGACACGCTCGAGGAGCGAGGCAAGGCCGCACGCGACGGGGCCGGCTGGCACGCATGCCTCGAGGCACTCGGTGCAGCGCTCGCCGATGACGCCGAATGCCCGCTCGCACATGGACGTCTGGTCCGAGGTCCACCCGCACTACGTCGAGAGCTTCGGCCCAGAGGGCGCGACCATCGGCCCACCGGAGACCGTCAGCGCATCCTGAACGTGAACATGCGGTCGGCCTCGATCCGGGCGTAGACGGGTTCCTCGTCGCCGTCGAGGAACCCCTCGAACTCGGCCCCGTAGACCTCGAGCAGCGCGGCGCGCAGCCCAGCCTCGCGACTGTCCACGGGCACCGCACGGCCGTGAGCGGTGACCGCCAGTTGCTCTGACGGCAGGTGCGTCGCGCTGACCTGGGGGCGGGCCTGCACGTGGCGCCAGCGGACGGAATCGGGCGAGGTCCCGAAGTAAAACGCGCCCCGGTAGAAGATGGAGTCGACCGGGCCGACCAGCGGCCGTCCGTCCGCGGTGACCGTCGCCAGCGCCAGCAGCCGCATTCCGGTGAGCCGCTCGGCGACCTCCGCGGCCGACATTCTGCGCTCGGGGGTAATGATGCTCAGCAGGTGCGCGCCGGCGGACGCGAAGCTCCGGTCGAGCAGCGCCTGTAGTCGGGCTAGGTCGTCGGCTGACTCGTGCACGGTTCGTAGACCTTTCCGTTGAGCGCGAGGTCGTACAGCGCCCCCATGATTCCCGCCCGCGCGTCGGCGGTGCAGAAGCCCGGGTAAAGCGATCCGTCGTACTCGGCGTTCAATACCGGCTTGCCCGCATGCAGGTAGGGCTTGAAGGCGCCGCACTCGTTGTACTGGTTGCACTGCTCGTCCAGAACGCCGTCGAAATACGGTTGCAGGCTGCGTGCCTGCCCGGGATCGTTCTTTTGAAAGACGGCCAGCCCTAGCTCGGTGCGCCTCGCGAGCCACCCATCGGTCATACGCGAGCTGGTCGGCGGCGCTCAGCGGGAAGCCGGTCTGGTTGGTGAACCCATCGATGTTGTCCGGCTCGATCGCGTCGAAATGCTTGCGCGCACACATCATGAAGCGGGCGCTCATGATCGGCTCGAGGACCGAGCGCTGGCGGATGTCGAGCCAGCGCTCCCCGGGCCACCCGTTCGGCCTGCCGAGCACCGAGCTGGGGAACCTCGACGCGTCTGGGCGGAAGTTCTCCCAGGTGCCGACGTCGATGTAACAGATGACCCGTCGGCCGAGGGCGTGCAGCGCCGACACCTCCGAAGGGCGAGTCTCGAACCCATCTATGTCGTACGCATCGGCGCGAACGGAGTTATCGACGCGACCTGTCAGCTGCCAGTACCACGTCAGATGCTGGGGAGGCGCCCAATGGTGAGTGAGCGCGAGCACGGCGATCGTGATCAAGTGCGCCATCTCCTGGAAGGATGCCGGGCGTGTCGATTCCGGGAGTCCCGACCGCCGTGCTCGTCGCACCCGATGCGTTCAAAGGGACGCTCACGGCGGGCGAGGTCGCGCGCGCGATCGCGCGCGGTCTGGACGAGGCCGGCGTGCCGGTCGATCTGTGTCCAGTCGCCGACGGCGGCGAGGGGACGCTCGATGTCCTCGCCCCGGCCCTGAAGGCACAGATTCGAACGGCGACCGTCTCAGACCCGCTCGGGCGACCGGTCGAAGCCAAGTTCGGCATCGCAGGAGGAACTGGGATTGTCGAGATGGCGGCCGCGAGCGGGCTTCGGCTCGGCGAGGGTGACGCGGTGGGCGCGTCGACGTTTGGGACGGGCGAGTTGATCGCGGCTGCGCGCGAAGCCGGCGCCCGGACTGTGCTCGTTGGAGTGGGCGGGAGCGCTACCACCGATGGCGGCGCCGGCGCGATCAAGGCATTGAAAGGGGTCGACGTTCGGCTGGTCGTGCTCTGCGACGTGCGCACGCCGTTCGAGGAAGCGGCCCGGATATACGGGCCGCAGAAGGGGGCGAGCCCCGACGACGTGCGCAAGCTCACGCGCCGTTTGAACGCGTTGGCGCGGCAACTCCCCAAGGATCCGCGCGGCATACCTATGACCGGTGCAGCCGGTGGGCTCTCCGGCGGGCTGTGGGCCGCGTTCGGCGCCGAGCTCGTCGGCGGGGCTGCGTTCGTGCTCGACCGACTCGACTTCGACGCGCGGATGCGGGCGGCGCGCGCCGTGGTAACCGGCGAGGGCCGGCTCGACAGCCAGAGCCTGGCCGGCAAGGCGCTGTCCGAGGTAGCGGTGCGCGCCAGGCAGGCCGGCGTGCCGTGCCACGCGATCGTCGGCTCGCGGGACCTCGATACGTTCGGCGCGCGGATCCTCGATCTACAGGCGATCATCGAGGCGGGCGACGGCGAGGCGGCTCGAAGACAGCCGGGCGGAGGCTCGCCGGGCTGCTGTAGCTAGTCCTCGGTCAGCGCCGGGGGCTGGGCTGTCGCCTCATCGGGCGGCAGCGAGTGTTCGGGCAACTCGACCGGCTCTTCGTCTTCGATGAACGCGACCCGGCAGAAGTCCTCGCCAAACGGGGTCAGGTGGATGCTGCGGCGGACGATCTTCGCGTAGCGGACGGTGTGGAGCGCCTCGAGCACATCGGGTTGCGCCTCGAGCACCTGGTACCTGAGCGGGTCGCGGAGGGTTTCGCGTGAGAACCACACCATCCCGAGCCTGAAGAGGTTGTTGAGGTAGGACGGGACGCGCTCGACGTAGCGACAGCCGGCGCGCGCGCCGATCATCGTCAGGCCCGGCGCGATCAGGCGCGAGGACACCATGCCGATCGGGCCTCCCGTCCGGACGTCGACCGCCGGCTGCGGGCCTTCGAGCAGCAGCAGCCGCAGGATCCGAGCCTCGTCCGCGGCGATCTCGCTCAGGATGCGTTCGTACGCGGGATGGGCATCCTCGTCGTAGTTGACATCGCGCGAGCGGTGCAGCAGGGCCGCGCCCTCCTCGCGGAGGTTCGGCACGGAGCCGTTGCCGGTGCCGTTCTGCTCGGGGACCGCGCGCGGCCCGGGGAACGGGACGACCTCGGCCGCCTTGCGAGCGACGTCGCCCGACACCCCCGCGCTCCGTAAGCGCTCCTCGACGTCGGCGAACTCGATCACGACGCGCAGGGCCCTGCGTGCCTCCTCGCGCACGTCGTCGACGAGCTGGGGCGCCCTCGCGGGCGAGACGGCCACCTCGAGCAACCGCCATGAAGCGCGCAACGAACTCCGGACCGCCCATTCGGTCGTGTGCAACCAGGCGGTCGCGCCGATTCGGAGCAGGCCGGGCACAGCGTCGAGCCCGTCGGGATCGTGGCGTTCGATCGTCATCCGAAGATACCCAGGTGTATCAGCCCGCCTGCGAGACCCATCACGGCACCGTGGAGGTAGAGCATCCACTCGTCTTCCTTGATCGCCGAGCGGAGCATCTCGACGAAGTCCTTCGACGGCAATTCCTTGGTGCGCGCCGCGAACAGCTTGCGGATGTTCTCCGACTGCTGGCGTCCGAAGTCCTCGTCGCTGAACGGGGTCATCGTGTGTTCGCGCGACTCGCGCGCGAACGCCTCGGTGATCGTGTCGTACTCGCGCGCGCCGACCGCAACGCGCGCGACCGCGCGCAGCGGCCCGGCGGCGCGATCGATCGCCGGCAGCATCGCCTCATACAGCATCTGCTCGGTGCGGTCGCCACGCGGTCCGTTGATCAGGAAGTCGCCGAAGTTCTCCATCGTGATCACGTGGTCGGCGATGATCCCTGCGTACACCTCGGCAACCTCGTTCTGACGCCGCAGGAACAGGCCTTGCAGCCTGAAGGGCCCAATCTTGATCGGCTCGACTGGCTCGAAGATAACCCACATCCCGAGCAGGTTCGTGACCCAGCCGACGATGATCCCGAGCAGCGGCAGCAGCCACCAGTTGGTCACGAAGTGCGTCACGACAGCCACCGGGATCCCGAACAGAAACCCGAACAGAAAGCCGAAGTTGACCATCAGGCGGAGCTCGCGAGAGCCGACGTCCTTGAACACCTTGTTGACCAGCGCTGGGTTGCGCGAAAAGTGGTCGATCACGAGGATCTTCGGGTCCAGCAGCTGGTCGATGTGCTGCCCGATCTCGTCGGTGATCTGGCGCATGATGTCCGGCAGTTGGTGCTGCACGCGCTCGTACAGCGCCTGCTTGGCGCGCGGCGGGAGGTTGGACCACAGCGCGGGCTGCTCGCGCCGCATCGTCTTATCGACGATCTCCGGCACGCGGGGCTCGAACATGACCGACATCTGCTCGGCGATCTTGTCTGGCTCCATCTCCTGGAAGAGCTCCGCGGGCGTGCCGATTTTTGCGATCGCCTTGTCGACGGCAATGCTGCCCATCTTGGCCGCGCGCGCGGGGATGATCCCCTGCCAGCCAACGCCCCCTTGCATCACTCCCGGGATCTCCTGGAGCTTTCGTGGCAGGAGCCGCGACAGGTCGTAGAGGCCCGGGACCGTGAAGCCGTGGAAGCGGATCGGGTTGAACAGCATGATCAGTCCGGTCCAGTTGATCAGCCAGCCGACAGCGCCGGTGAAGAACGGGATCGTGATCAGCTTGATCCAGTCGCTTGTGCTCAATGCAGCGCCTCTCCGCGACGCGGTGTCCGCGTGCGCAGAGCGACCCTACCGACTCGCGGCGTTGCTAAGCCTCAGCAGAGCTTGCCGGTGGGCGCGTTCGGCCCTTTGCCCGGAGCGTCGTAGACGCTGGCCCCGAGCGATTCCATGAAGCGCGCCATCTCCTTGCCGGAGTTGGTCTGGTTGCCTTCGTGGTAGCAGGGATACGCGCGCGGGGACCCGTCGGGGTCGGCCCAACCCCACTCCGTCCATGGGTAACCCGGAAGCGCCGTCGCTATCCGTTGTCCGGCCTGCACCGTCGTGCCGGCAGGGACCATCCGCTTGAGGTGCTCGGCGACGTAGATGACGTCGCCCGCATGGCTGCCGTCGAGCAGCTGGTAGAAGATGATGTGGCGCCCCGGCCAGCCGGCGTTGTTCTCGGACCCCAGAATCAACGCGTTGCCGATCGCGAGCACGGGCGTCGGCTTCAGCGGGATCCAATCGACGCCCATGTCGGTTCGTGCCGGAGCCCAATTCGGGCTCGTGAACGGGTTGATGTACTTGGCGGCGGCGGCCGCTGGGGCTGCGGCGAAGGTGGTGATCGCAAGGGCGAGTACAAGGCGGCGCATAGACGCCCGTATCGGCCGCACCTCCGCGATCGCTTGAGTGCAGCTGGCCCGCCCTGGACGCTACTAGTGCGCGAACGCCTGGTTCTGACTGCGCGGAAGCGGGTTCTTCAGCGACTCGAGGTAATCGGTCTGCTCGCGGAGGTGCTCGAGCAGCAGGTCCGCCATCTCGAGGTTCATCCCGGCGCGGACCACGATGCGCAGCACGCTCAGATCCTGGCGGTTCTCGGGGAACGTGTAGGCGGGCACGAGCCATCCGCGCTGGCGCAGCCGGTCGGAGACGTCGAACACGGTGTAGTTCTCGACGTCCGGCTTGAGCGTGAAAGCGAATACCGGCAGCTCGCGCCCGTGGGTCAGAAGCTGATACGGCCCGATCTTCGCGATCTCGCTGGAGAGGTGGACCGCGACTTCCTGAGCGCCCCGCATGACCCGGCTGTAGCCCTCGCGGCCGTGCGCAGCGAACATGAAGTACTGGGCGATCACCTCGCTTCCGGGCCGCGAGAAGTTGAGCGCGAACGTCGGCATGTGCCCGCCCAGGTAGTTGACGTCGAAGATCAGATCCTTCGGAAGCGCGTGCTCATCGCGCCATACGGCCCAGCCGACGCCCGGGTACACCAGACCGTACTTGTGGCCCGACGCATTGATCGAGCACACCTGCGGGACGCGGAAGTCCCACTCGAGCTCGGGCTGGAGGAACGGCGCGACGAACCCGCCCGATGCGCCATCAACGTGCAGCGGCACGTACAGCCCCTTGTCCTTCTCGAGCCGATCGAGCGCGCCCGCGATCTCCCCGACGGGCTCGTAGGAGCCGTCGAACGTCGATCCCAGCACCGAGACGACGCCGATCGTGTTCTCATCGCAGTGCGCGACGGCCTGCTCGGCGTCGAGATGAAAGCGGTCTCCCTCCATCGGCACGAGCCTGGGCTCGACGTCCCAGTAGCGGCAGAACTTCTCCCAGCAGACCTGGACGTTGGCGCCCGTGACGAGGTTCGGCCGGTCAGTTGGCTTACCCGACGACGACATCCGCTCGCGCCAGCGCCACTTCATCGCCAGCCCGCACAACATCGCCGCCTCGCTGGAGCCCGTCGTGGAGCAGCCGGTTGCGGATTCCCCTTTGGGAGCGTGCCAGAGGTCGGAAAGGATGCTGATACAGCGGTTTTCGATATCGGCCGTCTGCGGGTACTCGTCCTTGTCGATCATGTTCTTGTCGGCCGTGTCGGCCATCAGCTTGGCGGCCGTCGAGGGCATCCAGGTCGTCACGAACGTGGCCAGGTTGAGCCGCGCCTGCCCGTCGAGCAGTAGGTCGCTCGTTATCCACTCGTAGGCGGCCTGCTCGCCAATCCCCTTCGCGCCGAGGCGGTGGCGGGGTATCGGAGCGTCGGGCCTGTCTGCTCTCGGCCGGCTTAGAGCCATCTTCAGTCTCCTACCCGCACGACGAGCTTGCCAACGTTTGCGCCGTCGAAGAGCATGTTGACCGCGCTTGGAAGCTGCTCGAATCCTTCGATCACGGTCTCGAGCGCCTCGAGTTTGCCGTCCTTGATCCAGCCCGACAGGTCGGCGACCGCCTCCGCCATGCGGTCGAAGTGGTCGAGCACGATGAACCCCTGAAGGTGCACGCGATTGACCAGGAGGTTCCCGAAGCTGCGCGGCCCCGGCGGTGGGTCGGCCTCGTTGTACGCGGACAGCAGTCCGCAGAGGGCGACCCGTGCGCGCAGGTTCAGGCGCGCGAACGCGGCCTCCATGACCGGGCCACCGATGTTCTCGAAGTCGACGTCGATCCCGTCGGGCGTGGCGGCCACGAGCTGTGCGTGCCAGTCCGATGCCTTGTAATCGACCGCCGCGTCGAGGCCGAGCCGTCCGGTCAATAGCTCGCACTTTTCTCCTCCTCCTGCGACGCCGACGACGCGGGCCCCCTCGATCCTCGCGATCTGGCCCGCGACCGAGCCGACCGCGCCGGCGGCAGCCGACACGAGCACGGTCTCGCCGGGCTGAGGCCGGCCGATGTCCTTCAGCCCGACCCAGGCGGTCAGTCCGGTCATGCCGAGCGCACCCAGGAATGTGCTCGGAGAGACGCCATCGACGGCGGGAACCGGCATCAGCGGCGCCGTCGGGGATGCGACGACCAAGTCCTGCCAACCCGTCAGCCCCTGCACGAGCTGGCCTTCTTGATAGCTGTCGCTCTTAGACGCCACCACCACGCCAAGGCCGAGCGCGCGCATGACGTCGCCGATCCCGACCGGCGGCAGATAGGTGGGCCGCTCGCCGATCCATGCGCGGTTGGTCGGGTCGATCGAGATGAACTGCGTGCGTACGAGCGCCTCGCCGTCCTTGATCTCGGGAGCGGGCTCCTCGACGAGCTCGAACGTGTCGTCGGTGATCCGTCCGTCGGGGCGGTTGCGCAGCAGGAAACGGCGATTTGTGTCGGGCATGGCGCTGACCCTACCGCCAGAGAGCGTTGAGCGCCGGCGGCTTTCGGAACACGATCCCTCGAATTGGCGACGGGCTGTCCGGGTCAAGCCGCAGCTCCGGGAGGGCAGTGAACAGTGTTCGGATACCGAGCTGCGCTTCGAGCCGGGCGAGATGGACTCCCAGGCAGACGTGGGGACCGTGGGCGAACGCAAGGTGGCGGCGTGCTCCGGTGCGCTTTACGTCGAAGCTGTCAGGGTTGGCGAAGACCGCCGGATCGCGGTTCGCACTGGCGATTGAGACACGCACCAGATCGCCGCTTGCGACCTCGGCGCCTCCGAGCTCGGCGTCTTGAGTGGCGTAGCGGTCGACCAGCGCCGCGGCGGGCTCGAGCCGCAGCGACTCCTCGATCGCCGGACCGAGGAGCTCTGGTTCGCGGCGCACGGTTGCGAGTTGATCCGGATGCGTGAGCAGATGCAGGATCGCGTTGGCGATCATCCCCTCGGTCGTCTCGATCCCGCCGAACAGCAGCACGGCCGCATTCGAGATGAACTCGTCGTCGGTGAGATTCAGCCCCGTCGGAACGACCTCTCGCAGTCGGTTGCTGAGCGCCGCGAACGCGTCGCTGCCGGTGGCGGTCGGTCCGTTCCCAGCGGTTATCGACGCCACCGAGCCCACGATCGCCTCGTACCAGCCCATCACGGTGCTGGTCTCGTCGCTCGCGAGCCCGAGCGCGGCCGTGACGATCGATGCCGCCAGCGGCCCGGCAAACGCGCGCCGCAGCTCGCCGGCGCCGAGAGGCTCCAACCCTGCGAGGAGGCGGTCGGCCTCGGTCTGTACGGCCGCCGAGAACTGCTCGCGCACGGGCCCCGGCCGAAACGGCGCCACGAACGCCTCGCGATGGCGGTCGTGCGCCTCGCCGTCGAGGCTCAGCATGCTCGGACCGACGACCTGCGCGGTCGAGAAGCGCGGATCGTCGACCGTGAATCTGGCCGGGTCGCGCATGACCTCCAGCGCGAGCTCGTAGCTCGTCACGAGCCAGCCGCCGAGCGCCGGCACCCGCGCCACCGGCTCGCGCTCGCGCAGACGCGCCAAGACCGCGTGTGGGTCGTGGTCGAGCTGCTCTAGGGTGACTCGCTCGCCGAGCATGGCTCGCACCCCAACTCAATCACGTGACGCACGAACGCTGCCCGGTCGCGTTCGGGATGAAACGGCTCCGCTCCGTCCCTGAGCAGCGCCGCGATCCGCTCGAGGTCGTACAGCAGCGCGAGCTTGCCCGGGGGATCGTCCCATTCGCCCGAGTCGTAGCGCGCGGCCCACGCCGCCAGGGCCGCCAGCGCTTCGACCTGCACCTGGTCTTCCCACCAGCCGGAGCGGATCATGAGCCGGTAGCGCTCGCGGAGCACGCACACATCGGCCCACAGCTGCTCGAACCACAGCCACCGCTCGCGTGGGTAAAGCCCCGCCCAGGTCAGCGGCCAGCGCTCGACGTCCTCGCAGCTCACCCGGACGCGAGGCGCTTGAGGCGCCGGTCGGCGAACCACATCCGCAACCGGAGCTCGGCGGGCGGCAGCCGGCCGTAGAGGAGCAGTGCACCGCCATCGGGAAGCTGACGGAGCGCCTCGGCGGCGATCAGGGGGCGCCGGCGCCGGGCTGTCGAGCGGGTCGTCCCGCCTGCTCCGGTCGTATACGAGCGGTCGCGCGCCTCCTCCTCGCCAACCAGGCTCGCGAAGTAGCGCAGCGTGTCGAGGTCGGCGACGCCCGGAAGCAGCATGCGCGCCCGGTGGCTGTTGACCACTGTCTCCGCCTGGCGGCCGTAGCGGCTGCGTGCCTGCTGGAGGTCGTGAAAGATCGACACGAGCTGAATGCCGTGAGACGGTGCCGTCGAGGCGATCTCGGCCAGGTTGGGCAATGGCGCGACGTTGCCGGCCTCGTCGAGGCACAAGAGCAGCGGAAGCTCGAGCTTCCCGCCGCTGAGCGAGGCCCGCTCGTAGGCGCGATCGACGATCTCCGAGAGAAGCGCGAGGAAGATCGGTCGCAGCAGCTTGGATGCTTTGGCGTCGCCGATCAGGTAGAGGGTCGAGCGGCTCTCGAGCAAGCGGTCGGCGTCGATCTCCGAAGAGCGGGCCGAGCGCTGGACGCGTGTGAACCGGTATGCGCGCAGTAGCGCCTGAGCGGTCGCCTCGATCGACGACCGGGTCCGGTCGGCCTGGGACTCGAACGCCCGCACCGCGTCGAAAGCGGCGTGCGCTCCGGCCAGCTCGAGCTCGTCAGTCGCGGAGCCGGTCAGCTCCATCAGCGTCTGGTCGAGCTCGCGCCCGCCTTGCCCATAGACCCACCGGACCACGGCGTCCATGCCCGCCCCGGTGACCGCCGCGGCGTAGAGCAGGGGCGCGAGTCGCTGCTCCGCGGCGATCGCCCAGAAATCCCCGCCTTCGACCCCGCGCTGGTCGAGTTCGCCTGCCGCGGCGAGCCGCCAGGCGACCTCGAGCGCGCCATCCCAGGTCCTAGCGCCCTGCAGCGGAGACCACGTGTGCGCGGCGGTGCCCGCGAGCTCGAACGGGTCGAACACCAGCACTTTGCCCAGCGCCTGGCGGCGCTTGATGGTCGCACCGAGCAGGTCGGTCTTGATCGACGAAGCGACCGCGGGTCCGTCCCACTCGAGCAACGCGGGGATCGCCAGCCCGGCCGACTTGCCCGATTGCGGTGGGCCGAACGCCACGAGCGCGTGGCGTTCCTCGGCGCGCACCAACCGTCCGTGATGATCGCCGAGCGTGAGCCGGCCCGACGCGATGCCGGAGCGAAGCCCTCGCAACTCGCGCGGCGCAGCCCAGCGCGCCCCGGCCGATCGGTCGCGGATGCCTCGCAGGCCGAGCCGGAGCGGGAGCCATGCGGCGACCGCGAGCAGCCCGAGCGCGGCATAGAAGCCGCCGGGGCCCGGCAGCTGAGCGCGCGCGGTGGCCGGCCACGCTCGCGCCGGATCGCCGAGCCGAGCCGGCAGTCGAGCGAGCACCGTCACGAGGTCGCCTCCGCCGCCCCGGGGCCAGCCGCCGCCGAACACGACACCCGCGACGCCGCCCCACACCCAGACGAGCGCGCACACGCTCGCCAGTGCGCCGATCACGAACAGCACGGCGACGTCCGAGTGCCCCTCGGTTCTCACCGCAGCCGCATTCCAGTGTCGGTGTCGGTCATCTCGGTCTCGAGCCGGGAGCGGTAGTGCTGGACGACGAACGAGCGATCTCCCACGCGCCACAGCGCCTGGCCGGCCGACAGCATCGACAGCAACTCGGCCTCCGATTGAGTTAGCCCCAGCAGGTCGCGTGTCAGCGAGACCTGGCTCGCATCCTGGTGGTACACGACGCGTGTCGAGGCATCGGCAATCAGCCCCTCGGCAATCCTCGCGGCGCGCGAGCCCGCATCGCCGGCTGCCTGCAGGTCGGCAAGCTTGTGCAACACCACGAGGTTCATCACGCCGAACTGGCGCGCGAGCTTGAAGTTCGACTGAAACCACTCGCCAAGGCCGGTGTGCTGGATGATCTTCCACGACTCGTCGGCGACGTTGATCAGCCGCTCACGACCTGGCCGTTTCGCCATCCGCGCCAGCAGGGCGCTCATCCAGGCGGTCGCGCAGGCCATCAGGATCCCAACCGCGGGCGAGTCCCGGACCGCGTGCAGGTCGAGCACGAGGAGCTTGGAGTCGAGGTCGAGACCGGGCGTCGTGGGCCCGTCGAAGAGACCCTTCAAGGGTCCCTCGCAGAGGTCCTGTAGCGCCAGAGCAACGCGACGGACGTCGATCGCGAGCTGCTCGATCGTGGTGCGCAAGCCGCGGGCCATGTCCTCGGTAGGGGCGAACAGAATCCGCGCAATCTCGGGCAACGTCGGCTCGCCTGCCTCGGAGGCGCGCACAGCATGAAGCGCCTCGCGCAGCGCGCCGGCCTCGATCTGAGTCAGGGCCCCGTCGAGCGCCGTTACCGCCACGGCGCGCAACAGCTCGAGCTGGGCGTGCTCCTCCGGGCGCGAAGCGAGCGGGTTGAGCCTGACGCCGCTGCCGGGTACGAGCGCTATCGGGCGCACCCCCACCGCGGCGCACAGCGGACCGTACTCGCGTTTTACGTCCAGTACGAACGCTCGTCGGCCGAATAGCAGCATCCGCCACAGCAGCGTCTTGACGAGCGCGCTCTTGCCCTGCCCCAGTTTGCCGAGCACGATCGCGTTCGGGTCGTCGAGCGTTCCGTCCGCGTACAGCGCCCACGGGTCGTAGCAGAACGCCCCGCCACTCGAATCCCGCCCGATGAACACGCCGCGCCCGCCGAGCCCACCGGCCGCCATGAACGGATAGATCGCCTGCGCGTGTCGTGTCGTGCAGCGATGTCCGGGCCGCTCCGCGAGCCTCAGGCTCATCTGAGCCCCCGGCACAGCGGCAGGGTGAACGTGAATGCGTCGGCCTGCTGTCCGTACATTCTGTGCAGCTCGAGCCGTGCGCGAGCGGCGTGCTCGAGCACCTCCCCGCTCGCGCGTCGCAGGTCGTCGAGATCGCGGCCGGAAACCGTCACGAAGCCGCTCAGCCGGACCTCGCTGTGTCCCGCCGCCAGCTCCGACTCGCGCCGCAGCGTCGCCTCCTGAGCCTGGCGCTGGCGGGCCGTCTCGAGCTGGCCGAATCGGTGTCGAAGCTGACGGTCGGCCTGGTCGCGCGTGATCGCGGCCTCGACCTCCCGGATCGACCGCTCCGGCGGTATCGGCTCGAGTGTGACCGCCACCGTCCGGACCGCCCCCGAGCGGCCGAGCAGAGCATCCATGAACAGCGGGGAGACATCGCTCCGCGGCCACGCGCCGATCCAATAGGTGGCGTGAGCGGCGCCGTCCGTGCGGTAGTGGTCCCACGCCTCGCGAGCGCCAAGTGGCCACGCGTTCGCCTCGGATAGGCCGGCACGGTCTGGGTCGGCGGCCTCGAGCGCGGCCAGCTCCGATCGTGCATACGGGTCAAACGAGGTCCGCAGCACACGTGCGAGCTGCGGTGCACTCAGCGCGCCGAGGACGGTCACCTCGGCCGCTTCGAGCGCGTGCGCAACGCGCTCGGCTTGTTCGACCAGCGCCGCGCCCGGAGCCTCACCGCGCGCGCGACGAGCGTCGACCTGCACGGCGACGAGGATCTCGTGCTCCTGCGATACCTGCGACGTTGTTCCGATCAGCTCGAGGTAGGACTCGATGATCGGAGCACCTCGCAGTGGTATCGCGGGATCGCGCTCGTCGTGCAGCCAGCGGGCGAGCTCGTCGCCCTGCGCGGGAGCAGTGCGCTCGAGCCACTGAATCCGCCTGACCGGCGAACCAGCCGCTGCCGACAGCACAAGTCCCCAGCGGGCGAGCCGTCGCTCCTGCGCCTCGCCGTCGAGCAGCGAGAACGCGATGACGCGACAGGCGAGCACCGCGGTCAGCCGTCGCCCCGACTGTTCCATCAGCACTCCGAGCGTGCGATCGCGATACGGCTGCTCAGCGATTCTCACGCCCGCCAGCTCCCCCGGGAGCGCGGGCACGGCATCCCGCAGCACCGATCCCCGCGTGCGCATGCCGGTGAGCGGGCTCGATGAGCGAAAGTGGCGATGACCCCGGAAGCGCCGGACGACAAATGCGCACGCCACTGGCGCCCATTGGTCGAGCGTGCGACTTGCGACCGGCGCGACCGCCGCGACGACGGCGGATCCGAACACAAGCGTCGCGAGCAGGGCTCCACTCGAGCTCGGCGTGGTGTTCAGCACGGCGATCGCCACGATCGCGCCGGTCAGGAGCAGCCCGACTTGGCCTGCGCGCACGGGACCGAGCAGTCCGCGGCGCTCGACGGGCCCAAATCTGTAAGTCGTCATAGCGGGTCCTTGTCCTGCGCCGGGGGCAGCGGGTCGCGGTCTTCGGCCGGCGAGTCGGCCTCAGGGAAGATCTCGCGGATCTCGCCGGCCCAGGCGCCACCGTCGAACGACTCCGGCCCGAGCACCATCGGCTGCCACGTGAGGTCCTCCTGTTGCCACTGCGGTCCCAGACCGGGAAGCCGTGCCTCACTGGTGCTCTCCTCCTCCGCGGGCGCTTGCTGCGGTGTCCCGGATCCGACCAGGACTTTCGGTCCCCCGTCGCGAGTCGCCGCCGCGCCGTTCGTGGCGCTTGGCTCCTCGCCGAACGTGAGCTTTTCGGCTTCAGCGCGGGCTCCGTCGGGCTTCGCTCCGTTCGATTCCTGAGCGTGCTGCCGCAAGCCGGCGGCGATTGACTGCGCCATGCTCTCCTCTGAGCGGCGGCGCTCGAGCATGCCCGGAACGGCGTTCTGCATCTGCGGCGCGAGCGACCCAGCTGCGCTCGCTGCGAGTTCCGACATCGGCAGCAGCCGCAACAGGGCCCACGGTGAGAACGCCCCCAGCAGTACGAGCACCGCTCCGGCGAGCGAGGCGGCCAGCCCGTGGCTGTGCCCGAGCGCGGCACCTCCGAGGGCCAACACGGCGACGATCGCGAACTTCGAGAGGATCAGCGCGACCAGCAGCTCAACGGCGCGAACGGCCCACACCCTGCGCGCCGGCCAGACAAGCGCCGCAAACGCGAGTGGCAGCATGAGCACGATGACGTACACGGCTGCCTCCCGGATTGCCAGCTCAATCCAGAGGACGACGGCCGCTCCAGTCGCGACCGCGGCGATCAGGAACGAGACGAACGGCGCTCCGGCGAGCGCGAAGGTCGTCGCAATCCCCCCTCCTGCTGCGAGCAGGCCAGTGCCACCCGCTACGCCGGGGCCGGCCACGAGGCGGCATAGCTGGTCGGTCGCCGCTAGCAGCAGCATCGTGAGCGGCGCCGCGACGCTGACTGCGAGCATCGCAAGCGGCAGGTAGCCGAGCGCCGCGCGCACGAGCAGCGCGAGGTCGGAGCGGATCAGCGCCTGCGCGGCCGCGGCGAACAGGAACGGCAACGTCAACAACGCGGCGATCCCGGCCATGCGCCAGTACGTCCCCGAGAACCAGGTCGACCCCAGCTGCGGCCGCGTCGTCTCCGATAGCACCTTGCCCGTTTCGCGCAGCGCAAATCTTGCACCGCCGACCGTCCAGGCCACGACCGCCGCGAGCGCCACGGCAGCGGTCGTCCCGGATGACGCCGACGAGCCGCCGCTACCCGTCAGGAAGTTCCAGACCTTGCCCAGATGCCCGGTGAGGAGGCTCTTTCCGGCGCTCAGGGCCTTGCCCGGGCTCGAGAGGAACTCACACGCCTTGCCGGCGGCGCCGCTCGCGCGTGACACCGCGTCGCACGCCGCGCTCGCCGATGCCGTCGCGGGTTTGAAGGCGCACCCCAGCGCGGCCGCAGCCAGTGCAACAGCGAGTAACAGTGTCCAGCGCGTCATCTCGCTGTCGTGCCGAGATGCTGGAAGAAGTTCACGAGCCCGGGCGCAGCCCCGATCACGAGCGCTGAAGCCGCAGAAACCAGTGCGCCCATCCGCCCCCGGGCCGCGTACTGATGGTTGTGGGAGTGCGACGCCAGCGCCCACATCGCGGCGCCGACGAACGCGCCCAACAAAGCGAGACCGAGCGCCCACGCCTCCGCGCCGTTGACGAGTTGCTGGAGCACATTGCTCCCCGGTAGGCCGCTCGGGCTGGGATGAGCGGTGACCGCCCAAATCTGCATATCAGACCTCCTGAATCTATTTGAGTCTAATTAAACCTAGCAACTCGACGCCAGTCTTGCTAGGGTCATTAGTAGCAAATTAGTCTCAATTAGTTTCAACAGGAGGAGAGATGGGCGTTGATTCGCTTGAGGTCGCGGACCTCTATAAGTCGTTGTCGAGGCAGCTGGAGCAGATCGTCCGCCTCGACGTATTTCGGGCGCCTCGCCCGGTCGTCGAGGACGCATGCCAGTTCGCATGGGGTCGCCTGATCGTCAACCGCGAGCGTGTTCGCAGCGATACAGCGCTGTCGTGGCTTGCGCGGACCGCCAGCCGCGAGGCGATCCGAGCTCTTAGGCGAGAGCAGCGGTGCCTATCGCTCGACGCCGCGCTGGACCACGAGACAGCCGCCGATGACTCACCCGGCCCGGCGGAGCTGGTCGAGTGGCACGAGCGCCTCGAGGAGCTGAAAGTCCTTCCCGAGCGCCAGCAGCGCCTCGCGTGGCTACACGCGTTTGGCTTCAGCTACGAGGAGGCGGCCGAGCAGACTGGACTCACCAAGCGCACCGTCGAACGGCAGCTTCTGAAGTCCAAGCGCGCGCTGCGCCAATCCGAGTCAGCGGAAAGGTAGTGGACAGCCATCTCTATCCGCAGCTATGGAACGTGGACGACCTCGAGCTTGATGCCGTCGGGGTCGTAGAAGAACCCGGCGTAGTAGCCGGGCATGTACTGGTATTCCTTCGGGTCGTTCTCGATCTCGGCGCCTCGGTCGCGCGCCCAACGGAGGCGCTCGTCGACGATCTCGCGCGATGAGGCCTCGAACGCGACGTGGTGGATCCCGATGCGGTAGCGGTCGTAGCTGCCTGACGTCTGCGCCTCTCGCAGGCTCACGGGAACGATTCCTGACCCACCGATATATACGACCTGTTCGCCCCGCTCACCAACGATGTCACTCGCGCGGTTGTAGCCGAGTGGCTCGAGCAACTCGCGATAGAACGCGAGACTCCGATCGAGGTCAGAGACGACCAGATCGAAATGATGGACACCCGTACCCCGCATCCATCCGCACGCTACAGGACAAGGTCGTGCTGACACCCTGACGAGGCCTGAGGGGGCGGACGATCTGCGCGGATCGCGAACAGCGCTCCCGCACGGATCCGAACTTTGCCGAATCGGTTCCGGCATGCGGTACCGATTCGCCATTGTCCGTCGCCGCGCCCGACCGTAAACGCGGGACGACGCGCTCAGGTCTATCTCGCCTTTAGCGATGGCTCAGCGCGCCGCGGCACCGATCGCCAGAGACGCAGCACCGCATCGCGCTCGAAGATCCAAATCATCACTCCATACACGATCGCGCCGAGAGCGCCAGCGCTCAACAGCGCGCCCCAGGGTGAGGTGACCGCCTGCTGCATCGCAAACATCGCCGCCATCATCACGGCCGCCGCCAGGAAGGCTGGCCAGGCTGCCGTCCACAGGTCTCGTACGCGCAGACCGAGGGTGCGCGTGGCTACGTACACGCCGAGTGGAGCGAACAGCACGCGGGCCGCGGTCTGACAGGCCGCTACGGCGACGATTCCATGGCCGACGAAGATCGCGATAAGGGCGACCAGCACGAGCAGTTGGGGAACGGCGATCTTGACCGCTACGTCGACGCGACGACTGGCTTTGAACGCGCTGGATGTCACGGCGGATATCGGCGTGCCGAAGTAGCCGAGGGTGAGGACTTGCATGACCGTCGCGGCGTGGTGCCAGCGAGCTCCGAACAGGGCGATCACGAGCGGATGGGCGAGCGCAATCAGCGCCGCGGCCACCGGCAGCCCGATAAGCAGCGTGTATCTGAGTGACACGGCCATCGCGCGACGCAAGGCCGAGCCCTCGACCGTGGCGAAAGCCGGAAAGAGCACCAGGCTCGACACCGAGCTGACACTCGAGATCAGCACGTCCGGGAGTCGGTATCCGAGGCTGTAGATGCCCAGTTCCGCTGCACCGAGGACTCTGCCGACAAAGATGTTGTCTATGTAGCTCGTGGCTGCGCCAATCACGCTCAGCGCGGTGATACCGCCACCGAACCGTATGAGGACCCCGAGGTCGGATCGAGCGGCGCCGAGCCGAGGTCGCCACCGGATCGTGATCCACAGGGCGATCGTGAACGAGAGCGTGCCGCTCAGGTAACCGAGCACCAGGCTCCACGCTCCCAACCCAGCCAACGCGAGCCCAACGCCGACGATGCCTCGGACTAGGACCTCTGTGAGTTCGGCGATCGTACGCGACCGAAAGTCGAGGCTTCGCTGTGCGAGCGCGTAGTGCGTGAGCCCGAGCGACCGCAGGGGTAGGTTCAGGCCCAGAACGCTGAGGACCGCGACAAGGTCGCTCTGGTGGAAGAAGTCGGCCGCCAGCGGACTGATGCCCGCGACGAGTAGCGCAAGCCCCACGCACATGAGGACCGTGAACCAGAACGCAGTCTGTGCGTGCCTGGCTAGGTCCCCAGCCGGCGAGATGATCAGCGCCTCGTTGAGGCCTAGGTCTCTGATCGAGTCGAGTGCCGTGGTGACGATCAGCGCCAGCGCGACGAGCCCGAAATCATGCGGCGAGAGCAGGTGCGCCAGCACGCTCGTCGTCGCCAGACTCGCCAGCCGCACACCGGCAAGCGAGCCAAACGACCATGCGCCCCCCCGAAGCGCCCGCGTGCTCAGACTTGACCGTTCCGCCGCTGCCGGCACCTCCAGATTCCCGCTGCTGTCAGGCGGCTGGGCCACGTCGCCTGGCCCGGTCGAATGCCCTCGGCCTGGGCCTGAAGCGCACGCACCCGGATAGGAATCCGATCCCCCACGCGAGGTGCATCGTCACGAACACGAGCGGCAACGCCGCAACGTCGCGGGCCGGTGCGCTGTCACGCGTCTGCGCGCTGGCGAACAATGCGGCCGTGATGTAGGCGAGCACGGCGACGCGCGCGGGTCGCCTGACACCTAGTCGCGGAAGTGCGTTGGCCAGCAGCGCGAGCACCAGCCCGGGAGGCAACGCGTGAGCTGGCGCCATGCTCCCGGAGTGGCGGCTGGCGGTCCTTGCGCGGTAGTACCCGTAGCGCACGTATTGGCGTGCGAGGGCTAACAGGCTCGAGCGCGGGAGATAGTGCGCGGCCATCTCTGGCAAACACACGATCCGACCGCCCTGCTTGAGGATGCGGGCGGCGAGCTCTCCGTCCTCATTGACCGGGGATCCCTCGTCCCAGCCGCCGTGCGCCTCGAGCGTCGTCCGGCGCCACACGCCACCAAACCCGCGGTCGACCTCCACCTCGATGCCGCCGTCTCCAGGTCGCCTGAACACCGCGCCCCCCGTACCGAGCCATGAGCTCAAGGCGAGCGCCACGCGTCGCGACCAGACATCCACGCCGAGCGCGACCGCAGGGCCGGTAACGCACGCGACCTCGCCCTTCCGGAGCCGATCGAGCCCAGCCGCGATGTAGTTGGCCGGATATCGCGTGTGCCCGTCCATCCGCACGATGAACTCTCCCTTGGCGTGCCTGAGCCCGAGGTTCAACGCGCGCGGGATCGTCCGGCCGGGATTGTCGATCACGCGGATTCGAGGATCCTCGAGCATCGCGCGCTCGAGAATCTCGCGGCTGTCGTCAGTGGAGCGACCCTCGAGCAGTAGAAACTCCACCGACTCGTCCAGCTCCTGAGCACGGATCGTCTCGATCGTGGCAGCGATCGACGCGGCTTCATTGCGGACCGGCACCAGCACACTGACGTCGACCGCCCTCGCCCCGATCTGCGAGTCGAACCTTGGCACCGCTGCTGGGCCGGAGGGTCCGGAGGCCGGGTTGGTCAGCATCGTGGTAGGGGTTTGGTTCGGGCAAGCGCCGCCGTCGCGAGCCCCAGTAACGCGGGCCCGAGCGCAAACACGGCCCAGTATCGCCAGTCATAGCCGTCCGAAATGAAGACCTGCGCCACGAGCGCGCCGACGCCGGCCAGCATCACCGCTCGCGAGAGCGCGACCATGTCGGTTTGGCCCAATCGTTCGAAGATCCGCGCCGCGCGCCGGGCGGCCGATAGACAGGCCGCGACCGCCGCAAGGAACAGGGCCAGGCCCACGATCCCGGTCTCGGCCAACAGCTCCAGATAGGTGTTGTGTACGACATGCGGCTGGTCGGTGACCTGCTCGACGAACCGCAGCGGACCGGGCCGGAACACGTAGTTGGGCGCAACCACGCGGAAGTTGTTGATGCCAACCCCCGCAAGCGGATGCTGTTCGGCGATTCGCAATGCCACAAGCCAAAGCGTCGAGCGCCCGTCGCCACCGTTGCTGATGTTCGCCACCCGATGCCTTACCGCTGGTGAGGCCGCCAGCCACGCGCCGCAGGCGGCAAGGACGACGAGCACCAGAGCGATGGAGCGGCGTCGCCGTTCGCTGTAGAGGAGTGGCGCCAGCAACAACACGGCGCCAGCCGCGACCAGCCCGCCGCGCGATTCCGAGGCGGCGAGCCCGGCAATCAGAACGGCTGTTGCGGCCAGCAGGACCCCACGCTCGATTGGCCGGCGGCGGTCAGCGGCCAGCGCCGCAGCGAACACGATCGCTGGAAGCAACTCGGCGGCAAGCTGATTGGGATCGCCTTCGGCGCCGGTGAAGCGGAGAGGTGACTTCGACGCCAGGCTGCCCACGATGATCAGCTCGCGCGGACCGACTCCCAGCCACCCGCCCAGCACCGACGCCACCCCGCCGAGCACGAACGCGCCCATGATCAGACGCAGGTGGGCCGGGGTCCTGGTCACCGTCGCCACCACGACCAGGATTCCCGCCGAGACGAACCACCACCGCAGCTCGTGCCAGGCTTCCTCGGAGTTCGTCGACCACAGCAGCGAGATCGTCAGCCACGCCAGCAGCATCGCGAGCACCCCGATCAGGAAGCGCTGGCCCGGAAGCAGCTCGCCACGTGTGGGTCGGCGGGCCACGAGGCTCCCCAACCAGGCCACCCCGACGACGATCAGCATCGATGTCGTCGCCAGCCCCGGGATTGTCTTGACGAACTCCGCCGAGATCCAGCCTGCTACTCCAAGCGGCACGGCGATCATCGCCGCGGGCACGTAGAAGAGAGCACCCAGCGCCGCGGCCCCCAGCGTGGGCCTGACCGCGAACGCGGCGCCCAGCGCGAGCGCGGCCAGCGCGGCGGCAGCTAGCAGGACCCCTCGTCGAGCAGGGAGCGCAGCGGTCACGGGATCTGGCGCTGCGCGCGTGAACGATCCTCGAAAGCTCCCCACAGCAACGCCGCGGCGATACCGAGCACTACGCCGGGTACCACGGCGAGTACCAATATCCGCCACGCGGGGCTTCCAGCCGGTGCGCCGGGAGTCGGGGCGAGGCGAAGCAACGACAGCGTCGGGTCGATGCCGCGGCGCGCCGCGCGGAGACCGTCTGCCTGGGCGGGTGGCAGCGCCTTGAGGTCGGTGGTCGCGAGCAGCGCGGCCGCTTGGGTGCTCAACGCCTGAGATCTCAGCTGCAGCGCGGCGCTCACAAACGCGTCGGCGATCCGCACCGCGCGCCCGGGATTTCCTGCGCTCGCCTGCACGCCCACGAGCTGACTCTCGCCGATCGGCTCGACGCTGACCGCGGACCGCACCTGCCCGGAGCTCCACCCGGGCCCGAGCTTCTGCGCCGCGAGCGCAGCAGCGGACGGCGAGTTGATGATCGCTGCCGCGGTCTGGAATACCCGCGCCGGGTCCGGCGCGAAGTCGCGCAGCACCTGCAGCCCGGCGAACGTCGAGTCATCGTCCGGAACGGGCGTGACGAGCACTTCGGCGGTGGCCCGATACGAAACGTTCCGAACCGCAAGCCACGCACCAGCCCCAGCGACCGCAGCCAGCGTCACGAGCGCGACGATCCAGGGATAGCGCCGCACCGCACGCAGATACGGCTCGAAGCCCCCCTCCCCAAGCGTGGGTGACACCGTCGCGGGCTGTGGAGTTCGTGGCGGCACTACTCGGGCGGGGCAGTCTAACCCGGAGCCCCGGGCTGGCTGCCGAGTCACGTCGGTGATCGCGGCGCTCCCTCGAGCACGTCCATCCAGCGATCGGCGACCTGCTCGAGCAGGTGATGGCGGGAGACGTATTCCCGGCAACGCGCGGCTAAGTCCTGCTGGGCGTCACGCGCGATCCACATCGCGCGGGCCTCCTCAGCCAGCCGAGCCGGCGACCCGTGGGCGTAGGCGCCCACCCGCTCGCGCTCGATAACGCCGTCGGAGTCGTGGCTCAGCGCGAGTGCAGGCACGCCGCGGCTCCAGCCCTCCAGGAATACGTTCGGCATGCCCTCGGACCGCGACGTTGACACGATCGCGACCGCGCGTTCGATCAGCGGTGCCAGCTCCGCTCGCGGCCGGGGAGCGAGCAGCTTTAGGTTGGGCAGCGTGGCCACTGCGCGGATGAGCTCTACGCCGAGGCTCGAACGGTCCGATGACGACAAACCGACCACGATCATGTGAAACCGCGCCTCCGGCACGCGGCGCGCCAGTTCCGCATACATAAGGGGCTGCTTGTGATCGTTCAGCCGCCCGATCCACAGAAAGGCCTCGGGCTCGGCGGTGCGAAGCGGATGCGGTTCCGCGATGCTCGGGATCAGGATCGGCTGGCGACGGAATCTGGCGCGGCACAAAGACACCTGCTCGCCGGTCTGGACGACGATCTCATCGGCGCTCCGAACTGCTCGGTAATACGCCCACACGATCCACCGGCGCGACTCCCAATTGCGAAAGTCGAAGTCTTCGACTGCAGCCGATGCGTACACAAACCGGCTCCCGAGCATGCGCGCGATCAGCGCCGCCAGCACCGTGTGCACGCCGGCGGCGTGCTGAACCAGGACGTCGGCGCGGTTGGCTCGCAGCGTGCGGAGGGTGCGCAGATAGAACTCGAGCGTCCGCACGATCGGGAGGTGGCTCCGGGCGACGGGCTGAGCGATCACATCGACGTGGTCGACGCGAGGTCGCAGACCCCCGGGAGCGTCAAACGCCACAATCGCCACCGACTGGCCTCGCCGCGCCAGCTCGCGGGCCAGCATCACAATCTGATTCTCGGCTCCGCCGCTCGGAGACTCGCCATCGCGGAGCAGCAGCGGCGTGGCCGGCGGCATGTAGAACACGACCCGCCTCGAGTTCGGCGCCGGCGACCGGCGCTCGCGACCGGCGCGGCCACGGTGTCGTCTCAGGATCACGAGCGCTGGCGCAAGATACACTCCCACCGTTGCGTGGGGCCGTGCTGATCCGATCGGGCACGAGAAGCCGCCCGTTGGCGACGGAGCTTCACGACACCGAGCGCGCGTTTGAGCGGTGGCCGGCGATCCGCGCGAGCGTTCCACTCCTGATCGGGCGGCTGCGCGCCTACGTGGCGCTCCCCGGGGACGCCAAGGTGTTGGACGTGGGCGCCGCACAGGGCATGTCCGTCGCGGCACTGTGTGCCATGGGGTTGACCGCAGTCGGCGTAGAGCCATCGGCGCGCGCCCGCGCAAACAGCGCTGTCGTTGGGGAGCTCCTCGGACAGCCGGTCGAGATCCTCGACGGCACAGCCGAGTCGCTCCCGTTCGCCGATGGTTGCTTCGACCTCGTGCTGGCAGATTCGGTAATGGAGCACACGGCCGATCCCCGCCGCGCGGCCGAGGAGGCGTTCCGCGTGCTCCGTCCCGGAGGAGGGTTCCACTTCGCCACCACCAATGCGCTGTGCCCGCGGCAGGCCGAGATCCGCGGCTTCCCGGCGTTCTCGTGGTATCCCGACGCGCTCAAGCATCGGTTGATGGCGTGGGCGGTGCGCTCGAGGCCCGCAAGTGTGGGGTTCACTACGACGCCGGCTTATCACTGGTTCACCCCGCGCCGGGCTATGGAACTCGTGCACGGGGCCGGATTCTCGGCGATCTACGACCGGTGGGACGTGCGGGGTGAAGACTGCCTCGCACCGTCATCGGCGGCGCTGCTGCGCGCGATCCGGCGCCACACGATCCTGCGACGGGCCGCGGACGTGCTGCGCGAGGGCTCCTCCTACCTGGCCGTGAAGTAATCGTTCAGCGCTGGCGTCTGCCGGCCAGATCGGTATAGAGCCCGAGCCACTGTTCGCGACAAGCGGACCAGGTAAAACGTGAGCAAGCATCCCGCGCGTTCCGGACCAGCTTCGAGGAGAGCGCCGGATCCTCGAGCAGGCGAATCGCGCACGTAGCCATTTGCTCGTGGTCTCCACGCGGAACGAGCATGCCTGTCTCCCGGTGGCACACCAGTTCAGGGATGCCACCGGCCTCGGTGGACACCACTGGCAGTCCAGCAGCAAATGCCTCGAGTATCGAGACCGGGACGTTGTCCCCGGAATCCGAGCCGTTCAAAAAGATGTCCGCCGCCCAGTAGAGGTCGGCGATCTGATCTGGCGCCACCCAGCCGATGAACTCGGTCTGGCGCAGCCCGAGTTCGCGCGCGAGTCGTTGCAGCGCGGCGCGCTCGGTCCCATCTGAGGCCACGACCAACTGTGCGTCCGCAAACCGGCGCTGAACGAGCGCAAACGCCCGCAATATGCATTCGACGTTGGAGGTTGCAAGCAGCTGTCGATTGGAGAGAAAGATCGGCCTAAGTGGGCGCCGCTGGCGGAAGCGCAGCCGATCTGGTTCGACCACGTTGCGGATCACCCGAACGCGCATGCCGTGACGCGCGAACACCGACTCGAGATAGCGCGAGGGGACGACGATCGCGTGCGCAACGCGCATGGTCCGGGCAGCGGTTCTGCGCCACTTGCGCAGGTGAGCGTCGGCCTCGCCGGCGTGGTAGTGCAAGACGATCGCTTTGCGGAAGCAGCGTGAGATCAAGATCGCCGGGGTGGGCGCGATCACAAACGACAGGTACGCGGCCGAGAACACGTGCACGACGTCATGTCGTGGAACGTTCCTCAGCAGTGCGAGCACATACGCGCAAGAGGTGACGATCGTGCGGACGTATTTGATCGATTGCAGATTGCGCAGGACCCCGGGAAGTCTGGGATTGATCGCGACGAATGACGACTCGACGGAACTTTCGCCATGCAGCCCATCGATCAGCAGCGCGGCCTGCGTCGATTGACCCCCGATGATGTCCAGCGACGGCCCGACAACCAGCACCCGCAAGCGCGGCGCATCGCGAGTGGATCGAGGATCGGGCAAGTGCATCGATGTTCTGGGTGCAGATCCCAGCACTTACGCTTCACCGGCGTGAAGCACCCAAGGCTACGGCGGATGGGCCCCGCCGAGATCGCATCGCGCAGCCGCCGGGAAGCTCTCAAGCGGCTCGACCGGGCGCGGGGTTTGGCGCTCGATCGGCGCGCACCGGCTACCCGGGCCGCCACCGCCGCGCCCGCGATCGACCCGATTCGCTTCTTCGCAGGGCCGACCAGCGCCCCGACGCCATCGCTGCTTGAGCGCCACGTGCCTGGGGCTGCCGCGGCCGTGCTCGAGTCGGCGGCCCGAGTCAGCCGTGGAGAGTTCGATCTGCTCGGCTATCGAGGGCTCAGGTTCGGCGAGCCGATCGATTGGCACCTCGATCCGGTCTCGGGGTCCGGGCGCCGCTGGTGCACTGGAGCCGGCTCAACGTCCTCGACCCGAGCCTCGTCGGCGACGCGAAGGTGGTGTGGGAGCTCAATCGCCATCAGTGGCTGGTCACGCTCGGCCAGGCGTATCGGCTGACGGGCGATCGTGGCTACGCGGAGGCGTTCGAGCGCTATGTCCACGAGTGGCTGGCCGCCAACCCAAATGGCCTGGGCATCAACTGGGCCAGCAGCCTCGAGGTGTCGCTGCGCCTCATCTCATGGCTGTGGGCCGCGTTCCTGTTCCGCGATTCCGACGCGTTGGGCGACGAATTCGTGTCCGAGTTGGTCGCCTCGATCGCCGCCCACGCCAGACACGTAGAGCGATACATGTCCCACTATTACTCGCCCAATACCCATCTCACGGGCGAAGCGCTCGGCCTTCTGTACGCAGGCATCGCGCTGCCGGAGCTTCAAGCGTCGAGACACTGGCGCCGGCGCGGATTGCGGATCCTGATCGAGCAGAGCACCCGTCAGATCGCCGCGGACGGCGTGTACTTCGAGCAATCGACCTGCTATGCGCGCTACACCGCGGAGATCTACCTGCACGCGATACTGCTCGCGGCGCGTGGCGGTCTGAGCTTCCCGACAACCGTTCTGGAGCGCGTCCAGTCGTTGCTCGACTTCCTGCTGTGGACCTGCGGCCCGGACGGCTCGATGCCGATGATCGGCGACGCGGACGGAGGCTGGCTGCTGCCACTTGCCATACGGACCCCGGACGATCTGCGCGGCGTGTTCTCGACTGCGGCCGCCTGTTTCGGGCGGCCCGATTACGCCCGTGCTGCGGCCGGGATGGTGAGCGCCGAAACCCTTTGGCTGCTCGGAGAGGAGGGGCTGGACGCGTTTGCCGCGCTCGATCCGGCCCCGCCCGCGCGCGCGCCGTCGCGCATGTTCGCGGCGGGGGGCTATGCGGTGATGCGCTCAGCGTGGTCGCCCGAGGCCCATCAGCTGATCTTCGACACGGGCCCGCTTGGAGACCTTGCGCACGGCCATGCAGATCTGCTCAGCATCCAGTGCTGGGCGTTCGGCAAGCCGTGGATCGTCGACGCCGGCACCCATTCCTATACGACCGATCAGCTGTGGCGGGATCGCTTCCGGGGTACGGCCGCCCATAGCACGATCACGATCGATCACGCCTCCCAAGCGGTTGTAAACGGACCGTTTGGCTGGCGCGCGAGACCTCGGGCCCGGCTTCGGCGCTGGCACTCGAGTGAGCCAGCTCGACTTCGCCGACGCGGAGCACGCCGCGTACAGCACGGATGTCGAACGCATCACTCACCGCCGTCGTGTCCTGTTCGTCAAGCCCAGGTACTGGGTGCTGATCGACGATCTCTACGGCACCAAACAGCACACAGTGCAGCTCCGCTTCCAGCTCGCGGAGCCCGAGGTCGCGATCGACGCGCCCTGGACACGGGTCGGCCGGGCCGGTCACCGCGGGCTGCTGATCCGCACGTTCGCCGACACGCAGCTCGACGCGCGGGTGATCGTCGGGGATCTCGACTCGCGCGAGGGGTGGTTATCCCGTGACTACGGCCAACGCTCGCCCGCGCCCGTGCTGATCTGCTCAGCGGCTACCCGATTTCCGCTGCGGATCGTGACGCTGCTGCTGCCAGTCCAGGACGTCGGAGCCGTTCCCGGAGAGGTGGTTGCTACACGCAATCGCAGCGGCTCGCCCGACGGCCTTCTGTTTGAGGACAGCGGCGAGCGTGTCCTCTTTGACGCCGACCACCGCTCGGTTCAGGTCAGCCCGCCTGGCGCCGCTCTGGAAGACTAGGCCGGAGCGTGTGTGGGGTCGTCGGCATCGTCAGCCTGAATCCAAGCGAACACGTGGACAGGGATCGGCTGGCGCGAATGCGCGATGCCGTCGCGCACCGGGGGCCTGACGGCGAGGGGCTGTGGATCGACGGCCACGTCGGACTCGGGCACCGACGGCTGGCGATCGTTGACATAGAAGGCGGCGCGCAACCGATGACCAACGAGGACGAGTCGATATGGCTGTCCTACAACGGCGAGATCTACAACCACGCGAGCCTGCGCTCGCGCCTTCAAGCACGCGGTCATCGCTACCGCACGCGAAGCGACACCGAAGCGATCTTGCATCTCTACGAGGAGTACGGCGAGCGGTGTGTCGAACAGCTCGAGGGCATGTTTGCGTTTGCGCTCTGGGACACGCGTGAGCGGCGCCTGCTGCTGGCGCGCGATCGGCTCGGGATCAAGCCGCTGTATTACGCGAAGACTCCGAACGAGCTGCTGTTCGGGTCTGAGATCAAGGCGATCCTGGCAGCCGGCGCAATCAGGCCGGTCCTCAACGAGTCGGTCCTGCCCGAGTATCTTGCGACGCAGTTCGTGTCCGGAGAGGAGACGTTGTTCGCGGGCATCCGGAAGCTGCTCCCGGAAGGACGCTGATGTGGTCACAGGACGCGGGCCTCACCACGCGCCGCTACTGGAAGCTGTCCGCCCACGCGGGGGCCGATAACCCGGGCGTCGACCCCGCTGCGCAGCTACGCCGCCGGCTCGAGTCGGTCGTCGACAGCCACCGGATGGGCGATGTCCCGATCGGCCTGTTTCTCTCGGGCGGGCTCGACTCGAGCGCATTGGCCGGCGTGATGGCAAGGCTTTCTGACCAGCCGATCCACACCTTCTCTGTCGGCCTCGAGGAGCCCGACGCCAATGAGCTTCCCTATGCCCGACTGGTGGCGCGCTCGGTGGGCGCAGTTCACCGCGACGTCACGGTCTCGACGAGAGGAGTTCCTTGCGGCGCTCCCCAGCCTGATTTGGCACGAGGACGAACCGATCGCCTTTCCTTCGAGCGTGCTCCTGCACAGAGTCGCTCGACTCGCGAGCGAGGACGTCAAGGTGGTCCTCACAGGCGAGGGCGCGGACGAGCTGTTCCTGGGCTACAACCGGTACCGGCTCGCGGCGTGGAACGACCGCGTCGGGCGCGTCTACCGTGGGCTCGTGCCGGGCAGCGGGCGGGCCGCTGTCCGGTCTCTCGTACAGCGCTTGCCTGGCTCGGTCCAGCATTACGCCGGACGTTCGTTTCTGGCTCTTGGACCCGAACCGCGCGCGAGCTACTGCGATGCGTTCGCGACCTTCTCCGACCGGCGGCAGGGCGAGATCCTGCGTGGGCCGCGCGACGGGCGCGAGGCCGATCCCCATCGCGCTTGGCTCGACTCGTTCGCGGCCGAGCCCGGCGACCTGCTCGGTCGGATCGGACGCGCCGACCTTCAGACATATCTGGTCGAACTGCTGATGAAACAGGACCAGATGAGCATGGCTGCTTCGATCGAAAGCCGCGTGCCATTTCTCGATCATCGGTTTGTCGAGCACGTCGCGGGACTTCCCACTTCCTTAAAGACGCACGGTCTGCGCGACGAAGATCCTGCTGCGGAGAGCGGTTCAGGATCTTGTGCCGACCGTGATGCTGAATCGCCGCAAGATGGGCTTCCCGGTCCCGATCGGACGATGGCTGCAGGACGGGGCGTGGCCGCTGGTCGAGGAGTGCGTGCTCGGAGAGAGCAGGCGCTTGACCGCGGCTTGTTCGACGCGGCCACCGTGCGCCGGCTTGCCCAGGAGCACAGGTCGGGGAGCGCCCGGCACGGCGAGCGCCTGTGGGCGCTGATCAACCTCGAGCTGTGGCACCGGATCTTCGTCGACGGCGAGAAACCGAGCTCGATCGATTCCCGCCGTGGCATGAGCGAGCTGAGAATTCTGTGGGTCAAGGTCGGCGGGTTGGTGGCCGCTCACGAGCGGCGGGCGGATCCGCAGCTTCCACACGATGCGCAAAGCTCTCTCGGTTGCACGAGGTCTCGGTGGCTCACCACTCACGCACGAGACGAGGACGCGCGCGAGCTGCAGGCCGGCATGCTTCCGCAGTGCTCACGCGTCGTGTCGATCCCCCACGCTGCCTCCAAGCGGGGCACCGTGCGTTTCGCAGGCGCCCTGGCTCGCTCCTGGTTCTCGCCCTGGCCCGTCGATCTGTGGAGGTGGCGCCCGTCGGCCTTCCGGGCAAGCGGTGGCTGCCGCGCTTGCCGACGGGGACTTCGACGTGTGTGTCGCGGACTTCCTCGTCGCCAGCGCGAACCTGCCGCCGGCAATGCGCACACCGACACTGCTTTTCGAGCACAACGTCGAGCACATGATCTGGGAGCGCCTGGAGCGCACCGTGGGCCCGGTGCAGCGCAGGCTGGTAAAGCGCGAGGCACGCAAGCTACGGCGGTTCGAGACGACTGGCGTGCACGCGCGCCCGGCTAACAGCAGCCGGTCTCAGAGACCGACCGCGCTTTGCTGGCAAAAATCGCGCCCGAGGCTTGCGTCCGCTCGATCCCGACCGGGGTCGATGTCAGCTATTTCACGCCCGACGGGACGGCAGAGACTCCCGGACGACTCGTGTTCGTCGGCGCGATGGACTGGTACCCGAACGAAGACGCCGCGCTGCATCTGATCGATGCGATCCTGCCGCTGATTCGCCGCGAGCAGCCTGACGTGAGCCTCTGCATCGTCGGGCGGAACCCCTCCGCGCGGGTTCTGGCGGCCGCGGCAGCGGCGGGGGTCGAGGTCACCGGCACGGTCAACGACGTCCGGCCGCATATAGCCGAGGCCACGGTGCTGGTGGTGCCGATTCGCGTCGGGGGCGGTACCAGGCTGAAGATCTTCGAAGCCCTGGCGATGGCAAAGGCGGTCGTCTCGACGACGATCGGCGCGGAGGGGCTGCCGCTCACGGATGGAGAGCACCTATTGCTGGCCGATATCCCTCGGACTTCGCGAGCTCAGTGGTCCAACTGCTCCGCGATCCGGTCGCAGGATCAGGATCGGCGCCGCGGGCCGAACGCTGGTCTCGGAGCGCTATTCGTGGGAGCGGGTCGCCGCGAAGTTCGCCGAGCTCTGCACCGAAGCCGCCGGCGGGGCGCTCTCATGAAGATCCGATCGCTGCAGGGTGCCAGGGGGGTGGCGACGCTGCTCGTCGTCGCTGCGCACATGAGCGCGCCATACGGAATCGAGCAGCGCTACCTGAAGGGGCCCCGTCTGACCTCGTGGATGCACCTCGTGAGCCTGGTCAGCATCGATGTGTTCTTCGTCATCAGCGGGGCCGTGATCACGATCACAACCTGGCACCGGTTCTCGACCGAAGGCGCATGTCGGGACTTCATCTACCGCCGCGTCACACGCATCTATCCGCCGTACTGGATCGCCACCGCCGTCGTGCTCGTGATCTATCTGGTACGTCCGCACCTTGTGAACTCTCACTCGGCTTATCCGCCCCAGATCGCCTCGTCCTTTTTGATCCTCCCACAACGCGGCGACCCGCTTGTCGGCGTCGGCTGGACACTCGTCTACGAGCTGTACTTCTACGCCATCTTCGCGATTGCTCTGCTGTTCGCCCGGCGCTGGCTGCCGTGGATCATCGGCGCGTGGGTGGCGTGCACCGTGATCATTCACCTGACCGTCACCAGCTTCGCGAATCCGTACGTGTACGTCCTATCCAACGTGAGCAACGTCGAGTTCGTGCTGGGTGCGATCGTCGGCTACCTGGCCGTCACCCGCCGCCTGGTCGCTCCAAGGATCGCGCTCGCCTCTGGGGTAGCCACCGTGACAGGGACGTTGGCCTATCTCTACGCGACCGGGGCGCAGAGTCTGCCTTCCCCGTGGCTGCGCCTGGTCTCGATCGGGCTGACTCTGTCGGTGGTCATCTACGCGCTGTTCGTGCTGGAGCTCGAAGGGCGCCTGCGGGTGCCCGACACGGTTGTCAGGCTCGGCGATGCGTCGTACTCGATCTACCTGTGGCACGTGCCCGTGATGACGGCGGCCGGGTTGGTCCTCGTCCACGTACTTCCGCATGCGATCGTCGTGCACATCCTCGCCGTGATCGCGGTGTTCGCGGTCGCCGTGTTGTTCGGACTCTGGCTGTACGCGGCGGTCGAGCGGCCGATGCTGCGTGCGTTCCAGACGCGCAAGCTCATCGCGGCGGTCGCACCCACCCCGCTCGAGCCCGGCGCCACCGCGCCCAGACTCTCAGAGCTGACCAAAGCGATATAACACCGCCCTGCCTGTGCTCTGGGATCGAGGAAGAGGGCCACACGGTTCGGAGCGCCAAGTAAAGGCGCCACCGTGGCGGGCTAGTCACTGACGTGCGCTCGCGACTTCGGGCAGCGTTCAGCACCCCGGCTCCCGTCGTCGTCACGCAAGCCCGTCCGAGCTACCAAGCCCGGACCTCATCAGATCGATTCGCGGGCACTATGCCCCGGCGTGAGCGACCGCGGGTAGGGCCGCTTGATTGGATCGCCGTAGGGATCGCGGCGTTGTTCGCGGCTTCTCCGCTCGCCTCGGGCTATTTCAACTTCGGCGCGTGGGGCCCGATCTCACTCGGGTTGTTGGTGATCCTGCTGGTGCTGATTCGGATCGCGCCGCTCTCCCTTACCGGACCCGGGAGGACCGCGGCAACCGGAATCGGCGTGCTGCTCATACTCAGCGCGGCCTCGATCCTATGGGCCGAGTCGAAAGAGTCGGCCTGGACCGACACGAACCGGCTCGCGCTGTACTGCGTGGTGTTCGCGATCGTGATCCTCGCGGTCCGAGATCGGCGAACGGCGAGGATCGTGGCATTGGTGCTGGGCAGCGCGGCGCTGATCACGAGCCTGGTGCTGTGCGCGTCGATGGTGCTCGGGGATGCGCAGGGCGCGTTCATCGTGCGGCGCCTCAATGCCCCCATGGGCTACATAAACGGCACCGCTGGGATGCTCGTGATGGGCTTATGGCCCTGGCTCGCATACGCCGAGTCAGCCAAACGCAGCGCCGTGCGCGCGGGATCCCTCGCCGCGGCGGCGCTGATCGCGAACACGGCCGTGCTCACACAGTCGCGAGCGGTGGTACCGGCCACAGCCGTGGCGATCGTGTTGGCGCTGATCTGCGCCAGCGGCCGGACCCGCCGGGCGCTGCACCTGATCGTCGTGGCGGCAGCGGTCGGCGCGGCGCTCGCGTGGACGCTCGCTGTCTACACGAGCGGGGGGGCAGCGATGCGAACGCTCCCGCCGGGCCAGGGGACCCTGCGCGCGGCCGCGGTCGCGATGCTGATATCCGCGCTCGGTGCGGGCATCGTGGGTCTCGGGATCTGTCGATCCGCGCGGGCACTGTCCCCCGAGCGCGCCGCGCGTGCGCGTAACCGTCTGGGGGCGGTCCTGCTCGCCGCGACGCTCGCGGGAGGACTTGCCGCGGCGATCGCGGGCGGTCCCTGGATCGCCCGCCAGTACCGCTATTTCGTCTCGCTTCACGCGACGCAGCAAAGCGCGGCAGTGCGATTCGTCGACGCGAGCGGATTCCGCTATGACCTGTGGCGAGTGGCGGTGCGTGAGTTCCGCTCGCACCCGATCGGGGGAATCGGCGCCGGGAATTACGACGTCGAGTATTACCGCCTGCGGCACAGCCCCGAATACGTGCTCCAGCCGCACAGTCTCGAGCTTCAGATGGCGGCCGAGTTGGGTGTCGGCGGAATCGTGGGTCTGCTGCTCTTCTGCGGTGGGATCCTGTGGGCCGGATGCGCGCGCCGGGGGACGCTCGCGTCGGGCGACCGCATGGTCAAGGTGGCTGCCACCGGCGTGTTCGCCGCCTGGCTCACCGGCACGAGCGTCGATTGGCTCTACGACATCCCCGGCTTGACGGGCCTCGCGATGATCGCTGGGGCGCTGCTGGTCGTACCGTCCCGCGAGGTCCGCTCGACGGAAGCGCCACGAACAAACCGAACGGCGCCCCGCCGGCTGCCCCTGGTTGTGCGGCGCGTGGCGCTCGGATGCTCGCTGGCGGCGATTGCCGTGGCGGCGGCCAGCGTCGGTCGCCAATATGCGGCGACCCGATTCGCGGGCGAGGGGGCGGGTGAAGTGCACCCTCTCCCGCGGCGGCGATCCGCGCGCTGCGGCGGGCTCATTCGCTCGACCCCTATTCGCTTACCACGCTCTACTCGCTCGCGGCTGCGTATGCGTCCGAGGACGATTACTCGCGCGCGCGCGCGACGCTGCTGCTCGCTGCCGCACGAGAGCCACACAACTACGTCCCGCCGGCGCTGCTGGGCGACCTCGCGCAGCGACGGGGGCTTCCGGCGCTGGCCGCCGCCGAGTATCGAGCGGCACTGGTGCTGAACCCGCGCGATCCGGTCGTGCTCCGTTCGCTGGCTGACCTCAGAGGTGTTGGACGATGAGCGCCACCGAGCGAACAATAGGTATCGAGCCGCCGCCGCTCCTGGGTACAGTTTTCGAGCCTCAGCGGGCGACTGAGCAGTTCGGCTGGCCGATCACCCGCCTCGGTTCATGGTCGCTGACGTGCGTACTCTGCCTGAGCATGGCGGCCCCGATGGTCGTCTTTGGAACAACCGGAAGCAAGGGAATCGTGCTGCTGCCGTTCGCCGTGCTGGCCGCGGTCGGCGTACGGGCGCTGTTCGAGTCGCTCGCCAGCCACCCAATGGCCCCAAGCATGCTCGGCCGCGCGGCAGTCGTGCTGACGCCGACGCTCGTGGGCGCGGCGATGATGGCGGGCGCGACGGCCGTTATCGCCGGGCGGTGGTCCCCGTTGGCTGGTCTGGGAACCACCGCAATGACCGCAGTCGCTCTCATCGTCGCCGGGGCGTTGCGGAGCGTCGAGGTGCGGTTTGACCTCGGCCTGCGCCACGTGTATTTCATCGGTTCGGAGACCGCCGGTCGCGACCTTGAACTCGAGCTCGGCCGTCGACCCGATGCGCGACTCGTTGGCCGGACTCTCATGACCGATGAACAGGCGGGGATCGATCGGGTGAGTCTGAATACGGCGGTACTCGACGCCAGGACGAGCGTGCTTGTGCTCGACAACCGAGCGTCGCAGGTGCCGGAGCTCGCCGAGAACGCTCGCCTGCTCACGCGCGCAGGCGTCCAGGTCTGCGATCTCGCTTCGTACTACGAGCAGAGATTCAAGAAGGTTCCGCTAACCGAACTTTCCCCGACCTGGTTCCAGTTCGAGTCGGGTATCGGCGACCGACGCATCAATGGCCTGTTGCGTCGCGCGGCTGAGGTCGTGCTCGCGGCTGCACTGCTGCTGCTCGCGGTGGTCCCACTGCTTGTGTGCGCCGTCCTGATCAAGCTCACGAGCCGTGGTCCGGTGCTCTACCGTCAGCCGCGGGTCGGCAAGGACGACTTCATCTTCACCCTCTTGAAGTTGCGCACGATGTCGGTGAGCGCAGACGAGGAGGCCGTCTGGGCGCCCTCCCAGGTTCACCGCGTGACACTCATCGGACGCCATTGCGCAGGTTCCGGCTCGACGAGCTGCCGCAGCTGTGGAACGTGATCCGCGGCGACCTCGCGCTAATCGGACCGCGTCCGGAACAGGTTCCGATAGTGGCGCGTCTCGCGCGGGAGTTCCCGTACTACAGCGCCCGCCATCGCATCCGGCCAGGTATCACCGGCTGGGCACAGGTGAGCTTCGGCTATGGCGGCTCCGATGAAGGCGCCATGGCTAAGTTGCAGCGCGACCTTTACTACATCAAGCGCAGCGGCCTGCGCCTCAACGCCCTGATCATTTGGCTGACGCTCAAGACGATCGTGGCGGGTAACGAGTGAGTGCTGCGCCGTCCACGCCGTCGCTGTTGGACCAGCCTGCCGGGCCGGTCCAACGCAAGCCCCGGATCGCGGTCGTGGGACCCGCGAATATGGGGCTGTCGCCGCGCGCGGAGCGGTTCCGGCTTCTCTCTTCGGCGCTCGTGGATGTCTCCGACGTCGAATTGCTAAGCGCCGGCAGCGACCATCGCCCGCCGGACAGGAGACCGGCGCTGCCGCGACGCTTGGTGAACAGACTCCGCCAAGCGGCGATGCTCGATCGCGACGAGCTTCACGCGATCGGCCAGCTGCGCGGTTGGCCCGCAGCCGTCGACGCTGCGTTGCTGATCGGATTCCCATTCTCCCCACTCGGTTGGACGGCCCGCCGGCTGGCACGCGCGGGAGTGCCCTATGTGGTGGACATCGGGGATCCCTGGGTGCTGACGGCGTTCGATCCGCCACCGCCGAGCTTGGCGACATTCAGAGCGCGCCGCTTCGAGCGCTCGATGTGGGCGCACGCGGCCGGGGCGATCGTCACAACAGACATTCAGGCAACGGCGCTAAGGCGGCATTTTCCGCGACTGCCGACACTCGTCCGACCGAATGGCTTTCTCTCCGTCCGCCCGCCGCCAGACCGTCCTGGTTGCCGCCGGCGAGCCGCGCGCGAGCTCAGTGTCGTCTACTACGGCAGCATGTACGGACGACGGCTCGACCTCGCCGGATTTCTGAACAAGCTCGCCGGCTCGCAGCGCTGGGAGGCGATCCGTTTCACGATGTACGGCGCCGACCTCAACGGCACGCTGGCTCGGCTCGGTCCGGGCGTGCATGCGGAGATCCGCGAGCCGCGTCCCTGGGAGGAAAGCGTGGCCGCTGCGGCCGCGCACGACGTGGCGATCGCGGTGGGGTCGCAGGAGCCCGGTCCGTTACCGAGCAAGGCGGTCCAGTATCTGACGCTGCCGATCCCGCGGGTGGCGCTGGTCAATGGCGACCCATCGGACGCCTTCGAACGCTATGTGGCCGACAAGCCCGGATGGCTCAGGATTTCCGTGGGCGACGATCCTGTCCGCTCGGCGATGCTGCTGGCGGAGCATGTCCAGAGGCCTTGGCGCGCAGCCGACCTTGCGCCGCCCGCGACGGAGTCGTGGAGCGCCGTAACGGCTCAGGTACTGGCGTTCCTGTCGAGCAGTACGGGGGTCATGCTGCCCGCGACTGGGGTCTGAGCGCCTCGGAAGGTGACGTCGCGCCGTTCTCCAGCCGGTCCGCCGGCAGCGCTCTCCGTGATAGCGGTCGCCCCGACGAAGCTGGGCGGCACCGAGACGTTCGCGGCCGAGCTATCGCGCCAGCTTGCTGCGCGGGGATGGCAGAGCGTCCTGTGCTTCTTGGGGGAACCGACCCCGACCGTCAGCGGGGCCCTGCGCGCGCCCAACATCGACCTCGAGGTGCTGCCGGACTCATATCGCAACACGGTCGCCACGGCGCGGCACTTCTCGCGGCTGGTGCGCAAGTACCGCCCCCGAATCGTGCATCTCCACTTCGTCGGTTTCGTGAGTCCTTATCCATGGCTGGCGGCCCTGAGCGGCGTCGAGCGCGTGTACTTCACCGATCAATCGGGCTTGCTCCCGGAGGACCGCTCGCCGGCGTGGAAGCGTCTTGCAACCCGACTGGTGAACAGGCCGATGACCGGGGTCATTGCGGTCAGCGACGACGGGCGAACGAGGATGGTCCGCACCGGCCTCGTGCCCGAGCGGCGTGTCCATCGGATCTACAACGGGATCGACACTTCGCGCGTCGCGCCCACCACGACAGCCGGAATCGACTTCCGAGCGCGCCATGGCATCCCAAAGGAGAGGGTGCTCGTGATGCAGGTCGGCTCATTTATCAAGCGCAAGCGCGTAGCCGATGTGCTGCGGGCGGCCGTGACCGTGACCGAGCGCCAGCCACGGGCGCACTTCGCGCTTGTAGGCGACGGCCCTTGCCGCGACGAGCTAGTTGGACTGGCGCGCGACCTGGGGCTCGATTCGCGCGTCAGCTGGATCGGCCCACTCGAGGACCCAGTGGGCGAGGGCGCCTTCGCCGCGGCGGACGTGGCGTGCCTGCTCTCGGACGCCGAAGCATGCCCATTTGTGATCCTCGAAGCGATCGCGAGCGGCTGCCCGGTCGTGGCGACGCGCGTCGGTGGCGTCCCGGAGCTCGTCCTCCACGACGAGACTGGCTACCTCGTGTCACGGCGAGACCATGCAGCGGCTGCCGAGGCAATCGAGCGGCTGGTTGTTTCGGCTGAGCTGCGGGGAAGCCTGGGGGCTGCCGGGAGGGTCAGGGCAGAGACCATGTTCGATGTGCGTGCGACGGTCGGAGAGCTGATCGCGCTGTACGGGCTCGGCTAGCTTGGCGCTTTCTCGGTTGAGCCACGTGTACGTCCGCGGGCGCCCGCACTGGCCCGTGCTTGCGGTGCTAGCAGCGGCGGCTGTGATTCGCCTTGCCTTCATGCTGGCGTACTGGCCAGCCGCGCTGTTCAGCGACTCGTGGGCCTACATGTCACTGGCGTACGAGCGGTTGCCGGTCGCCTTCCAGCCCTACCCGCCGAGCGGCTATCCGATGATCATTCGGGCGCTGACGATGGCCGGGGGCCAGCTCGCCGCCGTGCCGGCGGTTCAACATTTGATGGGGCTGGCGATCGGAGCCTTGGTCTACGTCTGCCTCCGTCGTTTGGGCACCGGGCGCTGGTTGGCGACGGTCGCCGTAGCCGTAGTTGTTCTCGACGGGTACGCGATTGCGCTCGAGCAATACGTGGCGTCAGAAACAGCGTTCACGTTCTGCCTCATGCTGAGCGCATACGTGCTTGTGACGGGCTACCCGAGTGCCCGGCGCATCGCGCTCAGCGCCGGGCTGCTCGGGGTGGCTGTGACGATCCGCAGTGCTGGACTGTTTGCGGTTCCCGTTTGGTTTGCCTTCGTGGTTTGGTCCCGCGTGGGTTTCCGTGGGCTGATCGCACTGGCGGCTGGTCTGATTGCGCCGCTGGCGGCGTATGGCGCTCTCCAGCTGGGGACGGACCAGGGCTCGCCGCTTCGCACCGCCGACGGCTGGTTCTTGTACTCCCGGGTGGCTGGATTTGCCAATTGCGCCGATCCTGATATCCCCCGCGCCGAGCTCAAGCTGTGCCCTCACGGGAGCGAGCGCCGTTTGGCTCCCCCGACATACCTGTGGGGGAACAACTCTCCGCCCAGGGAGGTATTTACCACGGGACCCTCGGACACGAGCGTCCGGGCAAATTCCGAGCTCCAGCGCTTCGCGTTCGCGGTTATCCGGGACCAGCCCGGGGCTTACCTGCAGGCGGTTGGGAGCGACGTCGTGACTCTGCTTACACAGAATCCGGCGACGGGCACATACCCCCCTTCGCTAGCACCTCCGATCCTAACCCCCTATCGGCGGCGCCTCCTCCGCCAGCATTTTTCGACCTCGTCCTCGCCGACGATGCGATGGCCGGCGCCGCTCGTGCGTGACTATGTACGGCGAGTTCACACGCAAGGGTGGCTGCTGGGACTCTTAGCGTTGGCGGCCGTCGCCGCCCTCCTCGACGGCCTGCTGCCACGGCGCCGGCGGCGTTGGTCGACGCGCGGCGAGACCATGCTTCTCAGCCTCGGTGGAGCCTCCGTAGTCATCGGGTCCGTTGCCACCAGCGCGCTAGACGTTCGCTACCTCGTGGGCGCAATGCCGCTGCTGGTGTGCGGAGGGACACTCGCCGTGAACAGGCTTGTCGGATCGTTGCGCTCGGGGCGGGTGCGCTTCTCTTAACGCGCTTTGCCACGCTTGCGCCGGCGCCGCTCCGCCGGGCTCAGCTTGCGCGGCTTGGGCGGCGACTTGGAGCCGCTGCGGCGACCCTCTGCCCCGGCGGCCAGCGCCGCGGCGCGGGCGCGGACGGGCGCGCGCTTGCGCGAATCCCACCAGATGAAGTACGAGATGCCGCCAAGCACGACGAGCGCCCCGATCGTGATCGCCGCGATTCCGCTGCCGCTCAGGCCGCTGCTGGAGCCCGGAGTGGTCGTGGTCGTCTGGGGAGTGATCGGCTGAGCTGGGGTGGTCGTCGTGGGGACGGTCGCCTGCGGCTGCGGCAGGCCGGGCGAGAATGGGCTGCCCGGGCTCTGCGCGAGTGCCGCGGACGGGATCAATAGCCCGGCGACCAGCAGTACGACGAACAGCCTCAACGCGCCAGCGGCTCTTCCATCGCCGGCGTGTCGGGGGCGTCGCGGTACGGCTGCTCGTCCTCGACGTGCTCCTCGTGATAGACGCTCTCCGCGTTGACGGCCCAGATGTCGTGGTCGGTGCCCAGGAGGATGTTGTCGACCGCCCTCATCGCGGTCAGCATCGAGTGGTCTGAGTTGTTGTAGCGGTGCAAGCCGTTGCGTCCCACCTGGACGAGGTTGTCGATTCCGTCCAGCCAGCGCTTGATCGACTCGACACGCTCGCCGTAGTCGGCGTCGTAGATCGGGTACGCCTTGTTGACGCGCACAGCGAAGCCGAACTTGACCTGGTCCCCGCTGGCCAGCCCCAGCTGCTCGAGCTCGCGCGTCGCCAGGGCGACGAGTTGATCGTCGGACATGGTCCAGAGGTCGTCGCCCTCGAAGCAGAAGTACTCCATCCCGATCGACGCTTCATTGTCGTTGGGCACCATCCACGGGCTCCAGGAGCGGAAGTTCTGAATCCGTCCGACGCGCACGCCCGGCTCATGGATGTAAATCCAGTTGTCGGGGAAAAGGTCCTCGGAGGCGATCACCAGCGAGACCGTGAGGAAGTCGCGGTAGCGCAGCCCGCGCGCGGCGTTGCGAACCTCTGCCTCGGTTTCGGGCTCGGCGATACCCACGGTCGTACGCAGCGGCAGTGAGGAGATCACGTATGAAGGTGTGAGCGACTCGCCCCCGGCGACGACTTCGACGACGGCCCCATCCTCGATCCGCAGCTTGGTGACGGGGGCATTCAGACGTACCTCGCCGCCGTGCCCCTGGATGTCCTCGGTCATCTGCTCCCACATCTGGCCAGGCCCGTAGCGCGGATAGTTGAACGAGTCGATCAAAGACGTGATCTTGTTGCCCTTGTTCCCGAAGAACGCGGACTTGGCGGCGCTGAAGAAGGACAGGTTCTTGATCCGCTGCGCGGCCCACTCGGCACGGATCTCGGTGCAGGGCACGCCCCACACCTTCTCCGTGTAGGTCTTGAAGAAGAGCTGGTAGAGCCGGCGTCCGAAGCGGTTCGAGATCCACTGCTCGACGGTGTCCTCTCGCCCCTTGGGCTTGATCGCCGCCCACAGATACGAGAGCAGTGCCCGAGTCAGCTCGATCGGCCCGAGCTTCTTGATGACGTCCATCCCCTGGAGCGGATACTCGAGGAACTTCTTGTTCCAGAAGATCCGCGATTGGCGGGGCCGGCGCAGGAACTCCTCCTTCATGATCTCGTGCCAGAGGTCGTCGACCTCCTTCACCTTGGTGAAGAAGCGATGGCCGCCGAGGTCGAAGCGGTAGCCGTCGCGGACCTCCGTGCGAGCGAGCCCGCCGACCTGAGAGCTCGCCTCCAGCACGATCACCGGCTTTCCCTGCTTGGCCATCAGGTACCCGGCGGTCAGGCCAGCCGGACCCCCGCCGAGCACAACGACCGGCTTCTCGCGCGTGATCTCAGGTTCCTTTTCTCATACAGGACGGCGGTGTTCGCGACGCAACAGGCGCCGCCGTAGTTGTCCGGCGCAACCGCCACCGGCCTCAATACGCCAGCCTCGACGTCGGCTTGGAGGATCGCTCCCCATTGAGCCGACCGACGCCGTACGAGCTGAGTCCAGGGCGCGTTCCAGTTCTGTACGCCTTCAGTCAGTGGACGTACATAGAGCAGCTGCTGACCGGGGCTGAGGCTAGCAACGAGTGGATCAAGCGTTGCGGCCGGATCGGCGTGCGCTAACCGAGTCTTAGCGTCGACCCAATTCATGAAGCTCGGGTCCTTCACGGGCCCGATCGTGTTGGCGTAGTGCAGCCCGGACGGGAGGTAGTACCACGCGAGCGTGGTCTGCTTCGGGTTGGCCCACAACCACGAGATCGCCGGGGTGAACCAGCGACGACATCGTGCCGCTGATGTCGCGCATGTTGCTCTTGACCGACAGCGCGCACACCGGTCGGCTTGATCAAGAACACCGATGCGAGCACGACGGCGACGATGCCGACGAGTCCCGACCGCGCGCAGCCGAGTGCAGCGATCAGCATCAGCGAGGCGACAATCGGCGCGAAGTATCTCGGCACGAACGCCGGGTTCACCTGCGATGCGATCCACGCGACCGCGAGCGTGGCGACCGCAAGCACGATCAGCGTCCACAGCGCGGTCGCCTCGCGCGTGCGGCGCCGGTTGCGCGCAAACAGTGCGGCGAGTCCGACGACACACGCGGCCAGCAGCACGGCCGTCACGCGATCGCCGCCGAGCACCTGGCGCGAGATCAGAACCGGCGCGCCGAATCGCGGCGCGCGGCTCCATGGTGCCGCGGTGTGGGAGGCCTGGTAGAGCAGATTCGGCACCCACGGCAGGAACAGAATCCCGGCGCCGATGAACGCCATCGCGGCGTCGCGCACGAGCCCGCGCCGGTCCTCGCTGACGACCCACACGGGAATCAGCGCGAGCAGTGCGCCGACGAAGAAGAACACACCCCACGAGTGCGTGTAGAGCATCAGCGCCAGCGTGGCGGCGAACGGGATCAGGTAGCGCCGTCGCCGGTAGAGGAACGCGTGGATGAAGGTGGCGGTCGCGATGATCCCGAGCAGCGCCATCAGCTCGTACATGCGCGTCTCCTGCGCGTAGTACGTGAGCCAGTAGTTGAACGTGAACAGCACCGCAGCGATCGCGCCGGCGCGGCGCCCGAAGAGGCTCCAGCCCGCCCACATCCCGACCGGGACCGTCAACAGCCCGAAGACCAGCGAGAGCGAATGCGTGGCCGACTCGCTGGTGCCGAAGACGCTCATCCAGCCGTGCAGCAGCAGGTAGTAGAGCGGCGGATTGCCGTCGTGGCGCAGGATGCCCGGGATCGCGCTCAGCGAGTGCGAGGAGATTCCCGTCGTGATCGCCTCGTCCATCCAGAACTGGCCCGAGATGTAGCGGGTGCGCAGATAGGCCGAGATCGCCATCAGCACGACGAGGATCCCGGCCGTCTGAAGCCAGACGGGGACGCGGGCCAGCCATTGCGGTTCGCGGACGTCGAACGTCCGTGGGGCGCGGGGAGGAGGAGCGGTGACGGTCGCCATCAGCTCGATTCCTTGACGCCCTGACCGACGCAGTCTTCGATCGTCTGGAGCTGGGAGTCGGACGCTTGACCGGGATACAGGAGCGCGCTGCCGATCACCTCGGCGCCTTGGGAGCGACCCTCGATCTGCTCGGCCAGAGCAGCGCCTGGCGTCGGGACGAAGCGAACGGTAACGGTCGCGATCTGGAGCGTGCTCGGCGCCGACCTCGACGACAGGCAAGCCGTGCGCCTTGAGGCAGTCGAGCCGGCCCGCTTGCGTGCGCGGGTCATTCGCCCCTCCGCGCCCACCGGGCCGCTCCACTGTGCTCGAGCAGGCCGCCAGCGCGATGATTGACAGCAGGGCGGCACTCGACCACCTGAACATGGCCGCAGCGTAGAGGATCAGCGCTGCTCTACTCTGCGCGCGTGTTCGCCCTCGCAGCGCTAACGGGGCCGGTGCCGAAGGCGGGCGTCGTGGTTCTCGCGGCCTTGGCCGCGACCGTCTTGTTGGTGCGCGACGACCGGCGGCGCGCCGTGGCGATTCTCGGCGCGCTTGTGCTCGCGCCGGTACTGCTGCTCGCCGATGTCTGGCACTCGCCGCAGCTTCACTTCGTCCATCGTGACCCGCTGCTTGCGGTCGGGCTCGCGCTGCTGGCGCTGCTCGCACTCGCCGCGGTGGCGGTCGTGGTCGACCGCTGGCCGGCCGCGCTCGCCGCGCTCGCGATTGCGGCGCTTCCGTTCCGGATCTCGATCCAGTCGGGCGGCGTGACGAACGATGTGCTCGTGCCGCTGTACTTCGTGATCGGGGCCGGTTCGCTCGCGTTCGCGTTTCGCGCGCTGCGCGGGGGCGAGGCGCGCTCACCGCGCGAGCCGGGCTGGCTCGAGCGACTGCTCGCGCTCGTGGTCGTCCTGTACGCCTTACAGGCGCTCTACGCGCCGACAGGTGCGGCACCGGGGGCGGTGAGTGGCTTTGAGCAGGCGCTCAAGAACGTCGTCTTTTTCTACGTTCCGTTCACGCTGCTCTACTGCCTGCTGGCGCGGATCGAGTGGACGCCCGAGCTGATCCGCAACTGCGTACGGCTTGTGGCGGTGCTCGCGCTCGTCCTCGCCGGGATCGCGTTCGTCGAGTACGCGACGCGTACCACATGGTTCTCCGCGCGGCTGGCCCAGACCAACCAGAACTACGACTACTTCGTGGCCAATTCGGTGTTCTTCGATCCGAACATCTTCGGCCGCTTTCTGGCGCTGGCCATGGTCGCGCTCGCCACGCTGCTGCTCTACGACCGGCCCCGTCGCGATCAGCTCGCCGCCACCGGGGTGCTGGCGGTGCTCTGGGTGGCGCTCGTGATCAGCTTCTCGCGCACGAGTATGGTGGCGCTGCTCGTCGGTCTGGCGCTGCTGGCCGCGATGCGCTGGCGACCACGCGCTGCGCTGCTGACCGGCGCGGTAGTGGTGGTGGTGGGCGCGACCGCGGTTGCCGTCTCACCGACGACCTTCGGCCTGAACCAGGGTCTCAACGGCGTCTCTGCCGGGCGCGGCAGCGTCCTATCTGGAGGCCTGAAGCTGTTCGGGGACCGCCCGGTCTGGGGCTTCGGATCGGGCTCATTCGAGAGCGAGTACAGCGCCCACAACCTCGGCACGGGTCCGTTGACCGCGTCGCATACGACCCCCGTTACGATCGCCGCCGAGCAGGGCGTGATCGGTGAGCTCGCCTACGTGGCGCTCGCGCTGGTCGCGATCGCGACGCTCGCCCGCGGCGCGCGCGACGATCCGGCCCGCGCCGCACTCGCGGCCGCGTTTGCGGCCCTGCTCGTTCACACGATGCTGTACGCCGATTTTCTCGAGGACCCGTTCACCTGGGCGCTGCTCGGAGTCGGGACCGCGCTGGCACGGGCCAGCCCCGCGGGCGCGGTCCGGTCCGTCTATGACTCGAACAGCGCCAGATCCGTCGCGTCCCAGGCGGGCTCGGCGAGCGGCGCGGTCGCGCGCGCTTCGCTGACGAGGCCCTCGACGCTCTCCTGAAACGGAGGCAGGTGGATCAACAGCAGCCGCTCGACGCCGGCGTCGGTGGCGACCGTCGCCGCCTGCGTCGCGGACGAGTGGATGTTCTCGTTTCGCGGCTGCTCGGTCTCAAACCACGCCTCGTGGGCGAGCAGCTCCGATCCCTTGGCGAACGAGGCCGAACCGGGGTCATACGCCGTGTCGGTGATCCAGGTCAGCCGGTCGTCGAACCGGAAGCCAAGCGTCGGCGCACTGTGGCGGTCCTGCCGCCGCATTGCCACGCGGATGCCCGCGAGCTCGATCTCGCCGGCGGGCAGGTCGCGGACCTCGATGTCCTGCTGCTCGAGCGGGACGGGGTGGACGGGCTCGTGGGTAAGGCGATCGAGGATCTCGAACGTCGATGTGTCGTAGAGGACCCGGCCCGGCCCCCAGACGGTCGTCTGCGGGCAGAGGTGGACCGCCGGAAGGGTGGCGAGCCCGGCGATGTGATCGAGGTGAAAGTGGCTCAGCAGGATGTCCAGGCTCTCGAGTCCCTCGATCAGCTCGGGGTGCTCGACGAGCCGCGCGACCCCCGTTCCGGCGTCGATCAAAATCGCACGGTCCCCGGAGCGAAGCAGTGCGCACGCTGTGTGGCGGCCGTGTGCGGGAAACCAGCCGCCGCCTCCGAGGATCGTCAACATCGAGCCGAGACTATGCCGAGCCGCGCGGCCGTGGTGCGCCGCGCGTCACAGAGGGGATTGCTACTTGGCGTGCGGATCGGTCGCCATCGCGAGCCGAAACAGCAGCTCGTGCAGCTGCTTGCGTTCATCTGCACTTAGCGGTGCGAGTAGATCCTCCTGCGCCTTGCGCGCCAGCGCACGCCCGCGCGCGAGCGTCGTACGGCCCTCATCGGTCAGGTACAGCGCGTGCGCGCGGCGATCTGAGGGGTGGCGGCGCCGCTCGACCAGCCCGGCAGCTTCGAGGTCATCGACGGTCGCGACCATCGAACTTGGATCGATCCCCGTGCACTTGCCGAGCGTCTGCTGCGTGATCGTGCCCTCGTGGTCGAGCACGTTCAGCGAGCCCCACATGCGCGGCGTCAGGTCCATCTGCTCGAGACGGCCGGCGAACTGCTTGGCCGCCACGTGACCCATCCGGGCGAGGAGGAAGCCCGTGTGCTTTACGAGCGACTCGTGAACGGCACCGGGCCCTGGATGTGTCTGCTCTTGTGCGATTGCGGTGGTCTCTGACAACTCGCTGACAAGTCTAGCAGGACGCTTGCACGCCGAAATAGTTTGTGCTACACATCATCCGGTTCACAAATCGAAACGCATCGGGGAGCCCGAATAGACATGATGACCTCCACTACCCGCTGGGTACTGAGCCATAAGCGAATCGTCGCCGCAGCGTGGATCCTAATCACGCTGATCGGCGTCGCGACCGTCGGCTCGTCCATCAACTCATTCAGCAAGAAGTTCAGCGTCCCTGGACGCGAGGGTTACGTCACCAACGACAAGATCGTTCACATTTATCGCCAGGGCGGGCGGAACTCGCCGATTGTTCCGGTCGTGACGCTGCCGGCCGGGACCTCCGTCTCTTCGCCGTCGGTCCGCGCGGGCCTGCTGAACGTCGAGGCCAAGCTGCGCCAGGCGATCCCGCAGGTGCGAACCGCCTCGTTCGCCGATACCGGGAACCGCGCGTTCGTGTCGCCCAACGGGCACACGACGTTCGTGCTTGGCTATCCGCCGCCCGACAACGCCGGCTTTGGCGATAACACCAAGGCGGCCAAGCGGGCCAGCGCGGTGCTTGCGGGCACGACGATCGCGGGAGCACCCGTCCACGTGACGGGCGTATACGCGCTCGAGAACCAGACGAGCGGGGGCAACGGCCCCGGCGTCTTCCTCGAGGCGATGCTCGGCGGCCTCGGGGCGCTCGCGGTGCTGGGGTTCGTGTTCGCCTCGCTGCTCGCATTCGTCCCGATCGTGATGGCGATCGTTTCGATCATGACCACGTTCCTGGTGCTCTACGGCATCACAACGTTCGCCCAGGTGTCGTTGATCGTCGAGTTCCTGGTCGCCCTGATCGGGCTCGGTGTCGCGATCGACTACGCCCTGCTGGTCGTGATCCGCTGGCGCGAGGAGCGCTCCCACGGTCTCGAAGGCGACGAGGCGGTCATCCGGGCGATGGAGACCGCCGGCCGTGCGGTGGCATTCAGCGGCACGACGGTGGCGATCGGCCTGCTGGCGATGATCGTCCTACCGCTGCCGTTCCTACGCTCGATCGGTTATGCCGGGATGCTGATCCCGCTCATCAGCGTGCTCGTGGCAATGACGCTCCTGCCGGTCGTACTGGCCAAGTACGGCGACCGGCTCGACTGGCCGCACAGGCGCTCGGATGAGGCCGCGAGCCGGCCGTGGACGCGCTGGGCCCAGCTGGTCGTGCGCCGGCGCTGGGTCGCGACCGGCGGCGCCGCCCTGGTGTTGGCCGCTCTCGTCCTGGCGGCAACACAGATCCAGTTCGGGACGCCGAATGTGGACAGCCTCGCAAAGCACGGCGACGCCCGCACCGGCCTGATGGAGCTCGAGCACTCCGGGATCGGACCCGGTGTCCTGTCGCCGGTCGAGATCCTCTCCCCGGCCGCTGACGCGGGCCGGGTTGTATCCGCGGTCAGCAGCGTTCCGGGCCTGCATGGAGTCTTCACATCGAGCTCGCCGCAATGGCAGCGCGCTGGAACCCAGCTCGTTGACGCGCTTCCCGTCGCCGACTCCTCGACGTCCGCAGGCCGGAGCTCGATCGACGCGGTCAAGTCCGCAGCGCACAGCGTCGGTCCGGCCGTGAAGGTCGGCGGCACCGGCGCCGAGAACGAAGACTTCGTCTCGGCGATCTACGGGAGCTTCCCGGTCATGATCGCGCTGATCGCGGTGCTGACATTCCTACTGTTGGCGCGCGCGTTCCGCTCGCTGCTCCTGCCGCTCAAGGCCGTGGTGCTGAACGTGATCTCGGTCGCCGCCGCCTGGGGCGTGATCACCCTGATCTGGCAGCAGGGCCACGGCTCGAACCTGATCTGGGGGATCGCCGCGGCTCACTCGATAACGGCCTGGATCCCGCTGATGGTGTTCGCATTCCTGTTCGGTCTCTCGATGGACTACGAGGTGTTCATCCTGACCCGCATGCGCGAGGAGTACGACGCCACCGGCAGGACCGACGCCGCCGTGGTCCGTGGCATCGGGCGTACAGGACGCCTGGTCACGAGCGCGGCGCTGATCCTGTTCCTGGCATTCGTGTCGATGGCGTCCGGTCCCGACCCACAGGTGAAGATGTTCGCGACCGGACTGGCCGCAGGCATCCTGCTCGACGCGACGCTTATCCGCGCCCTGCTCGTGCCCGCGATCGTGTCGCTGTTCGGGCGCTGGAACTGGTGGCTACCGCAGCGGCCCGCGCGACTGCTGCGAGTCGAGCCGTCTGTGCTCGCTCCCGCCGAAGCCGGCTAGGGACTCCTCCGGTACCGTCTCGGCCGTGGCAATTGCCGCGGCCGAGCGTACCGGGGTCCAAGTCCAACCCGTCAAGGGTCGACGGCAGCTGCGCGAGTTCGTCGATTATCCGTTCGCGCTGCACGCCGGCACACCATGGATCCCGCCGCTGAAGCTCGAGCGGTACGTGTATCTGTCGCGACGGCTGAACCCGTTCTTCAAGCACGGAGAGGCTGAGTACTTCCTCGCGCGGCGCAACGGCCGAGTCGTGGGCCGGATCACTGCGCAGATCGATCGCACGTTCAACGACTTCCACGGGAACCGCTGGGGACTGTTCGGCTTCCTCGAGTTCGAGGACGACCAGGAGGTCCTCGACGCGTTGCTCGAGACGGCCGCGCGATGGCTTCGCTCACGTGGGTGCGATCGCATGGTCGGCCCGATGGACTTCGTGATGAACGAGGAGTCCGGCGTGCTGATCGAGGGCTTCGAGCACCCGCCGATGATCCGCCAGCCGTGGCACCCGCCCTACTACCAGCGGCGCTGCGAAGCCGCCGGGCTGACGAAGGCGATGGACCTGTTCCACTGGGACGTCCTGGCGAGGAACACCCGCGACGGTCGGGTGATGGAGTTCCTCCCGAAGCTCGCCGAGCGCTGTCACTCCAAGTTCGGGATCACGATCCGCAAGATGTCGTGGCTGCATCTGCGGCGCGAGATGGACGAGTTCGCCAAGATCTACAACGCGGCCTGGTCTCACAACTGGGGCTTCGTGCCCTACTCGAAAGAGGACCTCGACGACCTCGCGCTCACCTACCGGCTGATCTTCCAGCGCGATTGGTTCATGGTCGCCGAGAACGAGCACGGTGAGACGGTCGCGATGGCGATCTCGATCCCCGACATCAATCAGGTCTACCGGAAGATGAAGGGACGGCTACTGCCCTTCGGCTGGTGGTACTACCTGAACCGCAAGCGGGCGATCGACCAGGTCCGCGTCGGGTTCCTCGGCGTGTTGCCCGAGTACCAGCACACGGGCGTCGCAGCGGCGCTCTACATGGAGCACTTCCACATGGCCACGAAGAACGGCGTCACCCACGGCGAGGCGGGGTGGATTCTTGAGACGAACACCTCGATGAACCGCGGGCTCGAGGCGATGGGGGGAACGATCGTCAAGCGCCTGCGCATGTACGAGCGGCTGCTCGACGAATAGGCGTCGCTACCCTTCCCCGCCCGATGCCCGTAACGGTCGTAGGTTCGATCGCCTTTGACGCGGTCACAACTCCATTCGGCAGCCGCGAGCGGATGCTCGGCGGCTCCGCGGTCTACTTCGCGCTCGCGGCGTCGTTCTTCGACACCGTGCATGTCGTCGGGCCGGTTGGCGACGACTTCGGGCGTGAGGAATACGAGATCCTCGAATCGCGGGGGATCGTCACGGAGTCGATCGAGCAGATCGCCGATGGCAAGACGTTCTTCTGGCGCGGCAAATACGGCTGGGACCTGAACGACCGCGAGACGCTCGACACGCAGCTGAACGTGTTCGCCGACTTCGAGCCGAAGCTCTCGGACGCCTCCCGCGCCGCCGACGTCCTGTTCCTCGCGAACATCCAGCCGGAGCTTCAGCAGCGCGTGCGCGCCGAGTGCCCGGATGCACGATTCGTCGCTCTGGACTCGATGAACTTCTGGATCGAAGGCGCCCGCGAGGCGCTGATCGAGACGATCGCGCTCGTCGACTGCGTGATGCTCAACGATGCCGAGCTGCGCGAGCTGACACACGAGCCGAACCTCGTGCGCGCCGCGCGCCAAGTGCGCGAATGGGGTCCACGGGCAGTCGTCGCCAAGCGCGGCGAGTACGGGGCGGCGCTCGTGACCGAGGAGGGCTTCTTCGGCCTTCCGGCGTTCCCGCTCGAGACCGTCGTCGATCCGACGGGGGCCGGGGACTGCTTCGCGGGCGGGTTCATGGGATATATCGCTGCCCAGCCCGAGAACGAGTTCAGCCACGAGCTTCTGACTCGTGCGATGGCGTACGGCACTGCGCTGGCATCGTTCAGCGTCGAGGAGTTCGGTACCGAGCGCGTCGCGCGCTTGACGAGCGACGAGATCGCCGAACGAGTGTCGGAGCTGCAGAAGATCACGCAGTTCGCCGAGAAGCCCATCGCGCTCAAGGGCTAGAGGCGCGGGCGGCGCGTCGGGGGATGTGGCGTTCGGGCCTGTGCCGCGGGCGGCCGCCCGCGCCCGCGCCGCCGGGCGCGCTCGCGCCGCGACCCCGCGCGCCAGCGCCGCGACCCCGCGCGCCCGCGCCGCCCCCACGCCGCGACGCGACGACCCCGCGCCGCGACGCGACCTGCTTAACGGCACAAACCCGTCAGCGCCCCGGGGGAAATGTGCCCTTATGCACGTATAGCCTGCTCAACGGCACAAAACCCGAGGCCGGCTGCAGGTTTGTGCGCTTAAGCAGGTTCTGCCGGATGGTGAGCGCCGCCCAAGCCCCTCGCGCGGCGGGTGCCGGCCGATCGTGAAATCAGTTGGCGATCGGGGTAGGATTCCACTGTCGTGACGTGGGGATTCCTATGGATCATGCTCGCCCTGAAGATCCCGCTGATCGCGCTGATCGTGCTCGTCTGGTGGGCGGTCCGCTCGAAGCCTGAGGAACCGCCGACTTCGGACGACGACGGCGGCATCAAGCGGGAGCAGCCACATCCGCCGCGACCGTTCCCGCGCCGCCCGCGCCGCGGACCACACGGCGATCCGCCGCCTGTTTCGCCTGCTCGGATGCGCGCCATCAAGGCGCGCGCGCGCAGGGTCGAGCACTAGGGTCACGAGTCGGAAATTCGACGGCATTCGAGCGGCCCCTGACGGCGCCTGGCTGCGTCCTCGGTCGGGGCAATATGTTCAGATATTGCTCCCTCCCTGCGTCCTGGCGAGAGACCGTCAGTGTCCCCTCTCGGTGCCGCCGAACCCCCGACTCGCAGCACTAGGGCCTCGCCAATCCGCACGCGCTGGCAGACTTCGCGGCCGTGAGCAGCAAGGCGCTCTCAGTCCTATCCGACGGAACGATCCTCGAACTGGTCGGCGAGGGCCGGATCCGGATCGAGCCGTGGGACCCGGAGCTCGTTCAACCGGCGAGCGTCGACCTGCGCCTAGGCGACTCGTTCCGCGTGTTCCACAACCATCGGGCGTCGGCCATCGACCTTCGGAATCCTCCCGCCGGCCTCACCGAGGAGGTGGTCATCGACGACGATGAGTCGTTCGTCATTCATCCCGGCGAGTTCTGTCTCGGGCGAACGCTCGAGTGGGTTGAGTTGCCGGACGACATCGTCGCCCGGATCGAAGGGAAGAGTTCGATTGGCCGTCTCGGCCTGATCGTCCACGCGACGGCCGGCTTCTGCGACCCGGGCTGGCAGGGCACGCTGACGCTCGAGCTCAACAACCTCACCCGCGTCCCGATCAAGCTCTACCCGGGGCTGCCGATCGCACAGCTGTCCTTCATGGCGCTCGACCGCCCGGCGCAGCGGCCGTATGGGAGCCCGGGCCTTGGCAGTCACTACCAGGGCCAGCGCGCCGCGACCGAGAGCCGCTATGAGGGATCGGATAGCGTTCAACGCTGATGCTCCACCTGGTGATCGCCACCTCGAAGGTTCCGTTCTACTTCGGCGGCGGGGTGCTCGCGCTGTGGGCCGTCGTCCTGGCGACGCTCGGGCTGCGAAACCCGGAGTTCCCCGGCGGGGCCAGGGGGCAGCGCGCAGTGATGGCGTTCAGCCTCGTGCTCGCGGTGGTGGCCATGGGCCTCGCCGTATACGTCGCTTAGCCGCCTCCTTCGCGTAACTCGCCCTCCGCGGGGTACTAGAGTTGAAACCCCCCGCGAGAGGAGTGCGATGCCCACTGAGACCCAGCAGACGGACGGCGCCGGCGTAGCAACGGGTGCGGACACCCTGACCGTTACCGATAACCGGACGGGCAGGCAGTACGAGATCCCGATCGAAGACGAGACGATCCGCGCGACCGAGCTGCGGAAGATCAAAGTCAACGAGGACGACTTCGGCCTGATGAGCTACGACCCCGCCTACATGGCGACAGCGTCGTGCCGCTCGGCGATCACGTTCATCGACGGCGAGAGAGGGATCCTCGAATACCGCGGCTATCCGATCGAGCAACTGGCCGAGAACTCGACCTACCTCGAGGTGGCCTACCTGCTCGTCCACGGCCACCTGCCGAGCCAGCAGGAGCTAGACGCGTGGGTGCACGAGATCACGATCCACACGTTCGTGCACGAGAACGTCAAGGAGTTCATGCAGGGCTTCCGCTACGACGCCCACCCGATGGGGATGCTGCTCGCATCGGTCGGCGCGCTTTCCACTTTCTATCCGGAGGCGAGCGCCATCAAGGACCGCGACGTGCGCTACCTCCAGATCATCCGGCTGATCGCGAAGATGCCAACGCTGGCCGCGTTCTCCTATCGCCACAACCGGGGCATGCCCTACGTCTATCCCGACAACGACCTCAGCTATCCCGGCAACTTCCTCTCGATGATCTACAAGGTCGCCGAGCTCAAGTACAAGCCCGATCCGCGGCTAGAGCGCGCGCTCGACATTCTGTTCATCCTCCACGCCGATCACGAGCAGAACTGCTCGACGAGCGCCGTGCGGAGCGTCGGGTCGAGCCAGGTCGACCCCTACTCCGCAGTCGCCGCCGGCGTCGCGGCGCTGTACGGGCCGCTTCACGGCGGCGCGAACGAGCAGGTCCTGCGCATGCTGCGCCGGATCGAGACCAAGGAGAACATTCCCGACTTCGTCGAGGGGGTCAAGCGAGGCGACGAGAAGCTGATGGGCTTCGGTCACCGCGTCTACAAGAACTACGACCCGCGCGCGAAGATCATCCGCAAGGCGACCTACGACGTGTTCGAGGTCACGGGCACGAACCCGCTGCTCGACATGGCGATCGAGCTCGAGAAGATCGCGCTCGAGGACGAGTACTTCATCGACCGCAAGCTGTACCCGAATGTCGACTTCTACTCGGGGATCATCTACGAGGCGCTCGGGATGCCGGTCGAGATGTTCCCGGTCCTGTTCGCGATCGGACGCACGAGCGGCTGGATCGCGCAATGGCTCGAGATGATCGACGACTCCGAGCAGAAGATCGCCCGTCCGCGCCAGATCTACACGGGCGAGCGCGGGCTCGACTACGTGCAGATGGGCGAGCGCTAGCCAGCGCAGCGCTGAGTGACCATCCGCACCTAGCACCGGGCTTACCGATCATAAGCTCGGTCGCATGGAGTCCGTCACGCTGCCAAGCGGCCGCCAGGTATTCATCCGACCGATCGCGCCGGACGACGGCCCGCGCCTGGAGGCGGCCTACGACCAGCTCTCGCCGCAGACCAAGTACCGCCGCTTCCTGACGGTCAAGCCGAGGCTGACTCAGGGAGACTTGCGCTTCCTCACCGGCGTCGACGGCACAGACCACGTCGCACTGGTCGCGACACCCTCTGACCATCCGGACCGGATCATCGCGGTGGCGCGCTTCGTGCGGCTCGTGGACGACCCGAATGTGGCCGAGCTGGCGATCGTCGTCGGCGATCCCTACCAGGGCCAGGGGCTCGGGACCGAGCTGCTCACTCGTCTGGGCGAGCGCGCACTCGCGGCCGGGATCGAGCGCTTCCACGCCACGATGCTCGCCGACAACATCCCGATCCATCGCATGCTCCGGCACGGCTCCTTCCGCGAGCGCCATCTCGGCACCATCGACGAGGTCGAGGTCGAGCTCGCGGCGTAGTCAAGCGAGCCGGATGGCGAGCGTGAGATGATCGGCGCGTGCCGTGGACCATCACCGCACGCGTCGGATCACGGGTCGAGCGCCTGCAATTCGACGCGGTCGATGAGGCCCTGGACGCGCTCGAGCAGCGCGCGAAGGGCCTGATACGCGAGGCGCCCCGTGAGTCGCGCAGCCTGCGGGTCAAACGCTACGAGCCTGTCCAGCAGGTGTTCGCCCGCCTCGAGTTGGCAGGACCCCAGCGCCTCGTCCCGAGCGTGCGGGTCGGCGTGGACGTGCGCGGCGACGGGTCGGTCGAGGCCTACAAAGGGCGGATCAAGCGGACGCTGATCGAAGGCGATCCGTTCGCCGCCCTGCGCCGCGTGGTCAGAGAATCAAGCTAGCGCCGTGGCGCTTGAGCCAGTGGGCGTGGATTGCGTAGTCGGGACAGCGCTCGGCCAGCAATCCCCAGAACCTCGCCGAGTGGTTCATCTCGTGCAGATGGCATACCTCGTGCCAGACGACGTAGTCGAGCACGGGCTCGGGCGCCAGCAGCAGGCGCCAGTTGAAGCTCATCGCCCCGCTTGGCGAGCAGCTGGCCCAGCGCGTCCGCTGGCCCCGGATCGTGAGTCGCTGGTAGCGAACGCCGGCCAGCGCGCAGGCCCGGTCGAGGCGGGGAGCGATCTCGGCTCGGGCGGACCTGCGAAACCAGCGCTCTAGCGCCACGCGGCGCTCTCCAGCGGGAACGAGCAGATCATCGCCGTGCCGCAGGACGCGTGTCCGGCCTGGTTGAGCAACGAGCCGCAGGGTGGCGCCGAGGTAGGGGACGGTGTCGCCGCGCGCGGCGAGGGCGGTCCGGATCCGTTCGAGCTCGGACACGCGGCGCTCGATCCAGGGAGACAGCTCGGAGATCGCAGCCGCCGCTTCGCGCTCGGTGGCGCGCCTGGGCAGGACGACCTCGACTCCGCGTTCGAGGTCGACCGTCACGCGCACGCGACGCGCGCGGTCAGAGCGTCGGACCTGGTAGTCGATCATCGGAGCGGAAAGGGTACGGTCCGCCTCAGACATGCCATCGCTCCCAGATCCTCAGCCCGGGCTACAAGACCAACGCGTAGCGCTCCGTCTGGCGGCAGAACGCGACATTCCCGAGGTCCTGATCGCCCACCAAGACGACCCGCACCTGTACGAGCACGTCGGGCTCGACCGGCCGCCAAGCGGCGCTCAGCTCGGCCGCCAGATGGAGGAGGCGGACGAGGATCGGCGCAACGGGCGACGACTGACGCTCACGATCCTCGAGCCGGGCTCGGACGAGCTCGTCGGCCAGCTCGAGGTGCACGGCGTCGACTGGAAAGGCCGGCGGGCGGCGCTGTATGCCTGGGTCGCTCCGCGAGCCCGCGGCCGCGGGCTCGAGGACGCCGCCCGGGACCTGGTCGCGCGGTGGCTCGCCGAGGAGTGCGGTCTCGATGCCTGAGCGTGTCTGGCGCGTGACGCTTCCGCGTGGAGTGCGCGAACCGTACGAGGTCTATGTGAACGGGGTCCGGCAGGAGCTCGGGACGGATTTCCGTGTCTCGCGCGGCCAGCTGGTCTTCCGCCGCGAGCTCGTCAAGCAGCGCCTCTCGCTGGGGGCGTGGTTCCTCGGCTTCTGGGGCATCGGGACCTACAAGCGCAACGACGACATCGACGTGCGGTACGAGCTCGACGGGCGGCCGATGGTCGCCCATGCGCTACCGGTCATCCCGCCGGAGGAGCGCTGAGCGCGGCAGGCGAGGATGTCCCGAGCAGATTGTCGTTGGCATCGAGTGCCTGCACCTCGAAGTAGGGCCCGGTGCTCGAGACCGGCATTGCGGTCTCAAACGACGTCTTCGGAAACTGCCCGATGGGCGACAGCAAGTTCGGACTCGGGCCGGCGAGCACCTGCCAGGAGGCCACGTCGGTGGCGCCATTCCAGCTCGCGTACACGGTCGTGCCGGCGGAAGCCGTCGCGGAGACAGCGATCGAGGGCGGCGTTGTCGGCTGTCCCCACCACGGGAATCGGTAACCGCGATAGGACTGCATCGGCTTGCCAAAGTGGCCGCTGAACAGCTGCTTGCCGCTGCTGCTGAACTCCACGAAGTACGGCGTCGAGCCGAAGCTGACGAATGTATTACCGTCATTTAGCACCTGCACGCTCCCCTGGCTGATGGAAAGGATCGACGGCCTGCTCACGTACGCGTGGACGAGCGCTGCGGTGTGGTTGCGGTAGTTGAGGCGGATCCGAAGCGCTCGTGACGGCGGCTCGCTGCTCGAGAAGCCGTTGCTGGCGTCGTCGAACAGCGTGATCGTCCCGTCGGCCTGCATACGTGCGTCGTGCTGCCACGCGAAGCTCGTGCCCGGACCCATCTTGAAGGTCGAGTGCTTGCCACCGAGCGTCCAAAGGATCGCACCCGTTTGCTTGCTGACCTCGTACACGGCCCAGGTATTGCGCGCGGATACGAGCAAGTTGCCGTTCGGTAGCTGCTGGATCGAGTTCACGTGCAGGTAGTCGTACGGACCGCTGCCCGGCTTGCCCTCATACGACGCGGCGAGACGTATGTGCTGGACGGGGTCCCATTGCCACAGCACGTTGCCGCTCGGGATACCGACCTCTTGGATGATGTCGTCGGCCGCCCTACCGCGGCGTGGCCCTCCGACTCCTCTCAGGTCAGCGGGCGCATTGTCGTTGGCGAATAGGAGCGCGGTCCCCTGCGGGGTGATCTGGAACTCGTGATCCCCCACCTGGTGGCCTCCTCCGGCATGGACGGTGGCGATCGGCTGGTAGTAGTGGTTGAGAATCACGCCCTCACCGCCCCCAGTGCTCTGCCAGTAGGTCAGCACCGCCTGCCCTTGGTAGCTCTGGACGGCTACGTCGTGCGCGAACCCATGCCGAATGGGGTCAAACCAGATCAGTCTTCCCTGCGGATCGAGGATCAGCGGGCCGGCCTGGATCGCGTTCTGCGCGTCGAGGAATATGTCGCCCGAGGCCATCGGGTCTGGATCGGTGCCCGACACCCACACCAGTGGCGGGTGAATCGAGTTGTTGGAGTAGAACGTGTGGGTCGGAAAGCCGTGATCGCGGATCTGCTGCGTCGCCGTCGGCTGGCGTCCGAGTGCGGCCGCCGCGACGCACGCCGATGCAAGCGCCGGCAGGGCCAGCGCCAGACCGAGCGCCGCGCTTCGGGCTACGCCACTCCAGCTTCTGCCAGGCGTCCCGCCCACGGTCGCAGCAGCTTCAGCGCCGACAGGATCGCGCGCGTCGCCGGCGAGCGGTTGAGGGTGTAGAAGTGGATCCCCGGCGCCCCACGCGCGAGCAGCTCGGCGCACTGCAGCGTGGAATAGGCGACCCCGAGCTGCAGCACCGCGTCGGGATCGTCCGCACGGAGCTCGAGCTGGGCGAGCAGCCCATCGGGAATCGAGGACTTGCACATCCCCGTGATCTTCTTGATCTGCTTGACATCGGTGATCGGCATGATCCCCGGAACGATCGGCACATCTATCCCGGCTCCCCGGGCCTCCTCGACGAAACGGAAGTACAGCTCGTTGTCGAAGAACAGCTGGGTGATCAGGAAAGTTGCGCCGCTCGAAACCTTGTGCTTGAGGAAGCGCAGGTCGTGAGCCATGTCAGGCGCCTCGGGATGGACCTCCGGGAAGCAGGCGGCGCCGACGCTGAATGGATACGCACCTGAGATCAGCTCAGCGAGCTCGGTCGAGTAGTGAAGGCCGCCCGGATGTGGTTTCCACTCGGTCTCGCCGCGCGGCGGGTCACCGCGCAAGGCCAGCACGTTCTCGATCCCAGAAGCCTGGATTCCGTCGAGGATCCCGAGCAGTTCCTCGCGTGTCGTGCCGACGCAGCTGAGGTGCGCCATCGCCTCGATCCCGAGGTCCTGCTTGATCCACTTCGTAATTTCGACGGTCTTGTTGCGCGTCGAGCCGCCGGCGCCGTAGGTCACCGAGACGAAGTCGGGTCGGAACGCACGTAGCTCCTCGAGCGTCGCGCGCAGATTGCGCTCGCCGTCGTCCGTCTGGGGCGGGAAGAACTCGAACGAAAATGTCGGCTCGCCCTTGGTGGCGATGATCTCGTCGATGCGCACCGTATGGCGAAGAGTAACAACCTTGACATTGTTGTGTCAAGGTTGTTCGGCAACGTCGGCTGTCCGGCCGTCAGTCCGTAGGTCAGATTGCTGACCGATGCCTGCGGGCACCGCGACTCACGGCCCTCGGCCGTGTTCAGACAGGCAATGCGCAAGCTCTTCATCGGCTGTCTCGTATCAGCGTTCTGCCTCTTGAGCGCTCAGGTTGCCGCGGCGCAGCCAGGGTTCACGGAGGTCCCCGGGTCGCCGTTTGCGAGCGGCACCGGCCCACAGTCGCTCGCCTTCAGCCCCAGCGGCGATTTCGCCGCCACCGCCGACATGGGCGGCAACAACGTGGCCGTGTTCTCGGTCGCCTCAGGCGGCTCCCTGGCCCAGGTGCCGCTGTCCCCGTTCCCGACCGGAGCCTCTCCTGACTCGGTCGCGTTCAGCCCGGACAGCGGGCTCGTCGCGGTGGCCAACCACGGCGATAACTCCGTGTCGGTGTTCTCGGTGTCCTCGAAGGGCTCGCTCACGCCCGTTGCCGGGTCCCCGTTCACCACAGGTACCGCACCCACGTCAGTTGCGTTCAGCCCCAACGGCGCGTTCGTCGCGGTCGCCAACGGCGGCTCGAACAACGTGTCGGTGTTCTCGGTCTCCTCGGGCGGCTCGCTGACGCCGGTGACGGGGTCTCCGTTCGCCGCGGACAGCGGTCCGACATCCGTTGCCTTCAGCCCGAGCGGCGCGTTCCTTTCGGTCGTGGACGAGGGGTCGAACGACGTGTCTGTGTTCTCGGTCTCCTCGGGCGGCTCGCTGACGCAGGTTTCGGGGTCTCCGTTCGGCACGGGCACGGCTCCGGCATCGGTGGCCTACAGCCCCAACGGCGCGCTGGTTGCCGTCGCCAACGGCGGCTCGAACAACGTCTCGATGTTCGTCTCCGCCGCGAACGGCTCGCTCTCGCCCGTGTCCGGCTCCCCGTTTGCGTCCGGGGCCAAGCCGCAATCAGTCGCGTTCAGCCCCAACGGCGAGGTGCTGGCAACGTCCAACGCGGGCGACAACGACTTGTCGATCTTCTCGATCGCCTCGTCGGGCGCGCTCACGCCCGCGCCTGGATCGCCGATCCGAGGCGGCAGCGCAAGCGGGCCGCAGTCGGTGGCGTTCAGCCCGAGCGGCGGGCTCCTGGCCACGGCCAACTCGGCTACGAACAACGTCTCGGTGTTCTCGGTCCTGGACTGCAGCGTGCAGTACATCCGGGGCTACAACTCTGGCTTCAACCCCGGCTATGACTCAGGCTTCAACGACGAGTTCCGCGCCGGCTATGCGCGTCACGGTGCGTGGCAGATCGGCTTCAACGCTGGCTGGAAGGCCAAGCACAAGAAGCGTTCGACCGTTCATTCCACGCGCGAGTTGGCGCCGCTGGCCGCGCCCAAAGCTGTCGCGCGCGCCCAACAGGCGTCGGCCCCGACCGGCTGCGACGTGGTCTTCAGCGCCGCCTACGACCAGGCTTTCAACACGGGCTTCGGTGGCGGCTTCAACTCCGCCTTCAACCTCGTGTTCAAGCAGGGCTACCGGGCCGGCTTCAAGGCGTAGCGCGCCAGCGCTCCTATCCCCGTCGGGTTCGCGGGCACGGGCCGCCGCGGCGCCGCGGCGGCCCGACCATGAACAAAGCGCCTTCTTAGGCACGGGGAATGGAAGATCGGCCCCGAGCCGCCACCGGAGATATCCCTCTCCTGTATGAGCTACGGCGAGAGCACGTTGAACGTCTCGTCGATCTTGGTTCCCGTCTCGTTCTGAACGCCGATTACAAAGTGGCCAGCGCCGATGTTCGTCTCGTCGATGAAACCGAACGGCGTGGCACTTCCCAAGACGACCGTGTCGGGGTTGTTGGGGAACTCGACCTCGTACAGGCCGACCCCGTTGCGCTTCGCCATGACCTGCCCCGTGCTGCCAAAGCCGGAGGCGCAGTTGTAGCCCAGGACCGGCACGAACGTCGTTGAGAACGACGAGCTGCCTTGGATGATCGCCCAACCCTTAATCTGGCCGGTGAAGGAGCTGCAGTCGTTGCGCGTGTAGCCGGACGCGGGCACCCCACCAAGTGCCGCGGCGTTGCCCGCGGTGGTGGCGTTGCCCGCATTGGTCGCGTTGTCGGCGCTGCCGGCATGCGACGCGTTCGGGACCGCGAGACCGCTGGCGTTGATCTTGCTCGCGGTCACGGCGCCGTTCTTGATCTTGCTGCTTGTGACGGCGTTGTTCTTGAGCTGCTTGGTGCCCACGCTGCCCTTGGGCAAGTTGAAGGCCGCATAACCGGTGCCTCCGAGGGCGACGAATAACGCGACGGTCGCGATCAGCGTCGCGGCGCTGGGTCGGCGTGGCCGGAACCTGGTCATGAGCATCCTCCTTGTTGACGTACGTGTGGACATCGTGGGTCAGGCCCCGGTGTGCGACACGACGGGGCGAGCTTCTGCTTCGCGCGCGCGGACTGCCACCGCGACCAGCCCGATGGTCAGCACCACCGCCGCCCAGAAGCCGAATCCGAACAGGCTGAAGTGGACGTGGAACAGGAACTTGAGCGCGACGAACAGCGCGGCCGTGCCTGCGAGCGCGAGACGGGTCATGGCGCGACTGCCCGCCAGCGCCGGAAGGCGGGTAGCCGGCGCGAGTCGCTCGACCGCGAGATCTGCGATCAGCGCGAGCGCCGCCAGCACGGCCAGGACGCCGAGCCATCCGTCGGGCGCTCCGGTGGCCGTGCTCGTGACCGAGATCGGGCCGACGCTGACGTCGAACCATGCCAGGAACAGCAGGTCGATCACCAGCAGCAGCGCCACCCCGGCGAGCATCCAGTCATCGCGTTTGACGTTGTCAAGGGTCATCTCATCCTCCTCATCACGACTTGGTCGCGTTCCAGGAGCCGCCGCCCCGCGGCGTCGAGTAGCTGCCCGACATCGAGTTGCCGGACACGGTGCCGTTGTAGACGGCGCCGCTGACGGTGCCGAACTTGATCGTGCCGCCGGTCACGGATCCGCTGATGCCGGTCGTCTCAGGAGGCTCGGAGAGCGTGATGCTGCCGCTCAGGTTCGAGCCAGACTGCGCCCAGGTGAGCGAGAACGTTCCGGTGTACGCGCCGCTGTACTGGCCCGACCACTTGCCCGACAGCCCGGCGGCGGTCGCTGGGGTGCTCGACGTCGGCGCCGTCGAGGCCGCTGTCGTGGTCGCCGCGGCCGGCGCCGGCGGCGCTTTGATGGAGGTGGATTTCGTGCTGCTGCCGCCGCAGCCGGCGACAACCCCCACAACCACCGTCACGGCCAGCCATTTCCTGTATGCCCTCATCTCTCCTCCAGTCATCCAGTGCTTTCCACAGGCCACGGCGAGCGGGCTGCCTCGAGGATCCGGTCGTACGGGATCTGCGCCGCCTGGCAGACGCGCCGAACGCTATCCGCGTCACCTCGGAACAGGCACAGCACGACCTCGTCCTCGCGCATCAGCATCGAGCCCAGGTAGCGCACCGATCCGCCGGCCGTCTGTTCGGTGGCTCGCTCGTCGAGCGCCCGCAGGTCGCTCTCGTGCACATCCGGCCACAGACACTCGGCGACGAACTCCGTAGCTGGCTCGCTGGCCATGTGCCGAACGTACGCCGGCGCGACTCGCTCCGAAAGAGGGAAAACCCTACGCCTGAGGCGGCTCGCGCCCCTCGGCGCCCCGCAGCGCGTTGGCCAAACCGACGCGCGAGCGCACCCCCAGCTTGCGATAGACGCGCGTGAGGTTGGACTCAACCGTCTTGACCGACACGAATGCCCGCTCCGCGACCTCCTGGTTCGAGAGGCCCGCTGCGGCCAGCTGGGCGACCCGCAGCTCGGTCTCGGTCAGCTCGTCGTCGCCGCGCCCCGGACCTCCGACCCGGGCCAGCTCAGCGCGCGCCCTTTCCGCCCACAGCGGCGCCCCGACCCGCTCGAACTCCTCGAGCGCCTCCTCGAGCAGTCCCCGCGCCTTAGCTCGCTGCTTGAAGCGCCGGTACACCTGACCGGCGAGCAACAGCGTCCGCGCGCGCTCGAACGGCATCGCCGCGCGCTCGTGCGCCGCCAGCGCCCGCTCGAACGCCGCAAACGCCTTCTGGGCTTCGCCCCGCGCTCCCTCGAGCGCCCCGCGGCAGCGCGCCGCGACCGCCACCGCCCACAGCCGGTCGAGCTCGCTCGCCGAGCGCTCGAACGGCTTCAGGTACGCCTCCGCCTGCTCGAGCTCGCCGAGCGCGACGAGCGCCTCGATCTCGTCGGGCAGGAACGACGCCATCACCGGGTCGCCGGCTCCCATCGCGGCAAGCTGGTCGGCGAGCGGGCCCAGCGCGGCGTGCACGCCTGCCGGGTTCCCGTCGGACAGCTCGGCGAGCCCGAGCGCCCACAGCGGCCAGATCACCCCCGAGCGCCACTCCACGCGCTCAAACAACGCCAGCGCCCGCTTGGCCTCGGCGCGCGCCAGCTCGATACGGCCGTCGTGGGCGTGCACGAGCGCGCCCGCCGAGGCTGCCAGCCCGTCTGTCGTCGGGTCCTCGAGCAGCGCCGCCGCCTCGCGCGCGCTCTCGCTCAAGCGCGCGGCCCGCGCCAGCTCGCCGCGCCAAAGATGCGCCCACACGAGGTACAGCGACAGCATCGGCGCCGCTCCCTCCTGCCCCCGCTCGGTCGCCTCCGTGTACACACCGTCGAGCGCCTCCAGCGCGCTGTCGAGCTCCCCCGTCCACAGCCTGAGCATCCCCTCGATGACCCGCGGGCGCATGATGAACGACCTCGCCATCAGCGGGTCCTCGAGCGCGCGCGCCCTGGCAAGCCGCGCGTCGTCTAGTCCCCGGCCGGATAGAAACTCGGCCATCGTCAGCACCGCAAGCGCGTCCCCCAGCATGCCGTCATCACCGGCTGCCTCCGCGTCCGCGACGGCCCCGCGGGCATGCGGCTCCGCGCTGGAGATGTCACCAAGGCTAACCGCGCAATAGACGAGGTCGAGCCCGATCCCCGATCGCAGCCGCTGGTCGTCGCCCGCCGCGTCGAGCGCCGCCGTGGCCAGCTCGGCCGCCTCGGTGAAGTTGCTGCGCCGCGCGCACAGCTGCGCCGCCAACTGGAGCGCCCGCGCGCGCAACAGGTTCGGCGGTGAGCCGGCGAGCACCTCCCGCGCGAGCTCGTCGGCGCGCGCCAGATCGCCCGCGTCGAACTGAAACCCGGCGGCCGCCAGCAACCGCCCACCGCCTCGATCGCCGTCCTTGGCGGGGGTAAGCTGCGCGGCCAGCTCGGCCAACTCCGCCGCCGCGTCCGGCGCTCCGCGCGAGGCGGCAACCGCCGCCGCAGCATCGAGCTGGTCCGCGATCGCCGTGTCCGGGCCATCGGCGCCCAGCGCGAGGTGCCGCGCCCGCTGTTCGGGATCGTCGACGCGCTCGGCTGCCTGGCGGTGCAGCTCCCGCCGCTGCGCAGCTGGGATCGATCCATACGCGGCCGAGGCGAACAGCGGGTGGGCGAACTCGACCCTCCCAACGGCATCGACGGCCACGATCCCGGCCTCCTCCGCGGGCGCCAGCGCACCAACGTCCACGCTCCGGCTGTCTGGATCGGAGATGACCGCCGCGAGCAGGACGGCGCTACGCGCACGCGCCGGAAGCCGACGCACGCGCGACGCTGTCAGCCTGCGCAGATCGTCGGGAACGGGGAGCGCTCGACTGGCATCGAGATCCGACTTCTGCTCGACCAACGACCGCGCGATCTCGAGCGCGTAGAACGGGTTGCCCTTGCTCCCTTGCGCGATCCGGACAAGCACGGGCCGAGGCAGCGATCGCCCCAGCCGCTCAGCGACGATCCGCGCCAGCGCCGCCAGCGACAGCGGCCCGAGCGCCAGCCGAGTCAGCCTGTCTTCGGCCTCCGCGCCGCCGCCGATCGCCCAGCCGGAGGCGGGGGACCGGACCGAGCACAGCAGTCCGATGCGTTCCGCCGCCAAGCGGCGTGCCGCGAACTCGAGCACACGGCGGGACGGCAGGTCGAGCCACTGCCAGTCATCGACCGCCACGATCACCTCGTGCTGGGCGGCCTGGTCGCGAAGCAGCGCCAGGAATCCCAAAGCGGCCGCCCGCGCGACGGTTCCCTTGCTCGTCGGGCTCGTACGCAGCAGCGCCACCTCCAGCGCCTCGCGCTGCGGCTCGGGCAGAACCGCAAACGCGTCACCGGCTAGGTCCGCGAGGAGGTCCCCCAGCGCCGCGAACGAGAGCTTTGCTTCAGCCACCGACGGCCGGCACGCCAGAACGAGCGCCCCCCGGGCCTGGGCCCGACGCCGCGCCTCCCGCCACACAGTCGTCTTGCCGATCCCCGCCTCGCCCTCGAGTACCAGCGCCGCGAACCCTCCCGCGGACGCCTCAAGGAACCCCTCGACCTCGACCAGCTCCGCCTCGCGACCAACCACCCGCGGAACCACGACAGACGACTCTACCGGTCAGGCGCGACCCGCCACCGCTCGAGCTCCCCGTCGGGCTCGCGCGCGACGCGCCCCTCTAGCTCCAGATGGCGCAGATAGCAAAGCGTCTGCGATAGCAGCCAGCCGGCGTTGGTCTCTCTCAGCGGCTCGCCGTAGACCTCGGGCACGAGCTCGACCGCGGCGCGCGACCCGGAGGACAGCGCGCTGAGGACGGCCGCGAGCCGCTCCCGCACGAGTTTTCGGTTTGCGTCGATGTGGCCGGCGACGTCGACGAATGGACGGCCGTGACCTGCCAGGCAGAGCCGGGCATCGAGTTGCGCGACGCGGTCCAGCGACCCGAGGAACTCGCCGACCGGGTCTGGGGTCCAGCCGTAGTCGTAGTAGAGCGAGACCCGGCCGAGCAGGTGATCGCCTGAGATCAACAGTCGCCGCTCGCGCTGGAACAGGCACACGTGCGAGGGCGCGTGGCCCGGCGTCTCGTGGACGGTCCAGACCCCCAGATCCGTATCGATCTCGACCCCTGGAACCAGCTCGCGATTCGGCTCGATCACGCGCGCCACTCCGGACGGGAACTCCTTTGCCCGCTCGGCGTAACTGCGCAGCGCCGCCTCCGGCACTCCACTCTGCCGGGCTACCTCCAGGCGGCGCTCGAGCGACTTCTCAGGATCGGACGTCGCGTGCCGGTGGTTGGGGTGCATCCAGAGCTCGCAGCCGGCGCGCTCGCAGATCGGTGCAGCCTGGCCCCAGTGATCTGAGTGGGCGTGCGTACAGACGAGGAGCCGCACGTGCTCGACGCGTAGGTTGACCTGGTCGAGTGCGCGCTCGAGCTGGCCCATCGACCCCGCCTCGTGCATGCCCGTGTCGACCAGCACGATCCCGTCGCCTGCGGCGATCGCCCAGGCGTTGCCGTGCGGGACGCCGGGCCAAGGAAGCGGCAGCCGCAGGCGCCACAGGCCCGGAAGGACCCGCTCCCCGCGGGCAAGTTCACGCCGGCTGCTCATCCCAGGCACGATATTCTGCGAGCGCTCTGTCGACGACTGATGTAGCCAAGCGATATTTCGAGGCGCTCGCCGCCCATGACCTCGACGCTGCCGTAGCGTGCTGGACACCGGGTGGGGTCGACCGCCTCGTGGGTCAGCAGGATCTGATCGCCCCCGAGGGCGTTCGCGAATACTTCGGCGCCCTGTTCGAGGCATTCCCTGACTTCAAGTTCGAGATCCTCGACACCACCACCTACCGCAACCGCTGCGCGGTGCGCTGGCGGGCGCGAGCGACATTCGCCGGTCCGGGCCGCTTCCAGGGGTTCGTCGCCAACGGAGCCCGCATCGACATCGAGGGATGCGATGTGGTGACGGTCGCCGAGGATCTGATCAAGCGCAACGATGCCTATATCGACTCTGGCTCAGTCGCCCGCCAGCTTGGCTTCCTGCCCCCGGCGGGCTCGCGCGCCGAGGCGCGGCTGGCCGGACTCTCGAACCTGCGCACGAAGATCATGAACTGGATCCACGGGAAGGCACCGGAGGAGATCGCCGACGGCGTCTGGGTCGTGCGCGGCGGCTTTCCGGCCAAGATGATGAACGTCTACCTGCTGGCCGACGACGGCGGCGTGACCGTGTTCGACGCGGGCATCGAGGACATGACTCCGGCGGTCGCCGCCGCGGGCGCACGACTGGGCGGGATCAAGCGCGTCGTTCTCGGCCACGCCGACGCCGACCATCGGGGGGCGGCGCCGGGGCTGGACGCTCCGGTCTACTGCCATCAGGCCGAACGCGCGGCCGCCGAGTCGCCGGAGACCAACCGCGACTACTGGGACTTCTCAAAGCTCGACCCGCACGGGCGCGCGCTGCTGACCCGCCTGCTCCCCGTATGGGACGGCGGTGCGGTCAAGGTCGAGGGCACCCTCAAGGAGGGCGACGAGGTCGCCGGCTTCCGGGTCGTCGAGCTCCCAGGGCACGCGCCCGGGCTGATCGGGCTGTTCCGCGAATCCGACCGGCTCGCGCTCGTATCCGACTGCTTCTACACGCTCGACCCGCAGACCGGCATCAAGGGCGAGGCGCGGGTGCCGCATCCGGCGTTCGATCAGAATGTCGAGCAGGCACGCGAATCGATCCGCAAGGTCGCCGCGCTCGAACCGTCAGCCGCCTGGGCCGGTCACGCCGACCCGGTCACGGGCGATGTCCGCGGGCAGCTGGAGCGAGCTGCCTCCGCGTCGGTTTGAGCCGCAGGCGGCAACGCCTCAAGGCGCCGACCAGCGAGTACCGCGACGCGGAGGGCAACATGCTGGTGCTGCGCGGTGCGCTGGGCGTGGGCTCGCGACGCCGCTACGCCGGGCTGCTGGCCGGGGGCCTTGACCGCGACGACGCCTGGCAACGCGCGATCGAGTTCCTGTTCGAGGCGCTCGCCGCGTCCTGGACAATCGAGGGACTTGAGCTCAGTCGCCAGAAGGAACTCATCGGTCGCTACCGGATGGCCTCGGGTGACGAGCGCCGCTTCGTGCGCGACGCGCTCCGGGAGCACGTGAGCGAGCACTTTCCAGAGCTTCAGGCGCCGTGACGCCGCCGGACCCCGACCGCCATGCGGCGCTGATCTGCGACTGGTGCATCGACACCCGGGACGGCGACCAGGTGCTGATCGGAATGACGCGGCACGCCGAGCCGTTGGTGCGGGCCCTGCACAACGCGCTGCTGAAGCGTGGCGCGTGGCCGCTGATCCGGCTCGCGGCGAGCGAGGTAGCCGCGGACTTCTTCGAGCATGCGAGCGACACCCAGCTCGACGGCTATGCGCCGCTCGAGCTGCTCGAGGTCCAGCAAGCCGACGCCGTGATCGGGATCACCGCACCGGCCAACACTCGTGCCCTGGCTGGCGTCGACCCAGCGCTGATCGCCCGCGCCGGGCGGGCGCGCGCCCCGGTCCAGGAGACGCGCCTCAAGACTCGATGGTGCGGCACGCTGTGGCCGACGCACGCACTCGCGCAACAGGCCGCGATGGGTGATGAGGATTACGCGGCGTTCGTGACACGCGCGCTGTTCCTCGACCGGCCTGATCCGATCGCGGCTTGGCGCGAGCTCTCAGACGAGCAGCAACGGCTCGTCGATCGGCTTTCCACTGCCGACGAGCTCAGGATCGAGGCCGACGGCACCGACCTGACGCTGCGCGTAAAGGACCGCACGTGGATCAACTCGGACGGCAAGCACAACCTCCCGAGCGGCGAGGTCTTCACAGGCCCGCTCGAGGACTCGGCCAACGGGACGATCCGCTTCACGGTTCCGTCGAGTCCGCGGGGCGTCGACGTGGACGACGTCGAGCTTCGGTTTCGCGACGGCGAGGTCGTCGCCGCACGTGCAGCGCGTGGCGAGGCCTACCTGCATGAAGCGCTCAGAACCGACGACGGCGCTCGTTTTCTGGGCGAGATCGGAATCGGCACCAACCCGGGAATCGATCGCGCCACCGGACTCGTGCTGCTCGACGAGAAGATCGCCGGCACCGTTCACCTGGCGCTCGGGCGCTCTTACCCCGAGACCGGGGGACGCAACCGCTCGGCTCTGCACTGGGATCTCATCTGCGACCTGCGCGACGGCGGGCAGCTGAGCGCGGATGGACAGCCCGTTTACAAGAACGGGCGCCTTGTCGAGTAGCGTCTGGGGACGATGCGCCGCACGAAGATCGTCGCCACCATAGGGCCGAGCTGCAGCGACCACGACACCTTGGCGAGGATGGTCGAGGCGGGGATGGATGTCGCGCGGCTCAACTTCTCGCACGGCAACCGCGAGGTCCACGAGGAGAGCGCGCAACGGATCCGCACCGCGGCCGACCAGGTCGGGCGCCAGGTCGCGATCCTCCAGGATCTCCCCGGTCCCAAGATCAGGATCGGGCCAATCAAGGACGACGTCGCCGACCTCAAGCCAGGCGAACGGCTCGTGCTCGTGTGCGGCTCGACCGAAGTGGGCGACGGGGAGCGGATGTCGGTCAGCTGGGCCGGTCTACCCGATTCGGTCGACACCGACGACGTGATCTACCTCGCCGACGGAGCCATCCGCCTACGCGTCCAGGCGGTACGCGACGGTGAGGTCGATACTGCGGTGGAGATCGGGGGTTCGGTCGCATCGCGGCAAGGGATCAACATCCCCGGTTCGACGCGCGGCCTGCCCGCCGTACCCGAGGACGACCTCGACATGCTCAAGTTCGGCGAGTCGATCGGCGTCGATCTCATCGCCCTTTCGTTCGTGCGGACCGCCGAGGACGTCACCTCGGTGCGCAGACACACGCGCCTGCCGCTGATCGCAAAGATCGAGAAGCCCCAAGCGGTCGACTCTGCCGAGGAGATCATCCGCGCCGCCGACTGCGTGATGGTCGCGCGCGGCGACCTCGGGATCGAGCTGCCGATCGCCGAGGTGCCGATGGTCCAGAAGCACCTACTGCGCGTCGCCGGCCGGCTCGCACGGCCAGCGGTCACCGCCACCCAGATGCTCGATTCGATGGTCTCCTCGCCGCGGCCCACGCGCGCCGAGGTCGCTGACGTCGCCAACGCGATTCTCGATGGCACCGACGCGGTGATGCTCTCGCAGGAGACCGCGGTTGGGGCATACCCGGTCGAGGCCGTCGCGATGATGGCATCGATCGCAGAGCACACCGAGCACGGTTTGCCCTATCGCGCCTGGAACGAGGAGCGCGTCCGGCGCGACGCGCGCGATCCGGCCTACACGATCGCCTACAGCGCCTGCGCGGCCGCGCGCGATCTACACCTGGCCGCGCTCGTCGTCCCGACGCTCTCGGGTCGCTCGGCGCGGCTGATCTCTGCCCATCGGCCGCAGGTGCCGATCTACGCACTGTCGCCTGGGAAGGAAACCGTCCGGCGCTGCGCGCTGATGTGGGGCGTCCAGGCCGGGTCGATGCGCCGCCACGAGGTCACCGAGGACCTGATCGCCGACGCCGCCAAACGGGTCGTCGAGCTCGGATGGGTCAAGCAGGGAGCGCGCGTCGGAATCACCGCCGGGCTGCCGAGCGGGCGCCCGGGGACGACGAGCCTCGTGCAGATCCAGCGCGTTTGAAGCCCGCGACCGGGGGGTAACCGCGTTCTTTCGACGGCTACCACGGAGGTCAACCCATGCTGAGCCTCACACATGACGCAGCCCACGCGATCGAGGACATCCTTCAATCGGCCGACGCGCCGACCAGCGCGGGCGTCCGCATCACGCAGGCTCCGAGCGGCACCAACTCTGCCGGTCCGAGCGAGCTCCGAGTCACGCTCGCCGAGGAGCCGGTCGACGGCGACGAAGTAATCGAGGAGGAGGGCGCTCGCGTGTTCGTCGAGGACACGGTCTCCGGCTATCTAGACGACAAGGAGCTCGACGCGCAGGTCGTCGGCGACGCGGTGCGGTTCTCGCTCGCCTAGTCCTAGCGGAGCCGGGCCATGTGACGGCGGGCGATCTCGTTCGTCGAGCCCAGGAACTCGGTGATCAGCTCGAGCTCTTCCGCCGTAAAACGCTTGGAAAGCGTCGTGTTCCAGTCGGCGGCCAGCGGCCCCCAAATCCGCCCCGACGATCGGTAGAACGTCCGCGTCACGCGGACTCTCACACGTCTGCGGTCGGCCGGGTCCCCCTCGCGGCGGGCAAAGCCCGATCTTTCGAGACGGTCGATCACGCCAGTCACAGCGCCGCCGCTGAGCCCGGACTGGACGGCGAGCTCGCCCGCCGTCAGACCTCCGCTGTTCTCGATGATGTTTAGACAGTGGAGGTCGGTTTCGCTGACGCCCAGCCGCGCGGCGGCAAGGCTGTCGAACGCCTTGTCGAGATTGCCGCTGACCCGGAACACGCGGATCAACTCCTCGACCAGGGACTGCTTCGATGCCCTTGCCATATTGCCAAACACTCCTTTAGTTGCTAAAATATTTAGCTACTGAAGAGTCCAACGCCGGGCACGCTAGCACCTCAAGCGGACCCGTCCGATCGAAGGAGATCCAGATGGCAACCGAGATGCGCATCGAGCTGATCCAGGTCCCCGTATCCGACATCGACCGGGCGAAGGCCTTCTATGTCGAGAAGGTGGGCTTCAACCTCGACCACGATCACCAGGTCAGCGACGAGGTTCGCTTCGTGCAGCTCACTCCGCCCGGATCAGCGTGCTCGATCGCGCTCACTTCGGGCGCCCACCAGATGGCCCCCGGATCAATCGAGGGCTTGCAGATGGTGGTGGCAGACGCACAGGCAAGCCACAAGGAGCTCTCCGAGCGCGGCGTGGAGGTGAGCGACGTTCAGGAGTTCCCGTGGGGGACCTTCGTCTTCTTCAAGGACCCCGACGGCAACGGCTGGGCCCTACAGGCGCTCACTCACCGTTAGGAGATCGGCGGGCGCCGCTCAGCCCACGGCTGGGCCTGCTCGAGCTGAGCCGCGAGGGCGTAGAGCGTCGCTTCTGCGCCCGGCCGGCCGATCAGCTGCACGCTCAGTGGAAGTCCATCTGACCCCTGCCCTGCGGGAATCGAGATCGCCGGCTGGCCGGTGAGGTTCCCGAGCGGCGTCCATGGCGTGAACGTCGCTGCAGTGTTGAAAGCGATCGGCACGGGCTTGCGAAAGCCGCCTTCGGCCTTGATCGCCGTGCGCGACAGTCCCGGGGTCATGACGACATCCACCTCGTCCCACACCTTCATGATCCGTGCGCTCGTCGACTGACGTTTGGCGAGCAGCTTCGCGCGGCGGCGGTCGGGCACCAGCGTTCGACCGAGTCCCGCCATCCGCCGCGACAGCCGCTCGAGCTGGCTGCGGTCGGGCACGCTGAGCGAATCCTCGTAGATGCCCCGGATCCAGGTCTGGGTGAACTCGAGCGCGGAGAGGCCGTAGTCCGGATCGCGCTCGACGACCTCATGGCCCAGCTCGGAAAGCACGCCGCGTGTCCGCTGCCACGCCCCGCGCTGATCGGCCGACAGGGGCGCGATCAGGCCCGGCGGGACCTTGCGCGAGACCGCGATCCGCAGCGCTCCGGGCTCGCCCACCTCGGCGAGGCTTCGATCGCCGCTCATGACCGAGAGCAGCAGGGCGCTGTCTCGGACGGTCCTCGCCAGTGCTCCGAACACAGCCAGATCGAGCCAGAACTCGCCCGCGATCGGGACCCGGCCGCGGGTCGGCTTCATCCCGACCAGCCCGCAGCATGCGGCCGGGATCCGGATCGAGCCGCCTCCGTCCGATCCCGTAGCCGCCGGGACCATCGCCGACGCGACGGCGGCGGCCGAACCGCCCGACGAGCCACCCGGCGTGCGGGAGGGGTCCCACGGGTTGCGCGTGACGCCGTTTGCCTCGGTCGCCGTCCAGGGCCAGATCGTCAGCTCGGGGACGTTAGTGATTCCAATCGGGATCGCCCCCGCCGCGCGCAGCCGCGCGATCGGCTCCGCGTCCTCGGTCTGAGGTGGCCCGTAGCTGCGCGAGCCCTTGGTCGTCGACTGGCCCGCGAGGGGCAGATCGTCTTTGACCGCGATCGGGACGCCCGCGAGCGGCGCCTCGAGGTCGGGCAGCGCGTCGGCGGCCGCTAGCGCCTCTTCTCCCATCACGACGCGGAACGCGTTCAGCTTCGGGTCGAGCGCTTCGATCCGGCCCAGGAACAGCTCAACGAGCTCGCGCGGCTTGACCTCCTTGGAGCGGACCAACCCCGCCAGCCGTGCCGGCCCCTCGAACGAAAGCTCAGTCCCAACGCTCATGAGCGCGTCCCGACCCTACCGTAGAAGTCAGCCTCTTGGCGGCCCAGCGTGGTCGCCGGCTCCTCGCCGTAGAACCACTCGCGCGCGATGCTGTGAAAGTTCCCGCGCGCGTGGAGCTGGGCGATCACGGCCAGCGTCAGGACCTCCATGCGGCGGCCGAAGATGTGATCGGGCGGGGCGTTCTCGTGGCGCAGCTGCCCGAAGTACTCCGAGCGCGGGTCGCTCATATCGATCATGACCTGGGTGGCGTACTCGGGCGTCAGCTCGATGTACTCGTCGACCGTGTACCACGAGGTGGCGGCGATGAAGTGCTCGAGCACTCGGTCGGGCTTGAACTTCTCAGGCTCCGGGAAGAAGCCCGTCTCGGTCCCCAGGCGCATGATCGTCTCGGTGTCGCCCTCGATCGTCGCGCGGGCGACGGCCATCTCGAGCTCGACCGTGCCCGGGGGCATCCGCTTGAAGAGGCCGAAGTCAAGGAACGCCATCCGCCCGTCCGCGAGCAGCATCGAGTTACCGGGATGCGGATCGCCCGAGAACTGGTGGTGGCGATACAGGCACCCGAAGTAGAACCGGAACAGGATCTCTCCGATCCGGTCGCGCTCCTCCTGCGCCAGCCGCTTGAGGTCCTCGAAGCCCTGGCCTTCCACGAACTCGCTGACCAACACGCGCTCGCGCGAGAGCGAGGTAACGACGTCGGGCACGACGATGAACGGGTGGCCACGGAACAGGCGCGCGAGCGCGCGCTGGTTCTGCGCCTCGAGCTCGTAGTCGAGCTCCTCCTCGATCCGGTTGCGGATCTCCTCGCCGAGTGCCTTGGGGTCCATCCCCGGCGCGATTCGCTTCGCGAGCCGCAGGATCAGCCCAAGGTTCTGCATATCGGCCCGAACCGCGGCCGCCACTCCCGGGTATTGCACCTTGACGGCCACCTGGCGGTCGTCATGGAGCCGCGCGCGGTAGACCTGGCCGATCGAGGCAGCGGCGATCGGCTCCTCGTCGAACTCGCTGAAGACTTCGCGCAGCGGCTCGTCGAGCTCCTGCTCGATCACCTTGCGCATCTCCTTGAACGTGACGGTCGGAGCCGCATCGCGAAGCTCGCCTAGCTTGCGCTGGAACTCCTCGCGGTATTCCTCGGGGACGAGCCCGACATCGAGGAACGACATCACCTGCCCGACCTTCATGGCGGCGCCCTTCATCGTTCCCAGAGCCGTCACGATCTGCTCGGCCGCCTCGATGTGGCGACGCTCGAGCGCCGCCCTCTTGCCGTCCTCGCCGCGCGTGACATTGGCCGCGCGGGTCCCCGCCTGCCTGATCGCTTGCCCGGCGGCGAGACGTCCGACCTTGGCCGTGCGCCCCACGCGCGAGGTCGGAATGCGGTCTCGCGCCACGGGGATGATTCTAGGACCCTCCAGGCGTACACTCACCGGCAGTGGGGCGTCACTTACGTCGCGGGCTGCTTGGCAGCGCGATCGCTGCATCGGCCGCGGCGCTCGCCGTCCCCGCAACCGCCACCGCCGCTGCCTGCCACCCGGGCCGTCACGTGTTGGCCAAGAAAGGCGGCGTCGTGATCTGGTCGGTGTGGCAACACGTGGGCTACCAGCGATTCCGCAATCGCGTGTACGTGTGCGCGCCGCCGAAGCGTGGCGCGCATGTGGTGTTCACCGATTACGCCGATGCGCGCGTCTACGAGGTGACTCCGACGGTGACCAGCTTGAAGCTTGCCGGGCACTTCGTCGGGTTCTTGCTGACAACCGGGCTCGGCGCAAACGAGAACCTGATCATCTTCGACGGCGCGCAGGGCCGCAAGGAGCTGACCGATTTCGACATGTGCCAAGGCCCGACCGAGGCCTGCTCGTTTGTCCCGTATATGGCGAAGTACGCACTGGCACCCGACGGATGGGTCGTCGAGCTCTGGGTCCTCAATTTCTATATGGGCCCGTCGAACGTCGCCGACGACCTGGCGATGCTCGCGACAAACGACGGCAAGCATCACTACTCGGTCGACTTCGGCCAGAGTCTGTCCGCACTCGCGGTCAGTGGGAACACGCTGAGCTGGACCAGCGACCTCGGCGGCGCGTCGTCGGTCAGGCTCGGTGCCGATCTGATCCCCGCCGCGTCTCCACAACCGCTCACCGCCTGCCAACTGCTGACGGCGACCGACGTGGCTGTCGCGCTGGGCCCCGGGGCGGGCAGTTCGGGCTCCGCCGGCAAGTGCACCTACACCAGCGCCTCGAACCCGGCGATGACGCTGACTGTCACGCTGCAGACCGGTCTCACGTCCACCCAGCAGACGGCCTACGAGGGCGCGCTAACGAGCGCCGGCTGGGACAACACGATGAGCGACGAGGCCGCTTGGGGGTTCGACGGCTTCATCAACCCGGTCACGATCGCGGGGGTCATGCACGAGCAACTGGACGCGTTCGAGAACGGCGCCGAGTGGGACCTGGACGTGACGGATCCTGGGATGCATCCGGGTGAGCAGCTCGCGTGGCTGGCATACGTTGCGTACGACAGGCTGTTCGGGATCCAGGTAACCCGCGCGCAGTGAAACGGGCGCTCGGTACCTTCGCCGCCGTCGCGCTCGCCTCCATCGCAGCAGCCGCGCCGGCGACCGCGACGGTCAGGGCCTGTCACCCACCCCGACACGTGCTGGCCAGGCGCAAGGGGGTTGCGTTCTGGTCGATACGCCGTCACTCGCGCACGCTCATCTACGTCTGCGCGCCGGCGAGCCACCGTCCGGAGCTCGTCGTCTCGGACAACAACCTCTACCCCTCGGTGACCCACATCGAGGCGGCCGGCAATTTCGTCGGCTACTACTACTACCCGGGCATCTCGGACGTAGTTCACCTGGTCGTGTTCGACGTCAAGCACGCTCGGCCTGAGTTCAGTCACGCGTTGCCAGCCGTTGCCTCGATTTACCCGGAGGCGTTTGAGTACTGGCTCGCGCCAAACGGCTGGATAGCCGAAGACATCTCGCTTGGCGCCAACCCAGCGGATCCATTCCTGCAAGAGGCCGAGGTGTTGGTCGCGACCGACGACGCCCAGAGCTACTACACGATCGATTTGGTTGGGTTCGGTCCGGCGGGGCTCAAACGGGACGCTCTGACCTGGAAGAGCAGCTTCGGAGCCGCCTCCAGCGTGAGCCTCGGGCCCGATCTGATTCCAGGCTCGGCGCCTCAGTCGCTGTCGGCATGCCAGGCCATCACCGCCGCCGACGTTGCGCCGGTGCTCGGCGAAACATCTGGCTTGGCTTCGCCCGGGCAGTGCACGTATGCGAGCGGCATCACCCCGGGGATGACGCTCACGGTCGGATTGCAGACCGGACTCACGCCGGCACAACAGGCCGCCGACGAGACGGCGCTCGAGAGCTCCGGCTGGGACGGCCTGCTGAACACCGTCGGCGAGTTCCACGAGTACGAAAACGCCGCCACGGTCGCCGGTGTCGTACACCAGCGGCTCGAAGCGTTCTACGCTGGAACCGAGCTCACGCTCGACTTGGCGATGCCGAATGTGGATGCAGCCACGTTTCTCGGGTGGCTGGGCGACGTCGCGCTCGATCGACTGTTCTCGGTGCCGGTTACGCGTACGAACTAGTCCCGCTGCACTTGCGACCCGGGCACGATGTCGTCCGAGCCGTCGGACCAGCGGACCCACGCCTTATGACCGCCGTCGTAGTCCTCAGCGAACAGGACCAGCGTCGCCGGCTGGCCCATCGCCGTACACGAATCCGAACCCTCCGCATCGGCACCACGCCAGATCCGCACGAACGGGTTGTGTTCGAGCTCGTCCGCGACCGTCGTGGGCTCGGTGTGGCCGGGATGGATGCGGGTCTCCGGCGGCAGCTTCAGCAGCGTGTCCATGATCGAGGTCTTCAGGTCCGCATAGGTCGTGTGGCCCGGAGCGCGAACGCCGCCGACGGAGCCCTTAAAGAGCGTGTCGCCGGTGAAGACGTCCGTCCCGTTGACCACCAGCGAGAGCATGCCGGCGGTGTGGCCTGGGGTGTGGAGCGGCTCGATCGGGATCGCCCCGACATCGATCCTGCCGCCGGGCTCCATCGTCCCGGTCGCTCGCGGGACGTTCTCTTGCTCGAGCGCGTGGATCAAGACCTGCGCGCTCGGGTGGGCCTCGAGCACCTGGTCGAGCTCGGCGACGTGGTCGTGGTGGTGGTGGGTCAAGAGCACATGCGTGAGCTCGAAGCGCATCCGCCGCACCACATCGAGCAGTGGCTCGACCGGCCCGCCGGCGTCGATCATCGCGGCCTGCGAGCCGAGCTCATCGGCGATCAGGTAGGTGTTCGACAGGAACTGGTCGTTCATCGAGCGCTCGACGATCACGTGAGGAGCCTATCCTCTGACCTCGTGAGCCTCATTCACACCTGCTATCGGATCCTCGAGATCGATCGCTCGGTCGCTTTCTACGAGGCGCTCGGCTTCGAAGAGAAGGGCCGCCTCCCGATTCGCGACGAGGCGATCAACGTCTTCATGGGACTGCCCGACGACGGTGCCGAGCCACGGCTCGAGCTGACCTACAACAACGGCCGCACCGAGCCATACGAGATCGGGACCGGCTATGGGCATGTCGCGATCACGACGTCCGACCTCGACGACACTCTCGCCAAGCTCAGCGAGCAGGGGATCGAGCCCGAGCGCCCGCCATACACGGTCCGCGAGGGCGGTTCGCGCCTCTGTTTCGTGCGCGATCCCGATGGGTATCGGCTTGAGCTCATCGAACGCAGCTAGTGACCGCACCTCCGCAGAACAAGATCGCCTATTTGCTCGAGCGCCTCTCGCAAGGAGTCGCCGCTCACGACCGCGAGAACCCGACGCACCACACGTGGGGGATCGGCATGGCGAATTTCGACATCGAGCGTCTCGGGCTCGAAGAGGGCGAGGAGATCCTGCCCGGGATCGTGCTCCAGGCCGACGGCGGGGGCACCGGCCAGTTCCGCGTGCTCTGCGACGGCGAGCACGACTCTGAGTCAGAGGTGCAGGAGGAACAGGTCGTCGAGGCGATCGCCTCAGAGCCTGTCCACGTCACCCCGCCGAAGATCGAGCCGCCGCTCTAGCCTCGACCCGCTCGGCGAGCCGGGCGATCGTCGGGCAGTCGAGCCCGTGCCGGGCCGCGGCGCGCAGCACCGAGCCGGCAATCGCGTCGAGCTCGGGCTCATTCCCCGCCGCGATGTCGCGCTGCATCGAGGAGCCGAGCTCGGCATGGGCGTCATCGAGCTCCTGCAGCGGCTTGGCGGGGTCGATCGTCGCGCCGTCGGCGTTGGCGACCGCTGCCGCCTCGCGGATACATGCCTCGAGCTCGTCACGATGCTGTGTGCGAATCACCCCGACCGGGACGTCATAAGCGCTCGTCGTGAGCGCCAGGGCGTTCAGCCGCACCAGCTTCGCCCACAGGATCTGCGCCTCGCTCGGGCCGATCTGAGCGGGGACCTCGGCAGCCTCGAGCGTCTCCTTCAGTGCAGGGAGACGCTCGTGGCCTACGGCATCGTCAGCCGCCAGGTCGACGCGCAGGAACGGGCTCGTCTGGACGATCCGGCCCGGGGCAGGACGATCGGACTCGATCCTGATCGCTCCGGCCGCGACTACGTCGAATCGCTGACGCAGCGCCGCCATGTGGTCGAGACCATTCAGCAGCGGGACGACGAGCCGCGGCGGCGCCTCGATCCGGGCCAGCCCGGCGGCGAGCCCCGTCGCCTTGGTGGCCACGACGAGCACGTCGACCTCCTCGCGGAGGACCGCCAGCGCCCGCGGCCGCGCGCTGAAGTCCCCGAGCCGCACGCTCTTGACGTCAAGGCCATCGCGCTCGATCAAGTCAGCGGTCTCCTCCCGCGCGACCACGACGACGTCCGCGTCGGCGCGTTCGAGCGCCGCAGCCAGGAAGCCGCCGACCCCGCCGGGGCCCAGGATCGCGATACTGCGCGGAATCACCTACTCGATCGTCGCACGTGATCCATGGACAGGCGAGCTCGGCGTCGCGGTTCAGTCGCATTGGTTCTCGGTCGGGTCGGTCGTCTCGTGGGCCAAGCCCGGCATCGGCGCCGTCGCGACGCAGGCGATCGCAGAGATAGCCCACGGGCCGCGCGTGCTCGATCTGCTCGAGCGCGGCGCCGACGCCGAGCGGGCCTTGGCCGAATCGCTGGCGGCCGATCCGGGCGCCGCAGGCCGTCAGGTGGCCGCCGTCGACAACGACGGGCGAGTCGCCGTTCACACCGGTGAGAGCTGCATCCCGTTCGCCGGCGACGTGACGGGCGAGGCGGTCTCGTGCCAGGCCAACATGATGGCCTCCGAGGACGTCTGGCCGGCGATGCTCAAGGCCTACACCGGGGCCGAAGGCGCGCTACCTCACCGCCTGCTCGCGGCGCTCGACGCCGGCGAAGCGGCCGGCGGCGACATCCGCGGGCGTCAATCGGCCGCGATCCTGGTCGTGCCGCCCGAGGGCGAGCCCTGGCGAACGGTTGTGTCGCTGCGTGTCGACGACGACCCCGAGCCGCTCGTCGAGCTGCGCCGGCTCGTGAACCTGCACGAGGCATACGCGGTCGCCGAGGAAGCCGACACGGCCTCGGGCGACGGGCGCCACGACGAGGCCGCCGCGCTATATCGCAGGGCTTCCGAACTCGCTCCGGACAGCGTCGAGCTGCGCTTCTGGGCTGGCATCGGACTGGCCCAGGGCGGCGACGTCGACGGCGGTGCGGCGCTCGTCCAGGCGGTCATCGACGCCCATCCGGACTGGCGCTTGCTGCTCGAGCGGCTGTCGCCCGCCATCGCGCCGTCCGCAAGTGTGGTCAGGGATCGATTAGCACGCCAGGGTTGAGCGCCCCGGTCGGGTCGAGTGCCGCCTTCGCCGCGCGCAGCGCGGTCGCGAACGGTTCGGGGCGCTGGCGGTCATACCACGGCCGGTGATCACGGCCGACCGCGTGGTGGTGGGTGATCGTCCCGCCCGCGCCGATGACCGCGTCCGACGCGACGCGCTTGATCTGTGCCCATTGCTCGAGCTCCTCACCGCGGCGGACCGGAGCGAGGATCGTGTAATAGGGCGCGGGGCCGTCGGGATACACGTGCGTGAAGCGACACGTGACCGAGCCCGCCCCGCACACCTCGCGGACCGCCTCGGTGACACTCGCGAGCACCGCCGAGTGAAAGGACTCGAACCGCTCCCAGGTGATCGCCGTCTCGAACGTCTCCGACAGCACGCCCATCGCGACGAACGTGTCGCGCAGATAGGGAGCGCGCAAGAACGCCTCGCGCCAGCTGCCGGCCGCTCCGCCACCCCCGCGGCGCTCCCACGAGCCGCCGTGGTCCCCGCAGCAATCGAGCGCGAGCGACATCGCCGGCTCGACGTCGTGGTCGGCTGACTCAAAGCCAAGGACGAGCACCGCATGCTCGCCGTCGCCAGCGCCCGTCGTCCGGGCCTCGAGCGGGTCGATCAGGCGGCAGTTCGCGGGGTAAAGCCCTGACTGGGAAAGCGCCCGGACGGCCGCCGTGCCGGCCGCGAAGTCATCGAACCGCACCGCCGCCGACGCGCGCTTTGTTGGCCGTGGCCGCACGCGGACCCACGCCTCGGTGATCAAGCCCAGGATCCCCTCCGAGCCGAGCAGCGCCCGGTCGGGGGAGACGCCCGCGCCCGATCCCGGCAGCCGCCTCGATTCCCACCAGCCGACCGGGGTCAGCGCGCGCACGGACTCGACGAGGTCGTCGATGTGGGTGTACAGGGTCGCGAAGTGCCCACCGGCGCGCGTGGCGATCCAGCCACCCAGCGTCGAGAACTGAAACGACTGGGGAAAGTGGCGCAGCGTCAGCCCGTGCTCGCCGAGCTGCTGCTCGAGCCCGGGTCCGGTCGCGCCGGCCTGGATCCGGGCCGCCATCGAGACCCGGTCGACTTCGAGCACCTGGTCGAGCGCTTTGAGGTCGACAGTTACGACGCTGCCCTGAAGGCGAGGCTCCACGCCGCCCACGACGCTCGTCCCGCCCCCGAACGGGATCACCGCAGCGCCCGCCGACAGAGCCCAGTCGAGCACAACCTCGAGCTCGCGCTCGTCGCGCGGGCGGGCGACCACGTCCGGCGCGTGGTCGAAACGCCCCCGGAACGCGCGCACGATGTCTGAGTAGGAGCGACCGTACGCGTGCAGGCAGCGCTCGTAGGTGCTCGTCGAGCAGATCTCCGTTAGCGGCTCGGGAGGCTTCAGCCGTGGCGAGGGCAGCTCGATCTGCTCCAGCGCCACCGGCTTCTCGACCTCCGTCGATCCGAAGCCAAGGTGCGCGGCGATCCCGCCCGCGGCGGCGCGAACCTCATCGGGCGAGGGCTGCTCGTCCTCGTATCCCCAGCCCCAATGCTTCAGGCGCCGTGCCACTGGGGCGCCAAGCTACCGTGTCCGCCGTGGTCGCACCTGCCTTGCTCGCTCGTGGTCCCTGGGATCCGTGGCAGATCGAGGCCGCGTGGCGCTCCGAGGTCTTCGAGCCGGATGACACAGCCACCCGGGCGGCGGACGCGGCCGTCGGGCGGCTGCGTGAGCGCGGGTCGCCGAGTCATGACGGGTTCGCTGCCCGCCTCGTGGGCTTCGAGGTCGCGAGCGATCGCCTGTCGCTCGAGCTCCAGCCGATTCGGTGGTCGCTGCGGTTGGTTCCCGATCAGGGCGCCCAGAGTCTCTCGATCCTTTGCGTGGTGCGCGCGGCAGACGGCCGCTGGCTAGCCGGCAGGCGAGCTGCGTGGCTGGCCACTTGGGCCGGGCGCTGGGCGCTGGGTGCTGGCGGATCGGTCGAGGTCGACGAGAACCCGGCCGACACGATGGCGCGCGAGCTGCACGAGGAGTGGTCGGTCGAGCCCGCACGGCTGAGCATCGAGGCTCTGATCCGCCTCCCGAGCGACATCGTGCTGCTGGTCGGGCTTGCGAGGCTGTCAGACGGCGCCGAGGTCACGCCCGATCACGAGCACGACGAGTTCGCCTGGTGGCCCGCGGAGCTGGCCGACTGGCCGCCCGAGGCCGACGAACCGCTGCGGCGGATCGCCGCGCTGCTGGACACTCCGTGAGCGCGATCACCTTCCGCCGCCTCGAGCTGGCGTCGTTCACGCATTCGACGATCTACCTCGCACTGCTGATCTGCGCTTTCGTGCTCGGCAACCCAGAGCCCGAGACGTTCGCGCTGGGGCTGGCCCACGGCCTGATCTGGATCGCGATGTCGCTGATCTGCATCGCCGCTGCACGCGCGCGCGTGATCCCGTTCTGGCTCGCCGTCACGGTCGCGGTGCTCGGAGGATTGGGGCCCTTTGCAGGCTCGATTGGGTTTGTGGTCGCCTCGCGGAACCCCCGTTGTTAAGCGAGCCGGAGGCGAAGCGACGTTCTCAGATCGCCGGCCCGGATGGCCGGCGGACGACTAAAGTAGAGAGAGGAAATGGCGGTCGACACAAGCACGGTCCAGGTAGTCATGCCCGCGATGGGCGATTCGGTCAGCGAAGGCACCGTGCTCGAATGGCAGAAACAGGAGGGTGACCGGGTCGCCGCAGACGAGACGATCGTCGAGATCTCGACCGACAAGGTCGATGCCGAGGTGCCCGCTCCCGTCTCCGGGACGCTCGTCAAGATCCATGCCGCCGAGGGCGACACCGTCTCGGTTGGTGCGCTGCTCGCCGAGATCGCAGTGAATGGAGACGGCGCCGAGCCGGCAACTCCAGTGTCGGCCGAGTCACCTCCGGCGACGGAGGAGGAGGCCCAGGCGGCGGCTGCCACGGAGGCGAATGTCACGACCGCAACCGAGGAAGCTGGCAAGACCGTCGACATCGTCACACCCGCCGGCGGAGAGTCGGTCACCGAGGGCACGATCCTAGAGTGGTCGGTCAAGGTCGGCGAGACCGTCAAGGAGGGGGATACCGTCGTCGAGATCTCGACCGACAAGGTCGACATGGAGCTTCCCGCCCCTGCATCGGGGACGATCACCGAGATCCTCGTCGAGGAGGGCGCGACCGTCACGGTCGGCCAGGTGATTGCGCGCATGACGGCCGGCGCCGGCGCCTCCGCGCCCCCCCAAACAGGCGCACCGGATTCAGGTGCCTCGGGGGTTTCGACGCCGACCGCGGGCTCCGACGCGAACGCTTCACCAGTGGCCCGCCGGGTCGCGGCCGAGGAGGGCGTCGACCTTGGGCACGTCCAGGGCACCGCTCGCGGCGGACGGATTACGAAAGCCGACGTGCTCGCCGCGGCCGGCAACGGGGCTTCGGCAGCGGTGGTCGAGGCGCCGCCGGGCGCCCAGCAGCTCAAGGGAGGGGCGGCCGCGCTTGCCCGCTACATGGACCAGAGCCGCTCGATCCCGACCGCCACTTCGTTCCGCACGATCACCGTAAGCGTGCTCGACCAGCGCCGCAAGCAGCTCAAGGAGGCCGGCCAGAAGGTTTCCTTCACGCACCTGATCGCCTATGCGATCGCGCTGGCGGCGACCGACGACATGCCCGTGATGGCGCACCACTTCGATGAGATCGACGGCAAACCGAACCGGATCGACGACGGCGCGTGCAATCTCGGGTTGGCCGTCGACGTCGAGAAGAAGGACGGGACGCGGACGCTGATGGTCCCGGTGATCCGCGACGCCGGGCGCCTGGGCTTCGGCGAGTTCCTGGACGCCTACAACGCCATCGTCGAGAAGGCGCGCACGAACACGCTGAGCGCTGATGACCTCTCAGGCGCGAACCTCAGCCTCACGAACCCAGGTGGCATCGGAACGATCGCGAGCGTGCCGCGCCTGATGGTCGGGCAGGGCACGATCATCGCCACCGGTGCGATCGGCGCCCCGGTTGGGACCGCGAACGTCTCCGGCGTGGAGAAGGTCATGACGATGACCTCGACTTACGACCACCGCATCATCCAGGGCGCCGAGTCGGGCCGGTTCCTGCAGCGCATCGAGGCCTATCTCCAAGGAGACGAAGGCTTCTACGAGCGGGTATTCGAGGGCCTCGGGATCGCGACGCTGCCGGCGCTCGCCGAGGCCGCGGCACCGGCGGCACCACCGCCGCCCGCCCAACCCGCGCCGGCGGCCGGACCGGCCGATGAGGCGATGCTCCAGGCGGTTCAAGCCGCCACCTCGCTGCTCAAAGCCCACCGCACGCACGGCCACCTCGCCGCCCGGCTGGACCCGCTCGGGCGCGAGCCCGAGTCAGACCCCGCGCTCGACCCCGAGCCGCTCGGTCTGACGCCCGAGCTGATGGCCAGGATCCCGGCCCGCATCTTGCGCATGTACGTGCCCGGCGAGACGCTCGCCGACGCGCTCCCGCATCTGCGCGAGACGTATTGCGGCTCGATCGCATACGAGATCGAGCACATCGCCTCACACCAGCAGCGGCTGTGGCTGCGCGAGAAGATCGAGTCGGGCGCGTTCCGCAAGTCGCTCACCAAGGACGAGCAGAAGGCGCTGCTCAAGCGGCTGACCGAGGTCGACGCGCTCGAGCGCTACATGCACAAGGCCTATCTCGGTCAAAAGCAGTTCTCGATCGAGGGCCTCGACATGACCGTGCCGATGATCGACGAGCTGATCCAGCTGTCGGCCACCCAGGGCGCCCGCGAAGTTGTCCTCGGCATGGCCCACCGAGGGCGGCTCAACGTGCTCGCGCACAATCTCGGCCGGCCTTACTCCACGATCTTCGCCGAGTTCGAGGGCGCCTCAACGCTCGAACCGATCACCACGATCCCCCAGGGCGGTACGGGCGACGTCAAGTACCACCACGGCGCGCAGGGCTCCTACCAGCTCGCCGGGGGCGAGTCGATCATCGTGCGGCTCGAGTCCAATCCCTCACATCTGGAGTTTGTCGACCCGGTGGCGGTCGGCGCCACACGTGCGGCTCAGACGACCCGCCAGGGACCCCATGCCCACCAGAACTCGAACGCCGCGATGCCGCTCCTGCTTCACGGCGATGCCGCCTTCCCGGCGCAGGGCGTGGTCGCCGAGACGCTGAACCTCCAGGGCCTCGACGGCTACACGGTCGGCGGAACGATCCATCTGATCCAGAACAACCAGGTCGGCTTCACGACCGACCCCGAGGACGCCCGGTCAACGCATTGGGCCTCCGACCTCGCCAAGGGCTTCGATGTGCCGATCATCCACGTCAACGCCGATGACGTCGCCGCGTGCATCACGGCGATGCGGCTGGCATTCGCATTCCGCCAGGAGTTCGGCCACGACGTGCTGATCGACCTGATCGGGTACCGCCGCTTCGGGCACAACGAGGCCGACGAGCCGGCCTACACGCAGCCCGAGATGTACCAGGCAATCAAGAAGCACCCACCGGTCCGCGAGCTTTTTGCGCGCCAGCTGATCGACCAGGGCACCGTTTCCGAGCAGGAGTCGACGGAGATGACCGACAGCGTCTGGGCGGTGCTGACCGACGAGCATCAGAAGCTCAAGGCTCAGATCGCGCGGGCCAAGGAGGTCGAACAGGGGACCGGCGAGTACCAGCTCGACCGCACCGCGTCGCCTGAGGTCAAGACCGCTGTGTCGGCCGACCGCCTGCAGGTCCTCAACGAGGAGCTGCTCGCCGTACCCGATGGCTTCACGGTCCATCCCAAGCTGGTCAAGCAGCTCGAGCAGCGGCGCGCGGCACTCAGCGACGGCGGTCAGGTCCTGTGGGCGCACGCCGAGGCGCTCGCGTTCGCCTCGCTTTTGACCGAGGGCATCCCGATCCGGCTGACCGGCCAGGACACCGAGCGCGGGACGTTCAGCCAGCGCCAGCTCGTCCTGCACGACCCCAAGACGGGGCAGGAGCACTGCGCGATGCAGCATCTGCCGGGGGCCCTCGCCCCGATGGAGCTGCACAACTCGCCGCTCTCGGAGATGGCGTGCGTCGGGTTCGAGTACGGCTATTCGCAGGAGGCGCCTGAGACGCTCGTGCTATGGGAGGCGCAGTTCGGCGACTTCGCCAACGGCGCCCAGGTGATCGTCGATCAATTCATCACCTCGGGTCTGGCGAAGTGGGGCCAGACCTCGCGGCTGACGCTACTTCTGCCCCATGGCTACGAGGGCTCTGGTCCCGAGCACTCCTCGGCCCGGCTCGAGCGCTTTCTGCAGCTCGCTGCCGAGGGCAACATCCGCGTCGCGGACTGCACGACCCCGGCCCAGTACTTCCACCTGCTGCGCCGCCAGGCGCGGATCGCCAAGCAGCGTCCGCTGGTGATCATGACGCCCAAGAGCCTGCTGAGGCTGCCGCAGGCCGTATCGCATCTGGGTGACCTTGCCGAGGGTCGCTTCCAGCCGGTGCTCTCGGAGCCTGGCGTGGAGCCGGCGAACGTCACCCGGCTGATCCTTTGCTCGGGCAAGATCTACTACGAGCTGGTCGGTCACGCCGGGCGCCAGGACAATTCCGCCGTCGCCGTCGGGCGTGTCGAGCTGCTCTACCCCTTCCCGCAGGCGGAGCTGCTCGAGCTGGTCGCGTCTTATCCGCGCCTGCAGGAGGTCGTCTGGGTCCAGGAGGAGCCGCGCAACATGGGCCCGCGCGCGTTCATGTCGCCGCGTCTGCTCCAGATCCTGCCGGACAATCTGAGCTTCGGTTATGTCGGGCGCCCAGAGCGGGCCGCGTCGGGCGAGGGCTATCCGGTCGCCCACGCTCACGAGCAGGACCGAATCGTCGCCACCGCGCTCGATCTGAACCAGCCCGTCTCGCAGTACCCCAAGAAGCTGCCGGGCGAGCGCTGAGCCGCCACGATCTGGTTCTCGAGCGGATCCGCGCGGTTCCGCGTGGCTTCGTCCGCTCCTATGGCGATGTCTCGCCGGGAGCGCCGCGGTTCGCCGGTGCGGTGCTGAGCGAATGCGAGGACCCCACGGTCCCCTGGCACCGGATCGTTCGCGCCGACGGATCGCTGGCCAAGGGCGAGCGCCAGCGGCGGCTTCTGGACGCCGAGGGCGTCCCGTTTCGCGGCGGCCGTGTCGACATGCGGATTGCGCGGTTGCCGAACTGAGCCCGCTTTTGACAACCTGTGAGCATCTTTAGCCGCCACAACGGACTCAAGCAGACCACGACGCGTCGCCACCTGTCGCCGAGCCTCGGCGTCCACGACATGGCGATCGACCTCGGGACCGCGAACACGCTCGTGTACGTCGCGGGGCGCGGAATCGTGGTCTCCGAGCCCTCCGTGGTCGCCGCCGACGCCGACACGGGCCTCGTCCACGCCGTCGGCTCCGAAGCCGAGCTGATGATCGGGCGCACGCCGGCGACGATCTCGGCCACCCGCCCGCTCCGCCACGGCGTGATCGCCGACTTTGACGTCACCGAGCAGATGCTGCGCTACTTCATCCGCAGGGTGATCGACCGCCGCCGCGCCCATCCCCGCCTGATCGTGTGCGCCCCGTCGGGCGTGACCGAGGTCGAGAAGCGCGCCGTCGAAGAGGCATCGCTGGCCGCTGGCGCGCGGCGCGTACACCTAATCGAGGAGCCGATCGCCGCCGCGATCGGCGCGGGCCTCGCGATCGAGGAGCCCCTCGGCCGAATGGTCGTCGACGTCGGCGGCGGCACCAGCGAGATGGCGGTGATCACGCTGGGCGGGATCGCCGTGTACCGCTCGGTGCGCGTCGGCGGCTACGAGATGGACGAGGCGATCGCGCACTACCTGCGCAGCGCCCATCACCTCGCGATCGGCTCCCGGACCGCCGAAACGATCAAGATCGCGATCGGCTCGGTGATGCCGCTCACACCGGAGGGGACGTTCGCCGTCAAGGGACGCCACCTGCTCACCGGTCTTCCGACCAGCATCGAGCTGCGCTCGGAGGAGGTTCGCGAGGCGGTCGCCCACCCGATCCGCGAGATCCTCCAGGCGATCCACGACACGCTCGAGGAAACCCCGCCAGAGCTCGCCTCCGATCTTGGCCGCGACGGCATCCTGCTCGTCGGGGGCGGTACGCTCATCCGCGGCTTTCCCGAGCTCGTCTCCGAAGAGACGGGCATGCCCGTCATGCGGGCCGAGTCGCCGCTGACGTGTGTGGCGTTCGGCTCCGGCGCGGCGCTCGATCACTTCGACGAGCTGTCGCGCTCGGGACGCCACGGACGCTCGGAGCTGATCACGCCCGATTGGCGCACAGCGGTCTGAGCGACCGCGCAGGCGGCCAGCATGATCAGAAACGGGTCGATCGGGGCCCTGAAGCGGGGCGTCTCGCCGTTGACGAACACCACGCTCAGGTAGAGCAGCAGCGGCGCCAGCCACAGCCACCGCGGCGCCGCGCGCGCGGTCCGCGTGAAGGCGCCCGCGACGGCCAGCAGCAGGATCAGCCAGAAGCACAAGACCCCCAGGCGGGCGGTCGTGCGCGGTACCCCGATGTTGTAGTTCGACGCGCGCCACGCGAACGATCCCTCGAGCTCCAGCAGGCGGCGGGTGTTGTGATACGCGACCGCCAGCGGGGCGAGCGGGTGATCCCCGACGTAATCGAGCGCCTTGCTTCGCAGCTCCGAGTCGAGCTGGGGCTCGGTCAGGCTCGGGGCCCTGGCGTACAGACCCGCGTCGGCCGGGATCGCCTTGTAATAGCGCCAGCGGTAGGGGATCTGCGAATCGTGTGCCGAGGTCGGGTTGTAGGTTCCGGCGAGCGTCAGTCCTGTCTCATCGGAGACTGGGATGAAGCTGTGCAGCACGACCGCGTTGCGAATCGTCCATGGCGCGATCGTCAAGACGGCCAGACCGACCAGCACCAGCCGGGCGCGGCGGATCGACCAGACCGCCGGCAGCAGCGCGAGCAGGATTACGATCGCGTTCTGGTGGGTCAGCGCCGCGAGCCCGCTCAGCACCCCCGCGGCCGCGACCCAGCGCTGGGGCCGTTCGGAGCGCCGTGCGCGCAGCCCGGCCCAGAGCGCGGCGAGGATCAGCGGGATCATCAGGTTCTCCGCGTAGACCGTGGCCGACAGCGCGATCAGCGCCGGGTAGAGCGCGGTGATCGCCAGCGCGACGAGCGCGACCGCGGTCCCGAACAGCTCGAACGCCACCAGCCCGACTAGCGCGACGGTCGCGGTGCCGAGCACGGCGCCCAGCAGTCGCGCCGGCTCGAGCTTGCCGTCGAAAACGGCGAGCAGGTACGGGAACGCCGGCGGGAAGTAGGCCGTCGCTCCGCGCGTCGCGCCCGCTCCTCCGGTGACCGCGTAGTCGCCGTCGTCGGCTATCTGCGCGGCCAGCGTCAGGTACAACTTGGCATCGTTGGCCGGGGGGTACGAGGTGCGCTGAACCTCGTACACGCGCAGCCCGAGTGCGACCACGAGCACGACGGCGAGCGCGAGTTTCACGCGCGGCAGGTTATGCGGGGTGCCTGAAAGCTGGTAGGCTCGCGCGCTTCGGGGGCCAATGAGGCGCAAGAGTTCGATCACGTCACTGTCGTGGATCCCTTCCGAGGCGATCGAGGGCAGCATGCGGCTGCCGTTCGACATGGGCATGGCGCACTACGACCCTCCGCCTCCCGACAAGCTCGGCGGCCTCAGAGGATTGGAAGCGCTGCGCAATGACGACCGGTTCCGCTTCGCGAACCGGCTGAGCGCATGGATCGAGGTCGACCGGGACGGAAAGATCTCCGACTACGGCTACGACGGCGGGGGCCACATGGGCTCGACGACGATCAAGCTCGGGCGAGCCATACGGACATTTGAGGCGATCGCGTTGCCTGACATTCAGCGCGCGCCCAAGAAGACCACGACCTCGGTCCGCTTCGAGCAGACATGCGGAGGGCGGACCGGAGTCCCCGCGCCGCGCCGAGTGCGCCGCAAGCCGTTCATCCAGTGGCAGGCGCCGCTGGTGTGGACGACGCTCGCGCTGACGCTGCACGCCGACGGCAGCGCCGAGGGCGAGATCGTCGGGGCGAGCCGCTTCCCGCGCCACTGGATCTACGAGGCCGACGGAGAGCTGACGCACAAATCGGGCCTGGCCGACTTCAAGGACTGGTACCGCCGCTCGTTTGGCAGGCAGACGCCCTGGGGGGATGTCGAGTCGCGTGCGCTCATAACCGCGGTCGAGTCGGCGCTTGAGCGAAATCTCTCCAAGCAGGTCATGCGCGGCGGCCAGAAGCCGAAGATTCTGACGGTCAAGGAGGGCAAGACGCTCGTCAAGCAGGGCGACACCGGCACCGAGATCTTCCTCGTGCTCGACGGCGTGCTGCGGGTCGAGCACGACGGCGAGCGGCTCGCCGAGTATGGGCCTGGTGCCTTGCTGGGTGAGCGCGCCCACCTCGAGGACGGGGGAAGGACATCGACACTCGTCGCGGTGACGAAGACTCGAGTGGCAGCGGTCGAGGCCAAGCAGATTGGTCGTAAAGCGCTCGTCGAGCTCTCCTCAGGACACCGCCGCGAGGACAGTCGCCGCCGCAAGGGCTGAGCGCCTTGCGGGTCCACATCTGCGGGGCACGGGGGTCTTCGCCCGCGCCCGGCGCGGAGTTCTTGCGCTACGGCGGCCACACGCCATCGCTCGCGCTCGCGCACGACGGCGACCCCGCTCCGACCCTGATTCTCGACGCCGGCACCGGCATCACTCAGGTCACCAAGCTGCTGGCCGGCGCGCCATTCAAGGGCGTGATCCTGCTCACGCACCTGCACTGGGACCACGTGCAGGGCCTGCCTTTCTTCGCCGCCGCCGACAACCCGGAGTCGTCGGTGACGCTGCGGCTGCCTGCCCAGGAGGACGGCTCGGAGGCGCTCGCCGTGCTCGCGCGCGCGATGTCGCCGCCGCACTTTCCGATCGGCCCGCGCGAGCTCCGCGGCGACTGGGACTTCGGCTCGCTGGAGGCGGGCGAGCACGAGTTCGCCGGCTTTCGCGTCCTGGCCCGCGAGATCCCGCACAAGGGCGGCCGCACCTACGGCTACCGCGTGAGCGACGCTCGCTCGACGCTCGCCTTCATCCCCGACCACTGCCCAACCGCGCTCGGTCCCGGCGATGACGGCTTTGGCGCGCTGCACCCGGACGCGCTCGAGCTCGCGCGAGAAGCGGATGTCCTAATCCACGACGCACAGCTGCTTCCGTCCGAGGTCCACGAGGCCGCCTTCGGCCACGCCGTCGCCGACTACGCCGTGGGACTTGCGCGGGCCGCGGCGAGCAAGCAAGTGCTGCTTTTTCACCATAAGCCGGGCCGAACAGACGAACAGCTGGAAGCGCTCGCCACGCGCTTCGAGGGCGAACCTGACGTCGGCCTCGCGGCCGATGGTGCGATGCTCGAGCTGTGAGCGCGGACGCCGTCGTCGTCGGGTCGGGGCCAAACGGGCTCGCGGCGGCGCTCACCCTGATCGATGCGGGGCTGTCGGTCGAGGTCGTCGAGGCCGCGCCGACGCTGGGAGGCGGCTGCCGGACCGAGGAGCTGACGCTGCCGGGGTTCCACCATGACGTGTGCTCGACGGTCCACCCGCTGCTGGCGGCTTCGAGCTTCTTCCGCGAGCACGCGCTTCCGGGCGTGCGGCTGCTCCAGCCCGAGGTCGCCTACGCGCATCCGCTCGACGGGGGCCGCGCCGTGGCGGCGTTGCCGTCACTGGAGCACACCTCCGATGCGCTGGGCCGTGACGGACGGCGCTATCGGGCGCTGATGGGTCCGCTCCTGGCCGACTGGCAGGGCGTGATCGACGGCGCGCTCGCGCCGCAACGAGCGCTGCCGCCAGCGCCGATCGGGATGGCGCACTTTGGCCTCCGGGCGGTGTGGCCGGCCCGCGCCCTGGCGGCGCTGTTCTCGACCGAGGAGGCGCGCGCGCTGTTCGCCGGCGTGGCGGCGCACTCGATGCAGCCGCTCTCCTCACCGTTCACGGCCGGCTTCGGGATCGTGCTTGGGCTGCTCGCCCATGCCGTCGGCTGGCCGGTGGTGGAGGGCGGGTCGGCTCGGGTGGTCGAGGCGCTGATCAACCAGATCGAGGCCGCGGGCGGCAAGGTCCACAGCGGCACAAAAGTCGGGAGCCTCGCTGAGCTTCCCGCAGACGCCGTGAAGCTCCTCGACGTCTCTCCCAAAGGTCTGCTCTCGCTCGCGGGCGACCGTCTTCCATCACGTGTGCGCGACGCGATGAGCCGCTTTCGCTACGGGCCGGGCATCTTCAAGCTCGACTGGGCGCTCTCCGGACCGGTGCCCTGGAGCGCCGAGCCGTGCCGGCGTACGGCTACCGTTCATCTCGGCGGAACCCTCGAGGAGGTCGCCCGCAGCGAGGCGGAGATCGGTCGGGGTCGAGTCCCCGAGCGGCCGTACTGCATCATCGTCCAGTCCTCGGTGGTCGATCCCTCGCGTGCGCCCGAGGGCCAGCACACGTTGTGGGGTTATTGCCACGTGCCGAACGGCTGCCCGGTCGACATGACCGAGGCCATCGAGAGCCAGATCGAACGGTTCGCGCCGGGGTTTCGCGAGCTGGTGCTCGAACGCACAGCGTGGTCGCCCGCCGATCTCGAGCGATACAACCCGAACTACGTCGGCGGCGATATCGGCGGCGGCGCGGTCACGGCCCGACAGACGTTTTTCCGCCCGATCCTTGCCTGGAACCAGTACCGCACCGGCCTGCCGGGCGTCTACCTGTGTTCTGCCTCGACGCCCCCCGGCGGGGGTGTGCACGGCATGTGTGGCGTATTTGCGGCGCGCGCCGCGCTGCGGGATCTCGGGCGCTAGTGCCGCCAGACCAGCCACCGACCTCCGACGGTGAGGGTCTTGGCATGTTCACCTCAATATTCGGTTGCCACGACATCGCGCTGGGAAGTTGACGCGAATTATTCGCCACAACCTCCCGCAACCCCCGGCCACGCTGGCTGGAGGCGCCTCGCGGGTGGCCGCGGGAGCCGCGCTGCGGGATCTCGGGCGCTAGTGGATGCCCAGCATGTTGGCGCAGTCCCAGTTCGATGCGCCCGAGCCGCCCGCCCAGATCTTCTGCGCGACTGCATCCTGCTCTGACTTCGGCGCGAGGTAGGCGGCGGGTCCGCTGCCGCCGTACTGCTGCCAGGTGCTGGGGATGATCTGGTAGTAGCCCGAGGCACCGGCGCTGTTGGGCGTCAGATTCTGCCCGCCGGACTCACACGCCACCACCGAGCTCGGGATCACCCATCCGCCCGACGCGCCCGCGGAGCCGTAGGGCGTGGGCAGGCTGGGGCTCGAGGAGGCCGCCTGCTGAGCCGCCGCCTGCTGGGCCTGGATCCTTGAGATCTGGGACTGAAGCGACTGCCCGCGCTGCTGCGCCGCCGCGAGTGCGCCAGCCTGCGCCGCGCGCGCCTGCGCCAGCGCCCCTTGGCGCGAGCTGAGCAGCGCGTTCATTCCGGCGAGCGCCTGGGCCCGCGTGGCTGTGGAGGCGGTCATCTCGCGGTCGCTCGCCTCGAGCGCCGCCAGCCGTTGTGCGGCGCTGTCGGCCTCCGCCTTGGCGGTACGCGTGATCGCGATGATCGTGTTCTGGTCGTGCTCGGCCGTCTTCAGATACTGGATCTTGTCCAGCAGGTCCTGGAAGCCGTGCGCCTCGATGATGATCGTCACGAAGTCCGGGTTGTCCGACTCGTAGCCCGAGACGAGCTGGCGTGCCAGCAGCATGCGGTTCTTGGCGAGGCGGGCGACGAGGATAGCCAGCACCTGGCGCTCTTGCACCAGCGCGGCGGTGGTCTGCGCGAGCACGGCGCGGTCGTGATCCAGCTGGGCGCGGACAGCGTCCTCGCGCGTCTGGACGAAGGCGATCTGCGAGCCGAGCGAGGCGATCAGCCCGTTGAGGTTCGAGATGCTCGACTGAAGCGACTGGGCGTGAGCCTGAGTCGCGGACAGGTCGTTGCTCAGCTGATTGAGGCTCGGGTCCGCGGCAGAGGAGAGCGGGACGAGCAAAGCGACGGCAAGCGCGGCTCCCGCCACAACGGCTGTGGCGAGTACGCGTGCGTGAACCGTGCGCTTGCTCATTCGTCTTCTCGCCTGCGGGGTTAGCTGTCGGGCTCGCGCTAATTGCGCTACGCCGCCATCAGACGGCGATTCGCCCCAGGGACCGACTGTGGGTCCCCCGCTCCCCTGCGGCGGCGCAGGGGATTAGGCTGCGCGGCACCCTATCGAAAGCCACCGATTCGTGCGTTTAGGCCTGCAGACGCGCGGTTTCCGGTTGTGACGTTTTCGTCGCCCGAGCGCGCCCTATGGGGTGAATTTGACCGTGATCACGTCGCCGTCGGCGATCACGTAGTCGCGTCCCTCGACGCGCAGCGTCCCGCGGTCGCGCCCACCCGCATAGCCCCCGGCGTCGACGAGCTCGTTCCAGGAGATCACCTCGGCGCGCACGAACCCGCGCTGGATATCGGTATGGATCAAGCCGGCTGCATCAAACGCCGTGCGCCCGCGGCGCATGTGCCACGACTGCGCCGGGCGCTCCGCGCCGGCGGTGAAGAAAGCGATCAGCTCGAGCAGCTCAAACGCCCCGCGCACGACGGTCTCGAGGCTTGAGCGCTCGAGGCCCAGATCGGAGCGCATCGACGCCGCCTCGTCCGTGTCGAGCTCGGCGATCTCTGACTCGATCCGAGCGGAGATCGCGACCGCCCGGGCCCCGGTCTGGCGGGCGTGCTCGTCGAGCGCCGGCGGGACGGCATCCGACCCCTCGTCGACATTTGCGACGTAGAGCATCGGCTTGGCGGTAAGGGGCTGAAGCAGCTCGACCACGTCGGAGGCGTCGGCCGGCGCCGGCACCGTGCGGGCCGGTTTGCCGGCGCGCAGTGCCTCGATCAGCTCCGCGAGCCAGCGTTCCTCGGCGACCGCGTGTCGGTCGCCGCTCTTGGCAGCTTTGCTGACCCGCTCGATTCGGCGCTCGGCCTGCTCGAGGTCGGCGTAGAGCAACTCGGTTTCAACTGTCTCGGCATCTGCGACGGGGTCCACATGACCGTCGGGGTGGACGACGTTTGGATCGGTGTGCGCCCGCACGACGTGGACGATCGCGTCGGTCTCGCGGATGTTTGCGAGGAACTGGTTCCCGAGACCCTCACCTCGGTGGGCACCCGCGACCAGACCGGCGATGTCGTGGAACGAGATCGTGTCTGGGACGACCTCGGACGCCCCGATAACCCGCGCGATCGTGTCGAGCCGCTCATCGGCGACCGGCAGGACGGCGATGTTCGGCTCGATCGTCGTGAACGGGTAGTTGGCGGTGTCGACCGCCGCTCCGGTCAGCGCCTTGAACAGCGAGGACTTGCCGGCGTTCGGCAGGCCGACGATTCCGACCTTCACTGGGTCCAGGCCTCGCCGATCAGCGTTCCCAACGCGGCGCCCGCGATCGCATCGCTCGGGTAGTGCACGCCGAGGTAGGGCCGACTGATCGCAAACGCGATTGCCGCTCCGTACAGGCCCGAGCGGGGGATTAGCTCGTCGAATGCCCGTGCCGCGGCGAAGGACATCGTGCAGTGCGCGCTCGGAAACGACAGCCCTGAGACCGTCGGCGTCAGTGGCGGGAGCCCGGCGAGCTCGGGGCGCCGCCGGCGGATCGCGAGCTTTACCGCGTAGTTGACCGCGTTCGCCCCAACCACGATGCGCGCGGCTCGCAGCCAGCGCCCGCGCGCACCGGGCCGCCGGTCAACTAGTGCTCCGGTGCCCGCGAGCGCGAGCCAGCATGCTCCGTGCTCGCCTGTGCGCGAGTAGGCTCCGACCGCCCGCTCGAGCCAGCGCGGATGCAGACGCGTGCGGGCTGCGATCAGGAGCGCCTGGTCGATCTCGGCGGGTCTCAGGTCCCGAACCCGACGCGGTGCTCTTCGTGGTCGACGAGCACATAGACGACCTTCGAGAGGTCGATCGCGACCGTTCCGTCCTCGGCGTTGAGATCGTGCCAGCCCGCTGCGGGCAACGTGTTGCGCAGCTTGGTGAGCTCCGCCGGTGCGACGCGCGCCGAGAGCGTCTGTCCGCCGAGGAACCCAATCGAGACCTTCTGCGGTTTCTCGTCAGCCATGGGCCGGCTCCACGATCTCGGTCAGCACGCCACCGGTCGACGCAGGATGGACGAACGCGACGCGCGATCCTCGAATCCCCGACCGCGGCTGCTCGTCGATAAGTCTTATGCCCGCCGCCGTCAGGCGTCCGAGCTCCGCATCGATATCGGCGACCCGGTAGGCGACGTGGTGAAGCCCGGGGCCGCGCTTTGCCAGGAACTTGCCGACCGCCGTCTCGGGGCCGAGCGGTTGTAGGAGCTCGACATGGCCGTCGCCGACATCGAGCAAGGCGGCATCGACGCCCTGCTCGCTCACCGTCTCGCGGTGCACGAGCGGCATCGCGAGCGAGTCGCTGTACAGCTTCAGCGCGGCGTCGATGTCCTCGACGGCCACGCCGACGTGGTCGATCGCTCCCAACATGGAGCAGCAGTGTAGGTGCTGCTTGGCCGAGCGGGTCTTGCCGACCTAGCGAGGCGCCGGCCGCATTGCGGTCGCCGCGGCGAGACCGAGCTCGCCGCTGCCGGCCCGCCGTGCGGGCCCCTTCGGCACGTCGCCCATGATGCGGTCGATGTCGCCGCGCTCGAGCACCTCGTTGGCGAGCAGCGTCTGTGCCAGCTCGTCGAGCTGTGGCCGATGGTTGTCGACCGTCCGCGAGGCCGCCCGGAACGCCTCGTCGGCCAGCTCGCGAACCTCCACGTCGCGGACCTTGCGTGTCGCCTCGGAGGCCCGCTCGGGGCTGACGCGCGATGAGGTGATGCCGGTGCCCATCGCGTAGTCGTGCACCATCGCGTAGGCGATCTCCTCGACGCGCTTGAGGTCGTCGGAGGCGCCAGTTGTGATCGAGCCGAAAACCAGCTGCTCGGCGGCCCGTCCGCCGAGTAGCATCGTCATGAAGTCGACCAGCTCCTCGCGCGTCTTGAGGTAGCGATCCTCCTCCGGCAGGTTGAGCGTGTAGCCGAGCGCCTTGCCGCGCGGGATGATCGAGATCCGGTGGACGGGGTCGACGGACGGCAGCAGCTCGCCGCAGAGCGCATGCCCCGCCTCGTGGTAGGCGACGACGCGCTTCTCGTGGTCGGTCAGCGCGCGCCGCGACTGCATGCCGGCGACGACTCGTTCGACGGCTGAGTCGAAGTCGAGCATCCCGAGCTGCTGCGAGCCCCGGCGGGCGGCGGTGATCGCCGCCTCGTTGCAGATGTTCGCGAGGTCGGCGCCCGTCAGGCCGGAGGTCTGGCGGGCGACCAGCTTGAGGTCGACATCGTCGGCGAGCGGCTTGTTACTGGAATGGACGCCCAGGATCCGCTCGCGCCCACCCACGTCAGGCGGCGAGACGAAGATCTGGCGGTCGAAGCGCCCGGGCCGCAGGAGCGCCTGGTCGAGCTTCTCGAGCAGGTTCGATGCCGCGATCACGACCACGTCCTTGCGGGCCGAGGTGAAGCCATCGAGCTCGACCAGCAGCTGGTTGAGCGTCTGGTCGCGCTCGCCGGACACGTCGAAGCCCCGGTGGCCGCCGACCGCGTCGATCTCGTCGATGAACACGATCGCCGGCGCCTTCTTGCGCGCGGTGCGGAACAGGCGTCTGATCCGCGCGGCGCCCACGCCGACGAACATCTCCACGAATGACGCGGCTGACTGCGAGAAGAACGTCGCCCCCGACTCGTGCGCGACCGCCTTTGCCAGCAGCGTCTTGCCGGTGCCGGGCGGGCCGTAGAGCAGGATCCCCTTCGGCACCTTGGCGCCCAGCTCTTTGAAGCGCTTGGGGTCGCGCAGGTAGTCGACCACCTCGCGCAGCTCCTCCTTGGCCTCATCTGCGCCGGCGATGTCCGACCATTCGATCGGCGGCGCCGAATCCGCCTTGATCTGCTGCGGCCGTGTGCGCGGCATGAGCCGCATCACGGTAAATAGGGCCACGACGATCAGCCCCATGAAGATGATCGGAAGCCAGTCGTGCAGCCACGAGTAGGCGTCCGGATAACCGAGGAACGCGAGCATGCTCTAGGGGCTCATCGGCAGTTGGGGCATATCACTGAACCCGCTCCAACCTGGGGTTCGGCGCATACCTGCGTCCCACCTTCGCGCAGGGGCGCCCGTCGAGCAGGACCACATCGGCGGTGAAGTCGTTTTCGCCGCGGATCAGCGACGAGCCCACCCCGTAGGCGTCGACCGGCACGCCGGCGGCCTCGAACTCCTGAATGCGCGTCGCTGTGAACCCGCCCGAGGCGACGATCCGCACGTCGTTGAAGCCCGCCTGGTCGAGCGCCCCGCGCACTTTCTCGACCAGCCGCGGGTTGACCCCGGTCGGCCTGAAGCCACCAAGCTCATCGAGCAGCGTCCGGTCGACCAGATCCTCGGAGGTATCAAGCCGCACGCCCCACAGCTTCGGGCCCAGTGCGCCCGCGACCTCGAGCGCGGTCCTGATCGAGTCGTTCTCGAAGTCGACCAGCACGGTGATGTTCATCTCCTCGTGGAAGCGCTCCGCGAACACGGTCGCGGCCTTGACCGTATCCCCGCCGTACGCGGCAATCAGCCCGTGGGGGACCGTGCCGATCCCGCGCCCGCCCCACCACGACGCCTGTGCATCGGTAGAGACCCCGATTGCGCCCGCTACGTGCGCGCTCCAACCGTCGCCTGTCTGCACGAGCCAGTGGTCGTGGCGAGCGGGGAAGTAGAAGATCTGCTTGCCGCGCGCGGCCTCGACGACCTCCGAGACGTTGCGCATCACCAGCGAGCGCCGCGCGAGCGAGCCCAGGTAGACGGTCTCGAGATGGGCGAACAGGCTGTAGTCGCCCTCGATCGTCATCACGGTCTCGCGGGGCGCGACCCGGTCGGCCTCGTGCAGTGCGTGCACCTCGAGCTGGTCCCACCCCTCGTTCCAGGCGCCGCCGGCGTCGCGATGACCGGAGCACAGCTTGAGCACCGCGATCGCCTCGTCGATGCCGCCCAGCACCGAATCGCGCTTCTGGAAGACCTGCATCGTGACGCGCGGGTGATGGCCTTCGTCCTCGAGCAGCTGCTTCGTCAAGACGAAGTACGCGTCCGAGTAGTAGCCGTCGCGAATGCGCTCGACCGGCAGCCTGAAGATCTCCGGATCAAGGCGTGTCCGGACCTGCGTCGCCATGCGGGAAGTTTATGGGGGCGCGGCGGAGTGCTTCGTCGGGTCCCTAAGCTCCGCGCGTGGACTTCCCGCGCGCGTCGCTGCTCGAAGGCATCCGCTTCACCGCCCAGGTCGCAGTGCCGAACGTCATCCAGGGGTTGTTCAGGCGGCGGCGGAGCGCGGTCGCGGTGGCGTCTCGTACCGGAGCGGACGGGTTCGCGGTCGGATTTGTCGCCGGGCTGAAGCGAAGCTACGGCGAGGGCCCGGTCTGGATCCGTGTCGCCAAGGACGAGGCGCTGCTGCTGCTCGGGCGCTCGAGCGCCCGGCGGCTGCTCGAAGCCTCGCCGGATCCCTTCGCGGCCGATCCCGAGCCGAAGAAGTCCGGCATGTCCCACTTCCAGCCAGACGCGCTGACGATCTCGCGCGGAGAGGATTGGGCGGACCGGCGGCAGTTCACCGAGTCGGTCCTCTCATCTCTCCCCGAACGGACCGCGTCGGTGTGCGCCGAGGAGGCCGCGACGCTGCCCGAGGACCTCGACTGGGACGCGTTCAACCGCGCGGTGCGGCGCATCGCGCGGCGCGTGATCCTCGGCGACGGCGCGGCCGATGACGAGGCGCTGTCCGAGATGCTCGGCCAGCTGATGGACAAGTCCAACCCCCCGGGGCGGGGCGATCGGGAGCTGTACGACCGCTTCACGGCGGCGCTCGAGCACTACGTCGAGACGGCCGAGCCCGGCAGCGTCGTGGCGCGCTTCAGCGAGGCGCCGGTGACTGAGCGCACCAAGCCCGCGGGGCAGGTCACTCACTGGCTGTTCGCGCTCGGCGACACGCTCGCGATTAACGCGTTCAGGTGCCTCGCGCTGCTCGCCGTGTTTGCGCCCGCCCGCAGCGACGACGCGTTCATGGATGCCTGCCTTCACGAGGCGATGCGGCTCTGGCCGACCACGGCCATGCTCTCGCGCGAGGCCGTCCGCGAAGTCGACTGGGACGGCGTGACGGTGCCGGCGGGGACGCAGCTTCTGATCGTCAACGCTTTCAATCACCGTGACCGCGAGGCGGTGCCGTTCGCGGACCGCTTCGAGCCCGAGGCGTGGCTTTCCGGAACCGCCGCTGAGGACTGGCAGTTCAACCACTTCAGCCACGGGCCGCAGGGCTGTCCGGGGGTCGCGCTCGCGTTGCTGGTCGGACGCGAGCTGCTCCGACCGTTGCTCGACCGCTCTCCGCGCTTGATCTCGCCGTCGCTCGATCCGCGGCGACCGCTGCCTCACTCACTCGACTACTTCGGGATCCGGGTCGCTCTGAGCAGCTTGTGAGCGCTGCTACGCTCGCCCGGAGAGCGATGTTCACGCCACTTCTCGAACGAACCCGTTGACCGCCCGACCGGCTCACGCCGGTCCGCCCGACGTTCCCCCCTCGAGAGGTAAAGCCGTGAATTCGTACCTGCGCGTTCTGCGCCACAGAGATTTCAGAAATCTGTTCCTCGGCCAATCGGCCAGCGTGATCGGCGATCGCGTGGTCGTGGTCGCGATCGCGCTCTACGTCACGCAGACGACCGGGTCGGCCAGCGACCTCGGATTGATCCTTGGCAGCCAAACGGTGCCGCTCGTCGCGCTGCTGCTTCTCGGGGGCGTCTGGGCAGACCGGTTGCCGCGCCACCGGATCATGATCGTGGCGGACTTAGTCCGCGCGGCGCTACATACGGCGCTCGCGATCCTGATCTTCACCGGCGGCGCGACCGTCCTGGAGCTTGCGCTGATCGAGGCGGCGTTCGGAGCCGCGCAGGCGTTCTTCCAGCCGGCGTACACGGGCCTGCTGCCCCAGACCGTGCCCGACCCGCTGATCCAGGATGCGCGGGCGCTGACCGAGTCGGTGTTCAACGTCGCGTTCATGGTCGGGCCGGCGATCGCCACCGGCCTCGTGCTGGGTATCGGCGCCGGCGAGGCGTTTGCGTTCGATGCGGCGACGTTCGTGATCAGCGCCGCGCTGCTGATGCGCGTGACCCCGCGTTCGAGGGGAATCGCCGCCGCGCCCGCGGCCGTGCTCGAGCAGCTCCGCGACGGCTTCGATGAGGTCCGCTCGCGGGCCTGGGTGTGGGTCACGATCGCGGTCTTCATGGCAGCGGTGCTGTTCGTCTACGCGCCGTGGTACGCGCTCGCGCCGATCATCGCCCGCGGCTCATACGGGAGTGTGGGTGTGTTCGGGCTGCTCGAAAGCGTCGCCGGTGCGGGCGCGGTAATCGGCGCGATCGTCGGGATCAGGTGGCGTCCTCTGCATCCGCTGAAGGCCGGGCTCGTGCTCGTGTTCGCGTGGCCGCTGATGGCGCTGCTGCTCGCGCTGAAGGCACCCGAGGCAATCGTGACGGTCGCATCGCTCGCGACCGGCTTCGGGTTCTCGCTGCTCATCATCTGGTGGGAGACCGCGCTGGCAGAACACATCCCGCCGCATTCGCTCTCGCGCGTCTCCTCGTATGACTGGATGGGGTCGTTTGCGCTGCTGCCGGTGGGCTATCTGGTCGCGGGCCCGCTCGCAGGAACGCTCGGTGCCCGGGAAGTCCTCGGCGTGGGCAGCGTCATCGGGATGCTCGCGCTTGCGCTGGCATTGGCGCCGCGGTCGACGAGAGAGCTGGGCTTGTCCTCACCCCAGGAGCTCGCGCGCGATGTCGCCGTAGAAGCCGGCAGCGAAGCCTAGGTCGCGCACGTCGATCCGCTCGTCTGCGTTGTGGATCAGCGGTGCCGTCTCGAGCAAGCTCATGTGGCGCTGGGGGAAGAACCCATAGGCGACGCAGTCTGGGAACGCTTCGCGAAACCAGCGCGAGTCGGAGAAGCCCGGCAAGATCACGGGCACTGTCTCAGCGCCCGCGTCATGTTCGGTGACCCAGCGCGAGATCGCATCCATGAGCGGTGACTCGGGCGGCGAGGCGTTCCCGATCACGCGCTCGGTGAAGTCGATCTCCACATCACCGAGCACCTCGGCGATCCGCCGCCGCGCGTCGTCCTCGCCGAGGCCCGGCGGAACACGACAGTCGACCTTGATCGTCGCCTGCGAGGGGATCACGTTGATCTTGTCTGACGCGTGCGCCATCGTCGGAGTGAGCGTCACACCAAGCATGGGTTCGAGCAGGATGAGGAACCACGGCTCTGTCTCCCCGATCCGCCGCACCGAGCCGACGGGATCGTCCGGGTCCTCGCCAAGCCCCCGCAGGAGGGCCGCCGGGGCGTCGGTGACGTCGTAGGACGGTTGGCGCTCGGAGAGCGCCGAGAGCACGGGCCCGAGCTTGAGCAGGGCGTTGTCGCCGGTCCGCGGGAGCGAGGCGTGCCCTGCGGCTCCCCGGGCTGTCACGGTGAAGCGAAAGATGCCCTTCTCTGCGCAACAGACGCCGTAGAGGCGACGGCTCTGGTAGGAGAAGACGTCGCCGCCGCCCTCGTTGAGCAGCATGTCGCAGCGCACCTTGTCCGGGTGTTGCTCGGTCAGCCAGCGCGCGCCGAGGTCCCCGCCGGTCTCCTCGTCGCAAACGAACATCAGCTTCAGGCAGCCGCCGGCCGGCCGCCAGCCGTCGCGCGCCAGCGCGGCTGCCGCGACGGCCTCGGCCGCCACCTGGGACTTCATGTCGAGCGCGCCCCGACCCCAGAGGACGCCGTCCTCGACGTCGCCCGACCACGGGTCGTGAGTCCACTCGGAGGGCTCGGCGAGCACCGTGTCGACGTGGCCGAGGAAGCCGAGCGTGGGGCCATCCCCGCTGCCGTCAAGACGAGCGATCAGGTTCGGGCGCTGGGCGCCGTCTGCGGCGAGGACTTCGGTCTCCAGTCCGGCGTCGGACAGGTACTGCTCGAGGTATTCGATCGCCTCCCGCTCGTTCCCCGGCGGATTGACCGTGTTGAAGCGCACCAGGCGCTGGAGAACCTCGGTCGTCTCGGCTTGGAGATTCACGGACGGCGGTGAGGCTACAGACCACGGCCAGCAATACCGCGATGATCGCCGCGACGGCCCACTCCGCGATCCCGTCGGCAAAGGCGCACAGCACGATCAGCACGACCGCGACCGCGGCGCGCCGCCAGTCGAGCGTGCCGAACATTCGGCCCGCGAATCCCACCAACCCAACGAGGTAAAGCGCCACGCCGCCGCAGAGCGCGAGTTGCCCGGAGGCCTTATCGGAGATCGCAAGCTTGGTGCCGACCGCAAACACGATGATGCCCGCGACGATCAGGAGATGGACGTAGCTGTAGGCGTCCGACGCGGCGAGCACCGGATCTCCGTGGACGCGCAGGCGATCGGCTGCCGCGTCGGCGAGCTCGTCGAAGTACGTCCACCACAGGCCAATCGTGGCGAGCAGGCACAGAACGAATACGACCAGGACGTGTGCGGTCAAAGACTTCGTCGCGGTGACACCGATCGCGATGACCGACTCGCCCAGGCAGATCAGCACGAACTGCCCGTAGCGCTCGGAGAAATGCGCGACCGCGACTCGCTGGATGCCGCGCAGCCGCTCGCGCGTCAGGCCGGCCGGACCGGCGTAGTCGATTACGGCGGCCAGCAGCCAGACCGTCGTCCGGGAACCGGCGTGGAGGAACGAGCCGGCGATCAGAAGCGCCATTCCAATCAGGACGGTGATCGCGAAGCCCGCGATCGCGCTCCACGCCGCGTTGCCACGACGCGACGCTTCGGCGTACAGCCCGAGATGCAGCAGCCGCACGACCGTGTAGGCGACGGCGAACAGGGTCGCGCGGTCGCCGAACGCCCGCGGCAGTGCCAGCCCCGCGACGAACACGAACGCCATCGCCAGGAGCATCACCGCCCGCAGCAGCCGCGCGTCGTCATCGAACGCGTTCGCTACCCATACGAATGCCGACCAGGCCCACCAGACGAGCGCGAGGACGAGCATCGAGCGCCAGAAGCTCGTCCATGTCAACCGCTGCGAGGTGAGCAGAGCGATGACCTGCGTGACCGCAAACGCGAACACGAGGTCCCACAGCAGCTCGACCGGACTCGTGCGCCGCTCTCGTGCGATGGACTCGGTCTCCATCCGGTGAGCGTACGATCACCCGCCCCAATGGATGACCTCGCGCTCGCACTGGAGCTGGCCGACCTCGCTGACGCGATCACGCTCGGGCGCTTCCAAGCCGCCGACCTCGTCGTGGAAACCAAGCCGGACCTGACACCGGTCACCGAGGCCGATCGCGAAGTCGAGCGGGTCATTCGCGAGCGCCTCGCGCGCGAGCGTCCCGACGACGCGGTGCTGGGCGAGGAGTTCGGCTCCGAGGCGGGTGGCGACCGCCGCTGGATCATCGATCCGATCGACGGAACCAAGAACTACGTCCGCGGGATACCTGTGTGGGGGACGCTGCTTGCGTTGCAGAACGAGGTTGCGGTCGTCTCCGCGCCGGCGCTTCACAGGCGCTGGTGGGCGCGGCGAGGCGAGGGAGCGTTCGCGGACGGCCGCGCGATCCACGTGTCGAGCGTTGCGCAGCTCGAGGACGCGCAGCTTTCGTTCTCGGGCCTGAAGGATTGGGAGGAGCTGGGCCGCCTGGATGCGCTGCTCGAGCTCGGCCGCCGCTGCTGGCGCACGCGGGCGTTCGGCGATTTCTGGAGCTACATGCTCGTCGCCGAGGGCGCGGTCGACATCGCATGTGAGCCGGTCGTCGAGCTGTGGGACCTCGCCGCGCCGCAGCTGATCGTGGAGGAGGCGGGTGGGCGCTTCACGGACCTGGCCGGCGCGCCGCGGGCCGACGGCGGTAGCGCGCTGGCGACCAACGGGCTGCTGCACGAGCAGGCGCTCGGGGTAGTTCGGGACTAGCGCTCCGCCCCGCTTCATACTTGCAGCCATGCAGCAGCTGTTCGGCGACGAACCGGAGCGCCGGATGACGGCTGCCGCCGCGGACGCCCCGCTCGCCACCCGCATGCGCCCGCAGACGCTGGACGAGTTCGTGGGGCAGGACGATCTGCTCGCCGCCGGGTCGGCGCTGCGGACGGCGATCGAGCAGGGCAACCCTCACTCGATGATCCTGCACGGACCGCCGGGAAGCGGCAAGACAACGCTCGCGCGGCTGATCGCGGAGGCGAGCCAGCGCCGCATTCGAGGAGCACAGCGCCGTACAGGTAGGGCGAGCCGAGGTCAGGGAGGTGATCGAACGGGCACGTCAGCGACTGGACGCGACGGGGGCCCGGACGATCTTCTTCCTCGACGAGATCCACCGCTTCAACAAAGCCCAGCAGGACGCGCTGCTACCGGCGGTCGAGGAGGGACTCGTGACGCTGATCGGCGCGACGACCGAGAACCCCTACTTCGAGGTCAACTCGGCCCTGCTCTCGCGCGCGCACATCTACGTCCTCCAAGCGCTCACGCCCGAGCACATCCACGTTCTGCTCGACCGCGCGGTCGCACGCCAGGGGTGGGAGGTCGAGCCCGAGGCGCTCGATTTCCTCGCGCAGCGGTCCGGCGGCGATGCCCGCACCGCGCTGAACGCGCTCGAGCTCGCGGCGCAGACCGCCCAGCCGGCGACGCTCGCCCACGCCGAGGATGCGCTCCAACGCCGCGCCCTGCTCTACGACCGCCAGGCCGACTACCACTACGACACGATCTCGGCCTGGATCAAGGCCACGCGTGGATCCGACCCCGACGCCTCGCTCTACTACCTCGCGGTGATGCTCGAGGGCGGCGAGGACCCCCGCTTCATCGCGCGGCGCATGATCGTGCTCGCCTCCGAGGACGTCGGCAACGCGGATCCCCAGGCACTGAGCGTGGCGACCGCCGCCGCCCAGGCGGTCGAGCACGTGGGGCTGCCCGAGTGCCAGTTTGCGCTCGCCCAAGCGGCGATCTACCTCTCGCTGGCGCCCAAGTCCGACGCCGCCAAGCGCTCGATCTCGGCCGCCCGCGAGCTGATCCGTACCGAGGGCGCCGATCTTCCTCCGGGCTACCTGCGCTCATCGACACGCCACGAGGGCGACTACGACAACCCGCACAAACGCCCGGGTCACCTGTCGCCTCAGGAGCTGATGCCCGACTCCGCGATCGGCAAGCGTCTATACGAGCCCGACGAGGCCGAGGCCGAGCTCAAGGCCAAGCTCGAGGAGATCCGCCGTGCACGCGGTAGAGAACCCTGACCAATACGATCGCGCACATGGCACACATCCCTCCACCCGTCCCATGGAAGAACTTTGGCGAGGTGGACGAGGGTCACGAGTACCTGGTGGTCCTCACATACCTGCCCGTCAAGCGACTGGCGAGCCTGCCTAGCTTTCTGTCGTACGTGCGCAAGATCCAGCGCACACTCGCCGCGGGACCTGCCGGGATGGCGGGCTACTCGCTTCTAGCAAAGCCCCACCGCTCGCGCTACTGGACGCTGACCGCGTGGCACGACTTGGCCGCGCTAGGCGCGTTCGTCCGTGAGCCCCCGCACAGCGAGGCGATGCTGAAGCTGCGCGACGTGTTGTCGGGGTTAAAACCGTCAAGTGGACGCTCTCAGGTGCGGCGCTGCCTCCCTCGTGGGACGACGCGCTGGCAAGGGCGCAGTGATGAGCACCACCGCGACAGAACTCGAGTCCTTCAACCCCGCGACGGGAGAGCGCGTGGGCGCCGTGCCGGTCACCGCCCCGGATGAGGTGGCGGCCGTCGTCGATGCCGTGGCGAAGGTCCAGCCGTTCTGGGCGCAGCTGACGCTCGCAGACCGCGCGCGCTACCTAGAGCGAACAGCTCAGGTGCTGATCGATGAGACGGATGACATCCGGGACCTGATCGTGCGTGAACAGGGCAAGCCGCGCAACGAGGCGTTCACGATGGAAATCCTGCCGACGATCGACAGCCTGCGCTGGATCGCGCGCGCCGGCCAGGAGATCCTCGCCGACGAGCGAATCGCGATGCCGCAGCTCTACCTGAAGACCAAGAGCGCCGCGTTCAGCTATGAGCCGCTCGGGGTGATCGGCGTGATCTCGCCGTGGAACTATCCGTGGAGCATCCCTCTGGGCGAGGTGGCCTTGGCGCTGATGGCGGGCAACGGCGTCGTGCTCAAACCCGCGTCGCTGACGGCTCTGATCGGCGAGCGGATCGCCAAGGCGTTCGAGCGCGCCGGCCTCCCCGAGGGGCTGCTGCGCGTCGTGCATGGGCCGGGCACGGGCGACGCGCTCGTGAGGTCGAGCGTCGCAAAAGTGTTCTTCACGGGCTCGGTCGAGGTCGGGCGGTCGGTCGGCGAGCACTGCGCCCAGAACCTGAAGGGGTCGGTGCTCGAGCTTGGCGGCAAGGACGCGATGATCGTCCTGCCCGATGCCGATCTGGACCACGCGGTGGCGGGTGCGCTCTGGGGCGGCTTCGCGAACGCCGGGCAGACGTGCTCGGGGATCGAGCGGGTATACGTGATGCGCGAAGCTTCCGAGCGCTTCATCGAGGGCGTCGTCGGGGGCGCGAGGCGCCTACGCGTGGGCGACCCGATGCAATGGGACACCGAGGTCGGTCCGATGGTCTCGCGCGAGCAGTTCGACACCGTCGCCGAGCTGGTCGACGACGCGGTCGCCGCGGGAGCGAACATGAGATGTGGTGGCCCGCTCGAGCCAAACTTCTATTCTCCGACCGTCCTGACCGAGGTCAACCACGAGATGCGGATCATGCGCGAGGAGATCTTCGGCCCGGTCCTCCCGATCGTCGTGGTCGACTCAGAGGACGAGGCCGTAGCCCTCGCCAACGACTCCGATTTCGGGCTCGGCGCCTCCGTTTGGACTTTGGATCGCAGCAAGGGGGAGCGGTTCGCGCGCGAGATCGAAGCGGGCATGGTGTGGATCAACGACCACATGTTCAGCCATGCGGCGTGCCAGTGCGCCTGGGGCGGCGTCAAGCAGTCGGGCCTTGGCCGCACCCATTCGAAGTTCGGCCTCTACGAATGCGTGAACATCAAGCTGCGGACGTGGGAGCCCTCGCGAATCCGCGACCCGTGGTGGTACCCCTACGACGAGACGCTCGGCAAGGCACTCAAGCAGACCGCGACGATTCTCTACGGCCGCCCGTCGATCCGCGCCGCGGCGTTGCGCGACGGCGCAGGACCGCTGCTGAAGCTCGGCGCGCGCCTCGCGCGCGACGCGCTCAAGCGCTGATCTACCCTTAGGGAAATGCCTGCCCAGGCCTACACCGGCAAGGAGTGCGTCTGCCAGCTGCGCAAGGGCGTCTGCGACCAGTCGTGCGTCGAGGGCATGCTCGAGACGCGCTTCTACATCGCCTGCCTGAAGCTCACCGGCCGCCGGTGCGTCGTGATCGGAGGCGGCGATGTCGGGCTGGAGAAGGTGGAGGGGCTGCTCGCGTCCGACGCCGACGTGACGCTCGTAGCGCCCGAGGCCCACCCCGAGCTCGCGCAGCTCGCGCTCGAGGGCTCGATCAGCTGGGAACGGCGACCATACGAATCGACCGACCTCGACGGCGCCCTGATCGCGATCGCCGCCACCAACGACACCGACGTCAACATCGCAGTGTTCGAGGACGCCGAGCAGCGCGCGATGCTCGTCAACGTCGTCGACGTCCCGCCGCTGTGCAACTTCATCCTGCCTGCGATTGTGCGTCAGGGTCCGCTGGCGATCGCGATCTCGACCGCCGGCGCATCGCCGGCGCTCGCGAAGCGGATGAAGCGCGAGATCGGCGACCTGTTCGGCGAGCCCTACGCGATGCTCGCCGTGCTGCTCAACGAGGCGCGCGGCTGGGCCAAGGCGACGCTGCCGACCTACCAGGACCGCAAGGAGTTCTTCGAGTCGATCGTCAACGGCGAGCCTGATCCAGTCGAGCTCCTGCGAGACGGGCGCTTCGAGGACGTGCGCGAGCTCGTGCAGAGCGCGATGCGGGCCCATGCCCCGGTGACGTGACCGAACAGCCGAGCGGTCTCACCCATCTCGACGCGCAGGGCCAGGCGCGGATGGTCGACGTCGGCGAGAAGCCGGCGACCGAGCGCAGCGCGGTCGCTGAGGCCGTGGTGCGCGTCTCGCCGCAGACGGCCCGCGCGGTGCGCGACGGCGACGCTCCCAAGGGCGACGTCCTCGGCACGGCACGGATCGCCGGCATCCAGGCGGCCAAACGGACTGCGGATCTGATCCCCCTCTGCCATCCGCTCGCCCTGACTTACGTCGGCGTCGAGGCCGAGGTGACCGACGACGCGATCACGCTCACCGCCGAAGCGCGCACGACTGGCCCGACCGGGGTTGAGATGGAGGCGCTGACCGCCGCGGCCGTGGCTGCGCTGACGGTCTACGACATGGTCAAGGGACTCGAGCGCGGCGCGGTGATAGAGCAGGTGCAGCTGCTCTCCAAGCAGGGTGGCCGCTCCGGCGAGTGGCGGCGGGCGTAAGACCGCGGCGATAGCCTCCGCTCGTGGCCGAGGCGGACGACGCACAGGCTTCCGCGCCCGCTGCCGAGCCCCGTGTCGGAGACACGGTCGCGGGCGGCTACAGGCTGCTGGCGCCGATCTCGAGCGGCGCCATGGGGCAGGTGTACCGGGCGCAGGGCCCAGACAACCGCGAGGTGGCAGTCAAGCGGCTGTTCGATCTCGGGCACGAGGCGCGGTTCGACATCGAGGTGCGCCTCCTTTCCCGTCTGCGCCACCCTCGCGTCGTCCCGATCCTTGACCACTTTCAGGATCAGTCGGGCAAGTACGTGGTGATGGAGCTCGTGACCGGCGACGACCTCGGCAGGCTGCTCGCCCAGCGGGGCTCTCCGGGTCTTCCCCTGCGCGACGTGCTGGTCTACGCAGGCCAGGCCTGCGATGCGCTGCGCTACGTCCACGAGCAGGGGATCGTCCATCGCGACGTCAAGCCGGCGAACTTGATCCTGGGCGACGACGGTGTGGTTCTCGTGGACTTCGGCATCGCGCGCGAACTCGTCGAAGGGGACACCGGGACCCGCGCGATCGGGACTCCGCTGTATATGGCACCGGAGGTGCTCGTCGGGGAGGACGTGTCGCCGCGCAGCGACGTCTACAGCCTTGCCGCAACGATGTGGGCGTTGATCACCGGGCAGCCACCTGCCTATCACGGGCTCCCATCGCTGCAAGAGGCGGTGCCAGAGGTCACGCCAGAGCTCGAGCAGGTCCTGCGGCGTGCACTCGAACCGCGTGCCGAGCGTAGGCTGGCCTCGGTGGACGCGCTGGCCGCCGTCCTCGGCTCGAGGGTCGGCCTGACCACGGGCGCCTCGCTCGCGCGGAGCCTCGCTCGTCCGGAGCGAGAGCGAAGTCTGCTCGAGTCGATCGTGCGCACGGCCGCCGGCATCTTCGAGGCCGCGGCGGCGTCGATCGCGCTGCGCGATCAGACCACCGGCGAGGTCGTCTACCACGCGGCCTGGGGAGCGGGAGCGGAGGAGATCGTGGGGGTGCGGCTAGACCCTGGGACCGGCATCGCGGGCGCAGTCGTGAGCTCAGGCGAGTCGGTCGCGATTCCCAACTGCCGCGACGATGAGCGGTTCGCGGCGCGCGTAGCCGAGCGCACCGGCTACGTGCCTCACACGATGATGGTGGTCCCGCTGCTGCACGAGGGAAGCGTGATCGGCGTGCTGTCGATCCTGGATCGCCGCAGCGGGGAGTCGTACGGGTCCGCCGACCTGCCGGGGGCGGCGCTGTTCGCAGAGCTGACGGTGAGTGCGCTGCCGGCCGCGGCGCTCAGCGAGCAGGAGCCCGCAGGCGCCGATACAGCATCGCAGTGACGAGCGCCATGAAGGCGGCGAAGAAGGCGAGCTGGATCAGCAGGCTCGTGATCAGCCCGATGTCGAAGAAGTGGGTCCCGAACGGGTTCACGCGCGCGAACTGAGGGTCGACGGCGATCCGGGCGTTCATTCCAAGCTGCCTGCCGAGACCAGCGAGCGACCATCGCTCCATGATCAGATTGGAGATCGCCTTCGCCGGCTGAGCCATCCGCGCGACCGTGACGATCGTGCCCGCGAACAGGATCTGGGGGATGACCGTCAGCGGCAGGAGGCTCATCGACTGGTCCTCGCTGGTGGCGAGCGTCGAGATCAGGAGCCCCATGCCGACGGCGGCGAAGCCAGTCACGATCAGCAGCGCGAAAACCGCGAGGTACACCGACGCCGGCTCGTGCAGCGAGCGGAACGCGAGCAGGATGCCGGCGTTGAGCAGCACCTGCACCGCGACCAGCGCCCACAGCACCACCACCTTGGACAGCAGGTACGCACTCAGGCGCAGACCCACCGCGTGCTCTCGCTCGAGCACGCTGCGCTCCTTGATGATCTCGCGCGCCGCGTCGACCGAGCCGAGCCAGATCGTCGTCAGGGACATCAGGAACAGAAGCTCGATCCCGCCCGCGGCGTCGCCGCCGATCTTCTTGAAGAGGCCGCTGTGGAATAGCCCCAGCGCGGCCAGGCCAAGCACGGGCGCCTGTCCGACGAGCAGTACCAGGTTGCGGCGATCGCGCGCCAGCAGCTTCACGTAGCGGCCGGCGAGCATCGCCGCCTGGGGCAGCACCGCGCTTGCCCGCCCGCCGCGCCGCTCCTGCGGCTCGCTCGGCGTCGCAGCAGCTGAGGGAGCCTGCCGCCGTGTGCGGTCTCGATGCATCGAACCGCTCTCCCCACTCAGCACTTGGCGTCGTGTCGAGCGCGTCGTAGATCCCGTCAAAGGTTGCCGTGCCGAAAAACGCGAGCGCCTCCTGTGGCGGCCCGTCGAACGCGAGCACGCCGCCACGCCCCATCACGATGACGCGATCGCACAGCGCGAGATTCTTGGTTGCGTGCGTGACGAGCACGAGCGCGCGCGAGTCGTCCGCCAGCTCGCGGAACAGCGCCATCATCTTCGACTCGAGCCCCGGGTCCATGCCGGTGGTCGGCTCGTCGAGGAACAGCAGACTGGGCCGCGCCAGCAGCTCGGTGGCGACGGCGGTGCGCTTGCGCTGACCTCCCGACAGGGATGCGATCCGCTGGCCGGCGTGTCGCTCCAGCGAGAGCTGACCGAGGACGCGCTGAACTGCGGCACCTATCTCCTCGCGCGAGCTGTCGCGCGGCAGCCGCAGGCGCGCCGCGTATGAGAGCGCCTCTTCGACGGTCAGCAGCCGGTGCACGATGTCGTCCTGCGGGACGTAGCCGATGTCGGTCAACCGGCTGGCGAGTGGCTCACCGTTGATCGTGATCTGGCCGCCGCTGATCGGGTTGACACCCGAGATCGCCTTTAGCAGCGTGCTCTTGCCTGCTCCGCTCTCGCCGATCACCGCGACCATCTCGCCGGGATCGATGGTCAGCGACGTCGGCGTCAAGATCTCCCGGCCCTTGAACGTGACCGACACCTCGCTCGCCTCGAGGCGCAGCGCTCCGCGCTCGTCGCGCGCGATCACGGTCGCCCCGTCGAACACGATCCCGAATGGGCCGATGCCGATCTCGGCCCCGGCCTTCACACGCGCTCGCTCGACGAGCTCGCCGTCGAGCCGGGTGCCATTGCGCGAATCCAGATCGACGACCTCCACCTCGCTTCCCGCCGCCACCAGCTCAGCGTGGAAGCGCGACACGTTGGGGTCGGACAGGACGACGTCGTTGCTTGGATCGCGACCGATCGTCATCCGGGTGCCGTCGAAGGCGACTGACTGCATCTGGACGATCGCGGCGGCCTGCGAGGCCATACGCGTCTCGTCGCCGGCGACGAACCGCAGTGCTGTCTGCCCGATCTGAACGCGGTCGCCGCTCTGCAGCGCCTGTGGCTCGGCTCCGACCGCAAGGTCGTTTACGAGCGTGCCGTGCCGGGAGCCCAAGTCCTCGATCGCATAGCTGCCGTCCGTGCGGCGTATGACGCGCGCGTGATTGCGCGAGGCCTGCTCGTCGTCGAGCACGAGGTCGTTGCCGTCAGCGCGGCCGATCGTCACCCCGGCCTGGCTCACCGGATACCGACGTCCCCCGTGCAGGATCGACGCGCTCGGCGCCAGGCTCTCCACTTGTTTAGTCGCCACCGCTTTGTTCCGTCGCTCCCTCGGACAGTCGGCCCCGGCCGACACCGGTAACTCTACCTCGGTGCGCAACCCGGGGCGCGCCGGTGTATAAGGGCAGGATGGAGATCGAGCGCGCGATCGGCTCGCGCTTCGGCGATTACCAGATCGACGAGCTGCTCGGCCGAGGCGGGATGGGTGTGGTCTACCGCGCCACGCAGCTGACCGCCGGCCGGAGCGTCGCCTTGAAGCTGCTGCGTCCGGAAATGACGTCAGACACCATGTTCGCGGCGCGCTTCGAGCGAGAAGCACGGTTGACCAAGCAGCTGGCGCACCCGCACATCGTGCCGCTGGCGGACGCGGGCACGCACGACGGTGTGCTGTACATGGCGATGGACTACATCGACGGTGTTGACCTGGCCTACGTGATCGCCGTCGAGGACGCGCTCCACCCACGCCTGGCGGCGGCGATCGTCGGACAGGTGGGCGCGGCGCTCGATAGCGCCTCTGAACTCGGACTCGTGCACCGCGACGTGAAGCCGGCGAACGTGCTGATCGAGACTCGCGGCGGCGAACCCCACGTCTACCTGACCGACTTCGGCGTGAGCAAGCATGTCAGCTCGCAAAGTGGGCTCACCGCCACCGGCATCTGGGTGGGCAGCATCGATTACGCGGCCCCCGAGCAGCTCCAGTCGCAGGCCGTGGACACCCGCACGGATGTCTACGCGCTCGGCTGCCTCCTCTACGAAGCGCTGACGGGACAGGTGCCCTTCCCCCGTGCGCGAGAGGTCGACAAGATGATGGGACACCTCGCCGATCCTCCGCCTCGCCCAAGCGAGGCGCGTTCCGGTGTGCCGGCAGCGTTCGACGCCGTCGTCGCGCAGGCCATGCAGAAGCTGCCGGACGAGCGGTTCGCGAGCGCTGGCGAGCTTGCCCGCGCGGCGCTGGCGGCGGCAGAGGAGGCCGGGCCAGCCCCGGACTGGCAGCCGGTGGCCCGCTCAGCCTCAACGCGACCGGTCGATCGCGGGGCACCGACCGCGGGCTAGCGCCGCTAGCCGGCCCGCGGGCCCGTGCCGACTCAGTCCCGACGCTGCGCCCGCCGCTCGCGAAGGGTGGCCGCCAGGCGCCCTCGCCGGCCCGCGAGGACCGGCGGCACGACGACCCGGATTTCGTCCAGCAGCCGTTGGGACAAGGCCGCGGCATCCTCAGGCTGCGCAGCCGTCATGGGCAGCACGAACTGAACATGGGCCCGCGGCCGCTTGGGAAACCGGACCACGTCGTCTGCCCCCGTCACCGCGGCCAACATGACCGAGGCCTCAGGGCAGGCCGCGATCAGGTGCGCTACGCCGGTGCGCGCGCGCACCGCGCGGCCACGCGAAAGGCGGCCTTCGGGAAAGATGCCGATCGCCTCCCCATCCTGAAGGGCCTCGATCGCGCGTCGCAACGCCGTCGTGCCGCCGCCGCCGCGCTCGAGCGGGATATGCCCCATCGCGTCCAGCGCCAACCGGACCGCCGGGTTCCGCCACAGCTCGGCCATCGCCAAGAAGCGCAGGTAGCGGCGCGGATGACAGGCGGCTGCGACAGCGAGCGGGTCGATCATGCTGTCGTGGTTTGCCACGACGAGCAGCGGACCGTCGGCCGGCAGGAGCTCCTGTCCGCGGACCTCGAGTCGCGCCCAGCGGCGCAGTGGATAGCCGGCACCGACGACGGCGTCGTAGACGTTCATCGCCCCGGACTACTCCAGCCCCAGCCGCTCCCGATTCTCCGGCTCGGACAGCGCCTCCAGCGCCGCGGCATGGCCCGCCTCGCGGCCGCGGTTCAGGGCGCCGAAGTCCAGCAGAGCGATTCCACGCGTGTCGGGTGTGATGACCACATCCGCGGTCGTCCGCGCGACGCGGGTGGCGTCCACGCTGCCCAGAAGCAGCGCACGCATCAAAGTCTCGCGCAGGGGCGGTGCCGGCCCGTGGCCCCCCGTGATCGTGTTCTGGAGCATGGCCGCGATTCCGCGACCCCGCCGGCGATCGAGTGGGTCAGCTGCCGTCGCCGGAGCCTCGCTGCCCGGTGACTGGAGCGTCAGGTTCACGGCGATCACCGGTCCTTCGTCGCGTGTCTGCAAGGTCTGCACTGGCAGGTTGTTGAGCACCCCCCCGTCGACCAACACTCGGCCGTCGACCCTCGCCGGCGGCAGTAACCCCGGTATCGCCATGCTCGCGTAGACCGCGTCCACCAGCGGGCCGCGGCGGTGGACGTACGGCTGGCCGCTGTAGATGTCAGAGCTGATGCAGCCGAACTCACGCGGGAGATCCTCGATCCGCGCGATGCCGAATTGATTGCGCAAGCCCGCCATCAGCTTCGCGCCGCGCACCACCGCGACGACCGGCACCGTGTAGTCGCTCAGTGGATTGGTGGCGACCATGTCGCGGTGCCATCCCTCCGCCATTTCCCGGGGCGACAGGCCGGATGCGAACGCCGCCGCGGCGAGCGCTCCGATGCTGCAGCCCGCCACTCGATCGACGAGCACTCCGGCGTCGAGCAGCGCCTCGAAGACGCCTATGTGCGCCGATCCTCGTGCCCCGCCCCCGGACAGCGCGATGCCCACTGAGCGTCCGGCCAGCCGCCGCGCGATCCCCGCCAGCGGTTCGCCGACCGACGGTTCCGCCGCGACTGTGCCCACCGTGTAAACGGCGCGGGGCTCGAGCTGCTCGAGCCAGCGTCCGACCGCGACCGCGCCGCGCCCGGTGTAGCTGACGAGATCGCAGCCCTCTAGCTCCGGCCGTGCTGCGCGCCGGCCGTCAGGCGGCCCGTCCACGAGCGCCAGCACGCGATCGGCCTGGCGGACGCAGAAGTCGTGCCAGCTCGGCGGATCCGACGGCGCCGCGACGAGCAGGACCTTGTCGCCTTGCTGTTCGCGTTCGTCTAGCCAGCGGGCGATTGCCACCTCGTCGCTGGTGTCGCGCTCGTCGGTTCGGAGCGTGCTGAGGCTTCCGAAGCTTCCCAACCAGTGGCTGAGTCGATCGCAGACAGCCACGACGGGAGCGTCCGAGCCCAGGCCGATGAGACTGATCGTCGTCGGGGTTGGGCTCGTCTCCGCGGCAACTCCACGGCTGGCCTGGAGCGCGCGACCCAAAGCCCGTGAGACCTCGATGGCAAATCCCGGCCCTTCCTCGAGCAAGCGCTCGAAGTCCTCGCCGTCGATCCTGATCAACTCGCTGTCTCGGCGTGCCCGCACCGAGGCCGACCGCGGGGCTCCGGTCAGGACGCCAAGGTCGCCCACGACCGCACCGCGCGTCAGCACGCGTGCGAGGAGCGGGCCTGCCTCATCGACCATCAACACCTCGAGCCTGCCGGACTCGACCACGTACATGCTGTCTGAGGGGTCGTCCGCGTGGAACAGGTGGTCGCCGGCCTTGACCGTGACGGCGTGGCCCCGGGCGGCCAATTGCTCGAGCGATTCGCTCGTCAGCGTGGAGAACATCGGGACCGAGCGCAGCAGGTCGGCGACCATGGGCGAAGCCTACGAGCTAGGCGTGTGTCGGTTCAAGCAGGGGCGCCGCGGCGCGGCTCACCCGTACCTCGCCCGAGATCAGCTCCGTGCGTTCGATGTCGAATCGCTGCAGGTACTCGCTCACGAACTGGAGCGAGCGGACATCCGACTCCTCGGCGCTGGCTCGATCTCGGAACATGCTGATCGACATGATCTCGTCGCTCGCGCAGTCGAGCGCGTGATAGGCCTCGAACCCGTCCATCCCCTCGATCAGGTCAGCGAACACCTCGTCGACTACCTGCATCACCTCCTCGGCCGTACCTCCGCGCAACTGGTAGCGGCGCAGCGTCGCGAACCTGGGGCCGGGGCGAAGCACCTCGTCGTGCGCTCGGTTGACGAGCACGAAGCCGTGGAGCGCCTCGAGCCGAAGGAACTTCATGTCGGCGAGATTCGCTTCCGTCCAACGGGCCGCGAGCTCGCGCGAGGCCTGCGCATCCTGCTCCTCCGAGAACAGGGTGACTGCCGTGACCTCGCCATGGCCGCAGTCGACGAGCTCGTATGACAGGAATCCCGCGCGTGCGCTCAGCTGTTCGGCGAAGCTCTCATCGACGCGCCGGATGAGTTCATCGAGAGAGCCCTCCGCCAGGCGGTGGCGCCTGATGCTCGCGAACATCTGTGCGGGCACACTACCGGTCTGACTAAAGTCGCGGCCCATGAAGGCCGCGATCATCACGATCTCGACGTCGGTCGCGGCCGGCCGCGCCGAGGACCGCTCTGGCGCCTTGCTGGCCGAGTTGGCCGAGCAGGCGGGTGCGGAGGTCGTCTCGCGTGAGGTGGTGTCCGACGATCGTCAGCAGATCGAGGGGGCGCTCCGAAGGCACGCCGAGGCCGGCACACCGCTCGTCTTCACGACCGGGGGCACTGGGCTGACCCCGGACGACGTCACGCCCGAGGCCACGCGGGCGGTTATCGACCGGGACGCCCCCGGATTTGCCGAGGCGATGCGCGCCGAGTCGCTCAAGTACACGCCGCTGGGGATCCTCACGCGGGGCGTCTCGGGCATCGCCAACCAGACCCTGATCGTCAACTTCCCTGGCAATCCGAAGGCAATTACGCAGCTATTCCCGGTCCTCGCGCCCACGCTCGAGCATGCGGTCGCGACGTTGCGGCGGGAGAGCGGTGCCCGACACGGCCATTGAGTTGCGCGGTCTGACGCGCCACTTCGGCGAGCGGACCGCGCTGAAAGACCTGTCACTCCACCTCGAACGGGGGCGGACGTTGGCGGTCCTCGGCCGCAACGGCGCGGGCAAGTCGACGCTTCTGCGGATCCTCTCGACCCTCCTGCGCCCCCACGAGGGGGCGATCTCCGTCCTCGGCGAGGAACTGCCGCGGCGCGCGTTCGCGGTACGTGCCCGCCTCGGGCTGCTGGGCCACGAGCCGCTGCTCTACCGCGACCTGTCCGGGCGCGAGAACCTCCGCTACCACGCCCGGCTCCACGGCCTGGACCAAGCGCGCGTCGAGCAGCTGCTCAACGCGGTCGACATGGGCAACCGCGCCGATGACCCGGTCCGAACGCTCTCGCGCGGGATGGTGCAGCGCGTGGCGGTCTGCCGCGCCGTGCTCCACGACCCCGAGCTCGTGCTGCTCGATGAGCCGCGGGCGAATCTGGATCCCGGCGCCACCGAGCTCATCGAGCCGCTGATCGGGCGTGGCAGCGGCCGGACGCGCGTCATCACAAGTCACGACCCCGAGGCGGCAATCAAGGAGGCCGATCTCGTGCTCGGGCTCAAGGACGGCCGCGCGCTGTTTGTCGGTGCGCCCACAGAGGTCAGCGGCCGCGTCGAGGAGCTGTACAGGTGAAGATCGCGCTCGCGGTCCTACGCAAGGACTTGATGCTCGAGCTGCGCACGTTCGAGACCGTGCCGGCGATGGCCCTGTTCTCGCTTGTGACGTTCGTGATCTTTCACTTCGGGCTGAACCGCGGAACGCTCGACGGCCAGCTCGCCGCAGGTGTGCTGACGGTCACGCTGCTGTTCGCGGCGTTGCTGGGCGCCGGCCGTCTGTTCGTGGCCGAACGCGAGCAGGGCGGCTTTGACGCGTTCTTGCTGGCGCCCGTCGACCGAAATGCGTTGCTGATCGCCAAGGCCACGGCGCTGTTCATCTTCCTGGCCGTGCTCGAACTCGTCGCGGTTCCGGCCTTCGCGCTCCTGCTGCTCGGACAGCCGTTGTGGCCCAGGCTCCTCGGGCTGATCGCCGTGCTCGCGCTCGCCGACCTCGGGATCGCGGTGATCGGCACACTGACCTCGGCAATCGCGATCCACACTCGCGCCCGCGACCTGATCGGGCCGATCGTCGGCTTGCCGCTGCTCATACCCGCTCTGATCGCCACCGCCCGGGCCGCCGGACCGCTGCTTCAGGCCCACTCGAGCGGTTCTCCGCCTGGCAAATGGCTGGCGGTCCTGGCGCTTTATGATTGTGTGTTCGGCCTCGTCGCCTACGCAGTGTTCGACTTCCTGCTCGAAGAGTGACCAGCCTGCGCAATCTCACAGTCGCCACGGTCGCGACCATCACCGTCGCGTTGACGCTCGTGTTCTTCTACGCGCCGCTCGACGCCGATCAGGGCTTCGTCCAGAAGATCTTCTACCTGCACGTGCCGCTGGCGATCATCTCGCTGTGCGGTTTCGTCCTCGGTGGCCTGCTCGCGATCGGGCATCTGCGCACCGGCGACCGCAAATGGGATCTGCGTTCCTATGTGGCGATCCACATGGCGCTGATCTTCGGGATCGGCGGGCTGATCACGGGCTCGATCTGGGCTAAGGCCTCGTGGGGCCATTGGTGGGTGTGGAACGAGCCGACGCTCGTCTCGTTCCTGATCGTGCTGCTCCTGTTCGCGACCTACCAGCCGCTGCGCTTCTCGATCGAGGACCCCGAGCGACAGGCGCGCTATGCGAGCGTCTTTGCGATCGTCGCCGGCGCCTTCGTGCCGCTGAACTTCATCGCGGTGCGGCTCGCGCAGCAGTTCGTCCATCCGCGCATCCTCACCCTGGGCGGCGGCAATCTCCCGGGATCGATGCGGCTGACGTTCATCGTGTCGCTGGTCGGCCTTGCGCTGCTATACGCAACCCTGTGGAAGTACGAAATGACGGCCAAGATCTCGCGCATGCAAGCTCGGCGGCTTCGCCGCGCGCTGCTGGGCGACGAGTCGGTCAGGCCGCTTGGGAGGACCGCGGCGCCCTCATGATCCCGCTCGCGGTCTCACCGGCGCTGGCGCCGGGCAAAGCGGCTCCGTACGTGATCGCCGCCTACATCGTGTTCCTGGCGATCGTCCTGATCTATGTCGCGATCATGGCGCGGAGGCTGACGCGGACCGAGCGCGACCTGGCCGAGCTCAAGCGCGAGGTCGACCAGCGCGCGGTCGAGGCGGAGCATCGAGAAGAGCTGGCCGGCGTATCCGGCCAGCGGCCAAGCGAGGCCGGAGGCCGAGCGACCGCATCAGAACGCGGGGCGGGAAGCCCCGCGGAGGAGCTCCGATGAGATGAGCGAGCTGCTGGCGATCGGCGTCTCGCACAAGACCGCACCGGTCGAGGTCCGCGAGCGCGTCGCCCTGACCGAAGCGCAGGCCGAAGAGTTCCTGCGAGAGCTGCGCGGGACGGCCGATGTCCAGGAGGCGGTCGCGATCTCGACCTGCAACCGGACCGAGATCTATCTGGTCGTGGGCGATCCGGTCGAGGCCGAGTCAACCGCACTCTCGATGCTCTCGCGCAGAGCCGGCATCCGCCCGACCGAGCTCGCCCCCGCGATCTACTCCCACCGCAACTGCGACGCCGCGCGCCATCTCTACCGGGTCACGTCGGGGCTGGAGTCGATGATCGTCGGGGAGAACGAGATCCAGGGGCAGATCAAACGGGCATACGAAACGGCGCTGCGCAAAGAGACCACCGGCCCGCTGACCACGCGTCTGTTCAAGGCCGCGCTCGAAACAGGCAAGCGCGTGCGCACCGAGACCGGCATCGGCGAGCGGCAGCTGAGCCTCCCGGCGGTCGCCGTGGCGCTTGCGCGAGAGCTCCTGGGCGATCTCGAAGGACGCGAGGTTGTGATTCTCGGCACCGGCGAGACGAGCGAGTTGACCGGGCGCGCGCTTGCCGACTCTGGCGTCCGCGCGGTGTTCGTCGCCAATCGCAGGCGCGATCGTGCAATCGCCCTGGCTCGCCGCTACAAGGGCACGAGCGTGAACTTCGACGAGCTGCCGGCCGAGCTCGGGCGGGCCGACATCGTCGTCTCGGCGACTGCATCGCCACATCTGCTGCTCGAGGCGGGCGAGCTGGCGGAGGTGATGGCCGCTCGCGACCATCGCCCGATGCTGCTGATCGACCTCGCCGTCCCACGCGACATCGATCCGGCCGGGGCGGCGATCAAGGGGGTGTCTCTCTATGACATCGACGACCTCCAGGCCGTGATCGCCCGCAACCGCAAGGTCCGCCAGACCGAAGCGCGCAAGGCAGAGGGGATCGTCGAAGAGGAGATCCAGCAGTTCGCGGCCTGGCTCGGCTCGCTCGAAGTGCTGCCCACACTGGCGGCGCTCCGGGCGCGCGCCGACGAGATCGCCTCGCAGGTCGTGCGCGACAACGTGGGCAAGTGGGAATCGGCTTCGCCGCGTGACCTCGAGCGTGTGCAAGCGCTCGCCCAGGCGGTCGTCAACCGTCTGCTGCACGACCCGACCGTTCGGATGAAGGATCTTCGCGACGACCGCGTGCATCTGCGAATGGCGATCGTGCGTGAGCTGTTCGGCCTGGAGGTGCAAGAGGGCGTCCCCACCCCGGCGGCGGCCGAAGAGGAGCCGCTGGCCGAGGTCCGCCAGCTTCGCCCTTGATCAGGGTCGGGACCCGCGGCTCAGCGCTGGCGCTCGCGCAGGCCAAATGGGTCGCAGACCAGCTCCCGGACGAGACCGAGCTCGTACCAATCACGACCGCCGGCGACCAGGGAGACGACGAGGGCGACAAGTCGCGTTGGGTGTCGGCGCTCGAGCGGGCGCTGCTCGAGGACCGGATTGATCTGGCCGTCCATTCGGCCAAGGACGTGCCGGCCGAGCTCCCCGACGGGCTCGAACTGGTTGCGATCCCGCCGCGCGCCGACCCGCGTGACGCGATCTGCGGAGCACCGACGCTCGCCGACGTGAAGCCCGGGGCGCGTGTCGGCACGAGCAGCCTACGGCGCGGGGCTCAGCTCCGCGCTGCGCGGGAGGACATCGAGGTCGTGCCGGTGCGGGGGAATGTCGACACGCGCTTACGTAAGCTGGCCGAAGGCGGGTTCGACGCGCTCGTGTTGGCGGCCGCCGGGCTGCAGCGCCTGGGGCGGGAGCCCGACGGAATCCTCGAGGAGCTGGTTCCCGCCGCAGGGCAGGGCGCGCTCGCAATCGAAGCCAAGGTCACCGTCGATATACATGTACGTACATGTACGCAAAGCGTGAGTGATGCGGTGACGGCGGCCTGCGTGCTGGCCGAGCGCGAACTCACCCGGCGTCTCGAAGCGTCCTGCAACACGCCAATCGGCGCCTATGCCCGCCCGCTGGGCGACGGGACGACCGAGCTGCGCGCATGGGTCGGGCGAACCGACGGCTCGGCATGGCTATCAGACCGGCTCGTCGGCGCCCCGGAAGGGCTGGGCACGAGCGTCGCCGAGCGCATGCTCGTCGCCGGGGCGGAGGATCTCCTGCGATGACGGTCTACCTCGTCGGCGCCGGCCCCGGCGACCCGGGACTTCTCACGGCGCGTGCGCTCGAGCTGATCGCCCGCGCCGACGTGATCGTCCATGACCGCCTGATCCCGCGGGAGGCGCTCGCAGGTGCGCGCCCCGACGCGCAGTTGATCTACGCGGGCAAGGAGGGCGGCGGCGAGTCCGTCGCGCAGGAGGAGATCGAGCGGCTGCTGGTCGAGCACGGCTCGGCGGGGAGGCTCGTCGTGCGGCTCAAGGGCGGCGACCCGTTCGTGTTCGGCCGCGGCGGGGAGGAGGCCGAGGCGCTCCAGAGCGCGGGGATCCCCTACGAGGTCGTCCCGGGAATTACGGCCGGCGTGGCGGCGCCGGCGTACGCGGGTATCCCCGTAACGCACCGCGACGCGGCCAGCGCGGTCGCGTTCGTGACGGGTCACGAGGACCCGGCCAAGTCGGAGTCCGCGCTCGATTGGGATGCGCTCGCGCGCTTCCCCGGCACGCTCGTCGTCTACATGGGGGTCCGGCGGCTGGGAGCTATCGCCGAGCGGTTGATCGCCGCCGGACGCGATCCCGACGAGCCCGCCGCGATCGTGGAGCGCGGCACGCTGCCGGGCCAGCGGGTACTCGACGGCACACTCGCGACGATCGCCGCGGCCGACGCGCGCGCGCCGGCGATCGCTGTTTTTGGCCACGTGGCAGGGCTGCGCGAGCGCCTGCCACTCGCCGGGATCCGCGTCGCCGTGACCCGAGCTCGTGCGCAGGCGAGCGGGCTCGTCACACGTCTTCAGATGCTTGGAGCGGTGGTGGTCGAGGCGCCCGCAATCCGGATCGTCCCGCTCGACGGCACGCTGCCCGCGCTCGAGCCCTACGACCTGCTGTGCCTGACGAGCCCCAATGGCGTGCACGTCCTGTTCGAGCGGCTGCGCGACGCGCGTGCGCTGGCAGGGATGCGAATCGCCGCGATCGGCCCCGGCACCGCGCAGGCGCTGGTCGAGCACGGGATCGCCGCGGACATCGTCCCCGAGCGGTTCCTCGCCGAGGGGCTCGTCGAGGCCCTCGCCGCGGTGCCCGTGACGCGGGCGCTCATAGCCCGTGCGGCGGAGGCCCGTGACGTCCTGCCCGAGGCGCTCCGCGAGCGCGGGGCCGAGGTCGACGTGCTGGCGCTGTACAAGACCGTTGCCGAGCCGCTCTCGGCGGAGCAGCATGAGGCGGTTCAGACGGCCGACTACATCACCTTCACGTCGTCCTCGACCGTCCGCTTCCTAGGCGAGATCCCGGCCGGCCCGAGGCTCGTGAGCATCGGTCCCGTCACGAGCGCTGCGCTGCGCGAGCGGGGACACGAGCCCGATGTCGAAGCCGACCGGCACGACATCGACGGTTTGGTCGCCGCGCTCGTTGACGACGCGGCTACTCGATAAGCCCGCGGCGCATCCCCTCAGCGACCGCTGCGGCCCGGTCGCTCACGCCGAGCTTCTCGAGCACGCTCTTGACATGCGTCTTGACGGTCGAGGAGCTGATGAAGAGCCGCTCACCGATCTCCGGTCCGGTCAGCCCCGCGGCGATCAGCCGCAGCACTTGCGCTTCGCGCTCTGAGAGCAGCGGGCGCTCGGGCTTATCGTGCTCCCGCAACGCGCTGACGAGTCCCGACTGGATCTCCGGGGCCAGGACCGTCTCGCCGCGGGCGACGGCGGCGACGGTGTCGCAGATCTCGGCCAGCGTCGCGGCCTTCGTCAGGAAGCCGGCGGCGCCCAGCTTGACGGCGTCGTAGACAAACTCGCGTGAGCTGTCAGCCGACAAGACCACAACGCGGGTGCTGAGCGCGTCACGCTGGATCGCTCGCACGATCTCGAGCCCGCCTAGACCCGGCAGGCGCAGGTCGAGCAGGGCGACCATGGGTGCGCGCTCGCGGATCTCGTTGAGCGCCGTGCGGCCGTCCGAAGCGGCGCCGGAGAGCTCGAAGTCCGGACGTGCCTTGATCGCGCGAGCGACGGCCTCCTGGAAAACAGGATGGTCCTCGGCGATATACACCGTCGTGCGTTCCTCCCCTGCCATTTGGGCCGGCGAATTGTATGCCCTTTGGGGTCGACCATTTGGGGGACCCCAGGGTAGTCCCCGAACTGATCCACCGCCCGATGGTCAAAAACACCTTTGGGATCGATGATTCTCACCATGGCACGGCACGGGGAGCTCACCTCCGAAGCGCAGTACCTGGCCGACGCGACCTCCCCTGCCGAGGCCGGGAGCGCCCTGGGGGGCGCGACAACGTGCCAACGGGGGCCACGGGTCCGGTCATGGACGACACGGGGCGTCGGTCTGTGGTCGGTCATAGGCGGGCAGCCGCTCGCGATCATCGCGTGAGGGACGGGGCGTTGTAATGCCCTCCGCATCTCGGTCGCGGCGGCTGCTTGCCAGAACCCCCGAGGACGAAGCGCGCAAAGCGCTCGACTGGGCCGAGGTGTCAGCGATGTTGGGCGACTATCCGGACGCCCTCAAATGGCTCGACCGGGCGGAGCAGCTGCTGGGCTCCCTGCCGGCCGAGGCCGAGGCACTTCGCCCCGACTGGCTCGCGCGCTCCGGCTGAGCACGCTACAAACCCGGCCATGGAGCTCGATGGCGAGCGCTTGGACCTCTTCAGCGCCTCCGAGCAGGCGGAGATCGCGCGGGCGGCGATCGACGCGATCGGCGGCCAACTGGACGCCGTCAAGCAGGCATTTGCGGCCGCGAACCTAGAGACCGTCCGCGAGGTGGCTCACCGGGCGCTCGGTGAAGCCCTCCTGATCGGAGCGCGCGAGCTCTCTGCCGAGTTCGCATCGCTTCAGGACGCCGCCCGGGCCGGAGAGGCGTCGGCTGCCCGCGCCGCGTTCGGGCGGGCTTGCGCGATCTGGCCCGCGACCCGCGAGGCGATCGCGACGCGCTACGAAGCCACCGGCTGAGCGGCGAACCGGTCGAGCAGCTCGAGCAGCTGCTGGACGCCGATCGGCTTCGTCATAAAGCCCGTGGCCAGCGCTTCGATCTTCGGCGTGCGTGCCGCGTCCGTGGCGTCGGCGGTCAGAACGATCACCGGCGTGTCGCGCGTGTGATCCTGCTCGCGCAGGCGCGTGAGAACTTCCTCGCCCTGGAGGTCAGGGAGATGCATGTCGAGCAGGATCAGGTCTGGACGATGCTCGCGCGCCAGCTCGATGCCGAGCTGTCCCATCATCGCGGGGATCAGCTCGACGCTCGGCCGGCGCCGAAGCACGGCCTCGACGAAGCGGATGTTCGTCAGCGTGTCCTCGATGTAGAGCAGGCGGCGCGGTCCGGCGTATTCGCGCGTCGCGACCGCCCCGTCTTCGGGGCGAGGCCGCTCTGCGAGCTCGGGTGGTGCAGCGGCTCCGCTGACCTCGACCCAGAACGTGCTCCCCCCGCCCTCGACGCTCGAGACGCCGATCCGGCCGCTCATGCCCTCCACGAGGCTCTTCGACAGTGCGAGCCCGAGACCCACGCCCTCGATCTCAGCGCCAACCAGGCGCACGAACGGGGTGAACAGCTTGGGAATCGACTCCTCGCTGATCCCGGTGCCCGTGTCGGCGACCTCAATCCGGATCCGCCCGTCACGCGTTTGGGTGGCGCTCACCGAAACCGAACCCTGCGGGCGGTTGTACTTGACTCCGTTGACGATCAGGTTGACGAGCACCTGCTTGAGCCGTTGGTTGTCGGCCAGCGCGTGCAGGTGGTCTCCGGGAGGCGCGGACACCATCAAGTTGATTCGGTGGCGCTCTGCCAGCGGCCCCGTTAGCTCGACTGCATCCGCCAGCACGTCGGCGACCCGAATTGGTTCAAGCGAGATTGCCATCGCACCGGCCTCGATCCGAGCGATGTCGAGCACGTCGTCGACGAGCCGCAGAAGGTGCTTGCTGGCGCGCCAGATCGTTTTGACCGATTCGTGATGCTCGGTGCTCAGCTCGTCGAGTTCGAGCAGCTCGGCAAACCCGGCGATCGCCGTCAACGGAGTCCGCAGCTCGTGGCTCATTTTCGAGAGGAACTCGTTCTTGGCGACGTTCGCCGCGCGCAGTTCTGCGTTCGCCTCTCGCAGCTGGGCGGACCGGCGAAGGATCTCAGCCTGCATGTGCTCCGTGCGATCGCGTAGTTCGCTGGTGAGCGCTTCTTGCTCTGAGCCCCGCTCGCGAAGCTCGACGAACTCGGTCACATCCTCGACGGTGTGGACGATGTAGCGGAGCGCACCGTCTTCGTCGAGCACGGGTTTGTTGATCGGGCTCCAGTACCGGACCTCGAACGCGCCATCCGGCCGCCTTATGTCGTATTTCTGGACGGCCATGGCGTCTGCCCTGCGATGCTCGAGCACGCGCTCGAGCGAAGCGCGCAGGTTGAAGACTCCGGTCGCAGCGGCATCGTCCGGGTTATCCGGAAACGCATCGAAGATCCCGCGCCCGACGATCGCCGCGCGCTCGGTCATCGTCGCCTCGAGGTAGGCGTCCGAGACCGCCACGATCGTCAGCGATGGATCGAGGATCAGATACAGCCCCGGGCCCTGCTCGAGGACCGACTGGAAGTCGACCTGGGGCGCTTCCACGGCTGGTGATAGTAATGGTCCGTGGTCATCAGCTTCCTATCTGATTACGGCCTGGCGGATGGATTCGCCGGCATTTGCCACGGCGTAATCGCGAAGATCTGCCCCTCAGCCCAGGTGATCGACATCACCCACGGCGTTCCGCGACACGACGTGCGGGCCGGCGCGCTGGTCTTGCGCGGCGCGTTGCCGTATCTCCCCATCGGCGTCCACCTGGCGGTCGTCGACCCCGACGTCGGTGCCGAGCGTCGGGCAGTGGCGCTGCGAACAGTCGATGGGCGGATGCTCGTCGGCCCGGACAACGGCCTACTGTGGCTCGCGGGGCAGGACGCCGGGGGCGTGGATGAAGCTGTGGACATCTCGTCCTCGCCGTGGCGGCTGGAACCGGTGTCGGCGACCTTCCATGGCCGTGACATCTTCGCCCCCGTCGCCGCGCATCTGGCGCTCGGAGAGCCGCTGGGCGAGGCGGGCACTCCGTACGACCCGGCGCAACTCGTGCGCCTCGAGCTGCCGCGCGCGCGTGTCGAGGACGGGGTGCTCGTTGGGCACGCGGTGTACGTCGACCGATTCGGGAACGTCCAGCTCGACGCGACCCATGAGGACCTATCGGATACTGGTCTCAAGCTGGGTCGCGGCGTGCTGGTGGGTGCGCACGCGGCGCGCTACGTGCGCACGTTTGCCGACGCCCGCCCGGGTGAGTTGCTCGTTTACGAGGACTCATCGCGGATGCTCGCGGTTGCGATCAGTCAGGGCGACGCCGCCAAGCGACTCGGAGTCTCGGCCGGCGACGAGCTGCGAATCACCGCACAGTGAGCGCCCTCGGCTCTCCGCGGTTGCACCTGCGTCGCACCGACTCGACTAACGAACGGGCGCGTGAGCTGGCCGGTCGTGGCGCGGTGCATGGGACGCTTGTCACGGCGGCCGAGCAGACGGCCGGCCGTGGGCGCCAGGGCCGGACCTGGTCGGCGCCCGCGCGGCGGGCGCTGCTGTGTTCGCTGGTGTTGCGCGACCCGCCCCGGCTGTTGCCGCTCGCCGCCGGTGTGGCCGTGGCACAGACGTGCAGCGCCGACGCGCAGCTCAAGTGGCCCAACGACGTCTTGATCGACGGGCGCAAAGTGGCCGGGATCCTCGTCGAGGGCCGGCCGCAGGAGCGCTGGGCCGTGCTGGGCATCGGCCTCAACGTCGCCGTACGGCCAGGCGACTTCCCGCCCGAGCTACGTGAACGCGCGGGGTCGCTTGGGCTTGATCCCCGGGAGGTCGAACCGACCCTGGAGCAGCTGCTTTCCGTGCTCGAGCGGTGGCTGGAGGCGCCAGAGCCGGAGGTTCTCGAGGCGGTCCGGGCGCGCGACGCGCTTCGCGACCGGTTGGTGCGCTGGAGGGATGGGGAAGGGCGCGGCGCGGGCGTCGACGACGACGGTCGGCTCCTGGTGGAGACCGACGGCGGTCAGATCGCGCTCGACGCAGGCGAAGTGCACCTGCTTGGCTGATCGACCGGATCGTGTCCAGCAAGTCTATTGATTTAGTAGAGTACGCCGGAGTGAGCCTTACGCCTCCCGAGCTCAGACAGTTCGTCGCCGACCTCGCCTCGGACCCCGAGCGCTGGCAGCGGCATATCAAGCACGCCAGCGAGGAGCGGGTCTACGAGCAGATCTGGGACGACGAGGAGGTCAACGCCTGGGTGATCTGCTGGAGCGAAGACCAGGACACGGGCTTTCACGATCATGATGATTCGGCCGCGGCGATCCTCATCGTCGACGGCCAGGTAAGGGAGGAGCGGCTTCGCCTGGGCGCGGCAGCCGACTCGCGCGAGTACGGCCCCGGCTCGACGCTGTTCGTCCCTCCCAGCGCGATTCACCGCGTCCTCCATGCCGAAGGCAGGCCGGCGGTCACGCTCCACGCCTATTCACCGCCGCTGCGGAGCTCCGGCGCATACCGGATCACGCGGGATGGTCGGCTGGAGCGCGTCGTCCAGGCGCTCGAAGAAGAGCTGCGGGCGCAGCCGGTCCTGAGCTAAGCTCTAATTCCTGATCGAGAAAAGGGAGTACACGATGAGCTTGCAAATTGGAGATACCGCACCCGACTTTGAAGCCGATAGCACCGAAGGCCCGATCAAGTTCCACGACTGGATCGGCGACTCTTGGGCGGTGCTGTTCTCGCACCCCAAGGACTTCACGCCGGTATGCACGACCGAGCTCGGCTACATGGCCAAGATCAAGCCCGATTTCGACCGCCGCGGCGTAAAGATCATCGGGCTCTCGGTGGACCCGACCGACAAGCATGAGCAGTGGGCTCAGGACATCGAGGAGACGCAGGGCACGGCCCCGAACTACCCGATCATCGGCGACAAGGATTTCAACGTCTCGAAGCTCTACGGGATGCTGGCCTCAGAGGTGTCGGGTGATGCGGGTGACCGGACGCCGGCCGACAACCAGACGGTCCGCAATGTGTTCGTGATCGGCCCGGACAAGAAGATCAAGTTGATCCTCGTCTATCCGATGAGCACCGGGCGCAACTTCGACGAGGTTCTGCGCGTGGTCGACTCGCTCCAGCTGACCGCCAGCCACAAGGTCTCAACGCCGGTCAACTGGAACCAGGGAGACGACGTGATCATCTCCGGCTCGGTCTCCGACGAGCAGGCGAAGGAGATCTTCGGTGAGTGGGAGTCGCCCAAGCCCTACATCCGGATCGTTCCGCAGCCGAACTAACTGGAGCGCGTCAACCACCTGCCCAGGAACGGGTTCGAGACCCTCCACTCGCCCTGGTGGCGATCGACGAGCTCGCGCTCGCGCAGGACTCGTAGCGCAGTTGTGACCGCATTGGAGTTGGCCACCTGGACCGTGTCCAGGAACGTCTTCGTGTAAGGGCGGCCGGTCGGCGACTCGGCGAGCGCGATCAGGATCCGCTGCTGAGCAGGAGCGAGCAGCTCGAAGCGCTCCGCGAAGTCGCCGGCCTGCCGGCGCGCAACGGTCGCCATGCCGTCGGTCACGTGGTCGGCCGTGATCTCGTCCTCACCCGCCGCGCTCTCAAAGGCGGCGTGAGCGAGCCACTGAACGAAGTTCGGGATGGCAAGCGCCTCGGTGTAGATGAGAGCTGCCGTCGGGCGCTTCAACCGCTTGCTCCCGCTGCGGGCGCGGCGCTGGAGGTAGGAGACCATGTCCTCTTCAGGGATCACATCCAGGACGAACCGCTCGCCCATGCCCTGCAGCGGTGCGCCCTGGCCGCGCGTGAGCCGCTCCATGATCGACAGGTGGGAGCCGGAAAACACCAGGCTCGTGTTGGACGTCGCATCGGCAACGGCTTTGAACGCCCCGCCGATCCCGTGTCGGCCAATCGAAGCGACCACCTGGAATTCGTCGAGCACGAGTGCCGACGGACGACGCTCTGCGCTGCGCGTGAGGAGTCCAACTGCGTCCTGGAGCACGCTCTGCCAGGCCTCGCTTGCGTACCCCGGGTCGAAGCCGACCTCGACACGACCATCTCCTCCAAACGAGATCCGTGGCTGGACGCGCAGGTGGCGGACGAACTCTTCGACCCGCCGCCCGGCTCGGCCGGTGCGCGTCAGCACCCCATCGAGTACGCCCGAGAGCACGGTTGAAGCGACCTCGATCTCGGTCGTGCAGAAAAGGAGGTTGACGTACGCGGCCCGGCCGCCGTCCGAGCGGAAGCGCGCGAGCGCCCGCCGCAGCAGCGACGTCTTGCCGTAGCGCCGCGGAGAGAGAACGAACGCATGAAGGCCGTCCCGCATCGTCGCGAGCAGCCCCTCGAGTTCATCGTCGCGGTCGCAGAACCATTCGCGCTCGACCGGGGCTCCGTATCGAAAAGGATTGCTTTCCACTGATCGCTATTATAGCGCTAGCTATATAATTTTTGCCCTTGGCTTACCCCGCCCGCCCAGGTATGATCGTGTCGTGCGCTCGGGGCGACGTTGGCGGCACAGACGGGGCGTGATGCTCGGGATCGTTGCGTTGCTCGCGGTCGGGGTTGGGATCACTCTCCACGCAACGCACGTGTCGCGCCGGCTGGAGTACAGCTCGATCGATCGCCGCTTCGCGATTCGGGGGCACACGTCCTCGCTGCGGAACATAGCGATCGTCGCGATCGACGGACCAACGTTCAGCTACTTCACCGAGCACCACATGCGCTCGCAATGGCCGTTGCCGCGCCGCTACTACGCCCGTGTGCTCGACAACCTCCATCGCGCGGGGGCGCGCGTGATCGCGATCGACATCCAGTTCACGGAACCAAGCGACCCGACCGACGACAACGCCCTCTACAACGCCGTGGGCAACGACGCGCCCGTCGTGCTCGGCACCAGCGAGGTGCAGGGCAACAGCGGCCAGACGGCGATCCTCGGTGGGAACGCAAACCTCAAAGCCGCCGGGGCATCGCCCGGCGACACGATCTTTTATCCGGACTCGGACGGGATCATCCGCAGGACGCAGTACTCGATCCAGGGACTCAAGACGTTCGGAGTCGCGGTGGCCGAGGCGTACCGCCGCCATCCGGTGCCATCGAGCTGGTTCGGAGGACGGACCAAAGCGGTCCCGATCGACTTCGGGTTTCCGTCGACCTACTCGTCCGGCGTCAGCAGGATCCAGACGTACTCGATGTCGACCATCTGGGCGGGCAGCTTCAACCCCGCTGCCTTCAAGGGCAAGATCGTGTTCATCGGGCCAACGGCGCCGACGCTCCAGGACATCCATGCGACACCAAACGATCCAGCGATGCCGGGCGTCGACGTCCAAGCCAACTCCACACACACAGTGCTCGACGAGCTGCCGCTGAGCTACGGCTCTGGCGCGCTGGCAATCATCCTGATCGTGATCTTGGGGCTGGTCCAGCCAGTCGCGAGCATGCGTCTTGCGCGGTTGTGGTCGGTGTGGGTCGGAGTCGCGGTCGGGATCCTGTACGCGGTCGCGGTTCAGCTCGCGTTCAGCAGCGGCACGATCCTCAACCTGGTCGACCCGCTGGTGGCGCTGGTGGTCGGGATGATCGGCTCGCTCGCCGTCCTGTATCTGGTCGAGACGGTCGAGCGCGAGCGCGTGCGGAGCCTGTTCGCGCGCTTCACGCCCCCGGCGGTGGTCGACGAGGTCCTCGCGCGCACCGATCAGAACCTGCGCCTTGGCGCGGTCGAGCGCGTATGCACCGTCCTGTTCAGCGACCTGCGCAGCTTCACCTCGTTCTCCGAGACTCAGCCGCCCGAGCGGGTGATCGCCGTTGTCAACCATTACCTCGAGGAGATGACCGAAGCGATCCTGGCCGCAGGGGGCACGCTGATCGCCTACATGGGTGATGGGATCATGGCGCTGTTCGGGGCTCCACTCGAGCAGCCAGACCACGCCGACCGTGCGCTCACGGCGGCCCGCGAGATGCTTGGTACTCGGCTTGAGCACTTCAACTCCTGGATGCTCGAACAGGGCTACCCGAGCGGCTTTCGCATGGGAGTCGGGCTGAACAGCGGGCCAGTGATGGCGGGCAACGTCGGCTCTGACGAGCGACTCGACTACACCGCGATCGGCGACACGACCAACACCGGCTCGCGGCTCGAGGGTATGACCAAGGGGACCGACTTCATGCTGTTCCTGTCGGACGCGACGCGCGAGCATCTCACCCGCCCGCCCGACGATCTCGTGTTCGTCGATGAGCTCGCTGTGCGGGGTCGGGACGTGTCGATCAAGGTGTGGTCGCTCGAGGTCGCCCGGGTGGGCGAGCCCGTCGCCGTTACCCCTTGATGAAGACGCTGTGTCCGGCATGGACACGCTGCGTCTTGTGGGTCTTGAGGTTTGTAACGAGCACGACATCGCGTGTGACGGTGATCCGCGTTCCGTTCGCGTAGTCCTGGGTCAGCCATTTGGTGCCGCGTGCGCTGCCCGAGGCGGCGTGTCCGCGGGTGGTGAAGTTGCCGTGGCAGTTTGACCACAGGGAGCGGCCGGGTCGGCCGCGGGCCGCGGTCGCGATCGTCCCGTGAGCCGTGGTGCTCCCGAGGGGGCCGACGAGCGTGACGGTGACGTGCCCGTTCTTGGCTTGGGTGAATGTGAACTCGCCCTTCCAGTACTCGCCGGTCATCGTGCCACCGCCGGGCTTGGCGAACAGAAGCTCGACGGTCCCTCGCCGGGTGTCGAATACGGTCCCTATCGGCAGCTGGCGTGCCTGCGAGAGCGGGATGAACGTGTTGGTGCCTGGGAGCTTCACGGAGACCACGCCGACGACCGGATCCGGCGACGGCGGCCCGACCCCGAGAATCGGTCCCACCGTCGGGCCAGATGACTTGCGTGAACATTCTGCCCCGCCTCAGTCAGACGATGGTTGAAAGCGAGGGTCAGAGCGATGTATGCGTCGTCCGGTGGAGTCGACCGCAAAGCCGGTCGCATCGGGACCGTCTGAACTGGCCGCTGATCGGCCACGTAAAGACGTTACCCGAACCGATGCCTGACAACGGCCGCCCGGCAGCCGGGAGGTGAACTTCCAATGCGGAGGTGCCGTCCCGTACACCCCATCCCCCCATCTGTTCGAAGTCGCTGCTCGCCGTGGCTCCGAGCACGCCGTGTGCCCTTTCGATCAACGAAACGTTGCCGCGCCGTCGACGGCCGCGAACTCGTCGTCGGTGCGCTCCCGCGCCTGTGCCAGGTGGTACCCCTTGGCGAGGAACGCGGCCCGCGTGGGCGAGCTTCTTGCGACTGCGGTCGTTCGACGAGATCGGTGACGTAGACGTTCCCGTTTGAATCGACAGCCAGGCGCCGTGTGGCTGCCGGAGGCGGCGTGTCCGCGGGTGATGAAGTGGCCGTGCCAGATCCTGGGAGCGGCCTGGCGCCGCGAGGTGCCGGTCTCGAACGCCGATGCGCCGTCCTGACGCCCGAGGGGGCCGCCGAGGGCGACGCTCGAACGTGCCCGCTCTTGGCTTGGGCGAAGTGAACTCCCCTCAGCACTCGCCGGTCATCGTGCCGCCGCCCTTCTTGGCGAATACGAGCTTGACGGTGCCCTGCCTGGCGTCGACGACGGTTCCGACGGGCAGCGCTGCGCTTGCGAGAGCGGAACGAACGACGTGTGCCGGGAGGCTTGACGAAGACCAGGCCCTTGACGGGGGATGCATTGGCGGCCTGGGCAAGCGCGGCTAGTTGCCCCCGGACGGAGAACTGGCCATCGCCCGATCCCGCAGCTGCCCCATTGCGTGACGATCGTGCCGGTTGCCGAGAAGCTCTGCGCCCGGGGGTTGCCGGACTCGGCGGAGTACACGTTCCCGGAGGGGTCGATGCCCACTCCGATCGGAGTGTTGAACTGGCCGTCCCCGGACCCTGCGCTCGCCGCCTGGCAGCCCGAGGTGCAGACCTGGAACGCGGGCGCGCCGTTCTGTAACCCCCCAGGTCCGGGATGCCCTGGAAGACGCGCCGGGGCCGCTTGATCGAGAACTCCTGCATCCGCTGGTTGAGCTCGTCGACAACGTAGACGTTGTTGCCAGCGGCGTCGAGCGCCACGCCCAAGGGGTTGTTGAACTGGGCCTCTGCAGTGCCGAGGCCGCCCCATTTGGCAGTGAAAGCAACTGACCCCCAAGCGGAGCTTGCGCTGGCTGCCGTCAACGCCACAACGAGACAAGCCACGATCCCGAACTCCGTTGCCGCCTACGGCGGCCCGGAGCGGCTGCCCGTCTCGCTAGGTCCATCGGCCCGCACTACGTGTACAGCGGTGGCCGCTTGAGGTTCGAGGTCGCGACGGACGGATCAAGGTGAGGTCGCGGAGGGCTGTCGTCGTTACCCCTTGACGAAGACGCTGTGTCCGGCGTGGACGAGTTGCGTCTGGTGCGTCTTGAGGTTTGTCACGAGCACAACGTCGCTGGTGACGGTGATCCGTGTTCCGTTCGCGTAGTCCTGGGTCAGCCATTTGGTGCCGCGTGCGCTGCCGGAGGCGGCGTGTCCGCGGGTGGTGAAGTTGCCGTGGCAGTTTGACCACAGGGAGCGGCCGGGTCGGCCGCGGGCCACGATGGCGATCGGCGCGTGAGCCGTGGTGTTGCCGAGGGGGCCGACGAGCGCGACGGTGACGTGCCCGTTCTTGGCTTGGGTGAATGTGAACTCGCCCTTCCAGTACTCGCCGGTCATCGTGCCGCCGCCCTTCTTGGCGAACACGAGCTTGACGGTGCCCTGCCTGGCGTCGACGACGGTTCCGACGGGCAGCTGCTGCGCTTGCGAGAGCGGGACGAACGTCGTTGTGCCAGGGAGCTTGACGAAGACCTGGCCTTTGACGGGGGATGCGTTGGTGCTCTGGGCAAGCTGCGGCCCGCCGCCGCCGCCTCCGCTCGCTAGCGTCGCGCTCCACGAGTCGCCTGAGAGCCCGTTGGTGTCCGACCATTTGCCTGACATGGTGGTGCCGCTGACGCCAATGGCGCCGGTGAATGTGGCCGTATAGCTGACGCTCGTGTAGGTGGTGACGACGGTTACGCTGCTGCCGGTGACGCTGCCGCTGATCGATGCGAACGGCCCAGAGGCGGCCCTTGCTGTCCCCGACAGCGACCCTGACGGCGACTCGCTGATCGACCACGTCTGCGGCGCCAACGGCGAGGGCCCCGTGACGCTCCACGTCCCGGTGATCGACGCGTTTGCTGTAGCTGCCAGCGCGGTCGTCAGGCCCGCACCGGCACCGAGCGCGACCATCGATGAAACGACCAGGTGCAACGCCTCTCGACGCAGCCGACTTGCAACGGTTCGTCTCATCCTTGGACCGGCCATTATCCCTTGATGAAGACGCTGTGTCCGGCCTGGACGAGTTGCGTCTTGTGGGTCTTGAGGTTTGTCACGAGCACGACATCGCTGGTGACGGTGATCCGTGTTCCGTTCGCGTAGTCCTGGGTCAGCCATTTGGTGCCGCGTGCGCTGCCCGAGGCGGCGTGTCCGCGGGTGGTGAAGTTGCCGTGGCAGTTTGACCACAGCGAGCGGCCGGGTCGGCCGCGGGCCACGATCGCGATCGGCGCGTGAGCCGTGGTGTTACCGAGGGGGCCGACGAGCGTGACGGTGACGTGCCCGTTCTTGGCTTGGGTGAATGTGAACTCGCCCTTCCAGTACTCGCCGGTCATCGTGCCGCCGCCCTTCTTGGCGAACACGAGTTTGACGGTGCCCTGCCTGGCGTCGACGACGGTTCCGACGGGCAGCTGCTGGGCTTGCGAGAGCGGGACGAAGTCGTTGTGCCGGGGAGCTTGACGAAGACCTGGCCCTTGACGGGGGATGCGTTGGTGCTCTTGGGAAGCGGGCGGGTCCAGCGCGCCGCCGGCGGCGGCGACGGCGTCTGGATCGTGGTCGTGCTCGAGACGCTGAGTTGTTGGCCGCAGGTTCGGATCGACGACCTCGAGCGAGGGCGTGCACGGTGGCTGTCGTCGTGGCGGTGCCGGTCGACGCGGCGGTGACGGGAACCGCGATAGTTGCGCTTGATCCAGCGAGGATGCGCCCGAGGTGGCAGGTGCCGCCGGAGCAGCTTCCCTGCGAGGAGACGAGGCCACGCCGAGATCAGCGATGATGGCGCCAGAGTGAGTGTCGGGTTGGCGACGGTGGCCGGTCCGTTGTTGGTGACCGTGTAGGTGTAGGAGAAGCTGGCGCCCTGGGTGGCGTTCGAAGGCGCGCCGCTGACGCTCAGCGCGAGGTCTGCGTTGCAGGCGAGCGGGCGAAGCGCGGCGATCGCGCCGCGTTCTGTCCGGCGACGTAGACGTTCTTGCCGTCGGGGCTGACGACGACTCGTCGTGCGCCGTTGAGCCCGGTAGCGCCGACTTGACCGCAGCCGTTCGTGTTGACCGTGATGCAATCGAACGGCGACGCGAGCTGGGTCAGCAGCCCCGTGGTCGGATTGCGAGCGAATGCGGCCTCGGCTCCGTTCCGCCGCCACCTTGAGCGCCGCTCACGTAGAGGTTGGCGCCGTCGGGACTGATCGCGACGCCGAGTGGATTGAAGATGCCTGTGGCGTTGTTAGTTGGCAACCGCTGAGGTCCGCAGTGACGCAGCCGATCTGCGACAGCGCGCCCGTCGACGCGTTGCGGCTCAGCTCGACGACGCGCATGGCCGGAAAAGGAGTTGACGTAGGCGAACCTGCCGTCGGGGCTGATCGCCAAGTCCTCGGTGCCATTGATGTCCGAGCCGCCGGCTGCAGACCGCGACGCGGTGCCGACGCAGCCGATCGAACTGAGGCTGTCGGCAACGGCATTGCGGGAGAACTGGGCGACGTCGCCCGGGCTGGCTGTCCCGCCGGCCTCGACGTAGACGTCGTTGCCGTCGGGGCTGACGCCACGCCGACGGTGTCCGTCATCCCGGCGACGTTCGTGACGTTGCAGCCGGAGACGGCCGACGCCGGTGAAGCAGTTCTGAGCCGCGTCTGCGTGAGCACGCCGGTGTTCGGGTTGCGGTCGAACTCTGCCAGCTCGCCGCTCGTTGCCGTTCGAGGTCACGTACACGTTCTTGCCGTCGGGCGAGACAGCCACCCATATGGCGTGTCGAGCCCGACCGCCGGTCTGTGTTGGGGCAGCTTGAGCCAGCCCTCGCCGATGCAGGACTGGAAGGTGAGCGCGCCGGTGATCGTACTGCGAACGCCACGACGGCGTTGTCTCCCTGCCCGATCACGACACGTTCTTGCCGTGGGCTGACGGCGACTCCGGCCGGCCGGCTGAGACCGGGACGTCTGTTCGTCGCGCAACGGCTGGCGGCGTTAGTCACGCAGCTCGAGCCGGTGAGGGCGCCCGTGCTCGCGTCGCGCGAAAACACGCCCAGGCTGCCGGCAGGGTCGCGAAGTAGACGTTCTTCCCGTCTGGGCTGACTGCCGGCTGGTAGGCAAACCCGGTCGGGAACGAAAGCTGGGTTCCGCATCCCCAACCGACGCCGCTTGCACAATCGTTCGGCGAGTCGAGCTGGAACAGGCCGCCGGGCACGGCCGCGGGCTGATGCTGACGTTCAGTGTCCCGCTCTGAACGGGTCCGTTCACACCGACCACATCGGTGACAGTCAGCGACACCGATTTGGACCCAGTCGACGAGTACGCGTGCGAAACCGGGTTGCCGGACGGCGTGCTGCTGTCGCCCAGGTTCCAAGCGTAGTTCCCGACCGGTACCGTCGACCACACGTCTGTCACCGGCTGGACGAGAGTGACGCGTGGCCCGTAGGGCTTGGGGGATGAAGGCAGGGAACGCGGCTGTCGTAGCGAGCGCTGCGCGATGAAGTTCGAGCCGTCGAATACGACCACGTAGCATGCCGGCGCAGGGCTGAGGCCCGCACCGGCGCCGAGGGCCGAACCAGACTGATGCCGGGCTGCGTACGCCTGCCCGAGGGTTGTTGGCACGACGATGTTCGGCGTGTGTGCTGTCGAGCATCCAGCGATCACGTCCCGTTCGGATCCGAGCTAAGTGCCGGGAGCGGCGTTGCGCGCGGAAGAGCCGGCGTCGCGAGCTGAAGTCGCCGCGGGCGGTGCGGCGTGAGGTGGTGTTCGTGCGTGGAGTGAAGCATGCCAGATACACTTGCGCTCGATCGAGGCAAGACCGGATCGTGGGGGGTGGGTCGCGTCGGTCTGGACGTCTGTGCCCTTGAAAGTTGGCGAGACGGAGGTGGTGCTCGATGCGGGCATGTAGTTAGCGCTGATCGTGTTGGCGCTGTCCTGCCAGACGACGGCGGCTCGCCGTTAGGTCCATCGCTACCGGGAGTTCGAACTTGCGCCGCTGAGGCGTTGGTGGCGAGCGCGTTGAACGTCGTCGGCGTAGCTGCAAGGCTGCGTGCTGTATGCACCACTGTGTTGGTGCCGTTGGTCGCCTCCCAGCTGACGAGCGTGTCGCCCGTCCCGCTGATGAGGCGTCCATCGCCACCTGCGGGTTGGTCGCGCCCGCCACGTTGCTCGCCGAGTATGTCGACCTCCGAGCCGTAGCTGCCGGCGGTGATAGTCGGTGGCCACGACCGGTTGCGCCGGCGGTGTTCAGCCACACGGCCGTCGCATTGCCGTGACCGTCGATTGCGACCCCGGTCTGGGAATCGCTGGATCCGGGCAAGCTCTGCGCCGTACCGAAGGTGCCGCTTCCGGCCCCCAGATTGGCAGCCTGGATCGTTCCGGCGCCCACGCCGCCGGTCGACTGCCAAACCGCGACTGCGTCGCCGTTCGAGTCCATTGCGAGGGCCGGGGCGTTGCCGTTCGCGATAGAGGAGGGGATCTGCGTCGAGGCGGTGAAGCTGTTCGAGCCGCCGGCGGCTCGGTACGAGTATTCGATCGCACCGTTCCGGACCCAGACGCGACACATCCGTCGAGTCTCATCGCCACCTGGGTTCGCAATGCATTTTGCCCGGATGCGGAAAGCGCGGTCGCGCTGCTCAGCCACGTCGGCCCGCCGGTCGCGCTCGCGTTCGGGGCGGCCAGGCAGCCCAGAACGCAAGCGACCAGCACCCAACGCATGAGGTACCGCCTATGCCCCCGATGGATTCGAAACACTCCTTGGTCTCGGTTGACGTCGCCCCTAACCCTGGGCCCCCTTGTCGTAGGGGATCCTACTCCGATCGATACGCCAACATGTGCAACTCTTGGGCGAGTGGAGGGAGGCTCGGGCTAGCGAGGGTGGCCAAGGCCGTCTTTACCCGCCGATGAAGACGCTGTGGCCGGCGTGGACGTGTTGTGTCTTGTGGGTTTTTAGGTTGGTGACGAGCACTACGTCGCGCGTGACGGTGATCTTCGTTCCGTTGCGGTAGTCCTGCGTCAGCCATTCGGTGCCGCGTGCGCTACCTGAGGAAGCGTGGCCGCGGGTGGTGAAGTTGCCGTGGACGTTTGACCAGAGCGAGCGGCCGGGTCGGCCGCGGGCCACGATCGCGATTGGCCCCTTGCGGCTGGTGTACTTGCCTCCGAGCGGGCCGATGAGCGTGATCGTGACGTGCCCGTTGGCTGCCTGGGTAAAGGTGAACTCGCCGCCCCAGTATTCGCCGGTCATCGTGCCGCCGCCGGGCTTGGCGAACACCAGCTCGATCGTTCCATGGCGGGCGTCGACCACGGTGCCGACCGGGAGCTGCTTGGCCTCGGAGAGCGGGATGAAGTTGTTCGTGCCGGGGAGCTTGACGTAGACCTTGCCCGCGACCGGGTAGGCGTTGGCGGTCTTGTGGAGCACGGGCGGGCCCAGAGCGCCGCCAGGCGGTGGCTGCACCGACTGGATCGTGGTCGTGCTCGAGGCGCTGTTGTTGGCGAGGTTGGGGTCGCTCACCTCACTCGAGGGCTGGACCGCGGCAGTCGTCGTGGCGTTGCCGGTGGAGGCTGCGGTCACGGGAACCGCGATGGTCGCGCTTGAGCCGGCGAAGATGCGCCCGAGGTGGCAGGTGTCGCCTGCGCAGCTCCCCTGCGAGGGAACGAGGCTCACGCCCGAGAGAAGCGACGACGGCGCCAGAGTGAATGTCGGATCGGCGACGTCGGCCGGTCCATTGTTCGTGATCGTGTACGTGTAGGTGAAGTTGGCGCCTTGGGTGGCGTTTGGTGGGGCGCCTGAGACGCCGAGCGCGAGGTCGGCATTGAGGACGCGCGATAGCACGGCGATAGCCTGCGCAGTCTGGCCGGCAACGTAGACGTTCTTACCATCGGGGCTGACGGTCAGGCGCCGCGCATCGAATAGGCCTGTCGCCCCGGTCTGCCCGCAGCCGGAAGTGAGACTGGTGATGCAGTCGAACGGCGCGGGCAGCTGGGTCACCAGGCCGGTGCTCACATTGCGCGCGAACGCCACCACGGCGCTGCCGACGCTGAAGCCGCTAAAGCTCGTGCCCACGTACAGGTTCGCGCCATCCGGACTGACAGCGACGCCGAGCGGGGCGCTCCCGGAAGGGAGGCCAGTCACGCTCGCGCAGCCGCTCTGGGCGCCGACGCAGCCGACTTGGGCGAGATCTCCGGTCGACGTGTTACGGCTCAGCTCAATCACGGAGTCGTTGTGGTTTGAGTTGGCGTACAGATACTTGCCATCCGGGCTGATCGCCAGGTCCTCGCTTCCGTCCACGTCGGAGCTCTGATTGTCGGAGCAGCCGCTCGACTGGCCTGCGCCGAACGACGGTGCGCCGATGCAGTCGTTCGGGACAGCCAGCTGGCTGAGGTCTCCAGTGATTTGATTACGCGAGAACTCGACGATCGCGCCCTCGTGGTCGGCCGTGGTGCCGCCTGCGGCTACATAGACGTTGCCGCCGTCCGGACTGACGATCACGCCGAAAGCGTCGCCGTTGAACCCGTCGGCGTTACTGACGTTGCACCCTGTGCCGCCCGTGCCGCTGATGCAATCCCCGGCCGGCTGCGTCAGAGCGCCGGTCGACGTGCTGCGGTCGAACACCGCGACTTGGCCGCCATTGCCGATCGACGCCACATAGACGTTCTTGCCGTCGGGGGAGACCGTGATGCCGTACGGCGTGTCGAGGCCGACGGCGGTTTGGTCGGAGCCGGGGCAGCTGCTGCCGGGATCGTTCGCGTTCGCGATGCACGACTCGTAGGTCAGCGCGCCCGTGCTCGGGTTACGCGAAAACCATGCGATCGCCGCGTCGAGCCGGCCGATCACATACACGTTGTTGCCGTCCGGGCTGACAACGACGCCCGCCGGGCCGTTGAGGCCGCTGCTTGGGTCCTGTGTGCAACCGCTCGCGCCGGTCCCCGGGAGGGCCTGGCAGCCAATGCTCATGAGCGCGCCAGTACCCGAGTTACGGGAAAACTCATTCACACTGCCGGACAGAGTCGACCAGGTAGACGTTCTTGCCGTCCGGGCTGACGGCCGTCTGAGAGTCTGCGTTCGTCGGATCGCCCGACAGCAGCGTCCCGCACCCCCAGGTCCAGCCGGTGACGCAATCGTTCGGTGAGTCGAGCTGGAACAGGCCCCCTGGTACGGCCGCCGGCTGTGTGCCGACCGTGACGGGCCCGCTCTGGACGGGTCCCTGGACGCCGGCTAAGTCTGTGACCGCGAGCGTCGCTGGCGATAGCACGCCGGTGGACGTATACGTGTGTGTCACAGGGTTGCCGGTCCCGTTGCCGCCGTCGCCGAACGTCCACGCGCTACCACTGCCGGGGAGCGTCGACCACACGTCGGTGACGTGCGCCGAGAAAGTCACGGGGTGGCCCGCGTACGGTGCGTTGGGGATCTGTACATGGTGGAACTGCGGTCCGTTGTCGTAACCCGCCATCTGTGCCTGAGCCGCCTGCTGCCAGCCGGCGACCGCATCGCCAGTCGAGGCAACCGCGACCGACGGACTCGCGGGCGAGCCTCCCGACGTCGAGTTGACCTCAGCGGCGGCGCCGAACGAGACCGGGAACTGGGGCGTTGTCTGGACGGCGCCGTCGATCTGGCCGACAGTGGTGTCCTGCCACACGGCGATCGTCTCGTTGTTTGTCTCCGAACCGATCTGGGCATTGGCGGAGGCGTGGCCGTTGGCCGAGAGTTGCTGGCTCGCTCCGAACTGCTGGGGGGGCACGGCGCCGGCCTCGAGCGCGGCGGCGTCGATGAGGCCCCCCGAGGTCTGCCACACGGCGTAAGCGTTGCCTAATCCGTCAATCGCGACCGCCGGGAGCGTCCCGGCGCCGACCTCGGTCTGGGTTGGGTTCCAGTTCGTGTTCCCGAGCGGCATGTAGGCGGCGTCGACGGCCCCTCCGCTGTCGTCCCAGACAACGGTCACGCCGCCCGCATTGGGCAGAGTCCCGTCGGCGTTGTCGCCGCCGAGCCGGACGTCGGCGGCGTCCGTGCCGTCGCTCGACCGCGCGGTCCTGAAGCTGGGCCCACCGAACCCACCCGACGGCCCGCCCGGCTTGACCTCCGATTCGATCAGGACATTGGTGCCGTCCGACTGCTGCCAGGCGGCGATCGCATTCCCTGCCGAGTCGAGCACGACCTGGGGGTTGGCGACGTCGGGCTCGGAGTCATTGGTGAGCGGCTGGACTGCGCCTAGAGTGCCAGATAGGTCGAAATAGCGGCCCTGGAGGATGTGGTGGGCGCCCGAGTCGTTGTCGATCCACACGATCTCGGCGTTGGGTGCGAAGCCGCTGCCGTTCTCGTTGTAGATCGCGACGTCGGGCGACGTCGCCGGGTTGGCGACCGTGCCGGCAACGTTGACGAGGGTCCCGAATGAGGACGTGTTCGAGAGCGAGAACGGCGCCGCCCACACGGTGTTTCCGTTCTCGTCCCAGACCGCAACCGCGTCGCCGGCTCGGTCCATCGCAAGATGGAGGTTGCTCGGCGCCACGCCCGAGCCCGTGATCCCTGCTGGGCTCGAGAAGGTGTTGCCGCCGCCTGCCGCCCGGTAGGAGAAGTCGACCGCGCCGGCGCCGTCGATCCAGACTGCGAGCGCGTCGCCCTGGCTGTCGGTCGCCACCTGGACGCCGCTCACCGGGCCCGTGCCGGTCAGCTGCGACTGCGTCAGCCACTTCGGGCCGCTGCCGAGGAGCGCCGATGCCGGAGCGGCCCACAGCGCGCCGAGCACAACGCCCGCGAGCAGCGCGGCGCGCAGAAGATGCGAAATATGCCCCCGAATATCCATTACTAGTCCCGGTTGCCGTCGCCCCCAACCGTGGGGCCCCCTTCTTTGTAGCGGCGCAGCATACACTGATCAATACGCAAAAATGCGTAATTTCGGGGCAATCATCGGGGGTCGCTGATGCGGACCGCAGCGTTTTTACGGAACGTTCCCGTGCTCACGGGGCTGCCGGACGAGCTGATCGAGCAGGTCGCCGACCAGCTGCGAGAAGTCCGCGTGCCCGTCGGGCGCTGGATCCTGCGCGAGGGGGAGGACGCGGAGAGCCTCTTCATCGTGCGCAGCGGTCGCGTCGAGGTGATCGACGAGGGACCGCCGGAGACGCTCCTGAGGCTGCTACGCCGGGGCGACCTGCTGGGCGAGCTCGGCCCGCTACGCACGGCCTCGGCCCGCGCGCGGGGGGACGTCGAATTGCTCGAGCTGGGCCGCCCCGAGTTCGAGTCATTGATCCAGCAGGCTCCGAGCTTTGCGCTCGGCCTGATGCGAGCTATGGGCGCGCAGCTCGCTGCCGGCCGCACGCCGATCGTTGCCGCGTCCCCGCCGCGGGCGATCGCGCTGGTCGGCCTAGACCCCATGGCGCCAACCGCCGAGGTCGCGAGCGCACTCGCGCGAGCGCTCTCAGATCACGGCACGGTCGCCACTCTCTGGGAAGGAGAGCTATCCACGATCGATGGGGCGGAGCGAGATAACGACCGTGTCGTGCTGGCCACTTGCGGGACACCGGGAGACGACTGGACGGACTTGTGCGTCCGCGAGGCAGACCTCGTGCTTGCGCTCACGAGCGGGGTGCCGGATTCCTCCTGGCTCAAGGCCGCCGACGCGCTGCGTGGGTGCGAGCTGCTCGTGACCGGACCGCGAGTGTCGGCCGCAGTCCTCAACGAGCTCGAGCCGCGCGAGGCCCAGGTCCTCGGCGAGTCCGTCCCGTTCGCGGATGCGCTCGAGCGCACCGCCCGGCGGCTCGCGGGAAAGGCGGTCGGCGTCGTGCTATCCGGTGGCGGCGCGCGGGCGTTCGCACACCTCGGCGCACTCGAGGAGCTCGCCTCGGCCGGCGTCACGTTCGACCGCCTCGCCGGCGTCAGCCTCGGCTCGCTCGTGGCGGCCGCGGTCGCCGCCGGCTTCAGCTTCGATTGGGTCCGCAGCGAGCTCGAGGCAGGGTTTGTCGAGCGCAACCCGAGCAACGACTTTGTGCCGCCCGCGTATTCGCTGATCCGGGGCGCAAAGACGCGACGCGGGCTGCGAAACTCGTTCGGTGAGCGGCGAATCGAAGAGCTGCCGCTGCGCTTCTTCTGCGTCAGCTGTGACCTGGTCTCCCGCGAACCGGTGGTCCACCGCACCGGCAGGGTGGTCGATGCTGTCTACCCGAGCCTTGCTATTCCAGGGGTGTTTCCACCGGTGGCCCGTGACGGGCAGGTGCTCGTCGACGGCAGCGTTCTCGACAACCTGCCGGTCGCCACAATGGTCCGCTCGGGCGAGGGCCCAGTGATCGCGATCGACGTCAGTGGGCGCACCGGGCAGTTCCGCGCAGCGCATCGGCCTCTCAGAGCACGGCTCGAGCGACCGCTGCGACGGCTGTTGACCGGCAGCGAAGCCGAGATCCCGACGCTAGGCGAGACGATCGTGCGGACGATGACCATTGGCGCGAGTAACACGGTCAGTGCCGCCCGGCTGCATGCGGAGCTCGTGATCGCGCCGCGGGTTGACGACGTCGGTTTGATGGAGTGGAAGGCGCTGCCGCGCGTCTACGAACTCGGCCGCCAGGCGGCGCGAGACGCATTGGCGAGCGACCCGGAGTTGCCGAGCCGCCTCGGACTCTAAGCCGCCTCTTCGGCGCCGTCCTGCTCAGGCGCAGCAAGGGGCGGCTCGGCCGAGGGCGGACCTTCGTTGCCGTCCGAATCGCCTCGCGTTAGTTCGGCCTGCTGCTGAGTTTCGACCTTGCGGCGCGGCGATTCGGCCGGCGGCGAAGTGTCCGTCTTGCTCCTCCGCCGCCGCCCCTTGCCCCCGCGCCGCCCCTTGGGGAAGTTCCGCAGTAGCTCGCGAGCCAACGCCGCCGGCTTGCGCGCCAGCCGCGTCCGTGCGCCCCGCAGCGCCTCCTCGGCCTCTGGTGTGTGCGCCAGCGCGGCAGCGAGCAGCGCGGCAGACAGGCGGCGGTCCTCCTTGCGGGAGGCGTGCACGAGGCGGCGCGCATTGCGGGCATGTGCGGGTCCGCTCGAGTTGACCAGCAGGCCCAGCAGCCGCTTGGTCTCAGGCCAGCGCTGGACCGCGTATTCCTCGTGAACTTCGCGTGTGTACTCGGCCATCCGCCAGATCCAGGCGTTCGCCTGGTCGCGGCGGCCGATGCGGCGCTCGGCGAGCGCCTGAAGCATGATCTTGACTCCCTCGCGACGCTCGTCGCGCGGCCAGGCGGCCATGATGTCGATCGCGGTGTCGAACGCCTCGGCGTCGCGCGCGGCCGCGATCTCTTGCAGCGCTCTCAAACGCAGCTGCGCGTTGCGGTTGCGCTGCACGGCGGTCAGCAGATAGCGGCGTTTGAGCTCGCCCGAGCGATCGAAGTGGAGCATCGCCTTGGCTCGGCGCCAGCCGTTGGGCGCGACGCGCGCGCCGGCCAGTGCGGCCCAGACGTGCTGCTCGCCATAGTCGAGATGCTCGACCGCGATCCGCCACAGCTCTCGCTCAAAGACTTCCGCCCGGCGCTCGGGGTCGGGCGTCACCGGCAGCACGCGGCGCTCGACGCGGACCCGGCGCCCACGGCCCCGGCGGACCGGGCCGACGACGATCGCGCCGCCGCGGTAGACATCGCGGTCGAGCAGCGAATGGAGCGTCACGACCGGATCGTCGTGCTTGGTCGCCGGGTGCACGAAGTCGATCACGATCCCGGCCTCCTTGCCGGGCGCGCGGCGCGTGACGCGACCGACGCGCTGCTGATAGACGCGTTTTGATGCCGTCGGTGCGAGGTGCATACAGATCGTCGCGCGCGGCGAGTTCCAGCCCTCGGCCAGCAGCATCGCGTTGACGAGCACGTCGATCTTGCCCGACTCGAACTCGGCCAGAATCCGCGCCAGCTGGCGCTTGGGCGTCTCGCCCGAGACCGCCTGAGCCTTCATGCCGACTTCGCGGAGGGCCTTTGCGACGTTGTAGGCGTGGCGTACGCCGGCCGCGTACAGGATCCCTGGAACGCCGTTGAAGCGAGTCTTGTAGAGGTCGGCGATTGCCATGTTGAAGGGGGTCTGGTCCAGCAACTCGGCCAGCATCTCCTGATCGAACTCGGTGTCGACCTCGCCCCGCCGAAGCGGGACTTTGGCGATCGTCCGCACGCCGGGGCCAGGCGGGATGCGGATGCAGCGCAGTGGCGCGATCACGCCGCGCCGCGCCGCCTGGGCGAGATCGAAGCGCGAGGTCTGCGTGGGGAACAGATCGGTGACGTGCCGTGCAATGAGCGCGCCCGTGGCAGTCATGCCGATGAAGATCGGGCCCGACCAGCTGCGGATAGCGCCGGAGGTCTTCTCGCCGAGCGCGGTGTGCGCCTCGTCGCAAATGACGATCGTGTAGGCGTCGGAGATCTTGTCCGCGTTACGCACGAACCACTGGTAGGTCTCGACGGTCACCGGTCCGACAACGTTCTCGGGCGCGACCGCGCCGTTGAGGAGCGGTGCGTGGATCCGGTCGCGGTAGCCGCGATCGCGCAGCTCGCCATTGAACTGGTCAACGAGGTTGCGACGGTGGGTGAGGATCAGGATCCCGCCGGTGCGCGACGCTTCCACAAAGCCGAGTGCGGCGACGGACTTACCGGCGCCGGTCGCGTGCTCGAACCAGAAGCGGCGGTCGGCGTTGGGATCCTCGGGTGCCTCGTCGATCTCAACGTCCTCATCGAGCTCGACTTCCTGCCAGTCCTGCGGCTCCTCGTCCTCGTCGCCGTTCTCCTCGTCGTCCTCCTCCTCGCCCGGAATCGCCGCCGATGCGAGCTGGACCGGCTCCGTCACCGCACCGTTGCCGTTGCCCGTTCCGTTGCGCTGAGCCTCGGCGAGCAGGGCGGTCAGCGTGCCCGACAGCGCGTCGACCTGGTGGGCCGACAGCACGGTCCCGTCGGCGAGGTGTGGCGCCTCCTCGGACAGGAGCCGCTCGAGCCCCAACAACAGCGAGAATTGGCGCCGCCACTCGATCGAGGGCTGCTTGGCGCCCTCGTCCAGCTCGGCTAGCGCTTCTTCGAGCGCCGCGCGACGTGGGCCGCCCGGAGCGAGCGCGTCTTCGAGCGATTCGCCTTCGTAGACGAAGCGCTCGCGCGTGAATAGCTCCGCGCGCGCAATCGCGGCAGGACTAGGAAACGGGGCGATGGCACCCATGGATTCGAAGGTTGCGTCTGGATGAGGAGCCGCGGGTATGCGACTAGCGGCTCAAGAAACCCGGCATCCGCCGAGCCGGCGAAGAGTCGTCTCTCTAAAAGCGATTCCCCCTCGCCCTTGCGAAAAGGAGGATAGCGGGTATTTAAGCAATCGGCCGTGTGGCACTCTCTCGGGAGATGTCCGTCCTCTCCTACCAGGTGCGGCGTGTCCAGGGCGATCGGGAGATGGAGGCTGCGCTCGCATTGCGCCACGACGTGTTCTGCATCGAGCAGGGCGTCCCCGAGTACGAGGAGCTCGATGGCCGCGACGCGGACGGAATCCACCTCGCGGCGGTCGCCGGAGAGGAACTCGTCGCCACGTGTCGTCTGCTCAAGGTCGGCCAGACCGTGCAGTTCAGCCGCCTGGCGGTGCGCGCGGATGCTCGGCGGCACGGAATCGCGACCGCGCTGCTCGCGCTCGCTGACGCCGAGACGCGTGCCGCGGGCGCGCGTCGCCTGGTGCTCCACGCCCAGACGTACGCCCGCGAGCTCTACGAGCGCACCGGCTACAGGGCGCGCGGCCGCGCTTTCATGGAAGCCGGGATCGAGCACGTCGCGATGGAGAAGGTGCTCTGAGCGCGTCGATTGCCGCGGCTGCGCCCGAGCTGCGCATCGACCCGCTGACCGGCCACCGCACGATCATCGCCGGAGCGCGGGTCGGACGACCGGGCGGCGAGCTGAAGGCGCCGCCGTCGCCTTCGATCGATCCCGAAACCGACCCCTTCCTGGAAGGCCACGAAGACCGAACTCCACCCGAGGTGTATGCGGTCCGACCGGATGGTGGCGCCTCCGACTCTCCGGGCTGGACCGTGCGCGTGGTCCCGAACCTGTATCCGGCGCTGGGCGCCGGTGAGGCACCCCAGGAGCCTCAGCCACATCCGGGCTCCAACCCATCGCGCGACCTGTTCTTCTCGGCCCCCGCGCTCGGTGCCCACGAGGTGATCGTCAACGCCCCAGACCCGGTGGGCTCGCTGTCTGACCTCGAGCCGGCCCAGGTCGCCCGCGCGGTCGACGTCTGGCGCGAGCGGATGCGCGTACACGCCGACGCGGCATACGTCCACCTGATCGTCAACGAGCGACTCGAGGCCGGCGCCTCGCTGCCCCACACACACGCCCAGCTCTACGCGCTCGACTTTGTTCCGGCCGCGCTCGCCCGCGAGCGCGAGCGCTTCAGCGCCTACTCGACGAGCACGATGGGCGGCAACCTGCTCGCCGATCTCGTCCAGGAGGAGGTCCGCAGACGCGAGCGAGTCGTCGCGATCGACGACGAGGCCGTCCTGCTCGCGCCGTACGCCTCGCGGGTTCCCTACGAGTTGATGATCGCGCCCCGCGCGCCGCGTGATCGCTACGAGGACGAGGGACCAGCCGGCGCCGGGATGCTCGTGGAGGCGCTGCGCCGGCTCGCCGTGAAGCTTGGCGCCAGCCCCCCGCTCAACCTGTGGGTGCGGACCGCTCCCCGCGGCGCCGAGGCCTTCTGCTGGCGGATCGACATCCTCCCGCGCCTCACGCACCTCGCGGGCCTCGAGCTCGGCGCGGGCCTGCACCTGAATATCGTCGCCCCCGAGCGGGTGGCGACGGAGCTGCGCGACCTCTAAGCGTGAAGGCCCTGGTACAGCGCGTGACCCGCGCGTCGGTCAGCGTCGAGGGTCAGACGCGGGCCGAGATTGGCGCCGGCCTTTTGGTGCTGCTCGGCGTCGGACGCGAGGACAGCGAGCAGGACGCCGACTGGCTCGCCGACAAGGTTCGCGCGCTGCGCGTCTTCCCGGACGGTGACGGGCGCATGAACGAGCCGCTTGGCGAGCGCGAGGTGCTCTGCGTCAGCCAGTTCACGCTCTACGGCGACACCAGGCGCGGCAACCGGCCGAGCTATATCGACGCCGCCCCGCCCGAGCGGGCCGAGGCACTGTACGAGCGCTTCTGTGAGCGCCTCGGGGCGCAGCGCGGGGTGTTCGGAGCGGTCATGGCTGTCGAGCTCCTCAACGACGGGCCGGTGACCTTGATGCTCGAGAGCCGCTAGTCGCTCAGCGATCGTAGGTCGCGATCGCGCGCAGTGACAGCGCCGTCAAAATGGCGCCGAGCCCCGCGATCACGGCGATGCAGACGCCGATCTGCCCCGCATCCCAGCCGTTGATCACCAGCGAGCGCAGCCCGACGATGACGTAGCTGACCGGGTTGATTCTGGCGAGCGTCTCCATCAGCGAGGACAGCCGGTCGAACGGGACGAAGTTCGGCGTCAGGAACAGCAGCGGGAAGAACAGCAGGAAGCTCGATTGGGTCGCCTGGACGTTGCGCGTCCGCAACGCGATCAGGATTCCGAAGCCGGCGTATGCGACCCCGAACAGCGCCGCGAGCAGAACGATCAAGACCGCGCCGAGGACTCCGCTCTCGACACGGGCCCCGAGTGCGATCCCGATCAGCAGCACGAGCGCCGAGCCCAGAATGCCGCGCACGAGGTCGGCTGCCAGGCGGCCGAAGATCAGCGACGAGCGGCGGATCGGCGCCACAAGCAGCTTGTCGAAATAGCCGAGGTCGATCTCGGTCACCAGCGCGAGCCCCGAGGTGGCGGTGGCGACGGCGAACATGAGCGACACCGGCAGCTGGAAGGCGACGTAGCCCTGACCGTGCAGGAATGGGGTGGAGGACGGGAACGTCTTCGAGACCTGGCCGATGTTGACGACCAGGAAGAACAGCGGGATGAACAGCGTCGGGATGGTCGCCTCCGGGAAGCGCACGATCTCCCGCGTCGCCCGGCGGCCGAGCAAGAGCACCTCGGTCATTGCTCTGTCTCCTCGGCCCCCTCAGCGCCCTCGAGCCGCCGTCCGGTCGCTTTCAGGAAGGCATCGTCGAGCGAGGGGCGCGAGACCGATATCGCCCCGACGTTGATCCGCTCGGAGTCAAGCCGCCGCACGATCTCGGCGATCGATGACGCGCCATCTGTGACGTAGAGCGCGAGTGCGCCCGTCTCCTCCACGACCCGCTCCAGTCCGCCGAGGCCTGAGAGCGCTTCACGCGTGGCTGCCGGGTCTGCGCCGTTGAGCGATACGGAGACCACGTCGTGACCCATTCCGGCCTTGAGCTGGGCGGGGGTGCCGTCGGCGACGATCTCGCCGTCGTCGATGATTGCGAGCCTGTCGCAGAGCTTGTCGGCCTCTTCGAGGTACTGGGTGGTCAGGAAGATCGTCGCGCCGCCTGCGTTGATGCGCCGGACCTCGTCCCACACCGTCAGACGCGAGGCGGGGTCAAGCCCCGTCGTCGGCTCGTCGAGGAACAGGACCTCGGGCGAGTGAACGAGCCCGCTCGCGAGATCGAGGCGGCGCTTCATCCCGCCGGAATAGGTCTTGGTGCGCCGGTCGGCGGCGTCCGTCAATCCGACGAGCTCGAGCAGCTCGCGAGCGCGCTCGCGGCCCCGCTGGCCGGTGATCCCGTACAGGCCGCACTGCAGCTCGAGCAGCTCGCGGCCCGTCTGGGCGGGGTCGAGCCCGATCTCCTGAAGCGCGACGCCGATACGGCGCCGCACGTCGGCGGCCTGGCGAACCACGTCGAGGCCGGCGACGCGAGCCTCGCCGGAGGTCAGTGGCAAGAGCGTGCAAAGCATCCGGACCGTGGTCGTCTTGCCGGCGCCGTTGGGACCCAGGAAACCGAATACCTCGCCGCGCCGGATCTCGAGATCGATCCCGCGCACTGCCTCGATCCCGCCCTTGAAAGTGCGGGTAAGCGACTTGGTTTCGATGGCGTTCATTGGCTGATTAGACCGCCGGCAGCCCGGAGACTCATCGGCCCCCTACCATTGATCGCATGCTGACGGGAGGTTGCCTGTGCGGGGCCGTCCGGTTCGAGCTAACCGAGCCGCCCAGCACCGCAGGCTATTGCCACTGTACCCGCTGTCAGCGACGGACTGGAACGGCGGCCTCAGCCCAGGCGAGGGTCGATGGTCGCACCTTCCGGCTGAGCAGCGGCGAGGATCGCTTGAAGTGCTGGCGCCCTCCGGACAGCGGCTTTGCGAAGTGCTTTTGCGGCGAATGCGGCGCCCATCTGTTCAGCCGCAATCCCGACGACGAGAACCAGATGAGCATCCGGATGAGCGCGTTCGACGAGGACCCGGGCGTGAGGCCGAGCTTCAGGGCGTACGTCGCCTATGCGTGCGCCTGGGAGCCGATTCCCGACGACGGGCTCGAACGCTACGACGAAGGCAAGCCGCGCCCGCGCTTCGACTGAGCGCCGCGCCACCTAGCCGGAGCGGCGAGCGCGTCGTCGTACACGTCCCAGGTCGCTGCGGCCGCGTCCTGCCAGCTCCAGGGCGGCGGCTCGAGAGCCGGACGCCGGAGCGCCTCGGCGGCGCGAATCAGGCCCTGGAGATCGTGAACCGCGGACAGCGACACGCGCTCGCCTAGGACCTCGCGGAACGCAGGCAGGTCACATGCGGCGACCGGCGTGCCGCACGCGAGCGCCTCGACCGGCGGCAAGCCAAAGCCTTCCTCATCGCTCGGAAACACAAGCGCGTGCGCCCCGGTGTAGATCGCTGCGAGCTCGTCGTCTGAGACTGCGCCGGTGAACGTTACGTCGGGAAGTTCGCGTGCCCACCGTGAGGTGGGGCCGGCGAGCACGAGCGGCATCGAGCGCTTGGTGCGGGCCAGCGCAGCGATCCGCTTGCGCGGATCCGGGGTCATCATGCCGCCGACGCACAGCAGGTACTGCTCCGGGAGATCGAATCGCGTCCGGACCGCCGAAACCTCATCCTCATGCCGGGGCCTGAACGCCGGCGCCGGTGCCTCGGGTATGACAGCGAGCCGGTCGATTGGGATCTGGAGCGTCGTCATCGCATCGTCGGCTACCGCGGCCGTCGGCACGATCACGCGCACCGCTCGCTGGACGGCCAGGTAACGCAGCTTGAAGCGCAGACCCGTGCGCAGGTACTCGCCTCGGCGCTTGAGCGGGACGAGGTCGTGCAGAGTCACGACCATCGGAACCGGCGAGCGAAGCAGCGCGCCGTCGATCCACGGCGTGTGGAAGACATCGCAGCGCTGCGGTCGGGGTGATTCGAGGATCTCGCCCCGATGGCCGACGAGTTCGCGGAGCGCTTCCAGCAGGCAGCGCGCGTAACGACCGATGCCGTGCGTCTCCTTACACGGTCGGCTGTCGAAGGCAACCGTCATTGGTTTTGCTTCGATCACCCCCATGGGGCTTAGCCTAGTCCTCTGTGGTCGCTCGCGTCGTCCGGCTACGGTCTAGGCGATTAAGGACTACTACGAACAGGTTTGGGAACGGCTGCCTATGCGGCTCGACCCGCCCGACTTCGCGCTGCGGCGGAGCTTTCTGCTCCGCCACGTCCGTGCCGGCGATCGGGCGCTCGACCTCGGGTGCGGCGAAGGGGTGTTCACCGCGGAGCTCGCAAAGGCCGGCACCGCAGCGGTCGGGGTCGAGGTGGCAGAGACAGCGCTCTCGCGGGCACACTCAGCTCATCCAGAGCTCGAGTTCCACTTGACGGAGATCGAGGGGCGGCTGCCGTTCGAGGACGACGCATTCGCGCTGGTGTGGTGCAGCGAGGTCCTCGAGCACGTAGCTGACACCGAGCGCTTCCTTGCGGAGGCGCGGCGGGTCCTGCGTCCAGGCGGCAGGCTGCTCCTGACGACCCCGAACCATCCCCGCGCGTCGATCCTCCTGCACGGGATCGAGCGCTTCTCCGAGCCGTTCGGCGACCACCTTCACCTATACACGCGAACCTCGCTGCGGGATGCCCTCACCCAGACGGGGTTCGAGGGCGTCGAGGTAAGGACCGCCGCCGGGCCCCCGGGGTTCAGACGGTTGCTGCTGGCGAGCGCCAGCGTGTGAGCAGCCGCGTAGTCTCTGGCGCCACTGGCCGATGAAGATCGCGATCCTCGGCACGCGCGGGATACCCGCCTCCTACAGCGGCTTCGAGACCGCCGTCGAGCAGCTCGCCTCGCGCCTGACGGCGCGCGGCCACCAGGTCGTCGTCTACTGCCGGCCGCACGTCGTCGACCCGCGGCTCCCCCACTACAAAGGCGCCGAGCTCGTGCATATCCGAACCGTCCAGAACAAGTACCTGGACACATTCGTGCACACGCTGCTCTCGGCCGTGCACGCCGCTCGGGTCATGCGGCCCGACGTGGCGCTGTACTTCATCGCCGGCAACTCGCCGCTTTGCATGATCACGCGCTGGGCCTCGATCCCTGCGGTGATCAACATCGACGGGCTTGATTCGGACCGCGGAAAATGGCCTGCGCTCGCCAAGGCCTACCTGCGCTTCGCCGAACGCACGGCCCCGCGCTGGGCCAACGAGGCGATAACCGACAGCCACGCGGTCGCGGACGTCTACGCGCGACGCTACGGCCAGCAGATCGGGGTCGTGCCCTACGGGGTCGAGGACCCTGGCTATGACGGAACCGAGATACTCGAGCGCTTCGGGCTCGAGCCCTGCCGCTATGTGCTGTTCGTCGGACGCCTCGTACCGGAGAACAATCCCCACCTGCTGGTCGAAGCGTTCTCGCGCATCAGCAGCGCCGCGGCTCACGGGATGAAGCTCGTGATTGTTGGCGGTGCGCCGTATGCCGACGACTACATCCGCGAGCTGTGGCGCTTGGCCGACCCGCGCGTCGTGTTTCCGGGCTACGTGTTTGGCCAGGGCTATTGGGAGCTCCAACGTCATGCGTATCTGTTCTGCGCGCCGACCGAGGTTGGAGGGACGCACCCGGTGATCCTCGAGGCGATGGCCGCCGGCAACTGCGTGCTGGTAAACGATCACCGCCCGAATGCAGAGACGGTCGGCGACGCGGGTCTGTATTTCTCGGGCCGCTCAGGGATCGGCGACCTGGCGACGCAGCTCGAGCGCTTGCTGGGCGACCCGGAACTGGTGGACACGTACCGTGGGCTCGCGCGAGAGCGGGCAGGCAACTACTCCTGGGAGGCGGTGACCGACCAATACGAGCGACTTCTGACGTCGGTCATGGAAGCTCAGGGTCCCGGCCCCCTGCCCGAGTTCCTGGTCGATCAGGAGCCCGCCGCTGTCTCTTAGCGCAGCTTCGCGCGCGCCTGCGCGAGCGCGCTCGCGGCGGCTGTAGAGCCCTTGAAGAGCTCGGACGCCTTGGTTAGTGGCGCCAGCGCTGCGGCTGGGCGGTGAAGCTCGAGCAGCAGCTGGCCCTCCTCCAGCCAGGTCTCGGGATTGTCCGGCTGCAGTCTGACCGCCTTGCGCAGTTCAGCCAGCGCCGCGGCGCTGTCCCCGCTGGCGCGGTCCAACACGGCCAACTCGAACAATGGGTCGACCGACACCGGGTCCTCGTTGAAAGCGGTGCGGGCGTCGGCGATCGCCGTCCCGGTCTGACCCTTGATGGCCGCGGTCAGCCCGGCCGCGTCGGCGTTCGAGGAGCGAAGCGGTTGGGCGATCGCCCAACACATCGCGAGGGCGACGACGGCAATCCCCGTGAGCGCGAAGATCGCGCCCGGGGACGGGGCCTTCAAGCGCGAGCGCATGGCGGTCTGATCGAGCGGACCGCGCCCGGCCAGCCATCCGGCGCAGACGAGAGCCGGCAGCGCGGCGCCGGGGATGAACCACGTCCAGTCGATCGTCGAGCCAAGGCCGAACACGATCACAGTCGCGAGCAACGTGACCATGCCCACGCGCTCTGCGGATGCGGAGGCCGGCGGTCCGCGACGGCCCAAGCCCGCGGTTCGCGCGGCCGCGAGCGCCCACGCGACCAGCAGGGCGATCGTCAGCGCGAGCCCCACAAGCCCGAAGTCGGCGAATGTCTCGACCAGGTAGCTGTGGGCGTGCTCGACATACAGGTTTTGCCCGCTCGTGTAGTAGCGCGTGTGTGCGGTCGCGAACCCACCCGCGCCTGCGCCGACGAGAAGATGGTGCTCGCCCACCGCGAGGCCTTCGTTCCAGTAGCGACCGCGTGACGAGCCAAGCGCCAGCAAGCGGCCCGGGACGTCAGCCTCACCGCCCGAGTTGGGCGAGGTCAGCTGGTTCCAGGCGTGCGAGATCGTGCCCGTCAGTCCGCGCGAGGAGGCCGCCGCCGCGCCAAGCCCGGCCACCGGAATCAGGGCCACGACCACGATCAAGGCCACCCCCACGCGCCACCTCGTTGCCTCGGTCAGGCGCGTACGGTCCGCGAAGAAAGCGACGAGTAGCCCTGCGATCGTGGCGATCACGAGCATCGCGATCAGCACGAGGCCGAATGAGTGACCGGCGCTCGTCCGGGCCGGGAGCGAAACGTTGTCGTGGGTCAGGCCGTGATGGGAGAGCGCCCAGGCCGTCGCCAGTCCGCCGCCGAGCGCGCCGAGCGCGAGCACGCGTGCCGCCCGCAGGCGCAGCGGCACGAGTGCGAACCAGACGATCAGGCCCGCGGCGGCGATCAGCAGCGCGCCGCGCGAGTAGGACAGCATGATCGTGAGCGACAAGACGGCGACCGCCGGGACCGCCAGCACGCGGGCGATTCTTGGCCCTTCGCGGCGGGCACCGGCCCATAGCCAAGCCGGCAGCCCCATCGCCGCGATCTGGCCGACGGCGTTGGCGTAATCGAACGGGAGTCGGACACGGCCGACCGGATCGATCGCGTCGAGCGATCCTGGGAAGACCTTGACGATCAGCGCGTAGCCGCAGACCACGACCGCCAACGCAGCGACCGCCCCGATGACCCCGGCCCACTGAGCCGGAACCAGGCGGGCGAGCACCATCGCGCCACCGAAGGCGGCCACATAGGCCACGGTCCGGTTGGCTTCGACCCACGAGTCGGCCGGCTGCACCGACCAGCCGATCGAGCCGGCCGTCCATGCGGCGAGCGCCACGAACAGCACGAGCGCGCCGACGCCCCACGCAGGGCCGCGGGTCGGCAGCAGGATCGAGCTGGCGGCCAGTGCCACGCCGACCACCACCAGCGCGATCTCGGCCCAAGTGTTCGAGCCCAGCGCTGTGCCGCCGCCGGTCGTGAACGTCAGGATCCCGAGCCCGAGCACGAGCGCCAGACCCAGGCCGGCGCCGGTGTCGAGGCGGGCGCGCGGCAGCGCATCGGTGGCCGCGCGTCGAGGTTCAGAGGCGCTTGCGATCGCCTGCAAGTAGCGCCTAGCGGTTGCCCGCGAGCTGACGCGCGAAGGCCATCACGAAGCGAGGGTTGTAGCGCACGTAGCGCCGCCACAGGCGGCGTGGTTCGTGCGCGAGTCGGTATGCCCACTCGAGTCCCGCCCGCTGAAGCCAGCCGGGCGCCTGCGGTACCAGCCCGGCGTGGAAGTCGAACGCCGCGCCCACCCCGATCAGCACCGGGGCGTCGAGGCGGTCCCGCATCCGCGCCATCCACTTCTCCTGCTTGGGAACCCCGATCCCGACCCAGACGACGTCGGCTCCCGTGCGGTTGATCTCGCGCGCGACCGCGTCCTCCTCCGACTCGGTCAGCGGCCGGTGGGGCGGTGAATAACCCCCGACGACCTTGATGCCCGGATACACCCGGCGCAGGTTGAGCGCCAGCTGGACGAGCGCGCCCTGGTTCCGGCCCCCGTAGAGGTAGAACCGCTGAGGACCCTCGGTCGCCCGCTCGCACGCGCGTGCCATCAGCTCCGGGCCGTAGACACGGTCGGGCAGCCGGTGGCCGAGCATGCTGAGCGCCCAGACGAGTGGTTGGCCGTCGGGCACGTTGAAAGATGATTGCCCCAGCGCGTCCCTGAGTTCGCCGTCCTCGCGAGCCGCGGTGACCGTGTGAACGTTGCACACGCAGATGTACCCCTGCGCGCGAGCGGCCACCATCGTGTCGATCCAGTCGAGCGTGCGCTCGTAATCGATCAGCGCCAGGGGCACGCCGAGCACCCCCGCCGTGCTGGGGCTGGCGATCGTCAGGGAGAGCGGGTCAGCGGAGGTCTGGATCGACATGATCGAGTCGTCGGAGGGTTAAACGGACAATCTGCTGGCGGGTTACGGTCTTTATTTCCGAGCCCGGTCCCCCTCCGGGCTAGGTGCCGTCCGTGGGGCCGGCTCGGGGCCAATCATGGGCGATCCGGAGCCGGCTCAAGTTAGGTTCCGTTTATACGACGAGCGTTATGCTACCCGCAGGCACGGAAGTCGCTACGGCTCGCGGGCATCGCCCCCTGCGCCGCGAGTCCGGACGGCCCCCCAGCCCTACCAGGGTCGTCCTATTTCCGGGCCCGTGCCGTGTTCTCACGGCGCGGGCCCGGTAACTAATCGCGCCCGCGCCTACAGTTGCGAGTCGGGGGTTCGGCGGCGCACCGACAGGGGACACTGACCATGTCTGGCCAGGACGCCGGAGAGCGCTATATCTGAAGAAGGCGCGTGTCCGGGTTGGGTCAGGTGGGCGATCTGGTTGGGTCGCCTGTGGGTGCTTGACCGGGCCGGCGCGGGCCGCGCGTTTGAGCGCGACCTGTTCGAGAGCCCAAACCGCGGCGCGGAGCGACGGAATGGGCGCTCAAACACGATAATCCTGTTCGAGCGCCCAAAACTCTGATCGCGACGGCTGATTGGGCTCGCGAACAGGTCGGCCGCGCGCGCAACTCGTCGGGCCGTGCACATTTGGGTCGGCGGCAACGTCATTCCCACCTGACCCAATCAGATACGCCCTTCTGAAGATATTGCCCCGACCGAGGCGGCAACCAGGCGCCGTCAGGGGCCACTCGAATGCCGTCGAATTTTCGACTCGTGCGCCTACAGGTTCTCCGCCACGCGCGGTGCCTCGCGCGTGAACACGCGCCAGCCGAGCGCAAACACGGCCAGGATGACGGCGATCGCGATCACCACATTGAGCGCGCCACCCGCCACATGGACCGCGGACGGATGGTCGGAACCTCCGATCAGGGCGTGGCCCATCTGGGTCAGGAGCATCGCGAACGGGCTCAGCATCGCCACGTGACGCAGCCCCTGAAAGTTGGCGGCGGTGTACATGATCGGCGAGGTGTAGAAGAGCAGCGTGACGGCCACTTCCCAGATCGGCGCTACGTCGCGGTAGCGGACGTAGAGCGCCGATAGGAGCATCCCGAAGCCGGTCGCCAAGATCATGAAGCCAAGCGTGATCGGCAACAGCTCGAGCCACGAGAGGCGCGGCGTGACTCCGTTCGCGAGCGCGAACCCGATCACGACAATGAAGTTGAGCGACAGATTGAACGCCGAGGTCAGCGACACCGAGAGCGGGATCACCATCCGCGGGAAACGCATCCGCCGCAGGAGCTGCTCGCGACTGAGCAGGCAGCTGACGCAGTTGGTGGTCGCTTCGCTGAAGTAGCTCCAGAGCACGATCGCCGTCAGCAGATACGCGCCGTAGTGGGACCCGCGGCCGAAGTGAAAGACCTGCGTGAAGATCACGTACAGGACGCCGAAGAACAGCAACGGCCTGACGAGCGACCACAGATAGCCGAGCACCGATCCGAAGTAGCGGACCTTGAACTCGCTTTGGGCCAGCGTGAGCGTGAGATCGCCGAAGCGCCTCAGGCTGCCCCCGAGCGCCGAGGGTCCGTATCCGGTGGCGGTCCCGGTGCTCACGTGCGCTCGATCTTGATTTTGTGCGGCAGGTCGACCGCTCCGCCGCCGCTCAGGTTCGCATACACGATCAGCGAGGCGATGTTCTCGCGCGTGTCGTAGCTCTCGGTGCCCGCGCTGCTCTTGTTGACCGAAGCCATCAGCTCGTAGCGGCCCGGAGCCAGCCAATTCTCGAACCGGAATCTCACGGTTGCGAGCTGACCGGTCGCGAACTCACCGGTCGCCCCATAAACCAAGGACGTGCCACCAGCGAACACGAGACGGCCGGCCTCGTCGGTTAGGGCAATCGAGAACAGGGGATCCTCGGCCGGCGCGTGGAATCGCACATCCATGCGAACACAGCATGGCTCGCCCTGCTGCTGCGAGACGATCCGCTCGCCGTCGGGGGTCTCGAACGCCGCCGCCACAACCTCCGCCACCACAGGTTGACGGAGTGCCTCGGGCCCCCCGGTTTTGATGGCTTCGCCTCGCACCGTCCGGAAGTTGAGTTCGTTGTATTGCCGGGCGATCGAGCTCGGCACGCCGATGTCAACCATCCGACCACGCTCGAGCAGCATCGCCCGATCGCAGAAGCGCTCGATCGACCCCATGTCGTGCGTCACGAAAACGATTGTGCGACCACTTGCCTTGAGCCGCGCGAACTCGGCAAAGCATTTCTGCTGAAACGCGGCGTCGCCGACAGCCAGGACCTCGTCGATCAGCAGGATCTCGGCATCGACCTGGATCGCGACTGCGAAAGCCAGACGCACCTGCATCCCTGAGGAGAAGTTCTTGAGCTTGAGATCCATGAACTCCTCGAGCTCCGCGAACTCCACAATGTCGTCGTAGCGCTCGCGTGCCTCGCTTCGCGACAGGCCGAGCATGACCGCGTTGATAATCACGTTGTCGCGCGCTGTGAGCTCTTGGTTGAAGCCGACGCCGAGTTCGATAAACGGCGACAGTCGACCGTCGACCACCAGCGAGCCCGAGTCGATCCTGTAGATGCCCGCGAGGCACTTTAGGAGCGTGCTCTTGCCGCTCCCGTTGCGCCCCACGATCCCGAAGAACTCGCCCTGGGCCACCTCGAAGGTGACTTCGTCGGCGGCATTGACTACGTCGAACGCTCGGGCACGAAACGGGTGTAGCGCTCTTTCCTTGAGCGTGTGGTAGCGCTCGTGCGGGACGCGAAACGCCTTACTGAGTTGGTCGACCACGATCACGGGACGAACGTGCTCAACCGACCCGTCGGCTGACTTCGAGCCCCTTGCCCGGGAGCCAGCACGATCTCCAGCCGTGGCCGTCACGGCGCGGACGGTAGCAACGAACAACGGCGCTCTGACACCATTGGGGCCATGTCCTCCGGAGCATCGGGCCGGTCGCAGCCACCGGCCCCACGGCGGCTGATCGGATGGAGTGGAGAGCGCTGCGTCCCTTGGGCGCCAAACGTCCAGGTCGTCTACGAGCATCTGCACCGCTACTTCTGGGCGGCGGATCTCCTTGCAGGTCGCATGGTGCTCGATCTGGCCAGCGGCGAGGGCTTCGGCGCCGCCGTGCTCGCGCGTTCTGCGGCGTCGGTGGTCGGCGTCGACATCGATTCCCTGGCGGTTGAGCACAGTCGGCTAAATCATCGAGAACCCAACGTCTCATTTGCGGTCGGCGACGCCCGCGACCTGTCCGGCTTTGAGGACCACAGCTTTGGCGGCGTCGTGGCGTTCGAGATGATCGAGCACATCGAGGACCAGGAGCGGGTGTTGGACGAGATCTCCCGGGTCCTCGAGCCAGGCGGCGTACTGATCATGTCGACACCTGACCGGGCGGCATACGCGGAGGTGAACCCAGAGAATCCCTTCCACGTGCGCGAACTGAGCGCGGATGAGTTTGCGACGTTGATCGGCTCGCGCTTCCAGCACGTCGCCATGTTCGGGCAGCGCTCGATCACCGGCTCGACCCTCCAGGCGGTCGGAGAAACGAGCGGGGAGCCGGCTCCCGCTACGCGCACGGTGTTCGTCCAGAAGGATGGCGACGCGTGGCGGGAGGCCGACGGCCTGTCGCCCCTGTATCTGATTGCGGTGGCCTCCAACGGCGAGCTCCCCGCCGCGCGGGCTGACTCGACGCTCGCAGATCCCGGCCTGGGTCTACTCGACGAGGCCGGGGCCACGGTTGCCCAGCGGCTCGACCAGCAATCCTCAGAGCTCGCCCGTCTGCGGGCGCAGATCGCTTACGACGCCAGCTCGATCCACGCGCTCAACGACGCGCTGCACATCGCAAACAGCAAGCTCGCCCGCGTCGAGCAGTCGGTGATCTGGCAGCTGTTCCAGCGCGTGCGGCGGCGGACGTTCAGGATGCTCGGCGGTGACGAATCGCGCGGTGTCGAGCGTCTCCAGGCCGCGCTGCGATGGATCGGACGCGTGGTGTCTGCCGGTCGCTCGCTGATCGCCCACCGCACACCGCCGCCGCGCCCGCAAACGTTCCGCGGACGCAAGGGCCCGATTCGATTGTCGCCCGCGACCGATCCCGAGGTCTCGATCGTGATCCCGCTCTATGCCCACGCCGAGCTGACCGAGGCCGCACTGCGCTCGATCGCTGAGAACACGGGCGGCTCCTCGTACGAGGTGATTCTCGTCGACGACTCCACCGATCCGGACACGAAGGCGTTACTCGAGCGGGTCGACGGCGCCAGTGTGATCGTCAACGATCACAACCTCGGCTATCTGCAAAGCGTCAAGCGCGGAGCCGAGGTCGCGGCGGGGCGCTGGCTGGTCCTGTGCAACAACGACATCGAGGTTCAGCCCGGCTGGCTACCGGCGCTGCTCGACTGCGCCCATTCGGGCGATGACGTCGGGATCGTCGCGCCCAAGTTCATCTATCCGGACGGAACGCTCTGCGAGGCAGGCGGGATCATCTGGCGCGACGGGACAGGGGCCAACTACGGCCGCGGCGGGGACCCGCGCGATTGCCACTACGAGTACCGGCGCGAGATCGACTACGGATCGGCGGCGGCGTTGATGGTGCGCACCGACTTCTGGCGCGAGGTCGGAGGTTTCGATGAGCGCTTTGAGCCCATGTATTACGAGGACACCGACCTGTGCTTCGAGGCGCGGCGCCGCGGCTTGCGCGTGATGTACGAGCCACGGGCGGCCGTCGTGCATGTCGAAGGCGCCACGGCGGGAGTCGACGAAAACGCTTCGCACAAGCGACACCAGGCGGACAACCGACCCAAGTTCCTCTCCAAGTGGAGCGCCGTGCTCGAGACGGAGCATCTCGAGAGCGACGGGCAGAGCCTGTGGCTCGCGGCGAACGCGCGCCGCGGCCCACGCGTGCTGGTCGTCGACCACCGCGTTCCGACATGGGACCGCGACTCGGGCGGTCTGCGGATGCGGGGCATCCTTGAAGCGCTGCGCGACATGGGCTGCCACGTGACGCTGCTGCCCGACAACGGGCTCGCGCTCCAGCCTTATACGCGCGAGCTCGAGCGGCTCGGGATCGAGGTCCTGTATGGCCCCGACCTGCGGCTCGAACTGGCCCGCATCGGCGCGTCGCTGTCGTTGGTCATCCTCAGTCGCGCCGAGGCCGCCAGTCGCTGGCTCGACGCGGTGCGCGAATTCGCGCCGCGGGTTCCGGTCGCGTTCGACACGGTCGACCTCCACTGGCTGCGCGAAGAGCGCCGGGCGGCTCTCGGGTCGTCGAACGGAGCCGACCCGTCGCGCAGGGTCGCCGCCCTGCGCGAGGTCGAGGTTGGGCTGATCCGCGCAACCGATGCCACGCTCGTTGTGAGCGCGGATGAGGGCGAGCACGTGCTCGCCGATGTGCCCGAGGCCAAGGTGCTCGTCGTGCCGAACGTCCACCGGATCCGGGATGTGGTGCGCCCGCCCGAGCGCCGCAGCGGCGTGCTGTTCGTCGGAGGGTTCGAGCACCCGCCGAACGCTGACGGCGCGCTGACGCTCGTCAATGACGTGATGCCGCTCGTCTGGCGCGAGTCGCCCGAGGTGACGGCAAAGATCGTCGGCGGCGACCCGCCCGACGCCGTCAGGGAACTGGCATCGGAGCGCGTCCAGGTGGCCGGCTGGGTGCCCGACCTGGACCATCTGCTCGAATCTTCCTACGCACTCGTTGCGCCGCTGCGCTTCGGCGCTGGGTTGAAGGGCAAGGTGACTCAGGCGCTCGCGCACGGGCTGCCGGTCGTAACGACCCTGGTCGGCGCCGAGGGTCTCGACGCGGTCGACGGCGAGCACATGCTGATCGCGCAGACGCCGGACGAGCTCGCTGCGCGGGTCTTGCAGCTGCTAGGAGACCACGAGCTGTGGATGCGGCTGTCGAGCTCCGGTCAGCAGCTGGTGGCGGCGCACTGCTCGCCCGAGGTAATGAGGAGCAGGCTCTCAGAGCTGCTCGACATGCTCGTCGTGCAGCAGGCGGCTCAATCCGCGGCGGCGCGCTGAATCCACAGCGACCCGCCGCCGTCGGCGTAGGCCTCGGGATAGCGGGGCAACACGGCGGCGAGAAGATCGGGCTCTCGCCGCCTTATCGAGCCCACCCCGAGCAGCACTGCGAACGCGCTGTTGAACGCGAGGAAGGCGGCCACGAGGTACTGCTCGTTCCACGCCCGCCCCGAGAACACCCATTCCTGGAGGTAATCAGCCGGCAGGAAGATGTCGTGGATGTGGATGACCACGCCCGGTGACAGCCGCGGCAAGACCTCCTGGAATAGGAAAACGACGTCGCCCCCGGTCTTGACCGCGTGCGAGCTGTCGATGAACAGGATGTCCCCCGCGGAGAGCGAAAGGAACGTCTCGACCGGCACCTCCTCGACCTTCGAGTCGATCAGACGCGTGATCCCCTCTACGCCGCCGGCCAGGAAGTCGGGCGGATAGGGCTCGATGCACGTGAAGTCAAGCGCGGAATCGAGGTACTCGCGGTTGACGCGCGCGGTGACGAGCGATGACCAACCGCAGCCGACCTCGATCATCCGCCGGGGACGGAAGTGGCGAACCATCGCCTGGAGCGTCCAGGCGTCGAGCCTCGAGAACATGGTGTTGCCAGCGTGGTAATCGCGCGGATCTCCGGTCGGCCCGTCGGGGAGCTCGAAGTCGGCGTAACGCGCGAGTTCGTCACGAAACAGCGCGACTTGGGCGGCCCCGCGCCAGTCGATCCCGGGGGGGTCTTTGGGATCGGGCGGCCAAACTCTCGAGCGGCCCGGCTCTCGCGCTAGCGCGCGGTTATCGGGTACCGGGCTGTAATAGTGGTCGAGCGGCCAGCACAGCAACGGCGGCTCCGCGCCGGCGTCAGCTGCGCTGGCCCGTCGCCGGAAGCGCAAACTCCTCACGGGCGCGCAGATTAACGCGGGGTGGTTGGTATCGTCGCCGGGCCCGAGAGTTGACAGTGAGCGTCGCCCCGAAATCCACGCAGGCCTGGCTGTCTGAGGCTTCCGAGGCCACTTGCATCGTGTGTGGCGCGCATGGAACCGTCCAGTGGCCAGATGGTGATGTAAACGACCCACGCTCGTTGCGCGAGTCGCTCGCGTGCGGGCGGTGCGGAGCGATTGCGCGTGATCGAGCCTTGATCGCGGCCCTGGGGGGCATGCTCTCCGAACGGGAACCTCTGCCCCAATGGACCCCCCGGCCCAGCTCGCGGCTGTTCGAGACATCCGGCTACCGCGGGCATCCGCGCCACCTGGCCGAGCTGTTCGACTACTACAACGTGCCCTACGCGCCGCCGCCCGCCGGCGATTCCGGCGAGGCGCTTGATGCGAGAGCCGGCGCTGACGTCCAGGACCTGCAATTCCCGGATGGCTACTTCGACGTCTTCTTGACCGCCGAGGTCCTCGAGCACGTCCCCGACGAGCAGGCCGCGATTCGAGAGATCGCGCGTGTGCTCGCGCCCGGCGGACACCTCGTATTGCAGGTCCCGTATGCCCACCACTTCGAGCGAACCTTCGTGCGCGTTCACCGCTGGCATAACCGAGACGTCTACCTCCATCCTCCCGAGTACCACGCCGAGCAGACGCTCGTCTACCGGATCTACGGTCGCGACCTCCTTAGCGATCTGGCTGCCGCGGGCTTGGCCGTGGCGCATCTCGTGATCGACATCCCCCGGCTCGCCGTCGTCCCTCAGAGCGTGATCGTGGCGACGAAGGGGCCCTACGTCGACATGAGCGGCTTCAGATTCGACAGTTGGGCTGACCGCAGCTAGCGGTGCATGAGTCGAGAAGGTGGCTCGCGCGGCCGGCTAGTAGCCTCGCCCTCCCGTAATCGAAGCAATGACCCAGCTCGCGATTCGCCACGAGGAGCCTGAGCTCCTAATCCCGGACGAGGACGTCAGCGATCCGCAGCTGTCGATCGTCATCCCAGCCCTTGACGAAGCGCTAACGATCGAGGAGTTCGTCTGCTGGTGCCGTCAGGGACTGGCAGCCGCGGGCGTGCACGGCGAGATTCTGATCGTTGATTCATCCACCGACGGCACTGCCGAGTGGCGCATGCAGCGGGTGCCCGCGTCCTGCGCGTGCCCAAGCGAGGTCTAGGCCGCGCCTATGTAGACGCGATCCCCTACATCCGGGGGGCTTGGGTGCTGATGGGCGACGCCGACTGCACCTACGACTTCCGATTGCTTGCGCCGTTCGCCGAGAAGTTTCAGCAGGGCTACGAGTTTGTGATGGGCTCCCGCTGGCAGGGAACGATTGAACCTGGAGCGATGCCGTGGTTGCACCAACATGTCGGCACTCCTGTGACGACGTGGATTCTGAACAGACTGTTCTCGAGCAAGTTCTCCGACATTCACTGCGGTATGCGAGGCATCACGCTCGACGCACTCGAACAAATGAACCTCCAGTCGGACTCATGGGAGTATGCCTCGGAGATGGTCCTGAAGTCCGTCCAGATGGAGCTGCGGACGGCCGAGGTGCCAGTGCGCTTCCTCAAAGACCAGGAAGGGAGGGCTTAGTCACCACAAGCGCGCCGGCTGGTTCTCGTCGTGGCAGGCGGCGTGGATCAACCTGCGTGCGATGTTATCTACGGGGCTGACTTCTTCGTCTTTCGGCCGGGGCTCGTTCTGATGTTCCTTGGACTGCTCGTGTCACTGCCGCTCACCTTTGGTGATCTCAAACTCGGCGCGGTCACCCTCTCTTTGAACTGGCACTGGCTAGGGCTAGCGGCGTTCGTCGTCGGGATGCAGGGGGTTTTCCTTGGCGGCCTCGCGCAGATTCTGTTCGACTACACGGGTCGCAGGCGGCGATGGTGGCTGCGCCTCTTTCCTTACACCCGGACGGTGTGGCTATCCGTGGTGCTCGTCCTCGCTGGCATCGGACTGGCGATCCCGCTCGCGGTCGCCTATAGCAACAACGGTCTCGCGCTGACCACTGGGAATCTGACCCAGGAGCATCTTGCGGCGACCGGCCTGGTAGCGGGTATCGGGGAGTCCAGCTATTCATCTTTGAGTTGCTCATGCAGGGCGTGGTGGTTGCCACCGCAGAGGCGCGTCGTTAGTGGACAGCCTTCCGTCACCGGTTGCGGACCAGGACGATTGGGACGCTCACTGGGAGCACTTTGCCGCCGCCAACGAGCTCAATCCCGCGCAGGAGTACCGCCGTGCGCTGGTACTCGAGCTGCTCGAATGTTCAGAGAAGCCCGATCGGCTGCTCGACATAGGGAGCGGATCCGGTGAGTTGCTCCGGTCCGCGGACAGTAGGTGGCCACACGCTCAACTGCTCGGGCTCGAGCTCAGCGAGTCCGCGGTCGCGCGTGCGAGGACGAAGCTCCGCTCCGCCAGATTCGTTCAGGCCGACTTGCTCTCAGGCGCGGCGCCCGAGCCGGGCGAGGGATCTTGGGCGACGCACGCAGCGTGCTCAGAGGTGTTGGAGCATGTCGGCGATCCGGTGAGGTTGCTTCGTAATGCCCGGAAGTGGCTGGCGCCTGGCTGCCTGGTGGTGGTCACGGTGCCGGGCGGCCCGATGTCTGCGTTTGACCGCCACATTGGACACCGCCGGCATTTCTCAGGACACGATCTCGAGGATGTGTTGGGCGAGGCAGGACTCGAGGTCCTGGGTGTCTCGTCCGCCGGTTTCCCGTTCTTCAACCTCTACCGAGCGCTCGTCGTATTCCGTGGCGAGCAACTGATCCGTGAGGCGAAGGCCGGTGACGGCGGAGCTCCGAACCGTCTGCTGCAAGCGGGCAGCGTCGTCTTCAAGGCCCTGTTCCGGCTGAATCGTCCCAACTCGCGGTTTGGATGGCAGATCGTCGGTCTCGCGCGTGAGCCTCGATCATGACTACGACCGTGGGTGAGCACAGCCGAGCATCGGCCTATGGACAGCACCGCAGCCACACCGTCGTCGACCGGTTCGGCGTGTGGCTAGGCGAGCGGAAGGTGCGCCGGAGCGTCCGCTTCGCTGGTGCTCGCTTCGCGGACCTCGGTTGCGGCTATCAGGCGACGCTCGCCAGGTCGGTGCTCCACGTTGCCGAGTCGGCGCTACTCGTCGACGTTGCGCTTGCCCCGGACTTGAAACGGCATCCCAAAGTGCAGGCGATCGAAGGCTCGCTGCTCGACGTGCTCCCCGCGGTCGGGGACTCATCCTGGACATCGTCCTGTGTCTCTCCGTACTGGAGCACCTCTGGGAGCCTCAGGAGGTCGTGAACCACTTCCACCGCATCTTGGCGCCCGGAGGCACCTGCATCGTGAACGTGCCTTCTTGGATTGGGAAGCGTCTGCTCGAGCTCGCCGCGTTCCGGCTTTCAGTCAGTCCGCGGGACGAAATGGATGATCACAAGCGCTATTACGATCCGCGCGATCTGTGGCCGATGCTCGTCAGGGCCGGGTTCAAGCCGAGCATGATCCGCTGTCATCGACACAAGTTCGGGCTCAACACCTCTGCCGTTTGCCGAGTGGGCGATCGGTGACGTTCTCGCGTAGCAGCGTGATCATCGTCGGGGGCGCGGGCTTCCTCGGCAGTCATTTCACAGATGCGTTGCTCGCGGACGAGCGCACCGCGACGGGCTGACGTTGTACGACAACTTCAGTTCCGGGCAGGAATGGCATTACGCCCACCATGCCGAAGACGAGCGCCTCGCCGTTGTGCGGGGAGATGCGAAACGAGCTCGAGCTGCTGGTGCTCGGGCGATGGACCGGCCACGACTTGGTTATCCACCTCGCTTCGAACCCCGACATCGCGGCCGCCATCACCAGCCCGGTCGATCGATTTCGATCAGGGCACGATGATCACGCACAACGTTGTTGAAGCAATGCGGCGGACGGGGGTGCCGTTGATCATGTACGCCTCGGGCAGCGGGGTGTATGGCGACCTCGGTGAGGAGGAAGCCGTGAGGATCTCGATCTCATTCAGACCCCAGTCTCAACGTACGGTAGCCAGCAAGCTGGCGGGCGAGGCTCTCATCAGTGCCTACGCCCACATGTTCGAAACTCAAAGGTCCGCGTGTTTCGCTTTGGGAACGTCGTCGGTAGGCGCCAGACGCACGGGGTGGGGTTGGATTTTCTTGCGGGCGTCTTCTTTGGAGGATTCGGACGAAGCTGACCGTGCTTCGGGAGACGGCAGCCAGTCGAAGTCATATGTCCTGGCGACAGACGTCGTCCAGTGCTGTACTTGCCGTGATCGATGCCGATATAGAGCGGAGGCGTTCATGACGTATTCAACGTCGCGACTGGCGATTACGTGACGGTCCGCGAGATCGTCGGGCTGGCGCTCGAGGTGATCGGCCTCGACCCGGCCGACGTGGCGATCGAGTACGGCGAGGAGCCACGCGGGTGGAAGGGGGACGTCCCGATTGTGCGTCTCGGTACCGACCGATTCGGGCCGCGGGCTGGAGCCCTAGCACCGGTTCGGCCGGGGCGCTGCGTAGCTCGATGTCGGCGATGCTCGAGGATCTAGTCGCCAGGCGGCGGTGATCAGCCCACTGAGGTCGACGAGCGTCCGAGCATCCCGGGCACGAACCAGACCGCAAGCGTTGCGCCAGCTGTTGGCTTGGGTGGTAGTAGCCTGACCGGCGCCTTGCGCCCATGACCCAGCTCGCGATTCGCCACGAGGAGCACGAGCTCCTGATCCCAGACGACGACGTGAGCGATCCGCAGCTGTCGATCGTCGTGACCCCTCTCGTTCTCAACATTCCCAGGCTTGCGATCACCGCCAGAGCATGATCGTGCCGACGAAGGGAGCATATGTGGACTTGGGTGACCGCAGGTTCGACGATTGTGCCAACTGACCGAAGGGTGCTGCTCGAGCGCAGCACCGGGCCCGCGTATCGTCGGCTCGCCGATCTGGGTATGCGGCTGATCGCGGAGCGACGGCCCTCACGCCACGCCGTCGGGCTCGGACTCGTCCTGATGCTCTCGCTCGCGTTCTACATGTGGACGGCCGCGAGCACTACCCCCTTCGACTTCAGCCGCAGTAACAATGACGTCTACAACGAGCTGACCACAGGGTTTCTCCACGGTCACACCACCTGTCGATCACCCCGCCGGCCGGCCTCTTGCGCCTTCCTGACCCGTACGACCCAGCCCAGAACGGCGTCTACCAGGGCGCTCCTCAGTACCACGACCTGTCGTTATATGGCGGGCACTTCTACTGATCCTGGGGTCCAACGCCGGCGCTTACCCTATTCCTGCCGTTTCGACTGACCACGCTGAAGATGTCGGAGAGCTTCGCCGTCGCGCTGTTCGGCTTTCTGGGTCTCGTCTTTGCGGTGGCGTTACTCCACGTGCTTATTCGTCGCCTCCGGCCGACGACGCCCGACTGGTTCCTGACAGTCGCGAGTGTCGGGATCGCCCTGACCAACGTGGTGCCGTTCCTCCTGCGACGCCCTGCCCAGTACGAGGTGGCGATCAGCAGCGGCTACTGCTTCGAGATGGCGGGACTCCTACTCGTGGCCAGCGCGGTTCTGGCGTCCCCGGCCAGGAGATGGCGGCTCATGTTCGGCAGCCTTTGCCTCGGTCTCGCGGTCGGCGCGCGACCCGATCTGGCCGCTGGAGGACTTGTCGCGCTCGGAGCCGCGGCTTATCTGATCAAGCGGCGTGGCGCCCCGTACGGCGTCCTGGTGCCCACGCTCGTCCCGTTCGCATTCTGCGTGCTCTTGCTGGGGATATACAACGACGTCCGCTTCGGCTCGTTCACTGAGTTCGGGATCCGATACGCGCTGGCCGGTCTCAACCAGATGACGACTCCGGTCGAGCGCCTCGCCAATATCCCGCCCGGGGTGTTCAGCTACCTGCTGATACCGCCGCGGCTCGCGATCACGTTTCCGCACGTGTTTCTGATGTCGACGGCGCAGTACCCGTTTCCGTTTCCCCACGGGTACGCAGGATCGCCAGGGCTGGCATAGTACCGAACCAGCGGGCGGCCTGCTGCCGACAATGCCAATCACGTTGGTGCTACTGGCGCTTCCTTATCTCTGGTGGAGAAGGCGGAGGATCGAAAACCGCTCCGGGCTTCTGATCGCTGCCGCGCTATCCGTTCTCGGCCTGCTGATCATGGTGCTCCTTGCGCTGGCTGAGTATGGACGACGCAGCGATACGAGGTCGACTATGCAACGTTGTTACTGCTCGCCGCCTTTGTCGTCTGGGCAGCACTGCTCGCGCACTTGAGTCTCCGCACGGTGCTCAGGCGACTGGTGGGGATCGCCACCGTCACATTGACGATGATCGGCGCGCTGTTCGGGATGGCCGTCAGCTTCACGGGGTACTTCAACGCTCTTGCTGACGAGCATCCGAAGGTGTTCAACACGCTCGAGGACATCACCTCTCCATTTGCCGCGTTGGCAACGATGGTGGCTGGCAAGCCGGTGATTGCACGCCTGTATGGAGGACTGCCCGCCAATCATCCTCCAGTGGGATATGGGAAATTCGATGAGGGCGGCACCTCCCTCTGGCTGGGCGGCGGCACGGAGACCGTGGTTGTCGATTCGCCCTCTGCTGAAAGCTCGTCTCTCACCGCGACGGCGCGGCTGGGGCCGTACGCGCCCCGACACGCGACCTATTTGATCAGCATCGGCTCCCCTGGGCGTTCGGCTAGCACGGTTCCGGTCCTCGGAGCCTCGGTCCGCCTGCCGATCAAACTTCATTGGGGGCTGAACAGGATCATGCTGGCGCTCGCCAGCCCCGCAGCCGCCTCCCCGTACATGCTCTACCTCCGCGGATTGGCGGTAACGCGCTAGCGAGACGACTGCCGCGGCACCATGGATTCAACTCGTAGCTGCCGCGGCGCCGCTGGTGTGCCGGGTGCGTGCTGTGAGGAGCACTCCTGCCGACAGCGTCCGCACGTTTCGCAGGAGCCGGGACTCGACCCAGGCGGCTGCATTCGCAGCCCTGAAGATCGCGGCTAGCACTCGGCCGATGGTCGACGGCGGGCGCCCAGCGCAGCTCTCGCCGTGGTATGGGCTGTGCGTCCAGAACGCGCGCCGCAGGGGGGCGATCGACAGGGCGGCCCACAATGCCGCGTCCATGAGCTGCCCAACGAAGTGGTAGAGATAGAGACGTTCGTCAACGACGAACCTGGCCGCGAGCGTCCGTTCGACCTCATCGTGCGTGAACGCGTTGATGTGGCCCTTGGTGCGCACGTAGAGGTCCTTGCCGAGGACGGCCCGGAAAACTCTGTACCAGCCGAGCGGCTCGCCTTCGACAGGGACGAAGGCCAGCATCCGACCGTCCGGCCGCAGGATTCTTGCCACCTCGCTGAGGGTCGTCTCGGGATGGTCGACATGCTCGAGGACGTCGACCAGGAGCGCGACATCCACCGACGAGTCGTTGTAGGGGAGCAGTCCGGTAGACCGGTCGAGCGCGGCGAAAGCGAAGTCCCCGTTGACGTTCGTCGGCTCGGTGACATCACAGCCGAGGAGCGTCAAACCATGACGATGCTCGTGGATCGTCCTGAGCATTTTGCCGCCGCCGCACCCCACATCGACCACGACTGAGCCGTCGGCGATGCGTTCCACGACGAAGCCTGCCTTGAGGCCGGGGACGGCGTGCGCCGCGATATCGACGACCTCGCTCGCATATTGGAAATCCTCGCTCAGGTCCGACCGCGACGGCTGAAGCGACACCTGAAGAACATCAGGACCGACGGGAAGAAGTCGCGCAGGAACTCGACCTTCTTGCCCTCGTCGAAGCCGCGCGCGATGTAGTTGACCGGGACCTCCATCGGGCTGTAGCCCTTCCTGACGAGCTTGCACGCGAGCTCGATGTCGAAGTTGAAGCCCGTGGCGACGAACTCGAGGCCGTCGATGCACTCGCGGCGGAAGACCTTGAACATCGTCGCCAGGTCGGTCACCCGCTGCTGGTAGAGAACGTTGAAGATGCGCGCGAACAGCAGGTGGGCGACGTTCATGAGGAAGCCCTTCACGCGCGAGCGCGCGAAGCGGCGGACCTTCCAGTCGTCGAGCCCGAGCGACCGCGAGCCGAGCACGAAGCTGGTGCGCCGCTGGACGATCGGCTCGAGCAGCGCGTCGTAGTCGTCGAGGTCGTACTCGAAGTCGGCGTCCTGGATGAGCACGATCGTCCCGGTCACCGCCGTCAGGCCGCGACGAACGGCGGCGCCTTTGCCCCGCGGCCGGTCCTCGTAGATGATTCGCAGCCCGGGGCGCCCCTCGTAGCTCTGCACGATCTCGCGCGTACCGTCGGTGCTGTTGCTCTCGACGACGATGACCTCGTGCGGGATGACGAACTGCTTGGCCAGCAACTCATCGAGCACTCGCGCACGTAAGCTGCCTCGTTGAATACGGGCAGGACGACCGACAACAGCTCGCTGACCTCCGACTCGTCTCCGCGCTCGAAGATCGCCACGTAGGTCCCCGTCGGCACGCGTAGCGTCGCGGCGTCGAGCCCCACGCGCCGCGCGAGGCTGGCTACTCGAGTGCCCGGAAGGAGCGAGGTCGAGCGCGCGGGTCGCGCGTGTAAGACGTGTTCATTCCCGACTGCCCTAGGAAACGCAGGCCGGCGCGTTCGACCATGCTGCGCAGGTTCTCGGAGTTGAAGTAGACGGCCTTCCAGTGAAAGAAGCGCCGCCAGTGGCGCCGCAGAAAGCGCCCCGGGAACGAGGCGGTATTGCTGTAGACGACGACGAGCAACGCCCGGCTCGGCAGGCGCGCCGCGAACTCGGAGACGACGTCCGCAGCGCGTGGGCACGCCTCGAGCAGGTGGTTCAGCACGACCAGCTCGACGTCATCGCCGATGGCCGCGACGATCGGAGAAACGTCGGCCTCGTGCACGAGTCGCAGCGTCTCGTCGCGTGTGAGCCGGACCGCGTCGACGTGCGCCGACGCCGCGATCGTCTCCTCGTCAGCCATACGACCGGCGACGAGCCACGCGCTGGGGGAGCCCTCGTTGGGCGCGATGCACCTCGATCGCGTAGCGCAACACGTCGTCGAGCTCCTTGCGGACGTGCTCGCGATCCTCGATCGTTGCGCCGCCGCCGGCGCTGAACGTCGAAGTAGTCGCGCACCTCGCGCGCCGGCGGGTTGACGAAGACGACGTCGCAGCTGCGGCACTGCACGAAGCGCGCGCCGCGCTCATGGAAGAGATAGCGCTCGGCATCGGCGCGGCACGCCGGGCAGCTGATGAAGCGAGCGTTCGCGCGCGAGCGCGCGACCGCCTCGGTGGGGTCGAACTCGAACCGGCGACCGATTTGATCAGGGCTTTGGGCGTACATCGGTGATTGACTATGGCGCGAGTGGACCGCCGACAACCGCCAGCAAGCGAATGCGGTCACGCCCGGTTGCCGGGCTCGCGCGAGGATATCGTCGGCGTCGGGAAGGGTTCTGCAGCGGCCGACTCGCTAATCTGGCGGCGGTGAGCCGAGCTCCGCGCCGGCCGCGTGCTCTATCCACCCGAACGCCGCTGCCCTCGTGGATCCCACATCCGACCATCGCTGAAAACCAGCGCGATGCTTCCTGATCTGATTCGCGCGCGCTCGCCGCGCCCCGACCGGTACCCACGTCTGCCCAAGACCATCAGCCATCTGCGTTCTCCCGATTCTGGGAGTTTCGGCCAGGCGATCCGCTTCCTCGGCGTTGGCGGACTTGTCTTCGTGATCTACGTGGGCGTCACGACAGTGCTTGCCAATGTGGTTGGTCTCCCGTTCCAAGTCGCACTACCGATCGGCTTCGTTGTCGCCCTGGCGACGCACTTCTCCCTCCACCGGTTTTTCGTGTGGGTGCACCACACGGAGTTCGTGCTTCCGTTCCGTGCACAGGCGACTCGCTACCTGCTCTTCGCCGCCGTGCAGTACGGGACGACCGCCGTGGTCACAGCGAGCGTGCCACATCTTCTTCACGTTTCGCCGACGCTCGTGTACATACCCTGGGTGGTCTGCATATCCGTAAGTAACTTTCTGGTCTTTCGGCACCGCATTTTCCACTCGGAGAGCACGCTGGAGCCATCGCCGAGCCCCTGACTCCCGACGGGTCAGGCTGCCCAACCGACCGGGTGCTCCCGCAAGCGCACCCGCCGGTCGGCGGCCGCGGCTATCAGGCCGGCCGGCAGCAGATCGGTCAGCAGATTGCGCCGCCGGACCCTGAGGTTTTTCAGCACCTTGAACTTCAGGATCTCCTCGAAGCCCGCGTTTCGCGGAGCCGGAGCCGGGCGAAAGCCGGTCCGCTCGAGGGCATATCGCAGCGTCCCTGGCTCAAAGAACGAGACGTGTATCTCAGGGATCATGTAGCGCCAGTGCGACAGGCGGTCGGCGAACGGGCCGGCGTTGCCCGTGGTAAGAAATAGGAGGCCGCCAGGGCGGAGCAGCTTGCGCATCTGTTGGAGTTCGGCGAGCGGATCAGCCGTGTGTTCGAGAACCTCGACCGCCGTCACGACGTCGAACGTAGACTCGCGTTCGGAGAGTGCCGTCCTGTTGAGGATGGGAATCCCCTGCTCGCGCGCGGCGGCTGCAATCGCACCCTCCTCGAAGCCCAGCGCAGTAGCAGCGCTGTGTTCTGATACGTAGCGAACCAGCCCGCCGTTGCCGCACCCAAAATCGAGCCAGCGGATGCCAGCGAGCCCGCCAAGCAGGCGCTCCACGAGTCTCGTGATCCCGCGCCACTCGTACTGGCGCACGGTCCGCGCTGGATCGGCGAGTTCAAACCAGTAGTCGACCAGCGGGTCCGCCCCCTGTCCCGCGTAGTAGCGGCGGTCGTAGATGCGTTGGAACTCCATCCACGGATTCGAGATGAAGGCGAACCTACACCGATCGCATCGCCGAAGTTGGTAGTCGCGACCGCTGTAGTTTCCGTGCACAGAGCCCAAATGCACACTCGAGGCCCCGCAGATGCGGCAGAGCGTACTCGCCGGGGGCTCGCCTCGACTGATCAAGCGGGCAATGGTAGTCGCGCTCGGCACGCGGTACTAACGCCATCCGGACTGAGTTAGTCCGTAGCAGTTCCAAGCCTCTACGCTTCCTCGCCGTGCCGGCTAGACCCGAGGCCGTCGATGGAATTGGAAGCGATCCGGTGACCGCACTCCTACCGCCGGTGGGTGCGAGCACCGCACCGGACTATGACGGCGGTTGGCTTAGCGAGTCAGGAACCCCTCGAACCGTTCCTCGAGTATCGCGAGACGGCCGAGGTCAATTGGTCGCCGGAGCTCGAGCGCCTTCACGAGGAGGCTCGCGAACCAATTTCTCGATCGCTGGACACGCAGCGGCGATCATCGACCGCCTCGGCGATCTGCCGCTGGACGCGACGATCGTGGACATCGGCTGTTCCACTGGCTATCTACTCGAGGACCTGCGCGAGCGCCATTCGATCAGCGCGCCTGTTCGGCGTCGATCTGGTCGCGAGTGGGCTTGTCAAGGCCCATGCATCCGTTCCCACGGCGCACCTGTTGCGCGCCGACGCATGTTCACTGCCGTTCGCCGACGACAGCGTCGATGCGATCGCGAGCGCGAACCTGCTCGAGCACGTCACGGACGATGAACGCGCGCTCCGCGAGATGGCGCGCGTTCTGCGCCCAGGTGGTCGCGGCGTGGTCGTCGTGCCTGCGGGACCGCGGACGTATGACTACTACGACCGCTTCCTCGGCCATGCGCGTCGCTATGGACGCGGAGAGCTCGCCGGCAAGGCTCGCCGGGCCGGCCTCGAAGTGCTCGACGAGCTCGGGATCGCCTCGCTCCTGTATCCAGCCTTCTGGGTCGTCAAGCAGCGCAACCGGCTGCTGCACGACGACCTTCGCGACGGTGCGCTCGAGCGCCGGGTGGCGGCCGACATCGCGCGGACCAAGGACTCGCGGGCAGGGGAGAGGGTGTGGCGTCTCGAGGATCGCCTCGTGAGAAGAGGGATCCGCCTGCCCTTTGCGATCCGTTGGCTCGTTGCCGTGCGCAAGCCGGAGGCCGCGCTATGAGCGAGCTCCTCAGCATCGTGATCCCGGCCTACAAGGAGGAAGCCAACGTCGAGCGCGTCTATGAGCGTGTGCGTCCGGTGGTCGACGCGCTCGGAATCGAGTGGGAGCTGATCTTCAGCGTCGATCCTTCGCCGGATCGCACCGAAGCGCTGATCCTCGAGCTGCGCGATCGCGATCCGCGCGTGAAGATGCTCCGCTTCTCGCGTCGCTTCGGACAGCCGATGGCGACTCTCGCCGGACTCGAGGCCGCGGTGGGTGACGCGACGGTCGTGATCGACTGCGATCTACAGGATCCCCCCGAGCTGATCCCCGAGATGGTCGCGCGCTGGCATGAGGGGTTCGACGTCGTCTACGCCCAGCGGCGCTCGCGCGCGGGCGAGACACTCGCCAAGCGGATCGTCGCGCGAGCGGGCTACAGGGTGATCAACCGCATCGCCGAGGTCGACATCCCCCCGAACACGGGCGATTTTCGCTTGATGAGCCGGCGGGTGGTCGACAATGTCGTCGCGCTGAAGGAGGGGCACGGCTTCCTCCGTGGCCTCGTGGGGCTGGTGGGTTTTCCGCAGACGAGCGTCCCGTACGACCGCGAGCCGCGCACGGCAGGCACCAGCAAGTACAACCAGTTCTTCGGGTCGCTGGCGATCGGCATCAACGGCCTGGTCGGCTTCTCGCGCTATCCGCTGCAGCTCATCTCGGTGCTCGGGTTCGTGTTCGCCGCGCTCGCCTTCCTGGTCGCGATCGTCTACTTGGGCATGAAGCTTGGCGGCGTCAGCTTTCCAATCGGCAACCCGACGATCGTGATCGTGGTCGCGTTCTTCAGCGGGATCCAGCTTCTCTCGCTCGGCGTCATGGGGGAATACGTCGGGCGGATCTACGACGAGACGAGGCACAGGCCAAAGTACATCGTCGAGTCGCAGTACGGATTCGAGGACGCCGGCCCACTACGGCCGGCAGGCGCCGGCAACGCCACGCATGCTCGTGAGAGCGATCCCCTCGAACGGGGGAGCCGGCGGGAATGATTCCGCAGCGTAGGGACCGAGCTGCGGAGCGGCGGATATCGTGAGCTCGGCCACGCGCAGGGGCGAGAAACCGTCCGCTGGGACGCAGGCCGAGAGGGTCGTGCCCCGAACGCGTGTCCTGACCCTCGGCTGGCCCGTGAGCTTGAAAGGCTCGTGGACTGAGAACGTCAGCCGAGCCCAGACCTGGCTCGCAGGGGTGTAGCCCGTCACGTACATGATCAGCGGCTCGCCCGGCTGCACCCACGCGGTCCCGCGCGGGTCGAGCCGGGAGAAGGACTCGCCCAGGCCGAAGAACGGCAACACGTCCAGCGGTCGCGCGCGTCGCGCGAGCACGATCGGCCCGCTCCGCGCGATCACATCTCTGGCGGTGCTGACACCTCCGAGGCGGCTCAGCACGTACGCGTAGCCAGGATTGAACGAGGGCCAGGGACCCGAGGGATTCCCGAACGTCAAGTACCCGAGGCCCCCATGGTTGTTCGCGTTCGTCGGGAGCGTGACTCTGCCGTCCAGCCGCTCGACCGCTAGGAAATACGTCAGCGCCTCCTCCGACTGGGCGGAGATGCCCGCGTCATATCCCTCGAGCGCGACGGGCGAGCCGTCCACAGGTACGCGGCCCAACAGCGAGCGGTTGGCCGAGTCGAGGAAGTAGGAACCGTGCGAGTAGCGGGTGAGCTCGACCCGCGTTCGCTGCCCAACCGCCACGACGACCAGCAGTGCCGCGACCGGCCCGAGCCAGCGCCACCAGCGGCCGGGGAGCTGCCACAGCGCGTACACGCCAAGGCCCAGAAGGACGACGGCGATCGGGGTCAACGGCAGCAGGTTGCGCTCAGCACAGTACGTGCACCCCTGGCGGCTGGCGAACGAGTATTCCGCCACGACCGCGCAGACGCCGGCGAGAACCAGCAGCGCCAGGGCGGGGCGGTAGCGGCGGACCGCAATCAGGATCACCGCCGCGAACGCCAGCGGGATGACGCCGCCGAGCAGGAGCTCATGGAAGCTCGACCCAGGCGAGCTCATGTTCCAAAACCCGCGCGTCTGAAACAGCCAGCCGGGGAATACGTCGAGCGCCACTCGGTAGCCGACGCGCGGTAGCGGAATCGTGTTATCGAGGATCGCCCTGGCGTAGCGCACGTCGCGCACAAAGGCGACCGGCTCGAACACCGCGGCGAGCACGCCGATCCCGACCGCGGCGAGCACGAGCGAGCGCACGCGTGCTCGGATGGGCTCCCTTCGGCGGAATGCAACGAACGCGAGCCAGCCGACGACGAGCAACGCCGCCAGCACGACCAACGGCACGAACAGCGGATAGACGTTCAGAAACCCGCTCAGAACCAGCGCGCAAAGCACGACATCGGCTGCGCGTTTCGTACGGAACGCCTCGAGCGCGACGACCGTGAGTGGAATCGCAAGCGCAACTCCGCAGATCGCCGCCTGGTAGGTATCGAAATACAGATCGAGAAAGAACGGCCCACCAAACAACGCACCCGAGAGCGCTGCCGCCCAGGTCGCGGACTGCGTGCCGTAGCGAACAACCGCAAACGCTCCAAGCCCACCGCAGACAAGGATCGCGATCAGAAACGGGTCCCAGGTGTCGGTCGCGCCGAGCCCGACGATCCCGTTGACGTTCGCCTCGAGCGCCGTGGCGTCGAACTGCTGGGGCAGCTGGGCCCGGAACGCCCAGTTGTACTGGGTCAGGCTCGAGAATCTCGCCGCGCCCCGTTGCGCCTCATGCCACGCATTTGTCGCATCCGCTGCCGAGCGGGTCAGCTGGCCGTCGGTTTGGGCGATGTAGCCGTCGGCATCGGTGTAGATGAAATCCGCCGGGCCGACGGTGTGGTGCTGATGCAGGGTGTAGGTCAGCGGCCCGGCGACCGCCAAGACGACGAGCAGCAGCTGAAGCGCGTCCCAGGGCGTCAGTCGTCGGAATGCCCGCGCGGCGGACTCTCGTTCGCCGCCGCCATAGCGCGAGCGCGAGCGACGCCGCGACCAGCGCAACCAGGACCCAGTGCGTGTCGTTGGCGGGCCAGAACTGAATCAGCGTCGTCGAGAGGGCCATCCCGACGCAGAACCCGAGCAGCGGCGCCATCGCGATTCGCGCCGCGCCATCGAACCGCTCCGAGAGGAACGCGGCCGGGCCGGCGCCGAGCGCGGCCAGGAGGGCGAGGAAACCGGCCTCGCGGGCTAGGAGTGCCAACCAAATGTGCATCGAGGGGGCGGCAGGATACGTGCGGCAGTCAATGCGTGGCCGCCCCTTGTGTGCCGAGGCCGGCAATCTGCAATCCTGCCGAAAGGCAGAACTCCGGGATTCTCGTGGGCGCCGTCAATCTCACAATCAGGGCCAGGGTGATACCCAAGCAGGGCCGGCTGACGTATGCGAACGTGGGCAGGTCGTGACGAGACCCGGACGCAGGTTCCTCCCCGCACCGCTCAAGCGAGCCCGGCAGATGCTGCGACTTTCCCGGGAGACGCATGACTCCGTCCTAGCCCTCCGTTCCGAGGTTCACGCCCAGATCGACCGTGCCAGAGCTGAGAGCGCGTCGCATTTCCAAGTAATCGACGCACGCATTGAGGCGCTCTCGCAGCGTCACGACGCGGCGTCCTCGCAAGTCGTAGAGATTCTGCGCCACGTGCATGACCGGGGTCAGTGGCGACGGCAGGAGCTCCGGCGGCTACGCACCGATCCCGGCTACGAACAGCCGTTCGCTGTTCCGGAGCCGCTGGTCTCGGTGGTGATCGCCACCTACGACAGGCCGGCGCTGCTTGGTGAGCGCGCGATCCCGTCCGTCTTGGCGCAGAGCTACCAGAACTTCGAGCTGATCGTGGTCGGTGACGCGGCGTCCGAGCGGGCGCGAGAGGTCGCGGAAGGATTCGAGGACCCACGCATCTCGTTCGTGAACTTGCCCTACCGAGGTCCGTACCCCGACGAGCCCGAGCGCCTCTGGCTGGTTGGAGGGATTACGCCCTTGAACGAGGGCGTGCAGCGGGCGCGCGGCCACTGGATCGCCCCGCTTGACGACGACGACGCGTGGCGCCCACACCATCTCGAGGAGTTGCTTGAGCGCGCGCGTCGGGATCGGCTCGAGCTCGTCTACAGCCGACACGCGATCCACTTCGCCGACGGCCGGGTGCTGACCGTCGGGCGCTTCCCGCCCGAGCTCGGCCAGTTCAGCGCCCAGGCCGCGATCTACCACGCCGGGCTCACGCAGATTTTCGAGTACGAGCTGGCCGATGCGGCGTTCGGCCTGCCGTCCGACTGGGCGATGTGCCTGCGGATGATGGAGGCGGGGGCGAGGATCGGAATGGTCGACGAAGTGACGGTCGATCTGTATCCATCCAGGAGCTGGTCCCCGCGCTGGGACGGCGACCAGTACGGGCCCTGGGGCGATGCGGCCGTGCAAGAGTGGGAGTACGTGCCGGAGGGCTGGGAGCGGGCCCGGAACGGGAGCGTGCGCGGGTGGGACGTCGAGGATGTCGCCCACAACTATCAGCGGCGATGGCCGGAGTTTCTAGCCGCGATCGATGGGCCGGAGCCACTGGGCGTCTGCCATGAGGTACCGGCGGGGGCGGCCGTGCCCCGCGACAGCATCCACGACCAGGACGCCATTCTCGCGTTCGCGTATGCGGTCGGACGAGCCACAAGCAGGTCGAACGGTTCGCGCGCCCTGTCCGTGCTCGATTGGGGCGGAGCCCTGGGCCATCACGAAACTCTCCTGCGGCGGCTGCTGCCCGAAACCAAACTCGAGTATCACGTCCGCGAGCTGCCGGCCGTGTGCGAGGTGGGCCGTGCGGTCCATCCCGAGGTCGCGTTCCACGACGACGACGACTGTCTTGCCAGCGCCTACGACCTGGTGGCGGCGAGCAACTCGCTGCAATACGCCGAGGAATGGCAGCGGCTCCTTGGTCAGCTGGCGCAGTCGACCACGGGCTGGCTGTTCCTCAGCCGCGTTCCGCTCGTGCGCGACTGCCAAAGCTACGTCTCGCTGCAGCGCACGGAGGCGTACGGCTACGGCACGGAGGTCTTGGGCTGGGTGCTCAACCGCGGCGAGCTGTTGCGAGCTGCCGAAGGCACGAGGCTGACTCTCGAGCGCGAGTTCGTTTTGCATCCGCCGTACGAGATCACCGGCGCGCCCGAACGCCCGTCGCTGGCAGGCTTCCTGTTCCGTCGGGACGGCCATAGCTCATGAACCTGCCCATGGCGACACGCTGCGAGCTGGTGCCGCTGCGCCGCTGCGACGACGAGCGCGGTTCGCTGTGCAGCGCTCACGTAGCTCGCGACATCCCATTCGAGGTCCACAGGGTCTACTGGGTGTTCGGAGTACCGGATGGCACCGAGCGCGCGCACCATGCCCATCGCGAGCAGCACGAGTTCCTCGTGGCGGTCCGGGGTAGGTTCACGGTTCACTGCGACGAGGGGCACGTCGAGTCCGTCTACGAGCTCGACCGTCCCGACCGCGGGCTGTTGCTACGGGGGCTCGTGTGGCACCACCTCAGCGACTTCTCACCAGACGCCGTCTGTCTCGTCCTCGCTTCCGGGCCATATGAACCGGAGGAGTACGTCTTTGACTACGACGAGTTTCGCGCGCTGGTCGCGCGGCGGTGACCGACGTCCCCTTTCTGAGCCTGGCGCCGGCGGATCCAGAGCTTGAAGCCGAGTTGGGGGAGGCGGCCCTGCGAGTTCTCCGCTCCGGCCGCTACGTCCTGGGTTCGGAGGGGGAGCGCTTCGAGGCCGAGTTCGCCGCCTACCTCGGGGTCGGGGCGGCGGTGGGCGTCGCCAGTGGCACCGACGCGCTCCAGCTGACCTTGGAAGCGCTGGGGATCGGTCCTGGCGATGAGGTCCTCGTGTCAGCCCACACGTCGGTCGCGACCTGGCTTGCGATCAGTCACAGCGGTGCTGTCCCGGTCCCGCTGGAGCCGGACCGACGAACGATGCAGATCGATCCCGCGCGCATCGAGTCCGCGATCGGCCCACGCTCGGCGGCGATCGTGCCCGTCCACCTCTACGGCATGCCCGCTCCGATGCGCGCCATCTGCGAAGTCGCCGCCAAGCATCGACTGGCCGTGGTCGAGGACGCATCGCAGGCGCACGGTGCGCGTCTGGGCGACCGCAAGGTCGGCGCGTTCGGCAACGCCGCGGCGTTCAGTCTCTATCCCACGAAGAATCTCGGCGCGTTAGGGGACGGCGGGATCGTGGCCTCCAATGACCTGGGTCTGATGGAGCGGGTGCGGACGCTGGGCAACTACGGCGAGCGCGAACGGCACCACAGCCAAGTACGGGGTCACAACAGCCGGCTCGACGAGCTTCAGGCTGCACTGCTGGCCGTGAAGCTCGCGCGTCTCGACGGCTGGAACGAACGTCGCCGCGCCCTCGCGGCCCTGTACCTAGATCGGCTGGCCGACGTCTCGGGAGTAGAGCTCCCGGGCCTCACGAACGGCGCGACGCCGGTCTGGCATCAGTTCGTCGTGCGAGTTCAGGAGCGCGATCGCGTCCGCAACGACCTTTCTCGTCGGGGAGTCGAGACGCTGATCCACTACCCGGTGCCGCCCCACCGGACGGCCGCCTACGCCGAGGACTATCCCGAGCCACTGCCGATCACGGAGCAACTGGCCGCGTCGGTGCTGAGCCTGCCGATCTCGCCTCAGCTGAGCGACCGCGACCTCGATCACGTGTGCCGGGCTCTCCGGGAAACGCTTCTATAGTCCGCCGCCGTGCGCCGGCTGCCGACACGTCTCGACGGGCCGATTCTGATCGAGCTGACCGTCCACGGCGATCAGCGCGGCTTCTTCCTCGAGACCTACCGCCGCAGTGTGTTGGCCGAGCTGGGGATCGACGACGAGTTCGTGCAGCACAACCATTCGCGCTCCCGGCGCGGAATCGTGCGCGGGATGCATTTCCAGCCCGGGATGGCGAAGCTCGTGCGCTGCGCGCGCGGTGCGATCTTCGACGTGCTCGTCGATGTACGCCGCGGTTCACCAACGTTCGGGGAGTGGGAGGGGTTCGAGCTCGATGACGTGGCCCACCGCCAGCTCTACTGCCCCGACGGGTTCGCGCACGGCTTCTGCGTCCTCTCCGAGATCGCCGACGTCGAGTACGCGTGCGGCTCCTACTACGACCCCACCATCGAAGGCGGCTTCGCATTCGACGATCAGGACGTCGGGATCGAGTGGCCGGCGAGCGTCGAGTTGCTGGCCTCCGATCGCGACCGCGCGGCGCCGCCGCTGAGGGAGGTTGCCGCCTCGCTGCCGTTCGTCCTCGGGTAGAACGCACCGCGGCGCAGTCCGGCGCACGGCGAGCGTGCTATGGCCAGGCCGCGACCACGCCGCGATCGCCCCCCACGTACTGAATATCGTGGTCCGGCTGGGCATTGAGGTACTCGGTCCGGCCGAACCCGGCCCATCGCGGCATCGCCTCCAGCGCCGCGCGGTTCGGGACGAGGCTCATCACGCCGGCGGCCGAGGCCCGCGGGTTGAGGTCGTCGTCCTCGACCCACGCAGCGAAGCTCTCGGCCGATTGGTGATACACGTTCGGGACGCCGTCGCCGCGGACGATCGGGCGATCCTGCCGGGTCAGCTGGCTCTCGATCAGACACACGCCGCGCGTCAGGTGGCGGGCGACTCGAATCGCCTCGAGCGGGCGTTCGAGGTGGTAGATCAGCCCGAGCACCAGGACCACGTCGAACTGTCCAAGCTCGGCGGCGTCGAGCTTCAGCACGTCGTCGTGCGCGAGCGTCATCCGTGTGGGCGGGATGCCGAAGTGATCGCGGAGCACGGTCGCGCGACGGATGTTCTCGGCGCGGATGTCGATGCCGAGGACGCGCTCGGCACCCCAATCCAGCAGCCTGTGCGAGAACCAACCCTCGTTGCAGGCGAGGTCGATCGCGGACGCATTGGGGCCGGCCGCTTCGAGCGCGGCTCGCACAACCGGCTCGATCAGGTCGCGGCGGGTCTCGTGGACCGATCGGAGGTTGGCGCCGATCGCCGGCGTCACGCTCCCGGGGGCGAGCTCCCACTCGTACATCCACCCTCCGGCGCGCAGTTCGTGCTCGAGCTCTGGCGCCAGGCGGGCTGAGTCGGACGGCGTCATCCCGGGTGCTCGGCTGCTGTCACCCAGCGCTGCTCGCTTTCGTCCCACTGCTTGAGCACGCGTGCCGGATTACCCGCGACGACCGTGTTCGGCGGCACGTCTCTGGAAACAACGGCGCCGCCGGCCACGTAGGCACGCTCGCCGATCGTCACGCCCGGAAGCACGATAGCCCCGATTCCGAGAAACGAGCCCGCCCCGATCGTGACCGGCTCGGGGTCTCGCATCGGCTGGTCCGCAATCGCCGTCTGCGGGTCGCGATAGTCGTGGTAGGTGTCGCCGATGAACACCCGCGAGGCGGTCAGCACGCGCGCGCCGATTTCGATCCGGCCGATGCAGGCGATCACGAGGTCCGGTCCGAGGCTTGTCCAGTCACCGATCGACAGTGACGGTTCGTAGCTTCGGTCCAGATAGCGATCGACGACCGACAGCCAACTGCCCGAGGCGATGTTGACATTCGCTCCGATCGCGATGCGCTCGGGGCACGACACCGTGTACGGCTCGTGGATCTGGCTGCCCGCGCCGAAGGCCGCGAACCGGGGCAACTCGATCGGGCTCGTCCGGGACGGCTCGCTCATCGAATGGCAAGGATACGAGGCGGCGCTACGCGCGCCGCGCCGGTGCGGCATCCTTAGAACCAGTGCGCGAACGACTCGCCGTCACACCGGACCAGTACCGCCGCGTGGCGTACATCGCGCTGGCCGCTCTGGCGCTGATCGTGCTCACGGGCGCCGCCGTGCGCCTGACCGATTCCGGCCTTGGCTGCCCCGACTGGCCGCGCTGCTACGGCAAACCGCTGCCGCCACTCTCAACGCACGCACTGATCGAGTTCGGCAACAGGGCCTTCTCGGGACTGGTCGGCGTTGTGGCCGTCGTCGCGGCGGTGCTCGCGTTCACTCGGCGTCCGTTCCGACGCGACCTCGCATGGCTCTCGCTGACGCTTCCGCTCGGCGTGGTCGCCAGGCGGTGCTCGGCGGCTTCACCGTGCGCGAGCACCTCGCGCCCGGGTTCGTCATGGCCCACATGACTCGACCGTACGCGATCGAGCAACCCCGTCGCAAGCCCTCGGGTGCTGGGCTCCGAAGCGACCGCAGCATCTTAGATCACACGGATTTGTGTTATCTGCGTGATCTCTGGTATGTTCTGGCACCATGCCATCTGACGCTGAGATCACGTTCGCCGATCACGCCGGGCGTCTCTACGCCCGCCGCTACGGGATGGCGCCGATGGTGGGCCGGCTGCTCGGCTACCTGATGGTGTGCTGGCCGCGGGAGCAGAGCATCGGCGAGCTGGCCGAGGCGCTCTTGGCGAGCCGGAGCGCGATCGCCGGCGCGGTCAGCACGTTGGAGACCCTGGGTTTGGTCCGCCGGTCGCGTGCCGCCGGGGAGCGGATGGACCGGGTGTGCATCGACCGGACCTCGCGACGGCGTGGGGGTTCGACGTGTCGGAGTATCAGGAGCAGGGCGAGCTCGCCCGCGAGGGTCTGGAGGTGCTCGCCGATGCCCCGCCCGAGCGGCGGGCGGTGCTGCTGGAGCTCGCGGCGTTCGCCGACTTCCTCGTCGAGCGGTTGCCGGTGCTGGAGCAGGAATGGAACGAGCACCGCGAGGCGCTCCGCGACGCCGGTGAGCTCCCAGACGACCCATTTCACTCACACCGAAAGGATCGAGGAACGATGACCAGACGGCCCGACCACGCCCGCGATCCTCGCCCGCGGAGTCGGCAAGTCGTTTGGCGAGCACCGGGTGCTCGACCAGGTGGACCTCACCGTCGCAGAGGGCACGATCTTCTCGCTGCTCGGCCCCAACGGCGCCGGCAAGACCACGATGGTGCGCATCCTCTCGACCCTGATCCCGGCCGACGCCGGGGACATCCAGGTCGCCGGGCACGATCTGGCGAACCGAGGCGCGCGCGGTGCGGGCGGTGATCGGAGTCACCGGCCAGTTCTCCGCGGTGGACAACCTGCTCACCGGCGCCGAGAACCTGCGCCTGATGGCCGACCTGCGCCACCTCGGCCGCGACGAGGGGCGCCGACGGGTGAGAGAGCTGCTCGAGCGGTTCGACCTCGCCGACGCGGCGGACAAGCCGCTGTCGACCTATTCGGGGGGGATGCGCCGCCGGCTGGATCTGGCGATGACGCTGGTCGGCGATCCGCGCCTGATCTTCCTGGACGAGCCGACCACCGGATTGGATCCGCGCAGCCGCCGCACGATGTGGCAGATCATCGGCGAGCTGGTCGCCGACGGCGTCACGATCTTCCTCACCACCCAGTACCTCGACGAGGCCGACCGGTTGGCCGACCGGATCGCCGTGCTCGACCAGGGCCGGATCGTCGCCGAGGGCACCCCTGCCGAGCTCAAGCGCCGCATCCCCGGCGGCCACGTCGAGCTGCAGTTCGCAGATCCCGATGCGCTGCGCGAGGCCGCGGCGCTGCTCGACGTCGCCCCGCCCGAGGACGAGCAGCTTGCCCTGCAGGTGCCGGGCGACGGCACCGTCGCCTCGCTGCGCGGCCTGCTCGACCGGTTGGACGACGCCCGCGTCGAGGTCGAGGACCTGTCGATCCACACCCCCGACCTCGACGACGTGTTCTTCGCGGTCACCGGCCACTCGACCGCCCAGCCCACGACCGAGGAGGCGCTTCAGCGATGACCGCTCTCGCCTACACCGTCACCGACTCGGCGACGATGCTGCGCCGCAACCTCAAACACCAGCTGCGCTACCCGTCGGTGACGCTGATGCTCGTCGGGATGCCGATCGTGTTCCTGTTGCTGTTCGTCTACGTCTTCGGCGGCCAGCTCGGCGCCGGCCTCGGCGCGCATCCACACGGCGACCGGACCGCCTACCTCACCTACGTCGTGCCCGGGCATCCTGATCATGACCGTGGCCTCGGCCGCACTGGGGACCGCGCTGTCGGTCGCCATGGACATGACCGAGGGCATCATCGACCGGTTTCGCACCATGGCGATCGCCCGCGGCGCCGTGCTGACCGGTCATGTGGTCGGCAGCCTGATCCAGACGATCATCGGCCTCGCCATCGTGCTCGGCGTCGCCCTCGCGATCGGATACCGCCCGACGGCCGGCCCGCTTGCCTGGGTGGCCGCGGCCGGGGTGCTGCTCCTGTTCGCGCTCGCGCTCGTGTGTCTCTCCGCCGCGCTCGGCCTGGCCGCAAAGAGCGTTGAGACCGCCAGCAACACGCCCATGTTCCTCACCCTGCTGCCGTTGCTGAGCAGCGGATTCGTCCCGACGGGCACGATGCCGGGCGGGCTACGTCAGTTCGCCGAGTACCAGCCCTACACCCCCGTGACCCAGACCGTGCGCGGGCTGCTCACCGGCACCCACACCGGCAGCCACGCGATCGCTGCCATCGCGTGGAGCCTGGGCATCGCGATCGTCAGCTACCTCTGGGCCGTGCGCCTCTACAACCGTCGCCGAGCCGCCGACCCGAAGTGACACAGGCGGCGCTACGCGCGCCGCGCCGGTGCGGCATCCTTAGAACCGGTGCGCGAACGACTCGCCGTCACACCCGACCAGTACCGCCGCGTGGCGTACATCGCGCTGGCCGCTCTGGCGCTGATCGTGCTCACGGGCGCCGCCGTGCGCCTGACCGATTCCGGCCTTGGCTGTCCTGACTGGCCGCGCTGCTACGGCAAACCGCTGCCACCGCTCTCAACGCACGCACTGATCGAGTTCGGCAACAGGGCCTTCTCGGGACTGGTCGGCGTTGTGGCCGTCGTCGCGGCGGTGCTCGCGTTCACTCGGCGTCCGTTCCGACGCGACCTCGCATGGCTCTCGCTGACGCTTCCGCTCGGCGTGGTGGCCCAGGCGGTGCTCGGCGGCTTCACCGTGCGCGAGCATCTCGCGCCCGGGTTCGTCATGGCCCACTTCGGCCTCTCGATGATCATCCTGATCGGCGCCGTGGCGCTGGCCTGGCGGGCAACCTACGAGCCGGGATCAAGGCCCCGCTCGACCGACCGCGCCGGGGTCTGGTCAGTACGCGTGCTGGCGCCGCTGGGCGCGCTCGCGATCTTCGCCGGCACCGCGGCGACGGCCGCCGGGCCGCACTCTGGGGGCGCAAGTGGTCAGCGGATCCACCGGCTTCACTTCAAGGGCGCGGACACGTTGACCTGGCTCGTCCACCGCCACGCGACGATCGCCGCTCTGTTTGGCGTCGCGGCGGTCGCGGTGTGGCTGTTCCGCCGGCACCGCGGCGGTGCGAGCGAAGCGCTCACGGTCGTGTGTGTGCTGATCGCGGCCCAAGGGCTCGTTGGCAGCGTCCAGTACGAGCTGCACCTCCCATCCGACATGGTTTGGGTGCATGTGCTGCTGGCTACGGCCAGCTGGATCGCGGTCCTGTGGTCGGTTGCGGTCGAGGGCCGGCTGGTGCCGAGGACGGCACCCGTGCCCGAGGGCCAGCGCGAGCGCCGGCTCGAGCGGGCGCAGCTCGCGTAACGCGCTAGAGGCGCGGGCGGCCGCCTGAAGCAGATTCGGCGAGCGGAATCTCGCCGATCCCGACGGCGGAACCATCGAGCAGGCTGTCGGCCTCGACGGTGGTGACCGAGCTCGTACCCGTCTGGCCCGGGTTCGCGGTACACGACGGCGCGGCGGTTGTCGAGATCGATGACCCAGTATTCGGCTCACGCTTGCCTCGGCATAGATCGGCGGCTTGACGAGCTGAGTCGCGGCGTAGAGACGACACCGAGATCTCGATGACGAGCGCGGCGGTAGTGGGGTGGTAGGGCTCGGGCGCTGCCTCGCTCGACGACGGCGAAGTCAGGCTCGGGCTCGGAATCGGCGGTAGTGAGAGGGCGCAAAGACGCGCAGCTCATAGCGGTCGTGGTCGAGCCTCGAGGAGATCGTCCGGTTGAAGAAGCGTGGACACCCTGACGTGTTGCGTGGCTCTGAGGGCTCATGTCGCAGAGGAACCCGCGGATGAGCTCAACGTGCGAGCGCTCATCGAAGCCCCCGGACTCGATGAGCTGGTGGTACTCGTCGAGCGTGAGGCGGTGTAGCTCGAGCGAATCGATCGTCGTCGCCATGCCAATATCGTTACATAGCGGGCGCGGGCTTATTTTCGCCCCCGCGCGCGGTAACAATTCTGTTTCGCCCTAGTCCCGGCGCTCGACGGGCTGCGGCTCGGTCCGAGCGCTCGCCGCCGCCGTCGCTGACGCCCGCGCCCAGCTCCCGCGCCTCGCCGCGCTCGAGTTCGTGTTGCCGCTCGGTCGTCTGAGCACCGGAGTTCTGCACCGCGTCGAGCACCGGCTTGACGAGGTCGATCGGCATCGGGAACACGACCGTCGAGTTCTGCTGGCCGCCGATCTCCCGCAGCGTCTGGAGGTAGCGCAGCTGGAGGGTGGTCGGGTTGGCGCCGATTACCTCGCCGGCCTCGGCGAGCTTGGCCGCGGCCTGGAACTCGCCCTCGGCGTTGATGATCTTCGCGCGGCGCTCGCGCTCGGCTTCGGCCTGGCGCGCGATCGCGTGCTGCATCCGCTCGGGGATCTCGACGTCCTTGATCTCGACGGTCGTGACCTTGACACCCCACGGCTCGGTCTGGGTGTCGATCACCTTCTGGAGCGCTTCGTTGAGGTGCTCGCGTTCGGCCAGCAGCGTGTCGAGGTCGACGCCGCCCAATACCGATCGCAGGGTCGTCTGGGCGATCTGCACAGTGGCCGCGTGGACGTTCTCGACCTCGGTCACCGCCTTGGTCGGGTCGACCACGCGGTAGTAGGCGACCGCGGTCACGCGCACCGGGATGTTGTCGCGCGTGATCGTCTCCTGCGGTGGGATCGTGAGCGTCACGGTCCGCAGGCTGATGCGGACCATGCGGTCGATCGTCGGCACGAGCAGGATCAGCCCGGGCCCGCGCGTCGGCATCAGCCGACCGAGCCGGAACACGACTCCGCGCTCGTATTCGCGCAGCACGCGCAGCGAGGTGCCGACGGCCGCGGCTCCGATTGCCGCCAGCACGACAACGACGACGATGATCGCGGTCAGGACGGCGCTCATGCGACGAGCTCCCAGTCCTCTGCCTTACGGACGCAGAGCGTGAGCCCCGAGACACGCTCGACCACCACCCGGTCGCCGGGCGCGAGCGGCTGCGCCTCGGGCAGCGAGGGGCGCGCGTGCCAGAGCGCCCCGTCGATCAGGACCGTGCCGGCGGGCTGCCTCCCAGCGGCGCACCTCGCCGAGATGGCCGATGATCCCCTCGATGCCCGTTCGCACCCGCCGCCGGCGGACCGCCGCGCCCTTGCGCACCGACACGCCGACGACGCCGAACCCGAGCGTCGCCACGATGAAGGCGCTCACCAATCCGAGCACCACGCCGCCGCCGAGCCCCGCCACAGCCAGCACCGAGCCGACCGCGAGCGCGATCACTCCGGGCCCGCCGAGGATGCCCAGCGTGGGCACGTGGGCCTCGATGGTCACGACGATTGCGCCGACCACAAGCAGTGCGATACCGAATGCGGTCATAGAAGAAATGGTACGCCCGTTAGCCTGTCGGCAGATGACCTACGTAATCGCGGGCAGCTGCATAAAGGACGACTCGTGCATCGAGGTGTGCCCGGTCGACTGCATCCACCCCAAGCCAGGCTCGCCCGACTTCGAGTCGGCCGAGCAGCTCTACATCGACCCTGAGGTGTGCATCGACTGCGACGCATGCGTCGAGGCGTGCCCGGTGGACGCGATCTTCGCCGACTTCGAGGTCCCTGAGAAGTTCGACTACGCGCTCGACCTGAACGCGGAGTTCTTCGCCGAGCAGAGCACTGCCGAGCGCACGGCGGCGTGAGCGCTCCGCGCGTAGCGATCGTCGGCGCCGGGCCGGCGGGTGCGTTCGCCGCCGCGGCGCTGCTGCGCGCACATCCCGAGGTCGAGATCGATCTGTTCGACCGGCTGCCGACGCCCTGGGGCCTGCTGCGCGGCGGTGTCGCTCCCGACCACCAGGAGATCAAGCGTCTCGAGGACACGTTCGACCTCCAGACGCTTCAGGCGGGCTGTCGCTTCCTCGGCAACGTCGATGTCGGCGTCGACATCTCGCACGCGGCGCTCATGGACCACTTCGCGGCCGTCGTCTATGCGACCGGCGCTCAGACCGACAAATCGCTCGGCATCGCGGGCGAGGAGCTGCCCGGGAGCCGAGCGGCCACCGAGTTCGTCGCCTGGTACAACGGCCACCCCGACTACCGCGAGCTCGAGTTCGACCTGTCGGTCAAGCGGGCGGTCGTCGTGGGCAACGGCAACGTGGCGGCAGACGTGACGCGGATCCTGACGCTGAGCCCTGATGCGCTTGCCCGCACCGATATCGCCGACCACGCGCTCGGAGCGCTGCGCTCGAGCCAGGTCGAAGAGGTCGTGGTGCTCGGCCGGCGCGGGCCGGCGCAGGCTGCTTTCACGAGCTCCGAGCTACGCGATCTGAGCCGGATCCCGGGCGTCGAGCTCCGAGTGCGGCGCGAGGAGATCGAGCTCGACCCACTGTCGCGAAAGTGGCTCGCTGAGCAGGGGACATTCACCGCTCGCAAGAACGTCCAGCTGCTCGAGGAGTTCGCTGCGGCCGCACCGGAGCAGGCCGCCCGTCGGATCGAGCTTCGCTTCCTGCGCTCTCCGGTCGCGATCCGAGGAGAGGACAGGGTGGAGGCGATCGACATCGGCCGCAACGAGATCGTCGCCGGCGAGGACGGCCAACTGAGGGCCCAAGCGGTGGGGGACGACATCGAGACGATCGAGTGTGGCCTCGTGCTCCGCTCCGTTGGCTACCGCGCGGTGCCGCTACCCGGGGTGCCGTTCGACGAGGCCTACGCCGTGCTGCCTCATGACCGCGGACGTGTGCTCGATGTCGATGGGGCTCCGATCCCCGGCGTGTATGCCGTCGGATGGATCAAGCGTGGGCCGACCGGGATCCTGGGCACCAACAAGCGCGATGCCGAGGAGACGATCGCGTCGCTTGTGGAGGACATCCCCACGCTCCCCGCGCCTCCGCAGCCCGATCGCGCCGAGCTCGACGCGCTCCTGCCCGACGAGGTCGTGACCGCGGACGGTTGGCGCGCGATCGAAGCGCAGGAACTCGTGGCCGGACGCGATCAGGAGCGCCCGCGGGTCAAGCTGAGCTCGCGTGAGGAACTGCTGGCGGCGGCGCAATCTCGCGCATGAGCCGCATCGCGGTATGGGCGTTGGCCGGATAGAACGCCTCGATCGCAAGCTCTGAGAGCGTGATGTCGGCCGCGGTCCCGAACGTCGACAGCGTGCTGAAGAACGCGAGCTCGCTCTTGCCGTCGGTGTCGAGCAGCCGCAGCGGCAGCACGATGTCACCGGGCTGAACCTCGGTATGGGCGGGCGCAACGTGGATGTTGGGATAGGCCGTGAGCTCGTCGTAGAGCTCGGCCAGCCGTGGATCCCCGCTCGACTGCGCCTCGCGGCGCACGCGCTGGAGCAGGTGCGCGCTCCACTCGGGCAGGTTGAGCGTGCGGGGCGCCATGCCCTCGGGGTGAAGCGCGATCCGCATCCCGTTGGCGGGCGGCTCGAGCAGCTCGGGTGCGACGCCCTCGAGGAGTAGGTCGAGGGCATCGTTGGCCGAGATCAGGTTGTGGTAGCGATCAACCACCAGCGCCGGATAGGGCTCGTGCGCGCGCAGGAAGCGCTCGAGCGCCTGTCTGACCGGCTCCATCTCCGGCGAGTCGAGGTCCCGCTCGGCGTACACGGGCGCGTACCCGGCCGCCAGCAGGAGCGCATTTCGCTCGCGCAACGGGATCTCTAGCTCCTCGGACAGGCGGACCACCATCTCGCGGCTCGGCCGGGCGCGGCCTGTCTCCAGGAAGCTGACGTGCCGGGCTGAGACCTCAGCGTCCAGCGCGAGCTGGAGCTGGCTGAGGTTGCGCCGGTTGCGCCATGAACGGAGCAGCTCTCCGATCGGCGTGGGGGCGGTGGTAGTCGCCATGGGCCAAAAGTAGCTCGCCGTCGCATAACTGACCATTACCTGCGAGGTAGTGCTCTGGAGAGCAAGGCCACGAGCGTGAGCAGCACGGCGAGTTGACCGGCGGCGAGCTCGAACGCCGTCGGATAGCCGCTGTGCACCGAGCCGAAGAAGATAACTCCGGTGATCGCGACGCCGAGCGCGTTGCCGACGTTTTGCACCGTGCTCAGCATGCCCGAGGCGGCGCCGGCGCGTTCGGGGTCGAGCGTCTGGAGGATCGTCCCGGCGAGCGGCGCGAGCACGAGGCCCATGCCCGCGCCGACCAGCAGCAGACCGGGCGCCAGCGCCGCCAGCGATCCGCCGACGCCGATGTCGCTGACCGCCCACAGCAGCAGGAGATGGCCGCTCGCGAGGACGAGCGCTCCGCCGCCGATTACCGCACGCCCGTAGCGCGCGCCAAGCGCGGGGGCCACCGACGACGCCACGACGTAAGCGGCCGCCAGAATCGTGAACACGAGCCCCGCGGCCAGCGGATGCAGGCCGCGACCCTGCTGGAGATACAGCGCCAGCACGACGAAGAACGACGCCTGGCCGGCCCAGAAGCACAGCTGCGTCGCCAGCCCGGCACTGAACGAGCGGGCGCGGAACAGGCTGAGGTCGAGCAGCGGAGTGGAGCCGCGGCGGCCGAGGCGGCGCTGCTGGGCTACGAGCGCCGCGAGCAGTGCGGGTGCCGCCGCCAGTGAGATCCATGTCCACGCCGGCCAGCCGTGCTGGCGTCCCTCGACGAGCGGCAGCACGATCGCCGTCAGCGCTGCCGTGGCCAGGAGGGTGCCGCCGAGGTCGAGTCTGGCCTCTGACTGGCGCGGGGACTCCGGGATCAGGCGCCGTGTCGCGAGCAGCGCCGCGATCCCGACCGGCACGTTGATCAAAAAGCACGTCCGCCAGCCGAGCCCTGCCGGGTCGAGCGCGATCAGCGCGCCGCCGATCAGCTGGCCGCCGACCGCCGCGAGGCCCATGCTCGTGCCGTAGGCGCTCAGTGCCCGCAGCCGGTCAGGGCCGTTGTAGAGGATCCCGATGATCGACAGCACGCTGGGTGTCAGCAGCGCTGCCGCCACCCCTTGGATCAGGCGTGCGAGCACGAGCTCGCCCGGGGTCGACGCGGCGCCGCACGCCGCCGAGGCCAGGGTGAAGAGAGCCAGCCCGAGCGAGAACGTTCGGCGGTGCCCGAAGCGGTCGCCGAGCCGAGCGCTGCCGATCATGAAGACCGCGGAAGTCAGCGCGTAGCCCGCGACGACCCACTCGACCGCCCCGTCGCTGGCGTGAAGTCGGCCCTGGATCGACGGCAGTGCGACGTTCACGATGAAGAAGTCGAGAACGACCATGAACGTCCCGGCCAGGACTACCGGCAGAGGAGCCCAACGGCTCCGGTCTTGCCGCGCCCGGCTCGCGCCGGCCACGGGTATCGGTGATGTGAATTCGTTTGTGCTCATGCTCGGCACGATGGCCGAGCGGCGCACGCGCGTCGATTACCTGGCAGGTAGCGGTCTTACTTCGGAGGTAATTGATCGAGTAGGCCGCGGAAGCGCTCGACGACGACCTCCCCGATCGCGCACGCACGCGGGCATTGCTGGATGAAAGGCACACCAGGTGTGCACAACTTCCAGCGGCTCCCGCCGCCACAGGCAGTTATGGGCGAGCGCGGCCGCGATGAGCCGGTCGCGCATCCCGAGCGCTCGAACCGAGTGGGCCATGGCCAGCCCGCGGCGCCGCGCGAGTTGCCGCGCGGCGCCGCGGTCAGTGCCTAGCTCACTGAGAGGCGTCCATAGTCCGAAGCGGCTGCGCGCTTCAGCCGGACGCGCGCGGCCCTCAACCTGCGGGCCGCATGGGTGACCTTGGCGGTGCCGATGCTCGTGTCATAGGCCATCCGCACGGTTGTGTTGGCGAACGCCTGCGACACGAACGTGAGCACGTTCGGGTCGTTGTTGCTGAGGTTGTCGCACCAGCGGAACGGGTTGTCTACGCAGCCTCCGTCGGAAGTCCCGAGGTTGCCTTCGTAGTTCCCGAGCTCGCCGCCGAACATGTTGACCTCAGCTTGGGTCTTGCAGCAGTCCTGACCCGTCAGCAGCCCGCTGGCCGGGATCCCGGCCATGTTGAAGTTGAACGCGTCGGTTCCCACCGGCGAGAACAGCTCGTGGTTCTTGCCGATCGAGTTGAAGTACGCGATCGACTGATCTCTTGAGATTTGCGACGGCCCATAGACATTGGCCGGGAACGTCGTCGAGACGGTCCGCGTGAAGAAGTCCACGCCGGCCGGATCGAGGATCCCGATCACGTAGTTGGGGGTTGCGGTGACGTCCGAGTCGAGGTCGTAGGCGATATGGCCCAGATCCGTCGGATTCAGGTTGTTGACGTAGTAGGAGGAACCGAGCAGCCCGAGCTCCTCGCCCCCGAACCAGATGAACCGCAGTTTGTGGACCGGGTTGACCTTGCTCATCATGTGGGCGATGTCGAGGATCGTCGCCGAGCCCGAGGCGTTGTCGAGCATCCCGGCGCCGTAGATCGCGTCGAGGTGCGCGTCCACCACCATCACGCTGTTGGGATCGCCGCCCTTTGACTCGGCGATCACGTTGTAGTCGGGGCGATTGGGGTCCTCGATCGACGAGATGCTGATCTTGGCGACCGCGGGGGTTCCGCCCTGGTACTGGTTGTAGAAGTCGAGCCCTGTCGCGAACGAGGTGAACGCGACCGGGATCTTGGCGATGATCGGATTGCCGGATGCGTCAACGAGCGACCCGTTGACGACACCCGTGCGGCCCGGGTTGCCCTCGTTGAAGATGATCACCCCGGACGCGCCGGCAGCCTGCGCGTTGAGCACCTTCACACCGAAGTTGCAGCCGCCGCGCTGTATCAGCGCGATCCGCCCGGAGACGAAGCCGCTGAAGTCGGCGGACGTGCAGCCGCTCGTCGAGCTCGGCGTCGGGGTCGGCGGGATCACGATGCCGCCCGCCGGTTGCACCGCCGCGTCGGCCGTCCCGCTGCTGTGCGCCGGATTCCACTCGCTGACGAGCGCGTAATCGTGCGGTGTCGCCGAGACCTGGCTGAACGTCGGCGTGCCGACGAACGAGAAATAGTCAAACGTGTACTTCTGGATCGTGACGTTGTAGCCCCAGGCCTTCATCAGAGCCGCCACGTACAGGGCGGACGCCTTGTAGCCCGGCTCCCCGGAGTTCCTCGATGGGTGTCCGTCGGCGCCCGGGAACGCGTTCGCGATCGCCTGGAAAACCTGCATGTGCCGCCACAGATCGGCTGTCTGGATGCACGGAACGAGCTTCGCGGGCGTGTCGTTGACCCGGTGGTCGCATCCGTTGTGTGAGACCGCGCTGGCGCCGCCAGGCGCGATCAGCCCCGCACCGATGCAGAGCAGCAAAACCGAAAGATGCCTCAAACCTCGTGGCACCATCCCTCCCCTCTCTAGTTGTTTCGGTCCCGTCGCTGCGGGTTATTTCCCCCCGGCGATGCACGTAAACCAACCGAGCAGGAATCGAGAAGCACCACTCTCGATCGGTGACTAGATTGGTCCTATGACGCCAGCTACCAAGAAGGGCACATCACAGCAATTCACGGCCGAGGAGAAAGCCGCGATGAGGGAGCGCGTGCGAGAGATGAAAGCCGCCGCGCGCGGGGCCGAGGCGGAGGCCGAGGTGCTCGCGAAAATCGGGGAGATGCCTCCCTCGGATCGCGCGATGGCCAAGCGGGTCCATGCGATCGTCAAAGCCAACGCGCCTGACCTTGCGCCGAGAACCTGGTACGGGATGCCCGCCTACGCCAAGGACGACAAGATCATCTGCTTCTTCCGCAGCGCGGCGAAATTCAAAACGCGGTACGCGACGTTCGGCTTTAGCCACCACGCGAAGCTCGACCAGGGTGCCATGTGGCCGACGGACTTCGCCCTGACGAAGCTGACCGCCGCCGAAGAAAAGAAGATCGCCGCGCTCGTGAAGAAAGCCGTGCGCTAGCCGTCAGCGCCTACTGAAGCTGCGGGAGCACGTCGGCGGCGAGCCGCTCCATCTGATCTTCGTCGTCTACGAGTGTGTTCAGGAGGATCAGCTCGGCGCCGGCTGACATGACTTCGCGCAGGCCTTCGACGCACTTCGCGGGCGGTCCCGCGACCGCCAGCGCCTCCATGCCGGTGCGTCCCCAATAGTGGTGGGCGAGGGCCGCGCCGATCCGCCGGCGGGCGAGCTCTTCATCGTCCTCGACCTGAACGTAGACGCGCTTGGCGATCTGGAATGTCGCGGGATCGCGACCCTGCTCGGCGAGCGCTTGCCTGACCAGCTGGACCTGCTCGGCGAACTCCTCGGTGGCCTGCGACCCGGCACCGAAGAACCCGTCGCCGACCCGTACCGCGCGCTTGAGCGCGTTCGGGTGATTGCCGCCCAGCCAGATCGGAGGATGGGGCCTTTGGACGGGTTTGGGCTCCATCGCGACGTGCTCGAGCTTCCAGAACTCGCCGTCGAAGTTGAGCTCACCCTCAGACCAGCAGGCCTTCATCAGTGCCAGCGCTTCGTTGAAGCGTGCCACGGGTCGATCGGGATCGACTCCAAACGCCGCGAACGGCCTGCCGCGCCCGCCGGCGACGACTCCTACCTCCGCTCGGCCCCGGCTCAGGCAGTCCAGCGAGGTGATCGCCTTTGCGAGGTGAAGGGGGTTGTGCAACGGCAGCACGAACACCACGCACCCGAGCCGCAGGCGATCGGTGCACGCCGCGGCGAACGTGAGTGTCTCGAGCGGGCTAAGCGTGCGAGCGTTGCCCAGAACCTGCTCCTGAGTCCAGCCGCTCTCAAACCCCAGCTCCTCGGCGCGGCGCAGATGATTTCCGAAGCGAGCCGGGTCAAACCCATCGTCGTCCACGTACTGCGGGATTGAGATCGCGAACCTCATCGGGGCTAGAGCGTCGGTCCCGGCTTTCGCTTCGCCGTATAACCCGTGTGCGAGCAGGACGAGCCGCCGATCTTCGCGTGTCCGGTCGCCTTGTTGTGCGCGAACGCTCCGCTGACCGTCACAAGTCCCTTGTAGGTGGTGGAGCTGAGGACCGCCATCGTCTTCGCTTCGGTCAGCTTCGAGATCTTCACCTTGTGGCTGAAACTGAACGAGTTGTTGTGCAGCGCGAAGTACGGGCTGTTCCACACTTCAACGACATTGGTGCTCGGCCCGAGGTTCGCGCACTGAGCCGTAACTGACAGTTTTTTCGCTGGATCGGAGACGCTCAGGATCACCTGGAGCTGATCGGCCCCGTTCTGCTCGAGCGCCGTGTAAACGCCGAACTTCGCTCCCCCGCCTGGGCTGCCAAACGCGCTCGCTGCTAGCGCCGAGCCCAGTCCGGCGGCCAACAACCCGGCGAGCACAGCACGACTCCGGTTCCGAACGATCCCATCTTCGCTGGCCATTTACGCTCCTGTCGACGACGCGTGCCCGAGGAGAATAGGCCCGCGAAGCTCTTGGCGCGCACCGACGAACCAAGACTCAGGTCTCGTCGGTCACCTCGGTCGGCACCGGCTCGTCGTCACGCTGCAAGAGATTGCGTTTGATGTACGCACGGTTCTTAGCTAGGGCTGACGAGATCTTCGTTTTGTGGATCCCGTGCAGGTACCCGATGCACCAGTCGAGTTGCTCGAGTGCGTCCTCGGTCGCTTGCCGGTAACGCTCAGTCTCGTCGCGGGCCATCACTTTCCTCCGTTGACTCGAGATTGGTGATCTCGACTACCCGCGAATCGCTCCTCGCCAGCCGACAATCGAACATTCGTCTATGCAGATACGAAACCGCTTGGGTTCGGGTAGCCCCAGCGCACATGTGCTCCGTAGCTCTTCCGAGCAGCGGGGGGTCCGAAACAGCAGGAGGTTGACTATGCCCCAAGCACGCGGACGCGGCTCCTCGGGCTCAGCGTCCAGACGCAACCGGTCATCGGCCAAGTCATCGAGCGGGTCCGCGCGGCAGCAAACGACTCGCGGGCGAACCCGCACCAGCAGCGCGAACCGCTCCGGTGCCAGCGCGAGTCGCTCCGGTGCCAGCGCGAGTCGCTCCGGTGCCCAGAGCGCTCGGCGAAAGACGACAAGCGCGAAGGGCTCAGCGCGGCAAAGTTCCAGTCGACGCACCGCTGCTCAGGCCGCCCAACGCAACGGCAGCGGGTCGAGCGGCAATCACGCGGCGCGTGATGCAGTAGCGCGGATCGGAGTGCCCACGGTGAGCGGCGCTCTCGGTATCGCCGGCGGAATCCTGCTCGGTCGGACGGCGCTCCAGCGCCGGCGCAGCGTGCTCGGCATTCCGGTTCCGGACAAGATCGACTTGGGCGGCGTGTCTCAGAAGATCGGGGATGCTGGCCGGCAGGTCGGCGACGCCGGGCAGCAGCTCGGCAAGCTCGTAGGCGAGGTACGCAGCCTGCGCGAGAAGGCAGAGCAGATCGGTCGCGTCCTCGGCTGAGGTTCCCCGATGGCTCGATCCGCCAGCCCGGCCAGATCCAGCGCGGCTCGGCGTGCGCGTCCGCCGACGCCCAAGCGGGGCGGCCCGGCCAAGCGCGCTGCCACCAAGACCGCGAAGAAAGGCGTCGAGAGCGTCGCGAAGGCGGTGTCGCCCAAGCGAGTCGCGGACAAGACGCTCAAGCTCGCCGCGCGCAAGGCTGCGCGGGGTGGCGCCAGAGTTATCCGCGCTGCCGCCCAGCGCACGACTGAGATCGGCAAGAGCACGCTCGAGACCGGGATCGGTCGGCCGCCGCCGATCCAGCTGTCGCTTGACGTCGCTGCTCCGATTGAGGTGGCTTGGGAGCAATGGCTGTCGTATGGATGTCTGCCCGAGGGCGTCCATCGGATAGAGGGCGTACAGCGCGACGGCGACGTGCTGATCGGCCATCGGGCCGGGCCCAGCGGGACGGAGTGGGAGGCTGAGATCCGCGACGAGCGCGAGCACGAGAGCTTCGCCTGGCGCTCGACCGAGGGATCCGATGTCGCCGGGCTAGTGACCTTTCATCGCTTGAGCGACCGGCTGACGCGTGTCGAGCTCGACCTCGACGTGCTCCCGACCAACCCGGCGGAGGCGTTGACGCTCGCCCTGCACGTGGCCCATCGCCGCGCCGAAAACGACCTGCGTCGCTTCAAGGCGCACGTCGAGTTCATCAACCCGGATGTGTACGAGCCCAAGAGCAGCTCAAACGGCAGCAAGCGCCGCCGTTCCAGCGCTGGCAAGGGTAAACGACCAGCTCGCGACAAACGAGGAGACGAATAGATGTCCGCACTTGCTTCGACCAGCTTCCCGCGCTCGGGATATGTCACCCGGTCCAACTCGAGCGGGTTGGCCGAGGTGCTGGATGTCCTCCTCGACAAGGGACTCGTCATCGATGTCTTCCTACGGGTATCGCTCGTAGGGATCGAACTGCTCACCGTCGACGCGCGGATCGTGATCGCCAGCGTGGACACCTATCTCCGATTCGCCGAGGCGGTCAACCGACTCGACATCGGCGAGAGCAGTAGTGAAGGGTTGCCACAGCTGATCGAGGACATGACCCAGGATGGCGCCCAGAGCAAGACAAAGGGCGTGCTCGAGGGCGCGAAGGAGTCGCTGTTCGGCTCTGGCAGCGGCGATGAAGAGGATCAGGACGAGGATGAGAACGACGAGGACGAGAGCTCCTCCGGGCGGTCGCGCTCCGGATCGGGCTCACGCTCGCGCTCTGGATCCGGTTCGCGCTCGAAATCCGGTTCGCGCTCGCGCTCGCGCAGCTCAAGCCGGGGCCGCTCGAGCTAAGGCGGGGGCGTGGACGTGCCGCACTACGTGTACGGAATCGTCGAGGCCAACGCGACCGTGCCCAAGGGCCGCGGAATCGCCAACGCCTCCCTGGGCTTGGTCGTCGATGGCGATGTCGCCGCACTCGTCAGCAAGGTTGGCGGCGACGAGGTGCGTCTCGGTCGCGAGCAGATGCTCGTCCACAGCCGGGTGCTCGAGAATGCGATGGACACAGGCACAGTGCTGCCAATGCGCTTCGGTGTGGTGATGTCCGGGCCGGATGACATCCGCCGCCGTCTGCTGGAGGAGCACGCCGAAACGCTGCGCGCCCAGCTCGATGCGCTCGACGGCAAGGTCGAGATCAGGATCCGCGCGGTCTACGACGAGCGGCTGTTGCTCCGCGAGGTGGTGAATGACGATCCGGAGCTCGCCTCGCTAGCGCACTCGCTGCGCGATCAACCGGAGGACGCGAGCTACTACGGTCGCATCCGGCTCGGGGAGCTCGTAGCAGCCGCGATCGAGAACCGGCGTGCCCACGATGCAGACACGATCCTTGAGGCGCTCAGCCGCGGGGCCCTGGCCGTTGATGAAGGTCAGCCGGGACACGAGCGGGTCGTGGTCAACGCCTCGTTCCTGGTGGAGCGAGCACGCATGGATGCGTTCGCGCGGATCGTCGATGAGGTCGCGGAGGCTTACGGCGGTCGGATGCGCCTGAAGTTCACCGGGCCGCTGCCGCCGCATTCATTCGTCGATCTGGTTGGGCAGTGAATTGGGCTTGTTCACCGGGTTGATAACCCTTCCGCTCGCGCCGGTACGTGGCGTCGTCTGGATTGCCGAGCAGGTCGTCCAGGAGATCGAGCGCGAGCTCTACGACGAGGACAACATCCGCCGGGAATTGATGCAGCTGGAGTTCGAGTTCGAGGAGGGGCGGATCGACGAGCATGATCGTCAGGCACGGGAGGAGGCACTGCTGGAGAGGCTGACCGCGGTCAGTCAGGCCGGAATCGAGTACCTGGAGGTTGAGGATGGCTGAGCAGCGAAAGAGCAGCAGTCGGAGCGGCTCGGGTGGCAACTCCCGCCGGCGCCTCACCGGCCCCGAGGCGATCACGCGCGTCCGCGGCGAGCTTCCGGAGCTGCTCGGGCATCCGATTGATTCGGTGCTCGGACTCGAGCCCAACGACGGCAAGGGCTGGACGGTCACGGTCCAGGTCGTCGAGCTGGCTCGCATCCCGCACTCGACCGACGTCCTCGGGGCGTATGCCGTGCAGCTCGACCAGAAGGGCGAGCTGACCGCTTGCAAGCGCGAGCGCCGCTACTACCGCAACCAAGCCGACACCGACTGAGGAGAAGCAATGGCCACCGACCCCATCCCCGGCCGCCTCCCGCTGACCCGCGGCCGAGCCGACCTGCGGTCCCGCGAACCCGCCAACCTCGCCGACATCCTCGAGCGAGTGCTCGATAAGGGCATCGTGATCGCGGGCGACATCCAGGTGAACCTGCTGGATATCGAGCTTCTGACGATCAAGATCCGACTGCTCGTCGCGTCGGTCGAATGTGCGCGCGAGATGGGAATCAACTGGTGGGAATCTGACCCCACCCTGTCGGCCAACCCGGACGAGCCGCGATCGGAAAAGGTCCAAGTGCGTGCTCGGTTTGAGCACGAGACCGAGAACGGCGAACTCGTGGATCGGGTGGAACGGCTCGAGCGCATGCTCGAAAGCGGCAAGGGCTCGCGCTCGTCCCGAGGTGGCAATGCCCGGAAGCGATGACTCCTTTGCACCTCTCCGCGAGGCGATCGAGCAGCTCGCAGCCGACGACGCCGCTGCGTTATTAGCTGAGGCTCGGATCGAGGCGCGGGCGCGCGTTCGGGCGAAGCTCACTGACGCGCTGGCCCACTCGATGCTCGACCAGATCGAAGAGCAGCTCTCCGGGCGCCCCGGACCGGCGCCACCCAAGCGAGACGTGCCGGCCGGCACCCCACCAGCGGCTCCAGCTGACACGGGTGAGCCGGCCTGGTACGTGTACGGGGTCACGAGCGCCGACGCCGAGCTGAGCGGAGATCTTCGCGGCGTCGATCCCGCTCGGCCCGTCACGACCTTGGAAGAGGGCGCACTTTCCGCAGTCACGAGCAAGGTGCCGCTCGCAGAGTTCGACGAGGAGCGCCTACGGGTGCATCTGGCCGACATGGCTTGGGTCGAGGCGACGGCTCGTGCGCACGAGGAAGTGCTCGAACACGTCCGCGAGCTGACGACCGTGATCCCGATGCGGATGTGCACCGTCTACCGCACCGACGGCGGTGTGCGCGAGATGCTCCGGCGCGAGTCGGGCGCGCTGTCCGAGGCGCTCGACCGTCTCGACGGAAAGGCCGAGTGGGGAGTGAAGGTGTTCGCCGACCCTGAGCAGGCCGCAGACTCCGAGGACGCGGTTGCGGAGACGGGGTCACCGGGCGCCGCCTACATAGAGCGCAAGCGAACCGAGCGCGACCAGCGCGAGCGCGCCGTCGAGCTGCTCGACGAGCTAGGGGCGCAGATTCACGAACGACTGAGCGCGGTGGCAAGCGACGCGCTGGTCATCCCGCTGCAACGCCCCGAAGCAAGCGGCCACGGCGGCGAGATGGTCCTCAACGGCGTTTACCTGGTGCCCGATGACGAGCGCGAGGCATTCCACGCCGCTGTGCAGGCGTTGCAGGTCGAGCTCGGGCCGCAGGGAATCGAGATCGTGCCCACGGGCCCATGGCCTGCTTACAACTTCGTGCCGGGGACGATCGGAGCGGCCTGGTGACCGCCGCCCGCACCCTCTATAGCTCGAGCGGGGGGCCGGCCGGGCGCGGGCGACCGGTCAGCCTCGTGGAGCTCATCGACCGGTTGCTGGCCGGTGGGGTCGTGGTCCATGGCCACGTCACGCTCGCGCTGGCGGATATCGATCTGATCGAGCTCGACATCGCGCTGCTGCTCGTCGCGACGGCAACCGTGGCGGGCTCATGAGCGTGCTGGTGTACGGCATCGTCGAGCAGCTACGCGAGGCGGTCACCGGCATTGGCCTGGATCAACAGCCGTTGAGGGCGATCACGGCGGAGGGGCTCGCCGCGATCGTCAGCGAACACGAGCCGTCGCGGCCGGACCCTGATCCCGCGGCGCTACTCGAATACGAGCAGATCATTGAGCGGCTGATGGACGACCACCCCATCGTGCCGGCTCGGTTCGGAAGCCTCATGCCAGACGAGCAATCCGTGCGCGCCATGCTCGAGCGGCGCCGGGAGGACCTGCTGGCCAGACTGAAGCGCGTGGCCGACTCGATCGAGCTCGGCCTTCGCGCCCAGTGGAGCGACGAGCGGGAGGGGGTCGATGGCGAGCGCCCGATGTCGGGCACCGCGTATCTGCAAGGCCGCCTGGAGCGCCGTCGCGGTGCCGCCCTGGTCGCCGCAACACTCGAGCCGCTCGCCGAGCTGTCTGGGAGCCGGCGCCGGCAGCTCGTCCCGCGCCCCGAGCTACCCGTACTCGACGCCTACCTCGTTGATCGCCGGCGGGTGGATGAGTTCGTCGCGCTCGTGGCCCAGCTGGACGATCGCCTCGATGGCGTCGAGCTCGTCTGCAGCGGCCCATGGCCGCCGTACAGCTTTGCCGAGGGGGAGCCAATATGACGCCCGGCGAACCCGACCTATTCATCGACAGCGCCGGCGCGCTCGAGCGCTTGGAGGCCGCGTTTCCGCGTCGGGTGAACGCCGACCCCGAGGACTTGGAGCGGGGGCTGGCCCAGCTCGTCCTGACGCTGGTCGAGCTGCTGCGGCAGCTGATGGAGCGCCAGGCACTGCGTCGAATCGAAGGTGGCGGGCTGACCGACGAGGAGGTCGAGCGGCTCGGGCGCACCCTGCTTGCGCTCTCTGAGCGCATGGAAGAGCTCCGGCGAACTTTCGGCCTTGAGAAAGAGGACCTGAACCTGAACCTGGGACCCCTGGGAAACCTCATGTAAGGAGGACTGGATGCCACCGATACAGCAGCGCTATTACGACGTGCTCATGCACCGCGTGCGCAACGACCGCTATCCGAGCCACCAGCTGATGAATCGCATCGAGCTGGCGCTGGCGACCCCGGAACAGGTCGCCGAGTATGTGGACATGCTCGTGGCCAAGGTCGACGAGTCCTGGTATCCGAGCGGGCAGATGCTCGACCGGATCCAGCGGATGCTCGAACGCACGGCGGTAGGACGATGAAGGGCACCGCGATCCGCACCTTCGGCACCGCCGTCGCCGAGCGCGTTGCCGGTCAACAACCGGGACGCACGCGGGCCCTGACCGCGGCGGTGGTCGCCGGCGCCGCGACGGCCGCGGTCACCTATCGACTATTGCGCAGCTAGGCCCCACGCGGCCTACACGGCCATAGCGTCTAGCCCTGCGCTTGGCTCGCCGAGTGCTGGTGGCCTGACCGCGGCGGATTGACCGTGGTCTGCGTGGACGTGTTCTGGCTGGTGTTCCCGTCGATAGTTGTCGTGCGCGTTGACGTGACCGTGGTGGTCTTCGTGCCATTAGCGGATGTCGCCACCCGGGTCGTCGTCCGCTCCGTCCAGCTCTCGGCGGGGCGCGGAGGAGAATTGGCGGCCGTGGACGCGGGGCCGGCGGTTGCCGTTGACGCTCGTGACGGCGCGCTCGCCGCACGCAGCGACGCCAGGTGGGGGGCGGTGCTCGATCCCAGACGATGCTGAGGTGTCCGGTTCCACGCCGGCACCCAGAAGGCCACCATCGGGTGGATGCGGGCGGACACGATCGGTTCCGCACTCGTCCGCGCCGGTTGGAGAACCTCAGCCGGCGGTCGATGAGCGGTCGAGCCGATTGTCAGGCCGACTATTCCGACGGCGCAGACAGCGGCGAGACACAGCACACCCGCGACCAAACGCGAATGCCGGATCATCCGGCCTGATCGCCACCGAGAATAAGTCCAAGCTATGTCGTGTGCTGTCATTGCGCCCCGACATCGGCCCCGCCCGCCCGGTCCAATCTAACACACGGATAGTTGCAGGCCCGCTATCCGGGTTGGGGCCGCCCATGAAACTGGGATCGCCGCCTCAGCAGAGCTTTCGGCAAGTGGAGCTAGCCGGACTCGGCCCTGTCCCGTTTCGACGCGCGGGCGTTCTGGGAGGGGGCACGAGCCTGGCTTCGTTCGCGTTTGGCCCACCGCTCGGCCCATGCTTGGAGCGGCGGGTAGAGCTCGAGGAGGCGTCGCCCTTCGGTTGTGAGTTCGTAGCCGTCACTTCCGGATTGGAGGATTCCGGCGGATCGGAGCTCGGCGAGGCGATCGTTGAGGACCGAGGAGCTGATCGCCTCGCAGCTGGCCTGGAGCGCTCGGAAGGTCAGCCGGCTGTCTCGCAGCTCCCAGATGATGCGCAGCGCCCATCTGCGGCCGAGGAGCTCGAGCAGCGCCATGATCGGCCGCCCGGTCGTCGATCCGCGAGTGGGAGTGCCGGGTCTCGGGATTGCGGTCATAGGTCTCTTGCGCTTTGCTTTCCGAAGCGCTACGCTACGCGCTCTTATTTCCGAAGCGGAGTGTATTCGATGATCTATGACAGTGAAGGACCTCGGATTACGCCCCTCGAGCCGCCGTATGAGCCCGAGGTGGAGGCGATGCTCGAGAAGTGGATGCCTCCCGGCGGTGGGATCGAGCCGCTGGCGCTGTTTCGGACGTTCTGCGTGCATCTGGATCTGACCGGGCGGATGCGGCCGCTCGGGGCGGGGATCCTGGGGCACGGGTTGGTGGAGCCGCGGCTGCGGGAGGTGATGATCCATCGCACCTGTGCGCGCTGCGGGGCGGAGTACGAGTGGGGAGTGCACGCGGTCGCCTTCGGCAAGCCGCTGGGGTTCTCCGATGAGCAGCTCGCCTCGACGGCACGCGGCGGCCCGGACGATCCGGTCTGGTCTGAGGTGGAGCGGGCGGTCATGCAGCTCGCCGATGAGTTGCACGACGGCGCCGACGTGACCGAAGACACGTTCGCCGAGCTGGAGCGCCATTTCACCACGGCGCAGATCATCGAGCTGGTCGTGACCAGCGGCTGGTATCACACGATCTCGTTCGTGATCAACGCCGCCCGCGTGCCGCTGGAGCCCTGGGCGGCCAGGCTTCCCGAACCGGTTGGGCATGAAGCTGCTTGAGACATCCGTGTCTGATTCCTATGCGTTCCCCTGCGTCCAGAACCCCGAGATCGAGGCAGCACCCGGGGCTTATGCGCTGTGCATCTCGCCGGTGCGCTGTGGTCAGCGTCGGGGTACATCGCGGCGTTCATGCGGGCCTCCAACACCGTGTATGACATCGAGGAAGGCCGCCCGCTGTGGGTCACGCTCCCGGTGCGCCTGATCGTGACGCTGGCCGTCGTCGTGCTGCTGGCGATCTGCGCGTTCGCGGTCGTCGTCACCGGGCTCTGACTGCTTCCGCGCCTGCGCGTGCATTCGCATATCACGCCGACTTCCCCCAATGCGCGGCTAGGAGGACCGACGCAAGCACGCGAATGCAATTGTCCGCAGCGTGCCCGCATTCCGGACCTGCACTTGCGAGATGACGGCTCTATCCGGGCACGACGTCTCTACCGAACAGCTTGCCCTGATAGCCGACCGACTCCTCGCGTAGCGCGTGTATGAAGTAGGGGATTGTCTCCCGCGCGAGGCTCCCGCCGTGCATGCCGTGGATCCAATGGGGGTCGAGGGCCTCGATACGGTCGACGACGTCCCTGACGGGCTGATCGTGGGCGAAGATCCCTATCTGGCGGTAGTACTCGCACATCGCGCTGCCGAGATTCTCGGTCACCACTGGCGGCTGGTCGCCGGGCTGTATGAAGAGATCCGAGGGAAACACGCTCTTGGTGGTCTCGTCGAACAGCATCATCGAGTCCCAGTGATGCACGTGCGGCGTCTCCAGCCAGCGCAGCTTGTGCTTGCCCAGATCGACAACCTCGCCCTCGGTGTGGCCCTCGACGCGCCCGGAGTAGTTCCAACCGTTCAAGTTCAAGATGGAGCTCAACGCGCTACACGCGAGCGTCGAGTTCGGCGCTCCGTCCAGGAAGCGGTCCATACCGCCGTTCTCATCGGCCTCGAAGTGGAGCAGGATCACGTACTCAAGCTTGCCGGGATCGAGCACCTCCGCGACCCCGTCACGGACGCCCTCGTACAGCCCATACATCCCGGTGTGGATCAGCGCGGGGCGCTCATCATCGATTACGAATTGATTGAACTGAAACTCGGTGTCCGGAAGCTGGACCGTTGTGCAGATCCTGTAGATCCCGTCGACGAGCTCATCTACCCGAGCCATATCCCGCACTCCTCTCTATCTTCGAACATCCTCTGATCCGTCACGAACGGACCGCCGAATCGCTCGCGACAAACGCACGGCGGACTGTACCCCGCCAGGACGACCGCACGGTCGCCGAAGCAGTCGCGCGAGGCGACGCGGCAGGACCGCAAAGGCAATCGCGCGAGGGGATCGCAGAAGTGCCGGATTCGGCGTAACGGAGAAGCTTGAGGAATGTCGAGCGGGCTGCTGGATGTAGCCCGCACGGGAAGGCTGCGGTGCCGCTTCTGAGAGTGCTGCTTTTGGCCACGAGCGGGTCGACGCCGCCCTCTTTTGCGCAGACCTCCTTTCCCCACGGCACAGGCATCGTTGAAACCGAGCGGTCGCTGTCGGATCGTGCGGTGAGCGGGAGTCTCGGCGAGAGTGCCGCCTGGGCGACATAGGGAAAGTCCGGTCGGTACGGGAGACCGCTGGTGTTCGATCAATCCGGAAGCCGGCGAGCGGCGGCGTCCCTTACCGGGCGCCGACGACGTTGCCGAGCGCCGACAGGTTGCCGGCGGCGTTGACCGCCCGCACCGCGAGATAGCGGGTTCCGTGCGGGAGGGTTGGCACGTGGAACTTCTGAAGGAAGCCGGCGGCGCCGGGAGTCGGAGCGCCGGGCAGCTGAACTGCACGCGTGCAATCGGCGTCGCGGCAGGCGAGCACCCGGTATGACGACGCCTGGCCGAGCTCGTAATCGCCCCCTGGGGCGGTCCAGCTCAGCGTGTCCCCGGATCGGCGGAGATCGAGGATCGACTCGGGCCGGCGCGAGTCCTGTCCGTACAGGCCGCTGTTGTAATCGTTGCCGCGATAGTGCGACCACGAGTTGTCCAGACGAGCATCTCCCGCCACCCGCCACACGAATAGCCACCCTTCGCGGGTGCCGGTCGCATAGCGCAGCCAACCGTTCATCCTCGGGTCGCCGACCACGCCGCTGAAGCTCGTCCACTGCCCGGTGTACTTCGGGAACCCGGGGGCCTCCCCGCCGTGGACATCCCAGGCGTGGATCCAGTAGGAGTCGTTGCTCTCGATCACCTGGCGGGTGCCGTCGCCCGCGACGTCGGCCGAGAGCGGCGCGTCGTAGAACGGGAAGCCGTCCTGGGGGACCGGGAAATTGGGCAGCACGGCGCCGGTACCGACGTCCCACGCCTTCTCGTAGACCTGCGGCAGCGCCGCCTGCCCGGAAGGCCCGAGGGCCCTCGAAATCGACTGCGCCCCGACCGAGCTCTGCAGGAACTGGGGCGTTCCGGTGTTCAGCAGGTCACCCAGGCCGCCCTGCCCGGTCAGCGTGAACGTCACCGCGTCGCCGGTCGGCCGGTACGGCGGGTTCGGCGCGCACGCCGCGCTCGAGCACGAGATCGACAGCGAGCGCGCGATCGATCCGTCCCCGTTGATCACATCCACCGGGCCGGTGACCGGGCTCGAGATGACCTGCGGGTGCCCGGCCGCGAAGTTGCCGATCACCGGCGGGCTGGCCCCTTCTTCGACGAAGTCGATCGACTGGTCGTAGCACGATTCCAAGCTCGGAAGGCGCACCGGCCAGCCGGGCAGGTACGCGCCGCCCGCATGGTCGTTGCCGTCGCCCCAGATTCCGTACAGGAACGCCGCCGGGTGCGAGTTGTCGCACTCGAAGCTCGACACGAACACCTGCGGATGGCCGGTCCCGAGCACGTCGCCGACCCCGACCGCATACATCAGCTTGGAGTCGCGGATGTATCCGCTCGATTCAACCCCCAGGCGCGTGAAGTCGCCGGCCCGCAGCTGGATGTTGACCGGCCAGCCGCGGACGGGCCTGCCGTCGGGCCGCCACGCGTAGACGTGCCCGTCGAAGGCGCTCATCAGGATGTCAAGCTTGTGCCCGCCCTCGAGCGAGGCGAGTACCGGCGGCGCGAACGCGCCGCGCGCCGGCAGCCGGCCGTGCAGCGTGGGCGCGGCGGGCGTGGGCACCGGGAGCGTCCAGAACTGGCGCTCGGAGGAGACGGGGAAGCCGGAGAGTCGCTGGCCCCGGGCGTTCCACGCGTACGCGTCCGCGTTGGAGGTGGTGGCGACGATGTCCAGCGTGCCGTTGCCGAACAGGTCACCGACGGCGATGCCGACGATCGGGTCGCGGACGTCCCGTAGTGTCGGCACTGTCCGGTACGCACGCGCCGGGAAGTTCTCCGGGTTGTGGGGGTCGATCTGCCGGTCGAAGTCCGTGTGCACCGGGAAGCCCGGGACCTCGGTTCCGTCGGGACGGAGCACGTTGACGTCGCCGTCCGCGGTGCCGTACACGAGGTCGAGCTGATGGCGGCCCTCGAGGTCCACGTAGCTCGGTTCGGAGGCTACCTCTCCGCCCGTTCGCTTCGGGAAGCCCGGCAGCAGTCCGGGGTCATGTCGCACGCCGATCGAGCGCCGGTCCTCGGCCTTCAGCCCGTTCGCGCCCACCACCCGCAGGCGCAGCGTGACCGTGTACTGCTCGGGGCCGTTCGGCGGCAGCGTCGACGTGGGAGCGTGGTCGTAGTAGCCGGCCGGTATCTGCGAGAGGTCCATCTTCCCCAGAGTGCCGCTGACGGGGTGGCTCGTGACGCCTCGAGAGATCGTGTGGAAATCGCTGTCGGACGGGTTGGCGCCGAGCGCCCACTCGAGCACCCAGCGGACTGGTCCGCGGGCGCGCCAGCGCGGCGGCGCGAGCGAGCCGCCGATGCGCAGAGTGTGCTCGCGCGCGATATCGACGTACTGGTACCAGTTGGGCGAGTCGATCTCGGCGGTCGGCGGGATCTGGCCCGAGAGCACCAGCCGCGTGGCCGCGCCCACATCCGGTCGGCCGTACCCGTACTGCGTGGACCAGTTGGTGTGGGTGGCGTCGGTGGCGCTGCTCGGGTTACCCGGCCACTGGTTCGCGACCCCCGGCGCCTGCAGCTGCGGGATCACCGGACTGGCGGTGTTCATCAACACCTGCTTGACCTCGTCGGGCGTCAGGCGGCTGCGGATGATCCCGCGGTCGCGAGCATCGAGCCCGGCCGACTGGACCATCGCCATCGTCGCGGCCAGAAACGGCGTCCCGGCCGAGGTCGAGTTCCCCTCGCCGGAGAAGATGTTGTGGGTTCCGTAGCTGGTGACGTTCGAGCGCGCGCGGAACCACTGCGTGTCCGGCGGCGACTGGTCCAAGCTCAGCGAATTGCCCGGGATCACATGGTTAAACAGCATCCCGTCGGTGTGATCCATCGAGTCGAAGTCGTTGGAGTCAAGCGACAGCACCACGCCGTGGTTATAGGCGTAGTCGATCGCCTCCTGCGAGAACGACGAGAAGCTGTACTGGACGACCACCGAGGAGATCGAACTGGCGCCAAGGTCGGTGGCGTACAGGATCGACTCTCCCCAACGGTCCGACAGGCCCAGCGGCTCCGCGCCACTCTTGATCGGCACGACCATGCACTCGCGACACTCGCCGACGCCGCCGAAGTTATTGTTTGACTCGGCGCCCAGCCCTGTGATCCCACCCGGCGCGTGGCTGTAGTCGTGGTCCTCGGTCTGCGGGTCGTTGTTGTTGCGGTAGAAGTTCCAGCCCGAGATGTCGTTCGGGTACCCGTTGCCGTCGTTGTCGTAATGATGGCCTGGCCGGCAGAAGCGCACACGGTGGTGCACAACGCGGCAATGGCCGAACACCGCGATCAGGTCCTCCGGAGACAGGTAAGGAGTGAGCACCCCGCCCACGTGCACGCTGTTCAGATACTGGTGCTGGCCGCCCGGCACGCACGACCAGGTGACGCCCTCCTGATGGTTGACGAAACGCTTGACGCCCGGCGGGCACGGCGGGTTGACGCGCGGGTCCTGGGCCCAGTCGCGGATGTCAAAGCGCCCATCACCGTTCAGGTCGTAGGTGTGGTGGTTGTGCCCGTGCATGTCCTCGGGCCATGGCAGCTCGCCGCGGTTTAGGTAGATCGAGTCAAGGCCGTCCTTGATCGAGTCGCTGTCGTAGTTGACACCGCCCTCGATGTACGCGATCAGCACGTCCGGACGCCCGACGTTCCCCTGCGCCCACGCGCCGGTCATGTTCACCCCCGAGGAGTGCTGGGGGTCGATCGCCTTCAGCGCCCAGCACGGGAGCCCGCCATCGGGGTGCGGGTTCACGAGCGCGGGATTTCCCGGGGCGGGACAGTCATTCCCGACCAGGGGGCCGAACAGGTCCCACTGCTCGTGATCCGTGCAGCCAGTAATCGGGTCCTGCGTCTCGCAGCCGGCGAAACCCGGATCGTTCGGAAGCGTCGCGTCCGCCGCCGTCTTCGCGGCCGCCCGCCCACTCGCCGGCACCCCAGTCCTCGCCACGACGCGCGTGGCCCCCGCCAAGCAGGCGACCACCGCCAGGAGCCAAACGATAGCGATCCGGCGGCGTCCCAGGCTCCTCCGCACGGCCGACAACCGTATCGGGTCGGCCGCTCAGCCGCCAGTCGGTCTCGAGCTATCGGCGCCGCGGACGACACTTCCGCATCCACGTCAGGACTCTCGGCCGCTCCGAATCCCACGCAGCAAGCTTCTCCTTGCCGCCGGATCCAGCAGCACGGCACGGGTCCGTGCTTTCGTTCGGCGGCGAGCATCTGGCCCGGCCCGGACAGAACCCTGCTAAGCGCGGAACGGAGAACCGGATGCCGCGACAGCTACCCGATTCGCTCGTCGATTCGGACGTGAACCGCGTCGCCTGTCTTCTTGCCGATCGTCTTCCGTAGCGTCGCCTTGACCGGAAGCCTGTGCGTCCCGTCGCCCTGGGCCATCAGCGCCCCGACGAACGGCTCGCCATCAATCGCACCGCGGATCTTCACGAGTCCACGGGTACCGAACAGTTCGGCCACGTCACCCATCACCACGCACGTCCAGGCCCCTTGGTTGTCGCCCTTCTGAAGTTGGGCGTCGAACTCTCTCAACATGCCTCTTCAGACTCTCGCACGCGGCGAGACTCATCGCCGGGCTGCTCACGTCGCTCTCGCTGTCGAGCCGCGGCGAGCGCCTCGACGCCCTCGACGGGGAGCCGGCAATGCGCGGACACCGGGGCGGCGGGCCGTTGGTGACGGCCCGCTGATCCCCGGTTGGTTTATCGGTCCGCCAGGCCGGCCGATGCTGAGATCACTGGCGCCGGTCGTGAGTGAACGGCGTCGATGATCTCGGCGCTGTCGATGCGTTGCAGGTAGACGGAGGTGATGCCGAGGTTGGCGTGGCCGAGCTGGCGTTGGATGACGACGAGCGGAACGCCTTCGTGTGCCATCTCAACCGCGTGGGCGTGGCGGAGCTGGTGCGGAGCGAACCGTCGACGGACTCCGGCGAGCGCGGCGGTTCGTCGCAGCTGCTTGCGGGCAGCCGACGGTTCCCAATGGCGGCCGGCGGTCGTGCCGCGGATTACGCACAGGAGCGCCCCGACCGGGAGCTTCGTCGGATCTGTAGCCACGGCTCGAGTTGATCCCACGCCCACCGGTCCATGCCCACCTCGCGGCGGCGGCCTCCCTTGCCACGGCGGACCAGGACCGCACCGCGCGAACGGTCCAGGTAGGTCTCAGCGAGATCGAGCGCCTCGCTGATCCGCAAGCCAGCACGCCAGAGGATGACGATCAGCGCACGCAGGCGAGCGCCGTCGGCGCTATCTCCGGCAGCGCGCATGACCGCGACGATCTCTTCGATCGTCGGCGGATCAGCGGGGTAGCAAAGGCCCTTGTTCCGCGGAGCTCGCCCGTGGTGGTAGCCCGGGATTGTGGCCGGGGAGCGACGATGACCAGCCGCGTCCAGCAACAAACTCTGCATGTCCACTCCTCCTTGGTTGTTGATCGGACCTGTCGATCCTCGCGTTCAGCGCGAGCGTGGAGAAGGACTCAGTCGAGCCAGCCTTTTTGTATTACAATAAGCGGGTGGAGATTCACGGCTCGGCGCGCAGGCACGGCGTCGCCGACCAAGACATCCTCCACGCGATCGACCATGCGCTTGCAATCGAAGACGCCGGAGACGACCCAGATCGCTGGCTCATCATCGGCCCGGATACGGCAGCGAACCTGCTCGAGGTGGTCGTGATGATCACTGCCGAGGGCAACCAGATCGCGATCCATGCGATGCCGATGCGGGACAAGTACGCGAGGCTGCTCGAACCATGACCAAGCGACGGGTCTACGGTCACACCAAGTCCGGACGTCCCATCACCGACGAGGAAGTCGACCAGCTCGCGGCCGAAGCCGAGGCCGGGTACGACCCCGAGCAGCTGATAGCGAGGCGCAACAAGCGCGGGCGACCAACGATCGGAAACGCGCCGTCGAGCGTCGAATCGGTCCGGCTAGACCCAGAGCTCAGGCGTCAGCTACTCCAGCGCGCAGAAGCAGACGGAACCACACCCTCTGAACTAATCCGCGAAGCACTCCGCCGCTACCTCGAAGCCGCCTGACCGAATTACCCTGGCTGGCGAATGGGAGGTCTCTGCCGTCACCGCGTTGCAAGCCCTGCCTTCAGTTCGCCGAGGTATGCCTGGTGAGCGGCTCCGGTGGCCGCCTTTGTGTCCGACAGGACGGTTTCGCCGCGGGGTGGAGCTGGATGCGGCCGACTTCAGGTGGGGCGGCGGATGGCCTGCACGGCCGTGTCGTAGAGGTCGAACAGGTCGACCTGTCCGCCCAGGCGCACCTACTCCTCGTTCGCTGCCTGCAGGCATGTGATCGCCGTGGCCGCGATCGCGCGCGCCTGCCAACGACCCTGCTGGGTGATGCGCACCGGATCGCTTCGCTCCTGCTCGACGGGATCCGAGCGGGGCCCGCCTGCGAAGACGCTGAGCTTTGAGCCGCGATGCCATGATCGCGGCGAGCACGAAGATGAAGTGGTAGCCGGGCCCGTGAGCAGGCCGCCAAGCGGCAGCCCGATGCTCGACCCGACAGCCGCGATCGCCCCGAGCCGAGCCATCCCGGTCGGCACCTTGTTCTTGGGGAGTCCTGGTGCTCAATCCGGTCGTCCAGACACCGCGGTGAGCACCGCAGCACCGTCATCGACGCGAGCAAGCGATCCCGCATTCATCTCACCATGATCATCTCGCCGCTGGAAGCTGGGGCCCTTCGAGGAGCTCGAGAAGCTAGCCGGTGCGTAGGCTCGGGGCGTCGGATCCGCGCCGGCGGTGCACGGCAAGATCGAGCTCGTCTGGGCCGACGGAGTGGCCGGCGGCGCACGTCAGCTGCACGGCAACCGGCTCGCCGCAGTCGCGGTGTCGGAGCTCGACCGGTCCGCCGCGATCGTCTAGCCAGCGGTTCCCCCATTGCATGAGGGCAACGAGTGCCGGAAACAGATCCGCGCCCTTGTCGGTCAGTCGGTAGCGCTGGCGGGTCCGCTGCCCGGGCTCGCGGTAGTCCTCGCGCTCGAGCAGTCCTTCCTCGACGAGCTCACGCAGCCTGCTGGCTGCGACAGGTTCACTGATCCCCGCGCGCTCAGCAAAGTCGTCAAAACGCGTGGTCCCGTAAAAAGCCTCCCGCAGGATCAGGAAAGCGGAGCGGGTGCTGAGGACGTCGAGGGCCTTGGCGATCGTGCAGCCCTTGGCCGCCCACGAGCCCCGGGGATCCAGGGAGCCAGTCATCCGCAACGTGTGTTCCATGGCCGCAATCATAGCTGACTTGCAAAACCCTAAGCCAGAGTGCTAGGCTGCTGGCTGTGTCCTCCCTAAGCCAGCTTCCAACCCGCGAGCGCGGACAGACATCTCCCGGGCTCGTGTTGGCGATCGTGTGCGCGGGTGTGGTCCTGGCGAGTCTCGATCTGTTCATCGTCAACGTCGCGCTGCCGCAGATGGGCAGGGACTTCCACCTCCGCGGGGGCGGCCTTGGGGACCTTTCGTGGGTTCTGAACGCCTACGCGATCGTGTATGCGGCCCTGCTTGTCCTGTTTGGCCGAATCGCCGAGCGCTATCGCCGCGAGCGGGCCTTCTTGCTCGGGGTGGCGCTGTTCGTTGCGGCCTCCGCGGCATGTGGAGCCGCGAGCAGCCTGCCGATGCTGGTCGCATTTCGTGTCCTGCAGGCCGCCGGAGCGGCGCTGCTGACGCCCACCTCGCTCGGGCTGATCCTGGCGAGCTTTCCGTCGGAGCGCCGGCATGGCGCCGTGCGCGCTTGGACGGCGGTGGGCGGGCTGGCCGCGGCCCTCGGCCCGGTGGTGGGCGGGCTGCTCGTCGAGGCGAGCTGGCGCTGGGTCTTCTTCGTCAACGTCCCGATCGGCCTGCTGGCGCTCGTGGTGGGCTGGCGACGCCTCCCGCACGTGCCCGGCCATCCCGTGTCCCGGCCCGACGCCCTCGGGGCGGTGCTGGTCACCGGAGGAGTGGGACTGCTGTCACTCGGCCTGGTCAAAGGCGACAGCTGGGGGTGGGGCGACGCCAGGACGGTCGTGACGCTCGCGGTGGCCGCCGTCGCCGTCGCGCTGTTCGCGGCGCACACGGCGTGGCACCGAAACCCCCTGATCGACCGAGCGCTGTTCAAGCTCCGATCGTTCACTGGCGCATCTGCCGTGGCGATTCTGTTCTCGGCCGCCTTCGGGGCGATGCTGCTCTCGCGGGTGCTGTGGGCGCAGGAGGTCTGGCACTGGTCGCCGTTGGTCACCGGCCTGTCGATCGCGCCGGGACCGCTCATGGTCCCGCTGTTCTCGTTCCTGGTCGCCGGGCGGCTGACCGCCCGCCTGGGAGCGGGGCGGGTGATCGCCATCGGCTCGACGACCTTCGCCGCCGGCATCGCCTGGTGGGCGCTCGCCATGGGCCTGCGCCCTGACTACGCGGGGGAGGTGCTCGGCGGGATGCTTCTGACCGGGATCGGCGTCGGCCTCACACTGCCAACGCTGATGGCCACCGGCGCATCGTCGCTTCCCCCACACGCGTTCGCGACGGGCTCGGCGGTCGTCAACATGCTGCGCCAGGTCGGGCTCGCCGTCGGGGTGGCCGTGCTGATCGCCGTGCTCGGCACTCCCCACTCGCCGGCACAGACCCTGACGTCCTACCAGCGGGCGTCGTGGGTGATCGCGGCGATCGCGCTGGCCGGCGCAGTCGTGGGGCTCATCCTGCTGGCCGTCGGGCCCAAGCCTGTCGCCTCCCCTCTCGAGACCGCAACCGCCGTCGCCGCCGCGGAGGTTTCCTGATGTCGGCCACCGGCGTCGAGCAGCTAGCGGCACGGACCAAGTCGATCACCTGGCACGACCCGGCGGCACTTGCCGCCGCGAGTGCCGAGCTCTCCGGCCGCGAGTTCCTGGAGGCGATCATCGATGGCCGCCTGCCGCCGCCGTCGATCGCCAGGCTGATGGGCGCTGAGCTCGTCTCGGTCGGCGAGGGAGAGGCGCTGTTTCGGTGCGGCCCGACGAATCGACCTACAACCCGATCGGGATGGTGCACGGGGGCTTCCTGTGCACGTTGCTCGACTCGGCCGCCGGCTGCGCCGTGCACACCCTCTTGCCCGCCGGTGCCGGCTACGGCTCGATCGAGATCAAGATCAGCTTTCTCAAGCCCCTACGGTCGAACTCAGGCCCGATCGAAGCCCATGGACGTGCGCTGCGGGTAGGTGGCCGGATCGCGTTCGCCGAGGCAGATGCCCGCGATCAGAACGGAGAGCTCATCGGCCACGCCACCACCTCGCTGGCCCTGAGCCGGCCATCAACCTGACGACCAAACGAAGGAAGAAGCGACGCGAGCGGATTATCGGGTGCCTGCTCGCCCGGAGGCCTGGCTTTGGCGAACAGCAGGTCGATCGCTGGCCGGTTCATGCTGCCCTGCTTTCCCGACGGCACGGGCATGTGATCGGGCGAGGCAACGCGACGCGGTTCGTCAGGAACGGCCGGGCGCCGAGAGGAAGGCCCGGACCTTGCGTTGGGTGCGCAGCACGACGACCCAAGTGCCGGGACCGGCGAGCGCTGCGTCAAGCCGCCGCTGTCGATCGATGGGGGAGCCGGTCTGCGTGTGAGTTTCGGTAGACCTGTCGGTGATTCTCACCGCCGCGAGGTTTTTGGGCGGCATCGGCGATGTAGAGGGTATGCACTCATCCCCAACTGATGGAGAGCTGTTGGCGCGTTCTGCGACCGATCCGTCTCTGTTCGCGGTTCTTTATGAGCGCCATGGCTTGGCGGTGCGGCTGTACGTCCGTCGAAGGGTCGGCTCGCGGAATGCCGACGATCTCGCAGCTGAGGTGTTCGCTCGCGCGTTCGGCGCCCGCGAGCGTTTTCGGGCCGAGCGCGACAGCGCGCTGCCGTGGCTGCTTGGTATCGCCACCCATGTGGTCGCGGATCATCGACGGACTGAGAAGCGTCGCCTGGCGGCGCTGCAACGTCTAACTGGACGCCGGGAGCAGGCGATCGAACACCAAGACGCGCTGCCTTCTGCAGAACTTGTCCGCGAATTGCGGCGTCTAGCCGCACCTGACCGCGACGCCTTACTTCTTGTCGTCTGGGGCGAGCTCTCGTATGAGGAGGCGGCCACCGCCCTCGGGGTACCGATCGGCACCGTCAGCTCCCGGATCACCCGGGCGCGGCACCAACTCGCGAGCGCAATCACCCGCACCCACCCGTCTGAGCCGACCGAACTCCGCACCGAACCGACCAATGCCTGAGAGGAACACCCAAATGGACCCGTTGCTTGCCCTACGCGATGTCGGCATCGTCGCTCCTCAGCCAGATGACACCGGTGACCGTCTTATCCGCACCGCTCTCGACCGAGAAATCGCGCGAGCATCACGCTCCGCTCGAGGTGAGGCCCGCAAAACGCGTCGACGCGGTTGGCGCCGGGGGCTGGCGCTGAGCGTGCCGGCCACGGCGGCGGCCGCCACGACCGCGGTCTTGCTCCTGACCGCCGGCGGTCCCTCCGGGCCGAGCTCGGCGAGCGCCGCGATCGTCCGCCACATCAGTGCCGAGCTGACCGCCCCGCCCGGCCAGATCCTGCACGAGTCCGCCACCGTCACGCTCCCTAATGGTTCCTCGATGCAGTTCAAGCTCTGGACGCAGACCGGCGGGACGGGCGTCTACCGCGTGATCAAGTACGGGCAAGAGGCCAGCCAATCGGCCACCAAGAACGAGACCTACGACGCGTCGACGAACACGGTCACGGTCTCGCCGCTCCCGCCGGCAATCCACCAGCTCGAGGTCTCAAAGGGGGGCGATCCGGCGATCGAGCTGAAGCGGATGGTCGAGTCGGGCCAGGCCACGGCGATGCCGGCCACGTACAACGGGGCGCCGGCGTACAAGATCATTGTGAGCTCGTCGGGTGACCGGTTGCTGAACGGCATTGCGTACGTCGCCCGGAGCGACTACCGGCCGCTCGAGCTCGACTCCGCGGCGTATCCCGGTGGGAAGGTCGTGTTCTCGGCTTACGAGTACCTCCCCGCGACCCCGGCCAACGACGCCCTGCTCGCCGTCACGAGCGCTCATCCGGGCGCGACGGTCGTCAACCAGCCGTGAACCAGCCGGGCTAGAGCCGGCAGCCTGCCGGGCGGGTCGCCTCACCGCGACGCGTCCGGCAGGCGGGCGACCATGTTGAGCTTCACGCAGCCGAGCACGAGCGGGTCGCCGCCGGCCAGCGCCGACCCGCTCCATGACGCCGTCGAGGAACTGCTCGTGGAGCTCAGGCAGGATCGCGCCGCGGTGGCGGACGAGGCAGACGGTGCGGGCGAGGTGCCGCGGCTTGCGGGTGACGAGATCGTCTGACCCAGGGCGAACACCCACAACAAGCGGTCGACGCGATCGAAGCCGGTCGCCTCGAGGTCCTGCTCCGCGTGCCCGCAAATCGACTCACCGCGCTCGGAACTCTCACGCCACTTGCCGAGGAGCGATCAGGCTGCTGCATCCCGCCAGCAGCGCAGCGAAAGCCCCGCTTTCGTTTGGTGATGAGCACCTCTGCCGGCGCGAGCAGAGCCCTGCAACGCGCGGAAGGCAGAAGCCACCCCGGTGCTTGCCAGAGTGCTCGTCCGATCGAGTCTGGGCACTCTCCGCCACCGCGGTCAGAGTGCTGCAACGCGACGAACTCGGAAGCGGCCGGTTCGCGAACACGCGGGATCGCGGGTGATCGGACGGTCGCCAAGGCAGTGGCCCGGCTAGCGCCGCGCGAAACGCGAAGGCGCTCGTCCGCTCCAGCGCCTGACATCACGTCGACTGGAGCGGGCGCCTCGTGGACGCGCGTCGCGGATGAACGCTCAGCGAAGGGTCTAGCGCGAACGCTCCTAACGAGCGCCTAGAGGATGCGCTCAATTTTGAGCTGGCGGGTACCGCGAGGCGTTGGGACCTCGACGGTGGCACCGACCGGGTGGTCCAAGAGCGCCTTTCCGACAGGGGCTTCGGCTGAGAGTTTGCCGTGCTCGCGGTCGGCCTCTGCAGCCCCGACGATTGTCCAAACGTGTACTTCGCCCGTCTCCTGGTCGCGCACCTCGGCGGAGCGCCCGAAGGAGAACACCAGTCCGGGGCCTTCGGCGACGTCAACGACCATGGCGTTGCGCCACCGCTGTCGTAAACGACCGATCCGGGTCTCGAGGTGGGCCTGATCCTCCTTGGCTGCGTGATACTCAGCGTTCTCTTTCAGATCGCCATGGCCGCGGGCACTGAGGATCCGCGCTGCGATGTCACGACGCCCGACCGTCTCTAGTTGATTGATCTCCGCCCTGAGAGCCGCCAGACCCGCCGCCGTGATGCGCTCCTCCCCGTTCTCTGCTGCGGTCACCCAACTATTCTGGCGCGTCCGACCAATGGGGCGGCGATTCGGGCTGGAACGAGCCGCCCGCGTGCTCGCGGCAATCCTCGCTTCCGCGACCGAGCACGCGTAGAGAGACCTGCTCGTGGCGAGGATGAGGGCTGATGTTCTGGGTCTCCGCGCCTTGCCCTCATCTCGGCGCGGGTGTCCGACCATCCGCCGCTATCGCCTGGTGCCCGTCGCTGCCGACCCGGTCAGGCGCACTGCTCCAGCGTTAGGGGAGGCGGGGAGTTGCTTCCGCGGGAGCCACCACGTCGTCGGCTGGTTCGGGTGTTTGATCGGCCGTCGGCGCAGCGTCGATGTCTTGAGCTAAGTCACCTGCCGCGGACTGCTTTCTAGCGGCCTTCCTGGCCTGTTTGTCGAGGCGGCGCTCCATCAGCCTGCGCTCGCGAGTGAGTTTTGCCATCGTCGTTTTCCGTTTGCCGCTTGCCATGTCTCTCCGGTCTTGATCGTGGAGTTTGGGGAGCCCGTGGTAACGCGCACGCGAGCTGAGTGGGCCCGCGGCGCGAGTCAGCCAAGGTGCCGCGCATCGGCGACTCGCCGCTTACGCGGCGAGCGCCGATGTCAGTGGACTTAGAGCGTCTGAACGTTCGCTGCAGCTGGGCCCTTGGGGCCTTGCTCAGCGTCGTAGCTGACCTTTGCGCCCTCGGCGAGCGACTTGAAGCCGTCGCTTTGGATCGCAGTGTGGTGTACGAACAGGTCCTTGTCCGAGTCATCAGGTGTGATGAACCCAAAGCCCTTGTCGTCGTTGAACCACTTCACAGTTCCTGTTGCCATGTTTTTCCCTCCGGGATATGTGCACTGCGAACGCGGAGGGTGCTAAACGCAACAACTGCGAAAACGCGGGGCACTGCTTTGGTCGAACGAGAAGCTCGACCCGTATCACGAGTCTAGCCGCTCTCGCGCCAAATTTGGTGCGGCGCCTTAGCGTGGATCAGATCGCACGCCTGACCGCCAGCTCGGCAACTGCACGATGTGATGCGGGCCGGGCCCGCAAAACCCGCTTTCGCTGGTCCGCAGCGGCGACCTCAAGTCCGCGAAGAGCCGCCGCCGAGGCTGCCGGTGGTTCGTGGATCTGGCAGGCGCTAGCCGTCGGAGCTCGTGGCAGTCGTTATCCGGCGCGCGAGCTTGCGCGGCTTTCTGCCGTAGACGCGCCGGCCGCGGGCGAGTGCGTCCTGCTGGAGGGCCGCGCGCCGGCGAGCGACGAGCGCGTCGAGCAGCGCGAGTTCGCCCGGCCGGAGGGTGTGCGCTCGCCCGCGGGCGCCCTCGAGCAGCACGGCGAGGTCATGGTCCTCGCCGGCCACGTCGGAGAGGCTGTGGGCGCGGCGCCCGAGTTTCTTCATCGGCTTGGACCCGGCCGGCCTCAGCACCTGAGTTGCGTGCCACAGATCTTTGGCTCGCTTGCGCAGCTCGTGCAGCGCTTCGGTGCTGGCCCCGTCGGCGGCGGCCCGCTGGGCGCGGCGCCCTCGCCGGTAGATTCGCTCGAACCCAGGCGCGAGGAACCCTGGGTCCCCGTCTTCAGGCAGCGGCCAGCTCTCGACGCGAGCCCGTGCCGCCCGGAGCGTGCCAAGCACGTCCTGAACGGCGGCTGCGTCGTTCTTGAGCTGCTCGCGAGCGTCCTGCGCCTCGGCGCGTAGCGCGGCGCGGAGGCCGCCGAAGCTGCCGTCGGGGGTCTCGTCGGTATAGCGCGTGGTTAGATCTTCGAGCGTGTCGATCATGACCCGCGCGTCGCGGATGCTCGAGAGCGCGCGGCCCGCGTCGCGGAAGGTCTCGTTCTCGCGACGGTACGTCTCATCGTCCAGCCCATCGCGAGCGAGGCGGACCAGGGCGCGGATGCGCTTGAACGCCTTGCGGGACTCGTGAATGGCCTTGTCGAGCTCGCCATCGTCCGTATTCTCGAGCTGCTCGACCGCGAGATCGATCTGGCCGCGGGCGATTCTGCGCACCCCTTCGATCGCCGACTCATCAGGCTGCAGCCGATACATGCGCCGACGGCGAGACTCCGATCGCTCCACGAAGCGGTCGCGAACGAGCTTGCCCGCCGCGACCGCCCCGCCCGCCGCGAGAGCCGCCACACGCACCTTGGGGTCGCGGACCGCATCGCCCACCGCGTTGCCGTTCCTGGAACCGGCCATCACCCATGGCCCTACCCGATCGTGCATCGATGCTCACGCGTTCGAGAGGAAGCGGGCATCGTCGGTCACCTCAAACCCGAACCACGCCCGCGGCTCGAAACCCATCCGCCTAGAGCATCAACTCCCGCCATGATCGGTGGCTGCTTGGAGGCGGATGCCGAGGCGGTGTAGGGCTTTGCTGCCGGCTGGCGTGAGTTCGAGGCGGCGTGGCTGCGCGGTGGGCTTGACCCAGCCTTTTTGGTGCAGGGAGGCCGCGAGCTGGGCGCCGAGTTGACCGCCCAGGTGTGGTCGTCCGATGCGGCTGTCGATGCAGGAGAAGGCGAGTGTGCGGCGGGCGGGCTTGGTGGGCAGCTCGACTCCGAGCTTTGCAAAGCCGCGGGCGGCCGCTGGGCCGAGCTTGAGTTCACCTTCGCCGTCTCGGGCTTCAAGCGCTAGTGATTGGACGAGGTGGTCCATCAGAGCGACGCCGATCTGCCCGGCAAGATGGTCGTAGCATGTGGCGGCCACCTGCACCGGCCGACCCGCTCGCGGCGGGCCTCCACGCAATCCGTTGAGCATCGAGAAGATCTCGCGTAGCCCCGGCTCGGCGAGCTCGTAGAGCGCGAGGCGGCCCTGGTGGCTGACCGCTACAAGGCCGGCGTCGCGGAGTCGCCGTAGGTGATTGGCCAGTCGCGTCGGCGACACGTCCAGGCGCTCAGCCAGTTCGCTGGCTGAGGCCGGGCCCTGCTCGAGGCGCTCTAGCACGGCGTATCGCGTCTCGTCGGCGAGCTCGGCCAACAGCTGAACCCGGGCATCGTTCGACGGTGGCACATCAGCAAGTGTACTCCTCCACGTTTCATAGCTGCCTGAATGATGGTAGTCTACACTTCAGCATCCAGTGAATGGTTGACGTAGACCCAAAGGAGGCCCAAATGCTGCATCCCGCTCTCGCTCGAGCGCTCGTCACCGCTCACATCGAGGACCTACATCGCGCTGCCGCCCGCAGGCACGCGATCCGCTTCGCCCGCCGCGTCGTGCGCGAGCCACGCGTGGCGCCCACTCCAATCGTCGTACTGCGATCCGCGTCGACTCGACTACGTGGACGCCGCGCCCAGGCCGACGGCATGACACGAACCGAGATTCCTCAAGCAGCTACGGCCGACGCGAACGCAAGCGCTAGCGAGACCCACCCCAAGATCGTCAGCCAGCGCGGAGCCACCGACGCCTGCCGGGGGCTCAAATCGGCGGGTCTTGGAGGGTGAAGCTGCTGTGGTCAATCTGGCCGTGGTCTCGGATCGTGACGAGCACGATCACGACATCGCCGCATGTCGGGCAGCGGGCGACGGTCCCGGGCGCCCGGAGATAAACGCGAAGCTCGGCAATTCGCGCCGCGGCTCCGCAGTGACCACAGGTTCCCTGGGCGAGTGTCATCTCGGTCCCGAAGTGGTCGAACAGCTCGCCGGCGATTGCGTTTCCGTCGAGTGCGTCCAAGTCCTCTCCTCCGATCAGGTTCCTGTCGGCCCAAAGCGTTCGGTCCGAATCCCGGATGCGTCGTGGCCGATTCCGACCAGCGCCTCCGTGACCGTCTCGACGAAGGCGGTCGGCCCGCAGACGTAGACCCTCGGTCGTTCCGCCGGCGGCCATCCCACCTCTTCGAGGAGCTGGCGGTCGATGCGCCCCCGGTGGCCAGGCCACCCATCGGGCCACTCGCGCGTAAGGGCGAGATGCACAGCCCCGTTGACGTGGGTTTCGAGTCGCATGAGTTCCTCGGAGTAGATCACCTCCGCGAGCGAGCGGGCCGAGTACAGGAGCCGTGCTGCGATCGTGCGGTCTCCCGCCGCCCAATGCCGGAGCATCGCGCGAAGCGGCACGATGCCTGAGCCGCCGCCGACGAGCAGCAGCGGCTCCTGGAACGACTGCTCCCACACGAAGTAGCCCCCGATCGGCCCTCTGAACTCAAGCTCATCGCCTGTCTGCAGTTCGTCGACGAGGTAGGGCGATACCTCGCCGTCGTGGAGGCGCTCGACGGTCAGGACGAGATGCTCGTCGTCGGGCGCCGACGCGATCGAGTAGCTGCGCTGGGCCTGGTAGCCGTCCTCGGCCGTGAGCCGCACGTCTACGTGCTGTCCGGCGCGGTGCCCCGGCCACTCCGGCAGCTCGAGCACGATGCTGCGGCAGCGTGGCGTTTCATCGCGCATCTCGACGACGCGCCCGAGGCGCCAGGTCAGTCGCCCTGGTAGCGCTGCTCGAGCCATGGGTCGCCGTGGTTGTGGTAGCCGTAGGTCTCCCAGAACCCGGGCTCGTCATCGAGCGTCAGCGTCAGCCCACGTACCCACTTGGCGCTCTTCCAGAAATAGAGGTGGGGCACCAGCAGCCGCGCCGGACCGCCGTGCTCGGGATCAAGCGGCTGTCCGTCGAATTCGTAGGCGATCCAGGCCTTCCCGTTGGTGACGTCCTCGAGCGCCAGATTCGTCGTGTAGCCGCCATCGGACCACGCGGTCACATACTCAGCCTCGGTCTCCACATGGCCGAGCAGCGTGTCGAGTCGCACGCCTCGCCAGCCGGTATCGAGCTTTGACCACTTAGTCACGCAGTGGATGTCGACCGCGATCGTCTCGGAGGGAAGTGCGCTGAACTCCTCCCACGGCCAGGAGATGGGCTGATCGATCGCTCCGTCGATGGTGAAGCTCCACTCATCGAGCGGGGTGTGCGGCGTGGGACCGGCTGAGAGGACTGGGAAATCCTCGGTCACGTACTGGCCCGGGGGAACACGCGAGGGGTCGGCGACAGCGCGGCGGCGACCCGTGAACCCCCGGCTGATCGGCGACATCAGCGCTCGTGCGCGTCAGGGAACTGGGCGCGGATCATCCACAGCTGTTCCTCGAGCGCTCGGACGACCTCGATCACCACGTCTTGCGAGGCGGCGTCGAGCTCGCCCAGCCGGTCCATCCGCTCGCGGGCACGCTCGGCGACCTCGGCCAAGCGGCCCGTCAGCTCGCGCACCACGACGCGGCCCTCGAGCTCGCCTCGCTCTACGCTGCGGACTGGGCTGTCAGACGCGATCGTCCCGCTCTGCCCGTCGGGGGAGAAGCCGATCGCCACGGCCCGCTCGGCGACCGTGTCGGCCAGCTCACGCCAGGAAGCGATCAGCTCGTCCAACTGCAGGTGCAGCGGGCGAAACAGCGGCCCGACCACATTCCAATGCAGCTGCTTGCCTAACAGCGACAGATCGACCAGCTCCACCAACATCGCCTGCAGCTGCTGGCCCACCTCCTCTCGCTGGTGCGGCTCCCCAAGCGGCGGCAGATGAGTGGAATGTATGGTCGAAGCCATCGGTCCCTCCTAGTCGAGTTGTGATGAGGACTATTGCTGATCCATTGCGGCTCGGTAGTACTCGATCGCGCCGGTGCGCTCGAGATCATCGAGCAGGATCGCTTCAACGTCGAGGGCAAGGTCGATCTCGTTTGAGACGACCACGCCGCCACCGGGGATCTCGTCCTGCCACGAGACGCCGAAGTCGTGTCGGTTGATCCTGGTGGAGGCGTGGACGTCGAGCGGGACGCGTCACACCGCGGATTGTCAGCTCGACCTCACCCTTGAAGCTCGTGCCGCCCGTGCGGTCTCCAGTCCTCGCCCGTGTGTGAGTTTCCCGTGGCGGCTGCATGGCCATCGGCGCGCTCTCGGTGTCGGCGTGTGATCGAGCGCCGGTATGTTTGCGCAGTGGGGCGGGATCACCAGCGAGTCACCGAGGCGATCGCGGTGGCGGCTCTGTTCAGCGGCTTGCCATCGACTGTCTATGCGCTCCGCACCGGGGGAGGCTTCCGGTCGGCGGTTCGCTACGTCTACGACGCGACTTGTGCGGTAGGAACGCTTGTTCCACCCGGCCGGCCCGGCTTCATGCGCGGCGCGATCGTCCACCTCGGCATCTCGGTTGCGCTGGGGGAGGCCTTTGCGCGGACGCTCCCGCAACGCGGCTCGGTCGTCTGGGGCGCCACCGCTGGACTAGCGACAGGTGTGGTCAACGTCGGCATGGTCGGAAGGAGGTTCCCAGCGATCAGGGCGCTACCCATCATTCCCCAGTTAGCCGATAACGTCGCATTCGGCGTCCTATTTGCGGCCGTGGCAGATCGACGCCAGGAGTAGCTCGCGCAGGACCTCGTCAAGATTCCGAATCCCCTGTGGACAGAGGACATTCTGCTAGTGGAGCTAGCCGGGCTCGAACCGGCGACCTCCTGGGTGCGATCCAGGCGCTCTCCCAACTGAGCTATAGCCCCGTGCGGCGGCGCTTGCCGCGCGGTCGATCAAGTTTAGCCGCGTGAATCGACGCGCTTCGGCCCCCCTCGCACTGCACCCAGCCTGTCGGATTCGGACCGATGGGCCGATACGCTCAACCTGGGGAGACACGTCCAATGAGCTTCCGCACCCGCCTCACCGGCTTTTTCGTCCTGATCGTCGTTGTTCCGATGCTCGCCGTCGGCGTGCTCGTTTTCCGTCTGATCGGCGATAGCGCGCAGGGCAAGGCCGATGCGCGGGCGGCCGGCCTTGCGAGCGTTGCGGCGAGTCGGTATGAGAGCGCGAGCGCGAGCGGTCGCCTCGACGCTCAAGCGATCGCCCGGCAGCTGCCCGCAACGAACGGCCGCGCGCTGCAGGCGGCCGTGGGGGCCATCGCGGCCCGGACCGGTCTCGCGCGCGTCATCGTCCGCGACGGCACCACAACCATCGCCGATATCGGCCAGAAGACCGCGATCGCTCCGGGGACCGCCACGATCCGCGGGACAGGCCTATCCGTCACCGCATCCGAGCTCGTGGCGAGCCAGTACGTGCGCGATCTTGGCGGGCCGGGTGTCGGGGTCGTTGTCCGCCAGGGGCCGCGGCTGCTCGGCAGCAATGAGCCGGCGCTAACGCCTGGCCCTTTGCCTCGACGCGGGGACGTCAGTATCGGCGGGACCAGATACCGGGCCGCCTCCCAGACCTTTCCCGGGTTCGGGAGCAGCGCGCTCCAGGTCACTGTCCTCTCAAATCTCGCAGCGACCAACTCCTCGGTCCAGACCAGTCAGCTGATCGCCGTGGCGGTCATCGCGGCCTTCCTTCTGTTGGCGCTCGGCTTCGCGGTGCTCGCCGCACGCGAGCTCGAGGGCCAGCTCGAGCAGTTCCTCGAGGCGGCCCGCCGCCTCGGCAGCGGCGATTTCGCCTCACGCGTGCCGACCCAAGGCCGCGATCGGTTCGCGGCGCTGGGCGAGGAGTTCAACAAGATGTCCGACCAGCTCAGACGCCGGCTCGAAGAGCTCGAACAAGAGCGCGGACGGCTGCGCGAATCGATCCAGCGCATCGGCCAGTCGTTCGAGTCCAACCTTGATCGCCCGGCTCTGTTGGAGCTGGCGCTCCACACTGCGGTCGATGCGGTTCGGGCGAGCTGCGGGCGGGTGACGAGCCGCGACAGCCACGAAGAACCACTTGTGCAGGTCGGGGCGGTCGGCTCACTTAACGGCCTGGAGCAACCGGCGTACGAGGCCGAGCGGGCCGCGCTTGGCGGTGACGGGCTGGGCGAGGCGCGGAAGGATGACCATTTCGTCGCCTCGGTCGCGCTCGTGGCACTCGAGGAGGGCGAGCGCGCACGCGGCCTGATCACCGTCGCCCGGAGGGACCGAGCATTCGATGCCGCTGACCACGACGTCCTGCGCTCGCTGGCGGCGCAGGCGACACTCGCGCTCGACAACGTGGAGCTCCACCACCAGGTCCAGCGCCAGGCGGTGACCGACGAGCTGACCGGACTCGCGAATCACGGGCGCTTTCAGGAGCTCCTCCAAGGCGAGATCGAGCAGGTGCGCCGCTACCGCCATCCCGTTGGCCTGATCATGCTCGACCTCGACGACTTCAAGGCGATCAACGACACCTACGGCCACCAGCAGGGCGACGTCGTCCTTCGCCATGTCGCCCGGGCGCTGCGCGACACCTCGCGCGAGGCGGACAGCCCGGCGCGCTACGGCGGGGAAGAGATGGCGATGATCCTGCCCCACACCGATCTCGAGGGTTCGTACGTGATCTCGGAGCGCATCCGCAGCGCGATCGAGGGCCTGCGAGTCCCGCGCCTCGACGGCGGCGGCCAGCTGCGCATCACGGCGAGCCTCGGTGTCACGGCTTCAGCCGACGGCGACAAAGATGCTCTGATCGCCGATGCCGATGCCGCGTTGTATACGGCCAAGCGGCGGGGCAAGAACCAGACGGTCAGAGCCCAGCCGCAGCAGGCGAAGGTCCTAAGCGGCGAGTAGGCTTCTGGGCATGGGTTTGTTAGACGACGCCATCCGCGAGCACCTCGATTTGAAGCGGCGCCGAGGCGCTGATCCAACCGACGTCGAGCGAGCCGAGCGCGAGGCGCTTGGGCCGGTTCGCCGCGAGGCATTTGAGGAGGCGGACGACGAGCCGCGCGTCGCCGCGGAGCTTGACCACCAGCTCGAGGACGAGCCCGTCGAGCACGACGATGAGCTCCACCCCCATGAGGAGAACGGCGACTGGGGCGAGCTCTTTGAGGAGGACGAGCCGCACCATGCGGTCGAGCCAAACCATGCGGAAGAGCCGCACGCGGAGGAGCCCGTCCGCGCGGAACCCGCGCCGCACCCTGCCCCCACGCCGGCGCCCGGGCCGGCCGAGCCCGAGCCGGAACCCTTCGATCACGAGGAGCCCTGGGGCGAGCCTGAACCGCCTGCCGCCGGCGACGAAACCATCGAGTACGACGTCGAGCAGGAGCTCGCGAACGAACGCCGCTCGTCGCATCCCGAGCCCCAGCCGGAGCGCGACGACGTGCTCGAAGAGACGCCCGAGTTTCTCCAGGACGCGCCGGATCACGACAGGCTGTGGTTCGAGCAGCGGCCGCCGCGCGACTTCGACTTCGACGGCTGAGCGACCGGCGATCCGCCGGCATCAGATGGGCCCGCGACTATCATTCCTGGGACCGCTGACTCGTTTGGCACGACCGTCAACGGGGCCATAGCTCAGTTGGAAGAGCGTCGCGTTTGCATCGCGAAGGTCGCCGGTTCGAGCCCGGCTGGCTCCACTGAAGTCGCGCGCTACAGCGGCCTTGGCCGTAGCGCGACCACGGGGATCATGCGATCGCCGGCGCGGCGTTGGTAGGTCGCGTAGCCGTTGTAGTTGTCGCATACGATCTCCCACAGCCGGTCGTGCTCCTGGCCCCCGGCGGCGATCTCAGCCCGCATCGGCTCGCGCCGCCCGTCGATCGTCACCTCGACATCGGGGTTGGCGCGGACGTTGTGGTACCAGGCGGGATGCTTGATCGCGCCGGCTTTGGACGCGACGACTAGCACCATGTCGCCGGTCTTGGTCGCCAGCAACGGGACCGTCCGCTCGACACCACTCCTGGCGCCACGAACATGGAGCAGGACGACGGGTTGGCCGAGGCCCGTGCTGAGCTTCCCTCGTGTCAGCGGCATCAGGCGCCTGTCGATAGCCGGGAAGACAGTGATGAACAGCTTTCCGCCTAAGGGCGTCTGGGCAAAGAACTGAAGCAGCTTCTCGGCGCGGGTCTTCTGTGCCTGGGGCTTGTAGTCACGCATCGCGTAACCGTACCCGGCCGCGCGGTAGGGTTAGCGCCGTGATCATCTCGACCATGAACGACCTCCCTGGCTACTCGATCGAGGAGGTGTATGGCGAGGTTTTCGGCCTCACGGTGCGCTCGCGCAACGTGGGCTCGCAGATCGGGGCGGCGCTGAAGTCGCTCTTCGGCGGGGAGCTGAAGGGCATGACCAAGATGCTCGCGGCCGGCCGTGAGCACGCGACCGAGAGGCTCGTCCAGGAGGCGGAGTCGAAGGGTGCGAACGCGGTGATCGCGTTCCGTTTCGACACCTCCGAGCTCGGCTCGACCTGGACCGAGATCTGCGCCTACGGCACCGCCGTAAGAGCGCGTAAGACCTGACTGGGCTAGGCGCCGGCCTGGGCGAAGCCGGCGTTGAAGATCGTCTCGGCCTGAGGTCCGCTGTTGGTCGCGTGCAGCAGGACGACACCGAGCCAGACCCGGCCGCGCTTGACCGTCGCGACCAGACAGTGTCCAGAGGCAGTGGTCAGCCCCGTCTTGACTCCGTCAGTTCCGGCGTAGTGGAGGGCGTAGAGGGGGTTGTTGTTGTACAGCCACAACTTGCCGCCCTTGATCGGCAGCGGTTCGACGGCGCTCGAGGAGCCTACGATTCGCGCCAGTACCGGCTGCGTCAGCACGGCGTGCGCCATCAATGCGAGATCGGCGGGGCACGAGTAGTTGCCCTGGTCGACGATTCCCGACACGGTCGTGAAGTGGGTGCAGCGCAGTCCCATCTCGCGCGCGCGAGCATTCATAAGCGCGATGAAGCGATCCACGCTTCCGGCGACACGCTGCGCGAGAGCGATCGCCGCGTCATTGCCCGACGGCAGCAGCAGGCCGTAGAGCAGCGTCAGCACCGAGACGCGCTTGCCGAGCGGCAGCAGTCCCACGCCCGAGCCCGAGAAGTGCACCGCCTGGGACGTGATCATCGCCTGGGCGTTGGGCGAGACGTGCTCGACGACCACGAGCGCGGTCATCATCTTGGTGAGGCTCGCGATCGGCAACACCGCCTGCGCGTCGTGCTGCCATAGCACCTCTCCGGTCGAGACATCGAACAGCAACCCGCTGCGCAGCGGCAGCCGCAGATTGACGTTGACCTTCACACGTGCAGGGGTGATGCCGTAGCCGCTGCGCGGCGCCAGCGCGGGTTTCATGGCCTTAACCTTCGGAGCGGCTGTCACGACGGCCGGACCAGAGGCGCGGCCCGCCATAGCGATCAGCAGGGCGCCAATCCCGAGCAGAATCGCGAGTGCGCCGAGCGCCAAGCGGTGTCTGGAGTTGTGGGTACGCCGCCGTCGCCCGCCCTGCAGAACCGTCATTGGTTGGGAGGATGCCGCAAGGCCCCGACGATTCCAATCGCGAACAGACCGACGATCAGGACGCCGAGCACGCCCAGTCCGGTAACTCCGTTCCGGACAAAGTCGACGACTGTCAGGTAGGCGAGCAGGGCTGTGAACACCAAGGCGATTGCGAATACGACGCGGGCCATCAAAACACGGGTTGCGGCGGTGGCACCTGCTTGCGTTTACGCGCCAGAGCTCGCACCGCGATCAACCCGAACGCGAACCCGCCTACGTGCGCGAAGTAGGCGACGCCGCCCCCTCCTCCCGCCGGGTTGGTGAGGTTTGCGAGGCCGAATACAGCCTGCTCCGCGAACCATATGCCGAGCATCACCCAGGCGGGCAGCTCGATCACTGTGAAGAAGAAGATGATTAGCACCAGCGTGAGTACCCGCGCCCGAGGGAAGAGGACGATATAGCCCGCTAGCACCGCCGCGATCGCGCCCGACGCTCCGAGCGTTGGGCCCATCGATTTCGGCCCGACGGCGACCTGCAATGCGAGCGCCGCCAGACCGCCGACGATGTAGAACGCGAGGAACTTGACCCGGCCCATCGAGTCCTCGACGTTGTTGCCGAAGATCCACAAGAACAGCATGTTGCCGCCGATGTGGAGGATCGACGCGTGCATGAACATCGCGGTGAAGATCGTCTGCCACGTGGAGATGTAGTCCGCCGGCGGGACCCCGTGCTTCTGGCAGGCAACCGTCCCGGCCACGGTCAGGCCGCAGTGCGCTCCAGAATGCGTCAGCGCATAGGGGATTGCGCCGTACTTGACCTCCTCGATCGGGTTCGGTCCGCTGATGAAGGACCCACCGTGCCGGATCGCGAGGATGTAGACGACGAAGTTCGCGACGATCAGCGCGAACGTCACGAACGGGAACCGATCCGTAGGGATGTTGTCCTTGATCGGGATCATCGGCCGCCCCCGGCGTTACTCAGCGACTCAGGCCGGCGCGAGCGGCGAGCCGACGGCGACGATCCTCCACGGCTCGGCAGCATCACCGTCGAGTGCGAGCGTCCAGTGTTCGGCGAACTTCGTCGCCCGCGACTTGTTGCCGGCGAGCACAGCGGTGGTGTCGCGGTCCTCGATGTATCGCCGACCCTCGATCTCCACGTCAAGCGTCATCGTCGGCGGCTGCGCGGCGGCGTCGAGCCCGGAGATTCGGATCTGTCTCACGACCGGCCCTCGGACCACGAGCCTTGTCTGGCCACTCGGGTCGCCGGGGTGCAGCAACTCACGGACCACGTGACCCTTGGCGAGCGCGTACAGGGCATCGTCCTTGCCGTCGACTGCCTCGGCCCAGGCCGTCACCGCGCGCCGGGCGGCGACCTCGAGCACGTCCGGAGAGAAGCGTCCGTCGGCGACGCTGAGGTCGAGCGCGGCGGCGCGAGCGCTGCCATCGAAATGCAGATCCGCTACGTCCGCGACATTCGTTCCCTCGGGCACTGCCGCAGCGACCGCGCCCTCGACCAGCGCCTGATCGCGCATTGCCTGCTCGTCAGCCCACGGCGTCGCGACGACCTTCTCGTCGAGCGCGTGCATACCCTCTGCGCCCTGCTCGATCGAGTTGAGGATCCAGCGGTCACCCCGTTTGGCCAGGGTCCAGAACTCCCTGACCCGCACGGTCTCGGTGAGCCTTCCCGCGCGCGTGACGTGGTTGCCGTACCCGTCCACGACGTAGTCTCGGAGCTTCGCCTCGACCCTGACCACGACCCGATCCTCCTCTGCGCTACCGCGATGCTGCAGCGAGACGTACTCGACTCGCGGGGCGCCGACCAGCTCCACGTGGTTGTGCCAGCCGCGGCGGGTGAAATCGTCCAGGCGCCGCATCCATTCGGCGAATAGCTTCGGCCCCACCAGCTGGCCCAGACGGACGCGATCGCCCCGATCCCATGCCGTCTGGATGTCGGTGAACAGGGCCGTTGCCTGCGAGCGGACGTTGTCGGGATCAAACGCCGGGTCGTCATCGGCCGCCTCGGCCGCGGCGAGCTCGACGCGGCGCTCGCGCTCCTTGACGCGTCGCCGTGCGGCCGGACCCGTGCTCTGCTGGGCCGCTTCGCGCCGGGCTGGCGCGACTCGTGTGAAAACGAACCACAGGAGTACCAACGCGATCAGCACCAGCGCTCCGAGGCCGTGTCCGAAGATCGCGATTTGGAACAGGAGCCGGAGAATGATGTAGAGGGCAAACCCCTTGCCCCCGCCGCCCCCGCCGCCCCCGCCAAAGCCGGACGACCCGCCTCCGGCGGCGGCGAAATGCAGTTCGTGGCCGATCATGCGCCGACCTCTTGGCGGACCGGCCCGACGCCCGGCTCGGTCTGCGCGACGTGCTCGTCGGCGTGATAGCTCGAGCGCACCAGCGGCCCGGCCGCCACGTGCTCAAAGCCAAGCTCGTAGGCGGCCTGCTCGAGCTCGGCGAACTCGTCAGGGTGCCAGTAGCGGACGATCGGCAGGTGATTCTCGGTCGGACGCAGGTACTGCCCGATGGTCAGCACCTGGACGTAGTGCTCGCGCAGCGTTCCGAGCGTGTCGACCATCTCCTCAAAGCTCTCGCCGAGCCCCACCATCAGCCCGGACTTCGTCACGACTTCGTCGCCGCCCATCTCCTTGGCGTTCTCGAGGACCCGGCAGGAGCGATCGAACTTCGACCCGCGGCGGGCGACCGGGTAGAGGCGCGGGACGACCTCGACGTTGTGGTTGAACACGTCGGGTCTCTCGGCGATCACCTTGGCGAGCGGCATCTCGGCGCCGCGGAAGTCCGGTGTGAGGACCTCGACCCTGCAACGCGGGGCCTGACGGCGGATCTGCCGGATGACCCCCACGAATGCTGACGCGCCGTAGTCGGGCAGGTCGTCGCGGTCGACGCTCGTGATCACCGCGTGGCGCAGCCCCATCTGGGCCACCGAGCGCGCGACGCGGGCCGGCTCGAGCGGGTCGTTCCACGTCGGCTTGCCCGTCTTGACGTTGCAGAAGCCGCAGCGGCGCGTGCAGGTGTCGCCGAGGATCATGAACGTCGCGGTGCCTCGCTGCCAGCACTCGCCGATGTTGGGACACGCCGCTTCCTGACAAACGGTGTGGAGGTTCTCCTCCTCGATCAGCGCGTGCAGCTTGCGATAGCCCGGGCCGCCCGGGGCCGGGACCTTGAACCACGGCGGCTTGCGACCGCGGTAGGGCTCGGTCTCGGGACCGAGCACAGTCAGCACGTTCGCGATGCCCCCGGGGTGGGCACGCGACCGGGTGACGTGCTCACGGGCGCTCACGCTTCAAGGCTAGCTGAGCGGCCCCCGTGGCCGGTCTCGATAGCCCGCGCGAGATGCTTTAAACAGGTGAATTGGCCGATCATGCCCGGGGGATGGAGATACACCACCGAACGGTCGCAAATAGCGAGAGGATCGGATCGTTGGCGGAAACCCTTAGGGAGGGTGGACTCGATGGGCAGGGGCCTTATCGCCGGAAATCAGAGCAGAGGAGTTTTGATGGTCGCCTCTGCCCTGATCGCCGCGAGTCTGGTCTGCCCGGCCGGCGCGCTCGCCGATGGTGGCGGTCTGACCGGCACGGTGACCACGGTCACCCAGGACGTCCCGCAGACGACCGAGTCCGCCTCCTCCGCCGTCCAAGCAGCGGCGCAGTCGGCCGCCCCGGCGGCGCAAGCAACCGGGCAAGCGGTGCAGTCGGCCGGGCAGTCTGCCTCGCAGTCTGCATCGCAGGCAGCCACCGCGACCGTCGCGGCAGTTCCGCGAGCAGTGGCGCCTGCAGCGCAGGCCGTCGCCCCGGCCGTTGGCGCGACTGTCCAAACGGTGCAATCGGTGACCCGCGGCGTGACCGCGGCGGCGGCGAGCGTTCCTTCGGGTGTCGCGCCGGCCCCGACGGCGACGCGGCCCACAGCGCCCGCGCCGCGCAGCATTCCGTCGGCTCCTGCCGCGCCGGCGCCGTCATCGACACGGGCGATTCATGTGGTGCCCAACGCGGCCCAGTCTAAACCTCAGCTACACGGTCAGAGTTCCCGTCGCGCGCATCCCCGCCGCCGGCAGGTTGGCCTGCTGTCTGCCCTGCCCTCCGGCGCCGCTTCATCCGCGGGCGTAACCGCGATCGGAACCGCTCACGCCGGGCCTTCGGTGGGCGCGGCTCGAGTCCCACGCAGCTCCACTCTTCTGCCTTCGGCTCCGCTCCCCATCCCGCTGGTCGGCGGCGGCGGTATCGCGAGCAGCGCCGCTCCGGGTTCGGGTGGCGGCGCCGCGCCGTTCGCAGCAATCCTCTTCCTCTTCATCTTGGCGACGGGCGTTGCTGGCCGTCGCCTGTCGGTGCGCTCGGATCGACTGCCGGCGCACCGGTTCGTGTTGGCGCTCGAGCGCCCGGGCTAGCCCAGCCCGGGACCTCAAGTTGCCCTGCCGGGCATCTCGCCCGGCAGCTGAAGCACCGGGCTTAGCCCGGTGACCAAGAAACACGAACGAAAGGACCTAGCGACATGAGACGAGGTCTCTGTGCGCTGGTGTCGGCGACTGCCGTCACCGCGCTCGCAGCAGCACCCGCCTCGGGTGCATCGCCGCCCGCGCTGAGCCAGGCCACGAGCCTGGTGAGCCAGACGCTGGGCAGCGTGGCGAACAACAACAGCCCACCGGTTCCGACCAGTGCGGACCCCGAACAACAGCCCGACGGAGAGCAGCAGTGGACAGTCAAACGACTCTTCGACGAGCCAGGGCAACACCGCCACTGGCGGTAACGGTGGCACGGCTACCGGCGGTAGCGGCGGCAACGCCAAGACCGGCGGCAACGTGCAGATCGCGCCCAGCGTTGCGATCGGCATCGGGTCGAGCGACGTCACGTCGTCGTCCGGCAACAAGATGACGACCGGCGACGCTCAGGGTGGCAATGGCGGCGACGCCAATGCCAACGGCGGCTCTGCGAACGCCTCGGGCGATAACACGTCCGACACGGACCAGAGCAATACGTCGAGCGGCAGCAGCGGCGACTCGAAGAGCTCGTGCGGCTGCTACAGCCAGAACTCGCCGAAGAGCAGCAGTGGACAGTCAAACGACTCTTCGACGAGCCAGGGCAACAGCGCCACCGGCGGTAACGGTGGCAAGGCAACCGGTGGTGATGGCGGCAACGCCAACACCGGCGGCAACGTGCAGGTAGCGCCCAGCGTGGCGATCGGTATCGGATCGGGCGACGTCAAGTCGTCCTCTGGCAACTCGATGACGACCGGCGACGCTCAGGGTGGCAATGGCGGCGACGCCAACGCCAATGGTGGTTCTGCGACGGCGTCGGGTGATAACTCGTCCGACACGGATCAGAGCAACACCTCAAGCAGCAGTAGCGGAGACTCAAAGAGCTCGTGCGGCTGCTACAGCCAGGACTCGTCGAAGAGCGGCAGTGGACAGTCGAACCGCTCCGAGGTGGATCAGGGCAACACCGCCTATGGCGGTGACGGTGGCAAGGCTACCGGCGGTGATGGCGGCAACGCCAACACCGGCAACAATGAGCAAAACGCCTTCTCGTTCGCCAAGAGCGAGAGCCAGAGCAGCAGCTACGACGGATGTGGCTGCAAGCAGTCCTGGGACAAGAGCCAGCACGGGGGCGACGTCAAGTCGTCCTCCGGCAACTGGATGAGCACGGGCGACGCTCAGGGTGGCAATGGCGGCGACGCCAATGCCAATGGTGGTTCTGCGACGGCGTCGGGCGATAACTCGTCCGAGGTCGACCAGAGCAACACCTCCAGCAGCGGCGACTCAAAGAGCTCGTGCGGCTGCTACAGCCAGGACTCGCAGTCGGGCGGTTCGTCGGATCAGTCGAACAGCTCCGACGTGAGCCAGGGCAACACCGCCACCGGTGGTGACGGTGGCACCGCTCGCGCTGGTGATGGCGGCAACGCCAACACCGGTAACAACGAGCAGAACGCCTTCTCGTTCGCCAAGAGCGAGAGCCAGAGCAGCAGCTACGACGGATGTGGCTGCAAGCAGTCCTGGGACAAGAGCCAGCACGGGGGCGACGTGTCCTCGTCGTCTGGCAACAAGATGAGCACCGGCGACGCTCAGGGTGGCAATGGCGGCGACGCCAATGCCAATGGCGGCTCTGCCGACGCATCGGGCGATAACACGTCCGAGGTCGATCAGAGCAACAGCTCGACCAGCAGCAGCGACTCAAAGAGCAACTGCGGCTGCTACAGCCAGTCCAGTGATCCAAAGTCGGGCGGCTCGGATCAGTCCAACCGCTCCGAGGTGGATCAGGGCAACACCGCCACTGGCGGTGACGGTGGCAAGGCTACCGGCGGTGATGGCGGCAACGCCAACACCGGCAACAACGAGCAAAACGCCTTCTCGTTCGCCAAGAGCGAGAGCCCCACGAGCGGCAGCCCCGTCTGGAGCAGCAGCTACGACGGATGTGGCTGCCCGGATAGCCAGCAGGCAGGCGACGTCTCCTCGTCGTCTGGCAACTGGCTGAGCACCGGCGACGCTCAGGGTGGCGATGGCGGCGACGCCAATGCCAATGGCGGCTCTGCCGACGCATCGGGCGATAACTCGTCCGAAGTTGACCAGAGCAACCAGAGCTCGAGCATGCCGTTCAACCTGGCGGGGGTGATCGGCTAGATCGGGCTGGGGTGCGCAGGGGCCGCGTCCCGCGGGGGCCGCTTCGGCGGCCCCCGCACCGCGGCTCCGCCTCAGCGATGAGTGCAACGTCAGACGGTGGCGAGCACCGTCGCGTCGAGCCGCTGCGGGCTGACGAGCCGCTGCCGGCGCTCAAGCGCCTGCGCGACCGCGTACGCGGCCCGCTTGCGGAAGCACGGCATCTGCCCCGCAAGCCGCGCCGTCTCCTTGATCAGCGAGGTCATCTGAACGCCCTCCAGGCCGCACGCCACCACCCAGCCGAACGGCTGCAGGTCGTTCTCGACGTTCACGGCGAACCCGTGCGTGGTGACCCCGCGGGCGACGTGGACTCCGATCGAGGCGATCTTGCGCTCACCGACCCAGACGCCCGTGTAGTCGGGCCCGTCCTCGGGCCGAGCGCGTGCGAGGAGGCCTTCGTCGGCGAGCGCAGCGACCAGCGCCTGCTCGAGCGTCCTGACGTATGCGACGACGTCGTCTACGCGCACGATCGGATAGCCGACGAGCTGGCCTGGCCCGTGGTAGGTGAGCTTGCCACCGCGGTCGGTCTCGACGATCTCGATCCCCTGCATCCGGTACCACTCCTCGCCCATCGGCAGCTCCTCCGGCGCCGAGCGCCGTCCCCGCGTGTATACGGGCCAGTGCTCGAGCAACAGGAGGACGTCGGGGACCTCGTCGCGCTGGCGCGCGTCCCGGATCCGCTCCTGAAGCGCGAGCGCCTCGCGATACTCAACCGTGCCGAGGTGGCAGACCCAGAGCTCGTCAGGCACCCGTCCACCCCTCGAGGTGGCGCTTGACGGCGGCCAGAAACTGAGCCGACAGCGCCCCGTCTAGCGCGCGGTGGTCCCAGCTCAGGCCGAGAATCGTCATCGAGCGGATCGCGATCGAGTCGTCATTCACGACCACCGGTCGCTTGACGATCGCCTCCAGATCGAGGATCGCGACCTGCGGCTGATTGATGATCGGCGTCGCCATGATCGAGCCGTATTGACCGGGGTTCGTGATCGTGAACGTCCCCCCGCGGACCTCGTCGGGCGTCAGCTCGCGCGAGCGGGCCCGCCGCGCGAGATCCTTGATCCGCGACCCAAGCCCCTCGACCGAAAGGTCGTGGGCATCGTGGATCACGGGCACGATCAACCCGTCTTCGCCGAGCGAGACCGCGATCCCGAGGTTGACTTCGTCGTGAAGCGTGTACCGCTCACCCTCGAGCCACGCGTTGAGCGCCGGGAACTCCCGCAGCGCCGCGATCGTCGCCCGGCCCACGAATGGCAGCGCGGTGAGGCCGAGCCGCTGGCGGGCGGCCTCGATCTCGGTCATGTCGACCTCGATCCAGGTCGTGCAGTGCGCCGCCGTCTCGAGCGAGCGCTTCATGTGCTCGCCGATCTGGCGTCGCATTCGTGACAGCCCGGCGGCCGAAGCCGGCTCGGGCTTGTACGGGCTCTCGATGTGGAGCGGCGCATCGGCGGCGCCGTTCTCGAGGAACGCGAGCACGTCCTGCTTGCGTACGCGCCCACCGCGGCCGGTGCCCTCGACCTGCTCGAGGTCGATCCCGTGCTCGGCCGCGATCCGTTGGACGACGGGGGAGTAGCGCCGAGCGGAGCGCGCTCCGTTCGTGGTGGGGGCAGCGGGCGGGGCCGGGGCAGCCGCAGCCGTGGCGGGCACGGTGGCGTCCGACGTGTCCGGAGCCTCAGCGCCATCGCCCTCGGTCTCGATCCGCGCGAGCACCTCCCCCACGGACACAGTCGTGTCGATCGGGATCAGGATCTCGGTCACGACGCCGCTCACGGGCGCCGGGACTTCGGTGTCGATCTTGTCGGTCGAGATCTCGCAGATCGTCTGTTCAGCTTCAATCCGGTCGCCGACCTCAACGCGCCACGCGACCACGGTCCCCTCGGCGACGGAGACCCCCATCTGGGGCATCGTGACGTCGACGGTCGTCTTAGTACGCGAGGAGCTCACGGCACGCCTCCCTCACGCGATCGACCGATGGCAGCACGGCTTGTTCGAGCGGCGGTGAGAACGGAATCGGGACATCCGGTGTCGCCACGCGCACGACCGGCCCGTCGAGGTCCTCGAATCCCCGTTCGGCGATCAGCGCCGCGACCTGCGCGCCCGCGGCGCAGCATGAGTTGGCCTCGTCGACGATCACCACCTTCGAGCAGCGCGCGACCGAGGCGAGGATCGCCTCCTCGTCGAGCGGCACCAGTGAACGCAGATCGAGCACCTCGACCGACGCGCCGTCCAGGTCGTCGGCCACTGCCTCGAGCGCGACATGGACCATCGCGCCGTAGGCGATCACGACGAGGTCAGAGCCGGCCTGGGCGATGCGTGCCGAGAAGGGCGTCTCGAACACGCCCTCCGGGACCTCGCCCTTGATCCGGCGGTAGAGATGCTTGTGCTCCATGTAGCAGACCGGGTTGGGGTCATGAATCGCCGTGTGCAGGAGTCCCTTTGCATCCTCGGCCGTGGACGGTGCGACGACCTTGATCCCCGGTGCGTGCATGAACCACGCCTCCGGGTTCTGGGAGTGAAACGGGCCGCCGGAGAACCCGCCACCGGAGGGAAGCCGCACCACGATCGGAACCGCGAGGCCCTGGCGATAGTGCATCTTGCCCGCGACGTTGACCAGCTGATCAAAGCCGCACGAGATGAAATCGGAGAACTGCATCTCGCACACTGGGCGCATACCGACGACCGCCGCCCCTACTGCTGTCCCGATGATTCCCGACTCGGCCAGCGGGGTGTCCATCACGCGATCGGCTCCGAACTCCTCGATGAATCCGTCGGTGACCTTGAACGCCCCACCGAACACGCCGATGTCCTCGCCCATCACGAACACGCTCTCATCGGCGCGCATTTCGTCGCGAAGCCCGGCCGAGATCGCTTGCAAGTAAGTGAGCGTGCTCATGAGACCGCCTCGCTTCGCTCGGCTTCCGGCCTTACATCTCCGCTCTTTGGGTCCGGGAGACCGCTCCGATGTTCGGCCACGTATCCGCTCCAGCGCGCCATGCCGTCGCCGAGCGGCTCGGCCTCGCCCTCGCAGAACACGCCATCGGCGGCCGTCGCCGGATCGGGCATCGGAGCTGCCAGAGCTTCCTCGCTCGCGGCATCGATCTCGGCGGCTACCGACGCCCGCAACTCGTCGATGTCGACGCCCTCAGAGCGGAGTCGTTCGGATTGCCGGTCGATCGGATCGCGCGCACGCCACTCCTCGACCAGCTCCTTGGGCACGTACTTCATGTCGTCGTGGGCCGCGTGTCCGTGCATGCGCATCGTCACGGCCTCGATCAAAGTCGGCCCTCCACCAGCGAGCGCGCGCTCTCGCGCGGCAAACGTGGCCTCGAACATCGCCTCGACGTCGTTGCCGTCGACCGTCTCGCCCTCGAATCCGTAGGCCGCCGCGCGCTCGACCGGGTCGACCGCGAACTGCTTGTCGAGCGGGGTCGAGTACGCGTACTGATTGTTCTCGAGCACGAAGATGACCGGCAGCCGTTGCACGCCGGCCCAGTTCATCGCCTCGTGGAAATCACCGCGCGAGGTAGAGCCGTCGCCGAACCACGTCAGCGCACAGCGCTGCTCGCCCCGGAGCTTGAACGCCATCGCCATCCCGGTCGCAACGAGCATCATGTCGGGCAGCATCGAGACCATCCCCACGCAGCCGAGATTCCGGTCTCCGAAGTGGACGTTGCCGTCGCGACCGGACGTGACGCCCGTCTCACGCCCCAGGTACTGGGCGACGATCCGCGCCGGCGTGACCCCGCGCACGATATGGGCGGCCAGGTCGCGGTGAAGGACGCACAGGCGGTCATCGGCGGCCATCGCGAATGCCGGTCCGGCCGACACCGCCTCCTGGCCGCAGCCGTCATAAAACGATCCCGGCACTTTGCCCTGCCGGTAGAGGCTCATCGCCCGCTCCTCGAGCCCACGCATGAGCAGCATTGCGCGGAGCAGCGAAATCCGATCCTCGAGGAGAAGATGCCCGGCAGCGCCTGCCTGCGCGCCAGTCGCCCGAGCGGTTTCGGTTGCCATCTCTTGAGCTCCCTTTCGTCCGTGGGCCCGGCCGGGATCTCCGGCGGGCCCGCTCTCGAAACCGCTCCCGGGATCTCCGGTCGCGGCTCCCGAACGGGTACGAGGCCGAGATTACTTCATGGACCGTCTGGATCAGGCAAACGACGCGGTCCAGGTCACCTTCCCGGTCGTGCAGCTATAGCCCGCGACCCCATCCTGCTGCGCCAGAGTCGAGTTGTTGAACTGGTAGGTGATCGTAAGCGTGCCGCTCGCCTTGGTCTTCGACGTGAACTTCCCGTGCACCTGATCCTGGGACTTCCCCAGCGTTGTCGCACCGCTGTGCAGCCGTCCGTTGGTGACGTGGCCGTGGAATTTCCCGTTGGTGACCGGGATGTTCCGGCCGGCATCGGTCGTGATGATCGGCGAGGTGATCGAGGGGGACCCGGCCTTGGTGCAGGTCCCGTCAAACGCCGGCTCGAAGTTCAAGACCGCCGACCCACCGCTTGAGACCTGAAAGCAGACCGGAGCCGGGCCAGGGACCGGCAGCGGACACGACCCTGTGATGGTCGTGTTCGGGAAGCTCTCCGACGTGGTCCCTTTCCAGTTGCCGTCCTTCGGCTTGGCGAGCGCCGTCGCCGCGCCCACCAGCGCCAGCACAACAGCCGTCCCGACCGCAAGTAACCGCCTCATCCAGATCCTCCTTGTTGCCCCCGGGGGCGATCGAATGACCCTTCGACGCGAGGCTACGCCCCCTAGACGGGGCCGTCAAGCTGATTACTCTCCAGATATGGACGGTGCCTCGCTCGCGCGCCTGCGGTGGCGCCGTCGCGGTGCCTGGATGTGGCCGGCGTTCGGCGCGCTGACGCTCGTCGACGCGGTCGTCGGCCATGCCCTCCCACCGGCCGGAGACGGCCAGAACATCGTCGCGGCGGCGCTGCTCGGCTGTGCGCTGAACCTGGCGGCGGTGCTGCTGCTCGCCTACCCGATCGGCGCGCTGTTGCGCCGAAAGCGCCCCGATCTGCCGCGGGGGGTCGCTCGGGACTACGGCGGCACGGCGGCGCTCGCCGGTGTCAGCGGCGGCACTACTCGCGGTCGGTATCGGTCATCACCAGTCCGTACTCGCCGACCACCAGGCCCAGAACGAAGCGATGGCGCGGGCCGAAGCGTGGATCGGCGATCGTGCGCCGGCCGAGTTTCGGCGCAGCCTCGACGAGCTCAGCTTGCTCGCGATCCAGCCGGGGCGGATCTACAGAGCGTGCGCGGCGCACGGCCCGCGGACGTATTGCGTGATCGTCGACGACCGGTTGCCGTTCGCCTCGAGCGTGCGACCTGCAGGGTACGAGCCGAACTCGTCACTTGCGGCGGGCGCCCAGTGATCTCCACCCGCCAAGCACAAGTGGTCGCGTAGCGGTGGGCACTAGGCTCAGCTAGTGCCCGCCAAGCGGATCGCTCTGATCGCCTCGATCCTTGGCTCGGGGATCGTGTTCCTCGACGGCACGATCGTCAATGTCGCGCTGCCGGCTATGCGAGCCGACCTGCACGGCGGGCTGGCGGAGCAGCAATGGGTCGTGGAGTCGTACCTGCTTACGCTGTCCTCGCTGCTCTTGATCGGCGGGTCGCTCGGCGATCTGTTCGGGCGCCGCAGGATGTTCGCCATCGGGCTGGTGGGCTTTGGAGCGTTCTCGCTGCTGTGCGCGATCGCCCCCTCGAGCGTCTTTCTGATCGGCGCGCGGGCGGTGCAGGGGGTCTTCGGCGCGCTGCTGGTGCCGAGCACGCTGGCGCTGATCATGGACCGCTTCCCCGACAGCGAGCGGCCGGCGGCAATTGGCAGCTGGACGGCCTGGACCGGCATCGCGACGGTGATCGGCCCGCTCGGCGGTGGAGCACTCGTCCAACTGGCCTCATGGCGGTTCATCTTCGCCGTCAACGTGGTCCCCGTCGTGATCACGCTCTGGCTACTCACCCGCCTCGAGGGAGACCACCGCGACCCAGGACACGTCGACGTGGTCGGTGCGATCCTGTGCGCGCTGGGACTCGCGGGTCCGGTGTTCGCGCTGATCGAGCAGCCCACGTACGGCTGGGGCGACGGGCGGGTCGCGATCCCACTGATCGCGGGGGTGGTCCTGTTCGCGGCCTTCGTGGTCTGGGAGTGGCGCTCGCCGCATCCGATGATGCCGCTGAAGCTTTTCGCGACGCGCAATTTCGCGATCGGCAACCTCACTACGCTCACCATGTACGCCGGTCTGAACGTCGCGATCTTCTTCGTGATCCTGTTCGTCCAGCAGGTCGGCGGCTACAAACCGATCGTCGCCGGTCTCGCGCTGCTGCCGGTGACCTTGCTGATGTTCGTCCTCTCGCGCCGCTTTGCCGCGCTCGCCGATCGCATCGGGCCTCACTACTTCATGGGCTTCGGGCCGATCGTCGCGGGGCTCGGGCTGCTGTTGCTGGTGCGAACCGATGCGAGAGCGAGCTATGTGGACGCGATCCTGCCGGGGATTCTCGTCTTCGGAATCGGGCTGTCGGCGACCGTGGCGCCGCTCACAGCGACGGTGCTCGGGTCGGTCGAAGCGGGTCACTCCGGAGTCGCCAGCGGGGTCAACAACGCGATCGCGCGGATCGCCGGTTTGCTCGCGATCGCGGCGTTGGGCGCGGTTGTCGCAAGCAGCTTCTCGAGCCGGCTCGATCACAATCTCGCCGGTCACAACCTGAGTTCGCGGGCCGCTGCCGTCGTCTCGAGCGACCGCACGCGCGCGCTCGTCGTCAATGTCAACGGCGTGCCGGCACCCGAACGCCCCGAGGTTCACGCCGCACTCGTCAACGCTTCGGTCTACGCGTTTCGAATCGGGCTCGGGATCGGCGCGGCTCTGGTCGTCCTAGGCGGGATCGTCGCGCTAATCGGGATCGAGAACCCGCGCCGCGAGGTGCCGTGCGCCGACTGCCCCGGCGGGGCATTGGCGGGTGCCAGCCTGGACGTCGTCCGCGCGGCTCCCGACCGCGAACCGGTCGCGGCCGAGAGCCCCGCTTAGACAGTTTCAGGTCGCGAGGATCTTCGCTTTCTGGGTGGCGAACTCTTCGTCTGAGAGAACACCGCGCTCGTGCAGATCGGCGAGCTTGGTGAGCTGCTCGGTGGGATCGGGTGCGGCAGCCGCGCCGCCCTGAGCCTGGGTCATCATGTCGCGCAACGCTCTGGCCGCCGATCATGATGTTCGCGCCGGCTGCCGGCGCGTTGGCCGTGATCAGCTCGACGACCTTGTCGCTCGCCGCGTCCCTGGCGACCATCATCCGGTGCGGCTGGCCCGGCGAACCGGACTGCGCTGTGATCCGCGCTGCCGCCTGCATGTACTTGCTCTTGGCGCCGTCGAGCGGCAGGTAGATGACGACCAGCTGGCGGTCGTCCGGCACGCCGCTGACGGCGGACATCATGGCGTTGTCGCCCGACTTGGCGTAGAACGTCGCGCGGTCCCACGTCTCGAGCACCTTGCCGGCGGCGAGCTGGCCCGCCTGCTGCTTGTCCTCGAGCGCGTACACCTTGCTCGCCGACACGGCGAGCACGAACTGCTTGGGCAGCCCGCCCGTCTCCATGCTCTTGATCCCGCCCATCGTGCGCGGCATCATCATCCGGCCCAACCCGCGGCTGACTTTGACAGCCCCGCGGTTGAATCCACCCACGCCGAAGTTCTCGAGCTGCTGATCCTGGGTCACCTGCTCGAGGCGGGTGGCGGCTTCGACTGGCTCGCCGACCACCGACGCAGCGACGTCGGCAGCCTGCTCGTTCATGCGAAGCTCCTCTTCGCTCAAAGGCTTCATGTACTGCCCCTTTCCGGTCCCGGGCGCTGGCTTACCCCGGCGCCCATCTGGGCGCGATTCTATTCGCGCCGGGCGCGGCCCGCAAGCTCAGTGATGGTGGTGCTTCTTCTTCTTGACCTTCTCGGCCACGAGCTTTACACGCTCGGAGAGCGGGAAGGTCCCGGTAGTGTCGGTCGCGGTGCCGGTGAGGCTCATTGAGAGGCTCAGCTGCGTGCCGATCGCGCGCAGCTGACCAGCCGTCAGGTGGCCGGTGAGTGTCCCGGTGGTGCCGCCGGCGATCGTCCCCGTCAGCACGATCGTCACCGTCACCTTCTTGTGGTGCTTGTGCCCATGCTTGTGTGTGACCTCGCTGACAGTGCCTTTAAGCGTGAGGTGGAGCGCGCAGGAACCGCTCGCCGATTCGTTGCAGATCGCCGACAGGCTGACCTTGCCCGTCTTTGGGTTAAAGCGCCCCTGCGAGCTGAGCGTCGGCGCCGGAAACTTGGGTGGCGGCGGCGGGAGCGGGAACTGGTATTCGACCGCGCCCATGTCACGACGCCCGCCCGAGATCCGCGGGTTTCCGAGGACATCGGTGGTCGACTCGAGCGCGGGGTTGAGCGGGGCCGGATCGCCAGCGTTGACCACGGGCGAGCCGGACGGAATGCGGAAGTCCCCGGCAGCCGGGTTCAGCCATTGGGGGTCGGCGTCGTTGAGGTTGCCGATGCCGTTGGTGATCGCGCCCGTCCCGCCGTTGTCGAGCCGGTGGATGAAGTCGTAGTCGGAGTAGTCGTAGCGGACGTTGGCGCTGGCGCCCGACGTATTCGCGTTGCGTTGCGTCGCGAAGAAGAAGTTCCGGATGATCGAGTTACGAACGTTGATGGTCGCGGCGCGACCCGCATTGCTGCTCGTTGCCTCCACGCCAAACGAGTTCGGGGTGGGCGAGGCGTCGGCGTCGCCGTAGATGCCCACTTGGTTGAGGTCGAGCGTGGAATCGGCCGTCGAGGCGGAATCCACGACCGCCCCTCCGGCGAGGCCGGTACCGGGGAGGCTGATCGCCACGTTGTCGGCCGCCACTGTCTGAGCAACCACTTCCATCCCGACCGCGGCGCTCGTCGAAGTGTCAGACATGGTTACCCGTCTCAGCGTCGAACCGTTTGGGTAGCCCGACGGCGGTTGGGTGAAGACCACCGCCGGTGCGGCGTTAAGACCGATGAAGCCGTCGTCTTCGATGAGCGCGCCCACCTCGGCAACGAGGAACACCTGGCCGCCGGTTCCGCTGGTGGGGAACGAGACATTGCTCCCCGTGAACGTGGGCAACGGCGCCGACGATGTGCTGCCCGGTAGCAGCTCGACGCCCGTGAGCCCGTTCGTCTGCGGGGCTGGGCTCGTTACGGTGACCTTGTTGGCCGTCGCACCGATCAGGACGAGCCCCGTGGAACCAGCGGCTGGGATCGAGATGGTCAGGTTCGACACCGACGATCCGTCGCCGCTGACCACAAGCATTGCGCCGCCGCTCGTGTCGGTCAGCGTCGTCGTCCCCTGGCCGGCGCCGATGATGCTGACGGGATTCGTAGCGGGGTTGGGGGTGCTGTAGGTGTACCCGCCGGCCGGCGGCGTCCCCGGGTCACCGACGATTACCGCGTTGGGCTGCGTGTTGTATGGCGGCGCAGACGCCGTGTTGAGCGCCGTCTGGAGGTCGGGCTCCGAGGTCCCCGAGCACGTCTGGCCGGCGACCGGATTCACGCAGAAGGTCGCGGCCGCGGCACTCGACGCACCGACGAGCACGCAAGCAAGCGCCCCAATCAGAACCAGCCACCCTCTCCTCACGTCTCGGCACTCTACCGGCGCCGTCAATCGGCTACGCGCGCGGGCAACCGAAACAGGCTCGGGAAGCGCAGCGCGACGAACGGATTGCCGCCGAGCTCGAGATTTCCCGACGCGAGCAGCTCCGGGAAGGCGGTAGCCCCGCTGACCATCCGGATCAGATCACCGGCGCCGACGGTCGCGGTCGCGTCGGGGTCGGTCGCGCGTCCGGGCGTGATTTCGCAGCGGCCGCCCGAGACCCTCAACGCGAATGCCGCCGGCTCGCCGCCGGCGTCTCGGACGTGAGCTCGAACACCGCCTCCAAGTCACCCGCCGCAAGCGGGTCGAAACGGCGGGCGATCGCATAGGGCAGGGCGTGCAGGAACACGCGGTGGGCGCGCGGCCGGCGATCGAGTGCTGCGAGGGCGCTCATGACATCAGGTGGCTCATCGCCTCGGTTGGGTCTGAGAACAGCATCAGCGAGTCGTCGGTGGCGACCATACGGCCGTAATGAGTCGACATCTCGTGCTGGATCGAATAGGCGTCGATCTCGTAGCCGAGCTCCTCGGAAACCTCGTCGTAGGGGATGACCAGTCGCTCGTGCGCGCGGATGTCCCAGAACGCCGGCTGTTCGTGGACCACGATGTCGTCGCGCTCGCCGAGGATGCGCGCGACCGCATCACCCTCCGCGCTCTTTGCCATCACGATCCCCACGAAGTCATACGTGCCGTCGCCGGCAGCAGGGAGAGGTTCGCTGTCAACGGGAGTGCCAGCGCGGACGCGCCGCCGCGGCGGGCGCACTCGCCGCATACGTACCGGCTCCTCCGGCTCCGCTGGCACCGCCGGTTCGTATCCGACCAGCTCGCAGAGCTCCGGGAGCCCTGCTTGCTCGAGCATCGCACCGCCGTATGCCTGAACGCGGGCCACGGCCTCCTCGACGTCGATCCCCGCCGGTACGAGTTCGGCGAGCGGCGCGAGTGCCAGCGCGGCCTCGACCGCCCGCGGAAGCCAGTCGCGGACCCACGCAGAGACGAGAGCGCGGTTCGCGTCACCGTGGGTCTCGTCGGCGAGCAGGAAGCGCATGAGCTCGACCGTCCACGCCCGGGTCCATTCCCACTCTTGCGTCTCGACCTGGGCCAACACCGGAGTGACGGTGTCGCCGTTGGCGGCCGCGGCGCGGGTGCCGAGCTCGCGACGCAGAAGCGTTACGACGATCGGCTCGAAGCACAAGTTCGCCGCCACGATCACCTCGCCCCAATCGCTCGTCGCCGCGAGCCGCTCGAGATAGCGCCGCGTCGGTTGCCATTCGGGCTCGCTCAGGAACGTCTCGCGGGCGGCCTCGATCGGGAACTCGCCGTGATGCTCTTCTAGATCCATCGCGTAGAGGACGATCGCCTGAGCGGAGCGCTGCTTCATCGCCGCCTGGAGGCACACGCACGTGGCGACCGAGTCCGACAGGCAGTCGCGTCCGGCCGTCGCCATCGCGAACCAAAGTCCATGCTCGACATAGGCGGGGATCTGTAGGAAGCGGCGCAGAAAGTCGACCCAGTGGGGGCTGAAATCCTCGATCAGGCCCTCCTCGCGCGCGGAACGCATCGCGCCCTCGAGCTGGTGCTCGACAGCCGTCCCGGCCTGGTAGTAGGTCCGCTCCCACTGCTCGCCCGGGTCGCGGAAGTCAAACCAGTTGCTCGAGCGCAGCTGGGTCGACGAGTCGTCCCAGGTCCCGCGTCCGTCCTCGAAGCTGACCGGCCAGCCGCGCCTCAGATGGCGGTGAATCGAGGGCTGTGTGTCGACCGTGACGTCCTCGTAGAGCGTCGCGCGGCGCTTGCGCGGGACGTACCAGGAGAACTGGCGCTCGGCTTCATCTCCCGATGGCGCGGCGGTGCCGACGCGCTTGGTCGGGGGCGCGCCCTCGGTGCGGTCGGGATCGGAATCGGCCGCGGTGGTGAACTTGTCCTGGACGACCCGCTGCTCGTCGAACTTGTGCTTGTCGATCAGCATCGGTTCGGCCGCTTCGAGCATCGCCGGCGGACCGCACATGTAGACGTCGTAGTCGTTGCCCTCAAGCCACGCGTCAACCGCGTCGAGCATCGAGCGATCCTCAAACGTCTTGATGCGGAAGTCAGAGAGCCCGAGTGCCGCCAGCTCCTCGGCGCACAACGGGGTGCGGTTGGCGAAGAACAGGTCGACGGGCCGCCGACAGCCAGTGGCATCGAGGTGGCGCAGCAGCGAGAGGATTGGAGCGATGCCGGAGCCCGCGGCGAGCATCAGGATCGGGCGCTCTGACTCGCGCACGCGCAGGGCGCCATACGGCCCCGTGTACTCGATCTGATCGCCCGGCTTCAGCTGGTCTTCGAGCTTGCCCGAGAACCTTCCTCCCGGGTAGCGCTTGACGATCAGCTCGATGCGGCCCGAATCAGCGTTGGCCATCGAGAACGACCGCGTGGCGCCGTCGACGTGGATGTCGACGAACTGGCCTGGCGTGAATACGAACTCGGGCGCGTCGAGCACAACGCGCGTGATGTCCTCGGTCAGGTGCTCGACTGCGCTGACAGTGGCGGTCGCCGTCTGGATGGTGTGCTCGAGCTTGTAGTTGTCGGGGTCGTAGTGGAGCAGCTCGATCGTGAGGTCCTGCTCGGGCATCGCCCGGCACATGAGCGAGTAGCCGCCGGCCTGCTCGGAGTCAGACAGCGCGAAGTTCGAGTACGGCTTGAGCGCGACCTCGCCCTCGATCAGAAAGCACTTGCAGGCCGAGCACTGCCCCTCCCGGCAGCCATAGGCAAGGTTGTAGCCCTGGCGGAAGGCGGCGTCGAGGACGGTCTCCTCGGGCGAGCAGTCGATCTCCTCCCCGATCGGCTCGAACCGGACTTTCACAGCACGGCCTCGGCGAACTCGAGCGGGACGGATCCATCACCTGCTTCGACCCCGCTCCAGTCACCCGACGGCAGGCCGAGCTCTTGGGCGACGCGGATGTTCGGCGAGGCGATCTTGAGGTTGTGCGCGCGGATGTCCTGAATCGTCCAGCGGCGCTCGGACTCGAGGTGCGGCTGTCCGATCAGAGTCTTGCCGTCGGAACGCAGCAGGCCGAGGTCCTCGATCACCTCCGAAGCCTCCCAGCCGTGGTAGCGGTCGAAGAAGTTGCGATCGCCGGTGTAGCGGCCGGGGTTCGACTCATCAAGCCACGCGCACTCTGGCGAGCAGTAGAACCGCGTGCGTCCGTCGACGACGCGGTGTCGGCGATCGTCCTCGGAGACACAGAAGCCCTGACAGGTCCAGCACGACGGGGGCGCGAGCCGCAGAAAGTCGAGCAGCAACAGCCCGTTCGCCGGGTCGCCGCCGTGCCGGTAGGCCTCGAAGAACGCCCCATACTCCGCATACCAGCCCGGGTATTTGGACTCGAACCACTCGAAGTCACGCTCATCGAGCGGATCGATGCGCCAGTTGGCAAGCGGCCACGCGGCGAACAGGAACAGAGCGTGACGGTGATGGACGCCATTGACGATCCGCTCGCGCGCGCGCTCGAAGATGTCCGGGGGGATGTCGAGTCCCAGCTTGCCGAGCTTCATGATGTAGGAGCGGTGCCAGTCGTCGCGCACCCAGCGGTCCCACTTGTCCAGAAACGACTCGGGATCCGAGCGGTCGCGTGAGAAGTACTCGATCACGATCGCCGAGAAGACGTCGATGAACGCGTGGTTGATCCAGAACGCCTGCTGGAGGTCGCGCTCGATCAGCGGGGCGTTGTGGTCGTCCTGGAGGACCGTGAGCAGCGTCGCGTAGCCGTTAGAGATGTGCCGCGCCTCGTCGGACTGAACGCTCAGGTAGGTCGTCGGCAGCGTGAAGTCGCCGTTGCGGGCGGCGACATCGGGCGTTGCCACGAACACGATGTTCGTGAACGCGGTCTCGGCGACGACCTGAAGCGTGAACGCGCACTGGATCGGATCGCCGACCATGAAGTGCGAGAGCATGTTCAGCCCGGGGGAGAGCATCACCGAATTGGCGAGCGCTTGGGGGCCGATGTTCCAGCCGGCCGGGTCGGGGACGTGCTTGGCGTACCAGCGGGCGAGTGACATCTGCATGCCCGTGTGGCGGATCTCGTCGACGAATTGGACGTGGTAGCCGTTGCGAAGCTCGTTGTTGGGCACGGCCGACATCAGCATCGACATGCAGCGCCCGGCGCCGATCTCGGCGAAGTTGGTCACCGGGATGAACGCCTTGAGGATCTCGAGCCAGCGCTCGTGCGCCTTGTGTGGCATGTCGGCGCGCACCGCCGCGTCGTGGCCGCCATAGACGCGCTCGTCCTTCTCGAGCTCCATCGGCAGGTACTCCCGCATGATGTGCTTCATGGGGTCCTTGGCCTTGTGCGGGAAGCGGTAGCGGGTCGGATAGCGAACCGCGGGCTGGTGGTAAGTCGGCTCCCACCCGAGCTGGGCGATCCGTTCGTGCGTCTTGGTGATGCTGCGGCGGCGCGTTGTCATGGTGTGCACCCTACGCTCCCGTAGCACGGCCGCGCAACGGCGTTTCGCAACGTCTTTCGGCTGAGCTTTTATAAAATTATGACAATGAGCTGGACAGCGGCGTCCCTGCCTCCGGAGGCTGTCGAAGCTATTCGTTCTGTCGCGCCGCGACTCGTGGACCAGATCGTCACCGGCGTGCGGGCCGAGAATGCCGTCTACGCGGACGTGCTGGGTGGCCCTGAAGGGGTCGGTATCCGGCTCGGCATCGACCAGGCGATCGAGTCGTTTCTGGAGGCCGCCGAGCGCGGCGAGCGGCCGCGGGCAGCGACGACTGAGATCTGGCGGCGGCTCGGCGAGGCGGAGTTCCAGGCCGGGAGGAGCCTTGACGCGCTTCGCGCCGCATGGCGCACCGGGACGCGGGCGGCGTGGCGGGGCGCCGCCGAGCTCGGCACGGAGGCCGGAGTCCCGACCCCGATCGTGATCGCGCTGGCCGAGGCGATCTTTGTATACACCGACGAGCTCGGCACGGAGGTAATCGAGGGCTACCTGCGGATCCAATCGGACGAGGCGGGCGAGCGAGATCGCCGGCGACGGCGGCTCGCGGCGCTGCTGCTCGACTCAGAAGAACACGACCCGGAAGCGATCGAGCACGCGGCCGAGCTCGCCCGCTGGCCGCTCCCGCGCGCCCTGGCGGTGCTCGCGGTTCCCGAGGACAGTCCCGGCGCCATACCCCGTCGCCTGGACGCCGATGTGCTCGCGGGCGCCGACCAGGAGGGGGCATTCGTCGTGATCCCGGACCCCGACGGGCCCGGCCGAGCGGCCGCGCTACGCCGCGTGGTCGGGCTTCAGCGCAGCGCCCTGGGGCCGACGGTCGCGCCGCGTGACGCGCACCGATCGCTGCGCTGGGCTCGGATGGCGCTTGCGCTCCCCGAGCAGGGCCTCACGCGCGTCGAAGACCATCTCGCGGCATTGATTCTGGAGGGCGACAGGGAGCTGGCGGAGACACTCGTTCAGCGTCGCCTCGGGCCACTGCTCGAGCTCCCCGACGCCGAGCGCGACCGGCTGATGACGACGCTGCGTGCGTGGCTCGATCACCAGCGCCACACGCCGGCGGTCGCGGCGCAGCTCCATGTGCACCCGCAGACCGTTCGCTACCGGATCGGCAAGCTGCGCGAGCTGCTCGGCGAAGCGCTCGACTCCCCTGATGGGCGGTTTGAACTCGAAATGGCATTGCGCGTAGGATCCGGGCCGGCGCAAACGATCTAGGGAGACGCTGATGGCCACCGAGACGCAGATCAAGCCCAATAACGGCAAGGCGGTGCTGCCCAGCGCCACCGTTGCGCAACGAGTCGCCAAGCTCCGCGAGCTGGGGGGCCAGCAAGCCCGCGAAGAGGCTTGGACCTGGATCGCCGAGCTTGGCAAGCGGGCCAAGTCCGACCGAGACGGCGCGCTCCAGGATCTCCAAGCTCTGTTCTTGTGCGGCCGACCCGCTCAGGCGGTCACGGGCCAGACCGAGGGCATTCTCGTGACCTGGACGATGCATCCGCTGGCCGACAAGCTGATCGGCTCGATCACCGACGCGTGGATGCCGTGGCTCGGGAAGAAGTTCATGCCGGAGGAGAAACGCGGTGTAAACACGCTGACTAACAGCGCCCGCTGGCCGGCCAAGCTCCTGTGGCCGTTCTATTCGATGGAACCTGCGGAGCGCGGCCCCAGCGCGTTCGATTTCAACACCTATGTCGAGGCGGGGCGGCTCGATCCATCGGTCGACGTTCTGGTGATCGACTATGCGCCGATCGAGCGCAACCCGCGCCTCGTGATCCGCTCGATCCGCGATGAGCTTGTCGAAATCGTCCCGGGCGCGAACCTGGGCAAGATGCTCGTCAACGTGCCCGGCCGCACAGAGCCGTTCCCGGCGTTGTACTTCGCGCTGAAGTCGGACATCTGAGGCGCTGCCCCGCAGTTAGGCTAGGCGCCTCGGATGGCCACGGATGAGACATCTTTCGTCGCGCTCGTAACCGGCGCTTCAAGCGGAATCGGGGAGGCGACCGCCAGACGGTTGGCGCGCGAGCCCGGCGCCAAGCTGGTGCTGGTAGCTCGGCGCGAGGACCGCCTCCGAGCCCTCGCCGACGAGCTCGGCGGCGCGATGGTGATAGCGGCAGATCTGCTCGAGCCCGCGAGTCCGTCACGGATCAGGCGGATGATCGAGCGCGAGCATGGGGTGCTCCACCTATTGGTCAACAACGCCGGCGCCGCGTGGCGGGGCAACTTCGGGGACGAGGGCTGGGCGAACGTCGAGCGACACATGAAGCTGAACTTCGAGGCGCCCCTCCGCCTGACCGAGGCACTGCTGCCGTTGATGCGGCGCACCGCTGCCGCGGGGAACGGCTCGGTCTCGATCGTCAACGTCGCGAGCACAGCATCGCGCGTTTCGCGCCCGCGGTCTGGCGCCTATTCGGCCAGCAAGTTCGCGCTGGCGGGCTGGAGCGACGCGCTTCACGCCGAGGAGGCGCCCAACGGCATCCACGTCGGGCTCGTACTGCCCGGGTTCATCAAGACCGAGGGCTTCCCGGCCAAAGAGATCCCGCGCCTGATCGTGTCCAAGCCCGAGGTCGTCGCCGATGCGATCGTCGAGGCCGGGCCCGGCGGTAAGGCCGAGCGCTACGTACCGCGGCCCTACTGGCTTGCGGCGGCGCTTCGCATCCTCGCTCCGGGCCTGGTCAGACGCGCGACCGGGGGCGGAGCGTTCACAACTAACACCGGGGCCTCGGACTAGCGCAAGCTGTGTACTTGCTGGGTGCGCCCGACGCCCCCGGTGGGGGTGAAGGTCACGAACAGTCGCACCGCGGCCAGCGGCGGCATGCGGGCGCTGCGAGCGATCCTGATCGTCAAAACGCCCGCTCCGGAGGCAGCCTTGCGCGCCCGGGCGACGGTGAACCGCCCGGCCGCCGGCTGGAGGAGGTGGGCGACCTTCGCGAGGCGTCCCGGCTGCTTGGCGCTCTCGAGCACGTTGATCACGCCCGGGCCCGGGAGCGAGATCCAGAGCTTGAAGATGCCCGGGTGCGGATGCGTCACGCGCGTGACCGTGAAGTTGTTGTCGGCGACGACGTAGGTGATGATCGTCTCACCGGTCTGGCCATCCTTCGAGGTCGCCGTCACCGTGTAGGTGTGGGCGCCGGGAGAGGCCGTGTCGAGCTTGCCGGCGCCCGCCGCCGCGCCGTTTGAGTCCAGACACGATGCGATCCCCCTGCCTACGGGATCGGCGCACGCGAAGCTCGTCGGAACCGATTGGCCGAGGGCGTAGCTGCCGCCGGTGCCCGGCGCTGTGATCAGCGCTGTCGGTGGTCCGTCGACGGTGAACTTCTGGCAAATGCTCTTCGCGCCGTTGTAGTTGGCGTCGCCGGCGTAGGCGGCCTGGTAGCTGTAGAAGCCTGCCGCGAGGTTGGAGGCGGTGGCCGAGTTTGACCCGACGGACACGGTGTTCTGACTGGCGGGTGTACCGATGCAGCTGCCGTTGCTGAAGAGGCTGTAGGTGATGCTCCCGGTCGGGGAGGCACCGGATGCAAGTCCCGTCAGAGACGTTGTCGCGTAGGCGGACGCGCCGCCGCCCTCATCGCCGCTCCACGGCTGGTTGGTCGAGGCATCGTTCACGGCAACCGTGAGCGACGGCGTTGGCTTGGAGACGGTGAACGATTGGCAGCCGCTGGCAACCAGGTAGTTGGCGTCGCCTAAATACTTGGCCTGGAGGCTGTAGGTGCCGGCGTCAAGCGCCGGCGTGGCCACCGAGTGCGTACCGAGGTTCGGGGTGTTCAGGGTGGCGGATGTGCCGGTGCAATCGTTGCTCGTGAAGAGGTTGTAGGTCACTTGACCGCTCGGCGCGATCCCGCCGGCGCCGGTCACGGTCGCAAGGCCGTAGGCCGAGGCGCCGGTCGTCTCGGTGCCCGCCCAGGGGCTGTTTGTCGCCGCGTCAAACACTTGGCTCGTCACCGTCGGCGATGCCCTTGGCGACGGTGAATGAGGTGCAGGGGCTGGGGCCCGGGTTGTAATTGCCATCGCCCGAATACGAGGCTTGGAAGCTGTAGGTGCTGGCCGCAAGTGGGGCTGTCGCGCTCGAGTTGGTGCCGAGCGCCACGACCTCCGTCGTGGCTGGAGCTCCCACGCAGTTGTCGTTCTCGTAGAAGGTGTAGGTGACGTCTCCCGTCGGGACGAAGCCAGACACCGGGTTGCCGATGGTTGCGGTGTCGTACGCGGTGGCGCCCGTCGTTGCGCCACCGTAGACAGGATTGCTGACAGTCGGGGTGGCCTTCCCGATCGTGAACGCCTTGCAGTCGGCTGACGGACCGTAATTGTTGTCGCCCAAGTAGGAGGACTCGAAGCTGTAGGAGCCTGCGGCGAGCGGATTGGTTGCGCCGGAGGTCAGGGACACTCCCATCGGGGTTCAGATTGACCGTGGACGTGAGACGTCGGCGAACCCGAGCACGAGCTGCCGGAGAACAGCGAGTAGGTCAGCTGACCCGATGGCGCCGGCCCCGCCCCGGTCACCGTCGCGGCGTCAGACGGCGTCGAACCGGTCATCCCCGCCCCGGTCACCGACGAGCTCGTCGAAGAGGGGAGCAGGATCGTCACCTGCGCGCTGCCGGTCACCGTCCCTGCCCCGCTTGTCACCACGCAGCCGCTCGCCCACGTGGCGCAGAAGTCAGAACCACCGCCGCCACCGGCGCCGTTACCGAAGAGCTTGGGCGCCGCCGCCACCCCCGCCGTAGTAGCCACCTCCGCCGCCGCCTGCCACGCCAAGGACGCTGGCGTAGATGCCCCCGGGGCCCCCGGCGCCCGGCCCCGAGGTGCCGAACGCAGAACCATTGCCGCCGTTGGCACCGACACTGCTGTATCCGCCGGTGCCGACAAACGATTGCGTCCCCCCAAGGCCGCCGGCGTCGCCCGCGGTATCGCCGCCGCCGGGCTGCGCGCTCGGATCGCCTGCATTACCGCCGGCCCCTTCCGCGCCGCCGCCGCCTCCGCCTCCTACGAGGACCGGTGCCGTGAAGTCAGAGCCAAGGCTGACGCCAGATGCACCGCCGCCGGTTCCACCGGCAAGCGGCCCCGGCGCGCCGCCACCGGAATCGACGCATACGTCGAGCGACTCCCCACTACTGACGCCGGACAGCGCGGCCTTGACCCCATCTCCGAGCCCGCCGCCGGTGCCACCGCCCGCGGCTCCCGTCGCCTCGATGTAGATACTCGTCACGCCGCTGGGTAGCGAGAGGGAGTAGGTAGCGCAACCGGCTGTCGAGATCGTCGCCGGCGGCGTCAGAGTCGCGGCATTCGCGTCCGAGGCGCCGAGGAGCGCCAGAACCGCCACCAGAACCAAGCTTGTACGTTTCAAACCCAAGGCCCCCTAGTCCGGCGCCGCATCGAGGAGTGTCCCCACGCCCCTTCTTGGCGCGCACGCTAGCACGCCAGAGAACGCGTGCAAGCCGATGCGGATTAAGCTACAGGGCCGTAACTTTGAAGGAGACGACATGAACTCGAACACCCGTCGCGTGGCGGTGATCGGCGGCAGCCGGATCCCGTTCGCGCGCCAGAACGGTCCATACGCCAAGAGCTCAAACCAGGACATGCTGACTGCTGTGCTGAACGCGGTCGTCGAGAAGTTCAAGCTCGAAGGCAAAATCCTCGGCGAGGTCGCCGCCGGCGCTGTGCTGAAGCACAGCCGCGATTTCAACCTCGCGCGCGAGTCCGTGCTCGGCTCAAAGCTCGCCCCCGAGACCCCCGCCTACGACGTCCAGCAGGCGTGCGGCACCGGGCTCGAGGCCACGATCCTGGTCGCCAACAAGATTGCTTTGGGCCAGATCGACGTGGGTATCGCAGGGGGAGCGGACACGACCTCAGACGCGCCGCTTGCCCTCAACGAGGACCTGCGACAGGTTCTGCTCCAGCTCAACCGCGAGAAGACCCTCGCGGGGCGCGCCCGCGCGCTCGCCAAGGTCCGCCCGCAGCAGCTCGTGCCCGAGATCCCGCGCAACGCCGAGCCGCGTACGGGTCTATCGATGGGCGAGCACTGCGCGATCATGGCCAAGGACTGGGACATCGGCCGCGAGGAGCAGGACGAGCTCGCGGTCGCCAGCCACCGCAAGCTGGCCGACGCCTACGAGTCGGGGTGGTTGGATGACCTCGTCGTCGCGTTCGAGGGTCTCGAACGCGACCAGAATCTCAGGCCGGACTCGAGCCAGGAGAAGCTCGCCAAGCTCAAGCCTGTGTTCGGCGGGCCGGACGGCACGATGACCGCGGGCAACTCAACCCCGCTCTCGGACGGCGCCTCGGCGGTGCTGCTGGCAAGCGAGGAGTGGGCCAGAGACCACGCGCTGCCGGTGCAGGCGTTCATCACCGAGGCCCAGACGGCCGGCGTCGACTACGTGACCAAGCGCGAGGGGCTCCTGATGGCACCCGCCTACGCGATGCCGCGGATGCTTGCCCGCGCGGGCCACAAGCTCCAGGACTTCGACTACTACGAGATCCACGAGGCGTTCGCCGCCCAGGTGCTGTGCACGCTGAAGGCGTGGACCGACGAGAAGTTCTGCCGCGAGCGGCTCGAGCTCGACGAGCCCCTCGGCGAGATCGACCGCCAAAAGCTGAACGTCCACGGCGGGTCGCTCGGCGCGGGCCATCCGTTCGGGGCGACCGGCGGTCGAATCGTCGCGAACCTCGCGAAGCTTCTATCGGAGAATGGCTCCGGCAAGCGCGGCGTGATCTCGATTTGCGCGGCCGGCGGTCTCGGTGTCACTGCGATCATGGAGGCTGCGTAATGGCCGACCGCTATCAACAGCTCGTCAACACCCCGATCGGGAAGCTGGTCACCAAGCAGGTCGGGCTTCCCGCGCCCGTCAAGCTCGAGCGCTACGAGCCCGGCCAGCCGGTGATCTCAGGCCCGGTTCTGTTCGGGGCCGCCCCCGGCGGACAACTCTCGGAGGCTGTCGACGCTGTGCTGCGCGATATCGGTGCGCAGGTGGTGACCGACGGCGACAGCTTCAAAGCGCTCATCTACGACGCGACCGGGATCGCCTCGAGTGAGGAGCTCCGCCATGCGCGGGCCTTCTTCCAGCCGGTGATCCGCAAGCTCGCACCATGCGGGCGCGTGATCGTGCTCGGCGGCACCCCCAACGAGCCACGCGCGGCGGTGGCGCAGCGCGCGCTCGAGGGCCTGGCCCGCTCGCTCGGCAAGGAGGTCGGAAAGGGCGCGACGGCCCAGCTGATCTACGCCGGCGATCACCTCGAGTCCACGCTGCGGTTCTTCTTGTCGCCCAAATCGGCCTACGTCTCAGGCCAGGTCGTACGGATCGGCGAGCCGGTCGCCACGTACGAGACCCCCGATTGGGAGCTTCCGCTCCTCGGCAAGGTCGCGCTCGTGACGGGCGCCGCGCGCGGCATCGGTGCGTCGATCGCCGAGGTGCTCGCGCGTGACGGCGCGCACGTCGTTGGACTCGACGTACCCGCCGCAGAGGCCGATGTCGAGCTCAAGCTCGACATCACCGCCGAGGACGCTCCAGCGCGGATCGCCTCGCATCTGCTCGAGGCCCACGATGGCGTCGACATCGTGGTCCACAACGCCGGGGTCACGCGCGATAAGCGGATGGGCGGAATGCGCGAGGAGCTGTGGGACATGGTCCTCGGGATCAACCTGATCGCCCCCCAGCGGATCGACAAGGAGCTGTTCGAGCGCAAGGCCGTGCGCCACAACGGTCGCATCGTCTGCGTGTCCTCGATCTCCGGGATCGCCGGCAACGCCGGCCAGACGAACTACTCGACCTCGAAGGCCGGCGTGATCGGGCTCGTCCAGACCTTCTCGCCGATCCTCGCCGGTCGGGGCGTGACGATCAATGCGGTCGCGCCCGGGTTCATCGAGACCCAGATGACCGCGGCGATGCCAATCGCCCTGCGCGAGGCGGGCCGGCGCATGAACAGCGTGTCCCAGGGCGGTCTGCCGGTCGACGTAGCCGAGACGATCGCCTGGTTTGCGAGCCCGGCATCGGCGGGAGTCACCGGCAACATCGTCCGCGTTTGCGGGCAGAGCCTGATCGGGGCCTGATGGCCGAGCGCACCTACGACTCCCCACCCAGCACGATCGAGCTGTTTGCACGCGCAGGCGCCGCGATGATCCCGGGCGCGTCGCGGCTCCCGTTCGTGGGCGGGGGCGGCAAGGACATCCCCGACCTCACGCTGGCGCTGAACGACATTGCGCTCGAGCGCGCCGAGGTCGAGAGGTACAGCCTCCTCTGCGGCTTCAAGCCCTCCGAGGTCCTCCCGCCGACCTACCCCCACATCCTCGCGTTTCCACTCCATCTCTCGCTGATGACCGACTCGAGCTTCCCGTTCGCCGCGATCGGCCTGGTGCACATCTCAAACGAGATCACGCAAAAGCGCCCGATCTCCGCATCGGAGGTTCTGTCTTTGCGCGTCCATGCCACCCCGCTCGAACCCCATCCACGCGGCCGGCAGTTCTCGGTGCACACCGAAGCCCAGGTCAATGGCGAGATCGTCTGGGAGGAGGTCTCGACCAACCTGAAGCGAGGCGGGGGATCTGGCGGGCGGAGCGAGCGCGAGCAACGTGATGAGCTGCCCGCCACGGACACCTGGACGCTCCCCGGCGATCTCGGTCGCCAGTACGCGTCGGTCGCGGGCGACTACAACCCGATCCACATCCACCCGCTGACGGCGCGGCTGTTCGGATTCCCGTCGGCAATCGCGCACGGCATGTGGACCAAAGCCCGCTGCCTGGCGGCTCTCCACGACGAGCTCGCAGACGCGTTCTCGGTGCGCGTGGAGTTCCGAAAGCCGATTCTCCTCCCGGCGACGGTCGAGTTCGCCCATGAAGGAGATCGGTTCGAGGTCCGCGACCAAAGGAAGGGCTCGTCACACCTTCAGGGGACCCTGACCTCCGCTGTCTGACCGTGCTGGCCTAATGCGATCGGCACGAAGCGCCGATCACCTGGGGGATGGAATCTCATCAGACCGTTCGCCTCGGTGTCGGCAGGCACGATGGCCCCGGTGACGTCGTTTGCGTTATGGAACTCGCCTCGATGCTGGCGGGCGAGCGCTTCACCGATCGCCCGGCTTCGGCCTGTCCGGTGATCGGGGCGATCCTGCGGTTCTACAACGACAACACGAGCGATCGGTTCCGCCCCGACCTCTACCGCTATGCCTCTGAGATCGTCGGGACCCGGGGGAGCTTTTCACTGCAGCGCTGTCGGGCCGAGGTGGCGCTCAGCTGGGCCGCCGCCCGGCATGGCCGGCGCAAGCGGCGCATGCAGCCGGACCCCGACTGGAGTCCGGACCTGATCGCCGAGTACGTCGCTGTCTCGCTCGGCCGGCGCATCTGCGCCGAGGACCACGCGGCGATGCTAGGCCTGCTCGACGAGCTGATCGCGCTCGGGCTCGAGCGCGATCGTGTCGAACATCTCCCGTATCCGGTCGAGCACTGCAGCGGCAGTGAGCAGTTCGTCTCCGCTGAACTCCCCAAGCGCGGCGCGCCAGCGGGGCTCGAGCTCCGCCCGGCGTCGCTCGACCACCGCCCGGCCCTGTGCGGTGAGCGACGTCAACACGACTCGCTTGTCGCTGTCTGAGCGGACGCGGGTGACAAGCCGGGCGCGCTCGAGGCCGTCGAGCATCTGGGTCACGGTCGCGGCCGATACGTCGGCCAGCGCCGCCAGCTCATGCGACGGGAGCGCCCCGCCCTTCGCGAGGCCGAACAGCAGCCCGTACTGCGCATAGCTCAGCTCACCGGGACGGTGGGTCTCGCGTCCGCGTAGCCGTCGCATCGAGGCCATCGCGGCCTTGAACGCGACGCCGAATTCGTCGAATGGATCGCTCACGCGGCGGCCTCCACCAGCGCCTCGGCCGAGACCTCATCTGCCTGGCCGGCGCGGCGTGCGGCGCGCTCAGCGCGCAGCAGCACGATGCAGGGCAGAAACCCGACAGCCGCGATGATGGCTGAGGCCCAGAACGCCGTGCCGTACCCGGACGCCGCGCCGGCGATTGTGTGCACGCCGGCCAGCGAGCGCTGAAGCACCACCGCAAGCACCGCGGTGCCGACCGAGCCGCCGACGCGCTGGAGCACGTTCAGCTGCGGGGTGGCATGGGACAGCTCGGAGCGCTCCAGCGACGCGAACGCCGCCGTCATTGCGGGCATGAACCCGAATCCGATGCCGGTCCCGCGCAGGAACATCACGATCGAGAGCCACACGATCGAGGTGTGGGCACCGATCAGTCCGAAAGGAATCGTCAGTGCCGCGGTGATCCCGACTCCGATCAGCGCGATTGGACCGCCGCCGAACCGGTCGGTCAGCTTGCCCGCGAGCGGCATCGTGAACGCCGCGCCCAGTCCCTGTGGCGCCATCAGCAATCCGGCGGCGATCACGCTCTCGTGGCGAACGTCCTGCCAGTAGAGCGGCATCAGGATCATCGCGCCAAACAGCGCTGCCGCCAGGCAGAACATGGCCAGCGACGCCGAGGCGAAGGTTGGCCGGCGGTAGAGGCGCAGATCGAGCAACGGATGCTTGGCCCGGAGCGCATGGCCGGCGAAAAGGCCGATCAGCACGAGTCCGACCACGATCGACACGAGCACCTTGGCCGAGGTGAAGCTTCCGGTGCTTCCAACTTCGGCGAGGCCATAGATCACGAGCGGCACGCCGGCGGACATCAGCAGGAGGCCGGTGACGTCGAGGCGGTCGGTGGGTTGGGGCGCCACACGCGGCAGGACGCGCAGCGCGGAAATCACGGCCAGCACTCCAACCGGAACGTTGACGTAGAAGATCCAGCGCCAGCTGATGTTCTGAACGATCACCCCGCCGACGGTGGGGCCGAGGATCGGCGCCAGCATGACCGGCACCGCGACGATGCTCATCACCCGTCCCATCCGCTGGGGCCCGGCCGCCTCGGCCATCATCTGCTGGCCGAGGGGCAAGATCATTCCGCCGCCAACGCCCTGAAGAACGCGGAACAAGATCAGCTCGGTGGGGGAGTTGGCCAAGCCACAGAGCGCCGAGCCGAGCGTGAAGAGCACGACCGAGACTAGGTAGACCTGAGTGGCGCCGAAGCGACGACCGGCCCAGCCGGCGACCGGGATCACCGCGCCCAAAGAGAGCATGTAGCCGGTGACGACCCACTGGATGTTCGAGATCGTCGCGTGCAGGTCGCGGCTCAGCGTCGCGAGCGCGACGTTCACGATCGTCGTATCGAGGATCGTCATCACGGTCCCGACCAGGACGACCAGGCTCACGCGCCAGACGTGGGCGTCGATTCGACCCGACGACGCTTCCATAGGCACCAAAAGGTTAGGGACCAAAGGATCCCATGTCAAGGGTCGTCAAGGGGTGATCGAGGGCGTCCGTCTATCGTCCGCTTTCCCGATGCCGTCCTTTACTGAACTGGGCCTCGCGCCTGAGATCCTTCAAGCGATCCACGACGTGGGCTACGAAGCGCCCAGCCCGATTCAGGAGCAGGGGATCCCGCCGCTCCTCGAGGGCCACGACGTAATTGGCCAGGCGCAGACCGGCTCGGGCAAGACCGCGGCATTTGGTCTACCGATGCTCCAGTACGTCGACCCCGAGGAGCAGGACGTCCAGGGGCTCGTGCTGACGCCGACCCGCGAGCTGTGCATCCAGGTCACGCAGGCACTGCGCACCTACGGCGCGCGCAAGGGCGTCGACGTTGTGGCGGTCTTCGGCGGGGCGCCGATCCGCTCCCAGCAGTCGCAGCTTCGCGCCGGCGGACAGGTGGTGGTCGGAACGGTCGGGCGGGTCCGCGATCTGATTTCGCGCCACTCGCTGATCCTCAACGCGTGCCGGTTTGTGGTGCTTGACGAGGCCGACGAGATGCTGGATCTCGGCTTTCTCGAGGATGTCGAGCGGATCCTGGCGCTGATGCCCTCGGGGCGCCAGACCGCGCTGTTCTCGGCCACGATGCCACCCGCGATCAGGCGACTGGCCGACCAGTACCTCTATCACCCGGTCACGGTGAAGGTCGAGGCCGCGACTTTGACCGTCGATACGGTCGAGCAGTTCGCGCTCGAGGCCGCCGGGCGGGAGAAGACTGATGCGCTCATACGGGTGCTGGAGGCCGAGCGACCCGACCAGGCGATCGTGTTCGTCCGCACCAAGATTCGCTGTGACCAGCTCTATCGCACGCTGCGCGATCGCGGCTTCAATGTGAGAGCGCTCCATGGCGATATGACCCAGGGGGCACGCGACGGCGTGATGATCTCGTTCAAGGAGGGGCGGCTACCGCTGCTGGTCGCGACCGACGTGGCCGCGCGTGGACTCGACATCGTGGGCATCTCCCACATCATCAACTTCGATGTCCCGACATCCCCGGACGCGTACGTGCACCGGATCGGCCGCACCGCCCGGGTAGGGCGCGCCGGGCGTGCCATCACGCTCTTCGAGCGCCGCCAGCGGCGCGAGGTCGAGGCGATCGAGCGCCACGCCGGGGTCAAGCTGGCTCCCTGGGTGCCGGGCGCCCACGTGGCGCCGACTCCCGTCACCGAGCGTCCACATCGTCACTCAAAGCCCCACGTCTCCGCCGACGGCGACGGGCCGGTCAGCAAGCTGATCGTCGCCGGCGGCCGGGCAGCCGGACACGAGCCGTCGGACATCATCCACGCGATCACGGCTGCAACCGGCCTCGACGGTGAGGCGGTCCGCAACGTGCGCGTGCTCGAGCGGTTCGCCTTCGTCGAGGTACCCGCGCGCGAGGCCCAGCGTGTGGTGGAGGCATCGCACGGGCTCCGGATCGAGCAGGCGCGCCAGTAGGCTGACGAACCATGTCAAACGCCAAGATGCACACAAGCCACGGGACGATCGAGTTCGAGCTGTTCGACGACGACGCGCCAGAGACGGTCGCCAATTTCAAAAAGCTCGCCGCAGACGGCTTCTACGACGGGATCATCTTTCATCGCGTAATCCCCGACTTCATGGTCCAGGGTGGGTGTCCCGAGGGAACCGGCACCGGCGGTCCCGGCTACACCTTTAAGGACGAGATCAACGAGCACAAGGTCGCGCGCGGGGCGCTCGCGATGGCCAATGCCGGCCCCAACACGAACGGCTCGCAGTTCTTCATCGTGACGATCGCCGAGGCGCCGTGGCTTGATGGCAAGCACACCGTGTTCGGGCGCGTCACGGCCGGGATGGACGCGGTCGACTCGATCGAGGGCACTCCGACAGGCGCCAACGATCGGCCGCTCGACCCGCCGGCGATCGAGTCGATCGAGCTGGCCGAGTAGCGGTATGGCCGTTGCCTGAGTCCGTCTTTTACTACGACACCAACTCGCCATACGCGTACCTCGCTGCCTGCCGGGTGGACGAGGTGCTGCCGGTCCAGCTGGAGTGGCAGCCGATCGCTTTTGGCGTGATGATCCGCAAGCTCGACAAGGTCCCGTGGTCGTTCACCGATGGGCGGCCCGGAGGCATCGCCGAGATTGCGCGCCGGGCTTCCGAGCGCGGCCTGCCCGAGGTCCGCTACCCGGAGGGTTGGCCGGTCGAGAGCTACTCGCTTGCGCCGCTGCGCGCGATGCTGCTCACAGACGATCAGGAGCTGCGACGCGCCGTTGCCCGGGAGTTGTTTCGCACGAGCTTCGTCGACGGGCGGCCCCTGTCCGACCCCGCAGCGATGCTCGACTCCGCCGAGCGGGCGGGCATGAATCGGGCCGAAGTGGCCGAGGGGATCGAGCGTGCCGAGGTCAAAGACCGCCTGCGCGACGCGACCGACGAGGCGCTCGAACGCGGAGTCACCGGCGTGCCCACGGTTGCCGTCGGCGACCAACTGTTCTGGGGTGACGACCGCCTCGAGGAGGCGGCGGCCGCGATTGCTATGGGGTGACGCGCCGGCGCGGGTGGCGAACTATCCGCGCCCCCGCATCACGGGGCGCCGGTCGGCGTCTCTGCGATCGCGCAGGTAACCGCCGATCTAGCTTTCGGGCGGGTAGTTCGGCGGGAAACTCGCGCCCAGCCCGACCAAACCGCCGATCTAGCTCTTCGGGCCGGTAGTTCGGCGGGAAACTCGCGGTTCGAATGCGCCTCCGCGGAGGCCGCTATGGCCCGTTGAAGACCGAGGCGGACCAGGTCAGCAGGCCTGGAACGCCGGCGAAGCCGAGGTGCTTGCCGACGCCGAACAGTTCCTCGAGCCCTCTGAGCAGTGCGAAGTGGTTCAACTGGTCGATCACGTCGTTCGTGTTCGGCTTGACGTAGTGGGAGATGAGAAGCAAGCCGACCTGGCCGCCGCCGGGGGGAGTGGTCGGCGTTGCGGGAGTCGTGGTGGTCGGGGTTGTCGTTGTGGTTGACGTCGGCGTGGACGTCGTCGGTGTCGTGGTTCGTCGGTACCGGCAGGTTCGGGTATATGGGCTGGGTACAGCACGAGCTCGAGTCCGCATGCGGCCCCGTCTGCGGGGCCTGGTCGAATGTGATTGCATCAGCCCGTCGTCGTTCTTGTATGCGGGCGATCGCTCGATCTCCGGCACGACCGTCTTCAAGAATGATCCGCCGGGCCGAGTCCGGCGGGCGCACCCGGTTTGCACGGCTGTTCGCGGCCGTCGTGGCACAGACTCGGCGCGATGTAGGAGAAGGTCGGGGTGCTCGACGCGCTCTTCAGGTCGGCTCTCAGGTGCGTCAACGGGACGTCAGCTTGGTGGCATGCAGTCGTGTTCTGGACCACCGAGTCGAAGAACACGAATGGGTTGATCGCGACCTGCTCTGTGCCAGTTGCGGCCAGCCCGGGGTGGCTGCACGGTTTGCTGATCCCGTCGACGTACGCGCGCCAGGTCAAGTTCTTGGCCGTCAGCTGATCCACGAACGTCTTCGTCGTGCTCGGGTAGATGCAGCCCCCGCCCAGCACCTGGCCATTGCTCCCGACGGTGCCGGGGACGACGCCGATGTAGGTCGGGCAGTCGGCGAGTGTCTGGTTGGTCGGGCCCTGCCCGCTCAGCAGCGCGACCTCGTTGGCCAGCGGCGACCCGGCTATGCCGTAGTAGTTCGGCAGCAACTCGCCCTGCTTGGCTAGCGTCTTGGACAGGTACTTGTCCGGCGAGACGGGCCCGAACGTCTGGTTGTAGCCCTGCTCGGAGAGCATGATCAGGAAGACGTGGTTTATCGGTGGCAGGCCGTTGTAGCCGGGGTTCGAGGTCGGGGTGTTGTTGTTGGTCGTCGTGTTGCCGGTGCCCCCACCGGTCGCGCCCCCGGCCGACGACGCGCTCGCCGCGGCCGATCCCGCCGAGCCGGAACCCGCGCCGGTCGCACCCGCCCCCGCGCCTGCGCCGCCGCCCGCCGAACCGCTCGGAGCACTCGACGATCCGCCGGTCGGGATATTGAGGACGATCTGAGGCAGGCTCGCCAATGCCTCCACGCCCCCCTTGGCGAGCGACCGATCACGACGCCGAACGCGAGCGTCGCCATCACCCCGAGCGTTGCGACGCGCGGCGTCGGCAGCTTGGGGCCGAGCGGGTTTCCCCAGCGCAGCGGCTGGCGCGGGGGCCTCGGCGGCCCTTCCTCGGGAAGTGGGGCAGGTCTGCCGCGCTCGAGGATCCCACCGATCCGTTGTGCGATCTGCCACGGTAGGTCGCCGCGACGAGCCCCGCATACGACGCAGTAGCGCTGGCCAGGCTCGACCGGGGCGGAGCACTCGTCGCAGCTCAGCGGCGTCTGCGGGGAGCTCGATACGTCGGTCGTGATCGCCATCGCGGAGCATCAGTGTCGCGGTGCGCCGGGCAGAGGATGTGAACTCCGTGTTTCCCAAGTTGGTCACAACTGCCTCTCGAAGGCGCTCGATACTCCGGTCCTGAGCGTAGATCCCGCCATCCCAGACCAGGAGCCCGCGACCCAGGACCTGACGACCGCCCCTGGGTCTGCCGACCGCTGCACGAACTGCGGCGCGGCGCTCGCGTCCGACCAGCGCTACTGCGTCGAATGCGGCGAGCGGCGCGGCAAGGCGCGCTTCTCGTTCGAGGCGCTCACCGCGCCGGCGGCGCCGCCGCCGCCGCCGACCCGGCGACGCTGGCAGCCCTCGGCGAGCTTCAGCTTCATCGGCGGCGTCGCCACGCTGCTGCTGGCGCTGGGGATCGGCGTCCTGATCGGCCACGGCAGCGCGCCCCAGAAGACCGCGGCGGCGGCTCCGAACCAGGTGATAAAGGTCGAAGGGCTCGGTGGAGGGACGAACACGAACACGACCGCCTCGAGCACGACGCCCGCGAAGGGGTTCAGCGCCACGAAGATCCCCCACTTCACGCCCAAGGTCGTCAAGAAGATCAACTCGGGCGCCGCCTCGATCCTTGGAGGCTCGGCCGTGAGCCATCTGTCCTCGAACCCGACCCAGCAGGTGGGGCAGAAGTGCAGCGGCGGAGCGGGCTGTCAGGGCGGTAAGTTCACCGGCAACTTCTTCCCGGGCCAATGAAGCTTCGCCCGCGCAAGCAAGAGGCGTCGAACGGCAACGCGCCGGCGCTCGCCACCGAACCCGACACGATCATCGACCTCCAGCGCCGGCGCGACCAGCTGCAACGCGCGGGTCGCGGAGCTGCAGTGGGACCTCGGCGGGCTGGTGTACGAGATGGCGATCCGCGACCGGATCCGCGTCGACGTGCTCGTGCGCCGCGCGCCGCGAGCGCTCCAGAACGTCGACGCCGAGCTCGGCGAGGTCGAGCGGATCCTCGCGACTCGAGGAGACCTCGACCGCGGGGCAGTGCGCCTCGTGCGGTGCGCCGCACTCGAGCGGGCGCTGCCTACTGCTGGCAGTGCGGGCAGCCGCTGCTCGAGCAGGTCCACTCGGACTCGATCGGCGGCGCGCCCGCGCCGCCGCCGCCAGGCGTCAGCTGCGCTCAGAGCGCGCCTAGCCGAACTGGCCGGTGACGTAGTCCCGCGTGCGCGTGTCGGCGGGGTTGCGGAAGATCTGCTCGGTGTCGTCGTACTCGATCAGCGTGCCGATCGCGCTCGCACCGGTCGAGGCTGAAGAACGCGGTCCGGTCGGCGACGCGCGCCGCCTGCTGCATGTTGTGGGTGACGATCACGATCGTGTAGCGGTTCTTGAGCGTCGTGCATCAGCTCCTCGATCGCGGCGGTCGCGATCGGGTCGAGCGCCGAGGCCGGCTCGTCGAGCAGCAGCACGTCGGGCTCGATCGCGATCGCGCGCGCGATGCACAGGCGCTGCTGCTGGCCGCCGGAGAGGCTGAGCGCGCTGACGCGCAGGCGGTCCTTGACCTCGTCCCACAGCGCCGCGCTGCGCAGCGCCCGCTCGACGCGCTCGTCGATGTTCGTCCTTCATGCCGAGGTTGCGCGGCGCCCAGGCGACGTTGTCGTAGATCGACTTCGGGAACGGGTTGGGCTTCTGGAACACCATCCCGATCCGCCGGCGCACCTCGACGCGGTTGACGCCGGCGCCCGTACAGGTCGTGGCCGTGGTAGAGGACCTGGCCGTCGAGCCTGAAAGCCCGGGATCGAGTCGTTCATCCGGTTGAGGCTGCGGAGGAACGTCGACTTGCCGCAGCCCGACGGCCCGATCACGGCCGTGACGACGTTGCGGTAGATCTTGAGCGTCGTCCAGCCGAGCGCCTGCTTCGTCGCCGTAGGTGACCGACATGTCGCGGATGTCGAACACGACCGGGCGCGCGACCTGGCTCGCGCGGCCGTTGCTGCGGCGGCGCGGCCGATGACCGGCGTGTGGCCGCGGGAGCCCGGTCGTGGATTCGCACCCGGCCTCGGGACGACGCTGCTCAGAACGCCCGCCGCTCGATCCGTCCCAGCCTCTTCTCGTCGGCTGCGCGCGAGCAGCACCCGCGCGGCGATGTTCGCCAGCAGGATGCACGCGAGCAGCACGAACGCCGCGCCCCACGCGAGCTGGTGAATGCCTGTGGCCGGCCGACGCCCGAGCGCCAGATAGATGTACATCGGGATGGTCGGCACGCCATGGCCGAAGATGTCGAATTGAGTCGCGCTGAGTTCGTGAAGAGGCTGTCGGTGATCGAGCAGCGGCGCTGTCTCGCCGGCCGCGCGTGCGGTCGCGAGGATCGCTCCGGTCGCGATCCCGCCGGCGGCGCTCGGGAGGATCACGCCGAGCACCGTCCGCCAGCGAGCCGACGCCGAGCGCGTCGGCGGCTTCGCGCAGCGCGCCCGGGACGAGCAGCAGCACCTCCTGGCTGGCGCGCGCGATCAGCGGCAGCATCACGATCGACAGCGCGACGAGCCGCGGCCAAGCCCGTCTGCTTGTGCTGCGGGATCACGATCAGGCCATAGACGAACAGCGCCGACGACGATCGTCGGCAAGCCCCTGCATCACGTCGAGCGCGAGCTTGAGCGCGCGGCCCGCGCGCGACGACGGCGCCGACGAACTCGGTCAGGTAGCAGCCCGGTGAGCACCCCGAGCGGGACCGCGATCAGCGACGCGAAGGCGACGATCAGGCCGGTGCCGATCAGCATGTTGGCCGATCCCGCCGCCGGCGAATCCGACCGGGTTGTGGACCAGGAAGCCGAGGCTCAGCGCCCCCGCGCCGTGGCTGATCACGTCATAGACGATGATCCCGAGCAGCACGACCGCAACCGCGCCGCGGCGCTCGTGGCGGCGATCGTCGACGAGCCGATTGACGGCGGCTCGACGGCGCAGGTTGCCCGACGGCATGAGCGGCCCGCTCCAGTCAGGGAGCGGCGGCTTCGGTCTCTGACGACGCGAGGTCATGTCGTGACGAGCGTCGTGTGAACGTCGAACCGCCGCGCGATAGCACGCGCCGCGAGAGTCGACATGAGCCCGATTCCGACCAGGACCAGCGCGAGCGTAGAAGAGCGACGCGACGTGCATGTTGGTGGTGGTGTTCTGGAACTCGATCGGCGATCAGACTGGCGAGCGTCGATCCGGGCTGGAACAGGTTGCTTGGTCACCTGCGTCGATGTGGCCGACGACGAACGAGCACCGCGATCGCCTCCCCAAGCGCGCGGCCAAGCCCGAGCACGATCGCGGCCGCGACGCCGGATGCGGTGCTCGGCAGCACGATCCCGCGGATCACCTCCCAGCGCGTCGCGCCCAGCGCCGCGGCGCCGTCCTTGAGCTCCTGTGGCACGGTGAGGAACAGGTCGCGGCTGAGCGACGCGACGATCGGCAGGATCATCAGCGACAGGACCACGCCGGCGGTGAACAGGCTGAGGCCGGTGGTCTGCAGCGAGCCGAAGATCCGGGATGAAGCCGAGCACGCTGTGGAGGGCGGGCTCGATGTGCGCCTGGATGAACGGCGCCAGGATCAAGAACCCCCAGAGGCCCATGATGATGCTCGGGCACCGCGGCGAGCATCTCGACCAGTGGGCCGACCACGGCTCGGACGGCGCGGCGGCGCCATCATCGCCGAGATAGAGGGCGATCGCGATGCCGAGCGGCGCCGCGATCACGATCGCGAGCGCCGAGGTGACAAACGTTCCGTAGATCATCGCCCCCGCGCCGTAGTACTCGTGGTGTGGAACCGGCGTCCAGGTCGTGTGACCGATGAAACCGATTCCGTAGCGCGTAGATCGACGGTCGCGCGTTCGTGTACAGCTGGTAGACGACCTCGAACAGCGTGATGCCGACGACGATCGCCGCCAGCGCGCAGAGCGCGAACAGCACGCGGTCGCCCGCCCGGCTAGCCGGCGCGAGCTGATTGCGTCCACGGGCAGGCAGCCCCGGTATCGCCCTCATGGCCACGGCGCGCAAAGGTAGCCCAATCTCCGGGCGCCGCGTTGCACGCCGACCACGTTCACGAGATTTCTAGAACTCGATCACAAACTCGCAACAGGTGTGAAGACGGGGCCCGCGAGAGTTCCGCTCGCTCGACGAAGGCGGCCGGGCTGGTGCGGGCTGACTCCTTAATCGTCGAACCGAAAGGAACTCACTTTGCGAAGCAACTTGTTAATCACGGGCGATGGCTGCCATGGTGGCCGCCGTCATCCCAGCGGTAGGCGCATCGGCGGCCAGTGCCGCGAATCCGACGCTGACTGGCGCGGGCTCGACTCTGATCGCTCCGCTCGAGCAGGAGTGGCAGGCGGGCTACCAGGCCCAGGTCAATCCCAACGTGAACTTCAACTACTCGGCCGTTGGCTCGGGCCAGGGCCTCAAGGAGATCGCTGCTGGTCAGGTCGACTTCGGTGCCTCCGACGCGCCGCTGTCGGCGGCCTCGACCGCATGCAACAGCTGCGTCCAGATGCCTTGGGCGCTGACCGCGACCGGCATCGGGATCCACATCAACGGGATCCGGTCGATCCATCTGACCGGCCCGGTGATCGCCGAGATCTACCTCGGCCAGATCACCAACTGGAACGACCGCCGGATCCAGAAGCTCCAGAAGAAGACCAAGCACGGATACTCCCCGAAGCTGCCGAACCTCACGATCACGCCCGTGTTCCGTTCCGACGGCTCGGGCGACACCTACGCGTTCACCGACTACGAGTCGCGCGTCAGCGGCGCGTTCGCCTCACAGATCGGCAACGGCACCACCGTGCGCTTCCAGCACGGCGTGGGCGCGATACGTAACTCGGGAATGATCTCGGCAGCTGCAGAGCACAACGGGGCGATCGCGTACGTCGGGGTCTCCTATCTGGCCGCGCAGTGGCCGAGGATCGCGCTGATCCGCAACGCGGCTGGGAAGTACACCGCGCCGAACTACAACAACATCCTCAACGCGGCTCAGTCGGTGTCGAGCCTCGGGGCCAACAACGAGATCCACATCGTCAATCCCCCGGCTCGCTACTCGAACGCATTCCCGATCTCGACTTACACTATGTGATCGTGCCGACCAACGCTTCGCAGGGATCGCTGCTGCAGAGCTTCATCGGATACGCGATCGGTGCAGGCCAGTCGCTCGGCCCGCGGCTCGACTTCGTTCCGATTCCGGGGTTCGTGAGAAGCGCGGACCAGTCGACCTTGAGCTCGGTGCACTGATGCGGCTCCGCGGCAGGATGACACTCGTAGGAGTCGTGTCGGGTGCGGTTGCGCTGGGGATCGTCCCCGGCGCACTCGCCCACAAGTCGAAGTCTCCGTTCCCGAAGGGATCGACGGTCATCAAGTGCAAGAACTTGATCACGACCCAGATCCCGCCGGGCAGCGATTCGACGCTGCCCTCGCCGCCGATCGGGCGAGCAATGGGGTACAGTCCATTGCAAGTCCCCGATCGGCGACAGGGATCGAGAAGGCCACGTTCACGCAGGACGCGGCGACTCAGAACCTGAGCGGCAAGTTCACCGTGTACTTCGCGAGCGGGACCGTCACCGGGAAGTTCAAGTTCGTCCCGGCGGAGGGCTCGCTCGTCGGTTTTGCGGCCGCGAACTACACGGGCAGCGTGAAGATCGTGTCGGGTACGGGCACCCTCTCGGGCGCGAAGGGCGTCGGGATGGCGACCTGCACGAGCCCCGACGGTCTGCACTTCAACTGCGTCTATCAGTTGGCTCTGACGGCTCCTCTAGACTGAAAGCTCCTCCCTCGCCAACGGGCGCCCCGCATCAAGGCGGGGCGCCCGGTCGGCGTCTAGAGCTGCGATCCGCCGCTCGAGGAACCGGCGCTCGGGCTCGGAGCGCGCCAACTCGAGCGCGCGCTCGAACTCGGCCCGTGCCTCGCCGCTGCGTCCGAGCCGGGACAGCAGCTCGGCGCGTGTCGAGTGCAGGTATTGGTAGTTATCCAGAGCGAGCGCGTCGACGAGCTCGAGCGCCTGCTGCACGCGCCCAGACTGGGCCAAGGCGACGGCACGGTTGAGCTCGACCACCGGCGAGCGTGTCTGCTCTGAAAGCTCGGCGTACAGCGCCGCGACCTCGTCCCAGTCGATCCGCTCCTCCGTCTGGAGCGAGGCGATCGCCGCCTGGAGCGCGTACGGCCCGCGGCCGTGGAGGGCCAGCGCACGATCGAGCGCCGTCCGGCCGGCAGCTAGCTCCGCGAAATCCCACAGCGAACGGTCCTGATCCTTCAGCAAGACAACCTCATCGCCGGCGAACCGCGCCCGTCGCCGAGCGTGGTGGGTGAGCATCAGCCCGAGCAGTCCGTAGACCTCGGACTCATCGGGCATCAGCTCGGCCAGCAGCCGCCCGAGCCTGATGGCCTCGGCCGCCAGGTCGACGCGGCCTGAGTAGCCCTCGTTGAAGATGAGGTACACGACCGCGAGCACGGCGTCGAGGCGGTCGGGGAGCGTGTGCTCGGCCGGCACCGCGAACGGGATCCCGGTCGCCTTGATCTTCGTCTTCGCGCGCGAGAGCCGCCGCTTCATCGTCTCCTCGGACACCAGAAACGCGCGCGCGATCTCCTCGGTCGTCAGTCCGCCGAGTCCTCTGAGCGTCAGGGCCACCTGTCCGTCGAGCGCAAGCGCCGGGTGGCAGCAGGTGAAGATCAGCTCCAGCCGCTCGTCCTTGATCGCTGTGTCGTCGAACTCGTCCACGGTCGCCTCTCGAACATCCAAAAGCCGGGTCTTCTCGGCGAGCGTGCGCTCGCGGCGGATGCGGTCGATCGCCCGGTTGCGGGCGGTCACCACCAGCCAGGCTCCCGGGTTGTCCGGAACGCCTTCAGCCGGCCAGCGCTCGGCTGCCGTCACGAACGCGTCCGCGGTGGCCTCCTCGGCGAGGTCGAAGTCGCCGAGGAAGCCGACCAGCGACGCCAGCACGCGGCTCCAGTGCTCGCGGAAGACCTGCTCGATCAGTACTCCATCACGGGCCGGACCTCGACCGCGCCGCCGAGCCTGAGCGCCGGGATGCGCGCCGCCACCTCGAGCGCCTCGTCGATGTTGGGCACGTCGTAGACGAAATAGCCGCCGAACACCTCTTTGGTGTCCGCGAACGGGCCGTCGGTCGTGAGCGTCTTGCCGTCCTCGATTCGCACGGTCGTCGCGGTCTCGACGCCCTGGAGCCCGGCGCCGTCGACGCAGCGCGAATCCCCGCGCAGGGCGAAGTATTCGCCGAGCACGGCCTGCCGCTCGGCCTCCGGCAGCGCCTCATGTGAGCCGGGCTTCGGGTAGATCAACATCGCGTACTTCATCTGGACCTCCTGGGAGAGTGGATTGTCGCTCCTAGGACGAATGAGCATCTGCCCAGGGGACACGCTTATGACCGATCCGTGGGGCAAGGCATGTCCCGTCGCGGACTGTGGTGGCCGGCACACCGGCCGGGCCCCTACGGACGGTCAGCGACGAGGAACTACTCGACGGGTGGGCGCAGGACGGCGGCTAGAGCCGTTCGCTTCTGCGAACCCGTCCTAGCAGCCTCGCCAGAGCGGACTTCGGCTTCGGGTTGCCGTCGCGCCGCGCCTCTTCGACCATCTCGCGCGCGGCGGCATCCTGAAGAATCTTCTCCTGGCGCAGCTTTCCCCTGAGCTCGGCGCTTCTGAAGCCCTCCGGATTCGGACCGAGGCCCATCGCGCGAGCATACATGTCAGACCGCGCGCCCCGGACGCGAAATCCGAGCCGCTAGCCGGCCGCCTCAGTGCCAGGGAGCAAACCCGTTGTCCGGGTTGATCGCCCCGGCGAGGTCGGGATGGTGGCGGCGCACTACATCGCCGAACAGATTTGACTCGACCCACTTGATCCCCTCGGTGGTGTACACCTCGGGTGTGTAGTCCTGGGTGAAGAAGCGGTCTGATTTCAGGCGACGCGAGGCCATCAGGATGAAGATCCTGAACGCCGTGTCCGAGAAGCCGAATCCGGGCGGAGGCTGCTCGCCCAGCATCCCGACCTGGGTGTCGACCTTGTCGATGTCGCCGCCGTAGACCTCGCGGATCTGCTCGTTCCACTCTGCGTTTGGCGTCAGGTCCTCGAACTTCGTGATTCGCGGCTTGCGCAGCTTCTCGCGGAAGTCGTTGTAGCGCGGAACGCCGCGCTCGCGGTCGCGCAGGATGTCGATCGTCGCGATGTCGAGATGATCTCCGTTCAGCCGCACGTGGTTGCGCAGCGCGTTCGGATGGTTGTGAAGCGTGATCGCGCCCGGGTGTGCTCGGCCCAGCGAGTAGATCCAGTCGGTCATCCCGTGCTCGTCGATCGCCTTGCGCGTGTCGTGGCCTTGGATCGGATCGAAGTCGGTCTCGGCGATCACCTCGCGGGTCTTGTGCGAGCGGATCTGGTAGTCGTCGGGGATCAGCGGGTGCATCCGGTAGACGGCCACGAACTCGCTTGTGATCGAGTACGGCGCCGTGTGATGGTCGAGCGGTGAGCCGACGATCCCGGACAGCAACTCGCCCGAGCCGATGTGGCCAAAGCGCTGCTTGACCCACTTGGGAAGCACTCCATACCAGTTGGCGTTCATCCCGATCTGAAGCGCCTTGTGCGCGAGGATCCCCGGCGTCCACTCGACCGTGTGGATCTTGGCGATCAGCGCCGCGTTGATCAGCCGTGCCGTCAGGAAGAGCTGCTCGTCGTCCCACGTCGGATGGTGTGAGCCGAGCATGTCGCAGATCGCGTTGTGCTCGTTGGCGAACAGCGTGTGCATGACCGAAAGGCCCGCCCAATAGTTGTCGGAGAAGCCCGTGAGGTCGACGCCCCGGAGCTCGGGCTTGGTCTCCTCGGGCAGTCGGCCCTCGTCCATCTTCAGCTTGCCGCCCTCGCCCGAGCGCAGCTCGCGGTTGCGCTCCTCGGTCGAGCCATACAGCTGCGAGCCGTCCCACCAGGGCGTGACCTTGTTGACGTAGGTCGGCGGAACCTTGCCGCCCGCGTTTGTCGAATCGGGCGACGTGCGACGCACCTGCATCGCGCCGTCGGACCAGCTGTCGCCATCGTCGAGGGGCACGGCTATGAACTCGGTCTCTGAGTTGTCGCCGTGGCTGAACCAGTCGTGGTTCTGGAACTGAAGCCAGCACGCCGCGAGCACGTTCAGGGTGGTCGCGGGCTTGAACGTGTCGCGATTCATCAGCTGGGTGGAGACCGTTCGCGGGCTCGGGTCGAGCATCGACTGCTCCTCGGGCCAGGTCGCTTCGAGCGGCATGTTGCGGCCGAAGCGGGTCCCGGTCTTACCCATCACCGGATTGCCCGGATCGGTCTGGGAGCCGTCATACATGCGATACGGAGGCAGCTCGGCCGTGGCGACGCCCCCGTCGCCGTTCTGCGCCTCTTCGGTGTTGTAAAGGTTGAACTCGCGCAGATCCTCGCGGAACAGCGCGAGCGCCGCGAGCTGGCCGGGCAGCGGGAGGTTCCACCAGTTCACGCCCCGCTCCGAGGCCTCGTGGAACACGCGGCGGCGCGCGGCGCGCGCGGCTCCGAGAGCGACGCCGCCGGCCTTTGAGACGGCGTCCTTGGTCAGATCAATCGGGTTCGGCGGCATGGCTGCTCCTCTCTGAAGCCCTGGATGGGGCGAGTCTAACCCCGAGCAGTCGCTCGAGCTCGGCAATCGTCTGCTCGGCGCTCACGTGGTGAACGGTCGCCATCCCGAGTTGCGCGGCGGGCTCGAGGTTGAACGGCAGGTCGTCGACAAACACACATTCGTCAGGCGCCACGCCGATTCGCTCCGCGCCGAGTGAGTACATCTCCGGCGCCGGCTTGCGCATCCCGACCTCGCCCGAGATCACGACGCCGTCGAACAGCTCGGCGAGCTGGGCTCGGTCGTAGCGACGCGTGCCCCACGAGTTCGAGATAAGCCCGGTCCTGATGCCCGCACGGCGCGCCTCGAGGACGGCCGCGACCATCGAATCGTCGGGACGTGACCCCGCGAACAGGCGATCGATCAGGCCCTCCGGCCTTGCCACTCCGAGCAGCGACCCGAACTTCGGCTCGAACGCCGCCTCCTCGATCCGGCCGGTCTCAAGCCCGATCAGCAGCTCGCGGCAGTCCTTGTCGCTGCGGAAGCGGTCGGCAACGCTGTCGGGCGCCAGTCCTTCGAGCTCGCAGAAAGCGCGAAACGACTCGAACAGGTCCGTCGTCAGGACGCCGCCGTAATCGACCAGCAGGCCGCGGTAGCGGCCGTTGTCAGATCCCATGCTGTGAGACCTCGGCCGCCCGGCGTGCCAACTCCAGCACGCCGTCGCCGAACGCCTTCAGATACGGGTCATCGGTCGAGCCGGAGATCGCGCGCTTGTAGTTGCCCTCCATGAATACGATCGCTTTCCACAGCGCCAGCGTCACGTACCAGTCGAGCGCCTTCATCGAGCGGCCTGACCGCTCTTCATACAGCGCGATCATCTCCGCGCGCGTGGGGAAGCCCTCCTTGCGCGTCACGGCCTGCAGCTCATACATGCCGAGGTGCGGATCGTCCGCCTGGACCCAGAACATCATCAGATAGCCGAGATCGGCGAGTGGATCACCGATCGTGGCCATCTCCCAGTCGAAGATCGCGATCAGCTTCGCGGGGGGCTCCGCGGCGAGCATCGTGTTCCCGAGCCGATAGTCGCCGTGCACGATCGTCGCCGGCGGTGATTCGGGCAGGTTCGTGTGCAGCCACTCGCCGACGCTCGCCACCTCGGGGATCTCACGGGTGCGGTTGTGCTCCCAGAGACCCGTGAAGCGCCGTAGCTGGCGCTCGAGGTAGCCGCTCGGCTTGCCAAACCCCTCGAGCCCGACTGCCCGCCAGTCGACTGCGTGCAGCTCGACGAGTGCGTCGATCAACTCCTCCGCCATCCTGCGGCGCTCGGCCGGGGTGTCAAAAGCGGCGGGTACCTCGGTCGTGACGACCCTGCCCTCGAGGCGCTCCATGACATAGAACGGCGCACCGATCACGTCCAGGTCATCGCACACCGCGAGCACACGAGGCGCGCGCACCGGCGTCGGCTCGAGCGCCTTCAGCAGCCGCGCTTCGCGCAGCACGTCATGCGCGCTCGGCGGCAGCGGGCCTCGCGGTGGCCGTCGCAAGACGACGCCGGTCGAGAGCGCGAAGGTGACGTTTGAGTGACCCTCGCCGACGGGCTCTGCTTCGAGCTCGACTGGTGCATCGAGCCCGTTCTGTGAGAGAAAGCCTCGTAGCGGTTCGATCACCAGCAGCGGCTCGCGCGCGTTCTGCGCTCCCTGCTCGTGGGTCGAGACGATGTCGTCCGGTGCGATTGTCGCCGCCACTGCCGGCGGGAGGGTATCCGGTCAGGCCGCGAGCGGATCCGAGCGGACGACGCGATCGAAGCGCCAGCCGAGCAGGTCGTCCGAATGCCCGGCGAGCCCGACGACGAGCGCGCCGGTGCGCTCTTCGATCGCTTGCAGGAGCCTCGCCACGCGGTCGGACTCGTTCTCTTCCTCGAGATTGCCGCCTTCGAGCAGCACTGTCACGCGACGAGGGTGGCGACGCTCGAGCTCGGCCAGCAGCTCTAGGTCGTGGTCTTCGGTTCCGATCACTGCCAGCAGGTCGCTCATGGGCGGGAAGTCTCCTACCCGTTCCTAAGGCGGGTGTGAACATTCCCCCTCTAACCTCGAAGAAGTGCCCGAGCTACCCGAGGTCGAGATCACCGCGCGGCGGATCGCGCAAGCCACCAAAGGCGTCACGGTGCGCTCGGCGTTCGCGCCGGGAGTGAACGCTCTGAAGACGTTCGATCCGCCGCTGTCGGCGCTCGAGGGCAAGCAGATCGTCGGGGTCCGCCGGCGCGGGAAGCTGTTCATCGTCGAGCTCTCCGAGGATCTGGTGCTGCTGATCCACCTGATGTCGGCGGGACGGCTTCAGCTGTTCGACAAGCCGGCCTCGGCGCGCGACCGGACCGCTCGCTTTCTGCTGCGTCTCGACGACGGCAACGAACTGCGCCTGCGGGAGTTCGGGACCAAGCAACGGGCCTGGGTCAAGCTGCTCCGCGCTGACGCGCTCGAGGCCGAGGAGACGCTCGCGGCGCTCGGCCCCGACGCATGGCCGGAGCCCCCGCCGCTGGCCGACGTCTTGGACGAGCCGCGACCGCTGTACGCGCTGCTGCGCGATCAGCACGTGCTGGCCGGTATAGGTCGCTCGTGGGTCGACGAGATCCTGCACACGGCGCGGCTGTCGCCGTTCAAGCGCGGCTCGGACCTCGACGCCGACGAGGCCGACCGGCTGCGGGCGGCCGTGGTTGAGCGGCTCGGCGGCGCGATCGCCCACTACGAGGGCGCGATCAAGCTGCCGATCCCAGACAAACTTCCAATGCCTCTCACGGTCCATCGCCACAACGGCGAGCCCTGCCCGCGCTGCGGCGACACGCTCGAGGCAGTCTTCTACGAGGACTACGTCATGTGCTACTGCCCGACGTGCCAGACCGAGGGCAAGCTGATGAAGGACCGCCGCTTGTCGCGGCTGCTGAAATATATAAGGGGATCATGAGCCTTGGCCCGGCGATAAAGCCCCAGACTTCACGCTAGAAGACCAGCACGGCGATCCGGTCTCGCTGTCGGGCTTGCGGGGCCAGACCGTCGTGCTCTACTTCTACCCGAAGGCGGACACGCCGGGGTGCACGACGCAGGCGTGCGGGGTGCGTGACCACTCGCTCGATTACACGCGCGCGCGAGCGACGGTGATCGGCATCTCGCCCGACCCGGTCAGGCGGATCGCGAAGTTCGCCGGCAAGTACGACCTCGAGTTCCCGCTATTGGCCGATGAGGATCACGCCGTCGCCGAGGCGTACGGCGTGTGGGTGCAGAAGTCGATGTACGGGCGCAAGTACATGGGCGTCGAGCGGACCACGTTCATCATCGGCCCCGACGGGAAGGTGCTCCACGAGTTCCGGAAGGTCAAGCCCGCCGAGCACGATGCGCTCGTGCTAGACGCGCTTGTGAAATAGCGACATCCTCGCCGCGGCGACGAATCCGAGTCGCGCGTAAAGCTCCTTCGGCCAGTCCAGATCGTCGGCGGTGATGAACGTCAGCTCGTGGCCCTTCTCGACGGCGATCCGGGTCACGTGGGCGACAAGTGTTCGCGCGTAGCCCCGTCCCGCGCGCCTCGGGCGCGGTGTAGACGTTCTCGACCTGGGCGATCGCTCCGTCTGAGCGGAGGTTCGTCATAGACACGAGCCGCCCGTCCTTGCTCGCGATCCCGTAGTGGCGCTCGCCGGCGGCGCGCGCCCGGCGGCGAACCGACTCGACGTGCTGCTCGAGCTCCCCCGAGCGCTGCGCCTCGTCCTCTGGGATCCAGCGTCGCATGAGCGCAAGCATCGCTTCCTCGTCGGCCTCGACCACCCCTGCAGGGCTCGGCGCATCAGGTGGCCTTTCGAGCAGCATTAGCACTTCGCGCTCGACCTCCCAGCCGTCCGCACGGAACTCGTCCTCGAGCGGCTCCCCGCGCTCCACCTCGAGATAGCGGTAGGGCGAGCCGGCCATGTGCTCGTCCGCGAGCGCAACGGCCTCCTCGAAGGTCACGAGCTCGGTCAGATGAACGACGTTCAGGTGCCAATCGGCGGCGAGCGAGGGGGTTCGCGCAACCCAACCGGCATCGATCGACCGCTGCTCGTCTGCGGCGCGCTCGATCGTCCGCCGCAGGAATCCCCGCGCGCGAACGAGCGGGTCTACTGGAGCCCCTCGCGTGCCTCGCGCACGAGCGTCACGGCCTCCGGGAACACGTGCGCGATCACCGAGCGGAGCTGCTCTGTCTGCTGATCGGTTGTTCCCTGGATGTTGACGCGGTTGATCGCGGCGACGGTCAGGTCGACGGCGAGCTTGATCGCGTTGTCGGCCCATGCGAGGCGCTGGGCGCCCTGCATCTGCTCCGCGAACTCGCCGAGGCGGCGCTGAAGCTCGTCCGGGTCTCCGAAAAGGTCTCCGAAGGGGCTGCCTTCCATGTAAGCAATGGTAGCCGCGCCTAATCCGGCGTCTGCAACAGGCCCGCTCGCAGCTCCTCGGCGCGGGCCCGGAAGCGCTCGACGCCCGCGAGCTTGATCTGTTCGTATCCCCGCACGAGCTCCGGCAGCTCGGCGAGTTCGACCGCGCGCTCGAGCGTATCCGCGGAGAGTGCTGTGAGCGCGTCGTCGATGAGGCCCATGTACTCGTGCGGGAGGCGCCCGCTCGACGCGCCGAATCTGCGTGCGGCCGAACGGATCGAGCGGTGTGCCGCGCAGTCTCCGCGCCCCGCGCAGAAGCCTCAACCCGGGCACGAACCACCGACCGAACTTGCGCTTGCGCGTCATGCCCAGCGCGCGCAAAACCGGCGGGTGCAGGTGGAACGCGATCTGCGCGCCCGACGGCAGCTCGTCGAGCAGCTCGAGGTGCAGGCGAGCAACTTCGTACTCGTCCTTGTAGGCGGTCAGCTTGTGGAGTCCGCGTGCCGACGGCCTCGCTGAGCCTCGTACTGCCGGGTACGCGCTCCGATTCGATCGCGTGGACGCGCCCGACCGCCTCGACGTAGGCGCCGGCGACCCGTTCACCACCCCAGCCGAGGAGATCGGGAACCCGGACCTCGAGCAGGCGGCGCAGCTCGCCCGGTTCGGTGCTGACGCGGTCGATGAGCTTCGAGGCCTTCGCAGATAGCCCGGCGACGGCCTGCTTTCCCTCGAGCGCGGCGAGTACGGCTTCTGGGGCCGCGACCCAGGTCCGCCCCCATGCCAGGGCGGCGAGGTTGCGCTCCACCGCGGCGCCGTTCAGGCGGAACCCATCCTCGAGCGCGCCGAGCGAGACGGGCAGCAGCCCGCGCTGCCAGGCTGCACCGAGCACGACGACGTTTGCCGACGCGACGTCGCCAAGCAGCCGCTCGGCGATCTGTTCAGCATCCAGGTAGACGTTCTCGTCTGAGCGCGTTACGGCATCGATTGCGGCGCGAGCGGCGGCGACGCTGGGGGCGGGCGCAGCGGGATCAACGACCATCCGGCCCGTTGGCACGACGCTGCCCGATACAACGGCGACCGTGCGCGCCGGGTCGGCGACGCGCAGGTTCTGGGCGGCGCTCGCGCCGAGGATGTCGCACCCGAGTAGCACGTCGACGCTGCCGCTCGGGAAGCTGACGCCCTCCGCGACGGCCGAGGTCGTCAGCCGCAGATCGGAGATCACGGGGCCGGCTTTTTGCGAGAGCCCGGTCTGGAGCACGCCATTGGCGTGGTGACCGTCGAGCAGCATCGCCCACTCGAGTACCTGGCTTATCGTGAGCACGCCGGTGCCGCCGATCCCTATCACCCGCAGGCGCACATCGTCTGGCTGCGCGACGCAGTTGGGCTCGGGCAGCGGCACGTCCGGCCGGCGAAACGTCGCATGGCCGTTCCCGTTCTGCGACGGAATCACCGTCAGAAACGACGGGCAGTCCCCGGCCAGGCACGAGTAGTCCTTGTTGCATGTGAGCTCGTTGATGCGTGTCTTGCGCCCAAACTCGGTCTCGATCGGCTCGACCGACAGGCAGCCGGACTTCTCGCCGCAGTCGCCGCATCCCTCACACACCCGCTCGTTGATCACGACCAGCTCGCGCGGTTCGGCCGCGCGGCCCCGCTTGCGCGCCCGCCGCAGCTCAGCGGCGCACTCCTGATCGTGCAGCAGGATCGTGACGCCTTCGACCTTTGCCAGCTCGCGCTGTGTCCGCAGCAGCTCGCTGCGGTGTCGAACTTCCGCGATCGACGGCAGCTGCTCGTGCTTGTAGCGCACCGGATCGTCAGTCGTTATCACGATCCGTCGTGCCCCTTCATCGGCGAGCGTTCTCGCGACCGCCGGGACGCTGAGCTCTCCCTCGACGTGCTGTCCCCCGGTCATCGCGACGTGTCCGTTGAACAGCAGCTTGTAGGTGATGTTCAGTCCCGCCGCAACCGCAGCCCGCACGGCCAGCGATCCCGAGTGATGGAAGGTGCCGTCGCCAAGGTTCTGAACGAAGTGCGGCACGTCGACGAACGGCGCGACGCCGATCCACTGGGCGCCCTCGCCTCCCATCTGGGTGACGCCTGTGACCTTGCCATGGCCGGCGGGGGAGACCATCACCATCGTGTGGCAGCCGATGCCCGCGCCTACGATCGCGTCGTCATCCGCCATCAAGCTCGAGTTGTGCGGACAGCCCGAGCAGAAGAACGGGGTCCGCGCGACACCGAGCTCGATCGGCTCACGGCCGGCGATCGCCTCGATCTGCTCGAGTCGCTGCCCGACTTCTTCGGACTCGCCGTGAGCCAACAAACGACGGCCAATGATGCTGGCGATCGAGTCGGTGCCGAGCGTGCCGCTCGCGGGTACGAGCGGGGCGCCGCGTTCATCATGCTTGCCAAGCACGGGCGGCGTTGCTGCTACTGCCGTAGAGCGCATCTCGCACGAGCCGTTCAAGGAACGGAGCCTTCTCCTCGATCACGAGCAGCTCATCGAGACCGACCGCAAAGTCCCGCACCGCTTCCTCATCGAGCGGGTACACCATTCCGAGCTGAAGAACGCGCACCGGCGCTTCGTCAGCGAGTCCCAGGTCGGCGAGCGCCCCTTGTACATCGTGAGCCACCGCGCCGGCAGCGATGACGCCGATCCGTGCCCCGGGCGCGTCGCGCACCACGCGGTTGAGCGAGTTGACCCGGGCGTACTGCTTTGCGAGCTCGAGGCGGACCTCGACCAGCGTCCGTTCCATCTCCATCGACTGGGGCGCGAGCAGATGTGCGGAGGGTTGATGTACGTATGGCGCGCCTTGCCAATCGAGCACCGGGATGACCGGGTCGACTCGGTCGAGCCCAACCTCGGCGGTGCCGGCGGCGTCTGCGACGTTCGTGACCACTTTGAGCGCCGCCCACAGGCCGCTGGCGCGAGAGCAGTAGATGGCGTGGCGGCCGAGATCCAGCAGCTCCTGCACGCTACCCGGCACGAGTACAGGCACCTGGAGCGCCGCCAGCAGCGATTCGGAGGCGCTCGGGATCGTCGAGGACTTGCAGGCCGGATCATCGCCGCAGAGCGCCAGCACCCCTCCGCGGGGATCGGTGCCGACATAGTTGCCATGCCGGATCGCGTCCGCGGAGCGATCGACTCCTGGCGCCTTGCCGTACCACACGCCGATCACGCCCTCGTACCGTGGGCCCGGCAGGGTGTTCGCGAGCTGCGAGCCCCAGACCGCGGTGGCCCCGAGCTCCTCGTTGACCGCCGGGCGCTGGACGATGTCGTGCTCTTCGGCAAGCCTCCCGAGCGCGGCTAGCTCTTTGTCAAACCCTGCCAGCGGCGAGCCCTGGTAGCCCGAGACGAGCGCGGCGCTCCGCAGCCCGGCGCGCATGTCCGCACGACGCTGGTCGAGCAGCACGCGGACCAGCGCCTGGACACCCGTGAGGAACACGCGCCCTTCGAGCAGCTCGTAGCGATCGGCGAGCGACGCCGCCCTCAGTACGTCTGCGCTTCCGACAGCCACTATGCAATCACCGCCCTGGGCCCCTCCCATTGGCGCCCCTTAGCCGGGAAGACTTTAACGCACGTCTGAGCCCCCCGTCGCAGTTGCTACGTACCTCCCTACACTGCGATCCCCCGATGCCGACGAACCTGGTCACGCTGCGGAGGGTCGAGCGCCTAATCGGCGTGCTCGCTCCGATGCTCGATCTCATGCTCGCGGTCGGCGAGCGAGTCTCGCGTGTAATCGAGCCCGACGATCCCAACTATGCGCTGCCGCGCATGCCTCGGGTCGGTGAGTCCGCCCCGCGAGGCCTCACGACGATGCCCGGGGACGCGGAATGACCACCATCTCCGCAGCCGGCCAGCTCCAGTACGAGTCGCGCGTACGCCCGCGTCAGGCGGTGATCGCGGGCATTGCCGGCGTGCTGCTGATCGGTTCTGCTGCGATGCAGCTTGCCGGCCCGCACACGAATGTGGCCGAGATCACGCTCGGCCTCATCACCGAGAAGAAGCGCTATGCGCTTGACATCGCAGGGTCGGTGATCCAGGGCGTCGGTTGGCTCGCGGTCGCTTCGACGTTCTGGTTCCTGTTCAGCGCCACGCGCGCGCGCGACGAGCGCGCGCCCGGCTACATCCGCTACATCGCTCTCGCGGGCGCCCCCCTCGCCGCGATCGGCATCGTCGGCTACATCGTCGGCTATGGCATCCAGGCCAACCACTTCACCGGCGCGCAGACCTATCCCCAGGCCAACCACCTGATGAGCGCTCCGATGCTCGCCGTGTTCCAGGTCATGGACTATCTCGGCGAGCTCCTGCTCGCGGTCGCGTTCGTGTTGACCTCCATGCAGGCCATGCGGGTCGGCCTGCTGACCCGCTTCATGGGCTACCTCGGGATCATCGCCGGGATCCTCGTCCTATTCGTGGTCACGCCCGTGCCGATCGTCCAGGCCTACTGGCTGGTCGCGCTCGGGATCCTGTTTGCCGGGCGCTGGCCGAGCGGGACGCCGCCCGCGTGGGAGACGGGTCGCGTCGAGCGCTGGCCGTCCTCTCAGGAGCTGCGCGAGCAGCGCCAGCGCCAGCAGAACGGTGCCGGACGCGCCAGGCCCGGCAAGCCCGCAGCCAAGCCGGTCGCGTCGACGGAACAGACGCCTAAGAGCACGCGGACGACGACGCCCAAGCGCAAGCGCAAGCGGCGCAAGTAGGGGCCGGATGACCGCCTCGCCAGCGCGATGCGGCCGCGCGCGGGCGGCGACCGTTCATCGTGCTTCCGTAACCGCTCGTCGCGGTTGCGCCGCCGTTCAACGATCAGTGCGTTGCGCACGTTGGTTGCGCATGCAAGCTTCTCCGAGATCGGTTCCATAATCGAGAGGAGGACCTTGATGGAGGCAGGTCATGTTGGAGGAGCACGGGAAGCTGACGTAGCACCGGCTCCGGACGCAGTAGCGGGCCGCTCCGCAGGCGCGTGGGTCCCCGCCAACCCGGCGCCGCTGGGCCTGGCTGGATTCGCGATGACGACGTTCGTGTTGAGCATGATGAACGCCAATCTCGTCAGCGTCGGCGGCATCGGCGCGGTGCTTGCGCTCGCGTTCGCCTACGGCGGCCTCGCGCAGCTGCTGGCCGGGATGTGGGAGTTCCGCACCGGCAACACGTTCGGTGCGGTCGCATTCAGCTCGTACGGCGCGTTCTGGATCTCCTTCTTCTTCTTGCTGAAGGTGGTTCCGTCCAGCCTCGTCACGAATCACGGCGTGGCGCTGTACCTCTGGGGCTGGGGCATCTTCACCACCTACATGTTCCTGGCGTCCTTGCGGACGACCGGAGCGGTGGCGCTGGTGTTCCTGCTGTTGGCGGTCACCTACATCCTGTTGGCGATCGGCGACATGGGCGGCGGCCACAAGAGCATCACTCACATCGGCGGCTATGTCGGAATTGCGACAGCGATCGCCGCTTGGTACGCCTCATTCGCCCAGGTGATCAACTCGACGTTCGCCCGAACGGTGCTGCCACTGGTGCCATTGGCCCGCTGAGTGGTATCACTAAGTAGAGCTAACGCAACATAGCTGTGGTGGTTCGGGCGCCAATCAGGCGCCCGAACCCGCCACTGCATTCGTAGGAAGGAGAGGCTTCGATGGCTAAAGCACCACCCTCGCCTGAGGAGATCGTCGACGCAGCGTGGTCGGAGTCCGAGATAGCCGTCCACTGGCGCGAGGAGGAGTACTACCCGCCGCCGGCCGACTTCGTCAAGCAGGCGAACGCGAACGACCCGGCGATCCTCGAGCGATTCAGTCCCGAGAACTTCCCGGATTGCTTCCTCGACTACGCCGAGATGCTCACCTGGGACAAGCAGTGGGACGAGATTCTCGACACGAGCAACCCGCCGTTCTTCAAGTGGTTCGTCGGCGGCAAGCTCAACGCGTGCGTGAACTGCGTGGACCGGCACCTCGAGTCACGGGGTGACAAGAACGCGATCATCTGGGTCCCCGAGCTCGAGGAGGACGAGACCAAGGAGATCACCTACCGCGAGCTCCATCGCAGGATCAACGAGTTCGCCGCGCTTCTGAAGGACTTCGCCGAGCTGAAGACCCAGGACCGCGTCACGTTCCACCTCCCGATGGTCCCCGAGCTGCCTGTCTCGATGCTCGCCGCGGCCCGCCTCGGCGTGATCCACTCCGAGGTGTTCGGTGGTTTCAGCGGCACCGCATGTGGACAGCGCATGGCGGACGCCCAGAGCACTGTGCTCGTCACGATGGACGCCTACTACCGGGGTGGCGAGCTGATCGACCACAAGGTCAAGGCCGACGAGGCGATCGAGGCGGCCCGTAAGGATGGGATCGAGGTCGAGAAGGTGCTCGTCTGGCGTCGTAAGCCAGGCGAATACCACTCGGAGTCAGAGATGGTCGAGGGCCGCGACTTCTTCGTCGACGAGCTGCTCGAGAAGTACTCCGGCCAGGAGGTCGAGCCTGAGTCGATGGCGGCCGAGGACACGCTGTTCCTGATGTACACGAGCGGCACGACCGGCCGGCCGAAGGGCGCCCAGCACTCGATCGGCGGCTACCTCAGCTACGTCACTGGCACCTCGAAGTACTACCAGGACATCCACCCCGACGATACGTACTGGTGCTTCGCCGACATCGGCTGGATCACCGGGCACTCGTACATCGTCTATGGGCCGTTGGCGCTCGGCACGACCACCGTCATGTACGAGGGCATTCCGGTGTATCCGGACCCCGGCCGTCCGTGGCGGATCGCCGAGAAGCTGGGCGTGGACATCTTCCACACCGCGCCGACGACGATCCGGATGCTGCGCAAGGTCGGTCCGGACGAGCCCGCCAAGTACGACTACCACTTCAAGACCATGACCACCGTCGGCGAGCCGATCGAGCCCGACGTGTGGCGCTGGTACTACGACGTGGTGGGCAAGCAGAAGGCGGCCATCACCGACACCTGGTGGATGACCGAGACCGGCGGCTTCCTCGGCTCGGGGCTGCCTGGGCTGCAGCCCATGAAGCCTGGAAGCTGCGGGCCCGAGTGTCTGGGGATCCAGCTCGTGATCTACGACGAGGACGGCAAGGAGATCCCCAAGGGCTCGGGTAAGGCCGGCTACATCTGCGTCCGCAACCCGTGGCCGGGCCGGATGCTGACGGTCTGGGGCCAGGACGAGCGGTTCATTGACACCTATTACAAGCGGTTCAACAAGGATCCGAACAGCAAGGACTGGAAGGATTGGCCGTTCATGTGCGGTGACGGCGCGGTCCAGACCGAGGACGGCTACTACCGGATCCTCGGCCGGATCGACGATGTCATCAACGTCGCCGGCCACAGGCTCGGGACCAAGGAGCTCGAGTCGGCCGCGATGGAGGTCGAGGAGCTGGCCGAAGCAGCGGCGGTACCGGTCGTGGACGAGCTGCGCGGCAAGGTGGTCGAGATGTACGTGTCGCTAAAGCCCCAGCACCAGGGCCAGGATGACATCGCGCAGAAGGTCTCGGCCCAGATCGAGAAGGCCATCGGAAAGGTCGCGCGACCCAAGAACGTGTGGATCGTGCCCGACATGCCCAAGACCCGCTCCGGGAAGATCATGCGCCGCGTGATCGCGTCGATCTCCAACTTCCAGGACGTCGGCGATATCACGACACTCGCCAACCCGGACATCGTGGACGAGATCCGCGAGCAGGTGCAGAAGGCCAAGCGGGAGAAGGGCGAGGAGCCGAAGGAGCTCTCCAAGGAGCAGAAGGAGGAGATCGCCACCTACGGCGAGCAGTCCTAGACACCGAGACGGCGCCGTAGCTCGGCGACATGACGCCGGGCTACGGGCACCGTCTGGCCGTCGGCGAACACCAGCTCCGCGGTGCTGCCCAGCATCGGCCGCAGCTCCCGTGCCTGAGCCAAGTTGGCCACGTACTGGCGGTGCACACGCGCGAAGCCGAAAGGCTCCCAGCGGGTGTCCATCTCGGCCAAGGTGACCCGTAGTAGATAACGACCGTCCTCGGTCACGATCCGAACGAAGTCGCCGTGGGCCTGCGCGTACAGGATCGCGCTGCGCGGGATCAGCCGGACCGCCCCGCCCCGCGCGCTGGAAACGGCGACCATGTCGTGTTCTGAGGAGGCCGGTTCGCGGCGGTTGCCGTTGTCCGCCTGCGGCGGGTCGTGGTCGAGTTCCGCCGTGATCCGGTCGAGCGCCTCTTCGACTCGTCGCCGGCTCACCGGCTTGCGGAGGTAGTCGAGCGCGCGCAGCTCGAACGCGTCGACCGCGGCGGTGTCATAGGCGCTGACGAACACGAGCTTCGGGGGCGAGGCGAACCGCTGGAGCACGCGCGCCAGCTCAAGGCCATCGAGGTCCGGCATACGGACGTCGAGAAAGATCGCGTCGTAGCGCTCGGCCGAGAGCTTGACGAGCGCCTCGCGGCCGTCGAACGCGCACTCGACATCCTCCACGGCCGGCGAGGCGCGCAGAATCCGGGCGAGATCCTCGAGCTGCGTCTCCTCGTCGTCGACGGCGAGGATCGTCAGCCGGTCAGAGCTCACTGAGCCGCGACCGCCTGTTCGGAGCGCTGCACCTCGCCGTGTAGGTGTGGGACCGTCATGATCGCGGTCGTGCCCTCGCCCGGGTGGGAGTCGATCCGGAGCGCGTAGCGCGCGCCGAACGTCGCGCGTAGGCGCGCGTCGACGTTTGAGAGGCCGATGCCGCCGCCGGTGCCGGCGAGCACGTCCGGCACGCGGTCCGGCTCGATGCCGGCGCCATCGTCGGTGACACGCAGCTCGACGTCGTCGCCGCGCAGCCGTCCGACGATCTCCACGCGCCCCGTCCCGGCGCGCCGCTCGACCCCGTGGCGAATCGCGTTCTCGACCAGCGGCTGGATCGACATGGCGGGTACGACCGCGACCTTCGCCTCGGTCGCGACGTCGATCAGTATGTGCAGCTTGCCGCGGAATCGCGCCTGCTCAAGCCGCAGATAGCGCTCGACGTGCTCGAGCTCGTCGGCCAGCGTCACGTACGAGCGCCCGTCGCGGAACAGATAGCGAGTGAACTCGGCAAAGTCGATCAGGAGCTCGCGCGCCTCCTCGGGCCGGTCGTGGATATCGCCGGCGACCGCCGCCAGCGCGTTGTAGATGAAGTGCGGCGAGATCTGCGCCCGGAGCGCACGCAGCTCGGCGTGCGCGAGCCGCTCCTCCTGGGCAGCCACGACTGACAGCTCGACCTGGGCGGCGACGAGGCTCGCCCCCTCCTCGACCACGCGCAGCTCCTCGCGGCTCGGCCGTCCCGGCGAGCGGTAGAACGCGATCAGGGTGCCGGCTCGCTTCCCCTGGACGATCAGCGGGGCCATCACCGCGGAGCGCAGGGGGCAGGTCGGGTCGGAGGAGATCAGCCGGGGCTCGATGTGCAGCCGATCGTCAGTGGTGCGCGCGAGCAAGCTCGAGAGCAGGTCGCCCGGGCGCACCTGCTCGCGTCCCTCGCCTTCGATCGCCAGCACCGCGCGGGTGTCGGCCAGCGCGATCGCGGCCGCGCCCGTGAGGGCGCGCAGGTGCGGGACGGCCGCCTCGGCGGTGCGCGACGAGAGCCCGCGGCGCAGGTGGGGGAGCGTCGAGGTCGCGGCGTGAAGTGCCGATTGCATCCCGAGCGCTTCGGGCGTGCGGCGCGCACGGTAAGCGCGTATCAGACCCCAGGCCGCGGCGATGACGGCAATCCCAACGAGGATCGCGAGCACCAGCTCCATCGAAACCTCCATTAGGTTACCTGCTGCCTGCTGATACTCTTCGAGCTGCAAGGTCACAGGTGGGGCACGGCCGTGGGGGCGAGAGCCGACGAGGCGGTGAGGGCCAGTCTGGGGCGCGAGACTCAAAGCAGGAGGACAACCTATGTTGCGCCAAGCGCGCATCCTCGGGGTGCTGTGCGCCCCGGCTGTGGCCTGTGCGGCGCTGGCGTTCTCGCCGGCGGCTGCGATGGCCGACACAACGATCATCGGGTCGCCAACCGTTACAGGCGTAACCCAGGTCGGGCAGACGTTGACGTGCGACACGACGTTGTTGACGCTGAACGATCCAGGCACCGACGGGACCCCGGATTACACGGACTACACCTGGTATCAGGACTCGACTTCAGGGACGCAGGTGGCCGACGGTCCGTCCGACACCACCTACACGCCGGTCGCCGGCGACATCGGCCACGCGCTCGTGTGCAAGGTGACCGCCAACGACGGCACCGGTTCCGACGCGACCGCGGCGAGCGCGGGGAGCTCGGCGATAGCGCCAGTCCCGTCGGTGGCGATCACGCAGTTCTCGCCCACCGTCAGCGGCAACATCGGCGAGGACGTCGCGGGGGTGACCGTCACCGTGACGCTCAAGCGCGAGGACCAGGACCAGAGCTACCACACAGTCGCAACCGGCAGCAAGATTGCAAACTCGACCGACGGCTCGTGGAGCGTACAGCTCTCCGGAGCCCAACCGGTCGCGTTCGGCGCGCAGGGCGATGAGGTCGACGTCAGCTACTCCAGCACGGGGGCGACGCTGCCCCCCAACGGGACGTACGGGGGGACGAATACCCCGTATGACTTCTTCGTTGGCGATCAGGGCACGATCTCACCCGACGGGACCAGGGTCACCCTTCCGCACGACGTGCCGCCCGGATGCATCGGGGAGAGCGTCGTGGTCGACGGGGGCTCGCCACAGGCGACGACGTTCGACGGGACTGGCTGCCAGGTGTCGGGCCAGTCGCTGACCGACGAGGACCAGGTTCAGGGTTTGGAGGCCAGCACGATCACCGCAGGCGACGGAACCACCTCGAACCTGACGACGGTCTCCAACCTCGGTCTGGTCGGGGTGGGCAACGGCAGCGAAATCGACGGCGCCGGTGTCACCGCGTGCACGGCCGATCTCGTCAGCGGTCAGGTGACCTGCTACGGACTCGGCACCGGCACGTTCTTCGCTAACGACATTCAGTTGTCGAAAATCCGGACGAACGGCGGCGGCAGCTACAACGTGTACGAGGGCCAGGCATTTCTGACCGGACTCACCGCGGGCGGGACGGTCTCGCTCACCGAGCAGGGGGTCACGAGGACGCTCGCCACACTGCACCTGGGGACGCTCCGGGTCGACATCGATTCCGACGGCAACGTGACCGGCAGCTGCAAGGCGAACGAGTCGCTTAGTAACGGCGGCCCTTATCCCGCGCTGTGCTCGACCGGGGGTGCGATTCCGGACGGCTACTCTCGACGACACAGTCCCGACCGAGGTCGACGATTTCAGCGGCGGCGCCACGATCCTCAACGTGCCCAACGTCAGCAACCCGATCCCGACCTCCGGCGACTCGATCCCGGGCGGGTTCACCGCCTACGCCGACATCTTCGGCACCGGCTTGCCGTCGCAGCAGCTCAGCCAGGTCGCGTCGCTGAACCTGAGCGTCACCCCGCACAACGGCGGCTCGCCGGCGTTCAGCCGGGAACACGACGCTGGCCAGCGACAACTCCGGGCCGTTCGCCGACGTGGCCGTCCCGGCGCTGACGCCGGGTCGCTATTACGCGAACTGGACGCTGACCGACACGCACGGGGACGTGAATGCGTTCGCGGCAGGGTTCAACTCGAACGTGCTGTTCGCGGTCAGCTCCGCTACCTCGGGGCCGCAGGGGCCACAGGGCCCGACCGGCGCCACCGGCGCCACCGGTGCGACCGGCGCCACCGGTGCGACCGGCGCCACCGGCCCACAGGGTCCGCAGGGCCCGGCCGGTCAATCCTCGAAGTGCACGGTCAAGACGACCGGCACGGGCACGCACAAAAAGCAGCACATCCACTGCGTGCTGGTCAGCTCTTCGGTGCGCTTTGTAGGCATCGAGATCACGCGCGGCAAGCGCACGTATGCGGTCGGTACCGCGGTCGTCCACGGCCGTCGGACCTCCGTGAACCTGCGGGGCCTGCACGCGATCAAGCGCGGCCGCTACCTCGTCACGGTTCTCGAGATGAGGGGCACCAAGGCCGTCGTGGTGAGGTACCAGACGACGCTCTAGCCAAGGCAAGAGCACCGTCTCGGAGAGGGGGCGCCTTCGGGCGCCCCCTTTTCTTTGGGAAGATTTGAGTTGTGGACTACGAGCAGGCCCGCGCGGAGCATCGCTGGAACGTCCCCGAGCGCTACAACATCGCCGCCGACGTCTGCGATCGTCACCCGCGCGATCAGCTCGCGATGGTCCACGAGGACTTCTCCGGCGATGTCCGCCGCGTGAGCTGGGGCGAGCTTCAGGATGACGCCAACCGCTTTGCGAACGTGCTCGTCGCGCTTGGCGTCCAGAAGGGAGATCGCGTCGCGATGCTGCTTCCGCCGACGCCCGAGGCCGCGGCTGCGTTCTTCGGGACCTGGAAGGCCGGCGCAATCCTGCTTTCGATGTCGGTGCTATACGGCGATGAGGGGATCCGCCACCGGCTGACCGACTCGCAGGCGAAGGTGCTCGTGACCAACCTCGAGAATGCCGACCGGGTCGAGCGCTCGCTGGTCGAGCACGTGCTGATCCTGGATCAGGAGTTGCTCGGCCGCGGCGGGACGTCGTTTCAGACCGTCGACACCGCGGCCGATGACCCCGCGCAGCTCTACTACTCGAGTGGGACCACCGGTCTTGCGAAGGGCATCCTCCATGCCCACCGCTACATCCTGGCTCATGAGGAGTTCACCTATTGCCACGACGTCCGCCAGGGCGAGCTCTTCCACGGCATGGGCGAGTGGGCGTGGGCGGCCGGCATCTGTCCGCTGCTCGGCCCCTGGCGGCTGGGCGCCGTTCAGGTGGTCTACCAACGGGAGGGCGGTTTCGATCCCCACCGGCAGCTTGACTTCCTCTCCCGACACAAGGTCACCAACGTGTTCGGGACGCCGACGGCGATCCGTTCGATGATGGGCATCGGCGATGCCGGCACGCGCTACCCGCAGAAGTTCCGGATCGTGTGCTCAGCGGGCGAGCCGCTGAACCCTGAGGCGATCCGCTGGTTCAGAGAGCAGTACGGGATAACCGTGCTCGACTACTACGGCCTGACCGAGTCCTATCCGTTGTGCGCCAACTACCCGTTCATGGACGTGCGTGAGGGGTCGATGGGAAAGCCGATGCCGGGCTGGGAGGTCGAGATCCTCGACGAGGGCGAGCGCCCGGTGAAGCAGGGCGAGCGCGGCGAGATCTGCCTCAGGGCACGCTCGAACCCCCACTATCCGCTGGGGTACTGGAACCGGCCACCCGAGGACTCCGAGGAGGCGTTCGGCGGCGAGTGGTTTCACACCAAGGACGCCGCCCGCCAGGACGAGGACGGCTACTTCTGGTACGAGGGCCGCGCCGACGACGTGATCATCTCGGCCGGCTATCGGATCGGGCCGTTCGAGGTCGAGTCGGCCTGTCTCGAGCACGAAGCGGTCGCCGAGGCCGCGGCGGTTGCCTCGCCCGACGAGCGGCGCGGAAACGTCGTCAAGGCGTTCGTCGTGGCCGCCGCGGGATATGAGCCCTCCGAGGAGCTCGCCGAGGAGATCAAGGCGTTCGTGCGCGACCGCCACTCCGCATACGCGTACCCGCGCAAGATCGAGTTCGTCAGCGATCTGCCCAAGACGCTGACCGGCAAGATCAGGCGCATCGAGCTGCGCCAGCGCGAGCTCGACGACTCGTAACCTCAGCACTCGGACCGGGTCGCACCGCGGCGCAGGTGGTGACGGTGCCGCTGAAAGTGCGCTAGCTCTGGGTAGCGAGCCGCGCTTGGGTGCGCATCTCCGAGAGGATGCGCTCCAGGCGCGGCTCCGCCTCGTGGTCCACGTGCGTCATCGCGGCTGCGACGGCCGGGTGGACCGTTGCGATCTGGGCGTGCATCTCGCGGGCCACAGCCCGGTAGCTCGGGTGCCCTTCGCGGCCTGAGCGCAGCTCGATCAGCTGCATCGCCTCGCGCGCATTGAGGTCGAGGATGTAGCGGATGCGGTACGCGAGGCAGACCGCGTACGGTGCGGCGGCTTCGAACCCCGACGAGCGCAGTCGCTCGTACTCGCCTGCGGAGATCTCGAGCGCGTGCCGGTAGTCATCGCCGCATCCGGCCTCCGAGACCTCCTCGGGGATCTCCGCGCCGAGATCCGGCGTCAGCGGCTGCCACTGGACCGTGAGCATCCGGTGGCGCTGGAGGTCCCGGAACGCTCCGTAGTCGGACACGATCTCGAACCGGTAGCGGAGCGCCTCGAGCCCGCGTCCGGGGCGGTGGCGGCGATTTGCGCGCTCGCCGACGAGGTCGCTCAGGAGCTCGGCCCGCTGCGGGCCGTCGAGCTGCTCGACGGCGGCGAGGGTTGCCTGCTCCGAGCAACCCGCTGCCTCGAACAGCAGCCCGGCGAGCAGCTGATCCTCGGTGCCTTCGGAATGCAGCAGCCTGACCGATGGGCCCTCGTCCTCCTGGTCATGGAGGCCCAGCCGGTCGGCCCAGCGGCGCCCGGCGCGCTCGCGGCGCTCGAGGTAGGCGATCCACTCGCCGCCGCGCTCGGGTCGCTCGACCCGCGTGAGAAAACTCGGGATCACCGACCCCAGCTCGGTGAGGATCATGTGCCCGTAGCGGTGCGCCTCGGGCAGGGGATGCGCGAGCAGGTGAAGCACGAGCTGCTCGTAGGTCTGGCCGGTGGCGAAGATGCCCATGTGCGAGAGCGAGCCGGCCGGTAGCAGCCCCCGTACGAGGTCAAGTGCCTTGGCCTTGATCGCGCGGGCGTGGGCCGCCTCGGACTCGTCCTCCCGACGCGGAAACTGCCCCGCCGCCCATTCGACGACGCGCGGGAGCGTCTGCGAGTAGATCCAGAACAGCTTGTCCATCGCGCGCGCGTAATGAGGACCGAGCTCCTCGTCCCGGTAGTAGCGGTAGCCCCCGCCCGGCATCTCCTGGTCATACGCGATGTAGCGCGTCGACTGCTCCAGATAGGCGCCCAGCCGCGGTCGCTGGAGGACCTTGGTGAGCACGTTCGAAACCCACTCGCACGCGACGTGCGCGCCGCCCAGCTGCGCGACCGAGTCATCGCCGTAGCCGAGGAAGATCCGCTCGTAGAGCTGCGCTGCGCGCTCGCCCTCGCCGGTATCCAGAGGCCGAGCGTCGCCGAGGTCGTCCGCGAACTCATCGAGGAACAAGCGCCTGAGCGTGCCCGGGTAGCGCGAGTAGCGCGCGAACAGAGCGCCCTTGACCGTCTCGGGCATGTTGACCAGCGCGAACACGGGCCCGTCGAGGTTCGTGAAGTGGGGCGCGAGCCGCTCTCGCTCTGCGTCGCTGAAGCTCTCGACCGGGTATTCCACGGACGGCCGATCGTAGCGGCGCGATCGGCTGCTGCCGCGCTACCCGGCGCCGCCGGGCTGGCCGGTCGACTGCGAGCCCTCGCCAGCCGCCCCGCCGTCATCTTCGCCGGTGCGATCCGGCTCGTCCTCGGGCGGTCGCCGCCGCGCGCCCTCGCCATCGCCGTGCTCTGACTCGGCCTCTTCGGCGTTCTGATCCGAGACCGCTCCGGGCGGCTCTTCGGGGTCCTCGGGCGCCATGTCCGAGGGCTACCCGCGTCCGAGCGTGCATAAGCGCACACTCGATGCGCGGAACGCCGGCTACGGAACCAGCCCGCTCAGCGCCTGCCCGGCATGCGCGACGAGATGGAACAGCGGCTGCGGGAAGATCCCGAAGAAGACACTCGCGGCGGCGAACACGACCGCGACCAGCACGAGCTCCGGATTCGGCGCCGAGCGGTCGGGCGCAAGGAGCCCGTCGGCCTCCTGCGAGCCCCCGGCGATCGGGGGGTGGGCCGCTCCGGCAATCGGCGCGTAGCCCGGCGCCGGCACGGTCGCGCTGCCCATCCACATGGTCGCGACGACGCGCAGGTAGTAGCCGAGCGAGATCATCGAGCCGACGACGAGCACGATCGCGAGCCAGGTGTACTGGCCGTCCACGAGCGCGTGAATGAGCTGGAACTTGCCGATGAAGCCGACCGTTCCGGGGATGCCCGCCAACGCGAGCATCGCGATCGTCATCGGCCACGCGAGCCACGGCGCCCGCCGGCCCAGGCCGGCCAGCCCGGAGATGTCATCGCCGGCGGGGCCGTCGCGCTCGGCGGCAGCGATCACGGCAAACGCCGCGAGGTTCATCGCGAGGTAGACCACGATGTAGAGCACGGTCGCCTGGACTCCGAGCTGCGTCCCGACCACGACTCCGCCGAGCATGTAGCCAGCCTGCGCCACGCCGGAGTAGCCGAGCATTCGCTTCAGCGACGACTGGCCGAGCGCGCCGATGTTCCCGACGATTATCGTGATCGCCGCCAGCGCCGCGAGCATCGGAGCCCACGTGTTCTGGGCGCCGATGACGGCGACATCGAAGAAGCGCAGGAAGACGCCGAGCGCAGCGGCCTTGGTGGCGGTCGCCATGAAGGCCGTCACGGGCGTCGGCGCGCCCTCGTAGACGTCGGGAGTCCATTGGTGGAAAGGCGCGACTGAGGCCTTGAACGCAAAGCCGACGATCACGAGGCCGATTCCCGCGAACAGGAGCGGGTCGCCGAGCACGCCGCCGGCGAGCTTCCCCTTCGAGACGGCGGCGGCGATTGCGCTGAAGTCCGTCGAGCCGGTCGCCCCGTAGACGAGCGCCAGCCCGTAGACGAGCGTGGCCGACCCGACCGAGCCGATGACCAGATACTTGAGCCCCGACTCGAGCGAGCCCTCGCGCCGGAACTCCGATGCGCAAAGGATGTACAGGGGGATCGAGAGCAGCTCGAAGCCCAAGAACAATGTGACCAGGTTCTGGGCGGAGACGAGCACCGCCATCCCCAGCACGCTGAAGATGATCAGCGAGTTGTACTCGCCGTGGCCGGCCGATTCCGCCGCGCGCTCGCGCAGCGACATCAGGACGGCCGCGAGCGCGGAGACGCCGAACACTATGTCCAGCAACAGCGCCAGATCATCGAACCGCAGCGCCCCCGAGATGATCGATGCGTGGTGCCTGAAGTAGCCCGCCTCGACCGCGATCGCTGCGCCGAGTGTCGCGATCGTCAGCAGCGGAGCGACGCGCTCGCGCGCGACGCGCGAGGGGAGCAGCCCGATCAGCAGCACGAGCAGCCCGCCGGCGGCCAGCGCGATGAACGGCGACAGGCCGCCCCAGTCGATATGCGGTCCGTGGATGTGGGCGGCCAGCGCGATCATCGAACCTGTGCGATCGATGCGGTGACAGTCGGCTGCGAGCGCTTGAGCGCGAACTGGGGATAGAACGCGAACACGAGGATCACGAGCGCGAGCGGAACGAGCGCAGCGAGATCGGACAGTCCGATCTCACGCGAGGCCACAGTTGGCCCGACACGGTTGTGCATCGCTCCGATGAACACTCGTAGCGCGTAGAACGAGGCTCCCACCACGCCGAGGAACGCGATGATCGCGATCACGAGCTTGGCCTTGAACGCACCCAGCAGGATCATGAACTCGCCGATGAAGTTCGATGATCCGGGCATCGCCAGCGTGGCCAGGGCGATGATCAGGAACAGCGCCGCCAGCACGGGAGCGCGGAACGCGATCCCGCCCATGTCGGCCAGCTTCTCCGACCCGCCGGCGCGCGCGGCGAGCGCGGCCACGATGAAGAACAGCGGCGCGGTCACGAGTGCGTGGTTGAGCATCTGAAGCAGCGCGCCCTGCGCGCCCTGGGTGCGCAGCGCGAAGATCCCGAGCGTGATGAATCCGAGCTGCGCGACGCTCGAGTAGGCGACGACAAGCCGCGCGTCCCCGGTCGTGAACGCCAGTGAAGTCGCCCACAGGATCGAGACGAGCGCGATCAGCAGCATCAGCATCTGGAAGTGGACGGCCGCGTAGGGGAAGAGCGGCAGCACGATCCGCAGGAAGCCGTACGCGGCGACCTTCGAGAGGATCCCCGAGAACACCGCGACCGCCGGGATCGGCATCGATTTGTAGCCGTCGGCGAGCCAGCCGTGGAACGGTACGAGCGGCATCTTGACCAGGAAGGCGGCCGCGAACGCAAGGAAGATCCATTCCTGCGAGGTGTGGGAGAGCGGTAGTCCTCTGAGCGAGGAGAGCACGAACGTGATCGAGGTGCCGTGCTGGTTTGAGGCGATCACCCCGGTCGCGATCGCCCCGGCCAGCATGAAGAACGACCCGATCAGCGTGTAGACGACGAGCTTGGTCGTCGCGCGGACGCGGTCGCCCGAGCCCCACATCCCGATCAGGAAGTAGAACGGGATCAGCATCAGGTCGAAGAACGCGACGAACAGCGCCAGGTCCTGGGCGCAGAACGCGCCGAGCACCGCGCTCTGCGCAAGCCCGAAGTGGAAGTAGTAGCTGCGCGTGCGATCCCACTCGCGGAACGCCGACCAGATCAGCGCGGCGCAGAAGAGCACGCACGTGAGCACGACCAGCGCGACGTTCAGCCCGTCGAGGCCGAGCTTGTAGTGGATCCCGAGCGCGGAGATCCAGGCGCGATCGGTGACGAACTGAAGGCCGGCGTGGTGGAGCTTGAACCGTGCCAGGAACGAGATCGCGACCGCCGAGCGTGACGATGCTTCCCGCCGCCGCGACCCGACCGATGAAGCGCGGGGGCACGAGCAGAGCTGCGGCGAGTGAGATCGCGAGCGGCAGCCAGATGAGGATCGACAGCGTCATGACGAGGAGATCAGGAAGTAGAGGGCGACACCCGCCAGGCAGACGATCATCCCCGCGGCGTAGTAGCGCACGAAGCCGGTCTGCCAGCGCCGCACGGCCGCCGAACCCGCTCGGACGGCGCCGACCGTCCCGCCGGTCACACCGCCGCCGATGACGACGCGCTCGAGCACCGACTCGGTGAAGCGGCCGAGCATCAGCGCCGGGCGCACGATGAGCACGTCGATCAGCTCATCGAAGTACCACTTGCCTGCCAGGAAGCGGTGAAGCGCGGGCACCCGCTCGCGCACACGGGTCGCCGTCCCGGGCGCCAAGACCCAGATCCGGTAGGCGATTGCGATCCCGGCCACGGCGATCACGGCACCGATCACGAGCCCGATCCAGGCCGACGACGTCGAGGGCTCGTGCGTGGCCAGGTGCGAGTCCGCGAAGGTGGTCGAGAGGAAACGCGTTACGCCGGCGTCGACGCCCGGGATCTGGATCACGCCGCCGACCACCGCCAGCAGCGCGAGCCCACCCATCGCGACCTTCATCGGAACCGCCCGCTCGGCGATGTGGTGCTCGGGGCCAGGGAACCCGACGTCGGTGTCCTCCTCCTCGCCGGTCATCGGGTTGCGCGGCACCTCGGCGTGCGCCAGGTGGCCTTGCTCGCAGCTCGCGCGCCTCCTCACACGGCTCGCCGAAGAACGCCCGGAAGATCATCCGGAACGTGTACAGCGCGGTCAGGAACGCGCCGAGATAGCCGAGGATCCCGAGGATCTCAAAGCCGCCGCCGCGGTGGTCGAGGAACGCGATGATGTCGTCCTTCGAAAGCCAACCCGAAAAGGGCGGCAGGCCCGATAGGGCCAGGCCGCCCACTATGAACGCCATGAACGTGAACGGCATCGCCTTGCGAAAGCCGCTCATCCGGTCAAGTGACTGGGCGCCGGCCATGGCGCCGATCAGCGAGCCGGCCGCCATGAACAGGAGGGCCTTGAAGAACGCGTGCGTCATGAGGTGGAACAGCCCGGCCGAGTAGGCACCCACCGAGACGCCCATGATCATGTAGCCGATCTGGGACATCGTGGAGTAGGCGATCACACGCTTGATGTCGGTGACCACGAGAGCGATCGAGGCCGCGATCAAAAGCGTCAGGCAGCCGCCGATCGCCGTCACGTCGGCCGCCGTCGGCGCCTGCTCGAACAGCGGATGCATGCGCGCGATCAGGTAGACGCCCGCGGTCACCATCGTTGCGGCGTGGATCAGGGCCGAGACGGGCGTCGGGCCCTCCATCGCGTCGGGGAGCCATGTATGGAGTGGGACCTGCGCCGACTTGGCAAACGCCCCGACCCCGATCAAGAGGCAAGCGGCGACGAGGTCGTTCGAGTCATGCCCGAACACATGCGGTGTCGCGCTGAAGGCCTTCAAGAAGTCGACGGTGCCGGTGTGCTTGAGCACGAAGAACGTCCCGAGCACGAGCCCCACGTCTCCGACGACATTGATCACGAACGCCTTCAGACCGGCGCCGGTGGCGGTATTCCGCCGGTACCAGAACGAGATCAAGAGGTACGACGCCGCCCCGACGAACGCCCAGCCGACGATCAGCAAAACGAAGTTACCCGCGAGGACGAGCAGCAGCATCGAGAGCACGAAGAAGTTCAGGTAGGAGAAGTAGCGCGAGTAGCCTCGGTCAGAGCTCAGGTAGGAGACCGAGTACAGGTGAATCAGCGCCGACACGCCGCTGACGACGACGATCATGAACACCGATAGCGGGTCGACAAGGATCCCCAGCTTGGCGTCGACGCCGCTCGAGAAGTCGTAGTTCCACAGTGCCGACGTCAGCTCGCGGTGCGCCGGGGCATGGCCCAGAAGGCTGATCAGCGTCGCGACGGCAAAGGCGAAAGCGAGCGCGATCGCGCCGGTTCCGATCCAGCCCGCCGTTCGTCCCGGCCAGCGATCCCATCCGAGCGCGATCACGATGCAGCCGAGCAGCGGGCACAGCAGGACCAGCCAAGCAAAAGTGGTGGCGGCCATCAGCCCTGGAGCTCTCGCAGCTCGTCGACGTCGATCGGCAGCCGGCGGCGGTAGAGCGCGACGATCAGCCCAAGCCCGACCGTCACCTCACACGCCGCGACGACCATCACGATCAGCGCGAAAACCTGCCCGTCCTCGCTGCCCCACATGCGCGCGAATGCGACCAGCGCGAGGTTGGCGGCGTTGAGCATCAACTCGAGGCACAGCAAGATCACGAGCGGGTTACGGCGCGTGAGCACCCCGGCCGCGCCGATGCAGAAGATCAGTGCCGAGACGGTCAGGTACCAGCCGATCGCCACTACCAGCCACCCTCGTCGCTCGGGCCGCGCGCCGGTGCGGCGGCCACCGGCTCGGGCTCGATCTCGGGCGGCGGCAGTGTCTCGGCCACGCGTGTGCCGGCGGCTTCGGCCATCGTGCCCGTGAAGGCGGGGCGCGGCGCTCGTATCCTCCGCTCGAGCTCCAGATCCGGTTCGAGGCCTTCGCGGCGGCGAGCGAGCACGACCGCGCCGACGGCCGCGACGAGCAGCAGGAGCGAGGCGACCTCGAACGGGAACAGGTACTTGGTCAAGAACAGCTGACCGATGTGGCGCGGCGTCCCGAACCCGAGCACGTACGGCGCGCCCTTGCTCGAGATCCCCTTGAGCGCCGAGCCGAGAATCGCCAGCCACAGCTCGATCACCAGCGCGAGCGCGAACAATGGCCCGAGGACCTTCAGCCCAGCGCCGCCGCTGGCCAGCGGCTCATCTCCGCCGCCGACGTACGCGACGACGAACACGTACAGGACCATCACCGCACCGGCGTAGACGATCACCTGGGCGGCGGCCACGAACTCGGCGCGCAGCAGCAAGAACAGCGCCGCCAGCGAGATCAAGTGGAAGACGAGCGCGAGCACGCTGTAGAACGGGTTGCGGACCGTCACGACGCCGATCGCTCCGGCGACAGCGCCAATCGCGGCGATGAAGAACAGGACCGCGCTCACTCGCCCTCCCTCCGCAGCGGCGTGCGCTCGATCGGATCGGCGAGCAGCATCTCCTTGGTGAAGATCAGGTCCGAGCGCGTGTAGTCCGACAGCTCGTAGTCGTGGCCCATCGTGATCGCGTCGAATGGGCACGCGACCTCGCAGTAGCCGCAGAAGATGCAGCGGCTCATGTTGATCTCATAAACCGCCGCGTAGCGCTCGCCGGCCGACACCCTGTTCTCGGGCGTGTTCTCGGCCGCCACGACGCGGATGCAGTCGGCCGGGCAGGCGGCGGCGCACAGCGAGCAGCCGACGCACTTCTCGAGCCCGGTGTCCTCGAAGCGGTGCAGCTTGTGCCTACCGCGAAAGCGCGGGTAGACCGGGGTCTTCTCCTCGGGGTACTGATATGTCGCGGTCCCCTCGGGAATCCTCGCGAACGTCGTCTTCAGGCCGCGGAGCGTTTCGCCGAACGCCCGGTAGATGGTCTGCACCGGGTTCGGGGACGGGCGACGGATGACCTCGATCACATCGTCTCTCATGTGGCCACCAGGATCGCCGTGACGGTCAGATTGAGGGTCGCGAGCGGAAGCAGAACCTTCCAGCCGAACGACATCAGCTGGTCGTAGCGCAGCCGCGGAACCGTGAAGCGCACCCAGATGAAGAAGGTGATGAAGATCATCATCTTCGCGAACACGATGAACGGGTCGACCCAGCCCGGAGGATGGATTCCGAACGGCATCAGCCAGCCGCCGAGGAACACGGTTGTTGCGATCGCCGCGACCACGATCATGTTGAGGTACTCCGCGAACAGGTAGGCGGCGAACGGCGTTCCGCCGTACTCGGTGTTGAAGCCCGCGACGAGCTCGGCGTCGGCCTCGACCAGGTCGAACGGCGGCCGGTTGATCTCAGCCAGGCTGGCGAGCAGGAAGATCAGAAAGCCGGCGGCCTGGGGGATGAAATACCACATGCCCCTCTGCGCGTGGACGATGCCGGTCAGCGACAGGGTGCCGGCGGTCATCACGGCGCCGATCAGCGAGAGCCCCTGGGAGACCTCGTAGGAGATCAGCTGTGCCGCGGTCCGCATCGCGCCAAGGAACGCGTACTTGGAGCCCGAGGCCCAGCCGCCGAGCATCACGCCGTAGAACGAGATCCCGGCGAAAGCGAACACGAACAGCGGCCCGATCGACGGGTCGATCCCGTACAGACCGACTCGCTGCCCGCCGATGTGCTGGACGTTGCCGAACGGGATGATCGCGAGCACCGCGATCGCCGTCAGCAGCGAGATCATCGGAGCCATCCGGTAGATCACGCCGACCGAGGTCTGGGGCTTGAACGGTTCCTTGGTGGCGAACTTGATGATCTCCGCCATCGGCTGGAGCAGCCCGAACGGTCCGACGCGGTTAGGGCCAAAGCGCGACTGGAGCCGCCCCATCAGCTTGCGCTCGTAGACCGTCAGCACCGGGAAGACCGCCAGCACGAGCCCGAAGATCACCAGCGCCTTGACGATCTGAATCCACCACGGCTCGAAGAAGAACGGATCGGCGAACAGCGTCACTGCTTGCTGACCTCGACCGTCGGCTCGGTGAGCGCGTTGGCGGATTCAGCCGCGATCCCCTCGGCGAGGAAGGCAACGCCCTCGGGCACGCCCGAGCGCACCTGGGCGCTCCCCTGAAGGCGGGTTCCGTTCTGCGAGATCGCAACGACGTCGCCGGTTGAAATCCCCAGCCGCGTTGCGTCCTCAGGGGAGAGCTCGACCTGCTGGCGGGCGATCGTGTAGTGAAGCGCGGGGGAGATCTCTACCGCCGGGTCGGCCCAGATCGGCTTGTAGCGGCCGAGCTTCAGGGCACCGTTGGCCGGCCTCGCCGTTGCCCTCGCCCGACGACCCAGGTGGCCCGTTTCCGGGCATCGGGGAGCGGGAGCACGGATGTTGTCGTCTCGTGATCCGCGAGCGGCGTCCCACGCCTCCTCGCGCTCGGGCCAGCGGATGCCGCGGCCGCCGAGCCCATCGAGCGTAAGCCCGGAGTAGAACGGCACCGCCTCGACCAGCTGGGCGAAGGCCATCGCGCTGGTCAGGACTCCGGTGTCGAGGCCGACGCGCTTGGAGAGCTCGGCCACAACCCACCAACCGGGCCGTACCTCGCCCGGGTGCCCGATCGCTGCGCGGAGGCGCTGGACGCGACCGTCGGGGTGCACGACCGTGCCGTCCTTCTCGGCGCTCGACTCGGCCGGGAAGACGACGTTGGCGTGCTCGCGCAGGCCCTCGGTCAGCACCGAGGCGTGCGCGACCACGAGCCCGGCGCCGTGGAGTGCCTTCTCCCACAGCGCGCGGTCGGGCCTATCGCGCAGCGGGTCGGTCTCGAACAGGTAGAGGGCGTGGATGTCCTCGGCCGCGGCGATCTCTGACGCCGACCGCCCCGCGCTCGCCGGCTCGCCGTAGCCTGGGCCGGCGTTCGGCAGCACGCCTGCCTCGCGCAGGCCGCGGCCGTTCGTGCCCGACGGGATCTCGAGCAGCTTGGCGTCGAGCTCGAGCAGCGCCGCCGAGGCGATCCCCTCGCCGTACACAACGATCACGTCGTCGCCCGCCTCGCGGATGAATTGCGAGAGCCGCTCGAAGTCCGGCGGCCCGTCGGGCTCGGATCGCAGCACGAGCTCCGCGTTCGGGTCGAGCGCGCTCGGCCGCGCGGTCGCGACGGCCAAGCGAACACCGTTGCGGCGCACACCCTTGCGGATTCGCAGGTCGAGGATCGGGGCATCGTCGAGCGGCTCACAGCCGACCACGACGACGGCGTCCGCGAACTCCAAATCGGACACGGTCGCCTGGCGCGCCGGGTCGGCCAGCGCCCGCCGCAGCTCCAACGGAACCGATGAGGCGGCCGAGTCGACATCCGCGGACTCGAGCCCATCGCGCATCAGGCGCTGGACCAGGAAGCCCTCCTCGTTCGAAGCCCGCCCGCCGACCAGAGCGCGCCGACGTGGCCCTCGATGGCGGCCGAGGCCGGCGGCCGCCGACAGCGCCCGCTCCCAGGACACCGGCCGCAGCTCGCCGCCCTCGCGAACCAACGGCTGGGTGATGCGCTCGTCGGCGTGGATCGCCTGATACGCGAAGCGGCCCTTGTCACACAGCCAGCCGTCGTCGACGTCGGGGTGGTGGCGGGACAGCACGCGCAGGACGCGCTCGTCGCGGACCGTGAACTCGACGTTGCACTGCGACGGGCACAGCGTGCAGATCCCGCTCGAGCCCTCGATGTCCCACGGCCGCGCGCGGAACCGATACGGCTGCGAGGTGAGCGCGCCGACCGGGCACAGCTCGACGATGTTGCCGCTGAACGGCGCCACGTAAGGATGGCCGTCGTGGGTCGCGACGAATGTGTGGGCGCCGCGCTCGGCGAAGATCAGCTGGTAGTCCTCGGCGATCTCCTGCGAGAAGCGCACACAGCGGTAGCAGAGGATGCAGCGCTCGCGGTCGATCGCGATCACGGGGCTCAACGCGAGCGGCTTGACGAAGTGGCGCTTGGGCTCGATGAAGCGCGAGCGCCCCAGACCCCAGCCGAAGGTGATGTCCTGCAGCGGGCACTCGCCGCCCTTGTCGCAGACCGGGCAATCGAGCGGGTGGTTGACGAGCAGGAACTCGACCACCGCGTGCTGGGCGGAGCGCACGCGGTCGGTCTGGGTGTGGACGACCATCCCGTCCTTGATCGGCGTCGAGCACGAGGTCTGGAGCTTCGGAATCCCCTCGATCTCAACCAGGCACATCCGGCATGCGCCGACCGGCTGGCCGAGCTTGGGCTCGTAGCAGAAGTACGGGATCTCGACGTCGCCCTGCTTGGCGGCGTCGACCAGCATCATGCCCTCGGGTGCGCGGACCTCGCGGCCGTCGATCGTCAGCTGGATGATGTTGGCTCGGGGGCGTGGCATCAGTGGACCGGGAGCGGCCCGGCGTGCTCGTCTGCGACGCCGAGCGGGACGACGTGCTCGAGCGCGCCGGCGCCTGAGCGCGCGCGGGCGGCTTCGATCTCGGCCTCGAGCTCCCCCCGGAACTTCTCGACCATCGAGCCGATCGGCATCGCCATCGCGTCGCCGAGCACGCACAGGCAGTTACCGATGATCTCGGTCTGGACCGAGGCCATGATGTCGAGGTCCATCGGGGTGGCCTCACCCGACTCGATCCGCTCGAGCATCTTGACCGTCCAGTTCGTGCCCTCGCGACAGGGGACGCACTTGCCGCACGACTCGTGGGCGTAGAACTTGGCCAGCTTGAGCGCGACCTCGAGCACGGTGTGCGAGTCGTCGACGACGATGATCGCGCCCGAGCCGAGCATCGAGCCCGCCTTGGCCATCGTGTCGAAGTCGTAGGCCAGGTCGAGGTCGTCCTTGGTCAGGACCGGCGCGCTCGAACCGCCCGGGAACCAGAACTTGACCTCGCGACCCTCGGGCGGGCCGCCGGCGAGCCCGTAGATGATCTCCCGCGAGGGCGTGCCGAGCTCGATCTCGTAGTTGCCGGGCCGCCGGACGTCGCCCGACACGCTCACGAGCTTTGTGCCGGTCGAGCTCTCGGTGCCGAGCTTGGCGTAGTCGCCGCCGCCCATGCGGATGATCGCCGGCACGGTCGACAGCGTCTCGACGTTGTTGATCAGCGTCGGCCCGTGGTAGAGGCCCTCGATCGCGGGGAACGGGGGCTTCAGCCGCGGGTTGCCGCGCTTGCCCTCGAGCGAGTCGAGCAGCCCCGTCTCCTCGCCGCAGATGTAGGCGCCGGCGCCGCGGTGCAGGACGAGCTTCAGCGTGTGCTCGGATCCGAGGATCCGCTCGCCGAGGTAGCCGGCTTCATAGGCCTCGGCGATCGCCGCCTCGAGGATGTCGCCCTGGAGCTGGTACTCGCCGCGGATGTAGATGAACGCGGTGTCGATCTCGACTGCCCAGGTCGCGATCAGGATCCCCTCGATCAGCATGTGGGGGCTCTTCTGCATGATCTCGCGGTCCTTGAACGTCCCGGGCTCGGACTCATCGGCGTTGCAGACCAGGTACTTCGCCATGTCCCCATGGGGCAGGAACGAGGCCTTCTGGCCCATCCGGAAGCCCGCGCCGCCGCGGCCGCGGAGCCCCGAGTCGCTGATGTTCTCGAGCACCTCGTCGCGGCTCATCTGCAGCGCGCGCTTGAGCGATTCGTAGCCACCGCGGCGCTCGTAGACCTGCGAGCGTGTTGAGCTCGGGCTCGTCGATCCCCTCGAATAAGAGCTTGCCGTTGGGGTCGGTGCTCGGGCGGCGCCGGAGCTGCTTGTCCGGCAGCACCGGGGAGCCATTGTCGAGCGCCTCGACGATCCGGTCAGCGTCTTCGGGCTCGAGCGGGCCGACGTACTCGCCGTCGACCGACGCCATCGGCGCGATGTCGCATGCGCCGAGGCATTCGAATGCGCGCACGTTGACCTCGTCTGAGTCGGCCGCCGCGGCGAGCATCGCCTCGTAGAGCTCGTCGGCGCCCCGCAGCGAGCACGAAATGTTCGTGCAGACGTACACGTCGTGGCGCGGCTTGGGCTCGGTCTCGAGCATGTCGTAGAAGGTCGCGACCGCCGTCAGGTAGGCGGGCGTGAGCTGCATCACCGCGGCGACCTGCTCGATTGCCTCCGGCGAGCAATAGCCGTGGTACTTCTGCGCGGCGTGCAGCGCCGGAATTGCGGCCGAGTGGCGTTCGGGGTAGCGCTCCATCGCCTCGACGATCTCGCGTCTCATCTCGGCCGGCACCGGCGTCGTGGCCGGGTCCGGGACGGTTGCGGGCGGCTTGGTTAGGTCGACGGCCTCGTCCCAGCCGGGGACGCGCGAGCCGTGACCGAATCGCGGGACGCTCACGCTGCGCGCTCGCTCATCGGTCGATCCCTCCGAGGATCGGGTCGAGCAGCGCCAGGGACGCGATGAGATCCGCGAGGTAGGCGTCCCTGACCATGTCCGGGAGAGCCTGGAGGTTCGAGAAGCTCGGGTCGCGCATGTGCACACGCGCGGGCTTGGCCGAGCCGTCGGCGCGCACGAAGCAGCCCAGCTCGCCACGCGGGGATTCGATCGGGTAGTAGGCCTCGCCCGGCGGTACGCGGAAGCCCTCGGTGACGAGCTTGAAGTGATGAATCAGCGCCTCCATGCTCGTCGCGAGCTCGTGCCGAGGCGGCAGCGCGACCTTGCGGTCGGGCGTGATGAACGGCCCTTCGGGCAGGCCCTCGAGCGCCTGCTCGATGATCTTGACCGACTCGTAGATCTCGGCGTGGCGGACGCGGTAGCGGTCGTAGTTGTCACCGACCGTGCCGACTGGGATCTTGAAGTCGAAATGGTCATAGCTCGAATAGGGATGCGCCTTGCGCAGATCCCACGGGTTGCCGGTCGCACGTAGCAGCGGCCCAGTCACGCCGAGGTCGAGCAGCCGCTGCTGCTCGACGATGCCGGTGTCACGCAGCCGCTCGATCACGATCTGGTTCTTCTCGAGGATGTCCGCGTACTGGTCCGCGCGCACGGGCATCAACTTGCAGAACCGACGCACCTTCTCGGCAAAACCAACCGGGATGTCCTCCATCACGCCGCCGACCTGGAAGTAGCGCGTGTGCATCCGCTGCCCGGAGGACATCTCGAACAGATCGAGGATCGTCTCGCGCTCGCGGAAGCAGTAGAAGAACATCGAGATGGCGCCGAGGTCGAGCGCGCTCGTCCCAAGCCACACCAGATGGGACATGATCCGATTGAGCTCGAGATGCAGGACGCGCAGGTACTGCGCGCGGGGCGGCACCTCGATCCCGAGCAGCGTCTCGACGGCCCCGCAGAAGGCGAGCGCGTTGAAGTAGTAGCTCACGTAGTCCATCCGCTCGACCACGGGGATGACTTTCCAATAGGCCTTGTCCTCGGCTGTCTTCTCGATCCCGGTGTGGACGTAGCCGATGATCGGCTTGATGTCGCGCACGACCTCGCCCTCGAGCGTCGCGATCAGCCGCAGCACGCCGTGCGTCGCCGGGTGGTGCGGCCCGATGTTGATTGTCAGCAGCTCGTGCGTCTCGCCCTCGCCGGCCGGCTCGGCCGAGAACGTGACCGACTCCTCGCGGCGGCGATAGTCCTCCGTGAGGCTCACTGCCACTTCCCGTAGTTCTGTTCTTCGTTGAACGTGAACAGCACGGGTTCCCCGCCGATGGGGAAGTCCCGGCGCTGGGGGTGCCCCTCGTAGTCCTCGGGCATCAGGATGCGTCGCAGGTCGGGGTGGCCGTCGAACTCGACGCCGAACATGTCGTAGACCTCGCGCTCGGGATGGTCGGCCCCGGCCCAGAGGTCAACGACGGTGGCGATCTGCGGGCTGTCCGTGTGCACCCGCGCCTTGACGCTGATCCGATCCACTTTCTCCATGTCGAGCAGCTCGTAGAGGACGCCGAGCCGCGGCTCTTCGGGGTAGTAGTCGACGCCGTGGAGGCTCGCGAGGAACGTGTAGCCCCGCGTCCGCAGCTGCTCGAGCACGGCGTGCACCTTGTCGGGCGCGGCGTTCAGCGTCGCGCGGCCGCGGTGAAAGTCGGTCCCGATGATCGAGTCCGGCACCGCCTCCGCGAGTTCCTGCGCGTAGAGCTCGAGCCCTGTTGCGTCAGGCACCGGCGGTATCCCCTGGCCGGTACAGGTTGATCGCCGCGCCGGACTCGGGCGCGAGCACTTCCTCGGTGCCGACGGCGTCGTAGCGCTCGCGCCAGCCTTCGCGCCGGTTGCCCTGGATCTTGTCGCGGAGTCTCAGGATGCCGTGCATCAGCGCCTCGGGCCGCGGTGGGCAGCCGGGGACGTGGACGTCGATCGGCATGAATTTGTCCGAAGGTACGAGCGCGTAGTTGTTGAACACGCCCATCGACGAGCAGCAGGCGCCCATCGAGATCGCCCACTTGGGCTCGAGCATCTGGTCCCACAGCCGGCGGATCACCGGCGCCATCTTGATCGACACCCGCCCGGACAAGAAGATCAGGTCGGCTTGCCGCGGCGACGCACGCAGCCACCTCGAACCCGAATCGCGCGACGTCCCCGCGCGGGCCGACGTGCGACATCCACTCGATCGCGCAGCAGGCGAGGCCGAACGTCAGCGGGTAGAGCGAGTTGCCGCGTGCCCAGGCCACCGCCTTGTCGACCGTGGTCACCAGGACGCGCTCCTCGACGTAGCGCTCGAGCTCCTCGTCGGTCAGGTCGCCGCGCAGCATGTCGCGCGCCTGGAGCTGGCGCACGCGCAGATCGCTGAGCGGCTGGCGCTCTATCGCCACGAGAGGGCACCTCGCCGCCATACGTAGACGAACGCGATCATCAGCAGCACGACGAACACGACCGTCTCAGACATCGCGAACGTCCCGAACGCCCGCAGCTGGACGGCGATCGGATACAGGAAGATGACCTCGATGTCGAACAGGATGAACAGCATCGCGACGAGGTAGAAGCTGATCCCGAACCGGAAGCCGCGCTGGATCTCAGACGGCAGCCCGCACTCATACGGGGCGGATTTGGAGCGGTTCGGAAGCTGTGAGCGTCGCCCCGCGATCAGGTTCAGGATCCCGAACAGAAAGCCCATCGCCCCACCGAGAATCAGAAACACGATCGCCGGGAGGTAAGTCCTGAGCATCAGGGGCGTTATATCACCCGGCCAGCTACCTTGTAACAGAATGTTACTTAGTGCCAAATGCCGCTATCCCCTGGGCGTTCGTGCCCCATGAAGGAGGTCCACATCGTCGTCGGCGTGGCCGCGCTGGCGCTCAACGCGCTCGTGGGTCTTTACGGGGCGTGGCGCTGGTGGCGCGTCGAGCCCGAGAGCGTCTGGTTCTGGCGATTGCTCCGCGCCGGACAGGCCGTCGTCGTCCTCGCCGCCGCGCTCGGGGGCGTCACCGAACTGACCGACCACAAGGCCCCGGGACTCCACGTTCTCTACGGCGTCCTGCCGCTGTTGGTGTCGTTCCTGGCCGAGCAGCTGCGGCTCGCCTCCGCCCAGATGGTGCTCGACACGCGCGGGTTTGACTCAGCCGCCGACGTCGGTCGGCTGCCACCGGACGAGCAGCGCTCCGTCGTCGTGACCATCCTGCGCCGCGAGATCGGCGTGATGACGCTCTCGGCGCTCGTCGTCGTGGGGCTGCTGGCGCGGGCCGCCGGGACGGGCTAAAGGGCCCCCGCGTGATAGCGGCCGCCGTAGTAGAGCAGCGGTTCGCCCTCGCCGAGGCCCATCGCGATCACGTCGCCGATCGCGATCGTGTGATCGCCGCCGGCGATCAGCTCGACTAGCCCGCACACGGCCCACGCGAGCGTGTCGTCGATCAGCGGCACGCCGTGCTCTATGCGGTGCGCGACTCCCTCGAGCTTCTCGGCCTCTGGCATCTTGGACGCGAACACGCCCGCCAGCTCTTCCTGCTCGGCCGTCAGCATGTTGACGCCGAAGCGGCCCGCCTCGCGCACGATCGGCAGCGTGCGCGCCTCGTTCTCAAAGCAGACGAGCACCAACTGCGGATCGAGCGATAGCGAGCAGAACGCGTTGGCCGTCATGCCACCCGCGCCCCCGCGAGCCGCGCTTGTGATGACCGCTACGCCGGTGACGAAGCGGCCGAAGACCTCGCGGAACAGCTCGGGGTCTGGCTCCATCACGGTGGTTATAGCGGCGGAGGGCCCGGCGCCGGCCCCTTGGTTGCCGCCGTTGGAGGGACGATCGCGCTTGAGTCGAGGCCGGAGGGCCCCTGTCGGTCTTGCGACCGTCTCATTGACCGGCGCCGGGACAGAGACGACCTTCGCCAGAGGGGCTGCGCTTCCTTCCCAGTGCACCAGACGGCCCGAGAGCCGCGGTTGTTTCCGCGCGAGCGAGCGCCGGCGCGGCGGACGTCCGAGCCAGGGCCGCCAGTATGATCCCCGCGCGCATGAGCCGGACAGCCAGAGTTACATCTGTCGCGGTGGGCGCTGGCGCGCTCGCACTCGCGCTCGCTGCGTGCGGAACGCAGAAGATCTCGGTTGCCGATGGCCCGGCCGGGTCAACGCAGGCGGCGCTGCACACCGGCGCGGTGCTGTTCTCAGAGCGCTGCGCCGGCTGTCACACGCTGTCCTACGCCGCCACCCGCGGCTCGGCAGTCAACGTGCGCACCGCGCAGGCGAACAACGGCCCCAACTTCAACGTTCGCTGCGAGCGCCCAGCGGCGCGGGTGCTCTACGCGATCGAGAACGGAGGCTTCTCCGGCGCGATCATGCCCCAGAACGTGGTTGTCGGCCAGGATGCGATCGACGTGGCGCAGTTCGTGGCGACCTACTCGGGTCGTCAGGCTCCCGCCATTCCGGGCGTTGCTCCGTGCAGCACGAAGGACGTCGCCCCGATCGTGCCCGCGCCGGTCGCCACGACCGCCACGGCGACGACCACGACTGCGGCCACCAAGAAGGCCAAGGCCAAGACGAAGCGCCGCTAGGCGGCCGTGCTCGACATCAGGCTGATCCGCCACGACCCCGACGGCGTGCGGGCTGCACTCGCGCGGCGTGGCCCCGAGCCTGCGGCCGCGATCGACCGCGTGCTCGAGCTCGACGAGCTCTGGCGCACGCGGACCGCCGAGGCGGAGGAGGTCCAGGCCGAGCTCAACCGCCAGAGCAGAGGCCGCAAGGGTCCGCCCACAGCGGAGGAGCGCGAGCAGCTCGCACAGCTCTCTGCCCGAGGCCGCGAGCTCTCCGACGAGGTCTCAAGGATCCAGGCCGAGCGCGAACGGGCGCTCCAGTCGCTGCCCAACCTGCCCGCCGATGACGCGCCCGACGAAGAGCAGGTGCTGAAGGAGGTCGGCGAGGCCGGCAAGAGCGGCCGCGACCACCTCGAGCTGGCCGGCGAGCGGATCGACATCGAGCGCGCCGTGCGGGTCTCGGCACGCGCTTTGCGTATCTGAAGGGGGAGCTCGTGCTGCTCGAGCTCGCGCTCGTTCGCTACGCGCTCGAGAAGCTCATAGCGGAGGGCTTCGAGCCCGTGATCCCACCGGTGCTGGTCAAGCAGCGTGCGCTCTTCGGCACCGGATTCCTCCCCGACACCGAGCAGCAGATCTACACGCTCGCCGACGACGAGCTGTACCTGATCGGGACGTCCGAAGTCGCACTCGCCTCGCTTCACGACGGCGAGATATTGACCGAGCTTCCCAAGCGCTACGCCGGGTTCTCGCCGTGCTTCCGGCGCGAAGCGGGCGCCGCCGGCAAGGACACGCGCGGGATCTTTCGCGTCCATCAGTTCGACAAGGTCGAGATGTTCTGCTTCGTCGAGCCCGACCAGGGCCAGGCCGAGCACGAGCGGCTGCTGGCGATCGAGGAGTCGATCCTTCAGGAGCTCGAGATTCCGTACCGAGTCGTCGCGATTCCGGTGAATGACCTCGGCGCGTCCGCGGTCCGGAAATACGACTGCGAGGCGTGGCTCCCCGGCCAGGAGCGCTACCGCGAGTTGACGAGCTGCTCGGACACGACCGACTACCAGGCGCGCCGCCTCGACATCCGCTACCGCCCCGAGGACGGTAAGCCGGCGCACGTCCACACGCTCAACGGCACAGCGGTCGCGGTCGGCCGCACGATCATCGCGCTGCTCGAGAACGGCCAGCGCGAGGACGGCTCGATCTCATTGCCGGCGGTCCTTCAGCAGCACGGCGCGCCTGAAACGCTGGCGCCGGCTGCTTAGCGGCGTACGCTCATTCGCGACATGTTCAGTAAGCGCCCGCCTTTATGGCTCGGGGCCGCGGTGGCGGCGGGGGCAGTCGCCGCGGCGACTGGTGCGATCTATGGGCTCAAGCACATCGCGCCGACGGTCTCGTTGAGCGTCGTCTATCTGCCCGCGGTGCTGCTCGTGTCGGCCTACTGGGGCCTCTGGCTCGGGCTGGCGACCTCGCTGGCGAGCGCCGCCGCATTCAACTTCTTTCATCTACCGCCGGTCGACCGGTTCACGATCGCCGACAGCCGCAACTGGGTCGCGCTCGGAGCGTTCGTGCTCGTCGCGGCCGTCGTCTCGACGATGGCCGAGCTGACTCGCAGCCGGGCGCTCGAGGCCGACCGGCGCAGGGCGGAGGCCGACCTCGCGGCCGGGCTCGCGCGCGAACTGCTCGCCGGCACGCAGACCATGGACGCGCTCCGCGCGACCGCCCGCCGAGTGAGCCAGGCGCTCGCGATCCCGTCCGCCGCGATCTCGCTCGGAGCCGTAGAGCGTTCGGACCGGCGCGAGGCGATCCCGCTGCGAGGCTCCGGCGGAGAACAGCTCGCGACCCTGCTTGTGCCGCGCGAGCTCCCAGACGAGACGACGCGCCGGCTGCGCTCCGATGTGGTTCCGTCACTCGAGGCGCTTGTCGCGATCGCACTGCATCGCGACGCCGTGCAGGCGGAGGCGGTCGAGACGGCGGCCTTGCGGCGCTCGGACGAGCTCAAGACTGCGCTGCTTCAGGCTGTCTCGCATGACCTGCGCACGCCGGTGACGGCCGTAGTCGCCGCTGGGCATGCGCTCGGCGCCTCCTCCCTTACCGAATCCGAGCGCGAGGAACTCCGTGCGGCCATCGTGGAAGAGGGCGGCCGGCTGTCGGCGCTGATCGACAAGCTGCTCGATCTGTCTCGACTTCAGGCCGGTCGTGCCACGCCGCGGCGCGACTGGATCTCGATCGAGGAGGTGCTGCTCGCCGCTCGCGATGCCGGGGCTGGCGCCAACGGCGACGTCCGGCTGTCGATCGACCACAACGTCCCGGCGCTGCGCGCGGACGCAGCTCAGCTCGAGCAGGTGTTCTCCAACCTCCTCGAGAATGCACGCCGCTACTCCAACGGTTCACCGGTCACTGTCCACGCGCGTCGTATGGGTGAGCGGGTGATCGTTCGGGTTGTGGACCAGGGAGAGGGGATCGGACCCGGTGAGCGCGAGCGCATCTTCGAGCCGTTCTACCGCGGACCCCAGTCCGAGGGCGACGCGTGGACGGGGTCGGGCCTGGGGCTGGCGATTGCGAAGGGATTCGTCGAGGCCAACGGCGGCAAGATTTCGGTCCAGTCGCTGCCCGGTCAGGGCACGACGTTCACCGTGGAGCTCCCGGTATGAGCCCGAAGGTGCTCGTGGTCGACGACGAGACGCAGATCCTCCGCGCGCTCAGGGTGATCCTGCGCGACGCTGGTTTCGAGGCGCTGCCGGCGTCGACCGGCGAGGAGGCGCTCGACGTCGCGGCGGTCAACAACCCGGATGCGGCGATCGTCGATCTCGTGCTACCGGACATCGATGGCATCGAGGTGGCTCGTCGGTTGCGCGAGTGGAGCGAGCTGCCGATCCTCGTTCTATCCGCAGTGGGAGACGAGGACGCGAAGGTTCGGGCGCTTGCGGCCGGCGCGGACGATTACGTAACCAAGCCGTTCGGCCCGCGCGAGCTGGTCGCCCGGCTGGAGGCAAACCTACGCCGCACCGAGCCCGAACCGAGCGAGGCGGTGATCACTGCCGACGGGCTCGAAATCGATCTTTCAAAGCGGATGGTCAGCCGCGATGGCGCAGAGATCCATCTGACCAAGACCGAATTCGACCTGTTACGCGCGCTGGCCCGCAACCGCGGGCGGCTCATGACCCACCGCGAGCTCCTGGTGTCGGTCTGGGGTCCGGGCTACGGCGAGGACACCCAGGTTCTGCGTGCCCACGTCGCCAACCTGCGACGCAAGATCGAGCCCCCGGATGGACCGCTTTTCATCCGCACCGACCCGGGAGTCGGCTACCGGTTCGCGGCGTAAGGCCCGTGCTTGCCCGTTTCCCAGGCGCTGCGCTCCCGTAGCTCGGCTGAGTGCTCGAAGGTCGTAACCTGGGCCAGATCGAGAACGAAAGCCAAGATTCGCTCACCGTCACCGACAACCGCACCGGGCGGAGCGTCGAGCTCGGGATCGAGACCGGATCGGTTCGCGCGTCGGAGCTGATCGGCCAGCTCTCGGCCGACGGCGGGCAAGCGCTCGTCACCTACGACCCGGGGCTGACGAACACCGCGACGTGCCGAAGCTCGGTGACCTTCATCGATGGCGAGGCGGGGATCCTCCAATACCGCGGCTATCCGATCGAGGCGCTGTGTGAGCACAGCTCGTTCCTGGAGGTCGCCTACCTGCTGATCTACGGCGAGCTTCCAACCGCGTCGCAGTACGAACGATGGGCGCACGAGATCACCACGCACAACTTCGTCCACGAAAACCTCAAGGACTTCCTGGGCGGCTTTCGCTACGACGCGCACCCGATGGTGATGCTCGCCGCGGCGGTCGGCGCGATGTCGAGCTTCTACCCGGACGCGGATGAGGTGCATGACGAGGGCGCGCGCGAGCGGCAGGTCGTGCGGCTGTTCGCGAAGATGCCCACGCTGGTCGCGTTCTCCTACCGCCACAACCGCGGCATGCCCTACGTGCATCCGGTGGACGACTTCAGCTATGCGGGCAATGTGCTCTCGATGATGTTCAGGATGAGCGAGCTCAAATACGAGCCGAACCCCGCTCACGAGCGCGCGCTCGACGTCCTCATGATGCTGCACGCCGATCACGAGCAGAACGCGTCGACGACCGCCGTCCGTGCCGTCGGATCGACGCACGTCAACCCCTACTCGGCGGTTGCCGCCGGGATCGCCGCGCTATCCGGCCCGATGCGCGGCGGCGCCGCGCGCGCCGCGCTGACGATGCTGAGGCGAATCGGATCTGTGAACGATGTGCCCGCGTTCCTGTCGCGTGTGAAGAACGGCGAGGACCGGTTGATGGGGTTCGGGCACTGGGTGTACAAGACCTTCGATCCCCGCGCGAGGATCCTTCGCGGCCAGCTCGACGCGCTGTACGAGTCGGTTGGTCGCAACCCTCTGCTCGAGATCGCAGACGCGCTCGTGGAGCAGGCCGCCGCAGACGACTACTTCGCATCGCGCAGGCTGTACCCCAACGTCGATCTGTACTCGGGCCTCACGTACGAAGCCATCGGCGTGCCCCCGGACATGTTCGGGGTCATGTTCGCGCTGGCGCGCACCGCAGGCTGGATCGCCCAGTGGCTCGAGATGGTCCAGGATCCCGAGCAGACGACCGTGCGCCCGCGCCAGCTCTATGCGGGCGCGCGCGACCGCGCGTACGTGCCCGCGCCCAAGCGCAGCTGACACACCGCGCAGGTCTTCACAGCATCTTTACGGCCAGCGGGCGTTTCTGCACGTGGCCTTGACAAGTCACCGGCCACGATCCCTGCATGGACGTCGTAGCAGTAGTTCTGGGGATCGTGATGTTCGCGCTCCTCTACGTGATCATCATCGGGCTCGAGCGGGTATGAGCATCCCGCTGGGGGCCTTCATCGCTCACATGAGCGCGGCGGATTTCTTCGTGGGGATCATCGCGGTGGTCGTCTGCGTCTACCTGCTGTACGCGCTCCTGAGGGGCGAGAAGTTCTGAGGCCGTGACCTTCACCGGCTGGCTGACGATCTTCGGCTTCGCGCTGCTCGTGACCGTGTTCGCGGCGCCGCTCGGCCGCTACATGGCGGCCGTCTACATGGGCGAGCGAACGTTCCTCGATCCGCTGTTCGGGACGCCCGAGCGCCTGATTTACAGGATCCTGCGGGTCGACCCGCACGCCGGGCAGGACTGGAAGGCGTACGCGAAGAGCCTGATCATCTTCTCGCTTGCCGGCTGGCTGCTGCTGTACCTGATTCTGCGCACCCAGACGCTGTGGAACTTCACCGGGCTCAACCCGATGCACTTCCACTCGGGCACGTGGGACGTCACCTTCAACACGACCTCGTCGTTCCTGACGAACACGAACTGGCAGTTCTACGGCGGGGAGACGACGATGAGCTACTTCAGCCAGATGGCTGGGCTCACCGTCCAGAACTTTCTCTCGGCTGGGGTCGGAATCGCGGTCGCTGTGGCGTTGATCCGAGGGATCATCGGGCGCAGCGGCAAGAGTCTCGGCAACTTCTGGTACGACCTCGTCAGGACCTGCCTGTGGGTGCTGGCGCCGATCTCCTTCATCGGCGCGATGGTGCTCGTCTTCCAAGGCTCGATCCAGAACTTCGGGCACTACCTGAGCTTCAACGGACCGACGGGGCTGTCCAACACGATCGCGATGGGGCCGGTCGCCTCACAGGAGGCGATCAAGCTGGTCGGAACCAACGGCGGCGGCTTCTTCAACACCAACTCGGCGCACCCGTTCGAGAACCCGACGGGGTTCACGAACCTCTTCGAGATGCTGCTGGTCCTCCTGATCCCGGCCGCGCTCATCTTCATGTACGGCCGCATGGTCGGCAACCGCCGGCAGGGGTACACGATCTTTGCGGTCGTGATGTGCATGTTCCTGGCCGGCGCCGCTGTGGCCTACATCGCCGAGGCGCATGGCTCGCCCGCCCAGCACGCCGCCGGACTTCACACGGCCGTCATGCACGGCTCGACCGGCGGGAACCTCGAGGGCAAGGAGCAGCGCTTCGGAATCGCAGGCTCCGCCTTATTCGACGTTGTCACAACCGTGACGTCATGCGGCGCCGTCAACAGTGCGGTCGAGTCGTTCACCGGCATCGGCGGCGCGGTCCCGGCGGCGAACCTCAGTGCAAGCGAGGTGATCTTCGGCGGCGTCGGCACGGGCCTCTACTCGATCCTGCTCTACGTCCTGCTGGCGGTGTTCATCGGGGGGCTGATGGTTGGCCGCACGCCGGAGTATCTCGGCAAGAAGATCGAGGCCCGCGAGATCAAGCTCGTCGCGATCGGCCTTTTGATCACGCCGTTGTCGGCCCTGTTCTCGACCGCGTTGGCAACCGCGTCGCACGCCGGTCGGGCGTCGCTCTCGACGGCCGCCGGCGTGTCTCCAGGCGGGTTCTCCGAGACCTTCTACGCCTACTTATCACAGGCCAACAACAACGGCTCCGCCTTCGCCGGCTACAGCGGCTACATCCAGCCGAACGCGGGCAACCTCGGCGCCCACGGGATCAAGTTCGCCGACCTGCTGGGCGGCTTCACGATGATGTTCGCGCGCTACGCGCCGATCCTGTTCGCGCTCGCGGTCGCCGGCGCGCTGGCGGGTAAGCGGGTCAGCCCAGCGGGTCTGGGCACGATGCGCACCGACAACGGCACGTTCGCGTTCCTGCTGGTCGGCGTGATCATCCTCGTGGGCGCGTTGACCTTCTTCCCGGCCCTCCTGCTCGGACCGATCGTCCAGGGCCTGACCGGACACCTCTACTGATGCGCAGAGACATCATCAGCTCCGCAATCGGGATCGTCGTGCTGACGCTGCTGTTCGGGATCGCGTACCCGCTGGTCGTCACCGGCGTGAGCCAGGTCGCATTCCCGGGCAATGCAAACGGCCAGAAGGTCGATGTGCACGGAAAGCTCGTCGGCTCGAAGATCATCGGCCAGCTGTGGGCCGACCAGATCGTCAAGCACGGCAAGCCGCAGGTAGACAAGAACGGCAACCCGGTCACGAACCCCGACCCGAAGTACTTCCAGTCGCGCCCGTCAGCGACCACGCCGCCCGACAACGCGGCCTCGACCGCATTCTCGAACCTCGGCCCCAACAGCAAGGCGACGCTGACCGCGATCCGGTCGAACATCCAGACCTACCTCGGTCTCAACTGCGCCACGACGCTGACCAGCTCGGGCAACTGTTCGCAGTGGTATGACCCGGCCGTCACGGGCGCCGGGCAGGTGCCGGTCGACGCCGCCAACAGCTCCGCGTCCGGAATCGACCCAGACATCTCGGTTGCCGACGCCGACATTCAGGCCTACCGAATCGCCGCCGTCCGCCACCTGTCGATGAACCAGGTCGAATCGCTGATCTCGAAGTACACCCACGGCCGCGGCCTGGGCTTCTCCGGCGAACCCGGCGTGAACGTGCTCGAGCTGAATCTGGCCCTCGACCGAATCTCCACATGAGCGCGAGTTCGATAACTGACGGCTCGCCCCAGCCCCAAGCCCCGCACGAGCGGCGTGCGATCTCGCTGTTCCGCAGCGACATCGTCGTGCGCGCGCTGATCGACAGCTTCACCAAGCTCGATCCGCGCCGGCAGATCCGCAACCCAGTCATGTTCGTCGTCGAGATCGGCGCCGTGATCACAACCGTCACGTGGCTCATCCAGGTGTTCGGCGGCAAGGCGCTCGGCGGAAACGACCCCGCCTGGTACACATTCGTGATCTCGGTCTGGCTGTGGCTGACGGTCGTGTTCGCGAACATGGCCGAGGCCTTCGCAGAAGGCCGGGGCCGCGCCCAGGCCGACACGCTTCGCTCGATGCGCCAGGAGACGATCGCGACCCTCCAGGACGGCACCACGCGCCCGGCTTCCGAGCTCACCAAGGGCGACGTGGTGGTCGTCGAGGCGGGCGAGCTGATCCCGGGCGACGGGACCGTGATCGAGGGGATCGCGTCGGTCGACGAGTCGGCGATCACGGGGGAGTCAGCGCCGGTGATCCGTGAATCCGGCGGCGACCGCAGCGCGGTCACGGGCGGCACGCGCGTGCTCTCCGACCGGATCGTGGTCGAGATCACCCAGGAGCCCGGACATTCGTTCCTCGACCGGATGATCGCGCTCGTCGAGGGCGCCGCGCGGCGCAAGACCCCGAACGAGATCGCGCTCAACATCCTGCTCGCCGGGCTGACGCTGATCTTCATCATCGTCGTCGCCACGCTGCGCCCGTTCGGGCTGTTCGCCTCAACCGCGATCTCGGAGACGACGCTGATCTCGCTGCTCGTCGCGCTGATCCCGACGACGATCGGCGCGCTGCTGTCGGCGATCGGGATCGCGGGCATGGATAGGCTCGTGCGCCGCAACGTCCTGGCGCTGTCAGGGCGCGCGGTCGAGGCCTCGGGCGACGTCGACGTGCTGCTGCTCGACAAGACCGGAACGATCACGATCGGCAATCGGCTCGCATCCGAATTCATTCCGATGCCCGGCGTTGCCGAAGCCGACCTGGCCGAGGTCGCCCAACTCTCCTCGCTCGCCGACGAGACGCCCGAGGGTCGCTCGATCGTCGTGCTCGCCAAGCAATACGGCATCCGCGAGCACGACATGGCGCAGCTACACGCGGAGTTCGTCCCGTTCAGCGCGACGACGCGGATGAGCGGGGTCAACCTCGACGGCCGCCAGCTGCGCAAGGGCGCTGGCGACGCCATCATCAACTTCATCTCCGATGAGGGCGGTCGGCCGCCCGCGGAGCTCCGGCCCGCCCTCGACAAGATCGGTCGCGAGGGCGGAACGCCGCTTGCGGTGTCTCGCGACTCGCAGGTGATGGGCGTCATCTATCTGAAGGACACGATCAAGGAAGGCATGCGCCAGCGCTTCGACCACCTGCGCGCGGTGGGCATCCGGACGATCATGATCACCGGCGACAACCGCCTGACAGCGGCCAAGATCGCCGAGGAGTCCGGCGTCGACGACTTCCTGGCCGAGGCCACCCCGGAGGCGAAGCTCGCGCTGATCAAGGAGCAGCAGGCGGGCGGCCGGATGGTCGCGATGACCGGTGATGGCACGAATGACGCTCCCGCACTCGCTCAGGCCGACGTTGGCGTGGCGATGAACACCGGCACCCAGGCCGCGCGCGAGGCGGGGAACATGGTCGACCTCGACTCCAACCCGACGAAGCTGATCGAGATCGTCGAGGTCGGCAAGCAGCTCTTGATCACGCGTGGGGCGCTGACGACGTTCTCGATCGCCAACGACGTCGCCAAGTACTTCGCGATCCTGCCGGCCATCTTCGTCACCACCTGGGCGGCGACCAAGGGCAGCAAGAGCCCACTGCACGTGCTCAACATCATGGGCCTCGGGACGCCGAAGTCCGCGGTCATCTCGGCGATCATCTTCAACGCGATCATCATCCCGCTGCTGATCCCGCTGTCGCTGCGCGGCGTCCGCTACCGCCCGATCGGTGCGAGCGCGCTGTTGCGACGCAACCTGTGGATCTACGGCCTCGGCGGGATCATCGCCCCGTTCATCGGGATCAAGCTGATCGACCTGTTGGTGCATAACCTGCTGGGCGCATGACGGGACACCACCGCGTGTTCCTCGGGATGGCGGCGGGGGTCGGCAAGACCTACCGCATGCTGCTCGAGGGGCAGTCGGAGCTCGAGGCGGGTCGGGATGTCGTGATCGGGCTGCTCGAGGCTCACGGCCGCGCCGATACCGCGGCGCTCGCCGAGGGACTCGAGGTGGTCCCGCGCCGTCGCGTCACGTACCGCAACGCTGCGCTCGAGGAGATGGATTTGCCGGCGATCCTGAATCGTGGGGCAGAGCTCTGCCTGATTGACGAGCTGGCGCACACCAACGCGCCCGGCGTCGAGCACGCCAAGCGCTACGAGGACGTCGACGACGTACTCGCCGCAGGGATCGACGTCATGTCGACTCTCAACGTCCAGCATCTCGAGTCGCTCAACGACCAGGTTGCAGAGCTGACCGGGGTGCGCGTGCGCGAAACGATCCCGGACGCCGTTCTTGGGCGTGCGGACGAGGTCGTGATGATCGATCTAACGCCCGAGGAGCTTCTCCTGCGCTTGCGGGCCGGCAAGGTCTATCCCGCCGAGCGCATCGATGCCGCGCTCAACAACTTCTTCAAGGTCGAGAACCTCTCGGCGCTGCGCGAGGTGGCGCTTCGTCAGGTGGCCGAGGAGGTCGGGCACAAGCGGCTGACAACCGCCGAGCCGATCGGCTCGCGCGAGGAGACGATCGCCGCCGAGGCGCCCCAGGCGGTCTCGGAGCGCCTGCTCGCGCTCGTCGAGCCGTACCCGGGCGCGCAGCGGCTGGTCCGGCGTGCTTGGCGCTCGGCCCAGCGGCTCGGCGCCGACCTCGACCTGCTGTGGGTCAAGCACCCGGCGCAGAACATGTCGAGCGAAGACGAGCGGGGACTGGCTGCCCTCGGCCAGCTCGCGTCGATCCTGGGCGCGCGCCTGTTCGTCGAGGAGTCCGACGACGTCGCCGCGACCGTCGCCGAGTTTGGCCGCCGCCAGGGGACCACTTACGTGCTGATGGGGCGCGCCCGGCCGCCGCGCGGAGTCGCGCGGGTGCGCACGCCGCTCCCACAACGGCTGATGGAGCTGCTTCCCGGGGTCGACGTCCGGATCGTGGCCGACCGCGCCGCACGCCAGTCAAAGGACGAGCAATGAGCGCTGTCGCGATCGTCGTCATCGCGCTCGCATGCGTCGTGGCCGGGCTCGCGGCCGGGTTCTGGCTGCCTCCCCACGGTCGCAAGCCGGCGCGCGGGCGGAGCGGCCCGCAGGTCAAGCGCATCCTGCTCCCGTTCACCGGCCAGGCGATCTCCCGCCGGGCATTCGAGGCCGCCGTGCGGCTCGCGAAGGCCGAGGACGCGACGATCATGCCCGCGCTGCTGGCGCGGGTGCCGCGCAACCTCCCGCTCGACTCGCCGCTGCCGGGCCAGTGCGACGGGGGGATGGCGCTGCTCGAGGCGATCGAGCAGCGCGCCGGCAGCCAGGGAGTGGCCGTCGACGCTCGCGTCGGTCGTGGCCGCACCTACCGCGAAGCGCTGAGTCACGTGCTCGAGCAGGAGCAGTTCGATCGCGTGATCGTCTCGGCAACCGACAGCCCTCGCGTCGGGTTGAGTGCCGACGATCTGCGCTGGTTGCTCGAGCGCGTGCCCGCCGAGGTCATGATCCTGCGGCCGGCGCCCGATGACACGCGGCGCATCGCCGCCAACGGCGTCGTCGGCCACTTCTAAGCGGTCGCTACCAGTGCACGCCGCGCGTCGCGCGCACGAACGCGCGTTGCTCGGCGGTCTCGGGCTCCGACGAGCCGCCCTCCGGAAACAGCTTGTAGGCACGGTTGACGACCAGATCCTGAGCCCCCGGGACGATCGCATAGGACAGCTGCCCGAGGTTGCCGAGGGTCGTCGCGATCCGCTTCGGGCGCTTGCGGATGGCCTCCATGATGAGGTCGGCCGCCTCGTCGGGTGAAAGAGTCGGGAAGCGGTCGTAGATCTTCGTCGGCGCGATCATCGGCGTGCGCACGAGCGGCATGTAGACCGTCGTGATGTGGACGCCGTCATCGATGATCTCGGCTGCGACCGAGCGCGAGAAGGCATCGAGCGCGGCCTTCGAGGCGAGGTAGGCCGAGAAGCGGGGCGTGTTGGTCTGAAGCCCCATCGTCGAGATGTTCACGATGTGGCCCGAGCGGCGCTCACGCATCACCGGCAGCAGGTCAAGAATCAGCTTGACCGGCCCGAAGTAGTTGAGCGCCATCGTGCGCTGGAAGTCGTGGAAGCGGTCGTAGGAGCGGTTGACCGAGCGGCGGATCGACTTGCCCGCGTTGTTGACCAGGATGTCCACGTGACCGTGGCGCTCGAGCACCTCTGCCGCCATACGGTCGAGGTCCTCGGTATCCGACAGGTCGCACGGGTGCACGTGTGCGATGCCGCCGCGCTGCTCGATCTCAGCGGCGGCCTCGCGGAGCTTCTCTTCGGTGCGTGCGACCAGCAGCACTTTGCCTCCAGCAGCGCCGACCTTGAGCGCCGCCTCATGTCCGATCCCCGAGGAGGCGCCGGTGATCATCACGATCCGGCCGTTGACCGCGTCCTCAAGCGAATTGGCCAGCAGCCCGCCCGCGCCGGGGACGCGCCTCCCGAAGGCAAGCAGCGTTCGCGCCGTGGCGCCGGCGATCCGTGCAAGGTTGGGTGGTTCGGCCATGTGTGAAGACCCTACCCAGTCGTAGCATCCTCGCGCGTGAGCGTCGGGACAATCGCCTCCCAGGGACGCCGCTCGCTGCGAGCGGTGGCCATCCCGCGGGTCAGCCAATTCGCCGCTGCCGTCGTTGGCCTGACCGTGCTGGCCGCCGCACTCCGTTTCTTCCGCATCGGGCACCAGGGGTTCTGGGTTGACGAGGGAACCACCGCGCACCTACTCCACTTCTCGCTCGGCAGGATGCTCGGGCTGATCCCGCAGACCGAATCGAGCCCCCCGCTTTACTACTGCATCGCGTGGGTGTGGGCGAGGGTCTTCGGATTCACCGAAGCGCCGCTGCGCTCACTGTCGGCGCTCGCTGGAATCGCGACGGTGCCCGTCGCCTGGGCGGCGGCCCGCACGCTCTTCTCCGAGCGGGCGGGACTGATCGCCGCGGCGCTGACCGCCTGCAACCCGCTGCTGATCTGGTATTCGCAGGAGGCCCGCGCGTACGCGATGCTCGTGTTGCTGACCTCGGTCGCGCTGCTGGCGTTCGCCCGTGCGCGCGAGCACCCAACGCCGCGTGCGCTCGGGATCTGGGCGGTCGCGTGCGGGCTGGCGCTCGCGACGCATTACTTCGCGGCGCTCGCGGTCGCCCCGCAGGCGGCGCTGCTGCTTGTGGCCCACCGACGGCGTCGCTCAGTGCAACTAGGGGTAGCCGTGGTCGTCGCCTGCGGGCTCGCGCTCGTGCCGCTGGCGATCAGTCAGGACACGGCCTCGCACCTGGTGTGGATCCACCAGATGGCGTTCGGCTCTCGGCTGGGCCAGATCATCCCGCAGTTCCTCGTGGGCTTCCAGGCGTCGGCTTACGCGGTGCTCGCGTGGATCTCAGGGGCGTGCGCGCTCGGCGGCCTGGCGCTCGCGTGGCGGGTGCGCGGGGCGGGAACGGTGGCGATGCTCGCGCTGGCCGGATTCGCGCTGATGCTCGCGCTGGTGGCGGTGGGGGTCGACGACCTGATCACGCGCAATCTGCTCGCGCTGTGGCTCCCGGCAGCGGTCGTTGTGAGCGCGGGGCTGGCTGCACGCCGCGCGGGATTTGCGGCTGCCTTTGTCATGTGCGCCATCGGTGTGTTCGCGGCGGGCAGCGTGGCCGTCGATCGTGGCTTCGAGCGGCCGGATTGGCGGCTGGTCGCCCGCGTCCTCGGCACCCGTCCCGCGCCGGGCGTCGGCGCACGCGCGATCCTGATACAGGAGTACGGCGACGCTCTGCCCCTCGCGCTGTACCTCCCAGGTGCAAAGTTCTGGGCGGTCGGTGCCAAAGCGCACTCGCCGGGCCTTGGTCTCGCGCAACGCTCGGCAACGCTGAGGGTCACTGAGCTCGATGTGATCGCAAAATCGGGCCACCACTCGCCGATCTGCTGGTACGGGGGGACCTGCGAGCTATGGCCGTCCAGGATGCAGGCGACTTACGCCATTCCTGGGCTACACGAGCTGTGGCGAAGGCGGGTGCTCCAGTTCTCGGTCATACGCCTCGTCTCCTCCCGACCGGTGACGCTGACGGACGCAGTCGTCTCGCGCGCCCTGCGGAGCACCTCGCTCGACTACGACGAGGTGCTCTTCCAGTCTGGCTAGGTGAGCCTGAAGATCGGGTGGTCGGGCGCGATCCGGCGCAGCTCTTCCTCGGACGAGTCGGGCCCAACGCCGTCAAAGAACGTCCCGACCTCCCATTTCCACTTTTTCAGATAGGCCCGCAGCAGCGCGGGCTTCTCGTCATCGGTCAGCTCGGTTGCCGTGAACGGCTGCGTCTTTCTGCCGACGCGCAGCCTGCCCTCGCCGCTGACCCGCAGGTTCTTGACCCACTGGGTGTGGCCCCGGGGGGCGACCAGATAGGAGGTCCCGTCGACGCGCAGCGGGTTGACCGGGGTCGAGCGCCACTCGCCGGACTTGCGGCCCTTGACCTCCAGCACGCTTGAGCCGTACACGCTGAGCCCCAGGCGGGTGAAACCGGCCACGATTCGGTTGAAGACGTTCTTCGTGAACCAGTCGGGACGCTGGAAGTGCTCCGCCACACCCCTAATTTAGCCGCTGGCTCGTGGGGCAGCTCGCCGTCACGTAGCACCGCAGCGCGGGCTCGTGGTTGACCATCCCGGTCGTGAGCCGCGACGCAAGGGGCGCCACGATTCCAGCTTCCCAGGTCAGGAAGTTCGCGAATGAGAGGCCCGGCATCATTCCCGGCAGGCAGGGCTGTGAGACGTGGACGTCCGCGAGGTCGGCGGGCTCGCCTGGGTGCTCGAGGGCGTCGACCGCGACCGCATAGGCGGTTGGCGAGGCCGGGATCGACAGGTGGTCCGATAGGTCGGTGGGGCAGAGGTCCTGAATCGCGACGTTGGTGACGTTCGGGCCGGGCGGCAGGACCGACAGGGCGCCGGTGACGTCGGGCGTGACGACATCGTCGACGCGCGAGTAGATGACTGTGTACGCGATGCCCGGGAAGGTCTGCTGGCCCGAGTTGAGCGCTGCCATGAACTGCGCGCCGACCGCCTGCTGCCAGACCGCGGGGTCGCACATCCCTGCCGTGCAATCGCCGTTGGCGACGACCGAGCCGATGTTGTTGACCGGCGCGATCCCGATCAGCCCTGCGATCTGCGGTCGGATGTCGGGCCACCAGCGGATCGCCCAGCGCGGGAGCGTGCTGGCCCCCTGGCTCCAGCCGAGCAGCTGGACCTGGTGATGCGACGCGCTGGCGATCGCGCGGACTGCATAGACGACGTACTCAGCGGCGATCTGGATGTCGCCGTCGGTGTGGTTGGGCACCGTGACCGTGCAATACGGCATCCCGAGCCGCGTCAGTGCCGGCTCCCAGGTCATGCCATACGCCTGGTCGGGGTCGACCGTCGTGCCCGGGATCAGGAGGACCACGTCGCGGGTCGCCGCGGATGGCGGAGCCGGGCAGTTGAGCGCGGCTTGGAGCTCTGCCTTCGGGACGTCGAGTGGCGGTCCAGGCTGGTCGACCGGCGCGTACGCACGCGCCGTGGTCGCCATGCAGAGCAGCATCAGCACGCTGCCCGCCGCGCCGGCAAGCCTCCCGCTCATGACTCAAACAATGATCGACGCGGGCGGCTACGTCAAGTTCCGTCCCGCAACAGGAAGCGTCCGACGCTCTCCCCGACACAAGCGGGTTTGTCGGCGCCCTCGACCTCGACCGTGAAGCGGTCGACGATCTCCCACCAGCCGCCGCCCTTCTCCTCCACCGACAGCAGCTCGGCCGTTGCACGAACGCGACTGCCGGCGGGCACCGGCGTCGGGTAGCGCACGCGGTTCCAGCCCATGTTGACCCCTAGCGCGATCTGCTCGCGATCGGCCGGATCTTGAGCGGTCAGCTGCTCGCGCAGCCCGTCGATCAGGCTGAGCGTCAGGTTTCCGTGGGCGACGGTCGTGCCGAACGGCGACTCGCGCTGCGCGCGCTCGACGTCGACGTGGATCCACTGATGGTCACCGGTGATCCGCGCGAACGCGTCGATGTCCTCCTGCGTGACGGTCCGCCACTCGGTCGGCCCGCGCTGTGCCCCCACCATGTCGCGCAGCTTGGCGATCGGGTCCGCGTTGGTCGACACGCGCCTAAGCTAACAGCGCATCGAGATAGCGGTCAACGGCCGCCCCTACATCTTTCTTCGTTCGCCCGCCGTCGTCCGCACGGGCGACGAGCATCCCGGCCTCGTCGATCGAGCCGAGCAGTAGGTGTGCGAGCGGGATCACTGGCTGGCGCTCGATCAGGTCCGCGTCCATCGCCGCCTCCAGCGTCGATTGCACGAGGCCGAGCCCGTAGCGCATACCGATCTCCCGCCACTGCTCCCAGCCGAGCACCGATGGTGCGTCAATCAGCGCGATCCGGCGCACGGACGGATCCTCGCAGGCGTCGAGAAACGCGCGCGCTCCGGCTCGCAGTGCCTGCACGGGGTCTCCAGCGCTGAGCGCCGTGGCGGCGATTTGCTCGACGAGCTCGCGCTCGACCGCTTCGTAGACCGCGCGGAAGAGATCCTCCTTGCCCTTGAAGTGGTGGTAGAGCGCCCCGCGAGTCAGGCGGGCTCGGCGGACGATCTCTTCAGTGCCGACCGCGCCGTAGCCGCGCTCTCCGAACAGCTCGCGCGCCGCAGAGATCAGTGCCTCCCGAGTGTCCTCAACCCGCTCGGCCACCCGCGAGCGGGTCGCCTTCTCCTCTGTGTGATCGTCCTCACGCTCGGACATACAGATTGTATGTTAGATACTAGCTGCACGTGGAAGCCGCGTGTGTCGCGCTTCAGCCAGCAAATTTCGTCCAGGAGGCGATCAAGATGACATCGTTCGCAACGGTCGAGCAGCGCGAAGCCCGCCTGCCCCAGGGGACCATCCGCTACCGCGAGCTCGGGACCGGCGAGCCGATCGTGCTGGTTCACGGCGCGCTCGTCAACTCGCTGCTGTGGGCCGACGCCGCCGATCTGCTCGCGAAGGACTTCCGCGTGATCGCGCCCGACCTTCCGCTCGGCTCACATACCCAGCCGCTCAAGCCGGGAGCAGACCTGAGCCCGGCCGGCGTCGCAAAGCTGATCGCCGACTTTCTCGGCGCGCTCGAACTCGATGGCGTCACGCTGGTCGGAAACGACACCGGGGGTGCGCTCAGCCAGCTCGCTGCGATCCACTACGGCGAGCGCATCGGGCGGCTCGTGCTGACTCCGTGCGACTGCTACGAGCACTTCCCGCCGGCCGCGTTCGTCCCGCTCATGTCGCTCGGACGGGTCCCGGGTGCGCTCTGGGCCGTCGGTAACTCGATGCGGCCCCGGTTTGCCCAACGGCTGCCGATCGCCTACGGCTGGCTGAGCAAGAAGCCGATCGACGATGCGGTGATGAGGTCATTCCTGCGGCCGGTCCAGACTGACGTGCGCATCCGTCGCGAGCTCGCTGCGCTGATGCGCGGGATCGACAAGCGCTACACGCTCGGGGCGGCGGCCCAGTTCGCGACCTTCACCAAGCCCGTGCTGATCGCCTGGGCGCCCGAGGACCGCTTCTTCAAGTTCAGCTGGGCCGAGCGGCTGGCTGGGGACTTCCCCAACGCCCGCCTGGAGCGGATCGAGGACAGCTACACGTTCGTCTCGATCGACCAGCCACGGCGATTGGCGGAGCTGATCGCGGGCTTCGTGCGAGAGCCTGTGGCCTCTGCGGCTTAATCCGGGCTAGGCGGTCCTGCGGCGATCCGCCGCAGCACCGGCGTGGCCCGGTCGAGGTCGTCGCTGGTCTGAAGCTGACGTTCGTCCCACCAGGTGGCACCCGCCTCGGCGAGCGGTTCGATGATCGCGCGCGCTTGCGCTTCGTCCCCGGGCGTCTTGCCGCCGAGCACGACCTCAAACGGTCCGTCGTGCCCGTCGCCACGGTGGTTGCGGACGTACGCGACGAGCTCTCGAACCTGATCGACGGGCGGGATCTGTCCGTGCCTTGCGGTCTCGAATAGCGGGACGACCCCGTTCCAGCGGGCGGCCCGCCGCATCGGGCGGCGATGCGGCCAGTAGCCGCCGATCCAGATCGGCGGGTGGGGACGCTGCACGGTCGCGGGCAGCAGCCGGACGGCGTCGACCCGATAGTGCCGCCCGCTGTGATCGACCTGTTCGCCCGACCAGTAACGGGCCAGGAGCTCGAGGCCCTCGTCGAGGCGCTCGGCGAGCATGACCGCATCGGTCGTGTCGCCGAAGCTGCCGTACTCGTCCTCGATCGGCGCGCCGAGCCCGGCCGCGAAGATCACCCGACCGCCGCTCAGGGAGTCGAGTGTGGCCACCTGGCGCGCGAGCTGTTCGGGTCGGCGACGGGCGACCGGAGTCAGAAGCGTGCCCAATCTCAGTCGCGAGGTCGCCAGCGCCGCAGCGGTCAAGAGGATCCACGGGTCACCAAACGGCTGGTCGGCGCGCTCGCTCTTGCGGTGAACGACGTGGTCCCAAACGAACAACCCGTCCCAGCCCGCCTGCTCTGCCTCGGCCGCAACCCTGGCCACGGTCCTCGGATCGGCGAACTCGCCGAAGTTGGGGATGTTGATCGAGAAGCGCATCGCGCTCTCTTATCAAGCCTGTCGCGACTGCGTCGCTCAGCCCTGGGAGTAGCGATCCTCGGGGTGCGGAGTGCTGGGGCCGTTCGGCCCCTCGCGCATCGCCATCAGGAGCACCTTCACCTCTGCCATGCTTACCGGATTCAGGTCGGCGCGGTCGCCCGGATTACGAGCAGCTCCTCGCCTCCGTCTGGAGTCAGGAGACTTCGCTCAGCGAGCGCTTGGGCACGGGAGCGAAGCAGTGGACCGAGCGGCCCCGGCCGGCGATCGACGGTCTGCGCCTCGAGACCGGTCGCTTCCAACGCCGCGAGCGTTGCCTGCTCACCACATACCGAGGAGTGCACGAGCAGCAGGACGCCGCGAGGTCGCAGATGCGCGGCAGCCTGGAGGCAGATCGCGTCGAGCACACGGCGGCCGGTCCGACCGCCCTCCCAGGCACGCGTCTGGTTGTGGCTTCCGACCGCTGCGTCGTCACCGGGCAGGTATGGAGGGTTTGAGACGATCAGGTCAAAGCGCCGGCTTCGGACAGGTCCGAACAGATCGCCGCGCAACGCCCTCACGTGGACGCCGTTGAGCCTGGCGTTGATAGTGGCCGCCAGCACGGCGCGGCGAGAGACGTCGATAGCCGTCACCTCCGCACCCGTCTGGGCTGCGGTGACGGCCAGGATGCCCGAGCCGGTGCACACGTCCAGCACGGTCCGATCGCGCGGTAGCCGCTGGTTGGCGACATGAGTGGCGAGCAGCCAGCTGTCGCTGCGTGGCTTAAACACGCCGGGAGCGGTCAGGATCCTCACCCGCGGGTTCTAGCCGCCGACGGGAACTGAAAACATGACCGACCAGGAGGAGCTACAGGCCCCCTTCGAGCAGGGTGAGCCGTACACGGTCGGGCTCGAAGACGAGGTGATGGTGCTCGAGCCGGACACGTTTGATCTGGCCCCGCGTGCCGGCGAGGTGCTGGCGCTCCTCGAGGGCGATTCTCGTTTCAAGCCAGAGCTCCCCGCGTCGCAGCTCGAGATCATGACTCAACCCCATCGGACGGCGACGGCCGCCGGCACCGAGCTCGCATGTGCGCGCCGAGATCTCGCCGAAGTCACCAGGAGTATTGCTCGCTTCGGCGCAGCCGGTCTGCATCCGTTCAGCCCCGCGGTCGGGCGGCTGACAGACTCGCCGCGCTACCGCGCGTTGGCGACCGAGTATCGCTGTGTCGCGCAGCGTGAGCTTGTCTGCGCCCTGCATGTGCACGTTTCGGTCGGCGATCCGACACGTGCGCTTAGCGTCTACAACGCGGCCAGGTCGTACTTGCCGCTCGTGGCCGCCCTGGCCGCCAACGCCCCGTTCTACGAAGGTCAGGACTCGGGGCTGGCGTCGGTACGGCCAAGGATCGCGACGCTGCTCCCCAGACAGGGCGTGCCGCCTGCGATCGCCAGTTGGAAGGAATACGCGGAGATCCTCGAGTGGGGATCCGCGACGGGCACGTTCAAAGACGCGAGCAGGTGGTGGTGGGAGCTGCGCCTACACCCCGAATTCGGCACGGTCGAGTTCCGCGTTCCCGACGCCCAGAGCACGGCGAGCGAAGCGACAGCGGTGGCGTGGGTGATCCAGGCGCTGGTCGCGTGGCTTGGGCATCGGCACGAGGGGGGCGAAGTACTGCCGGTCCACCCGACGTGGATGATCGACGAGAACCGATGGCTTGCGTGCCGCGATGGCGTGACCGGCGAGATGGTGGACTTCGCGACCGGACGGCGACGGCCCACGCGCGAGCTGCTCGAAGCGCTGCTGGCCGAGCTCCTACCCGTGGCTAAGGACCTCGGAGCCGAGCTCGACAGTGCCGCATCGATGATCGAGCGCAACGGCGCGCTCGCCCAGCGTGCGGTCGCCCAGCAGAGCGGGGTGCGGGCGCTCGCGCACTGGCTCGCGGAGCGCTTCGCAGAGCCGCTTGAAGGGTAGCCTCGGCGGGCATATGACAGGGCTCCCTTCCCCACGAGGCCCGGAGTCAGAGTTGCTGCTGGAGGAGCTTCGCCGCGAGCCCCACGAGCTGCCAACTCCGGTGCCCACAGCTGACAGCGATCCGCTTGATGACGAGGACCTCCACCTGGCGCTGTACCTGTGCTACGAGCTTCACTATCGGGGGCTCGATGGCGTCGAGGACCGCTGGGAATGGAATCCATCGCTGCTGGCGCTGCGCCAGGCGCTAGAGCATCGCTTCGAGCACGCGCTGAGCGAAGCGGTTCCACGCGAACCAGCCAGCGAGAACGTGGCAGAAGAGTTGCGCTCAATCGCCGACGCCGATAGCGGCGCGCTTGCGATCTATATCCAGCGTGAGGCCACGCTTGAGCAGGTGCATGAGTTTCTCGTGCATCGTTCCGCCTACCAGCTCAAGGAGGCCGATCCGCATTCATGGGCCATTCCCCGCCTCACCGGGGCGCCCAAGGCCGCGCTCGTCGAGGTCCAGGCCGACGAGTACGGCGGCGGACGGCCGGAGTGGATCCACGCCGACCTGTTCGCCAGGGCGATGGCCGCCGTCGGACTCGAGTCGGGCTACAACCACTACCTGGACGTGATCCCTGGGATCACGCTCGCCACGGTCAACCTTATGTCGCTGTTCGGTCTGCACCGACGTCTAAGGGGTGCGATCGTCGGCCATCTGGCCCTGTTCGAGATGACCTCCTCGATCCCCAATCGCCGCATCGCAGATGGGCTGCGCCGGCTGGCGTTCAATGGCGACGCGACGCTGTTCTTCGATGAGCACGTCGAGGCCGATGCGGTGCACGAGAACATCGCCGCGGTCGATCTGGCAGGCGGGCTGGCGCGGCAGCAGCCAGAGCTCGCGGACTCGATCGTCTGGGGGGCAAGAGCACTGTCGCTGGTCGGCGGCCGATGGGCATCTCATGTGCTCGACTGCTGGCGCTCGGAACGTCGCTCGCTGCTCGCGCCCTCCTCAGGCGCCGGGAGCCGTGAAGCCGATCAGCTTGTGGGTTCCGTCGCAGAAGGGGCGCAGCCGTGACTTGCCGCACCGGCACAGCGCCACCGGATCGCGTCGCGGCTCGACGGCCTGCTCGCCGTCCGTGAGCAGCTTGATCGGGCCGCGGACCAGCAGCGGCCCGTCTCGGTACGCGGTAATCAGTATCTCGCGATCGCGCCGCATCGGCTAGACGTCCGAGCGTGCCCCAATGCCGGTCAGGAACTCGCACGAGCGTGGGCCGCTCGACTTACGACTTCGGCCCGAGCCGCTGCTCTTGCCGGGTCCATCCATCGCGTGGATCTCCTCTCAGGAGCTAGACATCGTCCCTGCTACCCGACAGCAGAGCCGCCCACGCACGACGACCGGTTCGCCCATTCCACGCGCGCACGACGCGGCGGCTGAAGCAGCGAGGCGGATCCGGCTTCCCTACGCGGGGCTTATCAACGCGCCCGGAGAGATTCGAACTCCCGACCTTCGGTTCCGTAGTTTCACCCCGGGAAGCCCTAGGGCCCTTGGTCACTAGGGATTCGGTCAGGTTAAGTCGGGTCGTCCAGGGTCATATTTGCCGAAGTTGGGACCCCGTTGGGGACATGTCGGCCTTCGGATCCGGACCGAGGGGGCCGTGATCTTGGTCCCGGACGACGCCCGCGGCGCGGGCGTCGCGTGATCTCGCACACGGGCTGTCGGTCGTCGAACTAAGGGGCAGCGACGGCCGGCTGTGTGGTGGCCGCTCTACGGTTGCAGCTGAGCGCTCCGGAGGCTGCCGTTGTGCTGCCAGGTGAGGCTGTCTCCGGTCAGGGTGAGGTTGGTCAGGGCCGGTGGCGAGCCTTGGGGTTGGGTGACGCTGTCGAGTGTGTGCACGCCGGCGCTGTCGCTGGCCTGAATCTGTTCGGTCCCGCAGCTGCAGGGATTGCCACTAGAGTCGGAACCTTGTGTGGTCGAGTGGACGGCGCTAACTGCGTCGCTGCCGAGCACAAGCTCCATGTATACGCTACCGCCGCCACACGGCACGTTTTCGCCTCCCCGACCTTGAATCTGCTCGCCGGTTCGCAGGTCGAATAGTTCGACCTGGCCGAATCCGTCGCAGTATTTGCCGCCGCCGGTGAGAACCACGCCTGCGAATGTTCCTGCAAGAGCGACCTGGCTGACGTCGGTCGCTCCTTCGAAGTCATGGCCGCCGGACTCCAGCACGCGATCGCGCCCGTTGGCGCGAAGGCAAGCGATCAAGCTCCAGGTGGAACCCGAGACGAACGCCAGAGAGGGCTGATGAACGTTGTCCCAGGTGACCGTTGCAGTGTCATTGCGCGCACGCACGCCGGTCTGATAGTCCGATTCTTGCTGTCCAATCCCGGCCGAGGGTGTGGGGCAGGCCACCGGGGCGGTGGCTGGCAGCGGCTGCCAGTCAACGGTCCGGCCGGTCACACCGCCGACGTGACGAACACGGCCGCCTTTCGCTGCAACGACGCTCAGACGATGCTGCTGGTCGAAAAACGCGATCCATCGCCCGTCCGGCGACCAGCTCGGTGCCTTCCCTCCCACCAAGCGCCTGAACGAATGCCCTTGGATCCGCTCGACCCAGAGCCAGCCTGCGCGCTCGAACACGATCTGGCTGCCGTCCGGCGACCATGAGGGCGAGCTCCCCGCGGCTAGCGGGCGAAGCCAAGGGAGCCGTCCTACCCATATCTGGCCCGCGTGCACCACGGCCAACTCGCCCCGCAAGGACCAGGCCGCCTCAGACACATCACGTCCGCACACGCCGACTCTCAGACACCGTGCTGAGGGTGACAGAAGCGTGCCCCTCCACAGTCCATCGATCCCGTATTCAGTCAGCTCCGGTCCCCGGGAGAGCGACCCCAACGAGGTCGCCGTAAAGAGCGTCGGGTCGTCAGTGAAGACCGCATCGGCGCCCAGGACCGGAAGCCGGCAATCAAGACAACTCCCGTCCGGATAGATCAGGGCGTCTTCCGTGGCTACCTCTGCCGTGGCTCCGGCCGTCACCGCTTCGACGAGCAGATCACGGCCATCCGGAGACCACTCCGGGCGAAGCAACCGTGACGAAGGGCCACACCCTGTGCACAGCTCTGGAATAAACGGCTGGACGAGCCTCTCACCACGCCCGCTGGCCATGACCAGAACGATCCCCGTGCCGTGCAACGGCTGCACCGCCAACAACCCATCTCGCCCCGGAAACGCGCCCAGCGCCGGCGAGGCAAACACAGCCATCATCAGCGCCACGCAGACAAGCAACCCCACACGCTTCACAGCCTCCACAACGAAACCTCAGCCGCAAAGTCGCGCGCTTCCTCCAGTCTCCCCGTTCGGGCTAACTCACAGGCGCACCGAACGTTGCGGCGGCTTCGCTTCCGCCTTGGGCTACTTGCGACAGCGACGCTCGGGTTTCCGGACCCGCTTTCCTCCGGTGACGGGCCTTCGGCTCGCTCGCTTTGATGCCCTGCAACGCGTGGATAGCTCGCAAGTCGCCGATGTGGTCGTCGTCGTCGGTCGTACCGAGGCGAGCGAGATGTCAGGGCTAGCTTGCTAGCATTGACGTGTGGCTGCGTCCGGGCCAAAGGCATCCTCGCCCGAGCGGGAAACGGAGAAGCAACAGTTCAACGTCTATCTCCCCCCGACGCTAATTCGGCGGGCCAAGCACGCCGCGATCGACCACGCCACCTCGCTGTCCAAGCTTGTCGAGGTGGCGCTCACCGAACACCTCGACTCTCTCGAAGAGGAGTCACCATGAGGGTCCGTCCGATCCACTTCGTCCCCGACGTGGGTGAAGCGATGCGCTTCTACGAAGCGCTCGGTCTGGAGGTGCAGGCGCGGGCCCGAACCGGGCACTGGATCGAGCTCGCCGCGAGTGGCGGCGAGCTCGCCCTGCACGACACCACGACCGCCGCCGACGGCCAGGGACGCGATGGGATGCTCGTGAGCTTCATCGCCGAGGAGCCGCTTGAGGCGCTGGAGCGTCGCCTGCGCGAGGCCGGCTTCCCTCCGCAGGGCACCGTCGTCGACCAGGAGTGGGGACGGTCGCTGTTCGTCCGCGCCCCCGATGGGACGGTCGTGCAGATCGACGAACAGGACCCAGAGCTGTACACGTGACGCCCGAGGGGAAAGACCGACAAGGAGGAACCATGGCTACCGTCAGCGTTCGCTACATCGTCGACGACGTCGACGCCGCGATTGCGTTCTACCGCGAGCAGCTCGGCTTCAACGAGGTAATGCACCCCGCCCCAACCTTCGCGATGCTCACGCGCGGGGACCTGCGGCTCGCGCTAAGCGCGCCGAGCGGCGCCGGCGGTGGCGGGCAGGCGATGCCGGATGGAAGCAAGCCGGCGCCGGGCGGCTGGAACCGAGTGATGCTCGAGGTCGACGATCTCGACGGCACTGTTGAGCTGCTGCGCAAGTCCGGAGCGCGCTTCCGCAACGACATCATCACGGGCTTCGGCGGCAAGCAGATCCTGCTCGAGGATCCGGCCGGAAACCCGATCGAGCTGTTCGAGCCCACGCGTCCAGAGGCACGGCTCAGCACGCGCAGTTAGCCCGACGTTGTGAGGCTCATCGTCACGCTCGAGACGCATGCGCACCCGAGTGCTCCGGGCCCGATCGTGCTCGAAGGACCATTCGCGGAGCGGTAACAGGCTGGGGTGGCCATCGGCCGAGCTGGATAACTTCGCGAGAAGCTCGCGAAATCGTCGCCGACGGCCCTCCCAATCTCCGTGCCAGCGAGCACTGGCAGGCCTTCGCTAGCCAGCAGCCCGCGGACTTAGAAGTCGACCTCGGGGTTGTGCTCTAGTGCCCCAGCGGACGCCTCCCTTCAACGGAAACGAGAAGCCAATCGGTCGCTGCGGCCGCTAACGCAGTGGGCTACACCCG
>CAWCIB010000006.1:0-128590 GCA_963795505.1 uncultured Actinomycetes bacterium
GAACGGATATGTCTCGAAGGGCTGCCCATCCCCCGACTGGAGGACCATCGGACGGTTAGTGGGACCTATCCGGGGCCGTGTTTAGTAGGCGCTCAGCCGCTCAGGCCAGATAGTCGGCCTTCTTGAGCACCTGCTGGCTGTGCAGCACAACGACCGCCGTCGCAAGGGGTAGAACGCCAGGTGGAGCGCAGCCTGAGCTGCGCCGCCGATTGTCGCGAGCGGTGTGAAGGACAGGGTCGTCAGGCGGCGGCGGGTGTGGCGGCATGACTTGCCGCGTACTCGTAGAACCCACGGCCGGTCTTGCGTCCATGGTGCCCGGAGACGACCATTCGCTTGAGCAGCGGCGGAGGCGCGTACTCGGGGCGCTTGAACTCCTCATAGAGCGAGTCGCAAACCGCGTAGAGGACGTCGAGGCCGATCAGGTCGCACAGCGTGAGCGGGCCCATCGGGTGCCCGCAGCCGAGCTTCATCCCAGTGTCGATGTCGTCTCGCGAGGCGAAACCTTCCTCATACATCCGCACCGCGGCCATCAGGTACGGGACCAGCAGCATGTTGACGATGAACCCAGAGCGGTCCTTCGTGCGGATCGGCCGTTTACCGATCTCCTCGGCGAACGCGGACGCCGCATTCACGGTGGCATCCGCCGTGTCGAGCGCGACCACAACCTCGACGAGCTTCATGACAGGCACCGGCGAGAAGAAATGGAGTCCCAGCACCCGTGCCGGGTGCTTGGTCCACGCCGCCAGTTCGGCGATCGGGATCGAAGAGGTGTTCGAGGCCAGAAACTGGGCGTCGGGTAGCTGCTCATCGAGCGTGGCGAACAACTCGCCCTTCACGCGGGCGTCCTCGGTGACCGCCTCGATCACCGCATCAGCGCCCTTCAGGTCCTCGAGCCGCGTCGTGTAGATCACTCGATCAGAGACGGCGGCGGACTCCTCTGCGGTGAGCTTGCCTCGTGCCTCTGCCCGCGCGATCGAGGCGCGCAGCTGGTCCCGGGATCGGGCCAGTGGCTCCTCGCTGGGCTCGTACAGCAGAGCGTGCTTGCCGGCCACTGCGACCGACTCGGCGATACCCGTTCCCATGAATCCGGCTCCGACTACACCAATCACTGAGGCGCTCATCGATTGCTCCTTCAGACAAGTTTGTGTGGGGGTACGACAGAGGGTACCATTTAGTTGGAAGTTCAACTATTGCAACTACGCCTATTTCCTGTGTCTCTCAGGAATTGAAGGGATGCTCACGACGATGACTGCCGTATCACCGGGCCCACCGGCCGTACCCGACTTCGAGCGCTGGCGCGAGGCCTACGAGGCAGCGCCGGAACGCAACGCTCCGTTCGCGACGCTCTCGGGGGAGCCGATCGAGGCTCTGTACACCGACGCGGACCTCCCCTCCTCGGATCAGATCGGGCTCCCGGGCCAGTATCCGTTCACTCGCGGCGTGTACCCCTCGATGTACCGCGGGAGGCTGTGGACGATGCGCCAGTTCGCGGGCTTTGGCACCGCCGAGGAGACCAATGCGCGCTTCCGGTATCTGCTGGACCACGGCCAGACCGGGCTCTCGACGGCGTTCGACATGCCATCCCTGATGGGGCACGACTCCGACTCGCCGCGGTCGCTGGGAGAGGTTGGCCGCGAGGGCGTCGCGATTGACACGGTCGAGGACATGCAGATGCTCTTCAGCGGGATCGACCTCGAAAACGTGAGCGTCTCGATGACGATCAATGCTCCTGCGGCGATCATGCTCGCCTACTACGTCGTCGCGGCCGAGCGAGCGGGGGTGCCTGCAGAACGTCTGAGCGGGACGATCCAGGCGGACATCCTCAAGGAGTACATCGCGCAGAAAGAGTGGTGCTTTCCAATCGATCCCGCGATGCGGCTGTTGGGAGACCTGATCGAGTGGTGCTCGGAGCAGATGCCGCAGTGGCATCCGGTGAGCATTAGCGGCTACCACATCCGCGAGGCCGGCTCGACCGCAGCCCAGGAGCTGGCGTTCACGTTGAAGGACGGGCTCACCTACGTCGAGGAGGCGGTCGAGCGGGGCCTCGACGTCGACAATTTTGCGCCCCGGCTGAGCTTCTTCTTCAACGCACAGATCGACTTCTTCGAGGAGATCGCCAAGTACCGCGCCGCACGCCGGATCTGGGCGCGCGAGCTGCGTGAGACCTTCGGCGCCACGAACCCGAAGTCATGGCTGATGCGGTTTCACACCCAGACGGCTGGAGTCTCGCTTACCGCCCAGCAGCCGCTCAACAACATCGTCCGCACCGCGATCGAGGCACTCGCCGGAGTACTCGGCGGCACCCAGTCATTGCACACCAACTCCTATGACGAGGCGCTCGCTCTCCCGACCGAGGAAGCCGTCCGGATCGCCCTCCGTACCCAGCAGGTCATCGCCCACGAGACCGGGGTCGCGAACACCATCGATCCGCTCGGGGGCAGCTACTTCATCGAGGCCCTCACCGATCGCCTCGAACAGCAGGCGTATGAGTACTTCTCGAAGATCGACCAGCTCGGCGGGATGGTCGAGGCCGTTAAGCGCGGCTACCCGCAGCGCGAGATCGCCGATGCGGCGTTCACCCTGCAGCGAGAGGTCGAGGCACACACGAGGATCGTCGTCGGAGTCAACGGCTACACCGAAGGCGACGCCGAGCAGACTGCCGCTCCTGCGGATCGATCCCGCGCTCGAGCACAAGCAGGTCGACCGCCTCAAGGCCTTCCGCGCCCGCCGTGACGCCCAGGCGGTCGAACTCGCACTCGCCCACCTCAAGGCGGCGGCCGACAGCGCTCACAACCTGATGCCGCTGCTGCTCGACGCGGCCCGGGTCCACGCAACTGAAGGTGAGATCGTCGAAGCGCTCCAACAGGTCTGGGGCGATTACCGCGAGGCGCCCGCGTTCTGATGGACTAGCAAGTCCGCTAGCTGTAGATCCGGCCTGACCGAGCGAGACTTCCGCTGTGTCGCCGGGCAGGCCTCGCTGCGTCGGTGAGGATCCGGCGGCTGAATCGATACAACCGGACGAGAGCTGAAGGCGGCCCAGGGCTGAGATGCCCAAGGGTCGCAAGCGCCGCTCAGCGGGCCGGGGTGGTCCCACTCCCTCCTCTCTACTGCCCCGGCCCGCCCGGTTGGGCCGTGCTCCCAGCTAGGCGTCCTCCAGCGCTCCATAGTCGCCAGCCGCGCGGCGGAGTGGTTCGAGCAGCGAATAGATCCCCTCGCACGCCGCGTCATCGAGCGGACCGGTCCCGAACCGGGCGTCGTTGAGGCGCTTGGTTGCCCTCCGCGCGACCCTCTTGCCCTCCGGAGTGATCCGCGCCAAGATCGCCCGGCGGTCACGCTCGTGACTGATGCGCTCGACGTATCCACACTGCATCAGCCGGTCGATCACATTGGTCACGCTCGCACGGTGCACCTGCAGCCGGTCGGAGATCTTTCCCAGCGGCAACTCCCCCTTCCGGCTGTAGAACAGAAGCATCAGCGCCTCGTACCGGGGGAAGGTGAGCTCGAGCGGATCGAGCTGCTCGTTCAGCCTCGCCATGATGATCTGCTCGGCTCTCATGATCGACGTGACCGCCGCCATGCTGGGCGTGGCCTCGTTCCCCCAGTGCCGATCCCACTGACGGCGAGCCTCGGCGATCGGATCGAACCGCAGCGGGCGCGACATGCGGAGGAAGGCTACGGGCTGCCACGGATCTCCCGCCCGACTAGCGAAAGCGAGAGTTGCAACCGGGCGCGGAAGGTTTCATACAAGGGTCACTCTTGATCATCAGTGGTCCACCAGGCCGGCGCTACCGCTGGGAGCCAATCACGATCGCGCAGCAGGTCGAGCGCACGGCGCAAGCGCACGGCGACCGAGAGGCTTTGATCGCGTCGGACCGGCGCCTGACGTGGGCTGACGTGCACGCCGAAGCGCGAGCGTTCGCGAAGGCCCTTCTGGGCCAGGGCGTCGGGAGCGGCGACAACGTCGCGGTCTGGCTGCCGAATCAGCTCGAATGGATCCTTGCGTGGTTCGGCGCCGCCTACATCGGCGCCGTCCTGGTCCCGATCAACAGCCGCTACAAGCAGGAAGAGGCGAGCTACATCCTGCGCCAATCCGAGTCGGGTCTGCTCCTCGCGCGGGACGAGTTCCTCGGCATGGACTACGCGGTGATGATCGACCGGCTGATCCCGGCCGGCGACGGATCTCCCGACACCTCAGCGTTCCCCAACCTGCGCCGCATCGTGATGCTGGGCGGCGCGCTCCCGCAGTCGCTCCCGTTCGACGACTTCATCGCGGCGGGGGCGACCGTCTCAGACGACGAGCTCGACTCGCTCGCCGCCGACGTCGGCTTCGATCAGCCTTCGATCATCGTCTACACCTCGGGCACGACCGGCCATCCGAAGGGCGCAGTCCACTCCCATCAGATTCTGCGCAACGAGTGCTCGATCGCCGAGTGGATGGACGTCGGTCCCGAGAGCCGGATTCTCGGCCACCTGCCGTTCTTCCACGTGGGTGGCGGTTTCACGGGCATCCTGCCGGCGCTGCTCGCGGGCGGGGCACTGGTGGTGATGGACCAGTGGGACCCGGAGGCAGCGCTGAAGCTGATCGAGCGCGAGCGGATCACGACCTTCAGCGGGATCCCCACTCATTTCATCGACGTCGATCAACCATCCCTAGCTCGCTCGGCACGACATCTCCTCGCTTCAGTCGGGCTGGATGGGGGGCGCGTCCAACCCGCCCGAGCTGATCGAGCGGGTCATAAGGACGCTCAGGATGGGCCGCCTGCTCCCGGTCTACGGGATGACCGAGACGACCTCTGTGACCACGTTTCCCCGACCAGAGGATCCGCTCAGCGTGGTCCGGACGGGCAAGGGCGTCCCGGTCTCCGACTTCGAGGTGAAGGTCGTCTCCCTGGACAACGGCACGGAGCTCGGAGCGGACGCCGAGGGCGAGATCTGCGTCCGGGGCCACTGCGTGATGCAGGGCTACTACCAGAACCCAGACGCGACGGCTGCGGTGATCGACGACCGCGGCTGGTTTCACTCCGGGGACCTCGGCCGCATCGATGCGGACGGCTACCTGGAGGTCACCGGTCGCAAGTCGGACATGTTCATCGTCGGCGGCGCCAACGTGTACCCGGCCGAGGTCGAGGCCGCGCTCGCGGAGCACCCCCAGATCGTGCAGGCATACGTCGTCGGCGTCCCCGACACCCGCCTGGGCGAGGTCGGCGCGGCGTTCGTCCAGCGGCGCGATCAAGAGCTCGGCCCCGAGGATCTGCGGGCATTCGCGAAGGGCCGTCTCGCCGACTACAAGGTGCCGCGCTACGTCGAGTTCGTGTCCGGCTTTCCGATGACCCCGACGGGGAAGATCCAGCGCTTCAAGCTGCGCGAGATGGGCCAGGAGCTGGCGGCTCGAGCTCGCGATCCCGCAGCTCGCGCTTGAGCACCTTGCCGGAGGGGTTGCGCGGCAGCGCCTCGATGAACGTGAACGCCTTGGGCACCTTGAACCTCGCCAGCCGCTCGCGGCAGTGCGCAGCGAGCTCGTCAGAAGATGTGTGGGCGCCGTCGGCCAGCACCACGTACGCCACTGGGACCTCGTGCCAGCGGGGATCGGGTCTCGCCACCACCGCGACCTCGTGCACCGAGTCGTGCTCGTACAGCACGCGTTCCACCTCGGACGACGCGACGTTCTCCCCACCGCTGACGATCATGTCCTTGAGGCGGTCGACGATGTATAGGAAACCGTCCTCGTCCAGCACGCCGACATCGCCGGTGTGGAACCAGCCGTCGCGAAGTGCCTGTCGTGTCGCCTCCTCGTTGCGCCAGTACCCCCTGCACACCTTCGGTCCGCGCAGCAGCACCTCCCCCTCCTGACCGGCTCCGAGCGACTCGCCGTCAGGCCCCGCAATCTGGACCTCGGTGTGAATGACCGGCTTGCCGACCGACCCGAGCTTGTCGGTCATCCGCGCCTTGTCCAGGAAGGTGTCGCCGCTGACGGTCTCGGTCAGGCCGTACGCATCCGCGAACCAAGCGTTGGGGAACGCTTCGACGACCCGCTTGATCAGCGGCATCGGCATCTTCTCGCCGCCGTCGATGATCACGCGGACAGAGCTCAGGTCCCGTTGGCCGAGCGTCGGCTCGGCGAGCACCTGGTTGATCATCACCGGCGCCATCCAGATGTGAGTGGCCCGGTGGCGCTCGATCGCCTCGAGCACCGCGCCGGGCTCGAAGCGGCGCAGGATGTGGCTCGGGGCCCCGATGAACATCATCGTGGTGGTCGTCAGATCGAGCCCCCCGACGTGGTACAGCGGCCCGCACACGAGGTTGACATCGCCGGCGGTCATGCCGAGCTCGACGATGTGGCTGACGTTCTTGGCCTCGAGGTTCGCGTAGGTGATCATCACTCCCTTGGGGCGCGACGTCGTGCCCGACGTGTACATCAGCCGGTGTACGTCGCCGGGCTCCACGTGGACATGCTCCACGAGCGGCTCCACGTCCCGGGAGAGCTCATCGAGGTCGCTCCAGCCCTCGCCGGAGCCCGTCCCGATCCGCAACCGGCGACATTCGATCTCGTCCGCTACCGGCCTCAGCAGGGGCTCGAGCGCGGGTTCCGAGACGACCGCGCATGCCCCCGCGTGGGAAAGGATGTAGGACAGCTCGGGCCCGGCCAGGCGCCAGTTCAGCGGCATGAAGATCGCCCCCATGTGCGCAATGGCGTGCATCAGCTCGATGAAGCGATCCGAGTTGTGCAGCAACACGCCGACCACGTCGCCGCGTTGGACACCTGCAGCGGCCAGCGCCGCGGAGCTCGTCCGCACGTTTTCGAGCAGCTGTGCCCAGTTCGTCGTTCGCCCCTCGAAGTCGAGCGCGACCCGCTCGGGGAAGCGGTCCGCATGATGTACGAGCGGGTCGGTGAGACTCATGCGGCTCTTGCGAGCAGATCGACGATGTCCGCCTTGGACACGGTCGTGGGCGCCGAGGCGACGACGAAATCGCCCATCGCGTCCTCCGCGATCAGCTCGAAGTCCGATTTCGCCACGCCGACCTGCTCGAGCGTCGTCGGAAGTCCGAGCGACGCGATGAACTCGCGCACGAGCGCGGGTGCCTCGGCCGCGAGCTGCGAGGGCATCCTCGAGTTCGTGGCGCCCATCGCCTGGGCGAGGTCCGCCAGGCGCTGGGGCATCACGGTGACCATGTACTCCATGACGGTGGGGAGCATCACGCAGGAGGTGACGCCGTGGGGGACGCCGCAGCGCGCGCCGATCTGGTGGCCGATGCCGTGACTGAGACCGAGGGTGACGTTCTCGACGCCGATCATCGACAGCCACGAGGCGTGCATGCACCCGAGCCGCGCCTCGGAGTCGCGCGGATCCTCGACCGAACGCGGCAGATGCGCGAACAGGAGCTTCACCGCATGCAGGGCCGCCGCATCGGTCACCGGCGTGGCGCTGCGAGACAGATAGATCTCGACCGCGTGGTCGAGCGCCCGGATCCCCGACCCGGCCCACAATGCCCTCGGGGTGAGCCGCGTCAGATCGGGATCGAGCAGCACGACTCGCGGCGACAGGCGGGAGTCGTTGTAGAGGTCCTTCCGGCCCTCGTGCGTCATACCGAAGATCCCGTCGTACTCGGCGGCGCTCAGCGTCGTCGGAATCGCGAGATGCCCGATCATCTCCCCCTCGAACGGGCGCTGGGAGATCCGGTCGGGGTACTCGAACACGATCCGGTGCTCATACAGGCTCGCGGCGTCGTCGTACCCCTGGGCGAGCGCTGCGCACAGCGCCTTGCCGGCGTCGATCACCGATCCGCCACCGAGGGTGACGACCGTGTCCGGTTCCAGCTCGCGCGTCGAGGCGATCAGCCGGCTGACCGAATCGAGTGGCACGTGTTGGGTGCATTCGTGCGACACACCCGCGCACCGTTCGCCCAACGCGGCCCGCACTGCCAGCTCCGCATCCGATTCGCGCAGCGACGGGGTGGTGATCAGCAGCACCCGTTCAGCCGCCAGGCGTTCGCACTCGGCGGCCAGGTGCTCGACCGCGCCCTCGCCGTAGATGACGCGGTCGGCCGCCGGATAGCCGTAGCTGGTGACGGCGGCTGCGCTCACCGACCGCTTCCCTTCCGGATCCCGTCCATGAAGATGTCCATGAACGTCTTCGCCAGGCGCGTCGCGCTGACGCGGCCACCCGACGAATACCACTGGTAGCTGTAGTTGAACATCCCCAGGAACGCGAGCACGGTGAGGCGGACGTCCGCGACGTCGAACGCGCCTTCGCGTATCCCCCGCCGCAGGACCTGCTCGATCACGCCCTCGAACCGCTTGCGCGAGCGGCGGATGTCCGCCCACGCGGGGTCCTCCTGGATGATTCGCCACTCGTGCAGGAACACGGTCACCTGGTCGGTGTAGGTGGCGATGTCGGTCATCAACGCCTCGCCCAGCAGCCGCAGCGTCTCCTCGGGCGGATGGCCGGCTGCGGCGATCGACTCGGCCTGCTCAAGCAGCGGGTCGATGAAGCGGCTGTGGATCTGCGAGAGCAGATCGTGCTTGCCCGAGATGTAGTGGTACAGCCCACCGCGGGTCAGCCCGGTCGCCTCGACGAGGTCGTCGATCGTCGTCGGGTGGTAGCCGCGCTCGGCGAACAGGCGTGCGGCGACGTCCACGACCTCGTCGCGGCGGCGCTCCCACCGCTCTCTGTTGGGTCTGCGGCCCGACCGGCGCGCCCCCGCAGGCGCCGTCTTCTCACGCGTAGCCATGTCAAGCACACTCCTCAGACGTCGGATCGACAAGGACCTTGATGGCGCCGCCCGGGGATTGCGCCATGCTGAGCATCGTCTCCTGTGCCTCGGACAGCGGCACCACGGCGCCCACGATCTCCTCGGGATCGAGTCGCCCCGCAGCGACGAGCTCCACGACCCGCGGCAGGTCGTGCCGGTAGCCGAGGCTCCCGACCAGTGAGCGCTCGAACAGCGTGATCCGCTTTGGGTCGATGGTCGCCTGCTCCCGGGGGAGGCCCGCGAGTGCGATCCGGCCTCCCCGCGCCGCGCACTCGATCGCGGTCGCCACCAACCCCGCGACGCCTGTTGACTCGACGACCACGTCCGCTCCCCCGCCGCCGACCGCTCGGCGCACGCGCCGCGGCAGGTCATCGCCCGCGTCGATCACGGGCAGCTCGAGCCGCTCGGCTTGCGACCGCCGGTCGGAGTTGAGCTCGACAACGAACGGTTGCGCTCCCAGGGCGCGAGCCAGCATCGCGCAAGCGGCGCCGATCGGCCCGAAGCCGAGCACCAGCACGGTCCGCGCGGCTGCGGTCCCGGCGCGTTCGAGCGCGTGGAGGCCGACGGCGAACGGCTCGGTCAAGGCGGCCTGCTCGTCACTGAGCTCGTCCGGGACCGCGACCAGGCAGTAGCCGGGCACGGCGACCAGGGGCGCGAAGCCGCCGTCGGTGTGCAGCCCGATCGAGCCCCCGAGACGACAGCGGTGGTAGTCGCCCGCGACGCATGCCTCGCAGCGTCCGCACCTCAGGCAAGCGTCGACGGTCACCCGCGCGCCCGCGGTGATTTTCTCATCCGGCGAGAACCCCGATCTGAGCCTGCCCACCAGCTCGTGCCCGAGCGTGACCGGCGGCACCTGGCCGCTGATCGGGTGGGGCGTGGGCCGGATCATCACCGGCCCATGGCGCACCTCCGCCAGGTCGCTGCCGCAGATCCCGCAACGCGAGACCTCGATCACGCATCCCAGCTCGGCCGTGGGCTCGGGCTCTGGAACCTCGTCGAGCCGGACGTCTCCCCGGTCATGCCACCGCAGCGCAAGCAAGCTAACACCCCAGATGTCGGGCGATCACGATCCGCTGGATCTCGTTCGTGCCTTCGCCGATCGTCAGCACCTTGGCGTCGCAGTAGAAACGCGACACGGGGTAGTCGTGCATGTAGCCGTAGCCGCCGTGGATCTGGACGGCCTCGTTTGCCGCGTCGACCGCGAGCTCGGACGCGAGCAGCTTGGCCATCGCAGCCTCTTTCGCAAACGGCTTGCCGAGGTCCCTCAGCCGAGCGGTGTGGAACACGAGCAGACGCACCGCCTCCAGGCGCGCGGCGATGTCGGCGAGCTTGAACTGGATCGCCTGGAACTTGGACAGCGGCTGACCGAACTGGTGGCGCTCCTTGGCGTAGTCGAGCGCCAGCTCGAGGACGCCGGCGGCGAGTCCCATCCCGAGCGTCGCGATCGTGATCCGCCCTACGGCGAGCGACGCGAGGAACTGCGACAGGCCGCGCCGCGGATCGCCGACCACATGCTCGTCGCCGAGGCGCACGTCCTCGAAGGTCAGCTCGCGCGTGTCAAGCGCGTGCCAGCCGATCCCGCGGAGCTTCGGACCGATGCTGAATCCGGGCGTACCGCGCTCCACCAGAAATGCTCCGTAACTGTCCTGATCGTCGGTCCGTGCGAGGACGACCGGACCGAGGCTCATGTCGGTGCCGGCGTTGGAGATGAACGTCTTGTTCCCGTTCAGCAGCCAGCCCCCGTCATCCTGGGCGGCGCGCGTGCGGATCCCAGCGGCGTCGGAGCCGGCGTTCGGCTCAGTCAACCCGAATGAGCCCAGCCGTTCTCCGGCCGCGAGCGGACGCACCCACCGCTCTCGCTGCTCGTCGGTGCCGAACAACAGCAGCGGCAGCGTCCCGATCGTGAGGTGGGCCTGCCAGGCGGCCGCGACCGACTGGTCCACCTTCGCCACCTCATACAGCGCGGCGACCATCCCGACCGTCGAGAGCTCTCCGCCGCCGTACTCGGCCGGCACGAGCAGGCCCATGAGGTCGAGCTCGCCCATCTTTTGGAGCACCTCGATCGGGCACCGCTCCTCCTGCCACCAGCGATCCGCGTTGGGCTTTATCTCCCGTTGGGCGAACTCGCGGCACAGGTCGCGGACGCTCGCCTCCTCGCTCGTGAGCTCGTCAACGAGTGCCGGCACGCTCATGCGAGCAGTCCTCCGTCGACGAACAGCGTCGTCCCGGTGATATAGCGCGCGGCGTCGGAGACCAGGAACGCCGCCGCATCGGCGATCTCGCCGGCGTCGCCCCAGCGGCCGAGCGGAATCCGGCCGAGCGTGTCGCGCACGAAGGTTGGGTCGTCACGCAGCCCCCGGTTCAGATCGGTGGCGATCCAGCCGGGACCGAGACAGTTCACGCGCACGCCTCGCGGCCCCCATTCCCGGGCGGCCGCGCGCGAGAACCCGATCACGGCTGACTTGGCGCCGCTGTAGTACGTCATCCCCTCGAGGCCCTGCACGGCGCCGACCGAGACGACGTTCAGGACCGCAGCCGAAGGGGCGGCGGCGAACAGATACGGCGCGGCGGTGTGCATCGTGCGGTAGATCGCCGTGTAGTTGAGCTCGGTGCCAGTCGTGAAGGTCGGCTCGTCGAGGTCCTCGAGCCCGTTGATCCGATGTGCGCCGCCCGCGTTGTTGATCAGAACGTTGATTCGCCCGAGCTCCTGCACGGCCGTCTCGATCAGCTGTTCCGCATCACCGGGGACGCTCAGATCGCAGCGCACGGTGAGCACCTTCACGCCATCGCGGAGAGCCTCGGTCGCTACGTCCTCGAGCTCCGAGTCGGTCCTGGCCGCCAGGCACAGATCGGCGCCGGAATGGGCGAGCCGCAGCGCAACCGCGCGGCCGATTCCCCGGCCCGCGCCGGTGATCACCGCAGCCTGGCCGGTCACGGGCCACCGCAGCTCCCCGTTCATGGCGCCGGTCGGCTCGGACGGCGAGCTCGAACTCAACAGACACCGACCTTCCGATCGCGCCGGGACCGCATCGCGTTGCATATTAGACCAAATAGTCGGTATAACTGCGCCCATGGATCCTCGCGCCTCCGAGGGGGTGTGATCGCTTGCCGGACGTCGTCCTTCCGCGGTTGTCAGATTCGATGGAGGAGGGCGTGATCGTCGCCTGGCTGAAGTCCGACGGCGATGAGGTGTCGCAGGGCGAGCCGCTCGCCGAGATCGAGAGCGACAAGGCGATCACGGTGTACGAGGCCCCCCACGACGGCCGGCTCCAGATCCTCAAGGCGGAGGGCGAGACGCTCCAGGTCGGAACCGTGATCGCCGTCATCGGCGCGGCGAACACGGACGGCCGCGGGCAGAACGGCAGCGGCTCAGAGCCGCCGAACGCACGCCCGGAAGGCACGTCGTCCAACGACTCGAGCCGGTCCGCCGGCGCGCGAGTCAAGGCCTCCCCCGTCGCGCGACGGATCGCGCGCGAGCGCGGGATCGAGCTCGAGACCGTGACCGGGACCGGCCCCCAGAACCGGATCACACGCGCCGACGTGGAGGCGGCGCTCGGGCGCGCCGAGCCGGCCCCCGCCGGGCGCGCCGAGGGGACCCCCGCCGGAGCCGAGCCCGCCCCTGCTGGCGCACGACCCGCCTCATCGCCCGCAAAGGGCGACACCGAGCTCGTCCAACCCACGCAGCTGCAGCAACTCGTCGCCCGGCGGATGGCGGAGGCCAAGTCGACCATCCCCGAGTTCATCCTCCAGCGCGAGATCGACATGGAGGAGGCCGCGTCGCTGCGGGAGGGCCTGACTGCATCGAGCGAGCCCGACCAGGTGGTCCCCTCCTTCAACGACATGGTGATCAAGGCATGCGCGCTCGCGCTGCGCGCGCGGCCGGACGGCAACGCGAGCTTCTGCGAGGACCACGTCGAACGGTATTCGCGCGTCAACGTCGGCTTCGCCGTCGCCGCACCGGGAGCGCTCGTCGTGCCGGTCGTGACCGATGCCGACCGGCTCTCGCTCGGCACAATCGCGGCCCGCACGCGCGAGCTCTCGGAGCGCGTCCGGGCGCGGACTGTGACCCCCACGGAGCTCGAGGGCGCGACGTTCACGGTCTCGAACCTGGGGATGTACGGGGTCGGCTGGTTCATCCCGGTCATCAACCCCCCGCAGGCCGCGATCCTGGGCGCGGGGAAGATCGAGCAGCGTCCCGTGGCTCACGAGCAAAGCCTCGAGCTGCGCAGGCGGATGACCGTCACCCTGGTCTGCGATCACCGGGTGATCTACGGCGCAGAGGCCGCGGAGCTACTCGAGCTGATCGCCAGGAACCTCGAGCTCCCGCTGAGGTTGCTGCAATGACACCTAGGGAGAAGCTGGCGCCGCCCCTCACCGACCGCCTCGGCGACCGGTTCACCATGATGGCCAGAATCAGGGAGTTCGAGCTCCGGGTTGCGGCCCACTTCCGGGAGGGGGACGTACACGGCTTCGTCCACACCTCGACGGGCCAGGAGGCGGTCGCCGCGGGCGCGTGCGCGACGCTGACCGAGCACGACTTCATCACGACCACCCACCGGGGGCACGGGCACTGCATCGCCAAGGGCGCCGACCCGACCGCGATGTTCGCCGAGCTGTTCGGTCGTGCCACCGGGATCTGCGGCGGGAAGGGCGGCTCGATGCACATCGCGGCGGCTGACCGCGGCATCCTCGGCGCCAACGGCATCGTCGGCGCCGGCATCCCGCTCGCCACGGGAGCGGCGCTCGCAGCCCGGGCGAGCGGCGATCGGGTGGTGCTCACCTTCTTTGGCGAGGGCGCCGTTCACTCTGGCGCGTTCCACGAGGGCGTGGTGCTTGCGGTCGCGTGGAAGGTGCCGGTGATCTTCGTCTGCGAGAACAACCATTACGCCGAGTTCACCCGCAGCGAGGGCGCATGGGGCGGCCCGCCGGTGCTCGAGCGCGCGGCCGGGTACGGCCTGCCGACCGAGCAGGTGGATGGCAACGACGTGTCCGCGGTCGAGGATGCGGTGCGTGCCGCGGTGGAGCCTGCGCGGGGCGGAGGCGGGCCGGCGTTCATCGAGGCGCAGACGTACCGCCTCGGCGGGCACTACGAAGGCGATCCGGTGGCCTACCGCGACGAGGCCGAGCTCGAGCAGTGGAAGAGCCGCGATCCGCTCGCGCTCGCCGCTTCGAAGCTCGTCGAGTCCGGCGCCGCCGTGGACGCCGAAGCGATCGTGCGCGCGGCGGCCGAGGAGATGGAGGCGGCGGTCCAGGAGGCCAAAGCGGCTCCCTACCCGGACGAATCGACAGTGCTGGAGGACGTCGGTGGCTGACTCGGCCGGCAACGGAGCGGGCCGGCCCCGCTATATCGAGGCGATCAACCAGGCGCTGGCCGACGAGCTCGGCGCCGATGAGAAGGTGATCCTGATGGGGGTCGACATCGGTGCGGGCGGCGGCGTGTACGGAGCTACTCGCGGTCTACAGGAGAAGTTCGGAGCGCAGCGCGTGATCGACACGCCGATCGCCGAGGCAGGCGTGCTCGGCGCCGCGGTCGGTGCGGCAATGGCCGGGCTGCGACCCGTCGCCGAGATCATGTACATGGACTTCATCACCGTTTGCCTGGACCCGATCGTCAACCAGGCGGCGAAGCTCCGCTACATGACCGGAGGCGGCGTGCGGGTCCCGGTCGTGTTCCGGACCCAGACCGGCGGCGGCAAGAGCGCCGGCGCGCAGCACTCGCAGAGTCTCGAAGGGGTGCTCGCCCACATCCCCGGTCTGCACGTCTACTGCCCGAGCGACGCGCGTGACGCGTACGACCTGCTGGTGCACGCGATCCGCGCCGATCACCCGGTCTGCTATGTCGAGAACCGGCGGCTGTACGGCAAGCGCCACGACGGGTGGGATCGCGAGCCGCTCGAACCGGGACGGGCTCGGGTCGTGCGCGACGGAGACGACGTCACGCTCGTCACGTGGGGCCGGATGGTGCCCGAATCACTGGCGGCCGCGGAGGAGCTCGCAGACGAGGCGTCGGTCGAGGTGATCGACGCCCGTACGCTTGTTCCGCTCGACGCTGAGACGATCGTCGCAAGCGTCGCCCGCACCGGCCGCTGCCTGGTCGTGCACGAGGCGGTCGAGCGGTTCGGGCCGGGCAACGAGATCATCGCTCAGGTCGCCCGCCACGCGCTGTTCGAGCTCGACGGACCGGTCCGCAGCTACGGCGCGCTGCCCTCGCCCGTCCCCTACAGCCCCAACCTGGAGAGCGCGATGCTGCCCGGCGCCGAAGGGATCGCCAAGGCGCTCAAAGAGGTCGCGCGCGGCTGAGTGAAGGCGTTGCGATCCTGACTTCACCCACCCACGCAGCCTATAATTATACCGACTAGTCGGTCTAGCTACGAGGAGAGACGAACATGGCCACTGGCACGAGCGAGTTGATCGCGGCAGTCGACATCGGCGGCACCTTCACCGACTCCGTGCTCGTCGACAAGGACGGACGGATCGCATACGGAAAGGCGCTGAGCTCGCCCGTCGACGACTTCCAGTCCGGGTTCTTCGACGCGGTCTCCTCGGCGGCGACGCTCGCCGGCGAGAACCCCGATGACGTGTTCAAGAAGCTCACCCGGCTCGTGTCGCACGGCTCGACCGTGGCCACCAACATCGTGGTCGAGAACAAGGGCGCGACGGTCGGCCTGATCACGACGAAGGGTCACGAGGACACGCTGCTGATGATGCGCGGTCTCGGCCGCGTGGTCGGCGAGCCGCCCGAGAACATCCTGCGCGTGACCGCAACCTCGAAGCCGACCTCGCTCGTCCCCCGCGAGCGGATTCGGGGGGTCAGCGAGCGGGTCGACTCCACCGGGGAGGTGGTGGTCGAGCTGAACGAGGCCGAGGTCGAGGAGGCCGCTCGAGCGTTGGCGGATGCCGGCTGCGAGGCCTACGCGATCTGCTTCCTGTGGTCGACGCAGTACGCCGAGCACGAGCGGCGCGCGGCGGAGATCGTAAAGCGGGTGGCGCCCGACGCGTTCGTGAGCGTTGCGTCGGAGCTCTCGAGCGCCGTCGGCGAGTACGAGCGCACGGTGGCAGCCGTGGTGAACGCGTTCGTCGGCCCTCGGACCTCCGGATACCTGCACAAGCTCCAGGACCGCCTGGCTGAACTTGGCTTCCAGCACGGATTCATGCTGATGCAGTGCCACGGCGGCATGGTCCCACTCGAGGACGGCGGCGACCGCCCGATCCTGACGATCGGCTCCGGCCCGGTCGGCGGTATGGTCGGCTGTCAGCGCCTGGCTGCGGAGCTCGACATCCCGAACGTCATCGCCACGGACATGGGCGGTACGAGCTATGACGTCGGGATCATCCAGGGGTTCGAGCCGGAGATCGCCAACGAGACGGTGATCGACAAGTACGTGTACAAGATCCCGGCCGTCGAGGTGCTGTCAATCGGCGCCGGCGGAGGATCGATCGCGTGGCTCGAGCCGCACAGCGGCACGCTGCGGGTCGGCCCCCACAGCGCGAGCTCGAGCCCCGGACCCGCCTGCTACGGGCTCGGGGGTGAGGAGCCGACTGTGACCGACGCCGATCTGGTGCTCGGCTACCTCGACCCGAACGCCGTCTTCGGTACCGCGGGCGACCGCCAGATCCGGCCCAGCCGCGAGCTCGCCGAGAAGGCCATCATGCGCGTCGCCGAACCGCTCGGGCTGTCGCTGATCGACGCCGCGCTCGGGATCGTGGAGATCATCAACGCGAAGATGGCCAACCTGCTCGAGAACGTGGTCGTCGGTCGGGGCATGGACCCGCGGGACTTCACCATCTTTTCGTTCGGTGGGTCGGGAGCGGTTCACGCAGCCGGCTACGCGCGTGAGCTCGGCATCTCCGACGTGCTGGTGCCGGGCGAGGTCGCGTCGGTGTGGAGCGCGCTCGGGATCGCGCTCTCGGACGTTCGTTACACGCGCGAGGCCGAGGTGCAGCTCGTATCCCCAATCGACCCCGAGTCTCTGCAGGCCACCTATGACGAGCTCGAGGAGCAGCTCCGGGGCCAGCTCGAAGGCAGTAGCGGGGACGGCTCGCCGCCGGAGTTCAGGCGGTTCGCACGGATGCGCTACGAGTGGCAGCGCAACGAGCTCGAGGTCACCGTCCCGACAGGCGAGCTCGACGCCCAGATCCTGTCGGATGTCACAACCGGCTTCGAGCGACGCTACGAGCAGCGCTACGGGGCCGCGTCGCTGCTGCCCGACGCCCGCTTCGAGATCGTCAACGTGCGTTCCGAGGTGGCGGTCTCCACCGGGGTCTCGGTCGAGTCACACGCGGCGACGGCCGGCGGCGGCGATGCCCGCAAGCCATCGCGGCGGGTTGCCTTCGAGCGCGGGAAGGAGCCTCAGGAGACGCCGATCTACGACGGCACCGCCGTCCCGCCGGACCAGCCGATCGTCGGTCCGGCCGTGATTGACCTGCCGACTACCTGCATCGTGATTCCGCCCGACGCACGCGTCACGCGCAGTGATCGCGGCAACTTCAACCTGACTTTTGAAAGGTGATCAGATGGCCACGGCAGTGAAGCTCCCCACGCGACCCGCCCTCGAGGACGAAGAGCAGCACCGAGCGTTCTGGAACGGGACCGAGCACGCATACATCCCGGCGCCGACAATGCGCGTCCCGGATGGTTTGAAGCTGCACACCGAGGCCGCGACCGATCTCGATCCGATCACCTTCGAGGTCGTCCGCCACAGCCTCTGGAACGCGAACCAGGAGCACGGCACGGTGATGGCCAACCTCGCCGTGTCGCCGATCCTGCTGGAGACGCGCGATTTCCAGACCGCGATCCTGACCGAGACCGGCGAGCTGCTGTTCTTCGGCCCCTACCTGCAGTACCTGGCGGGGTTCATGGACATCCTGGTCCACTACATCATCGAGCACCACGGCACGCGGATCGCGCCGGGGGACATGTGGCTGGTCAATGACCCCTGGATCGGCACGGCACACCAGCCGGACGTGAACCTCCTCTGCCCCGTGTTCGTCGACGACGAGCTGTTTTGCTGGGTCGGCAACAACGCGCACCAGAATGACGTCGGCGGCACGCTGCCGGGGTCGTTCTGCCCGAACGCGCAGGACATCTACTACGACCCGATCTGCATCCCGCCGATCCGGATCGTCAAGAACGATGAGATCGATCCGGAGCTCGAGGCGCTCTACCGGCGCCAGTCACGGACGCCGATCAGCCTCGCGCTGGACCTCCGCGCCAGCATCGCCGGCAACCACACCGCCCGGGAGCGGATCCTCCGCCTGGTGGACCGCTACGGCAAGGAGACGGTCAAGGGTGTGATGCGCGGCGTGCTTGACGCCAGCCAGTCCTCATTCAAGGAGCTGCTCTCGACGATTCCCGACGGCGAGTGGTCCGAGCGCTGCTATCAGGAGGTGGCGGTCAGCGGCGACCGCGGCGCCTACCGCGTCGAGCTGCATGTGCGCAAGGAGAGCGACCGCCTGATCGTGACCAACGAGGGCACCGATCCGCAGGTCGGCGCGATCAACCTGCCGTTCGCCGCCCTGCGCGGCACGACGCTCGCGACCATCAACGTGCTCGCCGTCCCCGAGCACATGGGCGTGATCGGCGGCGCCGCGCGCCAGGTGGAGTTCGAGCCGATCCCCGGGACGCTGACCTGTCCCGACTACGGTGTCGCGACGAGCCCGGCCGGGATCTTCGCCACCGAGCTGGGGATGGGCATGGCGAACTCGATCATCACCAAGATGCTGCTGTGCTCGAACGACGAGGACGTCCGCAACAAGGCGCTCGCGACGACACCCTCGCAGTGGCACATCCACATCCACGCCGGTATGAACCAGCGCGACGTCTACTACGTCGGTCCGATGCTCGACGCGATGATCGGCACCACCGGCGCGATGAGCCACGATGACGGTGCGTTTGCCAACGGTGTCTGGTGGATCCCCGAGGGACGCGGCCCGAACGTCGAGTCCTACGAGCGCGACTGGCCGATCCTGTACCTGTACCGGCGCGAGGACCCGGACTCCGGCGGCGCCGGGCGCTGGCGCGGCGGCAACGGTGGGCGGCTCGCCTACATGCCGCGGAATGGGGAAATTGCGGCGGCGCTGTACACCTCCGAGGGGATCCCGAAGTCGCCGGGCATCCTGGGCGGCACGCCGGGTAACCCGGGGCTGACCCGCTTCGTTCCGAACAGCGACGTCCGCAAGCAGTTCGAGTCGGGCTCGCTGCCCGCCGGGATCGACGAGCTCTCCGGCGAGGAGGTCCAGTGCTACGGCAAGGGCGACGTGCTCGAGCTGAACGATGACTCCGTGCTCGAGTACAACTGGGGCGGTTCGGCGGGCTACGGCGACCCGCTCCAGCGTGACCCCGACCGCGTGTTCGGCGACGTCGCCGCCGGCGTCGTGTCAGCTGCCGATGCCGAGCGTCAGTATGGCGTGATCGTCCGCGACGCCCGCCTCGACGAGCGGGCGACCACGGACCGGCGCAAGGAGATGCGCCGCCGGCGACTCGCGGACTCCGGCGCCGACCGGGAGCCCGCGGCGATGGACGCGAATCCTCCAGCCGAAGACCTCCTGATCGGCGAGGACATCTGGGTCGATCGCTCCTCGGACGCCTATCGCTGCGCCCACTGCGGCGAGGAGCTCGGCTCGCTGTCTGAGCACCCGAAGCAGCAAATGGTGAGCCACGAGCGGCCCTTGGCTGAACTGGGCGAGCGTTTCCACGATCCGAGCACGTACGTCGACGACGACATCATCTGGCGTGAGCTGTTCTGCCCAGGCTGCGCGGCGCGACTCGCGACCGAGGTGTGCCGACCGAGCGACGAGCGGCTCGTCGACATCCGCCTGTCGCTCTAGGAAAACCCATCACAAAAACGGATCCCGGCGATTCGGGGCTCAGAACAGATCCCAGTAGTTCTCGCGCTTGCGGAGCTCCTCCGCGGTCGCCTCGAGGATGATCCGGCCGGAGCGCAGGAAGCAGGCGCGGTCAACCACGCCCAAGGTCTGAGGCACGTTCTGCTCCACCAGCAAGACGGCCAGGTCCCTTTCGTGCGTCAACTCCCCGATCGCCTTCATCATCTGCTCGACCAGTGCCGGGGACAGCCCGAGCGAGGGCTCGTCCAGCAGCAGCAACCGTGGTCCGGTCATCAGCGCGATCCCGATGCTGAGCATCCGCTGCTGACCGCCGCTCATCGTGCCCGCCACCTGAGAGGATCGCTCGGAGAGGATCGGGAACAGGTCGTGCACCTGCGCGAGGCGCTCGTCGATCGCCTTGCGTGAGCGCTCGCGCTGCGCCCCGAGCCGGAGGTTGTCCTGCACGTTCAGATCCGCGAACACGACATGCTCCGCCGGAATCAGCGTCATGCCTCTGCGCACGTTGTTGATTCCCGAGGCGCCGGTGATGTTCTGGCCGTCGAACGTCACCGAGCCGCCGGCCGGCTTGACGCGTCCGAAGACCGAAGACAGGGTCGTGGTCTTGCCGGCACCGTTGTGCCCGAAGATCGCAACGATCTCGCCGGCAGCAACCTCGAGCGAGACGTCGAACAGCACGGGCCGGTGGCCATAGCTGGCCTTCAGGCCGGCGAGCTTCAGCAGCGGTGGACGCGGCGGTCCCGAATTGGCTTGGGTCGTCGTTGTCGGCTCAGGCGCTGCCAAAGTACGCCTCCGCCAGGTGCTCCTGCTGCATCAGCTCCCTGACCGTGCCCTCGGCCGTGATCTTGCCGGCCTCCATGAAGTACACGCGGTCGGCAACCCGCTCGACGACGTGGAGGTTGTGCTCGACGATGCAGACGCACTTGCCACGAGTGCGCAGCTGCGCGATCAGATCCAGCATGCGCTCGATGCCGTCGATGTCGATCCCCGATGCCGGCTCGTCGAGCAGCAGCACGTCCGCATCGGTCGCCAGCAGGCGAGCGAGCGCAAGCAGCTTCTGCTCGCCGAACGGCAATGAGCCAGCCTTCACGTCGACCTTGTCCGCGAGGCCGACGAACTGCAGATGCTCAAGCGCTTGCTCCGTGGCGGCGCGCTCGAAGCGATGCACTTTGAGCGGACGCAGGAACACGTTGAGCAGCTTCTCGCCCGGCTGGTGGGGAATCGCAATCAGCACGTTGTCGAGCACGCTCATGGCCCCGAAGATCCGCACATCCTGGTAGGAGCGACACATGCCGGCAGTGGCGATTCGGTTCGGCGCCCACGGGCCGATCGTTTCGCCCGCGAGCTTGACGGTGCCGCCATCGGGTGGTACCGCTCGCGTCAGGAGATTGAAGACCGTCGTCTTACCCGCGCCGTTTGGGCCGATCAGCCCGGTCACCTCGCCACGGCGCAGATCGAGGCTGAGCCCGTCCGCCGCGTTGATGCCGCCGAACCTCTTCGTCAGGTCGCGTGCCTCGAGCACCGAGCCGCTTGCGCGGCTGGCAGAGCCGCCATCGGCGCCGCCGCTGACAGCTGGACGCGCGGCGGCCTGACGCGCGGCGGCCGGCGCTGCCCGGGTGGTCGGCGATCTGCCTCGGCGCAGCCGCTTCAACAGCGCCAGCGGAGTCCACTCCTCCCGCAGGATTCCCTGCGGGAGCACCAACATGAAGAGCGCGATCAGGACGCCGTAAATGACCAGGCGCACGAGGCTCGTGGTGTTCGGGCTGAGGTTGACGACGTCCTGTAGAAACGGCGTCAGCAGGACGAGAATCGTTGCACCCAGGATCGAGCCGAGCAGGTTGGCGGCACCGCCGATCACGACCATCGCGATGATCTCCAGCGATTGCGAGAGGTCGTAGCTCGTGGGCTGAATCGCGGCCTCGTAGTACGCGAGCATCGCGCCGGCGATGCCGGCCATCGCTGCCGTGATTGTGAACACCGCGACCTTCGAACGGACGACGTTCTTGCCGATCCCTAGGGTCGCGACGTCGTCATCGCGGATACCCCGTAGCACGCGCCCGAACGGCGAGTGGGCTATTCGACCGCAGACGGCGAGCACGATCAGCCCCATGATCAGCGCGAACACGAAGAACTGCGAGGGCGTGCCGAGCACATGACCGAAGAAGGTCGGGATCGGCAGCGCGGTCAGCCCGGTCTGCTGGCCGAGCGCGGGTATCGCGCCGACCACCGCCAGTATCGCGGTGGCTAAGGCGAGCGTCAGCAGGATCAGGAAGCGCATGTCCAGGTACAGCGCGGGCAGGCTCGCGAGGAAGCCGACGACGCCGGCGGCCCCGGCACCGACCAGGAGAGCCGGGAAGAAGCCCCAGCCATGATTGAGCCCCAGGTACGCGGCGAGATAGCCGCCGACGGCCCCGAAGGCTGCGTGCGCCACCGACAGCTGCCCGGCGTAGCCCAGCAGGACGTTGAGCGACATCGCGTAGATCGCGTAGATCGCCACCTGGTTCGCGTAGTCGTAGATGTGCTGCAAGGCTGATCAGCCCCCTTCGACGCCCGCCCGTACCCGCGGCCTCGGGACCTTCGGGAGCGTGAACAGGTCAGGCCGCCACGTGACCCCGGCCTTGTAGAGCAGGTAGATCAACAGGATTCCGAACACCACGACCTCCTGCCACTCGACGCTCAGGAAATCGCCCGAAAGCCCTTCGACAATGCCGATCAGGGTGCCGACGATCATGATCCGGATCGGGGACGCGCCGAGCCCGGCCGCGAACGCGACGACGAACGCGTAGAACACTGGTGTAAGCCCCATGTCCGTCGTGCCCGCGAACTTCATCGAGTCCAGCACGCCGGCGATCCCACCGAGAAAGCCCGAGATCGCGAACACCAGCAGGTAGGTGCGCTCCGAGTTGATCCCGACGGCCTCCGACATCTGCGGGTTGACCTGCACGGCACGGATCTTCAGACCGACGGGGGTGAATTTGAGCAGGGCCCAGGTGGCGAGACCACAGACCCAGACGCTCGCCACCCACACCACATCGAGCACGGTGAACGTGATCTTGCCGACATGCAGCGCGCTCGTTGAGATCCACGTGAACGACTCGGTTTGGGCGGCGCTGCCCACGGCCCACTGGATACCGTTGCCGACCGCGATCGTGATCCCGAATGACGCGACGAAGATCGCCAGTAGCGCGCCCGCGCCGGCGCGCCGGTTGACCGGACGGTAGATGAGGCTCTCGACCAGAAGGTTGAAGACGATCGAGCCCAGGATCGCGATCACGATCGCCGGCACGGGCGCCACGTGTGAATGCGACGCCAGGTATGCGGCGAAATAGCCCGCGATCGCGTAGGCGCTTGCCCATGCGAAGTGAAACCGTCCGGTGACGGCAACCACGAGGCCGAAGCTGACGCCGAGCAGGCCGTATGCGGAGCCGTTGATCAGCCCGTTGACGGCGTACTGGACAACCTGCGTCACAGATGCGAGCGCGAGCACGTCAGATCACCGGCAGTCACCGTTCGCCGGGCCCTCGCGTCTCATCCGTGGCGTCGCGCTCGCGCTGTGCATCGGTGCAGCCGAGTCGATTCAGACCTCTGCTAGATCGCCTTGAAGTCCGTCCCGTGCAGGTTGTAGGTTGCCAGCGGCGTGATGTCCGCCACGTTGCCGGTTCCCTGGCCCTGGAACAGCAGGAGCGGAATCGCGTCCGGGCCGTGCGTGGTCGTGTTGATCACCATCCGGCCGTTCACCCCTGCGCTGCCGCCGTATACGTGCGGTAGGTTCGTGTCCATCTCGAGCGCCTTGACGTAGTCGTCGCCGTTGTGGACGCTGCCGCCGAACCCGATGATCCGGTCGATGATCATCGCGGTCAACATAGCGGTGACATAGTCGCCGGCGTTGTAGTACGCCGGTAGGGCGCCGCCGTGCGCCGACTTCCACTCCTTCAGGAAGAACTTGCCCCACGGGCTCGGCGGGTTGACGTAGTTCAGGTAGTCGAGCCCGAAGTACCAGCCTTTGTACGCGGACCCTGCGAGCGCCACCACGTTCGGGATGAAATCGACCGCGGCATTGGTCACGTTCACGCCCGCGCTGACCATCTGCTTGGCCTGGTAGCCGATGTCCGTACCGAACGTCGACCACAGGACGACGTCGGGATTCAGTGACTTGATTTTCTCGATCGACGACGCGTAATTCGTCATCCCGAGCGGCGCCAGCACCTCGCCGACGTGGTTGACGCCGTACCTGGCGAACATCTGCTTCTCATACGCCAGCACGGCGTTGTTGTACGGCGGCGCGATCACCGGCTGCACCGTCGCCCACTTTGTCTTGGCCGGGAACTTCTGCTTCAGGTAGTGAACGATCCCGTCCATCATCCCGGTCGGGTAGGGGGCGCGGAAGCCATACGCGTACGGGGCGCCGGCGAACGGACCCGGGATCGGGCCGGTGCCGCCGCCTGGGTCGGGGCTGAACATCTTGTACTGCTTGATGTACGGGAAGATCGCACCGAACCCGAAGATGTACGAGCTGAGCAGGAAGGGCACGTTGCTCAGGCCGGCCTGACGGCCCGCCGCTGACTCCGCCGCCGGAACACCCGACTGGTTGTCGTAGTAGGTGACGTCGAACTTGAGCTTGCCCTCGCTCCATGCCTCCATGTGCTGGAGGCCGAAGCGCCAGCCGTCGCCCTGGAGCTTGCCGTATCCCGCGCCCTGGCCGGTCAGTGGCAGCTGGGCGCCCACCTTGATCGTCCCAGGTCCCTTTGTGAGCAGATTCTGGGGCTTGCCGATGATCGACTGGAGCTCGGTCCCGACCGCGCTCGATACAGGCGCCGACGACGACGTGGTCGCGGCGGAGCTCTTGCTCTTGCTGCCACAGGCCGCCAGTAGGCCGCCGCCGGCCACCACTGCTCCCGCGCTGGCCGAGGTTTGCAGGAAGCGGCGCCGCGTGAGGGAGGCCTCTAGCAGCTCAGACTCTTCGACGCCGGGCTGATCAATCATGTGTACCTCTCCTCCGGTGCTCGTCGCACTGCCATTGAACGCTGATACGCGGGATGCGAGCAGTCACATGCCTGCCGACTCCACTGGGGTCAGACTCTCAATGGACGCCAGTCGCGCCCACTGGCGATTCCGCTAGTCCCTCAGCGAAGCGGCGAATTGGGGTCCGGAGCGGGTGCGTCGGCCTCGCCCGCCGGGGCGATGAAGCCGCTGCGGATCGCCTTGGCGATCAGCTCGGTTTTGGTCCGCGAGGAGAATTTCTCCTTCAGTTTCTGGAGGTGAAAGCGGACCGTCGACTCGGAGATGAAGAGGCGCTCGCCGATCTCCTGATTCGTGAGTCCCTGGGCCGCGAGCTCGAGCACCCGCTCCTGCTGCGGCGTCGGAATGTTCCCCTTCTCGCGTTGGGCGACGACCTCGTGCAGGTGCTTGACGATCTGCGGGCCGATGGGCGGTGCGGCGTGCCCCTCGTCCATCACCCGGTCGAGCGCCGCGCGGAGCTCGGGGAGCCCGGCCGCTTTCGTGACGTATGCCGTCGCGCCGGCGGCAATCGAGTCCCTGATCGTCTCCTCGCTCAGGTATGTGGTGAGGATGATCACCCTGATGCTCGGGAACCGGCTGCGCAATTCCCGCGTGAGCTCCTCGCCTCGCATGTCGGGGAGCCGGAGGTCGACCAGCGCGATGTCCGGCACCGTCTGGCGCGCCCGCTCGATCGCCGCCCGGCCAGTGGAGACTGCACCGACGACCTCAAGCCGCGGATCGGCCGACAGCGCCGCCTGCAGTCCCTCGCGCACGACCTCGTGATCGTCGACGATCAGCAACCTCATCGCTTCACGATAACGCTGCGGCGGCGCGTCAGCTACCGCTGAAATTTGGAGCTCGCTGCTCACGGAACGCCTCCAGCGCCTCGCGGAAATCGTCGCCTCTCGTGGCGAGGGTCTGTCCGCGGTTCTCGACCTCGAGCGCCGAGGCAAACGAGCCCGCATCGACGTTGACGTTCAGCACCCGCTTTGTAAGCGTCACGCCGAACGGCGTGTTGGACACGATCTGACCGGCCAGCTCGAGCGCAGCGTCCATCAGCTGCTCGCCGGGAACGACTCGGTTGACAAGGCCGATCGCGGCGGCCTCCTCGGCATCGACGAATCGCCCGGTGAGCATGATCTCGGCGGCGCGGCCGAGCCCAACTATTCGAGGCAGCGCCCACGACACGCCGATGTCGCCCGAGGTGAGCCCGATCTTGACGAACGCGGCATTGAAGCGCGCCTCGGGCGAGGCTAGGCGGATGTCGGCGGCCAGCGCGACGGCAAGCCCACCGCCGGTGGCCGGACCGTTGACCGCAGCGATCACGGGCTGTGGCAGCGCGTGGATGGCGGCCATCGAGCCGCCCCATCGCTCCTGGCCCTCCATCATCTCGCGAGCGCTCATCTCGGGCAGCTTCTCGGCGTCATTCAGATCGAGGCCGGAGCAGAACCCGCGGCCCGCCCCGGTGACGATCACCACCCGCGCGTCGCGGTCGCGCGTCAGCTCCGCGCAGGCCTCGTGGAACTCGTCGAACATCTCGAACGTGATCGCGTTCAGCCGCTCGGGGCGGTTGAGCGTCAGCCGGACGATGCCGTCCTGCACACGCTCGAGCAGCAGCGTGCTGTATTGCGCGGCCACGCTAGGCAACGGCCACCGGCTCGGCAGCTTTGCGGAGCTCCAGCTTGGCGATCACGGTCTTGTGCACCTCGTCGGCCCCATCGCCGATCCGCAGCATCCGGTTGAACCGATACATCGCTGACAGCGGCGTGTCGTCGGAGATCCCGGCGCCGCCCCAGACCTGGATCGCGCGGTCGATCACCCCGAGCGCCATCGACGGCACCACCAACTTGGTCATCGACAGCTCCCCCCGCGCATTGCGGTTGCCGACCGTGTCGAGCTTCCAGGCGGCGTACTGCGTCAGCAGCCGCGCCTGCTCAATCTCGGTCCGCGAGAGCGCGATGAAGTCCTGAATGAACTGCTTGTCTGCGAGCACCCCGTCCGCGACCTTTCGCTCACGTGCGCGCTGACACATCAGCTCGATCGCTCGCTCCGCGCCTCCGATCAGCCGCATGCAGTGGTGGATCCGCCCCGGCCCGAGGCGGTCCTGCGCGATTTTGAATCCCGCCTGCCGGCCGCCAAGCAGGTTCTCGGCCGGCACGGCGCAGTCCTCGAACGCGATCTCCCAGTGGCCGGGCCCCTCGCGATGACCCATGTGCGACAGCGGTCGGACCAGCTTGAAGCCCGCCGTGGCGAGCGGCACCAGGATCATCGAGGCGCGCTGGTGCGGTGCGGCGTCGGGGTCGGTAACGGCCATCACGATCGCGAATGCGGCCCCCAGCGCACCGGTCGTCCACCACTTGCGCCCATTGATCACCCACCGTCCGTCCTCGAGCGAGGCGCGACACTCGAGCCCGGTGGGATCGGAGCCGGCGGTATCGGGTTCGGTCATCGCATAGCAGCTGCGTGTCCCACCCTCGAGCATCGGCTCGAGCCATCGCTCGCGCTGCTCGGTCGTCGCATGCTCAGCCAGGATCTCCATGTTCCCGGCGTCGGGTGCCTGGCAGTTGAACACGATCGGGGCGACGTAGCTCGAGCGCCCCATCTCCTCGCACAGCGTGCCGTACTCGACGTTGGTCAGACCGGGGCTCCCGAACCGCCCCGTGGGCAGAGAAAGGTTCCACAGGCCTTCCTCGCGCGCCTGACGGCGCAGGTCGACCAGGATCTCCGGAAACGGCGTCTGCTCGTCCACCTCGCGATCGAGGGCGAGCGTGATCTCCCCCTCGTTCGGATAAACGTGCTCGCCCATGAACTCCCGAAGCCGCTCGAGGAGCGACTTCGAGCGATCGCTGAGCTCAAAGTCCATCTGGACCTGGCTACGCCTTGGCGCGCATCTCCGAGCGCAGCTTGTCCGTCGCCTCCTGGTCGAGCACCAGGCCCTCGGGGTCGGTCTTTGGGTCACCCGTGACGACGACGCCGTAGTCCTTGCGCGCGCCCTCGATCGTGACGTATTCGTCGCGCACGTCCCTGAGCACACGCTCGGGCTCGCGCTCGAGCGGGTTGCCCCAGCCGCCGCCGCCGCTTGTCAGGTAGCGAAAGACGGAATGAGGCGTCGTGTGCCACGCGGACACGCGGCCGAAGTAGTAGTACTCGCCGTTCTCGTCGGGGACGTTCGTCTCCGGGTTCAACACGCCGCCGACGGGCTTTGCCTTGGAGTAGATCTCGGCGTCGTCGCCGATCGTGTCGTGCTCCTTGGTGACGTCGAAGGCCTCGGGGTCCCATACCCACACGCCGCCGCCCTTGCCGTCGCCGCCGTTGTAAACGCCGAATCCGCTCGGGACCTTGAAATGGACGGGCATCGCGTGATGCTCGACGTTCGACATCCAGAGCGTGTCCTTGATCACCGCTGCGCCGCCGCGGTTCTGACCGGCGCCCGCGGTGTCGGCCACGTACTCCTTGCGCATCAGGACGGCGGGGATGTCCGCCTCGATCGCCTCGGTCGGCGGGTCGATGTTGTTGGCCTCGTAGAAGACCATGTAGCTGTCGGCGTCGCCGACCTTGGTCGCGGCCCAAGGACCGTGCTCGCCGCCGCACTGGGCCATCGTCACCCACGGCCGGCCGTCCTCGAACACGCCGTTGGCGTTGTGGATGTTCAGACAGCAGAAATCGCCACCGACCGCGCCCTCACCGAGGGCCGGTTCCAGGGCCTTGAAGATCGCGTGGATCAGCGGCATGTGCGGCTCCCAGTAGAGGAAGATCGAGCCGTTCGGCGGCAGCGCGCTCATCGTCGTGCCCTCGGGCAGCAGGATGTCGATCGGGCGGAAGCCGCCTGAGGTGATGGGGGTCGTCGGGTCAAGTAGGAACTTGAACGCGACGCCGACCGCGGTTTTGCAGTCGAGCCAGCCACCGTTGATCGAGGTTCGGGCTTGGCGCGAGGAGCCGCTCAGATCGACCTCGGCGCGGTCGCCGCGGATCTTGACCTTGGCCTTGATCTTGTATTCCTCGGTGTCGTCGATGCCGTCTGCGTCGACCATGTCCTCGCCCTCGTAGTCCCCGTCCGGGAGGGCTCGGATCGCCTCACTCATCTGCTCGGCGGCGGCGTCGATCGCGTAGTCGGTGGCGCCGTCGTAAACCTCGATCCCGTAGCGATCGATCGTCTCGAGCAACAGGCGCTCGCCGAGCAGCAGGCTCTGGAAGATCGAGTCGACGTCCGGCAGGATCATGTCGCCCATGCGGGCGTTGTCGAAGATCATCGAGAAGGCCGACTTGACCGGCTTGTCATTCTCGTAGGCAAGCTGCGGCGCGATCACGAGTCCCGTCTCGTAGACGTCCTTCTTGAAGGCGGTGAAGCCGGCGGGGACGATGCCGCCCATGTCGAGCATGTGCGCCTGCAGACTGACGAAGCCGACCAGCCCGTCGTCGCCGTGGAAGATCGGCCGCGTGAAGCAGACGTCGTTGACGTGCGTGCCGATCCGGTACGGGTCGTTGCACATCAGGACATCGCCCTGCTTCAGCCTTTCGGGGCCGAACTCCTCGGAGATGTTCCGGACCGCGTCCGTCATCGTGCCGATGAACAGCACCAGGCTGTTGCTCATCGCGGGCACCGGGTAGTCGCGCTCCGGCGGCCCGGAGATGATTGCCGCAAAGTCGTACCAATCTCGAAGAATGATCGAGAACGCGGTCGTCAGAAGGCCGCCGCACATGTGCTGCACGATGTAGCGGTAGCGAGCGGCGAGCACGCTGGCCGTGAACCGGTCGCAGTGGTAGCGCTCGGTAAATGCATCGTCAGAGAGGTCTCTGATCAGCTCGCGCTCGGGAATTGTCTGCTGTTCCATTGGCTCTCAGTTCCTCTCTTGCCTAGCCGGCCTCGATGATCAGCTCGCCGATCTTTCCCACTCGCACCCACTGGCCTTCGCCGACGTGCGTCGTTGAAAGCTCTTCGCGGATGATCGCGGGGCCGAGGAGCTCGTCGCCCGTTCTCAGCGACGCGCGCTCGTACTCGGCCGCCTCGGCCTCGCCAGTGCCGTCACCCAGGTAGTGCAGCTTGAGGGAGCCGGTCGGCTCCAGCTTGCCACCATTACGCCCGCCGACCGAGGGGTAATCGACCTTGTCGATCGGAAGGATCACCTGGACCCGGTACGTCACGCCCTGCACCGGCAGCGCGTCGAAGCGATTGCCCGCCCGTTCCTGGTAGACGATGTGGAAGCTCTCGATCATCTGCTCGATCGCCTCGGGGCCGAGGTCTCCGCCCGGCACGTCGATGAACGGCGTCTCCCACGTCTGGCCGAGCAGCCGGCCGTCGAACGTCCGCTTGATCGACACGTCCTCTGGCGAAGCCGAGACCTTGGCCAGAAGGTCCCTTTCCATCTGCTTGTAGACGGCGTCGATCTGGGGGGCGGAATCGGGGTCGAGCACTACGTAGGAGCTCCGACTGTCGGAGTAGACGAGGTCGGAGCTGAGCAGTCCGAGCGCCGAGAACAGCCCCGGGTGCGGCGGGACGATCACTCGCTTGGCGTGGATCAGGGGCAGCACGGCCGGCAGGAACATCGGGCCGGCGGCCCCGTACGCGAGCAGCGTGTAGTCCCGGGGGTCGACGCCGTGTTTGACCGCGATCTCGAGCAGCCCCTCGGCGATGTTGTTGAGTCCCATGTTGTAGGCGTAGTTCACGCGCTGGCCGAGGTCGAGCGTCGTGTCGAGATTCTCGAACGCCTTCGTCGAGAGTGACGCGTCGAGGCTCATCTTTCCGCCGAGGAACTTCGACGGGTCGATGATCCCCATCAGCACGCACGCATCGGTCATCGTCGGATCCTCGCCGCCGCGGCCGTAACACGCGGGGCCTGGATCAGCGCCGGCGCTCTCGGGCCCGACCGCGACCTCGCCGGTCTCCGTAATGCGGATGATGCTGCCGCCGCCCGCGCCCAGCGATGAGACCTCGTTCGAGAGTGCGTTGATCAGCAGGTCGTGCTCGAGCTCGAAGGTCGTGTTGACGAACGGCTCGCCCTCGGTGACCAGGCTGATGTCGCATGAGGTGCCGCCGACGTCGCAGCAGAACAGGTTTTGCTCATCGATTAGCCCACCGAAGTGCGCGCTCGCGATGGTGCCCGCCGCGGGGCCGGAAAACACGAGTCGGAAGGGCTGCGACATCGCGAAATCGGAGGCCATCAGCATCGCCGCGCAATCGGCGAAGTTGAGCGTGCCTGAGAAGTTGAGGTCGCGCAGACCCGCCTCCAGGTCGTTGGCGTACTTGGTGTAGATCAGTTTCATGAACACGTCGATCACGGTCGTCGACGCGCGCGCGTACTCCTTTGCCAGCGGCGAGACCGCCGAGGAGATCGAGCACGGGACGTCGCCCAGCACGTCGGAGACGAGCTCCTGGAGCTTGACCTCGTGCTCGTCGGTGACGTAGGCGTTGATCAGGCAGATCGCGACGCCGGTCACGTTGCATTTCTTCAGGACCTCGAGCTCCTCGCGCGCCTGTGCCTCGTCGAGCGGGATCAGCTCGGTACCGTCGGTCATGATCCGCTCGCGGACCCCCCGCCGCAGGTAGCGCGGGATGAGCGGGGCGCGCGCATCGCCGAACGAGCGGCGCCAGTTGGGGTCGGTCAGCGCCTCGAGCGGCCGCCAGGTGCGCCCCATGTCCAGGATGTCGCGGTGGCCGAACGTGGTCAGGAAGCCGATCTTCGGCAGCCGCCGCGTGATGACAGCGTTCAGCCCGACGGTGCTCGAGTGGTTGAAGAACTTGCGGTCCTCGGCGCCGAGCACCCGAGCGCCCTCGAGTACCGACTTCTCGGTCGAGGTTGGATCGGTCGGCACCTTGGTGACGTTGATGTGGCCGTCCTCGACCGCAACCACGTCCGTGAACGTCCCTCCGACGTCAACTGCGAGCATCTTCTGTCACTCCCTCGGGTTCAAAGCGAATCGGATAGCAGCGTGATCGATCCCATCCTGCCGGCCCGCTCGCGCTCGACCGACGCCAGACACTCCTGGCACTTGACGACCGTCCACCAGCCGCCTTCGCTGAGGACTGGATAGCGCTTCAAGTCGTCGCTGCCGCATTCCGGACAGCTGCCCTCGGCGTCCTCCCTCTCGACGAAGAGGTAAGGCTCCTCCGGACGGGGAAACATGTGTGGCACGGCATCTACTCCTGTGCCGGGGGTGGGCTAGAGATGGCTCAGAGCCTAACGGCGGGCTGACCGCGTCCCTACTAGCGGAAGTGCCAGTGGCAGCGGGCATGAGATGGCAGTCGACTAGGGGGCGTACGAACCCAGGAGGTCAGCCGTGAGCGAGCTCGATGGGCGCACCGCGATCGTCACCGGGGGAGGTAGCGGAATCGGACGGGCGATCGCCTCCACCCTGGCCGCAGCCGGGGCCACCGTGGCGATTCTCGACGCAAACGCCGAGGCGGCGAGCACCGCTGCAGCGGAGCTGGATGGGATCGCGCTGGCTGCGGACGTGAGTGACCCTGACCAGGTCCAGCATGCCGTGATCCAGGCGGTCGGCCGCACCGGCCGGCTCGACATCCTGGTCAACAACGCGGCGATCCGTCACATCGCCGGCTTCATGGAATACCCGCTTGAGAACTGGCGGCGGACGCTCGACGTGAATCTGACGGGAGCGTTCGTCTGTGCCCAGGCAGCGATCCCCCACATGCACCTGGCCGGCAAGGGCAAGATCGTGAACCTCGCCTCGATCGCCGGCGAACTCGCCGTCGCCAACCGAGTCGCGTACACCGTCTCCAAGGCCGGAATCATCATGCTCACCAAGACGATCGCGTACGAGCTGGGATCAAACGGGATCTACTGCAATGCGATCGCGCCGGGCGTGATCGAGACGCCGCTGACCAAGTCCTATTTCGAGGACGAGGCCTTCAGCCGCCTGATACTTGACAACACGCCGATGCGCCGCTGGGGCCAACCGGAGGAGATCGCCAAGCCGGTCCTGTTCTTATGCAGCGACGCGTCCGATTTCGTCAACGGCGACACGCTTTACGTCGACGGGGGCTGGGCGACCGGGAAGGGCTATTGATCGCGGCAGCGCCGGCAGCCGCTCACAGGTGGCGGCCGCTGTCGACGTTGAGGGTCACGCCGGTGATCCCGCGCGCCTCGTCGGAGGCGAGGAAGGTGGCGGCCGCGGCGACGTCATCAGGCTGCGTGAGGCGCTTCAACGGGACGACCGACGCCAACCGCTCGTGTGTCTCATCCTCGGTCTCGCCCTCGGCGGCGAAGCCGAACTTCGACAGCATCGGCGTGTCCACCGCGAGCGGCGCAATCCCGTTGACGCGCACCTTCGGGGCCAGCTCAATCGCCAGTGCGCCCGTCAGCGTGATCGCCGCGCCCTTGGACGCCGTATAGGCGGTGAGGCCGGGCCGGGGGCGACGGCCCGAGATCGAACTCGTGATCAGCAGCACGCCGCCGTCAGGCTGCGCCTGCATGAGCGGCGCGACCGCTTTCGCGGCGAGGAAGATCGCCGTGGCGTTCACAGCCATCGTCTGGTTCCAGGTCTCGAGCGTGAGCTCTGCGAGCGGCGTCACCGGCTGTGCGATCCCGGCGTTGTTGTAGTAGCAGTCGATGCCTCCGAGCTCGCGCGCCACGCCATCGACCAGCGCCCCCACCGCCCGCTCGTCGGTGACGTCGCACAGATGTCCGGACGCCTGCTCACCCAGCGGCTCGACCGCCTGCTGCAGCCGACTCTCGTCGAGATCCACGAGCGCCACCAGCGCGCCCTCCGCCACGAACCGCTTGGCCGACGCGAGCCCCAAGCCTGAGGCGGCGCCGGTGACCACGATCCGCTTGCCTTCCAGCCTTCCCATTGCCGAGTCCTCCTCCGATTTCTGGATGCTGATCGTCATTACGAAGCGAAGCGCAGGGCGACAGTTTTGACCTGCGTGTAGCCGACGAGCGCCTCGAAGCCCTTCTCCCGGCCGTGCCCCGAGTGCTTGACGCCGCCGAACGGCAGCTCCACGCCCGCTCCGGCCCCGTAGCTGTTCACGTAGACCTGCCCCACCCGCAGCTCCCGCGCCAGCCAGTGCGCCTTGGTGACGTCACGCGTCCACACGGCCGCGATCAGGCCGTAGTCCGTGTCGTTGGCGATCGCGGCCGCCTGCTCCAGATCCGAGAACGTCGAGGTCACGAGGACCGGGCCGAAGATCTCGTCGCGGGCGATCACGGCGTCGGGGCGAACCTCGTCGAACAGGGTCGCCTCGTAGAAGAAACCGCCCTGGAGCCGTTCGTCGCGCGGGACCTCGCCTCCGGTGACGAGCCGTCCCTCGCCGCGGCCGAGCTCGACGTAGTGCTCCACGCGCTCGCGCTGGCCCGCCGAGATGATCGGGCCGAGATCCGGGTCTTCCTCGCCGGGGCCGATCGTCAGCTCGCCGAAGGACCTCGTGACCGCCTCCACGAGGCGTTCGTGGACCGGTTCAGCCACCAGCAGCCGCGAGCCCGCCGAGCATGTCTGCCCGGCGTTCTGAACTATCGAGTTGACGATCGTGGGCACGGCGGCCTGCACGTCGGCGTCCGCGAGCACGATGTTCGGCGACTTGCCGCCCAGCTCGAGCGTCACCGGCACCACGTTCTCGCTCGCGGCCTTGCTGACCAGCTTGCCCACCGCCAGCGAGCCGGTGAATGCCAGATGGTCGATCCCAGGATGGACGGCCAGGGCGGCGCCGGCCTCCTCGCCCAGTCCGGGCACGACGTTGAGCGCACCCGGCGGAAGTCCCGCTTCGAGCGCCAGCTCGCCGACCCGAATCGCCGTCAGTGGCGCCTCCTCCGCCGGCTTGAGCACGCAGCAGTTGCCGGCGGCAAGCGACGGCGCCACCGATCGGCAGCTGATCTGGATCGGGTAGTTCCAGGGGACGATGTGCGCCGTGACGCCGAACGGCTCACGCAACGTGTACGCGAAGCCGTCGGCCAGCGCCGGAATCGTGTCGCCGTACAGCGCCTCGACGGCGCCGGCGTAGAACTCGAAGTAGCGGGCCGCAGTGGTGGTGTCCGCGCGGGCCTGGCGCAGTGGCTTGCCGGTGTCAAGCGTTTCCAGGCGCGCGAGTTCCTCGTGTTCGCGGCGAATCAGACCGGCGAGCGCGTGCAGGAGGCGCGACCGTTCCGCCGGAATCGTGCGGCGCCAGATCGTCTCGCTCGCCCGGCGCGCGGCGTTCACGGCCTGGTCCACCTCCGCCGGGCCGCAGCGAGCGACCTCGGCGATGACTCGGCCCGTGGACGGGTCGACGTCCTCGAACGTAGCGGGACCGGTCACCCGCTCGCCGCCGATGATGGCCGGATAACTGTCGACGCTCACACTGCTCATGCGTTCCTCCGTTGCCGTAGCTCTGACTGCGTCTGCGCGGCTGCGACCGGCCGCTCCCAGTACCCACGGGCCGTAAACAGTTCCACCAGCAGCCGGCCGGCGTCCTGGACGTGCTGCTCGGCGGCCTCGCGCGCCGCCTCGGGGTCGCGCTGCTCGAACGCCTGCAGGATCGCTTCATGCCCGGCTTCGGACGTCGGCGTCCAGGCGGGCAGCAGGCCGTAGAAACCGTGGGGGATGAAGCGCAGCGTCGCGCGCAGGATGACCAGCAGCTTCGGCGCCTGAGCTGCGGCGTTGATCGCCTTGTGAAACTCCCAGTTGGCCTCTTCGAGCAGATCGGCGTCCCCGGAGCCCGCGACCTTGTGGCAGCGTACCGCCCGCTCGCGCAGCGCGGCGACGAGCGCGTCGTCGGCACGCTCGCAGGCCCGCCGCGTGAGCTCCCCGGCCAGCACTGCGTGCATCCAGTAAACGTCGTGCACGTCCTCGCGGGTGGTCGGCGCGATCGTGAAGGACCGGTTCGGCTCCGCGTGAACGAAGCCCTCGGCGGCCAGTCGCAGCAGGCCCTCGCGTACCGGCATCGTGCTCACGCCGAGCATCCGCGCCAGCTCATCCTGTGTCGTCCGGCTGCCAGACGGCAGCGCGCCGGTGAGAATCATCTCGCGTAGCCGGTCGGCCACCTCGACGGCCAGCGTCCGGCGCCGGAGAGGACGGACCTCGGCAGTCACGCAGCCACCACCGCGTGCTCCGCGACGAAGCGCCGGATCCGCTCCTCGTCGTAGTCGAGCTCGGCCAGCAGTGCCTCGGTGTGCTCGCCAAGCACGGGCGCACCGCACCGCTCGGTGCTCCCGGCCATCCCCGAGAGCGGACCGCGCACGTGCCGGTACTCCCCATAGGCCGGATGGCCGGCCGCGGCGATGAGCCCCCGCGCCTGCACCTGCGGGTCGGCCAGCGCGCCTCCGAGGTCGTTGACAGGCGCGCACGGTACTGCCCGCTCGACCAGCCGCTCCACCCACTCGGCGGTGCTACGGGTCTGAAAGGTCTCGCCGAGCGCCGCCAGCACGGCCTCGCGATGTTCGTGACGGCCGCCGGTCGTGCGGTAGGCGGAATCCTCCAGGCGCGGATCGCCGGCGACGCCGACAAGACGCTCCCACATGGGATCGTTGCCGACGAACACCGAGATGTAGCCGTCGGCGGTCTCGAACACCTGGGCAGGCACGATCGACGGGTGCGCTCCGGCGTGAGTCCGCACCGGCGAGAAGCCGGCGTTGAGCGCCCACGAGGCGAGGTAGGTGAGCATTGAGATCTGCACGTCGAACAGCGCGAGGTCGACGTGGGTGCCGACGTCGGTTCGCGAACGCTCGACGAGTGCGGCGGTGACCGCGAGCGCGGCGGCCAGTCCGCCGGAGTGATCCACGTACGAGATCCCCGCCTTGCCGGGCGGCGCATCCGGTTCGCCCGTCATGCTCATCACGCCCGCCAGCGCTTGGATCGTGTAGTCATAGCCCGGGCGCGCCGCGTACGGGCCGGTCTCACCGAAGCCCGACAGCGAGCAGGTGATGATGCGCGGGTTGACCGTCGACAGCGCGCCGTGATCGAGGCCCAGTCTCGTGGTGACCCCGGGACGGAAGTTGTCGACCACGATGTCGGCCGTCCGGGCGAGGTCGAGCACCGCCTCGCGCCCCTCGGGCCGCGCAAGGCAGGCGCTGAAGGAGCGCTTGCCCCAGTTCAGGGCCGCGAAGTACAAGGACTGGCCATCCTGGAAATGCGGACCGAGTGACCTCGCCTCGTCCGGCCGCGTGGGGTCCTCGATCTTGATCACGTCGGCGCCGAGGTCGGCGAGCACGAGCGTGGCGTAGGGCCCGGCCAGGAAATGGCAGAGGTCGAGCACGCGGATCCCGGCGAGTGCCTCGGTGTGATCCTTCATCTCAAAAGACCGCCGGCTGCCGAAACTCGCCCCAGGCGTCCTTGAGCACCGCCACCATCTCGCCGACCGTGCAGTAGGCGAGGGCGCAGTCGACGAGCCGCGGCATCAGGTTGACCTCGTCGGTTCGCGCGGCCGCGGCGAGCTCGCCGAGCGCGCGCCGCACGACCGCTGCCTCCCGGGTTCGCCGGATCTCGTCCAGGCGCTCGAGCTGCCGGCGCAGGTTCGCCTCGTCGAGCTCGTAGATCTCGTATTCCGGGGCGGCCTCATCGGTCTGGAAGCGGTTGAGCCCTACGACCGTACGCTGCCCCTCCTCCAGCGCCCGCTGCAGCTCGTAGGCCTCGTCGGAGATCAGCTTCTGCACGTAGCCGTTCTCCACGCCCGCGACCATCCCGCCGTGGGCCTCGACCTCCAGCATGATCTGGACGATCCGCTCCTCCATGGCATCGGTCAGCGCCTCGACGTAGTACGAGCCGCCCAGCGGGTCTGCGACCCGCGCCACGCCGGTCTCATGAGCGAGCACCTGCTGGGTACGGAGCGCCAGCGTCGTGGAGGCCTCGCTCGGCAGTGCGAACGGCTCGTCCCACGCCGCGGTGAACATCGACTGCACCCCTCCCAACACCGAGGCCATCGCCTCGTAGGCGACGCGCGCGACGTTGTTCTGCGCCTGCGGCGCGTACAGCGACGCGCCGCCGCACACGCAGCCGAACCGGAACATGCAGGAGCGTTCCTCCCGCGCGCCGTAGCGCTCGCGCACGATCGTCGCCCAGCGCCTTCGCCCGGCGCGGTACTTCGCGACCTCCTCGAAGAAGTCGCCGTGGGTGTAGAAGAAGAACGAGACCTGCGGCGCGAACTGGTCGATCGTCATGCGGCCGCGCGCGAGGACCTCGTCGCAGTAGGTAACGCCGTCTGAGAGCGTCAGCGCCATCTCCTGCGCGGCGTTCGCGCCGGCGTCACGGAAGTGCGCTCCAGCGACGGAGATCGCGTTGAACCGCGGGATCTCGGCGGCGGAGAACTCGATCGTGTCGGCGATCAGCCGCAGCGAGGGGCGCGGCGGCCAGATCCATGTCCCGCGCGACGCGTACTCCTTGAGGATGTCGTTCTGAATCGTCCCCCGCAAGGCGGCCCGCGGGATGCCGCGCCGCTCTGCGCAGGCGACGTACATGGCCAGCAGAATCGCCGCCGTGCTGTTGATCGTGAAGCTCGTGCTGATGCGGTCAAGCGGGATCGCGTCGAACAGGATCTCCATGTCGCGCAGCGTGTCGATGGCGACGCCGACGCGGCCGACCTCGCCCTCGACCTCGGGGTCATCGGAATCGAAGCCGCACTGCGTCGGCAGGTCGAGCGCGACCGATAAGCCGGTGCCGCCCGAGTCGAGCAGGTAGCGGTAGCGCGCGTTGGACTCCTCGGCGGTGCCGAAGCCTGAGTACTGGCGGAAAGTCCACAACCGGTCGCGATAGCCACCGGCGAAGTTCCCACGCGTGAACGGGAAACAGCCGGGTGCCGGGGGCGCCGTGCCGACGTCTTCGGGCCCGTAGACGGGCTTGAGCGGCAGGCCGGCGTCGGTCGTGCCGCTGGCATGTGCGGCCGCCTGGCCGTCGGCCCCTGCGGACCTGTCTGACGACGGCGGCGCGGCCGAAACGCGTTCAACCTCGGCCATTCTCCGATATGATATCGGACATCGAAACTCCCGGCACCCCCACGCCTGCGGTCGCCGGCGAGGCCCCGGAGGTTGGCGTCGTCGTTGACGGCAGGCTCGCGGTCCTCACGATCGATCGGCCCGCTGCCCGCAACGCGATCAGACTGGCGACGATCGCGGCGCTCGAGGGCGCGCTCACGGAGATCGAGCAGGGGCCGGCCGAGGTGCTCGTGATCCGCGGCGGCGGCGAGCGAGCGTTCGTCTCGGGCGGCGACCTGAAAGAGCTCAGTGCAATCCGTGACCAGGCGGGCGCCATCGACATGGCGAAGCGGATGCGGCGGCTGTTGGACCGCGTCTCGACGTTCCCGCTCCCCGTGATCGCCGCGATCAACGGCCACGCGCTGGGCGGCGGCGCCGAGGTCGCCGTCGCGGCCGACATCCGCGTTGCCGCCGACGACGTGCAGATCGGGTTCACGCAGGTCCGGCTGGGGATCATGCCCGCCTGGGGCGGCGCCGAGCGGCTGGCCGAGCTCGTGGGCCGCAGCCAGGCGCTACTGCTGATCGGCACCGGCCGTCGGCTGAGCGCCGTGGAGGCCGGGCGGATCGGCTTGGTGGAGGTCGTTGTGCCACGTGACGCGTTCGAGCCGAGCTGGCGGGACCTCGCGGCGGCATTCGCCGCCCTTCCGCCCGGGGCCGGGGGGTCGATCAAGCAGGTGATCTCCGCCGCCAAGCCCAATGCGCACCCCGCGCTCGAGGCCGGCGCCGTCCGCCGGTTCGCCGAGCTCTGGGTGTCCGACGCGCACTGGGCGGCGGCAGGGACGCCCGCCGCCAGGACGTAGGCCACATGGCCGCACGCGTCCTGGTCGCCAAGCCCGGCCTCGACGGCCATGATCGTGGCGCCAAGGTTGTCGCACGCGCGCTGCGCGATGCAGGGTTCGAGGTCATCTACACGGGTATCCGCCAGCGGCCCGCTGAGATAGCCGCGACCGCGGCGCAGGAGGACGTCGCGGTCGTTGGCCTCAGCGTGCTCAGCGGCTCGCATGTCCCGCTGACGCGGCGGACGGTCGCGGCGCTCCAGGAGGCCGAGGCCGAAGACGTGATCGTGGTCGTCGGCGGAACGATCCCGGCGGCCGATGTCCCGAGACTGCTTGAAGCGGGCGCCGCGGCCGTCTTCCCCACCGGCACCTCCCTCGACGAGCTCGTCGGGCGCATGCGCGAGCTCACCGGCGAGGCGGTCGCCGGCGCCTGAGTGCGCGCCGCCGTTTTCACCGCCACCAGCCGCCCGCGACTCCGGACGACGCGGGTTTACGCTGCTGCGAGCGCCGCGTCGGCGGGTGCCGTCACGTAATCGCCGAGGTCGGCTTCGCGCGTCATGTGCCAGTAGTCGACGATCCGCCACGGCGTGTTGACGACCACTCGGCCGCGGGAATTCCTGTAGTAGGTCGACATTCCCGGATGCGTCCACACCATCTGCTCGTGCGCGCGGTCGAGCTTCGCGTTGTATTCCTCATAGACCTCGGGCCGGACCTCGGCGAGGCCGATCCCGCCGGCGATCATCTGGCCGAGCAGGTCGACGATGTAATCGAGCTGGCTCTCAGTCATCCCGAGCAGGCTGCCGCCGTGGCCGGCCTGGGTGTTCGGGCCGTAGACCATGAACAGGTTAGGGAAGCCCGGGACAGCGGTGCCCAGGTATGCGCGTGCGTTGTCGTCGTCCCAGGCCTCGCGCAGCGTCTGGCCGTCGCGGCCGCGGACGTCGATCGAGTTCAGGAAGCGGACGACATCGAAGCCGGTCGCGCACGCGATCACGTCGACCTCGAGCTCCTCGCCCGATGCGGTTCGGATTCCCCTCGGTGTGACCTCGGTGATCGGCTCGGAGATCAGCCGCACGTGCTCGCGGGTCATGGTGCGGTACCAGCCGTTGTCGAGCAGGATCCGCTTTCCGTACGGCGGGTATTCCGGTACGACAGCGTCCATCAGATCGGTCCGGTCGCCGAGCTCCTCCTCGATGTAGCGGATGAAGAACCTCCGGTGAGCCTCGTTGATCTTGTTCAGCGAGCGCTCCGGATGTGGCCACTCGGGATCCTTCTGGAGCGCAGCATGGATGCGGTCGTTGAACGTCCAGCCGTTGCGGACGCGATACCAGGCTCGGTACAGCGGGACCTCGCGGCCCAGCAGGCGAACTGCCTCGGGCACCTTGACGTGGAACAGGTCGAACGGGGCCGCCCACTGCGGTGCGCGCTGGAACACGACCAGCTCCGAGACCTCGTCGGCGATCGCGGGAACGAGCTGCATCGCGCTCGCGCCGTTGCCGATCACGGCCACGCGGCGGTCCTTTAGTTCGAGGCCCTCGGGCCAAGCTGCCGTATGGACGACCGGGCCCTCGAAGCGCTCCAGCCCGCCGATGTTCGGCATCTTCGGCTTGCGGAACGCCCCGACCGCGGTCATCAGGACGTTCGCGTGAACCGTCTCCTGTGAGCCGTCGGCGCCGCGGAGCTCGACAGCCCACGCCTGGGTTCCGGCGTCGAAGGAGGCGGACACCGCCTCGGTGTTGAAGCGGATCCGTTCGTTCAGGCCCCGCTCGGCGGCCACGTGCTCGAAGTACGCCTTGAGCTCGTCGCGGAGCGCGAAGTACCTCGTCCAATCGTGTGGCGCGAACGAGAACGAGTACAGCGCGCTGGGCGTGTCGACGCCGCAGCCGGGATAGCGGTTCTCGAGCCAGGTGCCTCCGACCGCGCTGTGCTTTTCGACGATTGTGTAGGGGATCCCGGCATCCTCGAGCTTGACCGCGGCGGCGATCCCCGACGCACCGGCGCCGACGATCAGCACACCGAAACCGGGGCTCGGAAGGACTTTCCGGCGCGTGCGTGGATGACGGGCGATTCCGAGCTCGGCCGCGATCAGCGACCCGTATTCCGGCGGCACGTCCTCCCCCATCGCGACGCTCAGCATCCGCACGAGCTGCTTGTCGCTCGGCCGCTCGACCGCCACCGGCGTCCCGGCTCGCCACGCCAGAATCGCGTCGAGCGCCGCTGCACGGATCTCCTCCTGCACCGGCTCGGGCAGACCGCCGCTCGGATTGTCGTCGAGCCCGCGGTTGCGCTCGGGACGATACGGATCCTCGAGCCAGCGCTGATCGCCGGTCAGCTGCACGAGTACCGGGATCAGCGTCGGAATGTTCGCGATCGCGATCGCGTCGCGGAAACGCTGCCGCTCTGCTGGCGAGATTGCGTCAGGGGTCATAGGTCGCGGGCTTTCGCCCAGGATAGACCGACTGGTCGGTCTGCGTTTCGTCCACTCATGCGGCGCTGCCGCCGGTCACCAAAGCTCGAGCAGCACTCCATTCGCCGACTTGGGGTGCACGAGCGTCCGTGGCCCCTCACCTCCCTCGGCGGGTGGGGCGCCGAACGCATTGACGCCCGCTTTTCGCAGGCTGGACTCGGCCGTTTTGACATCGTCGACCCGCATCGCCAGATGGAACACGCCCTCACCGTTCTCCGCGAGCCGGCGAGCGATCGCGTGGTCCGTGTCGGATTTGTCGAGCGGCTCCATCAGCTCGATGCAGAAGCCCTCGTCGCGTCCGTACCCCGGGGACAGCATTCTGGTGCGGATGCCTTCCACCGGTACGTGGAGCTCGTCCACCACGCGGAGGCCGTAGCGCTCGCACCACTCCGCAGTGGCGGTCTCCAGGTCGCCGACCACGATCCCGACGTGACTGATCTTGTTGACCATTGCTTTGACCGCCTTTGGTCGCTGTTACCCGTTCACCTTCCGGCGGACGACCGACTCCTCGCCGGTCATGCCGCGATTGACTCCCACCACATTGGTGGGGCCGCCAACCGGGTCCGAGAGCCCAGCGAGCGGGCCCGCCGCCATGACCCCTCCGTCGACGGCCAACGACTCGCCGGTCACGAACCCCGAGTCCTCACACGCGAAGAACATGATCACCCGAGCGACATCCTCCGGGGTCCCCACATCGGGCCAGGGCTGGGCCTGCCGGAACGCGGCGCCCATCGAGTTCTCGGTCGGGCGGGTCAGCGGCGTCTTGATGTACCCGGGGTTCACGGCGTTGACCCGGATCCGGTCGGCGGCGAACTCCGCCGCCGCTACCCGGGTTAAGCCGAGCAGCGCGGCCTTGGCGCTCGCGTACGCCTGCGGCGAGACCCCGGCGGCGAGCGCCGAGATCGAAGCCGTGTTGACGATCGTCCCACCGGTCCCCTGCTCGCGCATCGCCCTCGCTCCATACTTGATGCCCAGAAACGGGCCACGCGCAAGCACCGAGAAGGTGAAGTCCCAATCCTCGACCTCGATCTCGGTGAGCGGACCGAACGCCCCACCGAGCCCGGCGTTGTTGACGACACAGCCGATGGCGCCGAAGCGATTCCTCACCCGCCCGACCGCCGCGGCAACCTGCTCCTCGTTGCTGACGTCGGTATGAATGAAATCGAGCTCACCGCCGCTGCCGAGCTGATCCAACAGCTCCTCGCCGGCCCGCTGGTTGAGATCCGCAGCAACCACCTTCCACCCTCGATCGAGCATCACCGCGACAGTCGCCCGGCCGATCCCGCTGGCGCCACCTGTTACGAGCGCGGTCTTCGGTGCTTGCTTGGCGGCGCGCGCGGCCATCATGTCAATTAGCGTGCAGCGCTTCCCCTGCCTCGCCTGCGCCGATCATCGCCCGCATCGTCTGAAGCTCGGCGCGGTATCCCTCCAGCGCGTGGCGGCTCTCGGGCTCGCGGAAGATGGCGCGCGCTTCTCTCACCGCGGCAGGTTCCAGTCGCGCGAGCTGCGCAGCGATCTCGGCCGCCACATCGAGCAGCCGCTCGGGCGCCACGACCCTCCGCACGGTGCCGATCCGCACCGCCTCGGCAGCGGTCAGTCGCTCGCCGAGGAGCATCATCCTGGTGGCCTTGAAGTACGGGGCCAGGCGCTTGATGTGACTCCCGGCCCCCACGAACCCGTGCGTCAATTCCGGGATCGCGAAGTAGCTGGTCTCGACCGCCACGAGCACGTCGCACTCGGCGGCGATCATCGCGCCCGCGCCCACAGCCGGGCCGTTCAGCGCACCCACGATCGGCTTCGGGGACCTCGCCAGCGTCTCGAAGAAGCGCAGCGCCGCATCGGCGGTGGGCCGATACCGCTCGCCGTCTTCGAACGCTTGGAGATCGGTGCCTGCCGAGAACGCTCTCGTACCGGCGCCGGTGATCACGACCACTCGGACCGAGGGCTCGGCGGCGACGCGCTCGAGCGCATCGGCGGCGGCGGCGTAGCCGCCCGCGTCGAGCGCGTTGACCGGTGGCCGATCGAGCGTGATCACCGCCACCGTCGGAGCGCCGATCGTCACCGTAATCGTGTTCCCCGAGCTCATCCAGTGTCCCCTCATGGCAGGCTGTAGCCGCCGTCGACGTGCAGTGCTGCCCCCGTTGTCCAGCGCGATTCGTCGCTGGCCAGGTACGCGTACGCGCCCGCGAGGTCATCCGCCGCGCCGAGGCCGAGCGGATGCCGCTTGACAATGCTCTCAATCGCCGCCTCCGGGAGCTCGGCCTGCATCGCGGAGCGAAACGACCCGGGGCACACGCAGTTGACCCGGATCCCGTCCCGGGCGTACTCGAGCGCCGCAATCTTCGTCAAGTGAACGACCGCCGCTTTCGTCGCGCCGTACGGCGCCGAATGGGTCCACGCCGTGACCCCCGCGATCGAGGCGGTGTTGATGATCGATCCGCCACCGGCGGCGCGCATGATCGGAACCGCCGCCTTGATCCCATGCACCGCTCCCATGATGTTGACTCGAAAGGCCCGCTCCCAGTCCTCGTCACTGGTGTTGTGGATCCGGGCGTTGGGCGACAGCAGCCCAGCGTTGTTGATCAGCACGTGGAGTCCGCCGAAGCGGTCAACCGCCTGACGCACCAAGCCATCGACCGACTCCTGGCTCGCGATGTCCGCCGGCATCGTCTCGACCTCGGCTGGAATGCTTTCGAGCTCCGCGGCGGTCCGCTCGAGTCCGTCCTGGTTGATGTCGGTCAGCAGCAGGGACACCGCCTCCTCTGACCCGAGGCGCCGCGCAATCGCGTTCCCGAGCGCGCCCGCCGCGCCCGTGATGATGATCGTCCTGCCACGATTCATACGCTGATGACGATGGCTCCGGCGACGATCAGCCCACAGCCCAATAGCACCTGCACCGTTATCGCCTCCGACAGAAACAGGGCGGCCAGGAACACGGTGATGAAGGGGTAGGCGGTCGTCAGTGGCGTCACCTTGCTCGCCGAGCCGCGGTCGAGCGCGAGGTACAGCGTCATCACGGCAAGCGGCGGCAGGTACGCCGACAGGATCGCCGTCCAGCCCGGTTTCCCGCCAGGGATACGGAACGGCGTCCCGGTCGCCAGCAACACGATCGCCACGGTCACGTAGGCGCACGCCGTCAATACGACGAGCGACTGCCACGACATTCCGCGGAGCGCGAACCGCACGGTCACGCCCAGTCCGCCGAGCAGCGCCACATAGCCCAGACTCGGAAGGATCCATCCGTTCACACTCAACCTCCTCACACTCAACCTCCGCCTCGACCTGCGGTGAGCTACATCCTCTCGGAGCTCGGCGCGCGTCTGAGCTATCGCTTCCGAGAGTTGACCCAAGCGCCTACCGGAACGACGGAGACCGCTTCTCGAGGAACGCGTCGAGCCCTTCCTGAGCGTTGGCCGACGCTCTGACCTCCAACCACGCGCGTTGCTCGTCCTCGAGCGCGGGCTCGAGCTCCTTGTCAGAGGCCTGGACGGTCAGCCACTTCGCGGCCTGGATCGCCTCGGTCGCACCGGCGGCCAGCGAGCCGGCGATCTCGCCCGCGGCCGCGGCGGCCTCTCCGTCGGCGGCCAGCCGGCTCACGATCCCGAACGCGAGCGCCTCGCGGCCATCGAGCCGCCGCCCAGTCAGCACGAGGTCACGCGCCACCCCTTGGCCCACCGCCCGCACGAGTCGCTCCGGGCCGCCCGCGCCGGGCAGGATTCCCAGTGTCACCTCGGGGAGGCCGAGCCGCGAGGACTCGGTCGCCACCCGGATGTCGCAGGCCAGCGCAAGCTCGAGGCCACCTCCCAGGGCGGCGCCGTCAATCGCGGCGATCGCCGGCCACGGCATCTGCTCAAAGCGGGTAAACACCCGCTGGACGGAGCGCACGTACGCCCGGAATGCCTCCGCATCGCCGTGCGCCAGGAAATCGAGGTCCGCTCCGGCCAGGAACACCCGCGGCACCTCGCTGCGGACGACGACCGCGCGAGTGGTCCCCGGAATCGCGTCGAGCGCTGCGTCGAACTCATCGAGGAACCGGTGGGAGAGAGCGTTGACCGGTGGCGAGGCGAACACGACGTGGGTCACGGCGCCCTGCACCTCGAGGCGAACGAGCCCGTCCGACACCGGTCCGCCGCTCACTCCAGCGTCCGGAAATGCTCGATATCGAGGATGTTGCCGCTGCGCTCCTCGGCGAACACGGCCTCGGCGGCGCTGCCGATCTGGATCGGCTTCTCGTCCGCCACCAGCCGGTGGAACAGCCCGCCGTCGGATCCGTCGAGCCTGATGATGCCCACGTACCACGGCTCCTCCAAGCGCTGGCCCTGCAGCCCGAAGTACGACTCGGCGTAGGTCAGGATCACGCCCCGCGGGGAGACCTCGACCCAGTCGTCGGCGTCGACGAAGCACTCCTCGCAGAAGATCCGCGGCGGGACCAGCACGCGCTCGCACTGAGGGCAACGCGTGCCCATGATCCGCCCGTTGTCCCGCAGCTCCTCGAAGAACCTGCTGCCCGCAACGCCGGCGGACCACTTGTAGGCGACTTCGACGCGGCCGTCGATCGTGACGCCCACCTCGTCGAACTGCCTGGCCTGTGATGCTTCCACGTCGGCTCCTCTCCGGCGCTCAGGTGTCGCGCCCGAGCACGATCGTCGCGTTGTACTGATACATGCCGCCCCAGCCGGTGCAGGCGGCGGTGTCGACCTGGCGCTTGACCTGGCAGTCGCCGGCGCGGCCCTTTATCTGCAGCCAGCACCAGTTGAAGCGGGACATCCCCGCCCCGATCGGGTTGCCCTCTCCGAGCAGGCCACCCGAGGCATTGACCGGCAACTCGCCGTCCCGGAGCGGCGTTCCCTCGCGGACGAAGCGCCCGGCACCGCCTTCCTCACAGAGACCGAGCGCCTCGACGTGCTGCATCTCCTTGTAGGTGAACGGATCGTAGGGCTCGGCGTAGTGGATCTCCTTGGACGGGTCCTTGATACCGGCCATCTCGTAGGCAAGCCGTGCGCCGAGGTAGGCGTAGTCGAGGCGACCCAGGTCCTTGTTGCGTCGCCCCATGTACCAGTAGGAGTCCGCGCCGCGGCCGACGCCGCGCACCCACACGGGATCGTCGTCGAGCTCGCGCATCACTCGCTCGGAGGCGAAGATCGCGGCGCGCGCGCCGTCGGAGACGGGGCTCGTGTCAAGGATCTTCACCGGCCAGGAGATGTACTGCGAGTCGAGCACCTCCTCCACCGTCACGTCGCGCCCGCGCTGCGCGTACGGATTCGCCTTGGCGTTGCCGAGGTTCTTGACCGAGACGAGCGCCATCTCCTCCTCGGTGATCCCGTAGCGGTGCAGGTATGCCCGCGCCTCGAGCCCGCATTGGATCGGGACGTTCAGGCCTACGGGGCGCACATACGCAGGGTCGTAGACGTAGTTGAACACCTTCTGCGAGTTCTCGTTCTCGGACATCTTCTCGTAGCAGACGCAGAGCGCGATCTCGGCCAGCCCCGACGCCACCACCTCATAGGCGAGCGTCGGCGTGGAGGTCGCGGTTGAGCCGCTGGTCGCGTTGCGCATGAACGGCTTGCCGATCGCCGCGCTGCCGGCCACGAGGAACTTGTCGCACTCGTTGATTCCGGAGAACGGGTCAACGGCGGATCCGACGATCACAGCGTCGAGATCGTCGCGGCGGAGCTTCGCCTGCCCCAGCGCGTCCCGCGTCACCCGGTAGACCATCTCCTGGGTGTCCTCGGGGCGCACGCGCGCGAACGGCATCATGCCCACGGACAGAACGCCGACCCGCCGCCTGCCGTTGCCGGCGCTCACCCGCCCACCTCGATCACCGCGACCGCCGAGGAGCAACCCACGCTGCCGGTCCAGCCCTGGGCGACCAGCGTCCCACGCTCCAGCTCCTGGATCGCCCGCGCTGCCTGCGCGAGCCCGGTCGGGCCGCGCGCGAATCCCTGTGCCTGCGCGCCGCCGGTCGGGTTCACGACATTTTCGCCTTCCTTCAGCAGCGCGCCCAGTCCCTCGCCACGAGGGACGAGCCCGAGCGCCTCAGCCGCAAGCACCTCGTCGACTCCGTAGACGTTGTAGATCTCGGCGCGGTCGACCTGGCTGCTCGGATCGGCGATCCCGGCGCGCTCGTATGCGGCCGCCGCGGCGATCGCGGTCGGCTCGTCCTCGCCGAGGCTCCGGTGGGTCAAGAGCCCCTCGACTGCTGCCCAGCCGACACCGCTGACCTCTGCACGCGACCGTCCCGATGGGGGATTTGTCGAGAGGATCAGCGTGGCGGCGAGATCGGTCGGCGGCGCCTGATGAAGCTCGTGCAGCGGACCGGCCACACGCGGTGAGGCGAGAATCTGCTCGGCGCTCCGCGCGCCACCGTTGTGCGCGCTGCGCTTTTCGACCAGGCGCGCCAGGTCCTCCTCCTCGCCGCCCGACGAATCAAGGTATTGACGCGCGCGCAGCGCGAACCCGAGTGCTTCCGCCCGGGGCAGCCCCGCAATCACCGGTCGCGTGTAGACCGGTTCGTAGGAGATCTCCTCCACCACCCAGCTGGTGTCTTGCCCATGCTCGCTCGCCCCCATCAGCACCGACGCGACCACGACCACTCCCCCGGGCTGGGACAGCGCCGAGACGACCCCGGCCGCGAGTCCGTGCAGCCCATCGTCGCCGAGTCGCAAATCGCAGGGCTTCATCACCCCCCCGATTGAGTCGAGCGTGAACTGGTTCGACAGCGGCCGGCCCTCGACGTAGTCGTAGGTGCTCGTGACCGCCGCCGTGATCGCCTCCCGCTCGAGGCCGGCATCGTCGAGCGCGGCGCGGGTCGCCCGGAAGAGGAGCTCGGCGTGCGACAGGCGCTCGCCCGCCGCGGGCTGCGCGACCCCCAGTCCGGCGATCGATACGCCGGTCACCGGGACGCTCCCGTCTGCGCAGCGCGGTCCCAGGCGTCCTCGACGCCGTCATCGCGCAGCTTGAACTTCTGCACCCGCTGGGTCGCGGTTTTCGGCAGCTCCTCGTTGAAGCGGACGTAGCGCGGAACCATGAAGTCGGCCATCCGCTCCCGGCAGAACTCCACCAGCTCGGCGTGCTCGAGCCCGTCGCCGTTCGGAACGACGACGATCATCACCTCCTCCTCGCCCAGCTCCGATGGGACGCCGACCGCGGCGCTCTCTGCGACAAGCGGGTGCGAGTTGACGATCCGTTCGATCTCGTAGGAGGAGATGTTCTCCCCGCGCCGGCGGATGCTGTCCTTGAGGCGGTCGATGAACATGAAGTAGCCGTCCGGGCCGCACCGGCCCCGATCGCCGGAGTGGAACCACCCGCCGTCCATCGCCTTCTCGGTCGCCTCCTCGTTCTTGTAGTAGCCCAGGAACAGTGTGTGCGGGCGCTTGCTACGGATCACGATTTCGCCGGGTTCGCCGTCGGGAGCCTCACTGGCATCCGCGCGCTCGATCCGCACCTCCGACCAGCTCACGGGCTTGCCGAGCTTGCCGACGCGAACGTCGGTCGGCGGGCTGCCGAGACAGAAGGTCGCGGTCTCCGTAAGGCCATAGATCTCGAGGATCGACAGTCCGAAGCGCTGCTCGAACGCCTCCCAGATCTCCGCGGGCGCCGCGCCGCCGACGGTCAGACGGACCCTGTGCTCGGTGTCGTTCTCGCGCTCGGGCTGCTTGTAGAGCATCGTCAGCATCGCCCCGATGTAGTTGAAGACGGTCGCGTCGTGTGCCCGCAGGTCCTCGAAGAACCCTGAAGCGGAGAAGCGGGGCGCGACCACGACGGGGCGGCCGGAGACGATCGAGCCCACGGTCGAGAGCGACTGGGCATTGACGTGGAACAGCGGCAGGCTCGTGTACAGGACGTCGTCCTCGCGAGCCTGGACGTAGGACTGCGTGAACTCGTACGCCGCGGTGGGATAGGAGTTGTGGCAGTTCATGACCCCCTTGGGGAGGCCGGTGGTGCCGGACGTGTAAAGGATCGACGCGAGGCTCTCCGGCCGGATCTCCGGCAGCGTCGCCGCCGCGTGATTGCCCGACAGCAGCTCGCCCAGCCGGCCGTAGCCTTCGGGTGCTTCCTCGCCCCGCGCGAACCGGTGGCGTGGCCCGGTGCCGCTCGGCACCGCTGCGTCGAGCGTCTCCAACAGCGCCCCATCGGCGGCGATGAACTTCGCCTCGCTGTGCTCGACGATGTACCGAAGGCCATCCCCCTTGAGGCCCGTGTTGACCGGCACGAAGACCGCGCCGAGCAGCGAAGAGCCGAACCACAGATCGAGAATCTCGGCGCAGTTCGGCAGGAACGCCGCGACCTTGTCGCCCCGGTTGACCCCGAGGGAAGCGAGCGCGGCCGCCGTCCGCTCGGCGGCGAGAAGTGCGTCAGCGTACGTGCGCCGCTCGCCGTCGAATGTCACGAACGGAGCATCTGGCGTCCGCTCAGCCCTTGCGCGGAGGACGGCGGGCAGCGAGGTCGGTACCCCCGGATCGCCTACGTACTGGACGGTCGTGTCGGTCATGGCGAGCCTCCGCGACTCTCCTAATCGGCGCCTTCACCCGCAACTGACCGATCCGACAGTCGCCCCGGCAGACTCCGGACGGCACGCTACAGACATGTACACCGTCGTTTACGCGCTCTACCGCAAGGAAGGAATGAACCACCAGGCGTTCGTCGACTACTGGCTGAACGTGCACAAGCCGATCGCGCTGCGAATGCCGCGGATGCGCAGCTACGAGCTCTGGCCGGTGGCCGAGTCAGACGGCGTCCTCGATCAGGAGATCGACGGGTTCGTGCTGTTCCGCTTTGACTCCAAGGAGGACTTCGAGTTCATGCACGACAGTCCCGAGTTCGCCGACACCGCCGCGGACGCCGCCAACTTCGCGCGCCATTTCACGCGTTACACGGTCGAACCCCACGTCGCGCTTTAACCAGGACGACTGGCGCATTTGACAGCGCCGGTGGGGTGCGTGGCGCGCAACAGTGTCACGCGATGCAGTTCGGCTTCATGCTCCTGCCGCGCGATCTCGACGAGACACGAGCGGCAGCACGCCTCGGCGAGGAACTCGGCTTCTCCTGGATGGGAGTCGCCGACTCTCCGACCGTGTACGAGGACTCCTACCTGCACCAGCTCGAGGCGGCCCGAGCGACCACGACGCTCCGCGTCGGGCCGATGGCGTCGCACGTCGTCGCGCGGCACCCGGTAATCATCGGAAACCTGCTCGCGACGCTGCACGAGTTCACTGGCGGACGGGCCGTGGGCACACTGGCCACCGGCAACAGCGCCGCCCGGGGCCTCGGGCTGAAACCCGCAACCGTCGATCAGCTGGGACAGGCGATCGCGGCGATCCGCGGCTACTGGCGGGGCGAGGGCGGCGAGCTGTGGAACTCGAGGATCCCGCCGACCGGCCTGCAGCGGGAGGCACCGGAGCTCATCGTGGCGGCCGACGGCCCGCGGGCGGCGGACCTCGCGGGCAGGGTCGGCGACGGACTGCTTTACGGCGGCACGATGGACCCGGAGGTACGCGCGCGACGGCTTGAGGCCGGGCGCCGCGAGGAGCGCCAGCAGGCTTGGATTGCGCCCACAGTGTCCCTCGCGGAGACGCACGATGGCGTCAAGGACGATCTCGGCGCGATGGTCGTGGCGATGGCCAACCGCGCGATGCGAGGCGACCTCAGCGAGCGCGCCGTGCCTCCCGAGATCCAGGAGGACGTCCACAAGATGCGCGAGGCGTATGACTACGCGTTTCACGCCGACAGCTCGCGGCCTCGCAACGCCGAGGTCGTGTCTGCAAGGCTGGCGGACTTCCTGATCGACACGCTGTGCGTGTGGGGCTCCGAGGAGCGGTGGGCTCAGACGCTGGCCGAGATCGAGCGGGACGGCTGGACCGGGGTGATGTTCATCCTCGGCCAGGCCCGGCAGCTCGAGGTCGTGCGCGCGGTCGGCGAGCGGCTCGCGAGGATCGGGTTGCTCGAGGCTGTCGACGCCTAGAGCCGCCTGGAGCCGCTTAGAGCGGCACGCTGGCGGTGACCTTCATCCCGCCGCCCGGTCCGTGGTGCAGGCGCAGCGTGCCCCCGTGCTGGAGCACGCTGCGGCGCAGCGACCCGAGGCCGTGCCCGCGGACGAGACGGCCGTTCGGGAGACCGAGCCCGTCGTCGACGACGGTCAGCATCAGCCGGCCCCGCCGGTTGATCCGCAGGCTGACCTCAACGCGGCACGGGCCGGCATGCTTGGCGGCATTCGCGAGCGCCTCGCGCGCGACCTTGACCAGCACGTCGGCGAGCGGCTTGCCGATCTGCTTGCCGGCCTTCTCGGCTTCGCTCGAGAGCTCGAGGTGGGTCGGGAGCGAGAACTCGCTCTCGAACCCCGACACGAGCGTGGTCAACCGCTGCGGCAGGTCGGCATGCACAGGGTGCGACAGGCGACGGATCATGGTCCGGATCGCGGTGTCTCCGCGGATCAGCAGGCCGCGCGCGCGAACGATCGATTCCGCGACATCGTGGTCGACGCTCGGGTCGTCGAGGATTGAGTCCAGCTGCAGCTGCACGCCGAACAGGATCTGAGCGACGTGGTCGTGGAGGTCGTCGGCGATCAACTGGCGCTCCTGGAGGCGGGCAAGCTCCGCGCGCTGCTGCTGATAGCGCTCCGATGCGCCCGCGAGCGCGGCGAGATTCGCGAGCCGCGTGAGCGCATCCCGCTCGTCCGGTGTGAACGGCTCGCCGCGCACACGCAGCGCGCTGAGCGTGCCGATCCGCTGGCGGCCGAGCTGGATCGGCGCGTGGAACGCAGCCCACCCGGGGTCTCCAACCTTCAGCGGCCCGACGACGTATGCGCTGATGCCCGGCATGCCGGCGGACTCGCGCAGCACGATCTGCTCGAGCGCGTCGTGGTCGGGATGGCGCGGCGAGACGAGCGGCTCCGAGCCCTCGGTGACGATCGCCAGCATGCTCGCGTCCGTCGCCTTGCGCAGTTGGTCGAGCGTCGGCAGCAGAAAGTCCTGGATGTTCTTGCCGGCGGCGATCGCAACCGCCACCTCGGCGAGCACGCCCTCCAGCTTGCCGCGCCCGCGGAGGCGGAACAGCGTGCCGGCGGTCTCGACGGCCACCGCGATCCGTCCCGAGAACGTCTCCGCAAGCTCGACGTCGCCGACCGTGAAGTCGCTCGGCTTGTTGCACAGGTGCAGCACGCCCACCGCGCGGTCGGAGAGCACCAGCGGCAGCGACACGATCCGCTCGATTCCGAAAGCGTTGACCCAGTCCTGGAGGATGCCGGGGTCACTCGGCGCGTTGTTTGAGAGATAGGGATGGCCGGTGGTGAACACGCGCGCTGCGTTGCTGCGCCGGTCCGACGCGCGCACCTGATAGGAGGCCGCCATCTCCTCGGTGGCACCGAACGAGCCGGCCACCATCTGCAGCACCTCGCGCTGCTCATCCCAAACCATCAGGCCTGCCATCTCGGCGCCGATGAAGGCGCCGACCCGCGACTGGATCGCCGCCACCAGCTCGTCGAAGCTGCTCGCCGACAGCGACACCATGTCGAGCGCCTCGAGCGGCTCGGACTGCTCGACAAGCGACGGGAGCAGATGCTCGAAGCCACGGTGCGCGATCGCGAGCCCGGCCTGGCGCGCGAACACCGTGAACAGCCGCTCATCCCGGAAGCAGCCGGTCTCTCGCTTCACCGCGTACATCGCGCCCACGCGCGTTGCCTCAAGTGTGAGGGCGGCGCTGATCGTAGCCGCGAAGCCGCGCCCGGTGAGCGCGGCGGCGCTTTCGGAGCCAAGCTTGGCCAGTCGGCGCAGATCCAGTGCCTCGGCCTTCTCGCCCACCGCGCCGAGGCCAGACAGCGCGCGATGGATGTCGATTGCGGCGTCCGGGCCGGCACCCTCGGCCGCGATCAATGACTGCGACCCATCGGCCGCGCGCTGCTCGACCAGCACCACATCTGCCCCGAGCACCGCACGCGCCTGGCGGATCAGCGTGGCGAGCTTCGGCCGCGTCGGCTCGAACCCGAACCCGCCCGCCGCCAATTCCTGGGGTGACTCATCGTCGCCCCGCCAACTACCCGCTGGCGCTGTTGCGATGCCCATCAGCCCGGGTGGCTCCGGCCTTTCATGATCTCTCCTCTCCGCCGCTTCTTCCCCAGGGCAGGGGCGGAAACGGGGTGCGCTAAATGTACCGAACAGTCGGTCTGGCGTGTTATTCCCGACGCAGTTTTCTCAGCCGGCTACTACGGCGCGCGCGACACTCGGCGCCGGCAGCGGCTCGAGGCCGTCGGTCGCGATGTCCACCCCGAGCGATGCGGCACAGGCGGGGCAGAAGTGCTGGCGCAGAACCACATCCGGGTCCTCGTTTCTCGAGCGGACGTACATCTCCGCCCGCTCGTAGTGATCGGTGATCGGGCCCTCGACCAGCACCGCGGAGGCTCGCCAGTTGTCTTCAGCGCCACCGAGCGCGTTGCCGCATGAGCCGCACTTCCACTCCTCCCCCTCGCGAGTGACCGCGACGCCCGGATCGCTCGGCGAGCGCAGCTCGCGTTCGGGCTCGCCGCCGATCCGCTCGCGGCGGATCTCCATGCGGCGCCGCCCGGTCGCGTCGGCGTCAAGCCGCTCGCCGTCGAGGACCACGCCGTAAATCCCGCGTGCGTGCTCTGCTGTCACGTAGCCGGCGTTGACGTCCGCAACCACGGTGGCCGGCTCTCGTAGCAGCGGGTCTCCAAGTCCGCCACCGCCGCCGCTGGTCGCAACGAACACCTCATCGCGTCCAAGCACGAGGTGCGTGACCTTGTTCCGCGCCCGCTCGTGGTCGCCCTGGAACCGCTCACGGGTGGGCAGCACGCCGTGCTCGAGCAGTTCCGAGATGTTCGTGTTGCGGACCGGGTGCCAGTTGCCTCCGGACGCGGGATAGCCGCCGCCGAAACCCTGTGGCGGGACCTCTGCGCAGGCGTTGAACCCCGGCCCTGCCATGCCGTCGCTGTAATGGATCGCATAGGCCTGGTCGAGGGACTGCCCGCCGCGGAACTGCCCGGGGCCGCCCGAGTTCGGCACCAGCCGGCGCCACAGGAACAGAGCCGGATCCTGGGCCTCGTGGGTCTCGACCTCGGCCAGCCCGCAGCCCGACATGCAAGTCAGGCCATAGCAGTCCTGGCCGTCCATGAAGCTCTGTGCGCCTCCGCCGGCGCCCGTCGCGTTGTCGGTGTAGAAGATCACCGACACGCCGCCGTGCTGGTTGTTGCCGAACAGCGCATTGGCCGGGAAGCCCTCCTGGCACTCGCCCGCGGCGCGGCCGCGCAGCACCGTGTCCTCGCTCAGCGAGAGCGCCTGGTTGAGCACCCGCTTGGTCAGCTTGCAGGCGCGCATCCCGACCTCGGAGTGCGCGTTTGAGACCGGCGCCGGCGGCTCGGAGTTGACGATCGTGCCCCGCTCGCCCAGGTCGATCTCCACCGGCCGCCAGATGCCGCCATTGACCGGCAGGTCGCCGTAGGCGAGTGTCGTCAGGATCGCGGTCATCGTCTGTCCGTACATCGCGCCGGTGGTCGAGTTCACGAACGAGTCCACCTGCGGCACGCCGGAGTAGGAAAACTTCAAATCGCTGCCGTCGACCTCCAAACGCAGCCGGAGCTCCAGCAGCTGATCCGGTCCGTCGTGACCGTCGAACTCGTTCCATTCCACCGCCTCGTAGACGCCGTCGGGAATCCGCGACACGCGCTCGCGCAGCACTTGCTCGGTCAGGTCTTTGTTGATTTCGCAGAACTCTCGGTGCCGCTCGATCCCAAATTCCTTCACGATCTCGCCGAGCTTGCGGGTCGCGGTGTTGTTGGCCGCGATCATCGAGCGGATGTCGTTCAGGACCGGGCCCGGCGCGCGCACGTTGGCCGCTATGAAGTGCTCCCATTCGATATCGATACCGCCGTCGCGGATGATCCGGATCGGGGGGAAGCGCAGTCCCTCCTGATAGACGTCGCGCGCCCCGGGCGCATAGCCGGATATGCCGACACCGCCCACGTCTAGGACGTGCATGTTGGCGAAGCTCCAACCGAGGTGCTCGCCCTCGTAGAACGTCGGCATGATCACGCTCACGTCGCCCTGATGCATGGCACCACCCTCGTGTGGGTCGTTGACGAGCCAGCCGTCGCCGGGGCGCAGGTCGCCGTCGACCACGAGGCTGTCGATCACCTGCGTCCCGACCAGAGAGGAGCCGATGTGGAACAGCACATAGGCAGCGAAGCCCAGGTGCTCGGGCCGGGTGTCGAGCAAACACGTGGAGAAGTCCTTGGCCTCGGTGACGATCGGCGAACCCGACGTGCGGACCAGCGTGATCGCCATCTCGTGGGTCAAATTTTCGAGCGCCTTGCGGTGGACCTCCGCGGCGATGATGTCGTAGTCGCGCGTCGCCATTGCTCGGCCTCCCTATCGATGCAGGACGTAGTTCATGTACTCATCGCGCTCTGCGGCGGTCCCTGGCGGCACGTAGATCGTGGTGTCGGTCTCGTCGATGATCGCCGGGCCCTCGACCCTCGAGCCGGGTGTGCAGCGCCCGCCGTCGTAGATGTTCAGCTCCGCCCACTGGCCCTCCGACGGCACGTACACCTGGCGCTGCGCCAGCACCATGTCCTCGGGGTCCGAGCCGTTCAGCGACGTGCGCTCGAGCGCGGGGCTCGGCTGGCGCCCGATGATCGTGACGCTGTAGTTGACGAGCATCGTCGGCACGCCCTTCCAGGCCGTCCCCTCACCGTAGGTGCGCTCGTACAGCTTCAAGAACTCGTCGGCGAGCGGCTGCGCGTCGTCCGCGGCCAGGGCGCGGTCGGGCACCGGCATCTCGAGCTCGTCGCCCTGCCCCTGGAAGCGAAAATCGGCGGTTCGGACGATGGTGATGTCGCCGTCCTTGAAACCTTCATCCGCCATTTCGCCACGTGCCGACTCCACCATCCGCTCCGCGATCTCGTTCACGCGCTTGACGTCCTCGGGCTTGCTCAGGTCCCAGCCGACGCCCTGGTCAGTGCGCAGCACGTAGTCCGAGGAGAGCAGGCCGAGCGCGCAGAACACCGAGCTGTTCATCGGGATCACGATTCGCGAGATCCCGAGTCGGTCGGCGATCTGGGTCGCGAACAGGGGCAGCGTGCCGCCGTAGGCGAGGAACAGGAACTCCCGGGGGTCGTACCCCTTCTCGACGCTCACCTCACGTACGGCGTTGGCCATGTTGACAACGACAAGGTCGTGTACCGCCGCGGCCGCCTGCTCGGTGCTCCAGCCGAATCGGTCGCCCAGCACCCGGTCAAGCGCACTGCGTGCGAGCTCGGGCTTCAGCTCGACCCGCCCGCCGAGGTACCGCTCGGGATCGATGAAGCCCATCGTCACCATCGCGTCGGTTACGGTCGGCTCCTCGCCGCCCTTGCCGAGTGCGGCGGGGCCGGGCGTCGAGCCGGCGCTCTGCGGGCCGACCTGCGGGACGCCGCGTTCGCCCACCCAGGCGATCGAGCCGCCTCCGGCGCCGACGGAGACGACGTCGACCAGGTTGACGCCGGTCATGAACGGCCCGAGCTGCAGGTTCTTGTCGATCAGCAGCTCGTTCTCGTTGATGATCCCCGTGTCGAAGCTGGTGCCGCCCATGTCGCCGAGCAGGACCCGCTTGCTCCCCATTCGCTTGGCGAGCTCATTCGAACCGATCGCTCCGCCCGCGGGCCCGGAGCCGAGCAGCGCGAGCGGATATTCCTTCGCCTTCTCGAGACTGATCCCGCCGCCGAGGCCCTGGAAGAACGCGAGCCCACCCTTGAGGCCGGCTTCGCGCAGCTTGCTGTGCAGCGACTCCAGGTACACCTCCGCGCGGTCCTGGACGAACGAGTTCAGCACGGCCGTCGTCCAGCGACGGTTCTCGCCCGCGACCGGGAACACGCGGTGCGACGGGGTCACGAACAGGTCCGGATAAAGCTTCTTGACGGCGCGCTCGGCCGCGAGCTCGTGCTCGCCGTTGACGTAGCTCGACAAGAAGCAGATCGCGAGCGCCTCGACCTTCGACTCCTCCACGAGGCGGCGGGTCTCCTCCTTGACCTGCTCGAGGTTGATGGGCACCAGCACCGTGCCTGACCAGTCGATCCGCTCGTCGATCTCCCCGAGCGCGTCGCGCTGGACGAGGTCAGGGACGTTCGTCTGCAGGTGGTCGTCGAACTCGACCTTGCGCGGACCGCCCGCAAAGCGGAACGTGTCCTTGAAGCCGCTGGTTACCAGCACGCCGACCTTCGAGCCGCGCAGCTGCGTGATCGTGTTCGTCACCACGGTCGTGCCGTTGATGAACAGGCGCGTCTGCCCGAGCAGCTCCTCGAGCGGCATCTCGAGCTGGTGCGCCGCGACCTTCACGGCCTCGAGCACACCGCGGCTGAAGTCGTCGTAGGTCGTCAGCGCCTTGCCGCGCACCACGCTTCCGCCCAGCACCACCGACACGTCGGTGTGGGTGCCACCCACGTCGACGCCGATGAAGGCCTGCGGCGAGGCACCGTTACCGGAATCGCTGCTCAATGTCTCTCCTCCCCGAACTGCTCGACCAGCTTGAACTTCTGCGCCTTGCCGGACATGGTCCGCGGGATCTCCTCGACGACCCGCACCGAGGTGGGTTTCTTGAAGCTCGCGAGCCGCTCGGTGCAGTAGGCGATGATCTCGCTCTCGTCGATCGTCGTACCCGGCCGCGGCTCGATCACCGCGCACACGGTCTCCCCCCAGCGCTCGTGCGGGATGCCAATCACCGCCACGCCGGCCACCGCCGGATGCCGCAGCAGGACATCCTCGATCTCCGAGGGGAAGATGTTCATCCCGCCGCTGATGATCATGTCGCGCTTGCGGCCGGAGATGTACAGGAACCCGTCTTCATCGAAGCGGCCCATGTCGCCGGTGTGCAGCCATCCGCCCGCCAGCAGCTGCTCGGTCAGCTCGGGCGCGTCCCAGTAGCCGGCGGTCATCGACGGGGCCTTCACGAGGATCTCGCCGTCGGTGTTGGCGGGCACCTCGTTGCCCACGCTGTCGACCAGCTTGATCTCGACGTGGACGGACGGCTTGCCCGCCGACCCCGGCTTCGTCCGCGCGTACTGCGGCGGGATGAACGTCACGGTCCCGCCGCCCTCGGTGAGGCCGTAGACCTGGATGAAGTCGGAGTTCGGGAACGCTTTCTGCGCCCGCTCCGTCGTCGCGGTCGACACGGCCTGCCCCCCGCACATGATCATCCGCAGCTTGCTCGTGTCCAAGTCCTCGATCCCAGGGACCTCGAGGATGTCGTAGAGCATCGTCGGCACCCAGAGGATGTGCGTGATCCCGTGCTCGACGACGTATTTGAGGATCTCCTCGGCCTCGAAGCCGCTCGAGCGCTTGATGTGGACGGTGCCCCCAGCGTGCAGCAACGGCCAGGTGAAGTCGTGGCGGCCGCCGATGTAATACAGGTCGATCACGACGTAGGTGGAGCAGTCGGAACCGAGCCGGTAGTCCATCACCTGCTGGATCGAGTTCCAGATCAGGCCGCCGTTCGACCACACAACCCCCTTCGGCTGTCCGGTCGTCCCAGAAGTGAAGATGATCTCGTGTGGCTCATCGAGCGTCCCCTGCTGCTCCGGCAGCGTCGCTGATGAGGAGCGGCACAGTTCCTCGTAGTCGAGGTCGCCGGCGCCATCGTCGATCGTGATGATCGTGCGCAGATCCGGCGTCTCGCCGGTGCGGCGCAGCTCGGCGACGGTCGACAGGAACTGCTCCTCGACGAAGATCGCCCGGGCCTCGGAGCGCCGCAGCAGATTGGCCAACTCGGCGGAGCGCAGCCGCCAGTTGAGCGGCACCATGATTGCCCGGGCGGCGGAGATGCCGACCTCGATCTCGAGGTATTCGAGCCGGTTCGAGCTCAGCAACGCGACGCGCTCCATCGGCTCGATGCCGAGGCCCTGGAGCCCGTTCGCCACCCTGCGGGCGCGATCTCGGAGCTCCCCATAGGTGCGTTGCCGGCCCTCGAACACGAGTGCCGGCTTGTCGAATTCGAGACCGCCACGTTCGAACAGGTAGGAGAGCGTCAGGCTGTTCCAGCGCGCAGCCTGCGACTGGTCCAGCTTGACCTTGGTGGATTGGGCAACGGCCATCAGAGCCTCCGGATGTTCAAGTGATGCGCCATCTCATGAGCTCCATGACGTCCTGGCGCAGGCCGGGAATGGCGAACCGGCTCCACGCCATGCGAATGTCGTCGGTCTGCCTGTCGGCGTAAATACGCACCCCCGTATGAAGGATCGCGATCAGCATCAGCGCCCCGACCACCGCGTAGGTCCGGACCGCGTCACGGTCGACCTCGTGCCCGGTGAGCGATGCGTACCGGTCGTAGAACCAGTCATGGTCGGCGACCGCGTTCAGAAGCTCGGATCCGGGGTTGACGAACTTCCCGGCGTGGTAGCGCAGCGACATGTAGCCGAGGTCGAAGCGCCAGTCGCCGACGAACGAGAGCTCCCAATCGAGCACGCCGGTGACACGGCCGTCGTCGACCAGGCAGTTGCCGATCCGGTAGTCACCGTGGACCAGGCACGCATCGACGGGGCGCGGCTCGTGCTGGGCGCACCAACGGTAGGCCTCCTCGACGACCGGGTCACGCACGAGCCCAACCTTGTCCTGCACGCGGTGCCAGAAGGCGAGCGTCTGCAGAAAATCGCGCGCGGTGACGGCGCCGCTCACCCTCTCGGCCGGAACGCCGTGAATCACGACCAGGTGGTCGACAAGGTCCGTCGCGATGCCCCGGTCGCCGTTCCAGTCGGCGGCGAGCGCCTCGCGGTCGCGCCGGCGCCAGACGTTCAGATCGCTCCCCGGGAGCCGGTCCATGACGAAGAAGGGCCCCCCGAACGGAGTGTCCGGCGAGGCGTCCATGCCGTGCACGTGCGGGGTCGGCACCGGCTCGTCGGTCAGCAACGAGTAGGTCCTGAACTCCTGGCCGAGATCGTTGTCGAGGATCGCACCGGCCGGCCTGACCCTGATCACCAGCTGCAGCTCTCCGGCTTTCGGATCCGAAACTGTCATCCCATACGAGTGACGCGACCATCCTCCTTCCATCTGGCGCAACTGCGTTACGCCCGCGGCCGCGCCGACTGCTCCGGCCCTCCTCATCGTCTCGAGAGCCGCCTCCGCCTTCGCCGTCTCAGGACCAGCAAGCGTTGACGTCATTCGAGGCTTCGAGGATTCCATTTGCCCCTTGCGGGGCGTACTGTCAGAAGCGCCAGTCGGTGCGTCAGTGTCCGGCACGGGCCAGCGCGGCGACCTCGCGGTCGGCCATCTCTACGAACGCTTGCTCAAGCCGCCCCCGCAGGGCCTGGTCAGCCTCGGAATCACCGAGGGCGTCGAGCACGTCGACCAGCACCTCGCCGATCTCGGTTCCCTCGCGCGCCGCGAGGATCCGTGCCCTGGCCTCCGCGGCACCCTCGAGCGCCCCCGCAGCCTCGGTTCGGAACCATTGGACGAGCTCGGCTCGCGCCGCCTCCTCCGCTGAGAGATGACGGGCGATGCTGTACGCCGACAGCAGCTGGCCGCGGCGGTAGTCGTCGCCAGGACCCTCCTCGTCCGCGGCCGCCCGCAGCACGCGACCGATCGCGAGGATCAGCTCCGACGGACTCATCGGATTGAACATCTCAGCCCGCCGCCGGCGCGAGGTAGCGCGGCAGCTCCGCCACCGCCTCGATCACGACCTCATCGCGCTGGTTGACGACGCTCATGCTGAGGACGATCGCCCCGGCGTGCTCGAGCCTGCCGTCGACGCGACTGCTCACGCTGTCCCCCGGTAGGACAGGCGCCCGGAAGAACGCCTCCACGACCACGCTTGCGGGGAGCGAGTCGAGCTCGAGCCAGCTCGTCAGGCTCTCAAAGATCGTTTGGAGCGCGACCGGGCCGTGCGCGATCACCGACCTGAATCCGGCCGCAGTCGCAAATTCGCGGTCCACGTGCAGAGGGTTGTAGTCGCCTGAGAGCTCGGCGTAGCGCAGGATCGTGTCCTCGGTCACCCGGTGGGTGACCCGCGGTGGTGACGTCATGCCGCCTGCGCGCGCGCCCGCCGGCGCAGGTCGCGCCGCAGGATCTTGCCGCTCGCGGTCTTCGGCAGCTCGTCGAGGAACTCGATGCTGCGGGGGTATTTGTACGCTGCCATGTGCTCACGGCAGAAGCCGATCAGCGCCGACTCGTCGACCGCTCTGCCCGCCTTCAGTGACACGTACGCTTTCACGGTCTCGTCGCGGTAGGAGTCGGGCGCGCCCACCACCGCGGCCTCGAGCACAGCCGGGTGCGAATACAGCACGTCCTCGACCTCCCGCGGCCACACCGTGTACCCGGATGCGTTGATCTGATCCTCCTTGCGATCGACAACGTAGAACCACCCGTCCTCGTTCATGAACCCGACGTCGCCGGTGTGCAACCGCCCACCGGGAAACGTGCGCTCGGTCTCCTCGGGCTGCTCCCAGTAGCCGGGAACCACCTGCGGGCCGGCGATCACGACCTCGCCGATCTCCCCCGGTGGCAGGTCCCGATCCTGGTCGTCCACGACGCGCGCCACCACGTTGAACGTCGGCACGCCGACCGATAGGGCGCCGGAGATCGGATCGACCGGCGCCCGGCGCTCGAGCGGAACCGCGTGCGACGGCGATGTCGTCTCCGTGAGCCCGTAGATGGGGCGGATGTAGACGCCGAAGCGCTCCTCGTACGCGGCAACCGTCGCCGGGGCGATCGGCCAGCCGCCGCTGTAGACCTTGGTCAGCGAGGAGATGTCGGGCGACTCCTCCTCAGCGCAGTCCATGATCGCGATGAACACGGTGATCGAGGCGATCGTCGTGGTCGCTCGGTGACGCTCGACCAGCTCCAGGATCGTGGGTGCGTCGAAGCGGTAGGCGAGCACCACGGGGATCGCGAGGTGAAACGCCGTTGCCATGTGGGCGACGAGGCCCGTGATGTGAGACAGGGGCGCTGCGCCGAGCACGATGTCCGACTCGTCGAGGTGAAGCCACCGGTGGTAGGTCTCGGCGGTGAAGGCCACCGCCCCGTGGGTGTTCATCGTGCCCTTGGGCGCCGCGGTGGTGCCGGAGGTGTAGGTGAAGAACGCGATGTCATCTCCCGTCAGCCCGGGGTCGGCCACGGGCCTGCCGCGGAAGCGCTCGGTGAGCTCGAGCAGGTCGTCGGTCTGGGGGTCGCGGTCGCGGACGCTCGCGCCGAGCAGCGAAGGCCGCGACCCGTCGAGGAAGTCGAGCTCCGAGGTGGTGATGACGGTGACCACTGCGGTCTCGGCGACGATCTCGCTTGCGACCTCACGCCATAGCGACTCGAGCGTGACCAGTGCGACCGCACCGGAGTCCTCCAGCAGCGCGCGCACCTCGTCCTGGTGCAGCATGGGATCGACGGACACCATGATCGCCCCGAGCTTCCAGCATGCCAGCATCAGCAGCGGGAACTGCGGCACGTTCTGCAGGTAGGCGGCACAGCGATCCCCCCGCGAGACGCCCAGCTCGCCCAATGCCGCCGCGAGCGCGTCGGAGCGCTCGTCCAGCTCGCGATAGGTGATGGTGCGCTCGAAGTAGTGAATCGCGGGCCGGTCGGCGCCGCGCGCAACCGCGGCGCGGAACATGCTCAGCGCGTCGTCATATGGCGACTGCACCTCCCGCGGGAGCCCGGGGTCGTACTGAGCCGTCCAGGGCCGCTCGTCGTACTTGCTTGCTGACGACATGCTCCGCCTTACGAGCCTAGCCCAGGCTGGCTGGACGGTCCACTGGCAGAAATGTGAGTCGGTGGCGCGAGGATCGTCCACTCGGCGATCGCCGCAAGGCCGCCGTTCTGATTCATGGTGAACAGCAGCGTCGAGTACAGGCCGCTGCGGCGCCGCCGCTGGTCGACCACCTGCACCTCGACCTCGATCGGGTCTTCGGGTGTGAGTGGAATCCAGGTCGAGAACCGCTGCCGGGTCAGTACGCCGCCGGCGATGATGCCCTCGAACGCGCGGCGCATCGACCACAGGCTGATCACGGGAATCACGCCGGGCGGGGCCGTTTCACCCGGAGCCTCGGTCCCGACCTCGCCTCTGAGACGGTCGCAGAGCTCCTTGCTCACGACCTCGATGAACGGTCCCCAGCGCTGACCGACGGACATCCGTTCGTAGGTGAGTGACGAGATGGTTGGGGACTCGGCCACCTCTACCTGCCGCTCTTGTTCAGGAACGCCTCCATGGTGGCCAGCGTCTGCGGCGTTCCGAGCGCCATCGCCTGCGCGTGCTGCTCGAGCCGCAGCGAGTCCTCGAGCGTCAGCCCTTGGCTGCGGTTGATCAGCTCCTTGGACATCGCCATCGTCCCGGGGATCACCTCGGCGAGCCGGGTGGCGAGCTCGAACGCCGTGGACTCGGCCTCCTCGCGCGTGTCAACGAGCCGGTTGATCGACCCGAGCTCGTACAGCCGCTCGGCCGAGACTTCCTCTCCGAGCAGCATGAACTCCTTCGCCAGCTGGATCCCGACCGCGCGGGGCAGAAACCACGCGCTGCCGAGATCGGGGACGAGGTTGCGCCGGACGAACACCTGGCAGAAGCGCGCGTCACGCGCCGCGACCACGAGGTCACAGGCGAGCACCGTGCTCCAGCCCGCGCCGTAGGCCGGACCGCTGACAGCGGCGACAATCGGTAGGTGGCTGTCGCGCAGTCCGGTGATCAGCGGGTGCAGACGCCGCATCACATCGAGACGGGGCAGCGGCTCGCCGCCGATCACGCGCTTGCCGACGTCCTCCAGATCGCCGCCGGAGGAGAAGGCGCGCCCGGCCCCGTTCAGCACGATCGCCCGCACGTCGGGGTGCGCCTCCGCCTCTTTGAAGGCGCGCACGCTGTGCTCGACCAGAGGAACGCTGATCGCGTTGAGCTTCTCCGAGCGCTCGAAGGTGATCAGGGCGACCGCATCCCGCCGCTCCCACCGAACAAGGTCGACTTCGCCTGCAGTGGTCGTCATCTGCTGCTCCTCACATTCTGAATACTGGCTTCCGCCGCTCTCCGAGCGGCGCGTTGGCACAGACCGACAGGCCAAGTCCGAGGACGTCACGGGTGGTGCGTGGGTCGATCACACCGTCGTCCCAGAGCCGTGCGCTGGCGTAGTACGGGTGGCCCTGGGTCTCGTACTGCGCGCGGATCTCCCGCTTACGCTCCTCGATCGCCTCGGGGTCTGTCTCCCGACCCACCATCGTCAGCACGGTCGCCGCCTGCTCGCCACCCATCACCGAGATCCGCGCATTCGGCCACATCCACAGAAAGCGGGGGAAGTAGGGACGGCCGGACATGCCGTAGTTGCCGGCGCCGAACGACCCGCCGACGATCACGGTCAGCTTCGGCACCCGCGCGACCGAGACGGCCGCGATCATCTTCGCGCCGTCCTTGGCGATCCCGCCCTCCTCGGCCTCGCGCCCGACCATGAATCCGGTGATGTTCTGTAGGAAGACGAGCGGGATCCCGCGCTGGTCGCACATCTCGATGAAGTGGGCTCCTTTGAGCGCGCTCGAGGAGAAGATCACGCCGTGGTTGGCGAGTAAGCCGACGCGATGGCCGTGCAGGTGCCCGAGGCCGCATACCAGCGTGGTCCCGTACCCGGCCTTGAACTCGTGGAAGCGGCTGCCATCGAGGATCCTCGAGATGATCTCCCGCGGGTCGTACGGCGTACGGATGTCGGCGGGCACGGCGCCGGTCAGGGTCGAAGGTTCGACGGCCGGCGGCTCGGGCGCCTGGCGCTCCCACGGGCACTGCGGCTTGGGGGCGAGCGTGGCGACGATCGAGCGGAGGATCGCCAGCGCCTCGCGGTCGTCGCGGGCCAGGTGATCGGCGACTCCGGAGCGGCGGGTGTGGAGCTCCCCTCCGCCGAGCTCCTCGGCCGAGACCTCTTCGCCGGTGGCTGCCTTGACCAGCGGTGGACCGCCGAGGAAGATCGTGCCCTGGTTGCGCACGATCACCGACTCGTCGCACATCGCGGGCACGTACGCGCCGCCGGCGGTGCACGAGCCGAGCACGGCCGCAATCTGCGGAATCCCCTCGGCCGACATGTTCGCCTGGTTGTAGAAGCTCTGCCCGAAGCCGCGCACGTCGGGGAACAACTCATCCTGGAGCGGTAGGTAGCCGCCGCCGGAATCGACCAGATAGATACAGGGCAGACGGTTTTGAAGCGCGATCTCCTGCGCCCGCGTGTGCTTGCGGGCGGTCATCGGGAAATACGAGCCGCCCTTCACAGTGGCGTCGTTGCAGACGATCATCACCTCGCGCCCGTGCACCCGCCCGATCCCCGTGATGATCCCGGCGCCCGGTGCCTGGTCCTCGTACATGCCGTGAGCGGCGAGCGTCGAGAGCTCGAGGAACGGAGAGCCACGATCGAGCAGCTTGCGCACCCGCTCGCGGGGCAGAAGCTTGCCGCGGGAGGTGTGGCGCTCTGCCGCTTTCGCGCCGCCGCCGGCGTAGACCCTGCGCCATTGGTCCTGCAGGTCGGCGACCAGATCCTCGTGCGCGGACGCGTTGGCTTTGAACTCCTCGCTCCCCGCATCGGCGTGGGTCTTGAGCACGACGCTCACGCGGCGGCCTCGAGGTCGACCAGCACCTGGCCCTGACGGACCCTTTCGCCGGCACCCACGTGCACCTCCGCGACCACGCCGTCCCTGGGCGCGGACAGGGAGAGCTCCATCTTCATCGACTCCATCACGACCACAACGTCGCCCTCGGTTACCTGCTCTCCAGCGCCAACGGTGACGTTCAGGATCGTGCCGGGCATCGGCGCCTCGAGCGCGCCCTCGGCCGCCGCGTCGGATCCCTCGACGACGGGCTCGATCAGCTCGAACGCGAACGCATCAGGCCCGGCCGCGACCCAGCGATGAGACTCGGCCGCCGCGTGATGCCAGACGCTGGCCTCCCCGTCGAGCGCGACGGTGACGGTGTCGCCGTGGTCGATGATCTCGAGCCCGTGGGTCTGGCCGCCGACGATCACCCGGGCGTCGTGAGGCGGACCGTCGACGGTCACCGTCAGCGGCTCCTCGGCGCCCGCCGCCTTCAGCTCCCAGTCGGTCCCGGCCTGCCCGTCGAGCCGGAAGCCGACGAGCACGTCCCACGGATCGCTCGTCCCCGCGCCCCCATTCAGGGCCGCGGTCTCGGTGGCGGCGGCAGCGATCGCCGCCCGCCTCAGCGCGCTGTTTGGGGGCACCACGTCGATCTCATTGCGTTCGATCAGGCGCGTGTCCAGGTCGCCCGCCTGCATCTGGGGTGAGGAGATCAGCCGCGAGAGGAAGCCGGCGTTCGTGGCCACGCCCAGGATCCGCAGCTCGTGCAGGGCCGCGCTCAGGCGCTCGAGTGCCTCCGTCCGGTCGCGCCCGGACGCGACCACCTTCACAAGCAGCGAGTCGTAGTACGGCGTCACCTCCGTGCCGGCCCTGACGCCGCTGTCGACCCGGATTCCGGGCCCGGATGGCTCCCGGTACAGGATGATCGGTCCCGTCGCCGGAAGGAACCCGACCGCGGGGTCCTCGGCGGTCACCCGAACCTCGATCGCGTGACCCCGGAGCTCGACGTCGTCCTGACCGAAGCCGAGCGGTTCGCCCGCAGCGACGTGCAGCTGCTGCTCGACGAGGTCGAGCCCGGTCACCGCCTCGGTGACGGGGTGCTCTACCTGGAGTCGGGCGTTGACCTCGAGGAAATAGAACTCGCTTGGCTCATCGGCCGAGGCGAGAAATTCCACGGTGCCGGCGCCGCGGTATCCCGCCCGGCGCGCGATGTCGCACGCGGCCTGCCCCATTCGCTCGCGCAGCTGCGCTGAGACCACCGGCGAGGGGCTCTCCTCGACCACCTTCTGGTGGCGGCGCTGGAGGCTGCACTCGCGCTCGCCGAGATGGATCGTGGTGCCGCGGCTGTCGGCGAGGATCTGGATCTCGATGTGTCTGGCGCGCTCCACGTAGCGCTCGACGAACAGGCTGTCGTCGCCGAAGCCGGCGCGCGCCTCGCGCCTGGCCGCTGCCAGCGCTTCGGCGAGAGCGTCCTGCTCGTGCACGACCCGCATCCCGCGCCCACCACCGCCGGCCGCCGCCTTGATCATCAGTGGAAACCCTCCCTCGCCGCGGGCGAAGGCATCGATCTCCTCGTCGCTCAGCCCGGGGCGCTGAAGCCCCGGTACGATCGGGACGCCGACCTCCTCGGCCGCCAGCTTCGCGCTGACCTTGTCGCCGAGCAGCTCCATCGCCTCGGCGGGCGGCCCGATGAACACGAGCCCCGCCTGGGCGCAGGCGCGCGCGAACGCCGGGTTCTCCGACAAAAAGCCGTAGCCCGGGTGGACGGCATCCGCACCTGCGCTCCGTGCCGCGGACACCACGCGCTCGGTGTTCAGGTACGACTCGGCGGAAGCGGCCGGCCCGAGCCGGACCGCCACATCGGCCAGGCGCACGTGCTCGGCGTCAGCGTCGGCGTCGGAGTAGACGGCGGCGGAGCGGATCCCGAGGCGGTTCAGCGTCTTGACCACCCGTACTGCGATCTCGCCACGGTTGGCGACCATGACCGTTCCGAACATCAGGCGGCACGCCCTTGATCCCATTCGATCGGTCCGGCTAGGAGCGTATGCGAAGCGAGCGGCCTGCCGAGCACGCGCTGCACTTCGCGGGAGGCCTCGAGCAGCTTGTCCAGGTCGACCCCGGTCTCGATCCTCATCTCGTGGAGCATCGAGACCAGATCTTCGGTCGCGATGTTTCCGGTGGCGCCCGCGGGCACCGGGCAGCCACCGAGCTCCCCGAACGAGGACTCAAAGCTCTCGACGCCGGCCTCGAGCGCCGCGAGCACGTTGGCCAGCCCCTGCCCGCGCGTGTTGTGGAAGTGGGCTGTCAGCTCAACGTCCTGGAGCGCCTCCTGCATGTATGGGAAGAACTCGCGGACCTGCAGGGGATTCGCCATCCCTGTCGTGTCGCCGAAGATGATCTCCTCGGCGCCCGCGTCGCGCAGCCTGCTCGCCAGCTCCGCCACGCGCGCACGGGGTACTTCGCCCTCGTACGGGCAGCCGAAGCTCGTGGCGATCGCCGCCCCGGGCCGCACGTCGGCCTGCTTGATGCGCGGCAGCATCTCCTCGAGCCCGGTCAGCGACTCCTCGATCGAGCGGTTGACGTTCGCCCGGTTGTGCGACTCCGATGCGGACAGAAATACCTCGATCTGGTCGATCCTCTCAGTGTGCTCCAGCGCCAAATCCAGGCCGCGTGCGGTCGGCACGATCACCGAGGTCGCCACGGAGTCCGGCAGCGTGATCCGCTGCAGCACCTCGTCTCCGTCGGCCAGCTGCGGCACGACCTCGGCCCGGACGAAGCTCGTGATCTCCAGGCGCCTCAGGCCGGTGCGGGCGAGCATCTCGATCAGCCTCACCTTGTCCTCGGTCGCGATCCGCTCCGGCTCGTTCTGAAATCCGTCGCGCGGGCCGACTTCACGGATCCTCACCGCTGAGGGCATGACTGGGCCTGGCTGATCCACCAACTTCAACGTACCGGGTGGTGAGCGCGGGGGGATTTGGCGGAATTGACAGTGGTAATCAGGGCCGCCCGCTCCCTCGCGAGGTTCAGCTGCGCCCGGGCTTCGCGGCCGGCGCGCATCTCGGGCGTGCGGTAGATGCTGTCGCGTCGCAGCAGCGCTTCGATCTGTTGCAGGCGCTCGGCCTTCTCGATGCGCAGCCCCTCGGCGTGTCGGCGGTACTCGTCCGCGGGCGCACCGAGGATCGCGAGCTTTGCATCGGAGAGCACCTGACCGTCGCCGTCGTCGTCCGCGGGATCGTGGTCTGTGAGGACCTCGAGCAGGCGGCGCACATCCTCGCTCAGGGGTCCTGGAAGCTGCTCCACACCCGCGAACCAGACCGCGAGCTCGACGGCCTCCGGATGGCTCGCCCTGTGCTCGAGCTCGTCGACGTAGCCGAGCGTGTATGCGATCCGATCCAGGTCGAGCTCAGCGAGGAGATCGTCGTACTCGGACAAGCCGTGGCGAGCGAGCAGCGCGCGCCGCCGGGCCACCAGGTCGGTCGGACGTTCAGACGGGCACAACGGCTGCGAGCTCGTCAGTCAGCGCCCGGTGGAAGTGCTGCAGCCCGACCTCGTTGCGCCCGAACGCCAGCTCCGGGACGGCTCCGGTCTCCATGTTGCGCTGGACCTGCTGCATCGTGGCGAAGTCCTCGTCGAGGATCGTCTGCAGCAGGATCGTCCAGTTCTTCTCCCAGTGGCGCTTCGCGCTGTCGCCCGCCGGGGCCTCCGGAATCAGCATCGCGCCCTCGATCTTGCAGGCGTCGTCGCGACCCGGCGCCGGAAAGAAGCGCCAGGTCTCGATGTGATCCATCTGCCAGGTGAGGATCGTGTTCGGAAAGATCCAGTGCACGAGTGAGCTGTGGGGAAAGATCGTTCGCTCGTTCGCCGGGCCCGCGACCATCTCCGCGAAGCTCTTGCGAACGGCGGTGAAGCGGTGGTGAGGGCCCCACTCGTGGTAGGCGCCGAGGTTCCCCAGGAACAGCGGCCCGATCGTTTTCTTGTGCAGGAACGCGAGGTGGAATACCTCGAGGAACGTGTCCGCGCCGAGCTTCCAGTTGAACGGCTGCTCGATCACCGCGCGCTGATACAGCTCCATCTCGCCGAGCCGCAGGTCGCCGATCTCCCGCGCCAGCTCGGGGCCGGCGTACGCGGACACGTCCAGCGTGCCCGCGGGATCTGGCAGCGCCCAGACCAGACCGTGTTGCTCCTGGGTCGGGAGCGCCACGAGGCCAAACTCCTCACGCGGCAGATCTGAGAACCCCTCTCGATCGACTGTCGAGCGCAGCGCGCCGTTACGGTCATAGGTCCAGGCGTGGTAATCGCAGGCAAACGTCCGCTTGTTGCCGCTCTCCTGCTGGCAGACGCGGTTGCCGCGGTGACGGCAGATGTTGACCATGCAGCGCGCCTTGCCATCGTCGCCCCGAACGGTCAGCACGGGCAGATCGGCGATCTGCGAGGTCGTGAAATCGCCGGGGCCGGGGAGCTCACGGCTCGTCGCGACGATCAGCGGGTAGCGCTTGAAGAACAGCTCGCGCTCATGCGACTGCCGCTCGGGATCGACGTAGGAGGCGACCGGCTCGTAGCGGATCTCGTCCGCCATCGCCGTCGTCCGCCGCGCGACCAGCCTCTCGAGCTCCTCGATGAGCTCCTTCTCGCCCTGAGCATCCACGGCTACTCATCCTGTTCGCCCGCCGGGTAACGACAGCTGTCGGAAACGACAGACGTACGCGCGTGAACCCGGTGATTAAGTGGCAGTGGCCCGCAGGACCTGCGTTTGAAGGAGGACTAGATGCCATCGGTGTTGATCGCCGGCGCAAGCGGCCTTGTCGGCAACGCGACGCTCGAGCGCGCGCTGTCGCGGAACGGGTGGACGGAGGTGATCGCGCTCTCCCGCCGGCGTCCGGAGGTCGACAGCGTCAGACCGTTCCAGCACCTGTCGGTGGACCTGCGTGAAGCCGACGCGGCGCGGTCGGCGCTGTCAGGCATCGGCGACGTCACACATCTCGTGTACGCGGCGCTGTATGAGAAGCCGGGCCTGATCCCCGGCTGGCAGGAGCGCGACCAGATGGAGACAAACCTGGTCATGCTCCAGAACTGCCTCGAGCCCCTGCTCGGCTCGAAGTCGCTCCGCCAGGTCACGATCATGCAGGGCACCAAGGCGTACGGGATACACGTGCATCCGATGCCGGTCCCGGCGCGCGAGCGCGCCCCCCGCGACGAGCACGAGAACTTCTACTGGTTGCAGGAGGACTACCTCAAGGACCGCTCCCGCAAGCACGGTTTCACGTGGACGATCCTGCGCCCGCAGCTGATCATCGGACGGCCGTGGGGCGTGGCGATGAACCTCGCTCCGATCATCGGCGTGTACGCCGCGATGTGCGCCGAGGAGGGACAGCCGTTCGGCTTCCCCGGCGGCATCCCCTACGTCTGGGAGGCGGTCGACTCACGCCTGGTGGCCGAGGTGATCGAGTGGGCGGCGTTCTCACCCGCCGCCGTCAACGAGCACTTCAACGTCACCAACGGCGACGTATTCGAGTGGCGCAATCTGTGGCCCGGGATGGCCGAGGTCCTCGGCACGGAGCCCGGACCCGACGACCCAAAGTCGATGGCCGAGTTCTTTGAGGGCAAGGACGAGCTCTGGGAGCGGATCGTCGAGAAGCACGGGCTGAGGCCGATCCCGCTTGCGGACATCCTCGGCGAGTCCCACTACTACGCCGACTTCTGCTTCGCCCACGGCGCGACGGAACCGCCACCGCCCGCGTTCTCGAGCCGCATCAAGCTGATGCAGGCCGGGTTCGCCAGCTGCTACGACACCCAGGACACGTTCAACTTCTGGCTGCGCGACCTGATTCACCGCCGGGTGATCCCGGGCCGGCCGGCGGCGGTCGAGCAGGCGGACGGGGCGAAAACGAACGGCGCGGCGGTAACGGCTGCCGCGTAGCGACCTAGAGCGGATACCCGACCGGGCGGCCGTCCTCGATCCGCTCGATGTACTCGGCCATGCCGTAGCCGACACGGCCGTCCCAGCTGTACTCGGTGAAGCCCTCGGCGATCCGTGAAACGAGGACGTCCCCGTCGGCCTTGCGCCGGTTGCGCAGCGGCGCGAGTGTCAGCACGCGGCCCTCGATCTGCGCGCGCCGGTTCTCGGTGCAGACCGCCACGTGGATCTTGACCGGGTCCTCGGCCTCGGACCATTCGGTCGTGACGTCGAGGTCCACCACCTCCTCGTACTCGCCGTCGACGAGCAGTACGCCGAGGCGGCGGGCGTGACCGTCCGGCTGGAGGTTCTTCAGCAGCATGAAGCCGCGGTCCCCGCCGACGTTGCCGAGCAGCAGACGGTAGGCGTAGATCGCCTGCCAGAAGCGCGGCCCCCACGAGTGGTCGCGCCACCCGAAGCCGTCGAGCGGCCACTCCTCGGACCCGACCCTGATCGACCCCTCGATGCGCGTGTGCTGGTTGAAGTGGGCGCGGGAGAAGTCGGGCCCGTACAGCGTCTCCACCTCCGCCGACAGCGGGATCCCGCCGTGAATCGGCGACACCGCATCACCGCTCAGGACCACCTCGGCCTGCTCGCGCGGGCCCTCCTTGAACAGCCTCGCCGGGTCCCGGAGCGCTTCGGGTGAGTCCGGCACCAGCACCTCGCCGGTGAATCGCATCTCGGTCCGGCGGAACGGCTCGAGGCACCGATACGTCAGTCCGCCGGCCTCGAAGCGATCGTTGCTGTCGATCTCCGGCCGCTTGAACTGGCACGCGATCCTCCCATCGGGCAGGTACAGGCAGATGGACATCTCCGCGTGTCCCTCATTGACGCGGTTGCCGATGCGCATCCAGGCGCCGACGCGTCGGTCGGGGTCGAACCCGTTCATGTACACGCTCTCGTTGAAGTTGCCGACCGCTTCGGCGGTGTGCGTGTACTCGTCCTCGGGCGCGAGGCGGAAGCCGTTCTGGCTCATCCAGCGATCTTCCCGTGCGCCGCGCCCACCGTCAGCTGTCGCTCCTAACAGTCAGCACGACCTTCCCGACCGCGCCGCGCGAGTCGAGCAGCTCCAGTGCTTCGGCCGCCCGCTCGAGCGGGAAGCGGGCGCCGACCAGCGGCCGCACCGAGCCGGCGCGAACGAGCTCGTTCACCCGCTCGGCGACCTCGACCGCCGTCTCAGGGCGGACGGCGATGTACGCGCCGAGCGCCGCGCCGACGATGTCGATGTTCCTGAACAGGACGCGGTTCGCCTGGACGGTGGGGATCTCGCCGCCGGCGAACCCCACGATCACGAGCCGCCCGTCGGGGGCCAGGACGCGGACGCTCTCCGCGAACCGCTCGCTGCCGACGGGGTCGATCACGATCTGGGCGCCGCTCGGCGCGAGCGCTCGAACCGCGTCGGTCCAAGATTCGACGCGCACCACCTCCTCCGCGCCCGCCGCTCGCGCCATCCGCTCCTTCTCCTCGCTTGACACGACCGCGATCGTCTTCGCACCGAGGCCGGCCGCGACCTGGACGCACGCGGTGCCCACCCCACCCGCGGCCCCGTGCACGACGACCGTCTCGCCCGCGCTGATGCGCCCGCGCGTCACCAAAGCGAAGTACGCAGTGTGGTAGTTGACGGCGAGCCCCGCCCCGGTGACGAAGTCGAGCTCGTCAGGGAGGCGATGGGTCATCTGCTGCGGCGTGACGACACGTTCGGCCATGCCTCCGAACGGCAGAATGCCGACCACCCGATCGCCCGGTTCAAAGGAGGCGTCGGGCGCCCGTGCGATCACCGTCCCGGCGACCTCGATCCCCGGGATGAACGGCAGCTCGGGTTTCATCTGGTAGGCGCCGCGGGTCATCAGTACGTCCGGATAGGCGACCCCGCACGCGTGCACGTCCACGAGCACGCCGCTGCCCGGCGTGGTGACCGTCTCGGGATCCGGTGCCGCGACCTCGGCGACCCTCACCGAGCCCGGTCCGGCGGGCTCGGTTACCTGAATCGCCCTCACGCCATCCGCGCTCGCGCCCGGTCGCGCAGGTCTCGCCGCAGGATCTTGCCGCTGGCGGTCTTCGGAAGCTCGTCGAGGAACTCGATGCTGCGGGGATACTTGTAGGCAGCCATGCGCTCACGGCAGAAGGCGATCAACGCCTGCGCATCGACGGATTGGCCGACCTTCAGCGACACGTAGGCCTTCACGGTCTCGCCACGATACGGGTCAGGGGCTCCGACAACAGCCGCCTCGAGCACCGCTGGGTGCGAGTAGAGCACGTCCTCGACCTCCCGCGGCCACACCTTGTAGCCCGAGGCGTTGATCTGATCCTTCTTGCGATCGACGACATAGAACCAGCCCTCGTCGTCCATGAAGCCGACGTCGCCGGTGTACAAACGCCCGCCTGGAAACGCGTGCTCGGTCTCCTCGGGCTGCTCCCAGTAGCCGGGGACGACCTGCGGGCCGGCGATCACGATCTCACCGATTTCGCCGGGCGGCAGGTCACGTCCCTCGTCATCAACCACGCGCGCGACGACGTTGAAGGTCGGCACCCCGACCGCCAGGGCCCCAGATGTTGGATCGACGGGCGCCCGGCGTGTGAATGGCACCGCGTGCGAGGGAGACGTCGTCTCCGTGAGCCCATAGATCGGCCTGACGTATGCGCCGAAGCGCTCCTCGTACGCCTCGACGGTGGCCGGCGCGATCGGCGCGCCACCGCTGTACAGCTTCGTCAGCGAGGAGATGTCCGCCGGGTGGTCGCTCGCGCGGTCCATCAGCGCGATGAACACGGTGATCGACGCGACGGTCGTAGTCGTGCGGTGACGCTCGATCAGTTCGAGCACGGTGGCCGCGTCGAACCGGTATCCGAGCACGACGGGGATCGCGAGATGGAACGCCGTCGCAAGGTGCGCCACAAGACCGGTGATGTGGAACAGGGGCGCGACCCCTAGCACCACGTCCGACTCGTCGAGGTGCAACCACTGGCGGAAGGTCTCGGCGTTGAACGTCACCGCGCCGTGGGTGTTCATCGCGCCCTTCGGAGGGCCGGTGGTGCCCGAGGTGTACGTGAGGAAGGCGACGTCATCCGACGCGAGCTCCGGCGCGGGCGGACGGCGGCCTCTGAACCGCTTGACGAGCGCCATCAGGTCATGCGTCTCCGGGCTGGGTTCGCGTGCGCTGCGGGCCAGCAGGGCGGGCGGCTCGCCGTCCAGGAAATCGAGCTCGGAGGTCGTTATCACCTCGCGCACGTCGGTGTCCGGCACGACCTCGCTCGCGACGTCGCCCCACAGCGACTCGAGCGTCACCAGCACGGTCGCGCCCGAGTCGTCCAGGAGCGTGCGGACCTCCTCGTGGCGCAGCATCGGGTTGACCGAGACCATGATCGCCCCGGCCTTCCAGCAAGCGATCATCAGCATCGGGAACTGCGGCACGTTCTGCAGGTAGGCGGCACAGCGGTCACCCGCGGCCAGGCCAAGGTCGGTCAGGGCGGCCGCCAGCGCGTCGGAGAGCTCGTCGAGCTCGCCGTACGTGATCGTGTGATCGAAGTAGTGGATCGCGGGCCGATCCGCGGCACGGTCCGCCGCCGCACGGAACATCGTCAGCGCGTCCGAATAGGGCGCGTCCACGTCCTGCGGCAGCCCGGGGTCGTACAGCGCCGTCCAGGGCCGCTCGTCGTACGCACTTTTGGACGTCATACCTCGGCTGCCGAGCCTAGCCCTGGGCGACCGCGTCGTCCACTGGCGGAAAAGTGAGTCCGTCGGTGGCCCGCGCGCGGGTAGTCTCGGGGCCGGAATGGACGCTGTCGCCGCGATTCTGTCCCTGCACGGCCGCTATTGCTGGCTGGTCGACCACCGTGACTGGGATCACTGGCAGCTGTGCTTCGCTGCGGACGGCGCGTTCGTAGCTCGGGGTGAACGCCACCAGGGCCGGGCGGCGATCGTCGAGTACGTGAAGGCCGAATTGGAGCGCTTCAAAGTGATCCGCCACCTGGCTCACGTTCCCTACGTTCAGATCGAGTCGGAGACCTCGGCGACGGCTCGTAGCTACTTCGAGCTGCGGGCGGGGACCGTGCGAGGCGCCGACACGATGGCGCTCGGCACATACGTCGACCGGCTCACGCGTGAGGCCGGTGAGTGGCAGTTCGCCGAGCGGGTCGCTGAGTTCGACTACTGGGTTCGGACCGGGGAGCCGTGGTTCGGGGCGGGCTGAGGCCCCTCGGCCTCGAGCACGGTCCGGTCCAGAGCGTCGATCGCGGGCCTTCCCAGCAGCGCCAGCGCCCGGTCCAGTTCGTCGCGCAGCAGTTCTAGGACGAGCGCAACGCCGGCCTCGCCGCCGGCGGCCAGCCCATATAGCCACGGGCGCCCGATCAGGCACGCCCGCGCGCCCAGCGCGAGCGCCTTGACGATGTCGGTCCCGCGGCGGATGCCGCCGTCGATGAGCACCTCGGCACGACCGCCCACCGCCGGCGCGATCTCCTCGAGCGCGTCAAGGCTGGCAGGCGCACCGTCGAGCTGCCGGCCGCCGTGGTTGGAGACGATGATCCCGTCGGCGCCACAGTCGAGCGCGAGCAGCGCGTCCCCGGCCGTCAGTACGCCCTTCACCAGCAGCGGGCCGTCCCACAGCTCGCGCAGCCAACCGAGGTCCGCCCAGGAGGCGCCGGGGTTGGACAGCAGGCTGTTGACGAGCTTGGCGTGCTCAAGCGGCCGCCCTCCTGCGCCAGCTTCGGAGTCCAGCAAATTCGCGAACTTCATCGTCTGCGGCACCCCGGCGAGCCAGCGTGGGTGCGAGAGCATGTCCAGCGCCGTGCGGCGCCGGAGCTTCGGCGGGAACACGAAGCCGTTTCGCACATCCCGTAGCCGGCGTCCGACGACGGGCACATCGACGGTCACCACCAGCGCCTCGAAGCCCGCCGCGGCCGCGCGGGTCACGAGCCGCTCGCCGATTTCCCGCTGTGGCCACAAGTACAGCTGGAACCACAACGGCCCGCTCCCCACACGTGCAACCTCCTCGATCGAATGGCTTGACATCGTCGAGAGCACGAACGGAATCCCGAGTCGACCGGCGGCTTTGGCCCCGGCGAGTTCGCCGTCCCTCCCCGCAACGCGGGACATCCCCGTCGGCGCGATCAGCACCGGCATCCCGAGCCGCTGGCCGAACAACTCCGTCGAAAGGCTCCGGCGGCTGACATCGACCAGGTAGCGCGGCCTCAGCATGCGGCGCTCGAACGCCTCGGCATTGCGCCGCAACGTCACCTCTGCGTCTGCTCCCCCGTCGATGAAGTCGAATGCCAGCCGCGGGAGGCGGCGGCGGGCGATGCGGCGGACGTCCTCGATCGTCGCCGCCGCGGCCAGCGCCGATGTCCTGGGGCTCGCCGACCGGGTCACAGCGTCGTACTCACGCCCCGAGTGCCTTGCGGCGCATCGACCACAGCCTCAGGACCGGCTGCGGTCTAGTGCCGCCGGATTGACCACGTGGCCGGGGTCCCCGCCGTGGAGGATGCCGAGCACGCTGGCCGCTGCCATCCTCGACATGGCGAGGTTCGAGACGTCACTGATGCCGCCGATGTGGGGTGAGAAGGTCACATTGGGAGCGCTGAGGATCCGTCGGTGCGCGGGAGGCTCGACTTCGAACACGTCCAGTCCCGCCGCGCGCACGTGGCCTTGCTCCAGCGCATCCGCCAGTGCGTCCTCATCGACAAGCGGGCCACGCGCAGTGTTGACGAGGATCGACCCCGGCTTCATCCGGGAGATTCGCGCCGCGTCGAAGAGGCCTCGGTTCTCGCTGGTGAGGGGCGCGTGGATCGAGACGACGTCCGCGCGCGCCAGCAGGTCGTCGAGCTCGACGAGCGGTACGTCCGCCTCGGCAATCAACGGGTCGTAGGCCAGGAGCTCTACGCCGAAGCCGGTCAGGCGCCGCGCCACCGTGCGTCCGATCGCACCGTACCCGACGATCCCAACCGTGGCCCCATGCAGTTGCCACGGACCGCCCCGTCGAACCTGCGCCATCCGCCCGCCCGGACGTGCCCATCCTGCTCCACGATGCACCGGAGCGTGGCCAGGATCAGCGCCAGCGTGTGATCGGCCACGGTGTCGTTGTTGACCCCGGGGGTGACCGTTACGGCCACGCCCCTCTCGGTGGCGGCTTTGAGGTCGATCGAGTCCAGCCCCACCCCGGTGCGGGCGATGACGCGCAGAGCCCGTGTCCGGCGCAGGACGCTGGCGTCGAACGGATCGGCGTCGGCAATCGCGGCTACGGCATCGGCGGCCAGCTCAGCCAGCTCGTCGGGCGTACGGTCGCCGTCCCGCGGATGCAGGCTCAGCTCGTAACCGGCAGCCCGCAGCGCTCCCCCGGAGTCGGGGTCATCCAAAGTGAAGCCTCCGTAGGTGACGAGCACGATGTTGCTCACCGCCTCGATGCTCGACTATCGGGGGAGGTGCTGCAAGGCCACGTTCGGCCGAGCGGGCCCGTTCGAACGGAGGGTCAAGCTGCCATGCCTCCGTCGATGACGAACGTCTGACCGGTCACGTAGCTCGCGTCATCCGAGACGAGGTAGGCGACGAGTCCGGCGACCTCTTCCGGGCGCCCGAAGCGTCCGAGGGGGATCTTCGCCAGCAGCTGGGCCGCCAGCTTGTCGTTCTCACGCACGCCCGCCGTCAGGTCGGTCTCGATGTAGCCGGGCGCGACGCCATTGATCCTGATGCCGGCTCTGGCCCAGTCAACGGCCAGCGTGCGCGTGGCCGCGTCAAGCCCGCCCTTGGAGGCCACGTACGGCATACCCCGCGCGGTTCCCTTGGCGGCGGTCACCGAGGAGATCGCCACGATGCTCCCGCCCTTGTCCTGTGTGAGCATCTGCCGGGCGACCGCCTGGATGGCGAAGAAGATGCCGCGGAGGTTGACACCCAGGATCGTGTCCCAGAGGCTGGTCGTCAGATCCTCGGGCCGCACGAAACACGGATTCACGCCCGCGTTGGCCACCAGTGCATCCACGCGGCCGAATCGCTCCGTGACGCGGGCCACCATGTCGGCCAGCTCCTCGACGTGCTCGACGTCGAGTGCGAGGGCGAGTGCCGGCACGTCTCGAGTGCGCACCTCCGTGGCGACGGCTTCGGCATCCTCAATGGCACGACCGGTCGCTACCACCGTCGCGCCCGCATCCGCAAGGCGCAGCGCGCAGGCACGGCCGATCCCGCGGGTGGCGCCGAGCACTATCGTGACCTTGCCGGCGCACGTCATGCCCATCAGAGGCTGAGAGAGTAACCGCCGTTCACGGGATAGGTCTGACCCGTGATCCACGACGAGGCGTTCGACGCCAAGAACAGCGCCATGTTCGCTACATCATCGGGCTCGCCCAGACGCCGGATGATGTAGCTGCGCAGCATCTTCTTCACCGCAGCGTCGTCGGCCGTGATGGCGTCGGTCGCGGGGGTGCGCATCGCGGACAGCGCGATGCAGTTCGCGGTCACACCTGCTCGGCCGACCGCCTTGGCGAGGGCGCGCATGAAGCCCGCGGCTCCGGCCTTGGCGCCGGAGTAGACGACGAGGTTCGGCTCGCCGACGCGTCCCGCGTCCGAGACGATCGTCAACACCCTCCCGTAGCCGCGGTCGACCATCCCCCCGACCACCGCATGCGTGCAGTTCAGGACGCCGAAGAAGTTCGTGCCGAGCCATGGCGCCCACTGCTCCGGGCTCGTCTCCCAGAACGGCGTGGGGTCCTGGATCGAGACCTCGGGCCCCGCATTGCCCGCGTTGTTGACGAGGATGTCGATCGATCCGACCGCCTCCTCCGCGCGGCTGACCATCTTCCGCACCGCGCCGAAGTCGCTCACGTCGCACTGAACCGCCAGGGCGTGCACGCCTCCATCCTCGAGTTCTGCCGCCACGGCCTCCGCCCGCTCACCGAAGAAGTCGTTGACGATCACCGCCGAGGCCCCGTGGTCGGCGAAGTGCCGCACGATCTGGCGCCCGACGCCCGGCCCAGCTCCCGTGACGAGCGCGACCTTGCCCGCCAGGCTCAGCAGATCCGCCACCGTTCCTACCGCCCCGTGAACCGGGGCGGCCGCTTCTCGCGGAATGCGGCCAGACCCTCGGAGATGTCTGACGAATGGTTGTGCAGCGCGCACGCCGTGAGCTCGGCGTTCAAGCCGATTTCCACCGGCTGCTCGAGCGCGTCGGCCACGAGCCGCTTCATGCGGCGAAGGCCGAGCGGGCTCTTCAGCGCGATCGCGGCGACCAGCTCGTCCACGGCCGCGGTGAGACGGTCAGGAGCCACGACGTCGGTGAGCAGGCCACTGTGACGGAGCTGGACGGCCGGCATCAGAGCCCCGGTGAACATCAGCTGCTTGGCGAGGGTCGGTCCGACCCGCCGCGGCAGACGAACCGTGGCCCCACCCCCTGGCAACAGCCCGTAATTGGCGTGTGCATCCCCGAGCTTCGCCGCCTCGGTGGCGATCGCCAGGTCGCAGCAGAGGACCAGCTCGAGGCCCCCCGCGACGGCGTGCCCGTTGATCGCCGCGATCGTCGGCATCGCCAGCCGCTCCAGACGACGGAAGGTCTCTCCGACGTCGGCCAGAAACCTCTCCCGGGCAGCCTCATGCTCACCATTCCCTTCGAAGAACCCGAGGTCGGCACCGGCGCAGAACGCACGCCCGCATCCCGTGATCACGAAGGCGTGAGCCTCGGGTGAGGAACTCGCCTCGGCCATCGCCTGCTCGAGCCCCGCAAGCAGATCGTCGTTGATGCTGTTCAGCGACTCCGGCCTGTTCAGGCGCGCCCACAAAGCGCCGCCCCGCAGCTCGGTGAGGACGGTGGAAGTGCTCATCCGCCCACGCTCCGGGCACGACCAGCCCAGAAGGGTTCCCGGACCTTGCGGCGCATCAGCTTGCCGCTGCCGGTCTTGGGAAGCTCGTCCACGAAGTCGACCGAGCGAGGCCGCTTGTACCCGGCGAGCCGCTCGGTGCAGCTCTCGACGACGTCCTCCTCGGTCAGCCGCGCGCCCGGCCGCAATACGACGACCGCCTTGACCGACTCGCCCCAGCGGTCATCCGGAATCCCTACTACCGCGACCTCCTGCACCTCCTGCAATGCGGCGATCGCGTTCTCGACTTCGGCCGGATACACGTTGTATCCGCCGCTCACGATCATGTCGCGCTTGCGGTCGACGATGTACAGGTAACCCTCATCGTCGAACCGCCCCAGGTCGCCCGTGGCCGCCCATCCGTCGGAATCGATCATCTCCGCCGTCTCCTTCGGCTTATGCCAATACCCGGCCATCACGGTGTCGCCCCGTACGACGATCTCGCCGACCTCGCCAATGGGCACCTCGGCGCCCCCGTCGTCGCAGATCCGCAGCTCCACGAAGGGGTTCACCCGCCCGGCCGAGGCGAGTCTCGTCGGCGGAGGTCCGTGAGCGTCGAATCGGTGGTCGTACTGGGAGAGCGCGCTCAGCGGCATCGGTGTCTCCGAGAGCCCGAAGAACTGCACGAAAACATCGCCGAACACGTTCACCGCGCGACGGAGGCGATCGGGCGCGATCCCCGAGCCGCCATACAGGATCGTTCGCAGGCTGGAGAAATCACGCTCCCCGGCCTCGGCGTCAGGCAGCATCAGGTTGAGCATCGTCGGTACGAGCGGGACCGTGGTCACCCGGTCGCGCTCGATCGCCTCCAGGACGGCACGCGGCTCGAAGGCCTCGTGCACGAGGTGGCAGGCCCCGCGCGCTGAGTAGGTCGGTTCGGCGTAACCGCTGAAATGGCTGAGCGGGGCGACGTGGAGAACCACGTCAGAGGACTCGATCGGCGGCAGCTCGACCATCGAGTTCCGCATCATTGCCGCCCAGTTCGCGTGGGTCAGCATCGCCCCCTTTGGACGGCCGGTCGTCCCAGAGGTGTAAAGCAGCGCGCACAGGTCCTTCGGTCCCGGCGTCTTGGCGGGAGCGGCCGTGGAGCCAAGGTCGAGCAGCTCCTCGTAGCCGATCGCGCCCTCGGATGCCGGGCCGAAGACAACAACGTGCGACACGCTCGGCAGTTCCGAGCGAATGCCGGCAATCTGCTCGAGCCAGTCCGGACTGACTACGAGCACCTGCGGCTCACAGTCCTCGACGATCTGGCGCACCTCGTTGGGATGCAGCTTGCAGCTCGGGGTGACGCGTACGTATCCGCCGACAAAGATCGCGTGCGAGAACTCGATGTAGTTCGCGCTGTTGGGAGCCACGAGCGCCACCCGCTCGCCGGGCTCGATCCCCAGCCCGCCGAGAGCGCTGGCAATGCGGTGCGCGCGCTCGCCGAGCTCGCTATATGTGCGTGTCTGCTCGCCGTCGATCAGCGCCGGTCGCCCCGCGAAGCGCCTGTAGCTGGTCTCGAGAATCGAGGCGACCGAGACCTTCGACTCCGAGCGCGGAGCGACGGTAGCGCTCACGCTGTCCGCCTCGAGCGATCTTCCCGAGAGAGGATCGTGACGGCGGCCACGGCCTGGTCCGGGCCGAGGAACCCACCGGCGTTCTCGGCCAGCGCGACGCGCGCCCCCTCGACCTGACGCGAACCCGCCCGTCCGCGGAGCTGCTCGGTCAGCTCGACGAGTTGAGCGCAGCCGGTCGCGCCAACGGGGTGACCCTTGCTGAGAAGCCCCCCGCTCGTATTGACCGGAACGCGACCTCCGAGGCCCGTGGCCCCCGAAGCCAGCAACGCCGGGGCCTCGCCCGGCCCGCACAGCCCCAGTTCCTCGTAGATCTGGAGCTCCGCCGGCGCGGCGGCATCGTGGACCTCAGCGACGTCGAGCTCGTCGGGCCCTATCCCGGCCTGCTCGTAGGCCCGGTGAGCGGCGCGTTCCGCCGCCGCTTCGCCATCGTCGTCGCGGCCCGTTGCCAGCGCCGTCGCGCGTACGCGGACCGTGGTGGTATCCATCGGGGCGGCACGCTCAGCGCTGCACAGCACGAGCGCCGCGGCCCCGTCGCCCAGCGGCGAGCACATCAGGAGCCGCAGCGGACCGCTGACCTGGCGGCTCCCGAGCACCTGCTCGACCGTGACCTCGTCGCGGTACTGAGCGTTCGGATTCAGCGCACCGTGGTGGTGGTTCTTCACCGCGACGAGCGCGAAATCGCGCTCCGTGGCCCCGCTGCGCTCCATGTAGCGGCGGGCTAGAAGCGAGTAGATGTCCATGAACAGCGAGCCGCTCCCCGGCGACCCGTCGTCTCCGTAGACGAAATGCTCCAGGTCAGCACGCCGCTCGAGATCGACGCCCGCAGCCAGTGCCTCGAATGATCGTCGCTTGGCTGGATGGACGAGCTTCTCGGCACCGATCGCGAGCGCCACCTCGCAGTGTCCCGAGGCCACCGCCATCCAGGCCAGGTGGAACGCCGAGGATGCTGACGCGCAGGCATTCTCGACGTTGATGATGGGGATCCCGAGGAGGCCCGTCTCGCGCAGTGCGGTCTGGCCTCGCACCATCTCCTGCCCGGTGATGAGTCCGGCGACAGCATTCGCGAAGAACGCCATCTCGACGGCCTGGCTTCCCAGACCGGCGTCGAGCAGCGCGCCCCGCGTCGCCTCCGCCGCGAGCGACTTCAGGCTGCGATCGGTGAACTTGCCGAACGGGGTCATCGCCGCACCTGCGATCACGACGTCACGCAAGGCATGCTCCTGTCGTCAGACGCAATGGACCGCGGCACGCCGCTTCTGGACTACGCGGTCACTTCGGTCCGGTGACTGGCCGACGCGAGCGCCTGCGTGAACCCCTCGAAATGCGCAAGCGCCGCGCGGTGGATGATCTGGGAGTCGACGTCCAGCGCGACAAACCCGACGCCACGCTGCGCCCAGTCAGCGCCCATGCGGGGATCCTCGGCGAAGATCCCGACCACCTTGCCAGTGGTGCGGGCTCGTTCGGCCACCGATCGCACCGTCGAGATCACGCGCTCGTGGTAGATGTCGCCGGTCACGCCGAGCGATTGCGAGAGGTCGTAGGGGGCGACCAGGATCAGGTCGAGTGCGTCGATCTCGAGGATCTCGTCCAGATCGTCATAGGCACTTTGCCCCTCGAGCAGGATGCCCGCGATCACGGCGTCGTTCGCGTCGGCGTAAAAGGCTGGACCCTTCGCCGCCGAGTAGTCGGCCGCGCGCACGAACGGGCACACGCCTCGCTTGAACATATCCTCGGTGTCAGGGCCCTGAATGCCCTGAGGCCGGAATTGGGTGGCCGCCACGGCGGCACGCGCCTCGGCTGCGCTATCGACGTGCGGGACGAGCACGCCGGCGGCGCCGATGTTGAGCGCCGCGACGATCAACTCCGTGCGATTGGCCAGCGGGCGCACCAACGGGACGATTCCCTGAGCGTGCGCGGCCCGCATCATGTTCTCGGCCGTCTCCAGATTGATGGCGCCGTGCTCGAGGTCGACGATCACATAGTCGAACCCGGCGAAGGCGAAGATCTCGATCTCCCCTGGCGCGGGAAGCTGAACGAACGGCCCGACCGTGGGCTCCTCGCGCCGCCACTTGTCTCTGAGTTTGTGAGCGTCCTCTTGCACGTCAGTTCCTCTCTATCGCCGGTCGAGCATGGTCCTCAGAAGGCCTCGCCGCTCGGGCAGTCGGTTTCGCCTAGGCGGATGTCGTGTGGAAGGGCCTCTCCCTGCTCCAGGTATTCCACCTCGAGCAGGGACCCACAGGCCGGACAGTAGTGCTCCCAGGTGGTCAGCGCGACCACGTTTGCGACCCGGACGTTGGCGCCGAGATGCGCGGCCCGCTCGGCCAGTGGCGAGGAGCGACTGCTCGCCTTCTCCTTCCAGTTCTCCGAGGCAGGGGCGATCGCCTCGCCGCAGTGGTTGCAGGCGATCTGAGGTCCACCTTCGGTCTCCAGCACTTGAAGCGGGCTGCGGTATTCCGTCATCTCAGGGGGTGTATGGGTCGGTGTCCGGCCCAGTCGCTCGGCGCGTATCTCGCCTCGGCGCGCGGCGGTCGCCGATTCATCGGGTGTTCCGTCGCCACCCAGAACCACGCCGTACACCCGGTCGGCCACGTCTGCGGTGATCATCCTGTTCTCGAGGTCCTGTGCCACGAGCCACGGTTCGCGGAACAGCGGGTCCCCGAGCCCGGAGCCGCCCGCCCCGTGGGTGCGCACGACGTCGTTGACGCCCAGCTTGAGGTTCGTCGCGTGCGACGGCGGCACCGTTCCGCCCTCGACAATGTCCTCGGCGATGAATTTCGCACCGAGATCGGTGACCGAGTCGGCCTCGATCCCATCCTGGAAGATCACATTGCCGGTGCCGGATCCCGGGTAGCCGCCTCCCGGTGCACACGACGGGACGCGGGTGACGTTGGAGAACATCGTGATCTGCGCCTGCTGCATTCCGAGCAGCCGCCACGCTGTGTCGATCCCCATGCCCCCTCGACGGTATCCGTGACCGCCCGAGTTCGGTAGCAGCCGGCGGTAGAAGTGGATCACCGGGGTGTTCTCCTCCAGCTCGACGTCGAGCATTCGCGAGCCGGTCATGTCCTCGTAGCAGCCACAGTCGCGCCCATCGGTATTCGACTGCGCGCCGAGGCCCGTACCCAGCGAGTCGAACGAGACCCACATCACCGGGGTGCCCTCGTCGCTGATCCCGAAAACGACGTTATGGGGGGCCACATTGGCCCCAAGCCCGGCCGAGCGCAGCCGGATCTCGGGGTTGGCGCTGAGTCCCACAGCCTTGTGCAGCGCGCAGTGGAACGCACGCAGCACCTTCGTGCCGGACTCCATGTGCCCGGCCGAGGTTGCGGCGTTGAGGCTCGGGTTCAGCATCGTCCCCGGCGCCGACCTAACGACGCTCAGAGGACGCGTCACCCCGGAGTTGATCGGGAGGTCCGGCATCAGCGTCCTGATCACGTCACCTAACACCCAGCCGAGCAGCGCTGCGCGCGTGGAGTTGATGAACGAGTTCGCCTCGGGCGGTGAGTCGGAAGTGTCGATCACCATCTCGTCGTCGCGGATCGTGAGCTTCAGACTCAATCGCGACAGGGTCTCGACCCCGTGACCGTCGTACTCCACCCAGTCGTGTGCGGTGTAGGTTCCGTCCGGCAACTCGGCGATGCGCCCGCGCGCATGCTGCTCGCTGAGCGCCATGTTGTGCTCGCAGTAGGCCTTGACCGTGTCAGCTCCGTAGCGCTCGAACACTTCCGTAAGCCGGGAGACCGTGGTGTTGTTGGCGGCCACGCAGGAACGCAGGTCGTTCAGCGAGTCCGCCAGCCGCACGTTGGCGAGGTAGAAGGTGACGAACTGCTCGTTCCAGACTCCGTCGGACACGATCTTGGTCAGCGGGAACAGGAACCCCTCGCCGTAGCGATCGTATGAGCCGGGGATCCAACCGCCGGGGGTGAGCCCGCCGATGTCCAGAACGTGAACCGACGAGTAGGCCCAGGCCACGAGATCCTCCCCCGCGAACACAGGCGTGATCACGCTCGGATCGGCCGCGTGCAGGGGCTGCGCCGTATACGGATCATTGGTCGCGAAGTGGTCGCCAGGCCGCACCGTTGTTAGGTCTAGCGTCTCGTTGATGTAGCGAACGGCGTTGACTCCCGACATGAAGTGAGGCGGCAGGTAGCTGGTGAAGGCGATGACCTCTGCCTCGGGCGAAAGCAGCGACGTCGAAAAGTCGTTCGCCTCGGTGACGATCGGCGATCCCGAGGTCCGGTTCAGCGTGATCGCGGCTTCCTCACAGGCGGCCTCCAGCCGGCGGTGGATGACCTTGTTGAGAATCGGGTCCATGGCGGTGGTGACGCTCATTCGAGACTCCTTTCGAGCGCAGCTCAGGCGTTCACACCGGCGACAACGGCGCTGCGGACCTTGCCGTCGCCCGTTTCCGTGCTCGCCGAATCGATCCTGAACACGTAGTCGTGCATGTGGTCAATTTCCAGCCGCGCTCCTGGTGGCACCAGCAGCGTGGTGTCGACGTCGTCGATGACGGCCGGGCCATCGATCACCGAGCCGTACGAGAGCGCTCCGCCGTCATAGGTCGCGGCGGAGAACGTCCGGTCCCCGAGCTGGATCGTTCGCTCGCCTGTCGACGCGGTGGCCGCGGCGCTGGCAACCGCATCATCGGCCACGATCGGCGGCTTGCGCGTTATTCCCGAGGCCACAACGCGCGCCGTGTGGAGCTCGACCGGAAAGCCATCCCAAGCGCTTCCGGCGCCATAGACCCGCTCGTACTCCGTGATGAACGCCTCACCCAGCGAGCCACGCTGCTCGTCGCTGATCGGAGCGTCCGGCCAAGCCATCGAGATTTCGAAGGCCTGCCCGGCGAACTTCAGATCGGCCTCGCGCCGGATCACGATCTCGTCGTCGCTGAAGCCCTCGTGGCGCAGAGCCGTCACGGCGCGCTGCTGCAGCGCATCGTATGTCTCGTTGATTGCGTCGACAGGGTCGCGTTCGACGATCCACTGTGCGGTCGTCGAGGCCGAGCGCAGCGCGTCCGCGAACAACAGACCGTAGGCCGAGAATGTGGCTGCGGCTCGCGGCATGACCATGCGTCCGATCCCGAGTTCCCGACAGACCTCGGCGAGGAACAGCCCGGAGCCTCCGCCGTACCCGATCACGGTGAAGTCGCGGGGGTCGTACCCCCGACCCAGCGAGACCTTCTCGATCGCGCTGGCCATCTGGGTGATCGCGATCGCGTGGTACCCGGCGGCGGCCTCCCCCAGCGATCGTCCGAGCGACTCGGCGACCGGTGTGAGCGCAGCGTTGGCTGCCTCGACATCGAGCTTGAGCGCTCCGCCCCAGAATTTCTCGGGGTCGATCAGCCCCAGGATCAGGTTGACGTCGGTGATCGTCGGCTCTGTCCCGCCGTAGCCGTAGCAAGCCGGGCCGGGATCCGCGCCTGCACTCCGCGGTCCGACCTGGGGGACCCCACGGTCGTCGATCCAGCAGATCGATCCGCCGCCCGCGCCGATTGCGTGTACGTCGATGCTGGAGAGCCCGGTCAGCAGCCGGTTGACCGTCGTCCGGTGCGCATACGCCGGCTGGTTGTTGGGCACGAGCGCCGTGTCAAAGCTGGTGCCACCGAGGTCGGCCGTGATGATGTTGGGCTCCCCGAGGGCGCGCGCGAACTGAGTGGCGGCGACGATCCCGCCAACGGGACCGGAATGGACCAGGTGGATCGGATTCGCCATCGCTTCGGCGGGGCTGATGTGCCCGCCGAGAGCCTGCATGAACGCAGTTCGTCCCTCCCCGAGACCCATTCCGCGCACCTTGTCGATCAGCCGGCCGATGTAGGTTTCGGCTCCCGCCGACACGAACGCGTTGAGAACCGCCGTGTTCATGCGCTCGTACTCACGGATGCGCGGATATATCTCGGACGAGACCGTCACGAACAGGTCCGGATAGAGCTCCGAGACAATCTGTGCCGCCTGCTGCTCGTGCTTCGGATGACGGAAGGACCAGAGGAAGCAGATTGCGAGCGCTTCGATTCCCTCCTCATCGACGAGTCGCGCCACCTCGTGGCGGACGTCGTCCTCATTCAGCGGGACGAGAACCTCGCCGGCGCGGCTGACCCGCTCGTCGATTTCCGCCACGTGCCGCTGCTGGACGATGTCGGGCGGGCGGGTTTCCTTCTGCAGGTCGAGCTGGATCTCCCGGATGCCGCGATGGATGTAGATCGACTGCTTGAAGCCACGAGTCGTCAGCAGGCCGACTCGACGGCCGCGATGCTGTGCGATCGCGTTCGTGACGACGGTGGTGCCGTTGACGAGGCCGGTGCATTCGGCGAACAGCGCTTCGGCAGTCATGCCGAGCTTGTCCGCGGCGTTCACGACGCCATTGATCACGCCTTCGGTGTAATCGTGCGGCGTCGTCAGCGCTTTGGCCCGGATTACCTGTCCGTCTTCGGAGGCCACGACCACATCCGTGAACGTGCCCCCGATGTCAACTCCGACTCTGTACATGCTCGCCATTGTCAATGCGGCCCCGGGGCTTGGCAACGACACGTTCGTACGTGCGGGCCCCTCCGAACGGACCGGCGCCGGGTCGGAGAGACGGCGCCCCCTCCTCAGGCGTCAGTGCATCAAAAACTCGATGTCCCGCAGTTCCTTACCGCGTTGGATCAGGATGGAGTCGGGTGAGAACGCCTGCACGAACTCGTGACCGGCGCCAAGCGCCGCGACGATGAAGTCGTCGAGCCGCCGCATCGGGCATGCGGTGACACCCTCGGGGTAGCCGGCGATGTCATGCAGGACGATCGTTGACCACTCGCGGGTCTCGATGTCCTCAAGCGCCCGGCCCACCCAGCCGTCGCCGTCGTTCCAGTCCCGGGGCAGCGAATTGAAGAACACGCAGGTGAGGCCGTCCCGGCGGATCCGCTCTACGTCGCTGCGCTTGAACACGCGGTCGTTGATCACGCCCGCGTTGCAGAACGGCCGGAACAGGCGGTCCGGATGGGCGAGGTCCCCGAGCACGTCGAACGTCGCTCCGACCTCGATGTCGAAGGCATCCTCGCGGTCGATGTCGCCGAGCGAATAGAGGTGGTTGTAGGAGTGGTTTCCGATCCAGTGACCCTCCTCGCGGGCCCGTTCGAGCACCGCGCGAAGCGATGGGTCGAGCGCCAGCTTGCGGCCGATGACAAAGAACGTGGCCTGGATATCGTGCGAGCGGAGAACGCCGAGGACATGTGGCGTCCACTCTGCATCCGGGCCGTTGTCGAATGTCAATGTCAGGCGTGCCACAGACGGCTCCTTCGTTTGCGTGCTCCGCGATTCGTCGAGGCCTACCAGGCCGCGTCGAACAGCTCCATCAGATCGCTGCGCTCGATCGGTCGGGGGTTCACCGCCGCGCCCATGTCGTGCAGAACGCGCTCCGCCACTTGCTCGAGTTCGGGCCGCGTCGCCCCGGCGCCACTGAGCGTATGCGGAACCCCGAAGCGCTCGAGACTTCCGATCAGCGCGGCCAGGGCTTCGATAACGCGACCGGTCGCCTCGTCGGTGCTCACTCCTCCGACGTCGACGTTCAGCGGCTCTGCGAGACGGAGCAGCCGCTCGCCGACGACAGGGGCGTTGAAACGCAAAACGTGCGGGAGCATCACCGCCGAAGTGACGCCGTGCATCATGTCGAACTGGGCCGCGAGCTGGTGGCCAATTGCATGCGAGAGGCCGGCGCCGACATTGGTGAGCGCGTAGATCGCCAGCCATGCCCCGAGCAGGCACTCGCTGCGCGCCTCGAGCGGGTCCGTCGCCTCGACGCTCTCCTCGAGCCGAGCCCCGAAGATCCGCAGGCTCTCCAGCGCAAGCGCGTCCATGAACGGAACGTGGCGTTGGGAGAGGACCCCCTCGACGGCGTGATCGATCGCGCGCACGCCTGAGGCGGCCCAGAGGTCCGCCGGGGTCAACAGCGCGAGCTCAGCGTCGAGTACGACTGCGTATGGAGCGAACGCCGGCCCCGCGTAGAGGTCCTTCTCCTGCCGGTCGGTATCGGTCACCCCGAACAGGTTGGTGTGCTCGCTCCCCGAGAGGGTCGTCGGGACGCTCACATGCGGTGGCGCGGTTTCCGGTAATACTGGCCGCTCCAGCCGGTCGGGATACGTGAAGCGGATGCGGAAGCGATCGAGCTCCTCGGGCCGTTCGACCCCGGCCGCCAGGCAGAGGTTGACCGCCTTGGCGCAGTCGATCGGGGTGCCGCCCCCGACGCTGAGCAACAGGTCCGCGTCCACGCGCCGCGCCGCCTCCAGCGCCTCCATCACCGAGCTGCGCGGCACGTGCTGCTCGATGCCGCTGTGGACGCTCGCCAGTCTGCTTCCAAGGACCTCCTCGAGCCGCGCGTCCAACCCGTTCGACAGCAGGGACCGCGAACCGATCACCAACACGCGCTCGGCACCGAGGCGCTCGACCAGTGCTCCGACAGCTTCAAGCGACCCCGGTCCGTATACGACCTCCGAGGTGCGCGGGTAGGCGAACGTTCCGCGGAGGGCCGCCGGGGTTCCGGTGCTCAAGGGCGCCCTTCAGGACCACGGTCCGCAGCTTTCATGGCGACATCGTCGCGGCCTCGAGGGCTGCTTGCAATGACACGTTCGTGCGGCATCACTCCCGTCGAACGAAGGGTTCCGGGCGATCGGGTGTGTTGCGTAGTCTCGCCTGACGCAACCAGCGGATGTCCCAATTGCCTCCTACCGGGCGGTCGGCACGGGGGCCCTCACGTTTGGAGAAACGCGATGCACGCAACCACCTACGAGAGCTTTCGAACCCAGATCACCGAGAGCATGTGGCGGGAGCTCGCCCCGCTCGAGCAGGAGATCGAGGAGACGGAATCGATCCCCCGGGAGAGGATCTGGCCGGCTCTGCGTGAGATGGGTGCCTTTGGCCTGCTGATGCCGGAGGAGTACGGCGGCCTGGGGCTGAGCGTCCGGCAGTACCTGCCGATCATCGCCGAATTCTCCAAGGTGCACGGAGGCATTCGCGCGCTCGTGCACGTCCACAACTCGATCGGACATGCCCTGTACGAGGTCGGTGATGAACGCCATCGCGCCGAGATCCTCCCGGGCGTGGCCGAGGGATCGAAGTCGGTTGCTTTCGCACTTACCGAGCCGGACTCCGGGACCGGCGCCGACACTCGCACCACGGCGCGTCGGGATGGCGATCGCTACGTCGTCAACGGCCGCAAGTGGCTGATCACGAACTCCGACTTCGCCAGCCACTTGATGGTGTTCGCGAAGACCGGCGGGAACGGCGCGCAGCTCAGCACGATCCTGGTCGAGCGCGATACGCCCGGCGTCACCATCGAGGCGCTTCCCGAGACCATGGGATGCAAGGGCGGTCAGCATGGCCTGATCACCTTCACAGATGCCAGCGTGCCTGCGGAGAACCTGCTGGGCGCCGAGGGGGAGGGCGTCGAGAAGATGGAGCGCGCACTCGAGATCAGCCGCGTGTTCGTCGCGGCCTCGTCGCTGGGGACGGCGGAGTACGCGCTCGCGCTGTCCGTCGAGCACGCCAAGCGGCGCAGTACCTTCGGCAAGCCGATCGCCCAGCGACAGGCGGTCCAGCGTTACCTGGCGGAGATGGCCACCGACGTGCACGCGCTGCGGCTGATGCTCGAGGACGCTGCGGCGAAATGGGACGCCGGCCGGCGAATCCCGCGCGAGGCCTCCATCTGCAAGCTGTTCGGTCTCGAGGCCGTTGGGCGGGTGACCGACCGCGCGCTGCTTGTTCACGGCGGCATCGGGTACACCCGTCAACACCCGATCGAACGGCTGTACCGAGACGCGCGCCTGAACTGGCTCGAAGAGGGAACTCCAACGATCCAGCAGCTGGTGATCGCGCGGGAGCTGATGTCGGCCTCCGAGCCAGTAGGGGTGGTTTCAGCAGCTTGACCATGCTCGCCCGCGGTTGTACCGTACGTTCGGTCTATTTTCCCGGGGTGTCTGCCGCAGATCTCGGGAGCGAGAGGAGAGTTGTGGCGCTCTACAGCCGAGGCGTGGATCTGTCCTCGGCTGTCGCATCTCAGCTGGACGGCGGACCCACGGATGCTGCGATCACCGGGGTGTTGGGCCTGCTTTGCGACGAGCTTTCCGTAGACCGGTTGTCGCTGCATTCGTTCGACCACCGGCGCGGCAAGTTTCGCGTGATCGCGAGCGCCGGCATTCCGATTCTCGAGCCCAGGACCGAACTGCCGATTGAGACCTCGACGCAGCTCGTGCTGCCGGCGGCCGGCCGCGTCTTTCGTCGCTCGAACTTCGGAGATGCCTCGTTCGATGCGGCGCTGGACCATCTGGTGTGCGACCTCGGCTTTCACGCGGGCGTCTCTGTGCCGTTGTTCCTGGGCAGCGGCCCGATCGGCGCACTGGCCGCGAGCTGCGCGGATACAAATCTCGATTGCGATCCGCTTCTGGACGCGATGACCAGCGTTGCCGAGAGCATGGCGCTGGCCCTCCACGCGCGCGTTTCAGCGGCGAGCTGCCAGGCCGTCATCTGCTACGACGACGCGATCGTGGCTCGGGGTCTCGGGCAGATCGTCGAGCGGGCGCTGGACGCCAGGGTCCGAACCTGTTCCAGCTTCGAGCACCTGGGCGAAGGCGACCCAGATGGCGCGACTGACCTGGTCATATGCGACGTCGTCTTTGACGGTCGCCGACTCGATGAGTTTCTGCCCGAGATGCGCGAGCGCGGCCTGACGGGGCCAGTTCTGGTGATCGCGACAAAGCCGTCGCAACACGCTCTGAACCTCGCGGTACGCGCGGGTGCGGTCGGCTTCGTCGCGCGCCACGCCGACCCGTTGGAGATCCAGCTGGCCGTTCAGGAAGCCCACGCCGGCCATCCGCACGGCCTCGATGGAGTTGACCTTCCTGACGCTGACGATCCGCCGATCCCGATCAACCTCACCCACCAGGAGACGCGAGTACTCGTTTTGCTGGAACGCGGGTTGCGCTTCAAGCAGATTGCGGCCGAGATGAATATCTCCGAGTCCACCGGCAAGGGCTACGCGCGCAACCTGTTCGGCAAGCTCGGCGCGACATCGCGTAGCGAAGCGGTGTACGTGGCACGTCGCTCTGGGTTGCTCGACCTGCTCGCGCCCTCGGAGGCGGCGTAGGGAGCGGCCTGGCTGCGGAGCGGGGAGCCGCCTGACGATTTGGCGGGAGATCAGCCGCGTCTCGCGCGGTCTCATCTGGACCCCGACGCTCGGGGGGTTTGCGTTGCGATCGCGCGCGTTCCGTCCGACCATCTACGGAACTCGAGGAAGACTTGACCCGCGCACAGCGCATAGCGAATCTGGCGGGAGTGGCGGTCCCGTTTCTCGGCGTGATCGCCGGTATCGCGCTGCTCTGGAATCGCGCGGTCGACGGGATTGATCTAGCGATCCTCGGCGCGATGTACCTGCTCACCGCGGTCGGAGTCACCGTCGGCTTTCACCGGCTGCTCACGCACCGCGCCTTTCAGACTTACCCCTGGCTCGAGCGGACCTTCGCCGTGATCGGCTCGCTGTCGGTCCAAGGCTCGGTCATGGATTGGGTGGCCGACCATCGCAAGCATCACGCCCACACCGACGTCGAGGGTGACCCGCACAGCCCGCACATCGGCCACGGCAGCGGCCTCCGCGGGCTCTGGCACGCCCACGTCGGTTGGCTGCTCGAGACTCAGGGGCAGGCCGACTGGAAGCGCTACGCCACCGAGCTCTACGAGGACCCGGCAATGCGCCGGATCGGGCGACGTTTCCCCTGGCTCGTACTGGCGTCGTTGCTGATCCCGACGCTCGCGGGGTTCGCGCTACACGGCCTCACGGCCGCCGGCGCGCTCCGTGGCTACGTGTGGGGCGGGCTCGTGCGGATCTTCTTCGTCCATCACGTCACGTGGTCGGTGAACTCGGTCTGCCACTTCTTCGGCAAGCGGCGGTTCAACATCGAGGACCATTCGACGAACGTGGGCTGGCTCGCCCTGCTGTCGCTTGGCGAATCGTGGCACCACAACCATCACGCCTTCCCCCGCTCCGCCTATCACGGCTTACGCCCGTGGGAGATCGACCCGTCCGGACTGATCATCGGCGCGATGGAGCGCGTCGGCCTCGCGTGGAACGTGACGAGAATCCCGCCCGAGCGCCAGCGAGCGAAGGCGCTCGCCGGCACCGTCTGAGCGCCCACCCAGGAGTCGCATCCCCCCGACCGGGGGGATCGTCGCGTCAGGCCTGTAACGCGCCACCGTTTTCGGACGAACCTTGTTCATGACCGCGGTGGACGATCTCGCCGACGGTGGCACGCGCGCCGCACGTGACGCGATCGAGCTGCTGGTCGAGGTGCTTTCGAGCGGCGAGGTCGATCTCGACCGTGAGGGGTTCTACTCGCGTCTAGCCGAGGGCCTGAGCCGCGTGGGGGAGATGCGCCGGGTGGTGATCTTCCGCTTCGACGAAGTGACCAGGCGCGTCGACGCCGCGGGTGCATACGGGCTCGATCTCGAGCTGTTCGCAAACGTGCCGGTCAGCTTGGAGCTTGCACCCGACGCTGCCCGGGCGCTGATGGATGATCGGGTGATCGAGGTGCGCCCGCCGGCGCAGCACGCGATCCCTCCGGAATTCGCTGACCTGATCGGCGACCATCCGCTCGTGTACGTGCCGATCGCCGCAGGCGGGCGGTGGCCTGGCGTGATCATCGCGGAACCGGCCGAGGGCGCACCGCCGCTGGACGAAGCTCGGCGTGAGTGGCTGTGGACGCTTGGCAAGACACTTGCGCTCGCATCGACGGCGCGGATCGCCACTTTTTATGGCGAACGCGCGCGGGAGCTCCAGCAGCGGATCGACTTGGCGCGTGATCTGCACGAGCGCGTCGTGCAGCGGCTGTTCGGCGTCTCGATGGCGCTCTCTCCCCCGGGAGCGCTCGAGGACGCAGAGCGAGAGCGCTGCGCCGACGAGTTACAGATCGCTTTGAGCGACCTGCGCGATGCGATCCAGCGCCCCCTGGGGCGCGCACCGAAGGGCACGCGCACGACGCTTACCGCCGAGATCGAGCGCGTGGCCGCCGCGTCGGTCGATGTCGACCTCAGGGTCGACGGTCCGATCGCCGACATACCACCGGCGCTGGAGCCGCTCGTCCAGTCGGTGTTCGCCGAGGCGGTCCGCAATGCCCGCAAGCACGCAGAGGCGCACTCGCTCGTGCTTCGCGTCCGTCGCGAGCACGGCCTGATCACGCTGGAGGTAGAGAACGACGGGGTCGCGGACGCGCGGCAAGCCGGCTCGCCCGGCGTGGGCTTGCGGATTGCGGCGGTCGAGGCATCCAGGCCGGCGGGCTGCTCGAGTTCGGACAGCGTGAGCACGGAATCTGGCAGGTACGCCTGGCCGTGCCGGAGGGATCGGCGTGAGCGCGACACCTGCACTTGACACACACCTGCGGGTGCTCGTCGTCGACGACCACGACGTGGTCCACTGGGGACTGAGGATCATGCTCGAGCGCCTCCCGTGGGTCGAGGGCTCATGGTCCGCCCACAACGGCGCCGAAGCGCTCAAGCTCGCCGCGGCCCACGAGATCGACCTCGCGCTGATCGACCTGTTCGTCGGGCCCGAGTCCGGCGCGGAGATCTGCGAGCGCCTGCACGTCGTCCGGCCAGGGTTGAAGGTGCTGCTGATCTCCGGCGCGGGACAAATTTCACCTCGGGCCGCCGCGAGCTGCGGAGCGAACGGGTTCGTCACCAAGGACCGCCGCGGCGCCGACCTTGTCCGCGCCGTGCAGATGGTCGCGATGGGCCTGTCGGTGTACGAGCAGGACGAGCCTCCGCCGACCGCGAGGGACGCGCTGTCAAAGCGCGAGCGCCAGGTGCTCGAACTGCTCGCCGCAGGCGCCACGAACCGCGAGATCGCGGACCGCCTGCACCTCTCCCCGCACACCGTCAAGGAGTACGCCAGCGCCGTGTATCGCAAGCTCGAGGTCCCAGGCCGGATCCAGGCGGCCACGCGTGCGAGAGAACTCGGCCTGATCGACTGATCCCCCCGACCGGCGGGTTTTGCTCGCGCGCCGTCGACGTAACGGCCACCGTTGGGGGCATGTACATGGCCACGAGAACCGCTTCGCTGCGGGGCGACGACGCCGACAAACAGGCAGCGGCGCGACGATCGCGTCGATCGGCGCGAGCCGTGCCCGAGACGGCCATCGGCAACGACCCGATCGCCGAGCGGATCGGCGTCAGCGACGAGTGGATCGTCAAGCGGACAGGGATTCGCTCGCGGCATGTCGTCGCTCCTGGCGAGCGGCTGACCGATCTGGCCGCGGCTGCCGGCCGACAAGCACTCGAGCGCGCCGAGCTCGATCCGGCCGAGCTCGACCTGGTGCTCGTCGCGACCACCACCGCCGACGAGATCCTCCCGAACGCCGCGCCACTAGTCGCGCACGCGCTCGGTGCTTCGCGGGCCGGGGCGTTCGATGTGGGCGCCGCCTGCACCGGCTTCCTGTCGGGGCTGGCGACCGGGGCTGCGCTGATCGAGGCGGGTCGCGCCGCCAATGTGCTGTTGGTTGGAGCCGATGTCATGTCGAGGATCACCGACCCGGACTGCAGGCAGACAGCGCCGCTGTTTGCCGATGGCGCCGGTGCGGCGCTTCTGACGAGCGCCGGCGAGCGCGCGGGCTGGGTGGGCCCCGTGACGCTTGGCGCCGACGGTGGGGGCGGTGCGGAGCTGATCGTCGTCGGGCGCGAAGAGGCGCTGATCCGGATGCAGGGTCACGAGACGTTCAAGCACGCCGTGGCCCGGATGGCGCAGGCGACCTGGGACGCGCTGCTGCTGGCCGACGCAGATATCGCCGATATCGATCTGTTCGTCTACCACCAGGCGAACGCACGGATCCTGAGGGCGGTCGGCGAGCGGCTCGGGGTCGACCCGGACCGAGTGCTTGAGTGCATCGCGGACTACGCGAACACGTCCGCGGCGACGCTGCCATTGGCGTTGGCTCACGCCCACGCCGAGGGCCGGCTGCACGAGGGCGATCTCGTCCTGCTCGGGCGCGTTCGGAGCCGGGTTCACCTGGGGTGGCGCGGTCGTCGAGTGGGGTGCCGAAACATGAGCGCGCTTGCCAAGCGGCCGCGCCTCGTAGAACGGCCGGATGAGACCCTCAGCACCGCTCGAACGGCTCGAGGTGCTCTGCGACCCCGGCTCGCTTCATGTGATCCGCTCACAGGTGACCTCTCGGCACATGGGCGCCAAGACCCGAGCCGGAGACGGCGTCGTCGGCCGGCTCGGGAATGGTCCAGGGCAGACCCGTGTTCTGCTACGCGCAGGATCCCTCCTACGTGGGCGGCTCGCTCGGCGAGGCCCACGCGGACTCGATCGTGCGTGTGATGCGGCTCGCACGTCGCGCGCAGGCGCCAGTCGTCGGGTTCGTGTCCTCGGGAGGCGCCCGAATGCAGGAAGGCTCAGCCGGCCTCGGCGGCTACGGGCGGATCTTCCGCGAGACCGTCCAGCTGTCCGGGAAGGTGCCGCAGATCTCGGTGATCACAGGCCTGTCGGCGGGCGGCGGCGCGTACTCGCCGGCGCTGACCGACTGGGTCGTGATGACGCGCGACTCGAGCATGTTCCTGACCGGCCCGAACGTCGTCCGGGACGCACTCGGCGAGCAGGTGACCGCCGAGCAGCTCGGCGGCACGCGCGTTCACCAGCGAAACGGCGTCTGCCACTTCGTCGCTGAAACCGACGTCGACGGAGCGCACACGGCGCGCGAGCTGCTCTCCTACCTCAGCGGGTCCCACGCCGCGCCGCGCGCCGCTCCCCAGACCGACCCGGCCGTATACGTCCCCGCGGAGGCCCGCAAGGTCTACGACGTGCGCGACGTGATCCGCTGCCTCGTCGACGCCGGCGACCTGCTGGAGGTCGCGGCCGGCTGGGCGCGCAACATCGTCACGGCCTTCGCGCGCATCGATGGGCGGCCAGTCGGCGTGATCGCAAATCAGCCCCGGTACCTCGGCGGCGTGCTCGACGCTGACAGCTCACAGAAGGGGGCGCGATTCGTCCACAAGTGCAACCAGTTCGGGATTCCGCTGCTGGTGCTGGTTGACACGCTACATGCCCGGCACAAAGCAGGAGACCGCGGGGGTGATCCGCTTCGGCGCGACGCTTGTCCACGCATTCGCGGAGGCCACAGTGCCGCGCCTGACGGTGATCGTGCGCAAGGCGTTCGGCGGCGCGTTCATAACGATGAACTCCAAGGACCTCGGCGCCGACTACGTGTTCGCCTGGCCGCAGGCGGAGATCGGCGTGATGGGCGCCAAGCCGGCCGTGGGGATCATTCACCGCCGCGAACTCGCGGCCGCTGATGACCCGGAGCAGGCACGCGAGCGGCTCGCCGCCGAGTACGCCGACAGCCATCTGCGTCCCGAGGTCGCCGCGCGCGAGGGTTACATCGATGAGCTGATCTCGCCGGCCGAGACACGGGAGCGGCTTGTGGGTGCGTTTGCAACGCTCGGGGCTCGCCGGATGAGCGGCGAGCTGCTGCTCACCGGCGCTACCGGGTTCGTCGGGATGGAGGTGCTCGGCCGCTATCTCGAGTCAAGCGACCGCCAGATCATCACGCCCGTCCGTGCCGATGACGACCGCGCCGCAAGCGAGCGGATCCGCGGCACGCTGCGCGAGCTATTCGGGATCCGGGCCCGCCGCTACGAACCTCGCGTCGAGGCGGTCGCAGCGGACTTGACTCAGCCCTACCTCGGCCTCCGTCCCCGCCGCCGGGACGAGATCGCATCGCGCGTCGAGCAGATCATCCACTCGGCGGCCTCGGTCTCGTTCTCCCTGCCGCTCGAGGAGTCCCGTGCGATCAACCTTGAAGGCACCCGCCGGATGCTCGAGCTCGCCGAGCTCGCGCAGGCTCGCGGCGGGCTGACCCGCTACGCCCACGTCTCGACCGCCTATATCGCCGGCGATCATTGCGGGCGCTTCCACGAGCACGACCACGACGTGGCCCAGGCGTTCCGGAACGCCTACGAGCAATCGAAGTTCGAGGCAGAGTGGCTCGTGCGAGCCAGGCCCGACCTTCCCGCCACGATCCTCCGGCCGAGCATCGTCGTCGGCGATCGGCGCAGTGGCTGGACGGCGGCGTTCAACGTCCTCTACTGGCCTTTGCGGGCGTTCGCCCGTGGCCTCTACCCGGCCGTGCCCGCCGAACCCGACGCCCCGGTCGACGTCGTCTCGATCGACTACGTGGCCGACGCCATCTACGCCCTATGCCAATCCGACACCGGCATCGGTCGCACCTACCACGTCACCGCCGGCCGCCATGCGAGCACCGTCGGCGAGCTCGTCGAAGCCGCCAGCCGGTACTTCAAGCGACCCCCGCCCCGCCTCCTCTCCCCCCACGAGTTCGCTGACTACGCCAAGTCCCTCACCGGCGTCCAGCGCGCGACGCTCGGCCACAGCGCGGCGTACTTCCCCTACTTCGCCTGCTCTACGGAGTTCGACAACTGCCAGGCCCGCGCCCGCCTCGAGCCCGACGGGATCGACGCCTCCGCGCTGACGTCCTACATCGAACGGCTGCTCGATTACGCCATCCTCACCCGATGGGGAAAGCGGCCGGTATCGAGGATCGAGGCGCTCGCGACCTGAGGTCTCTGTGCACCTGACCTCGCTCCTCTACGACGGCCCGAGGTCGCCGGCCCACCGCTCGTCGATGCGGCCGATCCGCCAGACGGCGATCGCGAGCGCCCAGGTGATGGCGAATAGGCCGACGATGAAGTAGCCGACGAGGTTGAGGTTGAGCCCCGATACCCACGACCAGACGCCACCGCGAAGCGACAGCTTCTCGGCGGCGATCGAGAGCAGCTCGATCGACCCGACGATGAACGCAACCGCCACCGACAGGCCGGTGATCGTGAGGTTGTAGTAGATCTTCCGGACCGGCCTTGAGAGTGCCCAGCCATAGGCGAAGTTCATGAACGACCCGGCGATCGTGTCCAGCAGCGACATGCCGGCGGCGAACAGGATCGGCAGGCAGAGGATCGCGTAGAACGGAAGCCCGCTGGACGCTGCCCCGGCCGCCAGGAACAGCAGCGCCACCTCGGTCGCGGTGTCGAACCCCAGCCCGAACAAGACCCCGATCGGGTACATCTGCCACGGCTCGCTGATCGACCGCGTGAGCCCGCCCAGGAAACGGTTCATGAACCCGCGGGCGTTGAGCTGTCGCTCGAGCTCGGCCTCGTCGAAGCGTCCCGCGCGCATGCCCCGAAAGACCCTGAAGATGCCGATCAGCACCAGCAGGTTTAGAAACGCGATCACGTACAGGAACGCTCCCGAGACCGATGTCCCGATAAGGCCGGTCGTCGAGTGGAATGCCGAGGACGAGTGCTCGACGACGCCGCCGAGCGCACGGAACCCGAGCGCGAGCAGAAGGGCTAGCGCGAACACGATCGTCGAGTGGCCGAGCGAGAAGAAGAAGCCGACGCTGAGCGGCCGCTTGCCGTCGGCCAACAGCTTTCTCGTGGTGCTATCGATCGCCGAGATGTGGTCCGCGTCAAACGCGTGCCTCAGCCCGAGCGTGTACGCCGTGACGCCCAGACCGAGCCCGAACACGCCGGCGTGGCCGAGGCTGAAATGTCGCGGGATCACGAATAGCAGCAGCGTCCCGAAGCCGACCACGTGGAGCATCGCCACCGCCGAAGCCAGTCCGGCGACGCGCCGCCATTCCGAAGGCGTCAACGCGGCTCTGCATCGCGACCGGCGGGGGAAGCCGGGGCTCACCGCGAGAGCGCCTGACGCCGTGCAACCGCCACAGCGGCCTGCCCGAACGAGAGGCCGCCGTCGTTAGGCGGAAGATTTTGCGGCGCGAGGACGGGCAAGCCCGCCAGAGTAGCGGCGGGAAGTGTCTATCGGCTTGCGTTGCCGCTGCTCAGGAGCTGAGGTCGAAGGGGACCACCGTCTCGAGCGTCGGGTTCCGGATCGCCGGGCTGGCGGGGCTCACCAGCCCGTAGCCCTCGAGGTCCGTAATCACGTACCCGCCGTTGTAGCCGCCGGACCTGGAACTGACCCGTGCGCCGAGCGATGTGATTGCGACCTCGATCGCCGTCGTCTGACCCGCCCTGACTTGGAAATCGGAGCCCGCGAGCCGCCCGCCGGTAAACAGCGGCAATGAGCCCGGCGCTGCACGAGCGTGGCACAGGCTCGCTCGGTAACAGATCAGGAGCGCACCAGTGCAGGTGCTGCGTAGGTTGCAGCGGATCTGGAGCGACACTACGCCGTTCGATGCCGTCGCCTTGTTCGCGAACAGGGTCATGCAGCCGCCCGTCGGACAGCTCAGACACCCGGCCTGCCCGTTCGGCAGCTTCGCTCTGCATGGATACCCGTAGTGGGACTGGCCGGCGCTCGCGCCGGCATCCTGACAATCCTGGCCGCACCCCGGCCTCGCGGTCGCAACGGAACCCGAGTTGCCCGTTGATCCTGAGCCGCCCGGCGTATGGCTCGCACCCGAGTTGCCGGTCGAGCCGGTCGCCGAGGTCGAGCCGCCGCCACAGCCGGCGAGCGCCACGACGCAGATCAGCCCCGTGATGGCCGGCAGCGCCCGCTGCGCGATCAAGCCCCGTTCGATCCGCACGGCGTGCACTCTCTCAGGAGTCGCCACCGCCCGTCAACCCGGGGACTTCTGGTGCGACGTGACCAGAGTCCCGGGCAGCCGCTGTGGTATAAGCAACAGCACAAAGGGGCAATTCCGAGGGGCTTGGAAATTGATTCTCAAGCGTGTGCGCCTGCCATGTCGCGTGCTGCCGGTAGCTCTCGTAGGCGTGCTCGCCTGCACGATCGGGCTCGCCGCGTGTGGCGGCTCCGCCAAGAAGTCCGCGTCGGCCGGCTGCGGAGGCCGATGCCAGAACGCCGGCAACCCTGTACACCCCCCGGGCCCGGCGGGCCAGACGTCCACCGCCGGCTGCGCGGCCGGCTGTGCGGACGCGGCCTCCGACTCGGGCCCCTCGACGGGCGGCGGAGCGGCCTCAGCGCCGCCGCAGCCTCCCGGGTGTGACCAGCTCTGCCAGAACGCTGGACCGGGCGCGGGTAACGGAAGCCCTGGTTCGTTTCAGTGCCCGTCGGGAGGGTGCGGGCGATGTCCGTCACGAGGCTGCCTCTCGATCCTGAGTAGCCACTCGGCCATCGCCAACGGCTCGGTCGCGATAACCGTCCGCTGCAACCTGCCGATGCCGTGCTCGGGTGCATTGGTGATCTGGAAGGCGAACAGCATCGCACCGGGCGACCGGTTGGCAGGATCAGATGTCTCGGTGCCCGCCGGACAGACGAGGCTGGCCCAGATTGCGATCACCCCACTCGGCAGGCGGCTGGCCTCGCCAGGTGGTGGACAGGGCGATGTAATCGACGTGCTGCGGGGATACGGATATGACACGACGCAGGCGACCTTCAAGCTGCTTCCTGCCTGAGCGACCGGCGATCTCGCGGGGCGAAGGGTGATGTCCGAGCTCTGGTCCCGAGTCGGCGATCGTGTTTGGCTCCGCCACGTCCTGCTGGCCACTGCGGCATCGGGTGCCGCACTGCTCGCGCTGATCACATATGAGACGGGTGCCTTCAACGGGCTCGAGCGCCAGTCCGTCGATGCTCGCTTCTCGATCCGTGGACCTGAGCGTCCGGGCCATGGCATCGTGATCATCGGCGTCGACCAGAAAACGCTGACGGCGATCAACGCCCGGCCGGTCCCCGGCAGCCCGATCCCGCGGATTTACTACGCCCGTCTGCTCGACCGCGTACGCGCCGCGCGCCCGCGGTTGATCGCGATCGATGCGCAGTTCATCGGCCGCAGCGACGCGAAGGACGACAATGCGCTGCTCGCGGCGATCAGACGCGACGGTCCCGTTCTGCTCGCCACGCATGACACGACCGCGGGTCCGATCCCGGTCCCCGCCGGCGTGCGCAACGCCTCAGGGGCCTTGCTTGCTAGCGCAGCCGTCGACACGGATCCGGACGGCGTCCTCAGACGGATGATCTACCGCGCGGTGAACCTCCCGACGCTCGCTGTCATCGCTGCCGAGATGCTGAGCGGTCGCCCCGTAAGCCGCAGCGAGTTTCCGGACAATCACGCGTGGGTCAACTTCCGCGGCCCGCCGGGGACCTACCCGACGTACTCCGCCATCGATGTGCTGAACGGAGCGATCGCTCCGGCACTGCTGTCGGGCAGGACCGTGCTGATCGGAGTCACCGATCCGGGCGAGAAGGACGTGTTCGTGACCGCGTCCTCCTCGAACCCGATGGCCGGGGTCGAGTTCCACGCGAATGCGCTCCAGACGATCCTCGATGGCTTCCCCCTCGGGGCGGCCAGTGGCGGCATCGAGATCGTCCTCTTGTTCGTACTCGCCGCGATCCCCGCCGTGCTCAGCATCCGCCTGTCGGCGATCCTGGTCCTACTCGCTGCGCTAGTGACGCTGGTCATCTTCCTGATCGCCGTGCAACTCGCCTTCAACTCGGGGACGATCGTCACCGTTCCAGACCCGATCCTCGCCCTGGCGCTCGGGACGGCGGGGGCGATCGCCGCCGACGCCTTCGTCCAGCGCCGGCAGCTTCGCAACCTCCAGGCGATCTTCGAGCTCCTCCCAAGCCCGGTATCGGACTTCTTCATCTCCTACCGACGCGAGCAGAGCGAAACCGCCGCCAACGCGCTACGCGAGGCGTTGGTGCGGAAGTTCGGCGAGGAGAGCGTATTCCTCGACACCGAGCAGATCGACTATGGCCAGCAATGGCCGCAGCGCCTCGAGGACGCCGTCGCAGCCTGCCGAGCGATGCTCGTTTTGATCGGCCCCGACTGGAGCGAGGCCACAGACTCGCACGGATCGCAGCGCCTCACGAATCCCGACGACTGGGTCAGGTGCGAGATCCGAGCGGCGCTCGCCAACGATCAGATCGCGGTCGTGCCGGTGCTTCATGACCGCGCCGTGGCGCCGACGAGGGAGTTGCTGCCCAAGGGCCTGAGGCGCCTTGCCCACCTGCAGGCGGTCAGCTTCACCGGAAAGCGCCAGGAGGAGTGGATCGACGAGCTGGCGGATTCGATCCACAAGGGCCGCCTGCGCGAGGCGGCTCCTACCCGACCGGATCCACTTCACTAAGGTGCCCGCAGCTGCGCGCGAGCGGCCGACTGAGCCCCGTGCCCAGCTGCGTCGGTCAGTCGTCGCGCGGTGGGCGCTGAAAGACGATCCGCTTGAGTTCGCTGAGGCCGTTGCCGCCGAGCCGCAGGACGGTCGCGAAGCCCTCGCCCCCGAGCTCGCCTGCGTCGAGTGCCCGGCGGAGCTCATCGAGGCCCGAACGCTCCTCGTCGAGAACTTGATCGCGTGAGGTCTCAATCAGGATCAAATGCCGCGGACGCCGCTCGCCGTGGGCGAGCCGAACGAGGCGTTCCCGCTCCTGCGCGTCGAAACCCTTGGATCGCCACGACGACGCTCTGACCTGCCTTGAGCCGCTTCTTGATCGCTGCATCGAGCAGCTCACGAGAACGCGCCTCGATCTCGTCCGCCGCGACCCGGCCGGCAAGCAGGGCGTGGACCTTCGCGAGCGAGAGCACCGCGCCTCGTTCCTCGACGACGCGCTCGGCGAACCGGTCGGGCTCTGACGCCGCAGGACCGACGACCAGCAGCAGGGCGCCGGGCGAGTAGCGAAGGCGGTCCGAGGGACGGAGGACGCGTGCCCGCACCGACACGTCGGCCGGCCGCGGCGGCGCACCGTCGCGACGGGGACGCTCTGAGGACCACCCCGTCCGCTCGTCGGAGCCGATCTTTACGCTGCGCGGAGCGGGCGGGTCGGGCATCCGTCCATGATCGCGGACCGGGCGGATCGACGCGCTGCCAGGGTCAGCGCGGCCCGTGAGCACTCGGCCCGCTATGCCTTGCCGCGCACCAGCAGCTTGCGCATTCGGTCAAAGTCGGCATCGGTGAAATCCATCCGGGTCGGCTCGGTCGATTCGATGAAGTCGATCAGCGTGTGGGCGAAGCGCACCGGGTCATGCAGTTGGGGGAAGTGCCCCGCGTCCTCGAATATCTCGAGGCGGCTTCCCGGGAGCTGGCGGTTCGCGACCGCAGCGTGCTCGACCGGGATCAGAGGATCCTGGCCACCCCAGATGATCAACGAGGGAAGCAGTGCCGCCAGGTACAGACGGTCCGTCGCGCTCACCCGCTGGCCACCGATGTCCAACACCGCCCGCAGGCTGTGGATAAACGCCTGCCGCGCGCCCGCGTCGGCCAGCGACCCGTAGCCCTTCGCCATCTCCGCGAGGTCGGTCCCGGCCTGCAACCCCAGGCGACCAAGCAAGCCGCCGAGCGCGGCGCCGACACCGTGCAGGCGCTCGTGCGCGATCAGTGGGAGCACGACCTCCGAGCCGGGCAGCGTCGCGGCTCGGAGCATCAGATGGACCTCGCGGCCAAGGCCCCCGCTCGAGACCAGCACGAGCCGCTCGGCGAACGGCGGGTACTCGTAAGCGAACTGCATCGCCACGCCGCCGCCGAGCGAATGTCCGACCACCGTGGCGCGCCTGTGCCCGAGCGCAACAAGCAGGTCGCGCACGCCCGCGGCGTACGCGCCGAGCGAATAATCCCCCCGCGGCTTGTCGGACTGTCCGTGGCCGAGGAGGTCGGGTGCGACGACCGTGTAGCGCTCGGCCAGCAACGGAGCCACCTGGTCCCATTGCTCGGCGCATCCCACGATTCCGTGGATCAGCAACACCACGGGGCCGCCGTCTCCGGCCGTCCGGTAGCTGACGCGGTGGCCATGAAGCACGATCTCGTGCTGGGTTGGCTGCAGCGCAGCGAGGCTCGGCCGCGGGCCAGACGCTGGGGTGGTGGTCGTCGCGATGCTCACTAATACCCGGTAGACCGCCTTCCGTCACGCGAAGGGCCAGGACCGTGTCTATCGTCACTAGCCGACCAGGCGCTCAAGTTCCCCCGCGTCGACGAGGCCGGCGAGGCCACGGGCACGCGGTCAGGCTGCGCGCATCTGCCAGCGCACGAGCAACAGCGCCGGGATCCGCGCCACAGGCGATCATCGCCGCGAGTGGGGGTGGTGGCAACGGCCGCGCGGCGTGGGTTGATCGGGCCCGTGGCGCTGGACGGACATCCGATCAAGCCGGATCCAGCCGGTTGTGGGTAACGGTTGTTGACGTCCGGGCGGGCGGGTCGTGCAAGCCATTCCTCCAAGCAATTTCGCAGTTGACCTTCCGCCCGATGAGGGCGAAAGGCGGCGCGAATCGGCTGGCAGATCAAGAAGTCCGGTATCGCGGGCCGACCGAGCGTCGGGGGGTCTGAGAGGATCTCGCGCATGACAACCGCCACCGCGACCACTGGCCTGCTCAATCCGGCGACCTACGACGGGTCGGAGTTCGATCCCGAGACGCAGCGCGTGCTGCGCGCCACGATCGATTGGTTTGAGGCGAAGGGGAAGGCTCGGCTGCTCGCGGAGAGCCACACCGATGAGTGGTACTCCGATTTCATCGACTTCCTGGCCCGCGAGCGGGCGTTCGCGACCTTCCTGACCCCGGCGCGCGACGCTGACGGTGTGGCCGGCAGGCGTTGGGACACCGCCCGCAACGCTGTGTTCAACGAGATCCTCGGGTTTTACGGACTGCCGTACTGGTACGCATGGCAGGTCACGATCCTCGGCCTCGGGCCGATCTGGCAGAGCGCGAATGACACCGCCCGAGCTCGCGCCGCCCGACTTCTGGACGAGGGAGCGGTGTTCGCCTTCGGCCTCTCAGAGCGCGAGCACGGCGCCGACATCTACTCGACCGACATGGTCCTCACGCCGGACGGCGATGGTGGCTTCCGTGCCAGCGGCGGGAAGTACTACATCGGCAACGGCAACGTGGCGCGGATGGTTTCCGTGTTCGGGCGTCGGAGCGACGTCGAGGGGCCGGACGGGTACGTGTTCTTCGCCGCCGACAGCGCTCACCCGGCCTACAAGCTGATCAAGAATGTCGTCCACGGCCAGCTCTACGTGAGCGCGTTTGACCTCGACGATTACCCGGTCCGCCGGGAGGACGTGCTCCACGTAGGCTCGGCCGCGTTCGAGGCGGCGTTGAACACGATCAACGTCGGCAAGTTCAACCTCGGCTTCTGCGCGATTGGGATGGCCGAGCACTCGTTCTACGAGACCGTCACGCAGGCCGAGAACCGGATCCTGTTCGGCAAGCGGGTGACCGAGTTCGGTCAGGTCCGGCGGATCCTGTGCGAGTCCTATGCGCGGCTGCTCGCCGGCAAGCTGTACGGCTCGCGGGCGGTGGACTATGTTCGCAACGCGTCCCGCGAGGATCGCCGCTACCTGCTGTTCACGCCGATCACGAAGATGCAGGTGACGATGGAGAGCGAGCGGATCGTGCGACTGCTCGCTGAGGTGATTTCGGCCAAGGGGTTTGAGCGCGACAGCTATTTCGAGCTCGCCAAGACGGGAATCGACGGTCTGCCGAAGCTCGAGGGAACCGTTCACGTGAACCGCGCACTGACGCTCAAGTTCCTGCCCCAGTACCTCTTCGGGAGCGCCGAGCTGAGTGCGCCGCCGGTCCGCAAGGAGGCGGCAGACGATGCCTTCCTGTTCGACCAGGGGCCGACCCGCGGCCTTGGCAAGATCGCCTTCCCCAACTGGCGGCCGTTGTTCGACGCGTTCGCCCGCGTCCCGAACGTAGCCGTCTTCCGCCAGCAGGCGGACGCGCTCGTTGCACTGCTCCAAGAAGCTCCGCTCACGCCCGAGCAGATGGGCGCTGACCTGGACTTCCAACAATCGCTCTCACAGCTCTTCACGCTGATTCCCTATGCCCAGCTGATCCTCGAGCAGGCCCAAATCGACAGGCTCCCGCAGGACATCGTCGACCTTATCTTTGAGACGCTGGTACGCGACTTCAGCACGACGGCGGTCGAGTTGCACGGCAAGGACTCATCGACCGAGGCACAGCAAGCGTGGGCGCTTGCCAATGTGCGCAAGCCCGTGATCGACCCCGAGCGCAGCGACCGCGTCTACACCGAAGTGCGTTCACTCGCCGCGGCGTACGTAATGCCCCAATAATCGACGGGCGCGATTGAACCGGAGCTGTTGACTCCATCGCAGCGCTTCCGGCCTCCCTTCCGGAACCTCACGGGCTCGCGCTCTCGTTCGGCTCGCTGTGCGCAACGTCGTCAGCGATGGCCGAGGCCGATTGCGAAACCACCCGCCGCCGCGTTTCATCGAGCACCAACGAGCTCCGGCAACTGTGGGAGCGCCTCGGCCGAGCGTTCCCGTCCGCGTCGCCGTGGCAGTTGGACGTTCCCCGGAGAGGAGCCTCACCCGAGGGGATGGAACCGGGACGACCGGCCCGGGGAGGAGGGGACTTGGGCCAGTGATTCTGCTTGTGGCTGCGACACCGGGCTCGTGGTTAGGCCTTCGACGAGGTTGACGCCCTGGGGAGAGCCGAGACCGGTGGTTGGATCCCATCGAGCGCGAGCGCTGCAGCCGGCGATGGGCGGCCAGCCGTTGTTCCCAATCGGGATGTCGTGGAACGCCGCATCCTTGCCCCTCGCCCAACCTGTACAGCGCCGGTTGACGTTGCCCAGGCCGTGTCCGCCAACCTGATCAGCGATCGCGACGAGGCCGGCCCATTGTGGCCCCCGCAGCTAGTTCCGTAGAAGCTCCAATCATCTCCTCCGGTTTCTCCCGAGGATCCCCACGCGACGTAGACGCCCCGGTGGGCGCTGGCGTTATAGGCGACGTCGGGTACGCCGCGCGTTGAGCCCTGAGCGTCGATCTCACGTTGATAGCTGGGGCGGGGATACAGCGTGCTGAACCCTCCGCCACCCGATAGCGGGGGCGTGATTCGAACCCGCGACCTTCGGGTTATGAGCCTGACGACGTCAGTCCGTCTAATCCGCGGTGATGTCGCAAAATCCCCTGAATACGGGAGATTCCCGGCGGGTGGCCGCGGCTCGTCGGGGTCCGAATCGACGTGTCCGGACGGGTCCGTTTGACATCGCGTTTGACGCCGCCGTTTGGTCCTAGGTGAAATCGCGCGGGTGCCTCGACGTCGTGATCGACAGCGTTCAGCTTAGAAGAAAGCCGAATCCCAATTTCGAGTGATTGGTCTCCTTCGTAAATCAGACACTTGACATTTGCCGACGGGCTTGGAAGCCCGTCGGCAAATCTCAAGTACCCCAGCGGAGCGACGGTTGAAGCGTCCGTGCTCCCAGCGCAGTGTGGAGGCCGACACCTCCTTGACGAGCGGACGAGGCCCTCGACTCTGCTCGTGGACACCCCGCGCACGCATCCGGAGCGACCGGCGGAAGCGCGGCTGTTGGAGTACCGCCTTCTTCCATGTCGTTCGCACCAAACCGCGACGCGTGTTTGACCCTTGGCCGCCTCTATGGCCAGGCGCGAGTCCCGGCCAGACTCCCCCAACTATCGGGTTGTCGGGCAGGGAGGACGCCAGGGAAGGGGGCGAGATGCGGAAAGCAGTCATGCTGAGGAGAGCGTTGAAGGGCTGACTTCAGCAGAAACCCAAGAGGTATACGTCGAGGCGATCTAGCGCGTTGGGGAACAGACCGCTTGCGACGTTCCGAGACGGACTAACCCACGCTAGACCGGGCGCACCTCCGCCAGGATGCTCACAGGCGCCCGCCCTTCTGCTGGTTGCAACGCGCGCACAAGAGCTGGAGGTTCTCGACGGTGTTCGCGCCGCCCATCGAGAAGGGAATGATGTGGTCGTACTGAAGGTCGAACGTGCCGCCGCACTCGACGCACTTCGCCTCGTCCCGTTCCCAGACCGCCTGCTTGATCTCCTTTGGGATCGGATCTCTCTTCCGAACCGCTGGCGACTCGGCGGCGGCCATTACGGCATGCGCGTGCTCTAGCTGGCGTTGACGCTGGCGCTCACGCATGAACAGCAGCGCCTTCACATCCACGCTCCCGTAATCCCAGTTGTTGGTCCAGTAGATCGCGTTGTCGTACCACCAGAAGTTGCGGTCGCGATGGCTGGTGATCAAGACCGGTTCCTGTCCTTGCTGCTCGAGCGCGTCGTGATACTCCTCCGCGGACAGCCGGATCGGCGGCGTCCCGGTGGCAACGAACCAATACCGCTCGCGTAGAAGGATGCCGCCGCGATCAACGAACACCTCGCCGTTCGCGTCCTCACGCAATTGCTTTCGAGTGCTCGACGACTGCCACGCTCGGCCAACCGAAACCGCAGGGGGGTCACCCTCGACGAGCCCCTCCCAGACCCGTGTCACGACGTTCCCGACGAACCACCAGAACCACCACATCAGCGGCGAGAGCGCGAGTAGTGGTAGCAGTGCGCTGCGGCTGTCTACGAGCGCTCCGAGGATGACCCAGACCGTCAGAGCAGAAGCCACCATCCCCCGCCTCGTCTTCAGGCGCTCGCTGCTGCCCCATATCCGTTCCAACTTCAGCACGCGCATCCTCTATCGACAGAGACGCGAACAGATTTGAGCAATCGCGGACACCATCACGACAGTGAGCGCAGCGGGTAGAACGCAGCCCTGAGCCGCTGTACGAGCGCGACCGCGCCGTCTTCGCGTAAGCCGTGGTGCCTTGGATGCCCTTGGAGTGACCCGTCGGCGTCGGTCGCGCCGCGGAGCCTTTGGCGGCTTGGCCATTTGTCGTCTCGCCATCTCAAACCCCCTGCTACAGCCTACGCCCCACCCCTCGCGCCAGCAAGAGACTCTGTGCCGTCGCGGTCATGGTGCTGCAACGCGGCAAACTCAGAAGGAGCGCCTCTCCGACCACATTGGATCATGAGCGATCGGGCGGTCACCGACGCGATCGTGGCACGCGAGGCGGCTGTATACACAGCGATAGTCCGAGCTGGATCGCGGAGCCTGGACCGCCAGCGATGGACGGGACCGCGGCGGGCGCTTCGCGGAACGCGTATCCGTGCTGGGGAGAACCAGCAAGGCGTGCATTTCGACGCGAATTGCCTGCGGCACGAAGCTCGGCGATTTCTTCAGCTGCAGGCGAGTTGTACGCGCTGCTAGTCGGTGAGAGTATTCGTTTCGTGGGCTTCGGTATTCGCGTCGCTCCTGGCGTCCGCATAAGCGCCTCAAGTCGCGGTGTCCGTGCTGGGATCGGTCCCCGCGCGGCGCGCATCCACGTCGGCTCGGGACGACCAGGGTTCTCGACTGGCGCCGGTCCGGTCACGTACTACACGTCCGCCGGTCCGCGGCGACGTAGAAGCAGTCGACGGGCCCCGTCGATGGCCGCTCACGAGCGGCAGGTTCGCGCCGCCGAGCGACGGGCAGAGTTGCAGCACTGGCTAGAGCTCAACAGGCAGATGCGGGCGCTGGCCTTCGTGCACAAGGACGAATTCGCTCCTGCGGTCCGCCCGGTCGCGCCTCCCCCTGAGGCCGTGAATGAGGTGGAGGTGCTCGCGCGTCACGAGCACGAGGCTCTCGAAGGCATCTCAATATTCAAGCGTGCACAACGACGAGCCGCGAAGCAGCAGGCACGCTCGACTACCGCCGTGGAGATTGAGCAGGAGTCGGAGCGTCGTGCGACCGAGCACGCCGCTCTTCAAGCCTCACTTGACGAACGCTGGCGCCGCTTGGCTGCCAATGATCATCAGGCTGTGTTCGAAGCGATCGAGACAGCGTTTGAAGACAACGAGATGCCTGCTGCAGTGATCAACGTCCAGCAATCCTCGGCAGTACTGTTGGTGAAGATCGGAGCCCCGGGCGAACTGATTCCCGGACGGGAGGTGACTCAGACCGCGTCCGGCAAGCCAACACACAAGCGCCGCACTAAGAGCGTGATCAACGCGTTGTACGCCGAGATACTGGCGAGCCACGTCGTCGCGACCGCTAAGGAGGCACTAGCAGTCGCGCCGGGACTCGACGATGCGCGCGTACTGGTCGTCCGAGGCGACCGCCTCGGTGGCGGAACACAGCTGATCCCACTCTACGTAGGGCACTTCGACCGCCAGTCCCTGACCCGCAGCGACTGGGAGGACATCAACGTGCTTGCGTTCATCGAAGCCCACGGCGCGATCCAGTACAAAGGCCAGGCGCAGGAGGTAGCGGCGCTCCCATCCAAGGAGGACCCAGAGTTGCGCCCTGCTCTAGACGAGATCGCCGCACACCTAGGGTGGAAACCGGCGCCGTGAGCGGTCCACGCGGCAGTTCATGCACTTGACCTGTGCGAAGGGGTATGCGAAGGTGAGCGCAACTGGAGGGGGCTGACGGTCATTCTCGGTCGAGGCGCGACTGGGCGCAATGATCTACACGTCTCGCGGGCATCGATGACTGGAGGGAACATGAGGAAAGGGCTTGCGGGTCTAGTCGCGGCAGCCGCGATCGCGGTGACGGCACTGACACCGGCGGCGAGCGCGAAGACGTGTTCAAGCGGGTACACGCACGCCCTGATAGGGGGCCAGCAGAAGTGTCTTCACGCTGGTGAATACTGCTCGCACGCCGAGGCTCAGCAGTATCGAAAGTACCGCTTCAAATGCGTTCGAGTGAACGGCGTTTATCGACTCGAGCACAGCTAAGGGCCTGCCAACGGACCGAGCGCCCCAGTCGACCCCGCCGCTGACAGACCGGCCTTCGTGTATGAAGATCTCGAAACGGTGGCGTGCGGCACATTGCGCTTCCTGTGACGCGGAAGGAGTCGCCAATCGCTTGAGACAGAGAAGGCGGATGAGACGCGCGACGATGGCAGTCCTCGTTGTGTCGATCGCCGCGAGCGGGTGCGGATCCACTAAGACGATCACACAGACGATCACCGCAACGAAAACGACGGCCGCTCGAGGCCCTGTCAGAACGGTCACCAGGCGGACGACACCACCTCCGCCACGCACTGTGACAGTCACGACCACTGTGACCCAAACGGTCACTGGATCGTCCGCCGCGCCATCGAGTTCGCCCGCCCAAGCCGTTGAGGGGCCCGGTTCCGCCAGCCATGCGAGCGACGCTGCGTTCTGCTCGACCCATCAGTGCATCAATAACTTCCCAAACGGCAACGGCACCATTGTCCAGTGTGCCGACGGGGAATGGAGCCACTCAGGCGGCCTCTCGGGCGCCTGCTCAGATCACGGCGGAGTCGGATGATTTGGCGCGTATCAGGCAATCCTCCGCTGTGCCCGAGGGCCGAGCGGTGCTCGCTTTCGCGTGAACTCGCGAACGCGCAGGCACCACAGACCATCGCGATGTGGCCCGAGCGATCGGCCGGCACCGTCGTTATGGGTGATCGAATCACCATCCTGATGTTGGGGAGACGCGCTTTCGGCCACGGCTCGGCGACCTTCCGGAATCTCACCCGAAGTCAAGCCGGATCGTCAGCGGTCGTCCAGGTATCGCGAACGATGGCTTAGATCCTGATTCGTGGTGTCAGGCCCGGAGCAGGAGAGATCGCCGTGGCGATCGTGAACCTACGACCCGAGTCGTTCTGCGCAGCGATCCAGGTGGCAATACGTTCCGGGTACTCGCCTGAGCCGGTGTAAAGGTAGGTCAGATGAAGCGTGAAGTCATCGTCGGGGCGACTCGCTACCAGCATGTCCAGCGTCTCGAGTTGAGGATTGCCGTGGCGGCCGTTCCCGCTGATGATGTAGTGGTCAGCAGTGATCTTCTCGAAGAAGTCAGTGTCTACGCTGCGCAGCGAGCCATGGTGAGGAAGCTTGAGAACAGTTACATGCAGCGTCGGGTTAAGCAAGTCGAGGTCATTGAGCGCCTCGAGGATGTCGGCTCCTAGAGCGTCGCCGCTCAGCAGGCCGCTGGTCCATTCGTGCTCAACCAGGCAGGCGACGCTTGAGAGGTTGTAGATGGACTCGTCCTCGTATGCTGCAACCGTTGCTGCTGCTTCACGGACGGGCAGCGGCGTGTGCGCCCACGCTTGCTGGAGGTTAATAACACTGTCCTCTCGCGGTGCAAGGACGGTGACGTGCAGGCCGCCAACCGTCGCGATATGGGGAGGTTGGCCAGGCATGGGGGCGGTCATCGGGTAGCCCTCGAAGTCGGCGTTGCAAGTTAACCCGAGGCGCTCGGCGGTGGCGCGCAGTTCGCGCCCTTGGTTGACGCTCGCGACCACCGCGCGACGTGACGCGAGGTGAGGGGGAAGACCCGAGGCCTCCCTGGCCTCGGTGACGATGCGATCGGGTATTGCATGGCCGACGATGTCTTCGAAGCTGTTGAACCACAGACGCCTGATCGTGGTCGTCAGGTGGCCGCGTTCGGCCTCTTCGGCGAGTTCGCGCGTCCAGACAACCAGTCCTCCGATGTGGTCATCGTCGATGTGGCTGACCAGCACTAGATCGATCAGTAGTTGTTCGTGTTCTTGGAGACCGCGCTCCGCGCGTAGCTCGTCCAGACGCGGGGCAAGCGCCTCGGAGTAGGTGTACGCCGGGCCGCCATCGACTACCGCGACTTTGTCGTCCCAGAGCAACAGCAGGCAGTCTCCGTCGCGGGCTTGAAGGGCTTCTATGTGCACGCGGGGCCTCCAGATCTTAGGGCGTCTGCGACCGATCACCCTGACCCGCTCGTCGGCTCTGTTAACGCACTTGGACGCCAGGGCGCCAGCGCCGGACGACTACCGCAAGTCGGTCTTGAGCGCCGAGACTTCGAGGGTTGGGAAGTTGTACATACGGCATCTACGGATCTGTCCGGGCTGGCTCCTACCCTTTTAGGCGGTACCGAAAGATGCAACCGAAGGGACCCTCCAAGACCATGCCTGGTTTCAAATTGCCCGCCCGTGGCCTCGTGTTCTGGCCTGTCGGCGTCGGCGACTCCACGACCATCGTGATCGACGAAGACACCGTGCTGCAGGTCGATCTGCACCACCTCACGGCTGCTGAGGATGAAGACGATCCGCGCACTCCCATCGTCGACCGTCTCATCGGCCTCCTTCCTACGCGTGACGGGAAGCCCTACCTGGCTGGCTTCGCGGCCACCCATCTCGACGCAGATCACATCCTCGGCTTCGCCGAGCTGCTCGAGGACGTGACGATCGGCGACCTCTGGTTCACGCCACGGATTTTCCGCGACGTCGAGGAAGACACGCTGTGCGACGACGGCAAGGTCTTCGCCGAGGAGGCCGAGCGCAGGATCGAGCTCGTGCGCAAGCAAAGGACCGTGAAATCCGGCGATCGCATCCGCATCATCGGGCACGACGAGCTCCTGTCCGAACCTCCATATTCAGAGCTGCCTGACGAAACGTTCGTCATCCCCGGGGAGTTTCTGACGGCTCTGGATGGAAACGACTACGAGCAGGTCTTCCGCGCCTTCGTGCACGCCCCGTTCAAGGACGACGGCTCCAAAGACCGAAACGACACCAGCCTCGCCCTCCAGATCACTTTGAGCGAGGGCAAAAACACGCTCAACGCGTTGCTGCTCGGGGACCTCTCCTACCCCGACCTCACCAACATCTTCGACCGTTCCAAAGCGCAAGACCTGCTCTGGAACGCCTTTCTGGCCCCCCACCACTGCTCCAACTCCGCGATGTACTGGCCCAAGGAGGCCGGAGGCAGTCCCAAGCTGCGCCAGGACATCCTGGACTCGATCGAGGCGGCCGCTGACTCGCCGGCCGTGATTGTCGTCTCCGCCGACAAGATCCCTACCGGCAACTCGTCAGGTGACAATCCACCTCACGCCAAGGCTGCCAACCGTTATCGCGAGATTGCTCCCGACGGCGTGATCTGCACCGGTCAGCATCCAAACGCGGACGCGCCCGAACCTCTGGTCTTCGAGATCTCGGCCGACGGTCCGGCGCTGCGAGACGCTCGACAAGTAGCCGCCAGTGCAACCCGGCTGGCGGAGGCGATCAGCGAAGCGCGCGGCGAAGACAAAGTGCCTTCCGCGCCTGTCGGTTTTGGCCGCTGGCGTTGACCGAGGGCCAAAAGCTGGCGCTGGCGCAGCTGCGCGCTGTCGCCGCGGCATCACCCGATGCGCTGGAGATCGTTGAGGTACACGAGCCTGGCGAGGATGGGCCTCGCCTACGGGTTGAAATCTCGCTTGACTGTCAGGGGATCGAGCAGCGTCAGCCCGGCGTCCGATTGCACGAGCGTGAGCGTCTGCGCATCTACGTCGATCCTGGCTTTCCGTGGGATGACCCGAGCGTCTACGTCAGCCATACCAACTGGGCGGGGACGCCGCACGTCTTTTGGGGCAACTACCTCTGCCTCTACCAGGCGCCGGCTGTCGAATGGCAGCCCCACGACGGCATGTTCGGCCTGCTGCAGCGGCTCGAGCTTTGGCTGAAGCGCGCGGCGGTAAGCGAACTCGATCCCGCCGGCGCGCCGCTGCATCCGCCGTTTTTTGTGAGCTCGGGCTCGGCCCCGATGCTCGTCGTGCGAGCAGACGCGCCCGCTCTCGGCGGTGGGCCGTGGCTTGGGCTTGCCCGCCTCAAGCGGGTAGGGTCGGACCGCCTCGACCTCGTGGGCTGGACTGATGACCTCATGGCCGACGGCGATGATCTTGCACCCGCGGTGTTGCTGCCCACGGCGATGGATTGGCAGTATCCGAGTAGGGTCCGCGATCTCATCGATGCGCTGGTGGACCGCGGAGTGTCGGCCGGCCTACTGATGTCTCTGCTGCGGCTGGGCTCGCTGACACGCCCATCAGACGCCGGCATGCCGCTGATCGTCGGCACGCCGCTGCGGCGCCTTGCCGATGGCGACCCCAAGCAGCACCTCGCCGCGTGGTATCTCTCAGATGTCGTTGCCGAGGGTCTGCGGCACTCGCTGAACGTCCATTCTCAAGACCCACAGCGGCGCGAACTCGGTGAGCAGATCACCCAGATCATCGCTGAGTGGGCCGCCGAAGCCTCGCTGTCGTGGTGTCCCATCCGCGAGCTCCGCCCGGAAGTGACCGAGCGTCGCGACTCCCAGTCGCCCATGCACAACGCCTTCGCCGGCAAAACCGTGGTCCTCTGGGGATGTGGCGCCATCGGCGGATACGCAGCGGAATGGATCGCTCGCGCCGGCGCAGCCAAGCTCATCCTCTACGACAAAGCCGCCGTGCATCCAGGCGTTCTCGCCCGCCAGCCCTACGTCGATGACGACATCGGTCGCCCCAAGGCGCGTGTCCTCGCTAAGCGCCTACGGGCCATCGACCCAAACCTCGAGGTCGATGTGCGAGTCGAGAACGTTCTCAACGGGCCGCTGGAGCGCGCCGACTGGCATGACGAGGTCGACATCCTCATCGACGCCACGGCCTCGACGGCGGTCGCTTCAAAGCTCGAGGCGAGCCGCAGAAATGCCGGCCCAGGTGAGACGACCGTGGTGGCGATGCTTTTAGGCCATACCGCCGAGCGTGGAATTTGCGTGATCGCCACACCTGGGCACTCTGGTGCCTCAAGCGATGTGATGCGTCGCGCCAAGCTTGCCTGCGTCAGCCGGCCGGGCCTCGGCGGCTTTGCTGGCGAGTTCTGGCCCAACTCCGCGCGCAGCGAGCACTTCCAGCCTGAGCCCGGCTGCTCCGATGCGACGTTTCGCGGTTCGGCTGCAGAGGTGACGGCGCTGACCGGAGCGCTTCTAACCGCAGCCGCGGCTGAGCTAGTTGATGCGAAGGCGACGGCGTGCGCGCATTTGCTGGCTCTGCCGACGGCGGTCCACTCCGGTCGTCGCCAGGCACGGCTTCTTTGGTCGCCCGACACGGTCCTCCACGACGGGATGGGCCGTTATGAGATTCGCCTGGCCCAATCGGCGATGCAAACCGTCCGCGCCTGGGTCAACCGCAACGATCGGGTGTCGGATCCACGGGCAGAAACGGGCGGGGTCCTTTTTGGGCAACGCGACCAAGCCGTCGGTGTCATCTGGGTCGACGCGGCATCCGGGCCGCCACCCGACAGCGTCGCCAGTCCTGCCGAGTTCATCTGCGGGACCGAAGGCGTGGCCGACCACAACGAGAAGCTGCGGGCTCGCACTCGCAGTTCGACTGGCTTTGTCGGCATGTGGCACACCCACCCGGAGTCTCGCGCTCTGCCCAGCCCGCGCGACATCGCCAGCATGGCCCGCCTGGTCGCGCTGGAACCCGTGCCCGAGACGTTGATGCTCATCAACGGTCGCGGCGAGGAGGAGGCTGAATTTGGCGCCTATGTTTTCGCTCGAGAGGACTTGCCAAAGCCGTTCGGTGTGCTCGTCATCCGCGACCGGACCAAGCCCCCTCCACCCTCGTCGCCGCCGGTGCGCAATGTCGGGCTTGCGCTCTCCGGCGGTGGCTCGCGCGCCATCGCTTTTCACCTCGGCTGTCTCCGCGCGCTGAACGATCGCGGCAGCCTGCAGCGGGTCAAAGTTGTCTCCGGCGTGTCAGGCGGCGCCGTGGCGGCAGCGGCGTACGCCTACAGCGACGACAGCTTCGCCGACTTCGACCAACGCATGCAGAAGCTCTTACGCCGTGGGTTGCAGCGAGAAATCGCGCGACGGGCGCTGCTACATCCACGCGCGGCGGCCTCGTTCGCCGCCCATGCTGCCTCGGGAGCGGGTGCCTTGGCCGCGTCCGCCGCATCTCGCCTGCGCAGCGGGACTCGGCTTCAGCCTCCAATCCGGCGCTGGGCCAGCCGCACCGACGCCTTCGAGGCGACACTGGAAGACCGGCTCTTCGGGGGCGAGACACTCGACAGGCCCCGCCGCGACAACGTCGGGGTCATCATCAACGCCTGCGATCTGCGTACGGGATCGGCGGTTCGCTTCGGCAGCCGAGAAAGCGGGATCTGGCGGTTGGGGTGCTTCGTCGCCCCAGTCTCAATCGCAACCGCTGTCACGGCGTCGGCAGCCTATCCGCTGCTGTTACCCAGCCTCGACCGCAGCTATGAGTTTGCGCGACGCGATGGCTCGCGCCGGCGTGAGCGGGTCGTGCTGACGGATGGGGGTGTGTTCGACAACCTCGGCACCAGCTGCCTTGAGCCCGGCCGATCGCCCCAGTACTCATACAACGTCTACGACGTCGACTACATCGTCGCGTGCGACGCTGGGCGAGGCCTGCTCGCCGACGCCTTTCCTGTGGGCCCGCTCGCCCGTCTTGGACGCTCGTTTGAGGCCGCCCATCGCAAGGTGCAGGACGCAAGCCGCTCTCGGTTGCACGCCTTTGTCGCCAACGGCGAGCTTGAGGGCTTCATCCTGCCGTATCTGGGGCAGCAAGATCGAGAACTTCCCTGGATCCCGCCCGATCTGGTCCCACGAGACGACGTGATCTCCTACCCGACCAACTTCGCACCAATGGGGACAGCGCAATTGGAGACCCTCAGCCGACGCGGAGAGCAGCTCGCGCACCTACTGATCGATCGCTGGTGCCCCGACCTCTGAGCCTAGTCGGGCGGGTTGCTCGCCGCTTGGCTCAACGCGCTGACGGGCTGATCAGTCCGCGGCTGCCTTTCCCGGGGCCGACCGGAGGCAGCTTTTAAAGACCGTCCGACAGGTCGCTTAGGGTGGTGCGGTGAACACAGTCACATCGCCAGCTCACCGCATAGACCCGCCGCTACTGACCGAGTACCGGGCGCTCGCGCTGAGCATCGCCGAACAACGGGAGCGTGCAGAAAGACTCCGATCTTTGGCCGACCTCGCGGCGGCTCAGGCAGACGAACAAGAGGTAGCACTGCGAGAACTGGCCCAGCTAGTCGGCATCGAGCCTCAGTTGCGGCTTGAAGACCTCGATGCGCGCCTGCGCGGTCAGCGCCTGCAAGAAATCGCCGTGCGCGTGCTGAACGAACAGCACCCAAGTGGAGAGGCCATCCACTACAAGGAGTGGTACGCGCTCCTCCGGGAGGCTGGATATGCGATCGCCGGCAAGGATCCGCTCGCTACGTTCCTGGCGTCGATCAGTCGTTCCCCGCACGTGCGCTCGATCGGACGGAGAAGCGGCCTCTATGTGGTTATTGGCGGGCTCAGCTCCCATGCGGGCGATTAAGGCTGACGCGCTTCACCTCAACCCCGGGGGCTGACGACCGCAAAGCGGGACCACACCCCGGACAGGGGTCGCGATGGTCGCCCCGCCGGGACAAGTTCCTTGCAACAGGCGGCCACGACTCGAGGCCGACGCGGGACGAGTGGTTGCCACGAATGCAACAGCCAACTCGGCGACGGCTGGCGCGAACGAAATGTCGCCGAAGTGATCACCGCGGACCGGCGCAGCTGGGGGCCGAAAGCACTCGCCCGCCAGACCCAGCGCTTCGGGACAACGACGATACTTGCGCTCATGTTTGTTGACGGTTGCCCGAACTGCTCGAACCCTTGGACCGAACAGCCCGAGCGGCTCGGGCTGGCTCCCCACCGCTTCGCCGACCTGGCGTTCCGGTGCGAGTCCTGCGGGATCGGGTTCTCCAACGCAGCCAATCCACCAGACCGTGTGCTCATACGAGCCAACTACGCTGACAACGTGCCGCCGGAGGTGATCGATGGCCTCGACACAGTCCTCAGGTCCGGGCTCAACGTTCGGGCGCGGCAAAAGAAGCCTTGGGCTTTCGCATCGGCGAATTCGGAAGACGCCGCGAGTTGGACAATCGCGCGCGCCCTCGCGTCGATCGGATCGCTGGGCTCGTTCTTGTCGCCCGGGCTTCGGTCGTCGTCCTCGGACCCCGGCCAGGCGCTGCTGTGGGGCGTGCCGCTCACCGCGGGCGCAGCGGACGCGGTGGCCGGCTCGATCGTGAAGGTCTCCGACGATCTCGGCGAGGAGCCCGGATCACGTAGCGAGCTGGACGTCATTCTCGTGTGGCCTGACCTCATCGCCTTCGTCGAAGTCAAACTCGATAGCCCCAACGACTACAAGGCTCCGACGTACAAGGGGTGGGACATCTACCTACCCTGCCCGGATCTGTTCGCCCGCGACGATGACGGTGTTCGTCAGGCAGGGTGGTATGAGCTGACCCGCAACTGGGTGATCGGTAACCGAGTCGCGGCCCGACACGACGCCCGCTTTGTGCTGGTCAACCTCGGGCCGGCAAAGCTGGCCAAGCAGGCAGCTTCGTTCGGCGACCTGCTCGAGCACGAATCGGACCGCGCCTTCGAGCACCGCCGGTGGGCCGAACTGCTGGACGCGTCACCCGCTTTGCCGAGCTGGACCCTCTCCTACGCGGCAGAGCTAGGACTGGAGCAGCGATGACCAGACATAACACGACACGATCCGACCACCGGGCGGTTCTCAAAGGGCCCCAGCACAAGCTTGGAGCTCATCAGTCACCCAAAGCAGAGTTGCCCACGAAAGCCGCCACAGCACTCGCAGAGGCTGACGACCTACGAAACGCAGAGCCATCGTCAATCGCCTCCGATCCTCTGTGAGAATCGCCACGTGGCTTTGAGTGAAAGACAAGACCTGCCGCGAATTGAGGAGGTCCCTGCGTTGGTTGCGAGGCTTTACGAGATCGTTGATGAGCTCGAGACGATCTTCCCGGGCCGCCATTTCACGCCGGATGGACATCTCGTGGGTAGCCTCGGCGAGAGCCTGGCCGCATACATGTTCGGGCTGACGCTGACCGCCGCCTCCACGACGGTTCACGATGCCGTGACCCAAGACGGTGTTCGTGTCGAGATCAAGGCCACACAGCGACGAGGGGTCGCAGCTATCAGCAGCGGCAAGCCCTGCGGCGGACGAGCGCCTGATTGCTTTGCGTCTGGATCGCGATGGACCCCCTGAGGTCGTTTACAACGGCCCCGCGAATCGGGTCTGGCTCGCTGCTGGCCCACCGCAGAAGAACGGACAGAGATCTATTGGCTTGGCACGCCTCCGGCAGCTCAACGCGGAGGTCGACGATCATGAGCGTCTCCCCAAGGTGCGCCGCCTGGATCACGCGAAGTGGGATGGGGGCGCGTCCTCGATTTGAAAACCCGCGCGCCGGTTGCCACGAGCAGCCCGAGGCGGCGCCGCGCTGAGTCGCCGAAGCGATCACACATCTTTGAGATCGCTCAGAACGAAAGCGCTTGCCGGGACGGCCGCAGGTCCCGCGCAAACCAGGTTTCTCGGCCTGGGCGACCGGAGGCACGCCTGGACGCGATGGCACGCGCGGTTCCGTGAATCGGGCGTACCGTGCTTGATGCTGGCGGCGCGAACGGAGTCGCTATCGTGAGGCGCGCTCTTGAGCCCCGCCGACTCGGTGCAGCGCCTGATGCGCCCAGAGCGCTGCGGCCGTCGGACTCCCTACGAGAGATCGAGCGTGAGGTCTGGCCGCCCGGCATTGGGCGCCTGCTGAGGGGTCCTTAGGAGGTTGATCACCGGTCGGGATGGATCGGGCCGCGGCTTGATCGGTGCTGGTCGGCAATTCAATGAAGCTCCACGGCGCCCCGCGTCGGATGCTGCCCGCGGCTTGGAACGTGCCAGCACGGTCCTACTGTCAAGAATCAGTAACACACAAGAATTTGACAGATGACACGACGCGTGCTTACCTGTCACGGTAAGGGTGACAGTGAAAGTGAATACTGCGCTCTCACTTGCAGGCCAATCCGAACGGTGAAGGAGGTGAAACAACAAATGGCTGACGATCGAAACCCCGGCTGGTCTCGCGGCGAGTCCTACTGGGCCCGTCCCGAGCACGTCCGCTTGGTCGAGGGCGACTATCCATCGCAGGATCGGTACGTTCTCGACCCGGGAGTCACGCGCGACATCCGCGAGGGCCATGGCCCCGACGAGTCGGCAAATGAGCTGGCGACGGACGAGTAACCGGCCCGACGTTTTCGCAGGGTTGGGTGGGTGGGAATGCGGAAGCCGGCTGGCGGATCTGTCTGCCCTGGGCGTCCCCCTGTCGCCAAAGGAAAGCGGTGTTCAGGCTAGCGCCCGTGTCGAAAGGGATCGTCGGGTGCTGCCAGGCGAGTGATGGTGCGTACCGACGGGACGATTTTGCGGTGTCGACAACCAGCTTCAGCGCAAACCGCTCAGCGAGGCGCCCCTGCTGGGCCGGATTGACCTCGCTTCGAGTAGTTGATCCTGAGCGCCCAGCCCTAGGCGGCGGTTTCGAACGGGACGAACCATGGCAAGTCAGGCGGCTCCTCACGACGCATGCGCTCGTGGAGATGCTTTCCCGCGGCGCGCAGCCGTCCGGGATCGTCGAGCGCGGCGCGAACGCGGCGGATCCGTCGTAGAACGTCTTCGCAGTCGTCCGGCGGATCCCCCGGTAAAACGCTCCATGCCGAGAGCAACGCCGCCTCGATCTGTTCGAGCGGCTCAACGGCCTGCTGCGGTGTGAGGTCCTCGACGACCATGTCGCCGAGATCGATGTCGAGTACGCCCGCGAACACGCGCAACACCTGCGTGATCGCTCGCTGAGCAATCTCTCGGTAGATGGCGTCACGCTCGGTGCCCTGATCGATGCGGCCCGAGGCGATGACAACCCACAGCGCCACGGCAGGGAGCCGCGCGTCGGATGCCATGCTCCGGAGCCGCGAAAGCTCGGCCAGCACAACGCCCGGGACGCGCAGGGCGGGTCGTTGATCGACTTCCAGCTCGACGTCGGTGAGCTGGTACAGGCCGCCGGCCTCCGCGAACTCAACGAGGGTGCACGCGGCTTCGTAGGGGTTCAGCTGCTGGACGCGAACGACGACGCGGTCGTCACGCACGTCCACGCGCTCGCAGCGAACACGATGCTGTGCCATCAGGTCCGCGAGTCGGCTGCGCACTAGCTGGGGCTCTGACGCGACGTCGGCCCCGAGTGGCAGCTCGGCGGCGAGCGCACTACTGCTCGCGCGCGCCAGCGCGACGCCGCACTCAAAGCCATAAGCGACTGCGGTGCCGAGCAGGCGAGCCCCGCGCAGCTTCTCGGGTGTAGCGAGGTCCGCCCCCATCTTGAGCTTCGCGCGGGGGCTGTCGTAGGACACTTCGCGATGAGCAACCGCGTTGCGCCACGATGGCACGATTGCCGTCGCCAGAGCGGACGCGACGATGTCACCTGATCGTGCGGTGAGGCGCTGATGGAGTTCTGTGAGCAGCGGTATCTCGGCGTCCGTGGCGCCGTGTAGCCGGAGCCAGGTCCAGCCCAGGCGCCGCAGCGGTCCCTCCGTGAAGGCCCACGACATGTCAGCCTCGGCGAGTGCTGCCTCCTCGGGATCATCGTCACTGGCCGCGTTAGCCCGGCGCTCGGCGGCCCGCATCGAGCGGTGGGTCGCCCAGTTCTCGGGCAGGTATGCGCGGTAGGCCTGGAGGACCGGCCCTACCCGACCGGGGTCGAGCATCAGGAGCTCCTGCGACGTCACCGACGCAATTACGTGAGCGACCAAGGGTCGGTGGGCGACGAGCATCGGAGCAAGCAGACTCGTCGCGTTCGGCGCATAGGTGGTGGTCGGCGTGATGAGATGGCGCAGCACGCTGCAGGAGAGTTGATCGAGCGCCTGATGATCAAGGGTGGTCGCGACGCGAAGCCGGGCACTGGCGTCGAGTCCGCCGAGCTCATCGAAGATCGCTTGGTCGACCCCATATACCTTCGCCAGGGTCGCCGATGGCGGCTCGGGGCTCAAGCGCGGCACCTCACGCTCAATCTGATCGACTACCGCGTCGCCGACCGCGACCGCAGCATCGCTCGACCGGTCACCGGCAATGAGCGCGAGTGCATCGCGAGCGACGGTCTCCGCGGCTTCGGCAAGCTGACGGAGATCCTCGTGCGTGACCAGCGAATCGGGTGGAGCGGCAAACCAGCACACGGCGTCGATCTGCCCGATGACGCCTTTGGCAGCCCTTACGAGCGCACCGAACCTGGCGGGGCTCTGCTTCCCAGCGATCGACGACGGCTCCGACAGGAGGGCCTCCACGGACGCCCGTGCAGTCGTGAGGTCCGACCAGGCCTTCTTTAGCCCGCTGTCTTCGAGGACGCTACGCCATTGCGCGGGCGTCACAGGGACATGGCCGTCGGAGAAGTCGGGAATTCGAACCGCCGAGAGGTCAATGCCGGCGCCATGCACTGCGCGCGCGATTTGGGAGGAGTCACACACGCACCCCATGTTGCCTCACATCTTGAGCGCCCGCTATCCGTGTCCAGTCAAACCGTGTAGAGATCACTCGACAGCCCGCAGGGTGCCGATTGTCAGCGTCAGGCGGAGCCCGGCTGCACGGAGCGTCCGGACCACCTGTCATCGTTACGTAGTTATGCGCAAGACGATTCGGGAGTACCGCGAGATGTTCTGGGAGATCAGCGAGTCCGAGGGCTGGCGTGCTTGGCGTTGGCCGATCGCGGCGGTCGTCCTATTCGTCGGCGTCTGGGGCATCGCGCTCGCAGGCGCGGTCGGAGCCGTCTATCTCGGTCGACGCGGCGATGGCTTTGGATGGGTCCTCCTGAGCTCAGGGATCGGCCTGGTGCTCGGGGCCGCCGCGAGTGCTCTCTCCCAGCGTCGGCTCTGGTTCCGACTCTTCGCGACGCGGGTGAACGCATACAGCGAACAGGCTGACCCGACGGACTACGCCCGAGCCTTGATCGGTCACGACTGCCGCTGGCCCGCGATACGCGCGCTCCGGCGGGCGGGCTTGAATTGCCGCAGCGCAACAGCCAACGGCCCCGTCGATGCACCACACCTCGACACCCGGCTCGAGATCTTCCGGCCGATCATCTGCGTGCGGGACGGGCAGGAACGCGTGACCAACGCTGCCCGTCACGTCCTCTTCGAAGCCGGGATCGATGGCCGAGTCGATGGGTTCTCGACCAGTGGCGAGCCGGTCCCCCTGATCGCGCCGGGGGTCGACGCTGGCCAGCGACGCGATCGGGTCCCAGCGTAATCCGCGACCCAGGGTGCTTGGGGCCGCACGCTTGGCCGGTAGGGATCGCGAGGCATCTGACGATCGCTTTCGTCGATGCGCCGGCTGAGTGCTGACGAGCCCTTTGGCGACAATCCGGTCGTTGGCGCCGGCCGGGACTCGCACCTGTCCATGAGAGGCGGCCAAGGTCAAACACGCGTCGCGGTTTCGTGCGAACGACATTGGAAGAAGGCGGTACTCCAACGGCCGCGCTTCCGCCCGGTCGCTCCGTATGCGTGCGCGGGAGTGTCCACAGGCAGAAGTCGAGGCCCTCGTCCGGTCGTCAAGGAGACGCAGGCCTTCACACTGCGCAGGGAGCACGGGCGCTTGAACTGCCGCTCCGCTGGGATACTTGATATTTGCCGACGGGCATCCAAGCCCGCCGGCAAATATCAAGTGTCTAATTTACGGATAAGACCAGTCACTCGAACGGTCAGAAGGCGGCCCATCCGACGAGCTATCGCTACCAATCGGGCCGTCGTCGTGCCCCCGCTCCTTCCGGCCTCGGCGCCTTGAACTCATCTGAACCGCCCACCGCTCGATCTCTGGCCTGAGCCATAGCTTCGGCCGTCCACGACCCAGGTCGACTACGGGACGTGGCATGTCGTCGTAGCGCTGTTGGTAAACGCTTACGGCATTCGGATGACCGACTCCAAGCATCTCGGCCACGTCTCGCGCATCCACAAGATCCTCGGTGGCGATCATCGGCGATCATCCTCCTCGAGACTAGACGCTTGAGACCGGATCTGTCCGGGGCGTCCGTTAAGTTTTACGGTCTCAACGAAAGATCGGCCCCGGCGGTGCGCGAACACCCCCGGGGCCCGGCCGAGACCGTTAGGAGGTCCCGACATGCAGCACCATACGTCACTCCAGCTCGATCAAGTTCACGGTCGGGCGACCATCACCATCGAGCAGGCCGCGCAGCTGCTCGGACTGGGCCGGACCGCAGCCTATGACGCCGCTCGCCGTGGCGAGCTACCGACGAGAAGGCTCGGGCGCCGACTCCTCGTGCCAGTTCCTGCTCTTCTCGCTTGGCTGGAGGCGTAGGATGCAGGGCCACATCCATAAGCGCGTCCACACCGCCAAGGACGGAAAGCAAACCACCCGCTGGTACGTCGTTGTGAACGTCGGGGCCGACCAAGCCGGCCGGCGGCGACAGAAGTGGCACGGTGGCTTCCGGACACGAAAGGAAGCAGAGATCGCTAGAGCCAAGCTGGTCGACGATCTGCACACGGGCTCATACGTGATGCCCGACCGACTGACGTTTGGCGAGTGGGTTCGCGACAGCTGGCTCCCGAGTGACTGAGGGCCGAGTCAAGCCGAGCACATTCCACTCATATCAGCAGCAACATGGAGGTCCATGTACTGCCGGCGATCGGCACGCGGCCGCTACAGCAAGCTGACAGCGCTCATGCTGAACGCCATGTACGGAAGGCTGCAGGTCGAAGGGAGCGGTCACGGCCCTCTGAGCGCCAAGACAGTCAGGTACATCCACACCATCATCCATAAGGCCCTCGAGGATGCGGTCGACGCCGGCCTCGTTGCGAGGAATGTCGCTGCCCGTGCGAAGCCGCCCCGTCCCTCTCGTCGCTCGACGCGACAAGTTGGCTCGTGGGAAGCGCACGAGCTATCTCTGTTCCTAGCGTCCGTTACGGGATCGCGGCTCGAAGCCGTCTGGCGCCTGGCGGCAATGACCGGTATGCGCCGCGGCGAGATCCTCGGGCTGCGTTGGGCCGACGTCGATCTTGACGCCGCACGGATCTCCGTCCGAAACGCGGTCGTTTCGGTCGCGTATGCCGTCATCGAGTCGACACCGAAGAGCCATAACGCACGAGTGATCGACCTCGATGCAGAGACGGTGGACCTACTCCGCGCCCATCGGGTGCGGCAGCAAGTAGAGCGCAGACGAGTGGGGCGAGGCCTACGAGCATCATGATTTGGTTGTCGCCAGGGAGAACGGGACCCCGATTCATCCCCACTCGTTCAGCCAGACCTTCGAGCGGCTCGTGAAGCGCGCCGGCATCCGGTCAATCCGGCTGCATGACCTACGCCATACCCATGCGACGCTCGCGCTGAAGGCAGGCGTTCCAGTCAAGGTCGTCAGCGAGCGGCTCGGTCACGAGTCACCCGCGTTCACGCTGAAGCAGTATGCGCACGTTATTCCTGGCATGCAGGCGGCCGCGGCGGCGGCCGTTGCAGAGCTCGTGAGAGGCGAGAAACCGCCCGACTGCGATGCCGCATAGCCGCTCCCGCGGCCGTCCGACGAGTCAAATCCAGCTCGTCGGGCCGGCCGCAGCCTGCGGACGGCATCAGGCGTCGGAAATCGGCTGCTCGGCCTCATCGGGCTTTACGGGCCCGACGGACTGGCCAGGTCTTGGGGGCTGTCGTCGTCGCGGCGTCGTTGGGACGCCGG
>CAWCIB010000007.1:0-150981 GCA_963795505.1 uncultured Actinomycetes bacterium
GAGCGGGGCCCCAGTGGTTCCCCGAATACGGGATCAACCTAGGCCCTGCGGCGTTACCGCCACCTTCGAACATCGACGCGCTGCGCCAACCCGATGGGCTCTACGTGCGCCGCTACGCGCATGGCGGCGTCGCGGTGAACCCCGGGAGCAGCGCCGTAGAGATGAGCTTCACCCCGCCCGTGCAGCTGGTGCACCCGGTCGGAGGCGGTGCACTCGACGCGAACGCTGACACCGGCGGGTGGGGCTTGCAGACCACGCAGGTCAGCTCGGTCGTGGTTCCCGCCCACGGCGGAGTCGTGTGGCTGAACGGCTAGCGTGGCGGGGCGTTAGGTTGGACCTCCGCTTCAGCTGAAAGGAATGCTTTGGCTCGTCTATGTCGTTTCACCATCGTTGGCCTAACCGCCTCGCTAATGCTCGCGGTCGGCTCGGCCGCGGCTGCTGCGGCGCCTCTGAGCCAGGCCCAGGCGCAGCAGGTTGGAACCGACGCCTACGTGTACGGGATCGACCTGCTGGAGTTCGTTCACCAGACGCAGCTCGACACGAGCGTCACGGTGCCCAACAACTTCGGGAACGCGCCGGTCAACCAGGTCGGCAATCAGCGGGTCCTGACAACCCCGGGCAATCAGCACAAGGAGATCGTCGGGCCGAGCAACTCAACGCTCTACTCAAACGCGCACCTCGATCTGAGCAACGGCCCGATCGTCCTGCACGTCCCGGCCGTGCCCAATCATCGCTATTACGCGTGGGAGTTCCTCGATCCCTACCTGAACGTGTTCCATTACGTCGGAACCCGCACCACGGGCGAGCGCGCCGGCAACTACGTGATCGTCGGACCGAAGTTCAAGGGCAAGCTCCCCGCCGGGGTCTCGGTCGTCAGGGCGGCCTATGACCATGTCTGGCTGTTCGGCCGCACGCTCGCCTATGGCAGGTCAGACTTGCCCGAGGCGCACAAGATCCAGGACGGCTACAAGGTCATCCCGCTGAACGCGTTCGACAGAGTCGGGCTGGCCTATCAGCCGCCCAAGCCCCACCGGGTGATCACCACCCCCTCCGACCACCTGGTGCCGACAGGTCTGGCGTTCTACGACGCGCTCGGAAACGCGCTGGTGCAAGACCCGCCGCCGGCCCGCGATCACGCGATCCTCGCCGAGATGGCAACCGCCGGGATCGGACCGGGGCTTCGCCCGTCCACTGAGAACCTCCCCGCCGACACGGTCGCCGGGCTGACCGCCGCGGCGAATGGTGGACCTCAGCAAGTGTTCTCGCTGCGATTGCAGATCGGTCTGGCGGGCGCCCGCCAGCACAACGGCTGGTTCCAAACGCTGCCCGACACCGGGCAATGGGGAACCGACTACTCGTACCGCGCGATCGTCGCCGTTTACGGCATCTGCGCCAACCGCCCCGCCGAGGCGACTTACGCCGTCGGCAGCCTCGACAACACCGGCAGCACGCTGAACGGCTCGAACAGCTACCTGATCCATTTCCCCGCCGGCGGTGGCCCGCCGGCCAGGTTCTTCTGGTCGCTGACCGTCTACAGCCTCCAAACCTGGCTGATCCCCAACCACTACGACAAGTACTCGGTCGGCAGCAACAAGGGAGTCAAGTACAACAAGGACGGCTCGCTTGACATCTACGTCCAGCCGACCCCGCCGGCCGGGCATCAGGCCAACTGGCTCCCCGACCCGCCAGACAACCAGATCATCCTGATCCTCAGGATGTACGGCCCCAAGGGCAACGTGCTCAACGGCACGTACGCATACCCAACTATCCAACGGATCAGCTGACCAAGACCCACCGCGGGCGAGCACAGCATCCAGGCGAGCAGCAGGGGTCGGGTTTGTAGTGTGGGCGCATGGCACTACAAGGGATGCACAACGTAGGCATCGTCGTCGACGACCTACCGGCGACGATCGCGTTTTTTCGAGAGCTCGGCCTCGAGCTCGAAGGGCAAGCCACGGTCGAAGGAGACTGGGCGGAGCGCGTCACGCGACTGAGTGACATGAGCTGCGAGATCGCCATGATGCGTACGCCCGACGGCCACAGCCGGCTCGAGATCTCGCGCTTCCTCACGCCGCCCGCGGTCGCTGATCACCGTAAAGCCCCGGTGAACACGCTCGGCTATCTACGCATCATGTTCGCCGTTGACGATATCGACGAGACGCTCGCCCGGCTCCGTGAGCACGGCGCGGAGCTTCACAGCAGCGAAGTGGTCCGGTACGAAGACGTGTATCGGCTCTGCTACGTCCGCGGGCCGGGAGGGCTTCTCATAGGCCTTGGCCAGCCACTCAGCTGAGCGCCCCGCTCGGGCGCTCACCCCCTCCGGTGAAGCGTCACGACTCCCCGCCAGCTGTCGCTAACGTGACAGGTCACGGTCTCGCCTGGCGGCTGCGTGATCCCACAGTCGGCCGGAGGCTTGTTCCTCTCCTGGAGCGACACCGGGAAGTCGATCGAGTTCGAGCCGGCCAGGACGGAGGCCGGAATCGTCACGCTTCGCACGTCAAACCAGTGAGGAACGGACCCGCTTGGCAGGGCGCCGGGCCCCCACGCGTCGAGCTTGGTGACGCCGTTGGCATCCGGGCAGGACGCCTCGTCCTCCGTGACCTGAGCCGCCAGCTGCGGGGCTATCCCGATCGAGATCCGGTAGGAGTCCGTGTGCTTGATGAACGTCGCCGCGAGGCTAATGCCGCCAGGGCTCTCGCCTCCCGCGGCGTGGTTGCACTGGAGGGTGCCGGTCATGGGTGGCGAGCCGCCGGTCGCGGTGTCGTTGATCTTCATGTCGAGCTCCACCGGGCCGGGACCCACGGCCGTGATGCTCGGGCTGGGACACGGGATCGGCAGCTGGCGGATTTCGATACACGGGACCGGCCAGGTGACGGCGAAGCCGGACGCCTGTGCATTGTGCGTCGGCACGCCGTAGCGCCACTGGGAAGTGCTGCCTTCATCGTACGTCCAGCTGTCGCCCGAGCCGTCGCTGCGCTGTTCGGTCACGTCCCATGAGGCGCTGCCCGTGGCGGACAGCAGGAACGCCGAGTACGCGTGCTTGTGCCCGTGTCCGTGCGGCTTGTACCTCGGCTTGGCTGACGCCGGTCCGATCACGACCGCCATGACAGCCACGACGATCACGGTCCCGAGTCGCTTCACAGCCAGGGAACATATCGGAGTCGTGGGCGACCGCGCCCGCCGCGCAGAAGCCGGACACCTTCCCCAAGCCCTCGGACGGGCCCCGTCGCGGTCACGACTGGGAGTTGATCTGGCCTGGGGTGACGATGCCCGTTTCGTAGGCGAGCACGACGGCCTGCACGCGGTCACGGAGCCCGAGCTTCATGAAGATTCGGGTGACGTGTGTCTTGATGGTGGTCTCGGCGACGATCAGCTCGGCAGCGATCTCGCCGTTGGTCTTGCCGGTGGCGAGCAGGCGGAAGACCTCGAGCTCGCGTGGGGTGAGCTCGTCGATGCCTGGCGGGGGCTTAGCGGGCGCTCGGTGCGTGGCGAACTGCTCGATCAGCCGGCGGGTGATGCCGGGGGAGAGCAGCGCGTCGCCCTCGCCGACGGTGCGCACGGCGCTGACGAGGTGGTGTGCGGGTACGTCTTTGAGCAGGAAGCCGCTGGCGCCGGCGCGGAGCGCGTCGTAGACGTATTCGTCGAGGTCGAAGGTGGTCAGGATCAGCACCTTGGTCGCCGGCTGTTGCTCTTCAGAGAGGATGCGGCGGGTGGCTTCGATGCCGTCGAGATCGGGCATGCGGATGTCCATCAACACCACGTTGGGGCGCAACTCGTCAGTGATGGTGACGGCCTGGTTGCCTGTTGCCGCCTCGCCAACGACCTCGATGTCTGGTTCTGCTGCCAGGATCAGCCGGAAGCCGGTGCGAATCAGCTCTTGGTCGTCGGCGATCACGACCCGCACGCTCATTGCTGCTGCTCCGGTGGCGCGCAGGGCAGGCTGGCGCTGAAGCACCAGTCCTTGTCGCCGCTGGGCTGGGGGTCGAGCCGTCCGCCGCACAGGAGCAGGCGCTCGCGCATCGCGTCGGTCGGCCACCCGTTGGGTGGATCCCTGCGGGCGCTGAGGTGAACGCCGAGGGCATCGGCACCGAAGCGCAGGTGCACGGTGACCGGCGCCTGATTGTCTGCGCGGATGTCGTGCAGCGCGCTCTCGAGGATGCGGTAGAGCCCCAGCTCGATGCCGGGCGAGAGCGTTCCGGGGTCGCCCTCGACGGTCAGCTCGACCGGCTGACCGTTGTGCCGGGCGCGCTCGAGGAGCGGGTAGACCTGATCGATGCTGGGTTGCGGGCGCAGTTCGTGGTCGTGCTCCCCGTGGCGCAGGGCGCCAAGGATGCGGCGCAGGTCGGCCAGGGCGAGGCGACCGGTGTGCTCAACCGCGTCCATCGACCGGTCGGCTGCTGCGGGATCGGCGTCGAGCTGGCGCAGCGCCGCCTCGGCCACGACGACCATCGAGGCGACCTGGCTGGCGACGGCCGCATGCAGCCCGCGGGCAATCCGCGAGCGCTCGGCGGCCACTGCCAGCGCCGCGCGGCCATCGCGCTCGACCGCCAGCCGCGCCGAGGTACGCACCAGCTCCGAGGTCAACAGGCGGTAGGAGCGGACCGCGCGGCCGGCGGCCCACGCAGCACTCACCGCGAACGCTCCGCCGATGAAATCTCCCGCCCGTCCGCGGTGCGTGGCCAGCTCGGAGACCGCAGCGCCACCGAGCAGAAACGCCAGCCCGAACGCCGTGTCCCTGCCCTCGCCCCAGGCGGCGACCGCATAGCTTGGAACGAGCACGAAGTACGCGCCGATCACGGGCGAGCTCTGCAGCTGGACCAGATATGTGTTCATGACCGAGCCCAGTACCCCGACCACGATCAGGAACCCCAGTGGGAATCGCCGGCGCCAGATCGCGGGCACGGCTATCGCGGCAGCGACGACCAAGTCAACGGCAAGCGGACCGCGGCGGTGGGAGGCGGCCAGCACGCCGACCTCCAGCGCGACCAGGGAGACGCCCGCGATCGCGGGGTCCAGCCACGGCCACCGCAAACGCACCTCATCGCTCCCGATCGCCTCCTGCTGTGCGCCGGGCCGGCGGTCGAGTGATAGCGGCGCGCTGAACGTCGTCGCGAGCGGGATCCGGGCGCTCACCTCAAACCCGCCGCCCGTTCGGGCACCCGCACATAGCGTGCCCCCATACAGCCCGACCCGCTCAGCCATCCCGACCAGCCCATGGCCCGATCCATTCCGCCCAGCGCGCTCGCGCACTGCCCCGCCGCCCGATCCGCGCCCGCTGTCGAGGACCTTGAGTTCCAGTTGGTCCGCGCCAACCCCGACGGTGACGGTGGCGCGCGCGGGGCCGGCGTGCTTGATCGCGTTCGTCAGCGCCTCTTGCACGACCCGGTAGGCCACCAGATCGACTTCCGGGGGCACCCGCTCCGGCCGGCCCTCGAACCGAATGTCGACCGGTAACCCCGCCGCGCGTGACCGCCCGGCCAGCGCCTCGAGCTGCCCCAGGCCGGGCGGCGCGCTGATTGGATCGTCGCTCTCACGGCCCAGCGCGCCGACCATCCGGCGAAGCTCGAGCAGCGCCTCGCGCCCGGATTGCTCCACGGCCCGCAACGCGTTGCGGGCCGCTTCGATGTCCGTGGTGGCGATCCGGCGGGCCGCTTGCGTCTGCACCACCATGACGCTTACACAGTGGGCGATCACGTCGTGCAGTTCGCGTGCCATCCGGTTGCGCTCCTCGACAACGGCACGCCGAGCGCGTAGCTCCTGCTCGCCGCGCAGTTCGGCCGCCCCGGCCCTCAGTTCGCGCGCTAAGGCGCGTCGGCGCTCGAGCACCCAGCCAACCACAAACGGCAGCACACCGGCCAGCCCCCAGCCTCCGACAAAGCTTCCGACCGTCCCCCCCGGCGGCACGTACGTGACCACCGCCGTGCCGGCCAGCCAGTACGCGAGTAGCGCCACCGAACGACCCCGGCTCGAGCGCACCGGCGTGCGGCGCCCGAGCATGTAGAAGTTCAGCGCGATCGAGGCGACCTCAAACGAGCCGTCTCCGTGATAGCGGCTGGCGACCGTGAACACGATCAGCGCCGAGACCGCGACGACCGTCGCCGCCGTCGGGTCGACGCGCCGCCACGCGATGCTGCCCGTCAGCAGCAAAAGCGACGCGACCGCGACGACTCCCAGCGACCGGTGTGGCTGCGAGGCGGCATCCACGATCGCTCCCACCGCGAACACGCCCGCGGCCGCGCGATCGACCCAAACCAGTTTGATCCGGCGAACCCGCTCGATCCAGGTGCCCACAATGCCCACGAGCGCAAGCTACCGCCCCGGATCTCGCCTCGCGTCCTCCTGCGCGCCGATCAGGGGTCCTACCCGGGCACGACCACGGATCACCCAGCCGTCCACGAAAGATCCGCCGCGCCGACGACGACAGCCGCCCCTGCCCCTGGCAGCGTCAGCCGCACGCCAACCGGCGTCTGAGTCAACCATCAAGGAGGCAAGCGCAATGTCACTAAACCCAAGTCGTGTCGCGATCAGCCGCACCGGCTGGATCTTCTACGCGATCGTCGTGGTGGCCCTGTTCGCGACCGCCAACCTCACCGCCCACAGCTCAAGCCATCCCGGGACCGTGAGCAACGCGTTCTTCATCGCATTCGTCGTCGGTCTGGTGCTGGCGTTGCTGCTCGGGGCCGCGACCCTGATCCGGCAGCGCAGGATCCCGCACGAGTAGGCCCAGTAGGCGACGGAGACCAGCTAACCGAGGAGATCTTCATGACACTGTTCAAGCCCAACTCACGAGAACGGCGCGCGGGCGCGATCGTGCTCGGGACACTCTGTGCGATGGCCATCCCCGCGAGCGCGGCAAACGCCGCCACCCTCCATCTGTTCGCGAAATCCACGCAGAACACATTCACCGATCCCACCGGACATCCGATCCTGGGCCACGTCCCTCCACCCGCCGCTGGCTCGGTCCTCACCAACACCGGCGTCGAATACCTCGGCAGCTTCAAACACCACGCCCGCACGCCGAGCGCCACGACGAACATCATCTGCTTCGTCACCGAGGCCCCCAGAGCCCTGTGCTACGGGCAGGTCGCGATCGGCGGATCGATGCTGCTCGCGAACCGCTTCGTCGCGAACCTCAACGACAGCGATCCGTTTGCATCGATCCCGATCAATGCCGGCACTGGCAAGTTCGCGGGAGCGCACGGCAAGATCCGCACGACTCCCGCCGGCGGGGCCAACGGGATCAACCTGACCATCACCTACTGACCACACGCGCTCGCCCGGAGCACCACATCTTCCCGCGGCAGTTCCACGAACCTCGCCGCAGGCAGCTCCGGGCGAGCTTCCGCCGCCGACCCGGACGATGCATCGCGCCCGTACACCGGCTCTTTGGGGATATTCGCCTCGCCAGGACGCGGCGCCTGCTTCGCCCGCGCAAGCACCAGCCGTCGTCGTGGCCGGTCTCGTGGCTGCTCTGTCGCCTGGGCGAGTGAGCTACTCACCGCACCGGTGATCGCCGAACTCGGTTAGGAAGACGAGGACCTCGAGCAGTGTTCCGATTCCGATAGCCGTTAGAACCGCCGGAATGACGGTTGCCCATCGCCATCTCGCGATCAGCCCGGCAAAGGTGAGGATCACGGCAGAGAGCGCCACGAGGAGAAACGGCGCGTATTCAAAGACCCAGCGCGAGGTTGGGTTAAAGGATGCTCCGCAACCGTCGAACCCGCCGAAGAACGACCAGACAAGCGCCTCGCATAGCGCCGAAGCAATAGCCAGCGAGATAGCAAGCCAGATCGCCATCGAGCTGTTGGATGAGCTACGCATGCCGATCAGCGCCCGCGGTGATTTCGGATCGAAGTCGCGACCTCGCCAACGGTGCCGACGAGGACTTGTCGGCTGGATGGCTTCGCGGCTGCCGGGTCAGAGCTGTACGTACGCCCATAGTGCGACAGCCAGGGCTATCGGCAGCAGTGCCACGATCGCGGCCGCCCCGAGGGAGACCTTCCGTGCGGTGGAGTCTCCCTTTGCCCGTAACGCGCCTGACCAGGCGAGCCCGACGAGCACAAAGTAGGCCACGGTCACCGGCACGGCGAGCGAGCTCGTCACGTTGCAGGTCGCGACCTGGCTCGGAGTCGAGGTGTCGGCTTCCTTGCAGATCGTGAGCACGAAGAAAGTGATCGTCGTGCCGACCAGGAGTACGGGTGGGGTCAAGGTGCCTGCTATGCGCAACCAGCCGGATAGACCGCGAGTGGCGCCGAAGCCAACGCACATGAACGGCGTTGCGAAGAAGACGAGGAAGAGAAGTAATTGCATGGCGCTGATATCGCTGCTGACCTCTGGTCGATAACGAACCATAGGGACTCATCCGACCGTTGTCAACCGGCGGTCAACGGGGCCGCTAATATCTTGCTGTGGCCCAACCTGCGTACACGCGCCTGAACGTCGATGAGCGCCGGGCCCAGATACTCGAGGCGGGGACGACGCTGTTCGCCGAGCACGCCTATGAGGAGATCTCGATGCGCGAGATCGCTCAAGCGGTGGGCATCTCAAAGGCGCTGCTCTACCACTACTTCCCGTCGAAGGTCGACCTGTTCAAGGCCGCTGTCGCCGCGGCCGCAGCCGAGCTAGAGCAGCTGATCGAGCCCACTGGCTCCGGGAGCGCCGCTGACCAGCTGGCGGCGAGCCTCGACGCCTATCTGCGGTGGATCGAGCAACACGCCCGCACGTGGACCAAGCTGATGCAGAGTGCAGCCACCCTCCCCGAGGCTCGCGAGGTCGTCGAGGGCTTCCGCGCACACACAATGGAGCGGCTACTCGCCGAACTCATTGGAAACCGCAAGCCCCGTCCGGCGCTAAGGACCGCGATCGCAGGCTGGCTCGGATACATGGATGCGGCAATCCTCGACTGGACGCTGCACAAAGACCTATCCCGCGAGAAGCTCCGCGACCTGCTCGTCACTGCATTCGGCGCTGCCCTTCTAGCCGCCCAACAAATCGACCCGAGAATCAGACTGCGCTTCGGCTAGCTCGCGGCCCGCGAGGGTGACGCTCGGCTCACTTGCTCGGCAGCAGCTCGAGCAGGACGGAGAACAGCGGCGTGATGATGCGCGAGTGTGGATACACGCGATACGTGTTGTAAGCAGCGCCGTCCCGCATTGCGAACACGCTCCACCCTGCGCTCACCGAAACGGCCGACTCGAGGTCCGGCGCCCCGACCTCCTGGCTGTAGTCGCGCAGCCATTGCGGAGCCTCGCGGAGGAGCTGGCCGATGTCGAACTCCTCATGAACGATGCCGGACATCTCCTCCCGGCGGAACGCAAAGCCATAGTCGAACAGGAACTCGCTCTCGTGGGCGGAGACCCAAGGCACCGTCCAGCCATGACGCTCCTTCTCGGCGACGACTTTCTCGAGTGAGGCCTGCGACATACAGATCAATGTGACGTCACGGTTGTTGAGGTGGCGGAGGATCCCCTCGCTCAGCCCGTCAGCAAGCGAGGAGCAGCCGGGGCACGCCACCTGCCAGCCCTCCCCGAACATCAGGTGGTAGATGAGCAGCTGTGAGCGCCCCTGGAACAGCTCGCCTATCGACTCGTGCCCGTTCTCGGTCGCGAACTGGTACTCCTTCTCGACGGGAACCCACGGCAGCTCCCGCCGTTGTTGCTCGACTCGCTGGGCGTGCTCCTCGAGCTCGCGCTCGGCTACGAGCAGTTCCTTGCGAGCTGCTTGCCACTCCTGCTCCGTTCCGACCTTCACAGACCCTCCTCTGGGACATGGCGCCGCCCGTCCGATCTATAGTGAACCGTTCGGTGCACTATATGCGAAACCTCGATCGCACGTTCTTCGCCCTCTCAGACCCGACACGCCGCGGGATCCTCGAGCGGCTCGCGGCTCACCCCGCCACCATCGGTGAGCTGGCGCAGCCGTTCGGCCTGACCCTCAACGGCGTCAAGAAACACGTGCGAGTGCTGGAGGACGCAGACCTCGTGATCACCGAGAAAGTAGGACGGGCGCGCGAGTGCCGCCTCGGCCCGGCGCAGCTCCAAGACGCCGCGCGATGGATCGAGGAATACCGGAACGCCTGGCAGAGGCGGCTCGACAGATTCGGTAGCTACGTCGAACAGGCCAGCGCGCGGCGACGATGAGCCAGGACGTCACAGTCGCACGACTCATCGACGCCGGTCCTGAACACGTATTTGATGCCTTTACCAAGCCCGACGGCCAGGAGGCGTTCTACGGCCAAGACGAGCCCGGCTGGATCGTCCGCTCACAGTGCGACATGCGCGTCGGAGGCGAGTGGACTGTCGACTTCGGACCATCAACCCGCGAGCTTTACCGGCATCGCCACGTGTTCGAGGTCATCGACCGCCCACGACGTCTGCTGACCTCAACGATCGAGACGCGGTTGGACGGCTCGACGTTGAGATTCGAGACCGAGTTCACGTTCGAGGCCAGGGGCAAGAAGACGCTCATGACCATGACCCAGCGAGGGCTCCCTACCGCCCAGCTCCGCGAGGAGCACCGGCGCGGAGTCCCCACCGCCCTCGCCCGGTTGCAGAGGCTCATCCGGCTGAGCCAGAGTGTGACCGAAGCCCGACACGACCCGACGCGGTAGCGACAGGGACGCGGTAGCGACAGGAGATTCGAGCTGCTCGTCACCCGCCCGTAACCGGCCGGTAACTCGGCTTGGCGCACGCTCCCAGCGGTCCTTCCTCGGACCCTAATGTTCCCGCTTTCGACCGAAAGGACCCGAACCGCATGCGTGCCCTCACACTTATCGCCACCATCACCGCCGTTGCGGCGGCCTCTGTGCTCGTAGCTGGCTGTGGCGGCGGCTCGTCCAACACTGCCGCCACAAGGACGACGGCGAGCCAGACCGGAGCGCTTGCCTACGCGCGCTGCATGCGCTCCCACGGGGTGTCGAGCTTCCCCGATCCAACAAGCAGCGGAGCGCCCGATAAGGAAGCCATTATCAGGGCGCTACAACAGGTCGGCAACTCCCAGGCCCAAGCGGCCCAAACCGCCTGCATGCACGTGAACGGCGGCAGCCCAGGCATAGGCGAGAGTGCGGCGCAGAGTCAAGCCCACGGCGCCGCGATGCTGGCGTTCGCCCGGTGTGTGCGACCCCGCGGTTTTCCAAGCTTCCCTGACCCGACCAGCCAGGGCCAACTGACCCCGGAGATGGTCACTGCCGCAGGTATCGACCTGCACCAGCCAGGACTGCTGAGGGCCGGCCTGGCCTGCCTCCCCGTGACCCACGGCCAGCTCACCCGGGCGGCGATCGAGCGAGCCGTAAACGGCGGCTGAGCCACTGACGCTCGATCGCAGCAGGCCGGAGACCAGCGGTCCGGGAAACCGATGACGCCGTCGAGAGAGACGAGCGTGGAATCCCGGACGCTGGACGTCACGACTAGTCGAATGTGCGGTAGTCGCCGATTAGTTCGGGCTGGGTGAACGTGGCCGGCTGTTCGTGGCGATCCTCCGCCCCGGTCACGAACGCTTTGAACGAGTCCAGCGCTTGCACGCCGGTCGGGCTGCCCTCATCGGTGTACAGGTGTATGAATTGGAGCGAGTCGGGGATATAGAAGACCGCGTAGCGCAGTCCGTCCGGTTGTGTCTGTGCGAGCTCCTCGAAGACGCCCCGCACGAGGGCTGCGTTCTCCTCTTCGCGTCCGGGCTTGACGGTGTAGGTGACCAGTGTGTGGCTCATTGTTGACTCCTTGTTTGTTGTTGTAGTCGTCATGTGGCGGGCTCGGGCTGCGCGTCGCTGAGTGCGGTCGCGGCGACTGCCTTTGCCATTTCATCCTTGCGGATGAGTAGGAACGTGACCGGGATCGCGACCAGCGCGATGACGCCCGCGACCCAGAGGGCGGAGTGGAATCCGCCGGTCAGTGCGGCGCGGGCGGTGTCGCCGCCGCGCAGCAGCGTCGTGTAGTGGCTTGCGGCGATGCTCGAGGCGATCGCGATCCCGAGTGCCCCGCCGAGCTCCTGGGAGGTGTAGATCAGCCCGGATGCCAGGCCGGCTTCATGGTCTGAGACGCCGGCCAGCGCGGCGATCTGGATCGGGATGAACGTGAACGCGGTGCCCATTCCGACAGCCACCAGGAACGGCCCGAACAGGTCGCCCAGGAAGTGTCCGTGCACCGGCGCTTGGGCGGTCCAGAAGATGCCGACGCCGAGCACGGTCATACCGAAGGCCATCACCAGCTTCGCGGAGACCTTCGTCACGAGCGCCTGCGAGAGACCCGCGAACAGCATCGAGGCGACCCCCGATGTGGCCCACGCGAAGCCGCCCTGAAGCGCCGAGAAGCCGAGCACCTGCTGCATGTACAGGGTGCCGATGAAGATGAACGAGTAGAAGCTCGCTCCGAGCAGGAAGCCAACGGCATTGGCGCCGGCGAGCGTCTGCAGGCGGAAGATCCTCAGCGGCATCAGCGGCGCCTCGCCGCGGCGCTCGATCGCCAGGAACGCCCCGAGCAAGGCGGCGCCGATCCCCAGCTCGGCGATCGTCCTCGGCGCCCCCCAGCCAACCCGCGGCGCTTGGGCGATCGCGTACGCGAGCAGCACGAGCGCTCCGGTCACGGTCACCGCGCCGAGCGGGTCATACCGCCGCCGCGCAACCTCGACGCGAGTCTCGGGCACGACCCGCCGGATCAGCAGCAGCGCGACCACGCCGACCGGCACGTTCAGCCAGAAGATGTACTGCCACCCAGCGAACCGCGTTAGCAGCCCGCCGAACACGAGTCCGGCGGTCGCGCCGAGCGCGGCGAGCGCGCCCCAGATGCCGAGCGCCTTGTTGCGCTCGGCGCCCTCGGCGAACATGTTTCGAACGGTCGACAGCGCGGCCGGAAGAAACATTGCGGCGCCGAAGCCTTGAGTCGCGCGCGTCGCGATCAGGACCGTCTCTGACCCGGCCAGCGATGCTCCCAGCGAAGCCGCCGTGAACACAGCGAGCCCGGCGATGATCACGCGGCGGCGCCCGAGCAGATCAGCGGCCCGGCCGCCGAGCAGCAGAAAGCCGCCGTAGGCCAGCTCGTAGGCCGTAACGACCCACAGAAGGCTTGTTTGTGAAAAGTGGAGCTTTCGCCCGATCGTCGGCAGCGCCGTGTTGACGATTGTCAGGTCCATCACGGTCATGAACGCGGCCACGGCGAGCAGCGAGAACGCTCGCCAACGGTGAATATTTGGGGTGTGGGATGTCATCGGACCTCCAGTGCTGTGTCCGCCGCCTCGTGGAGGCGGCCTCACTAATCCGACGCAGCCCAAGCCGCGATTTGGACAGCCCGCCTAAAGATCCCGGCGGCGTCGCTCGAGCTCGGCGCGCTCGACGGCGTTGGCACTCAGCTCGATCGCGGCCTCGTAGGCGCGCGCAGCGCCCTCGCGGTCACCGGCGCGCCTGAGCAGCTCGGCGTGGGCGGCGTGCAGCGGCTGGTAGCGCTCGAGCGCCGGATTGCTCAGCAGCGGCGATAGCAGCTCGAGGCCCGCCTGCGGGCCGTCTGCGAAACCGACGGCGACGGCACGGTTGAGCTCGACTACCGGGGTCGGTGTGAGCTTCACTAGCGCGCCGTAGAGGTCGGCGATCTGCCCCCAGTCGGGCTCCTCGTCCATCTGGAGCGCCGTGATCGCGGCCTGGAGCTGGTACTGACCGGGGCGCCCAAGACGCACGGAACGCTCCAGCGCCCGCAGCCCCTCGCGGATGCGCGCTTGGTCCCAGCGCGAGCGGTCCTGCTCGCCAATCGCGACGTAGCGGCCGTGCTCGTCGACACGCGCGGCGCGGCGCGAGTCATGCAGCAGCATCAGCGCGAACAGACCCCACACCTCGGCGTCGTCGGGCATCAGCTCGCGCAGCAGGAGGCCGAGGCGGATCGCCTCGCCGGATAGCTCTTGGCGCACGAGACGGTCCCCCTCGGTAGCGGAGTAGCCCTCGTTGAAGATCAGATAGACCACGCGGAGCACCCCGCGCAATCGATCCGGCAGCTCCGCGTCGCCGGGCACCTGATACGGGATCCGGGCGTCGGCGATCTTCCGCTTGGCCCGCACGATCCGCTTGCCCATCGTGGGCTCGGCAACCAGGAACGCGCGCGCGATCTCGCCGGTCGTGAGCCCTCCGAGCGCGCGCAGCGTCAGCGCTACGCGCGCGGACACATCCAGCGCCGGGTGGCAGCAGGTAAAGATCAGCCGGAGGCGATCGTCGACGATCGAGCTCTCTTCGATCACGGCACCGTGCTCCTGCTGGTCAAGGCGGACGAGCTCTGCAAGGCGCTCTGCACGATCGGCCACCGAGCGGTCGCGGCGTAGACGATCGATCGCGCGCCGCCGGGCCGCGACTGTGAGCCACGCGCCCGGATTCGCTGGAACGCCGTCGCGCGGCCACGTCGTGAGCGCGGCCGCGTAGGCGTCCTGCACCGCGTCCTCGGCCAGCTGGAAATCGCCCACATGTCGAATCAGAGTCGCCAGCACGGCCGCCCGCTCGTCGCGAAACGCGCGAGCGACAGCATCCGCCGTCGGGTCACTCGGACCGCCAGTCACATGACGGGACGGACCTCGACGCGTCCGTAGCGGATCAGCGGAATCCGCTTGGCCACGCCCAGGGCCTGGTCGAGGTTCTCGGCCTCGATCAGGTAGTAGCCGGCAAGCGCCTCCTTTGTGATCGCGAACGGGCCGTCAGTGAGCTCCGTCTCGCCGGAGGTCGCGCTGACCGTCGTGGCGGTCGTGGTCGGGCACAGGCGGCCGGCCCCAGCCAACAAACCGGCCTCCTCGAGGCTGCGATTGAGCTCCGACCACACGGTCGGTATCTCGGCCTCGCGCTCTGCGAGCTCCTCCCCTTCGACCTCGGTGGCATACAGCAAGAGCATGTACTGGGACATCATCCCTCCTCGTTGACTTTGTCTATACGACGCAGCGTGGCCACGCATTTGGACACAACTCCCCGGGCCGGACGGCGAACCGCACCGCCGGAAGCGCCTAGCCGTCAGGGCCGCCGACTGCAGCTGGCATCTGAGGGGCGCCCTGAGCAGGCAGCGCGCTGTGTCAGACGACGATTACGAGTTGGTGCGTTTCCTTCAGCGAACGGCCGCCGTGACGGGACTTCGTCGTGAGCGTGTACCGCCCGCGGCCGATCGGGCGTTGTGCGATCAGGACAAGGGTCGTTTTACCGTTATCTGCTGGCACGGTCAGCCCGCGCGCATAAACGACTGGTCGGCGGCTATCCGCCATTAGTCCCGGCGCGGGCGCGGTAGCGCTGCAGGGCATTGCCGACTCGCGAGGCTGCTCGCATCGCCTGGGGCGCGGTCCGGGCGGTGCGTAGCGCGAGACGGTCGAGCGGTGTCTGCAGTGACCTCTCGGTCGGCAGAACCGCCGGCTGGTCGGCGGCCGCGAGTGCGTATAGGTCCCAGCTGCCCGGCACACCCTTGAGCGTGTGTTCGCCGCGCTCGACGAACGCGAGTCCAGAGCCCGCCACGAGGTCGCGGACCGTGCGAGACACGAGTATCTCATTGGGCATCGCCATCGCGCCCACTCGTGCGCCGATGTGCACACTCAACCCCGTGAAGTCGCGCCCGGTGCGTTCGAGCTCGCCGGTGTGCACGCCCGCCCGCACCGAAATGCCGAGCTCCTCGGCACCCTTGCGAATCTCGTCAGCGCACCGCACTGCATGAGTCGGACCATCGAACAGGCTGAACGTGCCGTCGCCGGTGACGCTGATGAGCCGACCGCCGGCCCGCTCGACCTCGAGCCGCACGTGCCGTTCGTGTGTCGCGCGAAGCGCGCGGTATTCGGCGTCGCCGATCCGGGCCAGCAACCCGGTGGACCCGACGACATCGGTGAACAGCATCGTCCCGAAGAACCGGTCCGCGTCCGACGAGTGCCGCGCGCCCGTCGCGGCCTCCTCGACATGCAGCCAGACCGAAATCCACGCCTCACCGATGGCGGCCCCCGCGGGAGTCGGAGGCAGGTGGTACAGGCTGCCCTGGGGGATCAGCTCGGCCACTCGGCGCACGACGGCCTCCGGTTCCGGGGAGGTCGGCGCGTACAGCACTCGAGTCGGCGACCGGACGGCCCGAAGGACATCACTGATGTCAAGGCGAACGAACCAGTCCCAGTACTGCCGTGCGGCCGCGGGCGTCGCCGAGCAGCGTTCCAGCATCGCCATCAGCCGGCGGTTGTAGCCGGTGCCCTGTACCGGGTCGTAGACGTCGATCACTGCACCGCTTCCCCATTTATCCACGGCCGGGAGCCAGCGCGATACGTACTCGGCAGCGTCGCCGATCGTCCATCCGTGCTGCTCGGCATCGGGAGCGAGTGGGCCACAAGCGATGGGCTTGAACAGGACGAGGTTTGCTACGCGCTCAGGCGCTCGCGCTGCGGCGAGCGCGGTCAGGCCGGACGTGGTGAGCGCACCGACCAGCGTTGCTGTCCGCATCCCGACGGCGTCCATGACGGCGAGGATGTCGTCGGCGTGCTGTTCGAGGGTCGGGACATACCGGATTCGCTCGGAGAGCCCAAAGCCGCGCGGCTGCATGTAGACCGTGCGCGAGAAGGAGGCACCCCGCTCGTACACCTCGTGGATGTACGGGTCGGTCCAGCACAAGTCGAAATGCTGGGCGGTCTCGCCGACCACCAGCACATCAACGGCTCCCTCGCCGACAACCTGGTACGCGAGCTGGGCTCCGTCACGCTCGACGTACTGTGCCTCGGGCGCGTCCACACGGGAAGGCTAGACCCGGACGGCGACACGGGCGTCAGCGTGATCAACACCTTGTTCTTGGCCGCCGTGATTGTGGCGCGGTGCTCGATGTGGCAACTACGCAACTCAGCTGGCGCTCCGCTCAAGCCAGACGCGGAGGATCGCTCGGTCCCGGATAGGCATCGCCATCTCGGGGCGGGTCGGGATGATCGCTCTCCAGGAATGCGATCGTCGCGGCTTACGCTCGCGTTTTCGCCCAAAGCACAAGCGAGCCTCTGAAGACCCGCTGCAGAGGAAAGATCGAGGCGCAATGCCGCTTGCTCGGCTACGACGGGGGGTCAAAACGGCGTCGGGTCGCATCAGCATCTTTAGCCGCGTTCAGAGCCCTTCCGATGCCGCCTCACGGCATTGCGACCGTGTCCGCCGATCGTGGGCGCCGTTCTGGCGCGGCAAGCCGGGGACATCCGAAGCCTCCGACAAGATCTCGCGGGCCATGACGGATGTCACGATCGGCCTGAGGGCGGCGGAGGAGCTGTTTGTCGCGCCCGCCGACGGAGCGTTCAGGCAGCCCCACCCGCGGTTGCGGTCGGGCATCGACGAGGTGCTGAGCGAGCTTGGGGCGAGACGACTAGGGACAATCGGCACCGTCACGATCGGGTTGCCGGCCGACGAGATTCATCCAGGTTTCCAGGAGCAAGTCAGAGCTTGGATTGAGAACTACTGCGAGCTGCGCTTGCGCGACACCAATAACGAGCTGAGGGCCATGCGTCAGGATGGGCTGCGCGCCCTCGTGGTCGGCATGATCGTGTTGTTCGTCGGATTGGCGCTATCAGCGCTCGTCCTGCACAGCTCGGCGCCTCACGCGATTCGTACCTTCTTCGGCGAGGGCCTGTTTGTGGTCATGGCCTGGGTCGGGGCCTGGTACCCCCTGGACGTCCTGATCTTCTACCCGCGACCCCACAGGCAAACCAGGAAGCTGCTTGAAGCGCTCCGCCACATGGAGGTCGTAGTTGTGCCGGCCGACGCTGGCAATCATCCGTCGTGACCGCCAGCCACGCTGGCACAGCAGGAGATCCGCTAAGGGCCCGCGTCTAACTTGAAGCTGTTCGCGCCGGCACGCACGGCCCTATAACGGTTGACAGCGACCAACACCCAAATCACCTCAACGACGCCGAACGGCCAAGTACCGGCAAGAAAGCCGTAGGCGCCCGAGAGAGCACAACCGAACGCGAACAGGAGAATGAACGCGTCGTGGCGGCGCTCCAACGCGTACATCAGCATCATGAACGAGACGGCGCACGCTCCGAACACAGTCAGCATGACGCAAGTATCCCGCCGGGCCTGCGGCAGCAGGAAAGCAGAACTCAACCCCATCGCCCGGTTGCGTCTCGCAACTCGCCAAACTCGAGACCTGCCGCGCCGATCCGAGACCGTCGGACGGGCTGGCCCGACCTAGTTCACTCGAGGTTGTCAATAATCTCGCTGGCGCGGGACCACTGTTCCGGCGGGACCATCAGGTAGATGTCCCCTCGGCCAAACCGGTCGAGCGGATGATCGGCCACGCAGCTCGCGTCGACGCCCACCGATCGCAGCTGGTCACGCCAGGCCACCGCCGTCTGCTGGTCCTCGAACGTGCTGACCGACTCCCAGCCCTCCAGGCGGGGGTCACCGATCAAAACCGCCTCTTCCTTGGCGACGCGATTTTTCAGAAAGCGCGGCCTCCGCATCCTCGAAGCGTACGCATCGGGCACGCGATGCTTTCGCCCTTCTGATGGGTCCGACCGGCCACGATCGTGTTGGCTAGCAGGAGCGCTCCGCCGACGCAGACACCGGACGAGCGCTCCGCCACGAGAGCGCTCGCCAGCGCGAGACGGGCCGGACGAGCGCAACCGCGTGCGAGCATTCGCCGGCGCCACGAGTGAGCGGGCGCTTCTGCCACGACAAAAGCGCTGGCCACGCTCGTCGGCAGAGTGCCGGCTATCGATCAGAGCAGAAGCGGCGTCGTCGGGCGGCTGTCGCTTCGGGCGGCAGGCGTGTTGGGCTGGCCGATTACTCGGCGGATGGCTAGTGGCCTGGCAGCGAAGGCGTCGGATCAACGCGCAGTGTGAGCACCGAACAGCTGCCAATTGCTGGATCTGTGGCAAGGCAGAAAGGGGTGTGCCTCGCGACCAGCTTCGTCGTTCCGGCAGACTCGGCTTCGTAATAGACGACGGCTCCGAGCCTCGACGCGCGATGGACCGACCGCTTGGTGGACACGGGAACCGGGTAGTCAAGCTGCCCGCTTAGCTCATGCGCGATCGTCACCGAGAACTGCTTGCCTACGTGGATCGTTGCCGTTGGAACCGGCGGGCCACCCAGTAACCCCGCACATGAGCCGGAGTAGATCGTCTTTGCTCCCAGATGGAACGTATACGGGATGCCGCACGTCGAGACGCTCGTCGCGCCCGCCGCGCCCTTGCTGATCACACCCCCGCCCAACGCAGCCAGAGCAAGCGCGCATGACACTGTTAACGCTGCCCTCGCCATCGGACCAGTCTAGGGACGGAGTCGGTCTTGATTGAAGGTAGACCCGGTCAAAGTCTGCGCGATGCCGCTGGGCTTTGGGCTTGACCAGCAGCTGCTCCTCGATCGATCCGGAAGGCTGGTGGGGCGTTTGATCGCGGGCGCGGGGTAGCCTGGCCGGGCATGGCGGAAGCGGATTATTCCGAGCTGGTGCGCAGCCTGCCCGAACGGCTGCTGGTGATCACCAGCAGCCGTTTGCGGGCTGGCAACTTACGTGCCGGCCCGGAGAGCGAACTCGCGCCGAGGGCGCACGGGGTAAGCGACTTTGTCCGCCGCTGCACCTTGATCCACCAGCAAATGGCGGATCCCCACGAGCACGAGAGGGGAAGAGTTGGCTGGCTGGTCGCCGGTGTCGCTGTCCGCATGGCGTCGGGTGATTTGTTGTATGTCGGCGGAACGTTGTACGTGCGCGGTCGGGATGGTTGGAGCGCGGGTTCAGGGGAGCGGTTGAGCGACGCTTCGCGACATCCGAACGATCCCGTATGGGTCGTCGACGTTCTGTACGGAGTCCAGCGCGCGGTCGCGATACTCGACGAACCCGACGCGGTCAATGGTGCCGTGATTCGTCTCGACGGAACGGCCGATCTCAAAGAGGCAGACAGCGCGTGTCCCTTTGGTGTGCGCCCCCCGATTGCGGCGAAGGGTCGCGAGGGTGAGCGTGTTCGATTCCAGATTTGGCTTAACGACGAGAGGCTGCCGCTGCGAATCAGCACAGAACACGAGCCCGCAATGCACGGCGGCAAACGATTCTGGAGCGCCACCGAGTTCCTCGACTACGGAGTTGACGTCGCGCCGGAATGGGGCGCTGACGTCCAGGAAATTCTGGACCGTGTAGGAGACCTCCGATCGAACTAATCGTTCCAAGCAGCGAGCGCGACCAGTGCTCGCTATCGATCTCAGCGGAAGCCGCATAGTTGCTGCTCGGTCCGACAAATGGGATCATTTCAGCGGTGGCGACACGGCCCGGTGAAGCGCGAGGAGAGGAGACCGCCGAAGGCGAGTGAGCGCTCGCTACCGCCGACGCTCAAGCGCAGCGGGTCGGGCTGAACGGAGCGAGTCTGCGGGATCGCCGGCGGTCATCATCACGTTCGACCGCCTCGACGGGGACGAGCTCTGGGAGGGCAGGCGCCGCGGCGGCAGAAAAGATGCTTGGCCAGCTGCGGCGATTCGGTTCCGGGATGTCCTGCGGCTACGCGAGATTTTCGACCTAACGTCCGCGCCGGAGCGAGTGAAGTGCGTCACCCTGAGCCGCTGGCACAAGCAATGGGTTGGGTGGGCGATTGTCTCATGCGGCCCGCTGCCGACAGCGGTCAGGTCCCCGCAAGGGCCTCAGGACGCTCTTGCGAGAGCGCTAGCAGCCGCCCGACGCCGTGACGACCGTCCCGAAGGAGTTGGCGTTCGAGAGCCACGACGACCGCGACCCCCCGCTGACGCTGCTCGCGTCGCCCTCCCGCTTCCTTGAGCAGCTCTCGGAACTCGATCAACCCGACACTCCGTTGTGGCGTCGGTGCCAGGCGTGGATACTGCTGTGAGATGAGGAAGCGATTTGCCGTAGGTCTAGGTCTGGTGGCGCTTGCGCTAGCCGGGGCCTCCGTGGCCACCGCCACGATCTCGCCCTCTGCGCATCGTAGAGCCCCCACGGGGACGCTCGCCGGCCGCGTCCAGTTGGCCGGGGTCGAAACCGGCATCGCGAGGGTATTCAATGCGCGCGGGCGACTTGTGGCGCAGCGCGATGTGCATGGCCGTGGGCATTTCCGCTTCGTCCTCAAGCCAGGCCACTACGAGCTGAGACTCGACTTCAGTCCTGTGAATGCCTGCCCGCAGAGATGGCCGGTACGGGTTCAAGCCGACCGCACAAGCCGCGTCATGGCGGCCGAAGCGTGCGCGAGTTACTAGAGCCCCTCGAGGTCGCGCAGCGGCCGCGAGTCGGAAGCGACCGCTCGCGTCAGCTATCCCTGGGGCCGGCTGCCGGTGGTCGATCAAGGCAGCAGCCGGAGTGAGCGGGAGACGAGTCGCCGGACCGGATCCTCACGCGCGGCGTAGGCGTGGATAGTTGTGCCGTTCGAACGTGGTTACCCAGAGCGCGAGTACGAACGGCGCAGCGCTAAAGATTCGACCTGACGTGGAATGTCCAGGCGGGCCACATCCGCTGGTGCCCTTATGAAACGACCAGAGGAGTAAGTACGCGCATGCTGCAGCGATCGCAACCGCGAACGCCAACCACGTCGGAGCTGATCGCTTATGTGCCTCCGGGTTGTCCACATTTCTAATTTCGGCACTGGCCTGCCCAAGCCTAAGACACGGTCCAGCTTCCCTATCGGGCTGGGCCGCGCTCAGTCGTCTGTCTTCTCTCGACCGCTGAGTTTCGATCGTTCCGACACTCTGCTCCGGTAGTCGTGCTGTCCGCGCCTAGAAGGTGCCCGGGCGTCACCGCCAGGATCCTGCCGCCGAGATGAGGGCCGGACGATCGAAGCCGATGGAATGATGTCTGAGTGATCCTGATTGGTTGCTCCGAGAATGCTGGTTGCCCGTAACGGCGTCGCGCCGCGGATTGATCCGTCGGCCCAGGTCGCGCCGACGGCGAGCGTTGTTGGCGATGTCACGATTGGCGCGGGGTGCTACGTCGACTACGGGGTGGTAATCGCCAGTAGCGGCCCTCCGGTCGTGCTCGGTGAAGGCGTGAGCGTTCTAGCGAATGCCGTGATCCGCTCCGTCGGCGGTCACGGCCGACCGGCGTTCCCGGTGCGCATCGGTGCTGAGAGCATCATCGCCCCGCAGGCAGCGCTCGCTGGGTGCGAGATCGGCGAGCGCTGTTACCTCGCCACGGCGGTTGTGGTGCTCCAGGGGGCTAGGCTGGGCCGAGGCTCCCGGGTGGCGGTAGGAGCTGTGGTGCACGCGGGTGCTGTACTCGAGCCCTCCAGCCGCGTTGGGCTGCACTGCGTCGCTGCCCCCGATGGTGAGCACGGGGTGCTTATCACCGCCGATCTTGAGGTGGCCCGAGCAGCGATCGCACGCGCAGACTTCTTCGGTCGCGCGTTCGCGCTCACTCAGCCCGACCAGGAGCAACTGCATCGAGATGCCGCGGCCCGGCTGCGAGAGGAAGCCGCAGCATGGACGGACGAGGCGATCACCTCGCCAGAGTAGTGAGGCTCCAACTCGACCCGCCGCGGATCGAAAGCGGAGCATCCGATATCGCAGCGCCGGACCCGTTCCTCGATCGAACTGGCACTGCGAGCCGTGTGGCGCAACCAGCGGCCCAAGCTGCGTCAGGTGTCGGTCCAGTGGACTGTGTCTACCGGCGTCCCGTTCAGGAAGTAGTGGCGGATCGCGGCGTGCAGGCTCAGGTCGATCCACAGATACCGGGGGATTTCGCTGTGCTGGCCGTATCCGGCGAACGCCCGAGTCGTCGGCGGCTGATGAACGCGTTCGCGTGAAATCGGCGACCCCCACAGGCATCGTGAAGGCCAGCTTCGGCGCTGGCACTCCCGGTGGCACCAGCAGTAGATACCGGCCGTAACGTTGCGCCGTCGCGTGCGCCGTTCGCCGTAGGCTTGGCAGCTCAACTCGCCGACGGGTTGCGCGATGATCGGGGTGTGGCCGATCAGAATCGGGTGACCCCGCTGGGGGACGTCGAAGCGTTCCCGTTGCGCGGGGCGTTTACGGGAAACCGTGGTCGGTTGCACGAGGGCCGGCGGATCGTGCGCTTCCACGCCGGCGATTTGTGGATCGTGTGCGCGCTGCGCTTCAAGAATCGCTGGAGCGAACAGTGGCTTCCGCGGCGTTTTACGTGGCTGTTCTTCCACGACGAGGCGGTGGCGCTGGCCGCAGGTCATCGTCCCTGCGGTGAGTGTCGGCGCGCGAGCTATGCCGCGTACCGGGACGCGTGGGCGGACGCAATCAAAAGCGTGCCGGCACCGTCAGCGATCGAGATGAACCGACAGCTTCATCACGAGCGCATCGTGCGCGGAACGCACCGCCGCCGCTTGCACCCGATGCCGTGGCGTGGACTTCCCGATGGGACTTTTGTGCTGCACCGGGACGGCGCGCCGCAACTGGTCCTAGCGGGCGAGTTGGTGGAGTGGACGCGCGCGGGGTACGGCGTGCGGCGTCGGCGGCCGGTTCGCGGCGAGGCGCTCGTGATCACGCCGCCCTCGTCAGTGAGCGCCCTGCGGGCCGGCTACCCAGTGGCAATCGACGACAGCGCTCTCACCTGATCGTCCTATCGCAGAGCGAGCGCGGGATGAATACCTGTACTTGCGGTTTCGCAGCTCACGAACACTCTGCGGCCTCAGAATGCCGAAGGTCGATCAAGCCGGAAGCGACGGGATCCCTGCCTGATCTAGTCAGGGTTCGTGGCGAACTGATCGACGATTCGCTCCGCGTACCAGTTCGGCCACGGGGTGCTCGGACTTGTGTTCGTGTAGTCCTTGTCGAGCTGGACAAGTAGCCAAATCAACTCGCTTCGAATCGGCGTGGTGCCCAGGATCTGCGGTAGCTCGGAAAGGGTCAACAACCAGTCGGCGTACCACGAAGCCCAGTCCGGGTCATCTCCATCCACGATGCGGTACACGATGTGGTGCGTTTCGCCAACCTCGTGCAGCATCGCCGCGATGTGGTCGGGTCGATCGTTCATCGGCGACAGTCTCACACCTCAGCCGTCGACTTCCTAATCCGCAGTGACCCGTGTTGGTTGTCACCAACGCGGAAGCGACGACGGGTGGCGCTGGGTCATTCCTACGGCTTGAGCTTGGCGCTGTGTGAGGTGCCGTTGTGCTTCCAGGCCAGAGTATCTCCGGTGAGTGTCAGGTTCGTCAACGCGGTTGGTGTGCCGTTTGGCTCGGTGGCGCTGTCGAGCGTGCGGACGCCCGCCGCGTCGCTCGCCTGGATCTGTTCAACGGCGCACGAGCACGGAATGTTTTCGTGCACCGTTGAATGGATGGCGCTGACGGCGTCCTTGCCCACCACGAGATCTATGTTGTTATCGCAGACCGATAGGTCCCCAACGTAATCGCCGGCGGTGGCGGACTCGCCCCCTCGATGAGGGACCGCGGCTCCTGTCTGAAGATCGAACGACCCAATGGCGACGTGCCATCGGGACTCGGACACCCTGCCGCAGGCGGTGACCATGGCAATCGCCGCGTACTTCCCCGCGACCGCTGCCTGGGTGGGACTTGGGAAGAGAGAGGGAATAAAGGTGCTTGCTCCGGATGCCAGCAATCGCTGACGGCCGTCGGCCTTCAGGCAGCCCATCGCAGCCCAGCCAAACCCAGGAGCGAGCGATTGCCGGAAGTCGAATGTCACCGTCGCAGTGTTGCCACCCGCTGCCACAGTGGCTCCAGGTGGCTTTGGACAGGGAGGGGATGGCGTCGCCGGTATGGGCTGCCAATCCACAGTTCTGCCAGTCACCCCGCCGACGTGGTTCACGCTACCTCCGCTGGATCGGTCGACGCTGAGTCGATGCTTCTTGTCGAAAAACGCGATCCACCGCCCGTCAGGTGACCACGCGGGAGCCGAACCCCGCACTAACCGCCGCGCGGCACCCGATCGCAGATCGCCGACCAGCAGCCAGCCCTTGCGCTCAAACACGATCTTGCTCCCACCAGGCGACCAGGACGGATCGCTCCCCCGCGCCAATCGGCGCAGACTCACCGGGCTGCCCACCCAGATCCAGCCGCCGCGCACTACCGCCAGCTGTCCACCGGAGGACCAGACCGGATCAGACATGTCCCCTGACAGAAGCACCTGCTTGGCGATCCCGTCGACACCGAACTCGGTCAGGTAATCGAACTCGGTCAGGTGATCGCCTGCCTGCCCGCACCCCGAACAGACCACCTGGGAGATCGCCGTGAACTGCGCCGGGTCGTTCGTAAACGAGGCATCAAGCACCGGGGTGGCGTAACCGAAAGAGCAGTTCAAACAACTGCCATCCGTATAAGCGACGACAGGCGTTTCAAGCCGATTGGACGCATGACTCTCGCTCTCGTCAAGCACCAGAGCGCGACCATCGGGGGACCACCGCGGTCTCGCAGCGCTCCGCCCGGACAGACTGCATTCGTTGCTGGAACCGGCGCATATGCGCCTCTCGCCGCGACCATTCGCGTCGATCAGGACGACTCCCCCGCCGCCTAGCGGCTGCACCGCAAGCAAGCCGTTCCGGCCCGGAAAAGCGGCCTGCGCCGACCCCACCACAACAAGCAGAGCCGCCAGCAGCACGGCCGCGACAACGGGGGCAAACAAACCCACTCTCCACAGCGACCTCATGAGCACCCATCAAGCGTCAAAACACAACTGAAACGGACGCGGCGACCGAAAGTTGCGTCGGCCCCGACCAGATCCAGAGTGCTGGTATGGGCTAATCGCGGCAGGCAGCGTCGCAGCTTCCCTCGTCGCTGGGGAGCTGGTCCTCATGACGGGCTCATGACGAATCCCGCAGGCGAAAGCGACACGGATCGGGCGGATCCTCCACTCAGCGGCCTCGGCGCAAGGCTCGTCGACGGAGAGCGGTCGGGCTCGGAAATCGCCCCTCCCCGGACCTGGTAGATGATGGCGCCGGCGTCGCGGCCGTCAAGGTCGCTGCGCTCCCTTCCCCTCGCCGCTGCGCGGCTCGGTGACGACCGCGCCGTCCGGCGCGGGATGGCGGTGAGGTCCGGGAGGACGTGTAGTGCGACACGGACCGCAACCCCCTAGCTTCTCCACCGGCCGCAACCAGGTGCGTCAACACGTGAGCCCACGCGTCAGCGCCGACGCCCAGCCCGACAGGACCGCCCGAACGAAACCGATCGCCGCCCTTCCAAGCCCTCTGACGGACTCGAACCGTCGACCCCTTCCTTACCATTGCCACCTGGGACATCGGATAGCCCGTCCTGACAGGCTTTTCGGCCACCCAGGGTGCGCTGAGATCGAGTCGTTTCTGCTGAGTTCGGGACATCATCGGGGACACGGATTGCGGTTTACCTGGAAGAAATGGTCGTGATTCGCGCTCTGCCCGCCTAACCAGGACCGCGGTGATCGAATCCACGCGTGAGGGGCCGCGCGATCGTCGGAGCCGCGACGAGTGCCTTCATGGCGGAGCACTCGTCCGACGCCGGCAACCGGCGTGATCGAGACGTCGCCGTTGCGGTCTTCCGTTCTGCGTTCCTCGGGGCGATTGCTCTTGAGGAATGCGATCGTCGCGCCGGTGACGTGGTTTCGATCTGGCCCCTGCGTCCGAGTTGACTATGGTTCAAGCATAGCTAATATGATGGTGTGCCGCACGTCGCCGCCCGGCCAAGCCGCCGACGGAAGTACCGATCAGCGAAGCGCGAACAGCGCGCTCGCGAGACCCGGGAGCGGATCCTCTGCGCGGCCGGCGTCGAGTTTTTGCGCTTGGGCTATGCGGGCACGACGATCCGCGCGGTCGCTGACGCCGCTGGCGTCTCGGTGCCTACGGTGGAGCTGGGCTTTGGCACCAAGTCGCAGTTATTGCACTCGGCGATCACGTTCGCGATCCGAGGCGACGCCGACCCGCTTCCTGTGCTCCAACGCGACTGGGCCTGGTACGCAAAGGACGCAGGATCGGTCGAGGATTTTCTCGCGATCGTGGCCGCAGTCCTCGCTGAGGCTGCGCAACGATCCGCAGGGTTGGTCATCGCTGCGTTCGAGGCCGCCCACCTGGATGAGTCAATGCGCGGACTCGCGGACCAGCTCCGCGCCCAACGGACCGAAACCGCCGCCTGGATCGTCGACGGCCTGATCAAACGCGCCTCACTGCGAGCCGACCTCAAGCCGGAGCAGGCGATCGACGCGATCTGGCTATTGATGGACCCACACGTGTTCCGTGCCCTAACGCGAGACCGCGGCTGGAGCGCCCGACAGTTCCAGCACTGGTTCGCTGACAGCGCCTGCCGGCTTCTACTCAGCAGGACAGCGCGCAGACCGGCGGAGCGTTCGCGACGAAGTTCCTCGTCGCGCAATTCTCAGGACAAGCGACCACGAACGATAGGAGCGGCATGAGCGACCAATCACAGCAGCAAACATCAGCCGGCGCCGAGCTGGGCGCGGACGCTGGCCTGGCCACCCCCGGGGCAATCACCTATCTCCACATGCCGGCGAAGGACGTACGACAGGCGGCCGCCTTCTACCGCGAGGTGTTCAGCTGGAATATCAACAATCCCGATACCGATCGGCCCAGCTTCGACGACACCAGCGGCCGCCTTAGCGGCGCCTGGCTCAGCAAGCACCTCGCAATCACAGACCCCGGGCTCCTCCCATACATCTACGTCGATCACATCGAGGACACCGTCAGACGCATCCGCGCCAACGGAGGCGAAATCGTCACCGAGCCCTACCCCGAAGGCCTACTCACGGTCGCGACCTTCCGCGACCCCGCCGGAAACGTCATCGGGATCTGGCACGACACAACCAGCTCAGACCCACACTCGCGCAACCACTAAAGGCGCTCAGCTACCACCGATCAGAACGTAGAAAGAGCGGTCGCGCTCACGCTCAATCGCGACACTACCGGACCCTAACGAGGAGGGCGACACGCATGCTCCCGATACCCAATCGAACGATGACACCGTTACCAGGTGTGTGGCCCGGGCCCGCGCCACTACGTCCTCGCCCGCTGTTGCGCGATGGCGTCGGCTGGCACACCGGCTGGCTTCTCGACCTCGACCGCTTCCCGTGGGAGGACTGATGTCGCCGATCACAAGCACCATCGAAGTCGCGTGCAACGCCGAGGACGTCTTTGCCTACGTGACGGATCCGAGCACGATGCCCGAGTGGCAGCAGGGCTGCGTCAGCGGGCAGCTGGACGGACCCACCACCGACATCGGGTCTAAGTGCACGACCGTCCGGAAGATCGGGGGCCGTGAGCGCGAGGTCATTACCGAGATCACCGAGTTCGATCCTCCGCATCGGTGGGCCGACCGAGGCATCGACGGGCCGATCAGGGCGATCGTCGCGGTCACGGTCGAGCCTCTCGCCCACCGACCTCACTCGCGAGTGACGATCGACCTGGACTTCGCCGGACACGGAATCGGCAAGCTGCTCGTCCCACTGGTCGTCCGGCGCCAGGCTGCCCGCGAGATGCCGGAAAACATGAAACGACTCAAGCAGCGGCTCGAAGCCCGAGCGTGACTCCCGCCCGGTCAGGCGCGTGACGCGACCATGTGTCGTTATCACGACCGGCGTCGTTGGCGCCGCTCAGTTGCCAACACGGGCCGCTCCCGCGTTGGACGATAAGGGGCTGTTTGAGCCGTCAGTTGCGGATCGACGAATTGCGGCCACGGGAGCTCGGTGCTGCGTGCTGGGTCCGCGTTCTAACCGAATCTAAAGTCGGGGTTAGATATCGGGTCAGGGGCGGGACCGCGTTCGGGGTCGTCCACGGCTGGGTCGCTGTTCGGGATCGAATGGATGGATCCGTCGCAGGTAGGCAGCGAATTGCGGAACGGTGAAGTCGAGTTGGGTACCCACAGGGTTGTAGATCAGGCCCTTCTCGATCAGTCCTGCGCGTCGTACCGAGAGCTCCTTTTGGCTCATGCGCATGTGCGCGGCGACCTCGGTCGAGGATTGCCTGCCGCTGCCGAGGTCTGCCATCGCAGCCATGTAGATCGCTTCGGCTTCGGTGGCCTTCTCATAGCGATCACGAAAGAACCGTCGGTCGAGCTCGTCATTGACGAGCTCCTCGGCGACTTGCGCATCGCGGATGGCGATCATCGGGCCTTCGGCCTCCCGCCAAACGGTCTCGCCCCACTGCTGCAGGAAGTGGGGATAGCCGTGAGTGCGGTCGAGGATCAACTCGAGCGCGTCGCGCGCGAATCGGACTCCGAGCCGTTCGGCGGGGACGGTGAGCGCGGCAGCGGCGGTAGCGCGTGCCAATCCCTCGATGGTGCGGAACTCGAACAGCCGCTCGGTGTAGGGCTTGGCGCGCTTGAGCATCAGCGGCAACTGCGGTAGTCCGGCCCCGATTAGCAGCACGGGCGCGTTTTGCTGGCTGATCCCGTGCATCGCAGCAGCCATCAGCGCCAGGTCACGCTTACCCAGGAACTGCAGCTCGTCCAGGAAAAAGGATGCTCCCGATCCGTGTTGCGAGGCGGCCGAGCCGACCTCGGCCAACAGCTCGACTATGTCGGCTTCCGGATCGCCTGAATCCGCCACGCCCTTGACCGCTTGAACGTCGATGTTGAACCGCCACTTGCCTTCCTGGTCCATGGCAAAGGTGAACGCACGAAGAACTCCTAGGGCCCGCTCGACGCGGCCGCTGACCCGCTTGCCGACGCTGAGGCGGCGCAGCGCTCGGTGACACAGACGCGCCATCAAGAGCGTCAACTCATCATCTTCATTGCACTCCACCACGCCGGAGCTGATCCAGCCGTGCTCGCGCGCCATCACATCGGCCTCGTTGAGCAGCACTGTCTTGCCAACGCCACGGAGCCCGTCGAGCATGAAGCTCCGCGCGAACTGCCCCGCACCCAGGCGCTGGAACGCGACCCGAAAATCCTCGAGGTCGCCATCGCGGCCGGCAAGCAGCGGAGGACGGGCGCCGGCGCCGGGCGTGTACGGGTTCTGATGCCGATCCATTCTGAAACGATCTAAAAGGGTTTTTAGATCGTTTCAGACCAAGCGGCGGAAACGTCGCCTCAACCAACACGCGCTTTCGCGAACGGACCGAGCCCGCCCGCGAAGTCGCTTCGGCACGAACGCATTCGCGGTAGCCCTGGCAACTGGGCGCTCGCAACCGCGTGATTGCGTAGCCTGGCGCCGCGGCGGCCAGGCGGCTTTTCCAAGCCCTCTGACGGACTCGAACCGTCGACCCCTTCCTTACCATGGAAGTGCTCTACCAGCTGAGCTAAGAGGGCGTTCGCGTCAGCGTAGCGCGAGGATTCAGGCGGCGTAGGCGGCCTGGAGCAGCGACAGCATCGTGCCAGCGGTCCCGGATCCAATTGGGCTGCCGCTGGCGTCGCAGAAGCCGATCTCGAGGTGCGGGCCGGTCGAGATGCCGACGATGCCCGGGCCGATCGAGCTCATCACCTGGCCCGCGGAGACGTGCGTGCCGACTGGCAGCTGGCCCTGCGGGCCCGCGTGGCCGTAGTAGACATAGCTGTATCCGGCGATCGGGCTGTCGCAATGAAGGACCGGGGCGTTCGGGCCGAATCCGCCGATCCCGTGCAGCACGATCGTGCCCGAGCAAACGGCGAACTCCGGCGTGTCCCCCGGTGCCGATATGTCGACGCCCTGATCGGGCGACCACGATCCGGGCGACGACGCCGCGCTCTTGGGGAGCGGGAAGGTGAAGCCACCGCTTGAGGAGACTGGACCTGAGAATGTCGCCGGCGACACACCGGCAGCGGAGGCGGCTTGCGCAACCTGAATCTTCGAGAGCTGAGACTGGAGGCTCGAAACCTGGGATTTGATTGCCGCAAGCTGACTCGCCGACGCCGAACGGGCTCGCTGCAGTGCGAGCTCCTGGGGGACGAGCGCCTGCTTGGCGGCCAGCAGGGCGTTCCGCTGAGCGATCACCTTGGCGGTCAACGCTTGCAGCCGCGCCTCGATCGCGCCGAGTCGAATCGCCTCTGCCACCACCGCCTCGCGGGTTGCGCGAACGCTCTTGACGACCTGGGCGTCCTGGTGCTGGACCGTCGTCTGGTAGGCGATCCGGTCGAGCAGGTCCTGGAAGCCTTTTGCCTCCAGCACCACCGTCACGAGGTCGGGTCGATCGGATTCGTAGCTGCCGACGAGCTGCTGGGCGAGCACCGACTCAGCGTGCGCTTGCAGCGCCTCGAGCACGCTCAGCTGCTGGCGGTCGCGCGTTATCTGGACGCGGAGACGCGCCATCTCGGTGAGCTCCGGCGCGATGCTCGCGTAAAGCGCGGCGGCCTGGTGCTCGAGCGCGCCGATCCGCCCCTGGACCTGGGACAGCCGGCTCGTCTGCCCCGCGACGGTGCTCGACAGTCCCGAGATCCGGGACTGGCCCGCGCTGATCCCCTGCTGGAGCTGGCCAACGCTCGCCGCGTGAGCGGTCGGCAGAGCCTCGAGCGCCCATACGGCAGCGACGGCGACGAGCGCCGCGATCGCGCCACGCAGGGCACGCAGAAATGGCCTCTGAAGGCTGAGCATCTTCCACAATGCCCGCGTCGACGCTGTTGTCGCGTCGCGGCCCGGTTGTGGGCGGCCGGATACGGGCGCGCAGCACGGTAACACGGCGCTACCTCGTCGCATACGCGCCAGAGGGCCTTGCACGCGATGTTGCAGCGGGCAGGATCCGCAGCGGCTACGTCGAGCCGACAGCCGGAGCGTGGAGCAGCACGCGGATCCTGCTCGTGGCGTTCGGGATCACGGCCGGCCACACGCCCGCGCGAGCGACACCGCAGGCATCGCAAGCATCGTCGTTGAATGGCGGGACCAGGATTCGAACCTGGGAAGGCAGAGCCAATGCGTTTACAGCGCATCCCCTTTGACCGCTCGGGAATCCCGCCGGGGACGCTCGATTCTAGAAGCGAAGCCGCCGCGCCGTCAGCATGGTTAAGAGCACAAACCGCCGCGCAACGCCGAGGTTTGGGCGCTGGAACACGTATAGCGTGTTCGAGCGCCCAAATCGGCGCTCTGGCCGATCGAGTGGGCGCTTAAGCAGGTCGCTGGGAACGGGGCAGGTCGGCGGGAACGGGGCAGGTCGCCGGAACGGTGCAAGCCGCGCCGGAACCCCGCCCGTCCTACGAAGCGTCCCGCAGCCGCTGCGCCTCGGGCAGCGCCTCGAGCTTCTTGAGCGTGTGATTCTCGATCTGGCGGATTCGCTCGCGGGTGACGTTGAACGCGCGGCCGACCTCCTCGAGCGTGTAGGCGCGATCGCACCCGAGCCCGAAGCGCATCTCGATCACCTCGCGCTCACGCTCGGGTAGCGCCGCCAGTGCGCGGCGGAGGTTCTCCTTGCGCAAGTGGTCAGCGGCCAGCTCGAACGGGGACTCGGCGGTCTGGTCCTCGACGAAGTCGCCGAGCTCCGAGTCCTCTTCCTCCCCGATCGGCTTCTCGAGCGACACGGGCTGCTGAGCCATCCGCAGCACGTCGCGGACCTCGAGCACGGTGCACTCGAGCTCGATCGCAATCTCATCCGGCGTCGGCTCGCGGCCGAGCTGCTGGACGAGCTGGCGCTCGACATGGACGACCTTGTTGAGCTTCTCGACCATGTGGACCGGGATCCGGATCGTCCGGCCCTTGTCGGCGATCGCGCGCGTGACGGCCTGACGTATCCACCACGTCGCGTAGGTCGAGAACTTGTAGCCGCGGCGGTAGTCGAACTTCTCCACCGCGCGGATCAGCCCCATCGAGCCCTCCTGGATCAGGTCCAGGAACGTAAGTCCGCGGCCGAGGTAGGACTTGGCGATCGAGACGACCAGCCGCAGGTTGGCCTCGATCATCTGCTGCTTGGCACGCATGTCGCCGCGCTCGATCCGCCGCGCGAGCGTGACCTCCTGCTCGGCCGTCAGCAGGTCGACACGACCGATCGCGCGAAGGTACAGCCGCAGCGAATCGAGCGAAGGCTCGACCGTCAGATCGACCTCGACCTTCTTGCGGCGATCCGGCTGCGGCTCAGACGCTTGCGCGGCGCGCGCCTCGACGCTTTCGCCCTCGGAGCGGGCGGGGCGGCCGTCGTCCTCGACGATGTCGATCCCGTGCTCGTCGAGGTAAGAGTGAAGCTCCTGGACCTGCTCCTTGGTCAGATCGGCCTCCTCGATGCAGGACGCGATCCGCGTGAAGCTCAGGACTCCGCGCTCGTGGCCTTCGGCGAGCAGCGGGCGCAGTTCGTCGAGCTCCGCAACCGGTGCTTCGTCTCCGAGAATCGATGTAGTAGCGCTATCGCCCACAGCCCCGTTGGCCCTCACAGCTCAAGAGCAACTCCTCACTCTCTCCCATCCGCCGCAAGAGTGATACCACATTCCTGCGTCTTGTCCCACGTTGCGGCGTTGGCGCGTCTCCCCTCTACCCTTTCCCAACATGTCCTCCAACCGCGCTGAAGTACTCGACGTCCAGTCCCAGACGCCCGTCGTGCAGCTGAGCCTGTCGCGCGTCGGCGTGACCGGCGTTGAGAAGGTAATCCGCCTACGCGAGAACGGCGGCGAGCAGCTCTTCTCGGCGCGCTTCGAGTGTGTGGTCGACCTCGGGCCGGATCAGAAGGGTGCGCACATGTCGCGCTTCGAGGAGGTCATCAACGAGGCGATCGGCGAAGTCGTGCTGGGGGAAACCGCGTTCAAGGCCGAGAACCTCGCCGAGCACATCGCCAACCTCGTGCGCGAGCGACAGGGCGCGCGTCGCGCGGAGGTCACCGTGCACGCTCGCTTTCCGGAGCACAAGCCCGCACCGGTGTCGGGAATCGAGACCCAGGAGATCTACACGCTGCATGGCTCTGCGGTCTGCTCACAACGCGGCACCCGCCGGCTCATCGGGGTCACCGCCCAGGGCATCACCGCGTGCCCGTGCGCTCAGGAGCTCGTCGCATCCTCCGCGCGCGAACGACTCGAAACCGAGGGCTTCGAGGCAGGGGACATCGATCGGATCCTGCAAGCCGTTCCGGTCGCGACCCACAACCAGCGAGGCTTGGGCACCTTGTTCATCGGCTGCACCGAGCTGTGCGACGACGAGATCGAGGCCGCGACGCTGCTCCAGATCGTCGAGCACGCGATGTCGTCCGAGATCTATGAACTGATGAAGCGCTCCGACGAGGCAGCGGTGGTCGAAAAGGCGCACCGCCGTCCCCGGTTCGTCGAGGACTGCGTACGCGAGATGATCCGCGGCGTGGTCGAGTCGTTCCCGGGGCTCGACGATCGCGCGTTCGTGTCGGCACGGCAGGTCAACCTCGAGACGATCCATCAGCACAACGTCGTCTCGGAAAGGTTCGGGACGCTCGGTGAAGTGCGGCGCGAGCTCGAGAGCGGCGTCCCATCGGCGACGCACACGAGCCAGCGCGAGTGGCTCGACTCCGCGTCGACCTGAGGGGCCTCTAGGTCGCGGCTCTGCGCGAGGCGCCGAGGTGGCGCCGCAGCCCAAAGAAGTAGTCGGCCCCCGAGAGCACCGTGACGAGCACGGTGGCGTAGATCAGAAGCCACAGCCAGAGCGGTCGCCCATGGACGGCGATCAGCGCGATCACCATCGCGACCTGCACCGCCGTCTTGAGCTTCCCGAGCGCCGAGGCTGAGATCACAACGCCCTGCTGTGCGCCGGCCGCGACTCGCAGAACCGTGACGGCGAACTCGCGGGCGATGATCACCATCGCGACCCACGCCTCGAGCCGGCCGAGCGAAACGAGCGCGATCAGCGCGGCGACGATCAGCAGCTTGTCGGCGATCGGGTCCATGAGCTTCCCGAAAGTCGTGACCCAGTTGCGCGAGCGGGCAAGCCAGCCGTCGATCGCATCCGTCAGCGACGCGACGGCAAAAACGATCGCGGCCAGCAGGTCTCCGCCGGACGTCTTCTCGAGCAGCGCGACGATGAGCACCGGCACGAGCAGGATGCGAATGACCGTCAGGACGTTGGGGACGTTGATCGGAACCATCGTCTGAGGTCATGATGTCAGGGTGCGGGCAGCGATCCTGAAAGAGCCGCGCCAGCCGCTCGAGCTCGCGAAGCTCCCCGATCCCGAGCCGGGCCCGGGGCAGCTTCGACTCACCGTCAAGGCGTGCGCCGTGTGCCGGACCGACCTCCACCTGCGCGACGCCGAGATCGAAGCGACGAAGCTTCCGGTCGTCCTGGGCCACCAGATCGTCGGGGTCACCGCCGATGGCCAACGAGTCGGCGTGCCGTGGCTCGGGTGGACCGACGGCGAGTGCCGTTACTGCCGCAGCGGGCGCGAGAACCTGTGCGTCAGCGCGCGCTTTACCGGACGCGACATCGACGGGGGCTTCGCCGAGCTGACGGTCGCGGACGAGCGCTTCTGCCTGCCGCTTCCCGACGGAGTCTCCGACGAACACGTCGCGCCGCTGCTGTGCGGCGGGCTGATCGGCTACAGGGCCTACAGCCTCGCGGGTGAGGCGCCTCGGCTCGGCCTGTACGGCTTCGGCTCGGCCGCGCACATCATCTGCCAGGTCGCGGTCTTACACGGCAGGGAGGTGTTCGCATTCACACGCGCGGGAGACACCAAGACCCAGCAGTTCGCCAGGACGCTCGGCGCCACCTGGGCGGGAGGCAGCGACGAGGCGCCGACCGAGCCCCTCGACGCGGCGATCATCTTCGCGTCGGCCGGAGAGCTCGTACCGAGAGCACTGAAGGCCCTCGCTCCCGGCGGCACGGTTGTCTGCGCGGGCATCCACATGACCGACATCCCATCGTTCCCGTACGAGGACCTGTGGGAGGAGCGGACGATCCGCTCGGTCGCGAACCTGACGCGCGATGACGGCCACGAGCTGCTGAAGCTCGCCAGCGACATCAAGACGACGGTTCACCTCTACGGGCTCGACCAGGCCGAGCAGGCGCTCGATGATCTGCGTGCGGGGCGCTTCGAGGGAACCGCGGTGGTGATCCCCTAGGGTGTAAGGCAATGCGAAACCAACTGATCCCGATGGTCATCGAGCAAACCGCGCGCGGCGAGCGCGAGTTCGACATCTACAGCCGGTTGCTCAACGAGCGCATCGTTTTCCTCGGCACGCCGATCGACGACCAGATCGCGAATCTGATCGTGGCTCAGCTCCTGCACTTGGAGTCGCAGGATCCGGACAAGGACATCTCGATCTACATCAATTCCCCCGGCGGCTCGATCTACTCCGGTCTGGCCGTCTACGACACGATGCAGTTCATCAAGCCCGAGATCCAGACGATCTGCGTCGGGATCGCGATGTCGATGGGGTCGCTGCTGCTGGCAGGCGGTGCCAAGGGCAAGCGCTTCTCGCTGCCGAACAGCCGGCTGCTGATGCATCAGCCGTCGGCGGGATTCGAGGGACAGGCGACCGACATAGAGATCCACGCGCGCGAGATTCTCAAGGTGCGCGAACGGATTGACGAGATCTACGCCCACCACACGGGCAGGACCGTCGAGCAGGTGCACACGGACATGGAGCGCGACCGGTTCTTCAAGGCCGAGGAAGCGGTCGAGTACGGGCTGATCGACCGCGTGATCGAAAGCCACTAACCAAGCCCGGCAACCAGCCGCCGCTCGGCCCGGGCGACCATCTGCAGACCGGCCGTGGTGGTCGTGCCGTGCACGAACACGAGCTTTCCGACGGGCAGGCGCAGGATGCTCGTGCCGGCGGGCCGGGCCGCGGCGAACCCGCTCGCCTGCGCCCACGGGATGAAGATGTCGTTTGTCGCGATCGCCAGCAGCACGCGCGCACGGACCCGAGCGGCCTGAAGCGCCGGGCTGAGCGCCACGAGGCGGGCGCGACCGAACGCGGCGACGGCGAGGTTGTAGGAGTACTTCGGGCCCACGTCGGTGGCAGCGCCAGTTAAGGGGACAGACGTGGGCGATGTGCGCTCTGAGAGAAACGCAGGCAAGTCCGTCGGCGCGGCGAAGGCCATCACGCAGCGAATCTCGGGGCGCTCGACGGCGAGCATGAGCGCGAGGTGTCCGCCCGCCGAGAAGCCCTCGGCGCAGACCGCGTGTCCGGCCGCGAGCGAGCGGACCTGCTCGTACATGCCGACCACGCTCGCGACGCTCTGCCCGCACGGGCGGTAGTCGAGGTTGACGGTCCGCCACCCGAGCGAGCGCCAGTGATCGGCCTCGCCCCGCATCGACTGAACCTGGCCGGGGCCGTAGCCGTCCCACCCGCCGCCGTGAATAACGAGCATCAGCGGCGCGGCCCGGCGGAACGGAACGGGATCGCCGACCTCGTAGTAGATGCCCTCGAACCGCTCCGCGCGCGTTCCCGCTTCGGGTGCCTTGCTGAGCGGTTGCTCGACTCCGTGGCAGGTCGACTGCGGCTGTCCGTTGTCGACTCCTCCGCTGCCGGTGATTCCCGATGCGCCGCAAGCCGCGACGCACAGAACGACCGCGCTACTCCACGCGATGCTCGATCGCACCGAGTCGCTCGATCTCGATTCGAACGACGTCCCCCGACTGCAGGAAGCGCGGTGGATCGAGGCCCATGCCGACGCCGCTCGGCGTGCCGGTCAGGATCAGATCACCCGGCTGAAGCGTGCACGTCTGAGAGATGAACTCGACCAGCTCCTCGCATCCGAAGATCAGGTCAGCTGTGGTCGAGTCCTGGCGGAGCTCGTCATTGACCCAGGTCCGCAGGCGCAGGTCGCTCGCGTCAGGGACCTCGTCGGCCATCGTTATCCAGGGGCCGAACGGGCAGAAGGTGTCGGCGCCCTTGGCGCGCGTCCACTGGGGCTCGCGACCCTGGAGATCGCGCGCGGTGACGTCGTCGGCCACGCAGTACCCGGCGATCTGCCCGCCGGCGCCCATCACGATCGTGAGTTCGCCCTCGTAGTCGAGGCGCCGCACCACCTCCGGACAGCGGATCGGACCTCCCGGCGGCGCGGCCGACCCGACGACTTTGACGAACACGATCGGCTGCTCCGGCTTTTGGCCACCGGTCTCCTCGATGTGCTTGGAGTAGTTGAGCCCGATCGCGTAGATCGCACCGGGGCGCGGGACGGGCGCAAGCAGCGTGACCTCGGAGAGAGCGAACGACTCGCGCGTTCGTTCGGTCGGCTGACCGCTCAGAACGTCACGCACCTGGAGATCGGGCCGGAACGGGATCACGCGGTCCTCGACGACCTCGCCGCCCTCCTGCCTCGAGCTGCCCGACCTCTGGAACGTGGCGAGCTTCACAGGCCCGCCAGCCTATCGGCCGATCTAGCTCGCCGTTCCCACCGGGCTTTCGACCTGCTCGACGTGCGTGACCGGCAGGCCGAGTCCCTTCGTCTTCGACACCAGATCCAGCTTGAGCCATTTCGAGACGCGCTTCGGCAGCGTCGAGATGATGATCTCGTCGTAGCTGCCGAGGTTGACCGCGTCCTGGATCGCCATCAGCGGCTCGGCGTCCCCGAGGCTGCCGGTGATCTGCGCTCCTGCTGCTTCAGAGAGCTTCGGCATGGCGTCCTCGAGCACGTGCTGCGCGTCGTCCTCGCCGGTGTCCTGCGGGTCCACGACCTTGTGCATGCCGTGGGGCATTCGCGGAACGACGAGATGGAACTTGGCGGGGCTTCGTTGCGCGCGCTCGCGGACCGCGTCGAGCAGTCCTGGGGTTGCCGCCGTCTGGTGGGCGACGACGAGGACGGAGGCCGGTTCTGACATTCAACTCACCTCCCGGGTAGACGGTCCCCCCAATTGTCCCACCGCGCTCAAGTCGCCCATGTACACAGTGGATGCGCGGTGATCGCTCACGCAGCCAGCTTCGCCGCCAATCCTCGCGCGGTCATGTGGGCGATCGCCTGGATCGAGATCTGCGGGTTGACGCCCGAGGCAGTCGGGAACGCGGATCCGTCGCAGACGTAGAGGTCACGGACGTCCCACGTCTGGCCGGTTGGATCGCACGCTGAGTCCGCCGGGGAGCCGCCCATCCGGGCCGAGCCCATGATGTGAAACGAGCCAAGTGTCATCTGGCCGGCTCCGTAGCCCGCTGCATCTGCGTTGGCCATGAACTGCTCCCGGGATCCCGATCCGTTCGGCTCATAGCCAACCCATCGGGTGTGCGAGCTGAAGATGCGCCGGGCGCCCGAGGCCTCGAGCACCTGAGCGGCGCCGTCGATGCCGGTCCGCATGTGGCCGGTGTCGAACTCCGAGAGCTTGTAGCGGACGACCGGCTCGCCGTCGCGACCGACGCGCACCTCGCCCGCGTCGCGGTCGCGCAGCAGGATGCCCACTCCCCCGAGGTTGGGCAGCCCCTCCATCAGCGAGAAGTGCTCGCGAGAGCTATTCCAAGGACTGAACGGGACGAAGATGTGCGGGTGGAGTGGAGCGGTCTCGAGCTTAAGGCCGTAACCGTCGTGGAGGTCGCGGAACTGGTCTGAGTACAGCGCCTGCATGACGCCCTCCCACGGCCTTAGCTCCTCGTCGTAGAAGCACCACACCACCGTCACCGGGTGGAGCCGGAGGTGTTTGCCGATGTTCGGGTTCTGAAGCCCCGAGCGCCTCAAGAGCGCCGGCGTGTGAAGTGCGCCGCAGGCGGCGATGACCGCCCGCGAGCGGACCGTCAGGTGGTGGCCCTGGTCGGTGATGCCGGTAACTCCGCGCGCGGCGCCGCCCTCGACGAGCACGCGCGTGACCTTGGTGCCGACCACCAGCCGCGTGCCCGCCTCGTGCGCGTCGGCGAGCCACGTCTTGACGACCGACTGCTTGGCGCCGACGCGGCACCCGAGCCCGCAATAACCACACTCCTTGCCCTGGGCGCATTTACGGACGCCGCGCGGCATCGCGTCGATGTGCCAGCCGAGCTTGACGCAGCCCTCCTGGAGCTTTTGCTCGCGGGTCGAGGGGTCGTTGTACTCCTGGCTGACGCCGAGGCGCTCGTAGACGGCCTCGAGCGAGGCCGTGTAGTCATCGGAGGTGAAGGCAGGAACCCCGTGTGCCGCCCACTCGGCGCGGACGTCGTCGGGCGTCTTGAACGAAGTCGTGTAGTTCACGACCGTGCCGCCCCCCAGACACGAGCCCGCGAGCAGTCCCACGCTCTGGTCGACGGTCGCCGCCGGCGCAGCCATGTAGTAGCGGGTGATCGCCCCGAGCTCGGAGCCGTCGAAGTCCTGATCGTCGTAATAGCCGCCCGACTCGATCACGATCACGTCGAGCCCCGCTGCCGCGAGGACGCCCGCTGCGGCGCCCCCGCCCGCTCCCGAGCCGACAACCACCACATCGCACGTGAGCGTTGTGTCGCGCTCGATCGGCGTGGTCGTCAGCGCCTTCGGGTTAGCGCCATCGAGTTGGCCGAGGGGGCCCTCGTAACCGATCGCCTCCCATGCCGGATTGCGACTCCCGCCCGCGCCGGGAAGCATGTAGTAGAAGAGCAGCGCCGCTTTACGCAGCGCCTCAAACGCGGCCCGCCTCTGCGTTACGCGCGAGCCTCCCCAGGAGAGCAGCACGGCCTCGCGCTGCTCGGGCGTGAGCGCGCTGAAGCGCTTGAAGCCCGCGCCCCCGATCAGCCCGAGCGCAGGGCTGTCCCAAAGCCCGAGCAAGGTCTGGAGCTGCTTACGCTCCGACGGGCGTGGGTTCTTGGAAACGGCCTCGACGACGGCGTCGGCGACGCCCAGGTCGCGGGCGCTCGGAATGCCATCGCCCGACGGGCAGAAGGTGTCGCAGATGTCTTCAAGGGAGCTGCGCTGGCGGGCGGTGAGGTTCATGCAGCGGAACTTATCGCCAGCAGCTTGGTGACGGTGCTCCAATTGCGCGCCGTCGCCGCGACGCCAAGTCGATCCGACGCGAGTCCCGCCCAGAGCTTCGAGCGGGCGACGCCGTCGGGGATCCACGCGTACAGCTCGCGCCCGTCGAGCACGAGCCGCTCGTCGCCCGCGGCCGCCGCTTGCACCCGTGCGACCGCTTCGGGATCCGGCTCATCCGACAGGAAGCTGACCAGGTAGCGCTTGGGGTTCGTCGCGACCTTCTCGAGCGGGTTGCGCTGCACAACCTCGGCGAGCTCCTCGCGCGTGCGGACCACGACCTCGATGGCGAGTCCAAACTCGTCCGCAATCAGCTCCTTGACCCGCTTCGCCAGCGCGGCAGGCTTGTCGCCGCTAGAGAGCACGACGTTCCCGCTCTGCACATAGGTTTGGACGTCCGCGTAGCCCTTCCCTCCGAGTGCCTCACGCAGAGCGGGCATCGCGATCCGGTTGCGAGGCCCCAGATTGATCCCGCGCAGCAGCACAATCTGGATCAGAACAGCGCCTCCTGTCCCGGCATCCCCGCGCGGCGCCCGCGCGAGGGATCGAGGCCGAGCGCCGCGGCGAGATCGGCGGCAATCGCCCCTTCCGATCGGGACGCAATCAGGGGATCCGGGATGCCCTCGACGTGGACGAGCGTACGGCGACCGTCGCCGCGCTCGGGCCCCTCGAGCGGTACGAGCGCAAATATCCGGTCGGCCCGCACATATTTGCCGTATCCGAGGTGCACCAACGCTGGTGTTCCGCGCGCCGACACACGGCCATCCTACGCCGCTGGTGGCTAGAATTGGCTCCGGTGGAGGAGGCCCGCCAAGTCGCGGGCGGGATGGCCGACGGCTCAACCCACCGGCGTCCTTGGGGGGCAGAACCCATGTGCGACCCCTGCTAACAGACGTGATCTCAGCCATCTACAAGCGCATGTCAGCGTGGCGCCTTGCCGCGGTTGTGGTCGTGTGCGCGGCGGTGGTCCTTGGGCTGGCCGAGCAGACCCAGACCAATCCCTACGAGCTGCACCTGACACCGATGAGTCTGGCCTTCACGACGGTCTACCAGGACGCGCAGCACCGCTGCCAGCACATGCTGTCGATCGACCGCCAGCGTCACTGGTGCGGCGAACTGGCGTTCAGGCCCGGGTTCGCCGACCCGCCGTCAATCGCTCAGGCGGCGCGTATGGGCATCGAGGAGTTCGCGGACCCGACGCACGGCGTCGGGACCGACGAGCGGGGGCCGATCGACTGGCGATGGAACTATCAGACGGGCCTCTGGGGGGGTCACCTGGTCTCGCACTGGTGGCAGTCGGCAATGGCGATGCGCACGCTGGTCCGCTACCTGAACGCCACCCACAACACCAATCCGGGCTTCCAGACGATTCTGATGCGGACGTACACGCGTGAGCTCTTCAACCCATTCGCGATTGCCAGTCCTTACTTCGTGAACATGTTCGGCGACGACACGGCCTGGTGGGGGCTCGCCTGGCTCGAAGCCGCCAAGTGGGAGCTGAACGTGCGCCACGACGTCGCCTCGGCGACCCGCTTCGTAAAGCTCGCCGAGTACGACGCGGACTACATCGCCAAACAGCCAAAGGCCTGCGGCGGCGGCGTCGAGTGGAAGATCGGCTATCCGCCCGATACCGTGACGAATGCCGAATACGCCACGCTCGTCGCCGCGCTGTACAGCTTCACGAACGGTCCCGGACCGGTCCACAATGCGGACGCATCGCGGTGGCTGGCAGAGGCGCAAACGACGATCGCCTGGCTCGAGAACAAGCACCTGATCAACGCGCGGACCGGCACCGTCCGCGACACGCTCAACCCGACCTGTAAGCAGTTGCTCGCCGGCGGGATCACCTACACCCAGGGTCAGGTGGCCGACGCGCTCGTCCAACTCGGGGTCGCGCTGCATGACAGCCGGTACTTCAAGCAGGCGGACGCGTTCCTGAAGTGGTCGCTGTCGAAGAAAAGCGGTGAAGTCTCGGGCCAGGGCATCATCCAAGAGCCATGCGAGCGCAACCGCGACGCATGTACCGGCGATCCGACGGCGCTCGACGTCATCTCCTGGAAGGGCATCCTCGTCGAGGCGATCTCCGATTACACGACGGCGACCGGCAGTCCCGAGTACCGACAGTTCCTGCTCCACCAGGCGCACGTGATCGTCGACAACGCGATCAGCGACGGGAACAACCAACCGGGCAACTGCGACACCCCGGCGACGTGCCAGTTCGTCTTCTACTGGGCCTGGCCGCTGAGCCCGGTGCGCTCGGGCTTCGTCGATCATGCGACCCAGATGGACGCTCTCGACGCGCTCACCGCCGCGCTGGCGATCCCCGGGGGCGCGTGAGCGCGGCAGTCAACGGCCGGCTTCCCGCGGCCGCTCGATCATGGCGCAGCTGGGGACCGCTAGCCGCCGGCCTGGCGATGATGCTCGTCGGCGTCGCGTTGCGCGCGCCCACCTTCGGCTACAGCGGCGCGGCGACTCAGCGCGCTTTCAACCTCTTCGCCTCGGGTCACCTCGGTGGCTACTCGGACATCTCGTCGCTCTACATCTACCACCAGATGTGGCATCACTGGCTGCCTTACTGGCACTACGCGCTCGAGTACCCGGTCGGGATGGGTGCGTTCATCTGGCTGACGGGATTAGTCGGCGGCGGCATCGCCGGCTATCTCGCCGTCAATGCCGTAGTGCTGATCGCCTGCGGACTGCTCTCAATCTGGCTGCTGGGTCGCCTCCCAGGCACCAATCGGTGGCTTCTGGCACTTTCGCCCGCGCTGGCGCTGTACGTGGTGCTCAACTGGGACCTGCTGGCAATCGCGGCGCTCCTGGTATCGCTCGTGCTGTTCCACCGCCGCCGCGACGCGTGGGCCGGGACGGCGCTCGCAGTCGCGACATGGACGAAGTTCTTCCCGGCGCTCGCGCTCCCGGTCATGCTGTGGGCGCGGCTGATCGACACCGAAGGCGGACCGATGCGCGACCGGCTCCGCGCCGCCGGGCGGATAGTCGTTCCGTTTGTGCTGGTGAGCATCGTCGTCAACGCGCCGGTCGCGATCGCCAAGCCGCACCGCTGGTCCTACTTCTTCCGCTTCAACAGCATCCGCCGGGGTGGCGGCAGCCTCTGGGCGCTGTTCGACAACGGGAAAGTCGACGTTTCGCTGGCGAACGTCGGTAGCCTCGTGGCGCTGATCGCTGGGCTGGCTGTCGTGTTCGGCGCGATCGCCTGGGCCCATCGTCGCCACGGCGCCCGGATCAACGAGCTGATCGCCCCCGCGCTGCTTGCCTCCTTCGGGTGGCTGTTCTTCACGATCAAGCTCTACAGCCCGCAGTACGACCTTTGGGTGCTGGTGCTTGTCGCGCTGGCGTCGGCGCCGGTCGCGCTCGCGGTCGCGTTCGCCGCCGCCGATCTCGTGTTCTTCTCGCTCGCGTTCACCCAGTTCAGGATCAGCAATCGCTGGCTGGAAGTGCACGTGATGAGGCCGGAGATCGCGGTGCGCGATGCCGTCCTGCTGGCGATCGTTGCCTGGGCCTTGGGGCGGATCGTTGGCCCCCGCCTGCGACACCCGCCGCCGATGCCGGCTGTCGAGTCCCAGCCGCTCGCCGCGGTGTCGAGATAGGACCGACTCGGGCGACTCAGGCTGAGGTTTGGGGCAGGGTTCTGCCCTTGACCATTACGCCAGAACAGAGAGCATTTAGCGCATCGGCAGGGCCGCCCCGGGAGGGCTTAGCCCGGTAGTTCTCAAGGCAGGGCAGGGAGGGAACACCATGCGAATTGGTTGGCGAGACGGCCGGAGTGAAGGCCGCGACAGTTCACATCAGACGGTGCGGTTGGCCCCCGGCCGTCACCGCGAGCCAGGCGATGGCGTGTGCGTGATGGAGCTCTCATCGATGCTGTCCGGGGAGCGGTTCACCGACCACCCGAAGTCGGTCTGCCCCACCATCGGAGCCCTGCTGCGCGCCTACAACGACTCGCTGGATCCCGAGGCTCGACAGGACCTCTACCGGTACGCGTCGGCGGCCGTGGGCACGCGCGACTCCTACGAGCTCGCCGAATATCGAGCTCGCTTCGTGCTCGCCTGGACCCGGAGCCGTCAGCGTCCACGCCGTGGGCCGCGCGTGTTGCGTTGGCGCGAGCCACGGCTGCGAGATGCGACGCCCGCCGAGATCGCCGACTACGTGGTGGACTCGCTCGACCGGCGCGACCCGGCGGCGTCGCACCTGGCGATGCTGCGGCTGCTCGACTTCATCATCGCGATGAGCGGCGACGACGCGCCAGACCTAGCCGTCGAGGACCGCGCTAAGTCGTTGCTCGAGCGCGCCCGCCAGCAGTTCGCGCACCGGCCCCGGCTCGAAGCGCTCGACGAGCGCGGAGAGGAACCCCTCGATCACGAGCCGCTTGGCGACCGCCTCGGGCAGACCATGGGAGCGTAGATAGAAGAGCTGGTCTAAATCGACCTGCGCGACCGCCGCGGCGTGCGTGCAGCGCACGTCGTTGGCCTGGATCTCGAGGCCTGGAATCGCGTCGGCATGGGCCCGTTTGGAGATCAGCAGGTTGCGGGATTCCTGGAAGGCGTCTGTCTTCTGCGCGCCCGGGTCGACGATGATGTTGCCCTTCCAGACCGCGCTTGAGCGGCCGCCCAGGACACCGCGGAACGCAAGGTCCGAGGTCGTGTTCGGCGCGGCGTGCTCCTGGGTCGTGTCGAAGTCGATGTGCTGGCGACCCCGGGTTGCGTATGCGCCGGTCACGCGCGCCTCGGCGCCCGGCCCTTCGAGCCGGGTCTCCATCCGGACGCGGCCGCGAGATGACCCGAACCCAAGCGCGACCCAGTCGAGCGACGCGTCGCGGCCGACTTCGGCGCGGTGAGCGCCGAAGATCCAGCTGCGCTCGGAAAGGTTCTGGCCGCAGACGAAGCGAAGGCGCGCACCGTCGCCCACCTTGAGCTCTACGACGGTGTTGAAGAGAGCATCGAGGTCTGCTGACGCCGAGAGCTGCTGCTCCCACACCTCCGCCTGGGCACCTTCTTCGAGCACAACCAGCGTGCGGCGGTCAAGCTCGGTGCCCGGTGCGGACTGCACCGCGGTCAGCAGGATCGGGGCCTCAACCACAACGCCCGGCGGCACGTAGACGAATCCTCCGTCGTGAAACGACGCGTCGTTCCGCGCCAGAAAGAGATCGGAGTCGTCGCTGAGAACCGATCCCAGGTGGCGCTCGATCAACTCGGGATGCTCGGCCGCCGCTTGCTCGATCGTCGAGACGATCACGCCGTCGGGCAGGTCGAGATCTTGGGGGAGCGCGAACAGCGGCTCGGCTGAGGCCCCGTTCGCGGATCTCGGCTCGTAGCTGGACAGCTCGAGCTCAGAGAGGTCGGTGAACTCCCATCCGGGCCTCCCCTTGAACTGCGGGAGATCCAAGGACTTGGCCAGCTCGGCCGCGCGCTCCCGGCGCTCGGCGAGCGACTCAGCCAATCGAGCCCTCCATCTGCAGCTCGATCAGGCGGTTCATCTCGACCGCGTATTCCATCGGGAGCTCCTTCGTGATCGGCTCGATGAAGCCGTTGACGATCAGCTTCGAGGCCTCTTCCTCGGGGATGCCGTGCGAGCGCAGGTAGAAGAGCTGGTCCTCGCCGACCTTCGAGACCGTCGCCTCGTGGCCGACGTCGACGTCGTCCTCGCCGATCCTGATCGTCGGGTAGGTGTCAGAGCGCGACTTCTCGTCGAGCAGCAAGGCGTCGCAGACGACCTTCGAGCGGGCGCCGTGGGCGCCCTTGGCGACCTCGAGTAGACCGCGATAAGACCCGCGCCCGCCGTCCTTGGAGATCGACTTGGCGAAGATGTTCGAGGTCGTGTTGGGGGCGGCGTGGATGATCTTGGCGCCCGCGTCCTGGTGCTGGCCCTTGCCGGCGAAGGCGATCGACAGGACCTCGCCGTGCGCACGCTCGCCCATCAGATATATCGACGGATACTTCATCGTCAGGCGAGAACCGAGATTGCAGTCCACCCACTCCACCGTCGCGTCCTCGTGCGCCACCGCCCTCTTGGTCACGAGGTTGAACACGTTGGTCGACCAGTTCTGGACCGTCGTATAGCGGATGCGTGCGCCGGGCTGGGCGATCAGCTCGACCACGGCTGAGTGAAGGGAGTTGGAGCTGTAAGTAGGAGCGGTGCAGCCCTCGACGTAGTGCACATACGACCCCGGCTCGGCGATGATCAGCGTGCGCTCGAACTGGCCCATGTTCTCGGTGTTGATCCGGAAGTAGGCCTGCAGCGGCATCTCGACGTGGACGCCCTCGGGCACGTACACAAACGAGCCGCCGGACCACACGGCCGAGTTCAGCGCCGCCAGCTTGTTGTCGTTCGGCGGGATCACTGTCGCCCAGTACTTGCGCACGATGTCCTCGTGCTCGCGTAGCGCCGAGTCCATGTCCATGAAGATCACGCCCTGCTTCGCGAGGTCCTCGTGGACCTGGTGGTACACGACCTCGGACTCGTACTGAGCGCCTACGCCAGACAGAAACTTGCGCTCCGCCTCCGGGATCCCGAGTCGGTCGAAGGTCTTCTTGACGTCATCTGGCACGTCGTCCCACGAGCGCTCGGCGCGTTCGGACGCGCGTACGAAGTAGTGGATGTTGTCGTAGTCGACCTCGGCCAGCATCGGCGAGCCCCACGTCGGTTGCGGGCGTGCGAGGAAGTGATCGAGCGCCTTCAGGCGAAACTCGCGCATCCACTGCGGCTCCGACTTGAACTCGGAGATCTTCTCGACGAGTTCGCGGGTCAGGCCCTTCGGGGCCTTGTAGAGGTAGTTCTCGGCGTCGTGGAAGCCATAGCGCTCGGTGTAGTCGGCGTTGATCTGCGCGAGCGATTCGTTGTTGGTCAGTACGGGGATCTTCGTGTCGGGAGTAGCCACTACTCCACCTCCAGCTTGATCGTCTCGTTCTCGATGATCACTTCAAAGGTGTCCACCGGAACATACGCGGGCAGGGTCAGGGGCTTGCCGGTCTGCAGGTCGAACAGCGAACCGTGGCGCGGGCATTCGATCGTGCAGTTCTCCTGGTCCAGCTCGCCTTCGACAAGCGTGCCGTTGTCGTGCGAGCAGCGATCCTCGATCGCGAAGACGGTGCCGGCGCAGTTGAACACGCCGATCTCTAGATCCTCCCATTCGACCAGACGCATCGCGCCCGGCTGGAGCTGCTCAACGGCACAAACTTCGATGACTTGCGGCAACTGTTTCTAAGTCCTAGCGGATTGATCGGATTTCCTCTGGGGATCATAGCGGGCGGGGCGGGGCAGCCCGGGTGCGTGGGCTCAACCGCCCTCGCGGGCGTCAGACGATTACGAACGCAGTCGTGCGCGTGTTGCCGACCCCACCAGATAGCCGCGCGATTGCCTGGAGCCGGTATGCGCCAAGCGTGAGAGCGTGGTGCCTGATCCGGCCGCTGAAGCGGAAACGGTTGGTGCCGGGTTTGTCGAGATGTGTGAAGGAGCCGACGGCGACCCAACGCGTGCACCGCTTCAAGTGCTTCGAGTGCTTGGGCGCGTGCGCTACGCAGCGACCGCCCTTGCGGTATCCGGTGGCTGGCTTCAGGACCGTGAACGTCGTGGTTGCCGCGAGGCTGTCCGTGTAGGAGATGACCGCCCCACCCTTGCCCTTCGAGACGATGCTCGGTCCGGAGCCCGAGAGCGGCACAAAATGGCTCGGTTTGACCTTGACCTTGCCCAGCGACGGGCCACGAGTCGCGAAGCTCTGGTCGGATCCGACGGCGGTCCCATCAGGGTTCACCACGACGAGCGCGAAGTGGTATTTGGTACCGGGTTTGAGCCCGCCCAACCCAGCGCTGAAGCTTGTCGATCCCGATGAGGCGCTCAACGGCTGTGGGGCGGTTTGTGAGCCGTAGGCGGTGGTCGTTCCGTATTTGAAGAACACGCTCGCGGTCTGCACGTCCGGATTGGCCGCCTGGCCTGTGAGCGTCGCGCCGGTGATCGAGACATTGGTTGCTGACCCCGTCGTCGCGCGCGGTGGCGCCAACTCATACGCGCCGATGTCGCACGCCGGCCCCTGCGGCCGTGCCACGCCACGCTCGTCCGATGAGGGGCACGAGCTGTTCAGACCCTTGTCGATCGCCGGGCTCCCGGCCATCAGCGCCTGCGTGAACGCGGGGCCGCCGTTGCCCTGGAGCGTGCCCAGCCGGGGATTGACGCCGACCTGATCGCCCGGCGCGCCCAGACCACACTGACTCGGGGAGGTGTCCTCAACGTTGTGACCCTCAGACGTGAAGGTCCCTTGGCTCGCGCAATTCGAACCAGAAGGCGCACTGCCCCCGGCGATGATCGTGTTCGCCAGCGTCACGACGGCGGTCGCTTTTTCGTGTTCGATGTAGACCGTCCCGCCCGCCGCACCGGAACTGTTGCCGGCGATCGTGTCGTTGGTCAGAGTCGCGTTGGCCTGAACGTCGATCGCGCCACCCTGACCGAAGCCGGACGCTCCATTGGCGTTGTTGTCGCTCACGGTGCTGTTGGTGAGGGTCAGCGTCGACTGGTTGGCGATGGCGCCACCATTACCTGAGCCGCCCCCCGTGCCGGTCGTGTTGTGATCGAGGGTGCTTGCGGTGATCGAAAGGGTGCCGCTGTCCGAGACCGCGCCGCCGCCGCCGCTGGCCGCGGTGTTGCCACTCAGCGTGCTCGACTGGATCGTGATTGGCGCTTGGCCGCCGATTGCCCCGCCGTTGGCTGCCGCAGTGTTGCCGTTGACCGTGCTCGCCTGAAGCATCAACGGGCCTTGGGTGAATATCCCGCCCCCATCCCCGTCCGAGGTGTTGCCGGTGATGGTGCTGCCGTCCCCGATCGTCGCGCTGCCCGTGCTCGTAATGTAGATCCCACCGCCGACGCCCCCAGCCCCATTGGCAACGTTCCCAGTGAAGGTGCTGCTCTTGACCGTGAGCGTGCCAACGCTGTCGATCCCACCACCGAATGCTCCGGTGTTGTTGTTCAGCGCGTCGTTCTGGAGCGTCAGCGCGCTCCCGCTAGTGTGGACGAGAACCGCGCCGCCGTCTGAGGGGTCGTCGGTGCCGGCACCGTTTCCGTGCTGAAGCGTCAGGCCGGAGATCGTCACCGTCGGCGTCGTCGTTCCGCCGCCGACCTCGAAGATCCGTGTCGCGTTGCCGCCGCCGACGGTCGTCGTCGCGGCCCCGGCGCCGCTGATCGCGATGCTGTGGTCGATGATTATCGGGTCGCTCGCGGTCAGTGAGTACATGCCGGCGGGGACCATGACGAGATCGCCGTCAGCGGCGCCAGCGACGGCGGCGCGGATCGTGCATCTCGTGGTGCTCGGACACATCCCCAACGCATCACCGGTGTTGGTGACGTTCCACGTCGTGGCAGCAGCCGACGACGCTGCGAACAGGAGGAGCGCGAGCGCTCCCAGCAAGACGCCAAAACACCGCCCGGTCACACGGGAAACTATTTCCGAGCGGGGCGCCAGAGTCAAGGTCGGGCAGCTCAGCGCTCGGCCGCTAAGCGGCCGCAGCAACTTCCGTTCCGCGCGGATCCTCCACCCATTGATCGCCGACCTCGTGCAACACGTCCAGCATGGCCTCGACGGCGGGCGCGCGGTAGCCGGTCGGCACCACGGCCAGGATCGGACGGGCCGGCGGCGCCGGGTCGAGCACTCTCACGACGACGTCCCCGCGGACGCCCCGAGCGACCATGTCGGGGATCAGCGCGACCCCGACCCCGGCGGCGACGAAGCCGAGGATCGCCTGGTAATCGTCGTTCTGGAACGCGATCTGCGGCTCGAATCCAGCGTCGTGGCAGGCGCGCAGGAATAGGCGCGAGTCGGGACAGGTGGCGGTTGTGGCCAGCATCCACTGCTCGTCCTTGAACCGGGCGAGCTCGAGCTGGGGCTCGTCGGCGAGCGGATGCCCGGCAGGCAGCGCGACGTACATCGGGTCGTCGAACAGGTGGACCAGCTCCATACCGGGGAGCCCCTCCTCGCCCGCCATCGAGTCATGCGAGAGCACGAGGTCCAGCTCTCCCGCCCGAAGGCGGGGCAGCGAGTCGACCGGATCGGCCATCTTGACTTCGAGTTCGACCGCGGGATGACGCTGACGGAAGGAAGCGATCGCGAGCGGGACGATCGAAGAGGCCGCCGAAGCGAATGTCGCGATTCGTAGCCGCCCGCCCTCCAACCCCATCAACGCGCGCAGCTCGGCCTCGGCGTCCTCGAGCCGGGCCAGGATCGCCTCCCCCCGCTCGGCGAGCAGCCGGCCGGCGTCCGTCAGCACTGCGCCCTTGGGGACGCGCCTGATCAGCGTCGTCCCGACCTCAGCCTCGAGCGTCGCGATCTGGCGCGATATCGCCGGCTGCGTGTAGCCGAGCGACTCGGCAGCGGCGGAGAACGAGCCGTGACGAGCGACCTCGCACAAGACCCGGATGCGTCGGCTATCGAGCATTACCTACGGTTATATCAGATCCAGCACATCAGTATTTGACGTTATGCCCCCGAGGGGCGACCCTACTAAGGCCATGACACCCAGAAACCACACCATCCTCCCGATGTCAGCCCCAATGTCTCAGTCCAACATGTACGCCATGAGCACCGCACAAATCACCATCCGACCGGCGTACGCCGACGATCAATCAGCACTGTTCACGCTTGCCGCCCTCGACAGCGCCGAGGTCCCTCCGCCCAGCCCGCTTCTGCTGGCCGAGGTCGACGGGAAGCTCCGCGCGGCGCTCTCGTTGAGGGACGGCTCGACAATCGCCGACCCGTTCGTCGCGACGGCATCGATCGTGGCCCTGCTGAAAGGCCATGCGCGACAGACGCAGCTTGCGCGCTCCCAGAGCCGCCGCCGCCGGCTGGGTCGCCGACTCGCGCTGCGTACCGCCTAGGCGTCAGTCAAGAAACCGGTTAATCTGTATGGCCTCGTGCAGAGGCGTGCGATTGGGCTGACAGTTGCTGCGTTCGCGCTCATCGGAGCGGCGAGCGCCCATGCCGCGCCGTACGCACCTCTGAATCAGCCGGGCCCGCCGCTGAGCGTGCCGGCGGCGGCATTGACGGCGTCGCTTAGCTGCGAGCCGAGCGTCAAGGATGCGAGCGTCGAGCCGGTCCTACTCAACCCGGCCACGGGGGTCACCCCGGACGAGAACTACTCGTGGAATTGGGAGCCGGCGCTCGACATGCTCCACATTCCGTGGTGCGCCTATACCGCGCCGAATCACACGCTCAATGACATTCAGACCTCGGGCGAGTATCTGGTGTACGCGATCCGCACGATGTATGCCCTCGCCCACCGCCGGATCGCGGTCATGGGTCATAGCCAGGGCGGGATGTCGATGCGCTGGGCGCTGCGGTTCTGGCCCGACACCCGCTCGATGGTCGACGACGTGGTCGGCTTCTCGGGCTCGAATCACGGCACAACGGTCCTCTCCCCGAGTGCGTGCTCACCGGGCTGCCCCCCCGCGGATTGGCAGCAGCTCTACGAGTCGGACTTCATCCAGGCGCTCAACAGCGATGTAGAGACCTTCCCCGGAATCTCCTACACAGAGATCTACACCCACACCGACGAGGTCGTACAGCCGAACTCCGGGCCGAACGCGTCGGCGGCCCTCCACACAGGGGGCGGCCAGATCACGAACGTCGCAACGCAGGACGTCTGTCCGACCGACGTCTACGAGCACTTGACGATCGGCACGGTCGATCCGGTCGCCTACGCGTTGGCGGTCGACGCGCTGACCCATCCCGGGCCCGCCGATCCGACGCGAATCCCCACCTCGGTCTGCTCCCAGGTATCGATGCCCGGCGTCAACCCTCTGAGCGCAAACACGCTGCTTCAGATCGCCGAGGCCCAGCCGACCCTGGCAAGCGTCACGCTCGGCTTCACCGCCGGCGCCACCAGCGGCGCGCCCGTGCTGACGGCCGAGCCGCCGCTCGACTGCTACGTCTTCGCGACCTGCAAGGGCGCGGCGGCGCCGACACTGGTGCTGTCGCTCAAGCGCCACAAACACCTGATCCGGGTGCTGGTCCGAACGCTCGAAGGAAGCCAGTTCGTGCCCGTGCAGGGTGCGACCGTCACGCTGGGCGCTCACCACGCGGTGACGAACGCGCGCGGAATCGCGTGGCTCAGAGTCCGCCGTGTACGCGGTCGAATCGTCGCTCAGCTCGCCGGGTGTAACCCGGCCACGACGAAGATCTAGATCCCGTCTGCCCCGACGCTGCCGTTCGACTCCGGCGTGTCGGGCTCCCAGGCCGCTGCATGCCCGAGCGAAGCGCTCTTCAGGACCTTCAGCGACAGCAGAGCGCACTTCAACCGCGTCGCGGAGATGTCGATCCCGAGCAGGTCGAGCACGAACGAGCGATCGAGCTCCAGCAGGTCTGAGATCTTCATCCCCTTGACCTCCTCGGAGGTCATCGACGCGGCCGCCTGGGAGATTGCACAACCATGCCCGGAGAAGCGCACATCCGCGATCTCGTCGTCCTGGCCGAGCACAAGCTGCACCGTGAGCTCATCGCCGCAGAGGGGGTTTAGATCGTGGAACTCGAGGTCCACGTGCTCCAGCGGTTCCGCCGGCGGAGTGAAGTTCTGCGGGCGCTTGTAGTGCTCGAGGATGTTCTCGCGATACAGGGAGTCGTCCATCGAGGCCTAGCGTAGCGGCGTTATCGTGTCGCCCTATGGAGCTCCAGCTGATCAACCTCTCCGAGCCGACCGAGACGCGGGAGTTTGAGAAGGGACGCTTCGAGGTCTATCGCGTCGGGCCGATGACGCTCGGCCGCGCCACCTACGAGCCGGGGTGGCGGTGGTCAGAGCATGTCGCGCCGACCGCCGGCACGCCCTCGTGCCAGGTCGAGCACGTCGGACTCGTGCTGAGCGGCGAGGCCGTCGCGAAGATGGACGACGGCACCGAGATCGTGATGAAGCGAGGCGACTTCTTCTACGTGCCTCCCGGGCATGACAGCTGGGTCGTGGGCGGTGTGCCGTACGTCTCGCTGCACATCCTCGGCAGCGAGACCTACGCGACCTAGCTCGCCGCCAGCCCGGCCAGCCGGCGAAGCGACGCGCTGATCACTTCGCGCTGGGTATCGAGACGGTCTGCCTCGGACTCGGGGATTTCGACATCGACGGCGATCCGCGTGCCGTCTCCATTCGGCTCGAGCCGCCACTCAAAACGCAGATCGGACACCAGGCACGAGACCGTCACGCGCTGCTCGTCGCTGCGCGTCTCGAGCATCTGGGCCATCGGAAAGTCGGGATAGCCCTCCGGGTACATCGTGTATTCGCCGCCGTCCTTGACGTCGACGGTCTCGATCCCCGCCCACCAATCCGGGAACCGCGCAGGGTCGTAGAGAAGCTTCCACACCTCCTCGGGCGGCGCCGTCGATGAGGCGGTGTCATGAAACGAGGGCATCCGCGACCTCCGCTCGTACCTTGGCAAGTTCACGTTCGGGCTCGACGAGGCCGACCACTGGCCGGCCGAGATCGGCCAGCACGGTCGTGAGGCTGTCGGCCTTGACGGTCCGCTCGAGCAGCCGTTCCCAGCCGGCCATCGACTCCTCAAAGCGCTTCTGCGCCTCCTCGTGGTCGCCACGCGCACGCGCGATGAGAGCCTGGACCCACGCGAGTCCCGGTACCAGGGAATCGGGGAAGTCGCTCGGCCGGACCGGCTCGAGCACGGTCGCGCGGACCTGCTCGGCAGCCTGATCGGGCCGTCCGGCCCGGGCCAGGGCTTCCGCGAGCGCGAGTCGGGTCCGCGGGCGGCTGATCGGGGCTCCGTCGACCAGCGACGCCTCCAACAGCTCGGCAGCGAGCCCGTACTCGCCGGCATCAAGCGCGCCGAGGCCACGGTCGTGGTCCGACATCGCCTCGAGCTCGGGACGGCCCAGCTGTTCGGCAAGCACCCGCTCGGCTTCCGCTGCTTCGCGTGCGTCCTCCGGTCGACCCATCCGCCTGAGAACAAACGAGCGCGCCGCGAGCAGCTGGATCTCGATGCTCCGCAGCCCGAGTCCAGCGATTGCACTCATGGCGTCATCCAGAAACTCGAGCGCGCGCTCGAGGTCGCCGGCGGCCACCGCCGCGCCGGCGGCGTTGCTCCAGCAGCCGTAGGCCAGATCCGGTCGCCCGGCGCGTGAGACGGCCTCCCCCGCAGCGATCGAAGGCGCGTACGCCTCGACGAACTTGCCCCGGCGCATGAGCGCGAGCGCCCGCGCATGGCCCACGTCGTAGGTCCGTAAGTCATCGTGCTCGACAGTTAGGCGGCTCAGCTCGACGAGCAGCCGCTCCGCCTCATCGACGCTGCCGTCAACAGCTTCGGCCCACGCGCGCGCCGCCAGCGCTTCGCTGCGTTCCTCGACGGCAGACGGCTCGAGCAGCTCAAGCGCGGCCGTTGAGCTTTCGAGGACCACCCGCGGGAGACAAATCGGTCCGTGGTTGGCGCGGGCACGCCTGAGCCACGCGCGCGCGCGGATGACGGGCTCGGCGCCGTCAAGCAACTCACTTGCCCGTCGAAACGCCTCCTCGGACGGCTCGCGTCGCCCCCGCCACGCCTCGAGCTCGCCGAGCTCCAGCCACTGGCCGGCCTGGTCCGGATCGATCGCGAGCGCCTCCTCGAGATAGTCGACCGCCTGGTCGAGCGCCGCCACCGCGCGCGCGTCGGAGGCCGCGCGGACGAGGTGGGGCACCGCCTCGCGATCCGCGCCCGCGAGACGCAGATGGCGCGCCGCCTCGTCGGGGCGCTGCGTTATGCGTGCCCAGTCGCGATGTAGAACGCGACGCCGAGGCTCAGCGATCTCCTCGTAGGCGGCCTCGCGCAACAACGCGTGTCGAAACCCCAGCCGCCCGCCGTCGGCCATCAAGAGGCCGGTTTGGAGCGCTTCATCGGCATCGAGCTCGAGCTGATCGACCTCGGACGCCTCGAGCGGCCGCGCCGCGACCGCGGCCGTCTCCATCAGTTTCCGCACGTCTCCCGAGAGCGGGGCCAGCGTGGCCCTGACCGAGCCGCGAATGCTCGGCGCGACGTCCTCGCGGATCGTCCGCGCCGTCTCGACCGCGAGCAGCGGATTGCCTTCGGCCCGCTCAACCACCCGTATCACGTCGGCGTCGGTGAGGTGTGCCGCGCTTCGTGCGAGCGTAGCCACCGCGTCGGGTGGGAGGGGACTGAGCGCGAGCTCGCAAGCCAGGACCCCGCGCGAGCGCAGGGCGTGCTCGAGCCGGTCAGCAGCGATGCTGTCAGGAAGCTCGCGACGAGTGATCAGCATCATCACCGGGAGTGCCGACAAGCGGCGAGCGACGTATCCCACCAGCTCCAGGCTCGGGGCGTCGGCGTCGTGCGCGTCCTCGAGCATCAGCAGGAGGGGCTTGTCGCGGGCGGCCCAGACGAGCAACGCGACGACCGCCTCGAACAGCCGCGTGCGCTGAAGATCCGGCGCCACGGCGATCGCCGGTACGCCGCTTCGGCCAAAGTGCGAAGGGAGCTCTGCGACGAGCACGGCGAGGTCGTCCGGCCAGGCTGCATCGGCCGGCGGCGCCGGCAGCATCGGCAGCAGCTCCCTGATCAGCTCTGCCCAGAGGCTGAACGGCGCGGTGCCACCTAGGTCGAGTGCCGCGCAGGTCGCCGTTCTCGCCCCGGCGGCTGCCGCGCGCAGACGCATCTCGGTCGACAGCCGCGTCTTGCCGATCCCAGCCTCGCCGCGGATGATCGCGACCGCACCCGATCCATCAGTCACTGCCTCCCACGTCCGCCCGAGTTCGCGACGTTCAGCGTGTCTGCCGACCAGGGGCAGGAGCCCCGGCATGAGCACCGGGACCGACGGCGGCGGCGCCTCATCGGTCAGCCCGGCGACAAGTTCGCGGATCGACGCCGAAGGCGCCACACCCAGCTCGCGCCGCAAGCGCTCGGCGAACGCGCGATAGGTGCGGATCGCCCCGGCGCGGTGGCCGGCGGCCGCCTGACGCTCGATCAGCCGCCGATGCACCTGCTCGTCGAACCGGTCGTGTTCGCTCTGCAGCCGCGTGAGACGGATTGCCTCCGGCAGCTCGGCTGCCTGAGCCCCCTCCTCGAGCAACTCGATCACCCGCTCGCGGTGCCGGTCTCGCGCCTGGATCGCCCACTCGTCCTCGAGCCCGTCGAGCAGATCGCCGCGGCAGAGCGCTAACGCCTCATCTGGGTCGAGCCGCTCGAGTTCGTTGACGTCGATCCAGGCTTCATCTTTCAGCCGCACGCGATCGCCGTCAACCAGCAGTTCGTCGCCGATCTGGCGCCTCAGCGTCCACAGCGCGCTGCGCAGGCTCGCGCGCGAGCTCTTATCGAGGACGTCGGGCCAGAACGTGTTGGCCAGCTCGGCACGGGTAACGGGGCGACCCGCGAGCGCCACATACGCGAACACGGCCCACGGGCGCTGCGTAGCTGGGGCAGCGATCACGGTCCCGTTTAGCTCGACTTCGAGCGCCCCAAGCAAGCGCACACGTAGCACTTATCTGCACAGCGTAGAGCTTTGATGGTCGTTTGACGCGATTGAAACGGCGCCCGGCGAAGCTCGTCGAGTTCACCCACTCAAAGGAGGCTCAATGAGCACCATCACCACATTCGACCTGGCCCGCTTCGCTCGGGCAGCTGAGGAGCGCGACGCCGCCACACAGCTGACGATGTACGGCCCGGACGCGACCGTCACGATCGTCGACAAGCTCGCCCAGCCGGGCTCGCCGCGCGTGCTCGGTAGCTATGACGAGATCAAGGGCTGGCTCGAGGACCTGTGCGGGCGCGACATGACCCACAAGGTTGCGCACCGCGTCGCGAGCGACGACGGCGCTGCCTTCACCCTCGCCTGCCGTTACCCCGACGGGACCAACGTCCTGTGCGCGAGCGTGATCGAACTCGACGCGGGTCAGATCTCCGATCAGACGGTCGTGCAGGTCTGGGACGAGAAGTAGTCATGGCGATAACCGAACAGATAATCGACGAGGCCAAGCTCGATGAGTTCATGGGCCGATTCGTCGGGGACCTCGGAGCGGCGCTCAGCGCAGCGAACGTGGTGATCGGCGATCGCCTCGGCCTCTACCGAGCAATGGCGGACGGCGAGCCGCTCACACCCGAGCAGCTCGCGGAACGAACCGGAACCGACGCCCGCTATGTCCGGGAATGGCTCTCGGGCCAGGCGGCGGGCGGCTACGTGAGCTACGCGGACGGGAGCTTCTCGCTGACGCCCGAGCAATCCTTCGCGCTCGCCCAGGAGGGCAGCCCGGCGTTCGTGCCGGGCGCGTTCCAGCTCGCCACGTCGCTCGTCAAGGACGAGGAGAAGATCACCTCCGCGTTCCAGACCGGCAAGGGCGTCGGCTGGCACGAGCACCACCACGACCTGTTCGCGGGCACCGAGCGGTTCTTCCGCCCTGGTTACGCCGCGAATCTCACCAGCGCGTGGATCCCGGCGCTCGACGGCGTGCAGGAGAAGCTCGATCGCGGCGCGCTCGTAGCCGACGTCGGTTGCGGTCATGGTGCCTCGACGATCCTGATGGCGCAGGCATACCCGCAGTCCGAGTTCGTCGGGTTCGACTACCACGACGGCTCGATCGAGGCGGCCCGCGAGAAGGCGGCCGAAGCAGGCCTCGATGGACGTGTGTCGTTCGAGGTCGCCAAGGCCAAGGAGTACGCCGGCGAGGGCTACGACGTCGTAGCTATGTTCGACTGCCTGCACGACATGGGCGACCCGGTTGGAGCGGCTGCCCACGTGCTCTCGACGCTGGACGCAGACGGCACGTGGATGATCGTCGAGCCGTTCGCCAATGACCGGCTCGAGGACAACCTCAATCCGGTTGGGCGCGTGTTCTACAGCGCCTCGACGCTCGTTTGCACACCGGCCTCCCGCGACCAGGAGGTCGGGCTAGCGCTCGGCGCCCAGGCGGGCGAGGCGCGCTTGCGCGACGTCATAACCGGGGGCGGGTTCACTCGCTTCCGGCGGGCGACCGAGACCCCGTTCAACCTCGTGCTGGAGGCCAGGCCGTAGGCTTCAGCCGATGACCACCGTCGAGCAGCTGCTCGCCCAAGCGCGCACCCGTCTGAGCCGTATGTCGCCCGAAGAGGCGCAGGCCGCGGCCCAGGCGGGTGCGCTGCTGATCGACATCCGCGCCGAATCTCAGCGCGAGCGCGACGGGGTGATCCCAGGCGCGAAGTTCATCGCGCGCAACGTGCTCGAATGGCGCTGCGACCCGGCATCCGAGTGGCGCGACTCCGAGACCGCCGACCGTCAGCTGATCGTGTTCTGCAACGAGGGCTACCAGTCGAGCCTCGCCGCGGCGACGCTCCAGCAATTGGGGCACCCCGAGGCGACCGACATGATCGGCGGCTTTCAGGCCTGGCGTGATAGCGGGCTGCCGATCGGCTCGCCCAAGAGCTAGCACACCAGCGCGAGTCGGTCACGTTCACGCTCAGCGAGTCGAACTCGAACGGATCGGCGAACGTCACGGCGACGGTCGGCCACCTCCGGCTGCGCTGAGTCGGCCGCGACCCCGCACCGCGCTGTGGCGATACGAGTACGCGAAGTAGATCACCAGTCCGACGGCCATCCAAACCGCGAACCGCAGCCACGTCGCCGCCTCGAGGTTCAACATCAGCCAGACCGAGGCCAGCACGGACAGGATCGGGACCAATGGCACAAAGGGGGTCCGAAATGGGCGCCTCAGATCCGGACGGGAGCGTCGCAGGACTGGCACCCCGATCGCCACGAGCACGAATGCGAACAGCGTCCCGATATTGACGAGGTCCGCGAGCGTCTTGAGCGAGAACACGAACGTCAGCGCCGCGACCGCGACACCCGTGACGAGCGTCGTCCTGTAAGGAACGCCCCATCGCTCCGACACCCTGGAGAAGTCGGGTGGGAGCAGCCTGTCGCGGCTCATCGCGAAGAAGACGCGGCTCTGGCCCATCAGCAGCACGAGGATTACGGAGGTGATGCCGGCGAGCGCCCCGTAGGCAACGATCGTCGCGATCGTGTGCTGGTGCACCGACTGAAACGCGGTCGCCAGCGGCGCCGCCACGTTGATGTGGTTGTAACGCACCATGCCGGTGACCACCAGCGAGACGCCGATGTACAGGGCCGTGCAGAGAGCCAGCGAGCCGAAGATGCCAATCGGGACGTCGCGCTGGGGCTTGCGTGTCTCCTCCGCGTTGGTGGCGACGATGTCAAAGCCGATAAACGCGAAGAACACGAGCGCCGCGCCGGTGAAGATTCCTCCCACCCCGAAGGTGCCGGTGTTCACCCCTAGATCCTGAAGGAGCGTGGTCGTGCTGCTGCCGCCGGGCGCGGGTTTGGCGCCGGAGGGCGGTACGAACGGATGCCAGTTGGCGCTGTGGACGTAGCCGATGCCGGCGACGATCACCAGCAGGATGATCGCCACCTTGATCGTGACGATCGCCGCGTTGGTCGTGCTCGACGTGCGGATGCCGAAGCAGAGCAGCGTCGCGACAACGAGCACGATCGCGGCCGCGACCACGTTGTGGTGGGAGCCGAAGATCCAGGCCGGCGGATGGGCGTGCCACGGCGAGGAAGTCAGCACGACCTTGAAGTACTGCGACCACCCAGAAGCGACCGTCGCGGCACCGAGCGCGAGCTCGAGCATCAAGTCCCAGCCGATGATCCAGGCCACCAGCTCCCCGAGGCTCGCGTAGGAGAACGTGTAGGCCGAGCCGGCGGCGGGGACAACCGACGCGAACTCCGCGTAGCACAGACCCGCCAGCAGGCAGACGACGGCGGCGACCGCGAACGAGATCGTGATCGCCGGACCCGCGATGGTGCCGGCGGCTTCACCGGTCAGCACGAAGATGCCCGTCCCGATGATGACCCCGATGCCGAGCATCGTGAGTTGGACCGGACCGAGGGTCTTCCTCAGCTGTCGACCAGGCTCGTCGGTGTCCTTCAGGGACTGCTCGATCGACTTGGTCCGAAACAGGTCCATCTGCCGGGCTTCTACCCGGCTGGCGGAACGCTACGCGCGCGCCGAGCTGACCGGCTCGCGCAGCTCCTCGACGAACGCATCGAGCGCGCGCTCGATGTCCTCGCGTCCGACGTCGAGGTGAGTCACTGCCCGTACGTGGCGCGGATCGACAACCTGGAGCTCAACACGATCGGCCAGGCGCGCAACGAGCCCGGGGGCATCGTCGACACCGAAGATCACGATGTTCGTCTCCACCGATCCCGGATCGAGCATCACGCCCGGGAGCTCGGCCAGCCGCTCCGCCAGGAAGTGCGCGTTCTCGTGGTCCTCGGCGAGGCGCTCAACGTGATGGTCGAGCGCGTAAAGGCAGCCCGCCGCGACGATCCCTGATTGGCGAAACGACCCGCCCATCATCTGCTTGAAGCGCCATGCCTCGTCGATCAGCTCTCTTGAACCCGCGAGGACGGCGCCGACTGGTGCGCCGAGCCCCTTGGTGAAATCGATCCATGCGGTGTCGAAGCCGCTCGCGTAGTCGGCGGCCGATACGCCCGACGCGACGACCGCGTTCAGAAGCCTGGCTCCGTCCATGTGCGCGCGGAGCCCATGCCCTCGGGCGACCTCGAGCACGTCATGGATCGTCTGGAGCGGCCACACGTGGCCGCCCCCGAGGTTGCTCGTCTGCTCGACGGATACGAGGCGCGAGCGCGGCGTGTAACGGTTCCCGGGGGGCCTGATTGCCGCCTCGAGCTGCTCCGCGCTGAAGATCCCGCCCTCCCCGTCGAGGGTGCGGATCATCGCGCTCGCGTGCACGGCCGGACCACCGGCCTCGGCGTTGACGGGATGGGCCGTGCGGTCGAGCAGCAGCTCATCGCCACCCGGGCGGATGTGCAGCCGCAGTGCGATCTGGTTGCACATCGTTCCGCTCGGCAGGAACACGGCCGCTTCGTGGCCGAGAAGATCGGCGACCCGGTCCTGGAGTTTCGTCGTCGTCGGGTCCTGCTTGCGCTGCTCGTCACCGACCTCGGCAGCGGCGATCGCAGCCCGCATCCCGTCGGTCGGACGCGTCTGCGTGTCGCTGTAGAGGTTGATCGACACTCAGTCGAGCCTGAGCACTTCGCGCACGCTTCCGAGCCCCGTGAGCAGGCGGTCAACGTCCGCGGCGGTGTTGTGCACAGCGAACGACGCACGCGTCGTGGCCGACACGCCGAGCCGTCGCATCAGCGGCTGGGCGCAGTGGTGGCCTGCACGCACGCACACCCCGTCGCGTCCCAGGATCTCGCCGATGTCGTGCGGATGTGCGCCCTCGAGCGAGAACGACACCAGTGCGCCGCGATCGGCCGCGTCGAGCGGACCATGCACCGTCAGCCCTGGCACCTCGGCCAGCAAGCGTTCCAGCGTCATCGCGACCAACGCGTCCTCGTGCGCACGGACCCGCTCGATCCCGAGCGCCTGGATCCAGTCGACAGCTGCGCCGAGCCCGATCGCCTCGGCGATTTGCGACGTTCCCGCCTCGAACTTGTGCGGCAGGTCCGTCCACGTCGACTCATTCGCCGCCACCGTGCGGATCATGTGACCGCCGCCGATGAACGGCGGCATCTCCTCGAGCAGCGCACGGCGGCCGTGGAGCACACCAATGCCCGTAGGGCCATAGGTCTTGTGTCCCGTCCAGGCGTAGAAGTCGGCGTCGATCGCCTTCAGATCGACCGGCATCTGCGGCACGGCTTGGGCGCCGTCGATCAAAACCACCGCACCCGCTGCGTGCGCACGCTCGACCACCTCGGCGACGGGATTGATCGTCCCGACGACGTTCGAGACGTGGACGAGGGCAACCAGCTTCGGGCCGCGCTGCAGGAGCTCGTCGAGCGCCTCCAGGTCGAGCCGCCCGTCTTCGGTCACCGGCACGTATGCGAGCTCGGCTTCGCGGTCCTGGCACAGGATCTGCCACGGGACGATGTTCGAGTGGTGCTCCATCTCGGTCAGCACCACTAGGTCGCCGCGATGCACGTTCTGGCGTCCCCACGTGTACGCGACCAGGTTGATCGCGGCGGTCACGTTCGAGGTGAAGATCGTCTCCTCGGGGGTCGAGCCGAGCCAGTCGGCGATCCGCCGCCGAGCGCCCTCATAAAGATCGGTCGCTTCGACCGCGAGCGGATACACGCCGCGATGGATCGACGCGCGGTTCTCCATGTAGTAGCGCGTCATCACGTCGATGACCGGCTGCGGCGTCTGCGATGTCGCCGAGCTGTCCAGATAGACGAGGCCCGGGTTGTGGCGCTGGACTGGGAACTGGTCCGCGACCTGCAGGTCGCTTGCGACCGTGCTCATGCCGCGGCCCCGACCTCGTCAGCGATCCAGCCGTAGCCCTTCGCCTCGAGCTCGTCGACGAGCTCGGGACCGCCCTCCTTGACGATCCTGCCCTGGAATATCACGTGCACGTGGCTCGGCTGAACCAGATGCAGGATGCGCTGATAGTGGGTGATGATCAGCACGCCCATGTCGGGTCCGGCGACCGAGTTGACGCCGTTGGCCACGACCCTCAGCGCGTCGATGTCGAGCCCCGAGTCCGTCTCGTCGAGGACCGCCATGGAGGGGCGCTGAAGGGCAAGCTGGAGGATCTCCATGCGCTTCTTCTCGCCGCCCGAGAAGCCCTCGTTCAGGTACCGGCTCGAGAACTCCTTCGGGACGTTCATCAGGGCCATCGCCGCCTCGACGTCCTGGCGGAAGTCCTTCAGCGAGATCGGTTCCTCACCATGCGCTTCGCGGTGGGCGTTGAGGACCGTCCGCAGGTACTTGGTCACCGTCACACCGGGGACCGAAACCGGATACTGGAACGCCATGAACAGCCCCATGCGGGCGCGCTCATCTGGATCCGCCTCGGTGATGTCCTCGCCGTTGAAAAGGATCTGGCCATCGGTGACCTCAAACCCCGGATGGCCCATGATCGCGTTGGCGAGCGTCGACTTACCGGACCCGTTTGGGCCCATGAGGGCGTGGACCTCGCCCCTTGCCGACGCTCAGGTCGAGCCCGCGCAGGATCTCCTTCTCACCCGCGCGGACGTAAAGATTTCGGATCTCGAGTTCGGGCATAGCTCTCTTTCTTCTAGACCGCAGCCGGCTCGCGCTCTTGTCTGCGCGAGAACTCGACCAAGTCGGCCAGCGTGGTCGTCTGGAGCGAGCGGATGATCCCGCCCTGCACGCGCATCCACAGCAGCTTGGTCGCGCACCCGCGGCCCGCGTCGGGCTCGTGCGAGCACAGCACGCGCTCGGTGTGGTCGTGCACGAAGCACTCCATCGGCGCAATCTGGCCCTCGAGCGCCTGCACGACCTCGTCCATCGCGATCTCCTCAGCCGGTCGCGCCAGCCAGTAGCCGCCGTGGGCGCCACGTGCGCTCATCACGAGCTCGGCCTTGCGCAGCCGCGCGACGACCTGCTCGAGGTACGCGAGCGGAAGGCCCTCTGCATCTGCGATCGCCTTCAGGCTGGTCGGCTGGTCAGGCGACTGGCGACCGAGCTCGACCATCAGCCGCACTCCATACTCGGCTTTGGACGAGAAGATCATCTTCGGTAAATCCTACCAGGGCGGTCGGTTTAGCCGATCCGTCCGCCCGGGATAAAGTCACGTAATGGCCGAGGCGACCGTCCCGAACCTCGCGACGTCCGCCGAGATCGCGGAACTTGTCGAGCTGGCAGCCGCGACGGGGCGGCTCGGAATCGATACGGAGTTCATGTCCGAGGGCCGCTACCGACCTCTGCTGTGCCTCGTCCAGATCGCGGTCGACTCGCAAATCGCACTGATCGACACCATCCGCGGCGACGTCGATGTCGTCCCGCTCGCCCAGCTGCTCGCCGATCCAGAGATCGAGGTGGTGCTTCACGCGGGGCGTCAGGACGTGGCGATTCTCCGGCGGGTGTGGGCGACAGAGGTGCAAAACCTGTTCGACACGCAGGTCGCCGCCGGCTTCGCCGGCGCCAGCGCCCAGTCGGGTTACGGCAATCTGCTCGGGCAGCTGCTCGGCCGACGCGTCGGCAAGACCGCTTCGTATACGCGCTGGGATGCGCGCCCGTTGACAGACGAGCAGCTGAGTTATGCCGCCGAGGACGTCGCGCATCTGCTCGAGCTCGCCGACGAACTTCACCGGCGCCTCGACGAGTCCGGGCGACTCGAATGGGCGCGCGAGGAGTGCCGCCGGCTCGAGTCAGCGAGCGATGAGCGCGACCCGGACGCGGTCTGGGAGCGACTGCCCCGCATCGGCCAGCTCGACCCGCGCGCACGCGCCGTGGCCCGCCGCCTCGCCGCATGGCGCGAGCGAACGGCTTCGAGCGAGGACCGTCCGGTCGGCTCGGTGCTCGCGGACCAGACGCTCGTCGAGGCGGCCAAGCGACACCCGACGAGCAGCGAGGGGCTGTCTCATATTCGTGGCATGCACCAATCGGTGATCCGGCGCCGAGGCAACGCGATCATCGACGTGATCAAGCAGGGCCTGAGCGACCCACCGATCCCACGTGACCCGGCAGGGCCCCGCTCGGACGCGTCCGACTCACCGCTGATCGCGCTGGCCGAGGCGCTGTTGCGCGCCCGAGCGCTAGAGGCCGGCCTCGCGTACGAGCTGATCGCCTCGCGCTCCGAGCTCGACGCGATCATCGGCGCGGCGCGCCGCGGAGATCCAGAACCCGGGGTCCGGACGCTCACCGGCTGGCGCGAGGAACTGGTCGGCGCGGACCTACGCGACCTGCTCGCGGGACGCAGCGCGATCGCCGTCGGTGACGACCGGCGGCTGAAACTCGGTCCTCACTGAACGCCCGTTTCGAGCAGGAGGGACATCGTCGGCACACCGCTGAAGACGGCTCGGTCGAGCGTCATCGCGAACGGACCTGCGAGCTTGCCCGGCCTTGCGATCCAGCCGAGCTCGACCCCCTGTAGGTCGTTGGCGGCGGTCGCGTAGGTGAGGCGCAGCTTGTTGCCTGGCGACTCGTTGGCGAGCTCGTTTCCCGAGTCTGGACTGACGCCGCTCCACCCATTGGCTCTGAGTCGGTCGCGCTCGGCGAGCACGAGGCTGCGCGAGGACGCGTAACGCCGGTTCTGGACCACCAGCACGATTCCACAGTATGCGTTTGCGCCGCTGTTGCAGTCGCGGGTCTGCAGCACGACATTGCCCCCGGGCACCAGGGGCACGTCCCCGACGGACGGGGTGTGCGGGCCTTCGCCACCGCTACAGGCACCAATCCCGACGGTTGTCGCCGCCGTCGCCAAACCCACCGCTACTTTCCGCGCCGTCATGTGATCGAGCGCAAGCGTAGCTAGCCCTATGTCCCGCTCTCGGCTCGTCGCTTGATCCGGTGCAGCAGATACCGCGTCGCAAGAACGTGGCCACGGGTGCCGATCACGAGCGCCCGATAGAGGGCGCCTCGCAGCCCCGGGAACTGGGCCCGGGTCTCGGCCCGCAATGCGCCCTCGCCCCCGAGCACGAACCTCAACTCGTAGCGCGCAAACCGGTGCGCGCCGCCGAGCGCCACCAGCGCGGGACGCTCATCGCGCACGACATGGAAGCCTCCATCATCGACGCACCCGAGCGCCCGCGCCAGCGGGTTGGGTCGCTCGATTGCCATCACAGCGTCGACCGCGGCCCACACTGCACGCGACGGAGCGTTCACCGCGATCGTGTGCGCATCGATGAACGGCAGCTCGCTCATGCGGCCAAGCAGCTCCCGGACCGCGTCCCGGTGTGCCGCGGTCGTGAAGCACATCGGCTCGGCGAACTCCTCGACCGTGATCGCCTGCTCCCAGGTCATGTCGGAGCTCTGGCGCAAGAGCGGCTTCGTCATCTCGAGCACGTGCGCTGGCAGGCGCTCGATCCGCTCGCACCACTTGATGGCGCTCGGCAACAGATCTTCGTGACCGACGAGCTCGTTGCCGAGCCCGAGGTCAAATGCCTCCCTCCCCGAAAGGTGTTCACCGGACGCGAACAATCCGAACGTGCGCTGGTAGCCCAGCCGGCGAGTCAGGTGCCAGCTGGTGCCCACCTCGGGCACCAGTCCGATCCGTCCAAAGGCCGGGACGATCTCGGCTCGTTCGGAGAGGATGAGCACGTCGCACGCGAGCGCGAACGCCAACCCCACGCCGGCGGCGGGGCCGTTGACGGCGGCGATGAAGGCCTTGTCGGTTCGGGCGATCAGACGCGCGATACCACCGAACTGGTTGCGAATCCAACGCCAGGCATCGGTCGCCCCAGCGGGGCTGCCGTCGACCATCGGATGCGCGACGTCGACCATCAGTCGCAGGTCTCCGCCGGCACTGAAAGCCGGATCGCGCCCGGTGATGACTATCGCCCGCAGCTCCCGATCGGCCGCCAGGTCGGCGAGCCGAGCGTGGAGCTGCAGCGTGAGCGCGGCGCTCAGCGGGTTGAGCTTGGCGGGATCGTCGAGCGTCACGATTGCACGGGCGCCGTCGCGCTCCACGCGGACGAGCTCTTGCTCCGCCGGCGTTATCCCCTGGACCACTTCTTCATAGGTCACGGCCATTGGCTGACCTCCTCGTCGCCACTAGAACATTATTCTAGACGCTACCACAGATCGACGAGGTCGAGACGGTCTGGCTAACCTCCCCGAGCGGTGGCCACGACAGGGGAACACCTCGACGACCCAGAGCTGCTCGCCACCGAGTGGGACCTCGACCCGCTGATCGACGGGCGGAGCGTCGATCAGCTCCTCGACGAAGCCACCGAGCGCGCAAGCGCGTTTGCCGAGCAGCACGCGGGCCGCATCGCCGATCTCGATGGGGCGGGCCTCGCCGAGGCGATGCACGAGCTCGCGCGGATCGAGGACATCGTCGGACGGGCCGCTTCGTACGCATCGCTGTGGTTCTCGACCGACCAGGCCGACTCGCCTCGCGGCGCGCTGCTCCAGCGGATGCAGGAACGCGCGACCGAGGTCGAGACCAAGCTGCTGTTCTTCGAGCTCGAGTGGGCGGCGCTCGACGACGAGCACGCCGATGAGCTACTCGAGACGGACGAGATCGAGTTCTGCCGGCACCACCTACGAAGCGCGCGACGCTACCGGCCCCACCTGCTCTCGGAGCCCGAGGAGAAGATCCTGGCCGAGAAGGCGATCTCCTCGCAGCGCGCGTGGGCGCGGCTGTTCGGCGAGGTTGTCGCAGCGCTCCGCGTCCCGCTCGACGGCGACGAGGTGCCGCTCGACGTCGCGCTGAGCCGCTTGCAACTGGCCGACCGCGATCAGCGCCGCGCAACCGCGCAGGCGGTGTCCGAGACGCTCGAGCCGGGGCTTCGCACGCGAGCCTTCATCTACAACACGCTGATCCACGACAAGTCCGTCGAGGATCGCCTGCGCGCGTACCCGCACTGGCTGGCCTCGCGCAACCTCGCAAACGAGGCCTCGGACGAGTCGGTCATGGCGCTGATCGACGCGGTCCGCGCGCGCTACGACATCCCGCAGCGCTGGTACCGCCTCAAGGCGAAGCTGCTCGGAGTCGAGCGACTCGCCGACTTCGACCGGATGGCACCCGTGTCGGCCGAGGACGTCAGCTATTCGTTCGCCGACGCGCGCGACCTGGTGCTCGACACCTACGAATCGTTCTCAGCCCAAACCGGCGAGGTTGCGCGGCGCTTCTTCGATGAGAGCTGGATCGATGCTCCGGTGCGCCCGAACAAGCGCGGCGGCGCCTTCTGTTCCTACACGGTGCCGAGCGTCCACCCCTACGTGCTGCTGAACTTCACCGCGCGCCGGCGCGACGTGCTGACGATGGCCCACGAGCTCGGCCATGGACTGCACGCCGCATTCGCCCAGCCGCAAGGCATCTTCCATCACTCGACGCCGCTGACGCTCGCCGAGACCGCATCGGTGTTCGGCGAGACGCTTGTGTTCGGGCGCCTGCTGGACGCCACGAACGACGAAAAGGCCCGTCTCGACCTGCTCGCCGACCGCATCGACGGCGCGGTCGCGACGGTGTTCAGGCAGATAGCGATGAACCGGTTCGAGCACCTGATGCACACGCGGCGCCGGACCGAGGGCGAGCTATCAGTCGAGCGGATCGCCGAGCTGTGGAGCGAAAGCCAGGCCGAGATGTTCGCCGACTCGGTCGAGATCACCGACGGCTACCGGATGTGGTGGTCCTACATCCCGCACTTCATCAACACGCCCGGCTATGTGTACGCGTATGCGTACGGCCAGCTGCTGGCGCTGTCGATCTACCGCCTCTACGCCGAGGAAGGGCAATCGTTTGTCCCCCGCTATCTGGACCTGCTGGCGGCCGGCGGCTCGCGCAGCCCCGAGGAGCTCGGTGCGATCGTGGGAATCGACCTCGCCGACCCGGGCTTCTGGGACGCCGGCCTACAGTTGGTCGAAGAACAGCTGGCGGAGGCCGAGTCGCTGGCCCTATGAGTGGGCCTTGCGCGTCCTCGCCCGCTCTTCCTGGCGCTCCACGACGTTGACGATCAGCTTCAGCACCTGCTCGATACCGGTCGCCTTCGCGTCGCCGTGCACGAACGCCTCGCGCCACTCTTTGACATGGCCCTTCGTCGCTAGCTCGTTGAAGTGCGAGCGCGGAACCGAGAGGCTGACCTTCGCGTCGGAGGCGATGTCCTTGGTCACCTTCGGACCGGGCATCTCGATCCGGTACATCTGGATATCCCCCCGTCCCCGCAACTCGAGCCCGGTGACCAGCTTCAGCTGCTTCAGTGCCGGGACCTCGTCCAGGAAACGGTTGACGGCGGTCTCAATGAGTGATTTCGTGTCGATCAGCCGAGTGTATTCACCGAGGTAAAGGAGGAGAGATGGCACGGATGATGGCGGATTGCCGCCGGTTCCCGAGCGAGTCAGGTTGCTCGCTTGTGATCATCGGTGACGAGGACGAGGTCCTGCGGGCGGCCACGGAGCACGCGGCGTCGGTGCATGGCCACCCCAATACCGACGAGACGCGCGAGGAGGTCCGGCAGCTGCTGGAGCCAGCCGACGCATACGTCTCGGAGCGCGCGCCGGCGTAGAGCCCCGGGTTGGTGAGCGGGCTATCCGCGGCCTCGTGCCGCAGATAGCCCGATGCCCCCACATCCACCCCCCAATCTTTGGGTGGCTGCCACCGGGTATTGCCGTTACTCCGGCGGCAAGGCTTGTATCGGTTCTTTGGTAGAGGCCGCCCGAGGGTATTGTTCTACCCCAGGCTCTCAGGGCGGGTGCGACTCGCGGGCTCGCCCGCCCGCTAGATCTTGTGGCGCTTCAGAAGGGTGCGCCCGATCACCATTCGCTGGATCTCCGAGGTGCCCTCGCCGATCAGCAGCAGCGGCGCATCGCGATACAGGCGCTCGATCTCGTATTCCTTGGAGTAGCCGTAGCCGCCGTGGATGCGAAACGATTCCTCGACGCAGAAACGGCCGGCCTCGGAGGCGAACAGCTTCGCCATCCCGGCCTCGAGGTCTGAGCGCTCGCCCGCGTCCTTCATGCGCGCGGCGCGCTGCGTGAGCAGACGCGCCGCGTCGACCTGGGTGGCCATGTCGGCGAGCTTGAACTGGATCGCCTGGTGCTGGGCGATGGGCTTGCCAAACGTGCTGCGCTCCTGGCTGTACTTCAGGGCGAGCTCCAAGGCTCTTTGGGCGATTCCGACGCCGCGGGCCGCGACGTTGACGCGGCCGACCTCGAGCGCGTCCATCATCTGCACGAAGCCCTGGCCGAGGCCGTCCTCCTCGCCGCCGAGGATCCGCTCCGCCGGCACCTTGTAGCCGTCGAACACGAGCTCAGTCGACTCGACGCCCTTGTAGCCGAGCTTCTTGATCTTGGGCGGGATCGTCAGGCCGTCGTTCTCATCCTGGCCGGGCTCCTTCTCGCAGATGAAGCACGTCATGCCCTTGTACCTGGGCTCAGCCTGAGGGTCGGTCTTGGCGAGCACGAACACGAGGCTGCTCAGGAGGCCGTTGGTGACCCACATCTTCTGGCCGTTGATCTCGTAGCCGTCGTCGGTGCGCTTGGCGGCCGTCTTGATGCCCTGCACGTCGGAGCCGACCTCGGGCTCCGAGAGGCTGAACGCCGCTCGCATCTCGCCCGTGGCCATCTTCGGCAGATAGGCCTCCTTCTGCTCGTCGGTGCCGAACTTCATCAGCAGGTAGGAGCCGATGAAGTGGGTGTTGACGATGCCCGAGATCGATATCCAGCCGCGGCTGAGCTCCTCCACGATCATCGCGTAGGTCGTCAGGTCAAGCCCCATCCCCCCGTACTCCTCGGGGATCGTGACGCCGAATAGCCCGAGCTCCTTCATCTGCTCGACGATTGGCTCAGGGAAGCTGTCCTCGTGGTCGTAGTGCTCGGCGTTGGGGATGATCTGCTCGTCGGCGAACTGCCGCACCATCTCCGTGATCGCCTTCTGCTCGTCTGTCTGGGGGGTCGTCGTGGTCGCCATATGTCGCAACTCTGTCATTTTTCGGTCGGCTGGGGGGCGAGGACGAGGGCCGTCGGCCCTCTATTGGGGGCGTGGGACCAGAACGACAACATGTGTCGCGAGCATCCCAAGACCCGAGAATCGCGGGGCGCTCCCTTCACGGCAATGTCAAGCACCAGCAGCTGGTGGGCCTCGGCCTCACTCACCGCCAGATCCAGTACCGCGTCAAGCTCGGGCGCCTCTACCGCGTCTACCCAGGCGTCTACGGTGTCGGCCGTCCACCGAAGACGGCCCTCGAACGCGCCGCCGCCGCCGTCCTCGCATGCGGGCCCGGCGCGGCGCTCAGCCACCACGCGGCGCTCGCGCTGTGGGGGCTGGGCCGCTGGCCCTCGACCATGCACGTCACCGTCCCGGGTGACCGACGCCCTGAGGGGATCAAAGTCCACCGCCCCAAGAGGCCTCGTCGGCCGGGACTTCCGACGCCACCAAGACATCCGGGTCACGAGCCCGGCGCGCACGCTCCTCGACTGCGCACCGACCCTGACCGACAAGGCCCTAAAGCGCGCTTACAACGACGGCCGCCGCTCGGAGCAGGCGCGCCTTCGCCCGCACCACATCCAGGACGTCATCGACCGCTTCCCGCGCCACCCGGGCACGCGAAAGCTGAAAGCCCTTCTCGAGGTCAAGGGCGGCCCCACGCGCTCCGAGTGGGAGGACGAGTTTCCGGCCTTCTGCAAGCAATACGGGCTTCCGGCGCCAGTCATGAGCACATGGGTCGCCGGCTACGAGGCCGACGCCCTGTTCCCAGACCAGAAGATCGTGATCGAGCTCGACAGCTGGGAGTTCCACAACGACCGGGATACGTTCGAGAGCGATCGGGATCGGGACATGGATCGTCTGGTCGCCGGCCACGTCACAGACCGGATCACCTGGCAGAGGATCAAATATCGCTCGGCCAGAGAGGCGGATCGCCTGCACGACCTCGTGCGCCAGCGCACGCCATAGACTCGCGCGATGCCTGCCAACCCCGAGATCACGGCCGCCGCTTCGGCCGGCGCGCTCAGCGGATCCTTCCCCGGCAACCTCGGGATCGAGCTAGTCGAGATCGAGGATGACCGTGTGGCGGGGCGCCTGCTGGTCGACGAGCGCCACCTCCACCCCGGCGGCTACGTCCACGGCGGCGTCTGGGTTGCTTTCGCGGACACCATCGCCGCTTGGGGAACGATGCGCAACCTGCCCGCGGGCCAGAACTTCACTACTTCAGAGCTCAAGATGAACGTCTTCGCCTCGGGCGTCGTCGGCGACGAGCTGGTGGCCGTCGGCGAGCCGCTTCACCGAGGACGAAGGACGCAGGTGTGGGAGGTTCGGGTGCAGAAGGCGGGGCGCCTGGCCGCGAACTTCGTCTGCACCCAGATGGTCTTGCCCGGCGCTCAGTGACGTGCGGGCGCGCGTCCGCCGTGTCCCTTGCTCCAGGGCGATTCCGGACGCTCCTGCAGCTCGCCGTCGAGTTCCAGGTCCACCTTCTCGTTGAAGAAGCAGACCAGCCCTTTTATGCGTGCCACCTCGGGCAGCGGGTCGGCGTAGTACCAGACGAGGTCCTGCTCCCCGTTCACCGAGTAGTAGCTCGCGGTTCCCTTGTACGGGCAGCCGGTCGTGGTGTCGCTCGGCTCGAGCTCGGCGACGACGTCCTCGAGCGGGATGTACCAGCGAGCAGGAAGGCTCGACTCGAACAAAGCGACGGCCCGCTCGCTCTCGGCCAGCAGCTCCCCGTCTAGGGAGATCCGCACATGCCGATCGGTGCTCAGTACGTCGATCCGGTGGTAGGGATCGCGCGGGTGGATGCCGATTTCCTCGTCCTCCTCGAGCCAGCGGTCGACCTTGTCGAAGTAGAACGCGATCAGACCCCTCAGCGCGGGCGGGGCGTCGGGCAGCGGCTCCGGGTAGTACCAGGCGCCGCTCTCGACGACACGGTCACCGACCCGGATGCTGTAGTAGGACGCGTCGCCCTTCTTCGGGCAGTGGGTGTGCTTGTCGGTCGGCTCGAGCACGTCGTCGCGTACGTCCTCGGGCGGGAAGTAGTAGATCGGCTGCAGCCCCGACTCGTGCAGCAGCATCGCCGTGCGGCTGTCGGCGATGGTCTCGCCGCCGACCTCGACGCGCACGCGCTTGGGGGTTGGCTCGAGGTAGACCGTGCGGGGCGGCGTTGAACTCGCCGGCCGGCCGCTTGCCGAGCGGTCCCGTTCCGTACATCAGTCCCATCCCGAATCGAGCCTAGCAGCGGGCTGATGGGCGGCTAGCGGGCCGCCCCTCGCCGCTTTAGAGAACTAGCTCTTCGTGCGGAACGAATGCACCTTCCCGTACGAGACGCCGCTGTCGTTGGCCGCAACGAGCCGGAAGAAGTACTTCGTTCCGGCCATCAGGTGCACGATTTCCCGCGTCACGGACTTCGATGAGGTCGACCTCAGCAGACGGCTGGCCATCCCCAGCCACCTCTTCGTCCCGTACTGGAAGAAGTACTCGGTGGGCTGACCGCCCGTATTCACTTTGCCGAGCAGCTTGACGCCGTTGATGGTGAGGTGCCGATGGCCACCGGTGGTCGCCTTCGGCCCGCCGGCACCCGCCGGCACGGCGGCGATCTTGGTCGTCGCCGACGCCGACACGTTGGCGCCCTCGTCGTTGGTGGCCGTCGAGGTGTCCGTCACCGAACCGCGCTTGGCCTCGGCGACCAGGAGCGTCACGGTCGCGTTCTTGCCAGCGGCAACCGTTCCAAGTGCGCAGGTGACCTTCGCCGGTGAACCCGACGATGTGCACACGCCCTGCGACGGGTTCGCGCCGTATAGCGTCTCGCCCGAGGGCAGCTGGTCTGTGACCGTCGTGCCCGTCGACGGGCCGGAGCCGCTTGCAGTGACCGTGATCGTGTACGTGAACGGCACGCCCGTATCGGCACGCGACGGCGCGCTGTTTGACGCCGACAGCTGCGAGGCCGCGACCTCGTACGCCCCGATGTCGCAGGCCGCGCCCTGCGGCCGCGAGACCCCACGCGCGTCAGTCGCCGGGCAACCGGTGTTCGTTCCGGCGTCGATCGCCGGGCTGCCGGACTCGAGCCGGTCGGTCAGCACCGATCCGCCGTTATCGGCCGCCTGGGCCAGCAGCGGATCCTTGCCCACGAGATCGCCGGCCACGCCGAGACCCCCGAAACAGCTCGAATCGCCGTCGAGATTGTGGCCCGCGTCGACTGGCGCCGGGAACTGCGTCGTGCCGACGCCGTTGCCGCAATCGCCGCCGCGGTTGTCGGCCACGATCGTGTTCAGCACGCCGGTCGCCCCCGAGCCGGTTGTGGCGTGGTCGTTGGGATCGTAGATCCCGCCACCCTGGGTGCCACCCGCGCTGTTGTACGCGATCGTGTCGTTGGTCAGGCTGGTCGGCGTGTTCTTAGCGAAGTAGATCCCGCCGCCGTGGCCGGCCTCGTTGCCGCTGATGGTCACGTTGGTCAGCGACAGCGCGCCGCCGGAGTCGGCGTAGAGCCCGCCGCCGTACTCGCCGCCCTGGTTTCCGATGAACGACGATCCGCTCGAGCTGAGCGTGCCCTTCAGCCAGTACACCGTTCCGTCGCCGGTCGCGACGTTGGCGTCGAGCTCGTCACCGTTCAGCGTGTACGTGGGCGTGCTCGCGCTGGAGTCGAATTCCAACGCGCCGCCTTCCCCGCCGGTGTTGCCGACGAACCGGTCTGAGTCGAGCGTCATCGAGGAGCTGCCATAGTCGACGATCGCGCCGCCCTGCTCCCAGGCGGCGGCGTTGCCTGCGAAGGAGCTGTTCGTCACCGTCACCGGGCTGTCGGCCCCATCCGACCAGTAGATCGCGCCGCCGTACGACGAGTCGTTGCCGGTGAACGTGAGCGAGTCGGCGGCGAGGCCGCCGTTCTCGCCGTAGATCGCCCCGCCGTCCTCGAAGTTGGCGTTGTTGAGTGTGAACGCGCTCCGCGAGATCGATGCCGTCCCAGGCTGGTTGAGCGCGACCGCGCCGCCGTAAAGCGCGTTGTTGCGCACGAACGTCGCTCCGGTGAGCGACAGCGTGCTGCCGCTGTCCGCGTCGGCGTAGATCGCGCCGCCGTACTCGCCGGTCAGCGCGCTGTTGTCCTGGAACGCGACGTCGCCGGTGACCGACAGCGCCCCGTCGGAGTAGATCGCGCCCCCGTATTGCGTACCGCTCGAGCTCGACGACGGGTTGCCGTTCTGGATCGTCATCCCCGACAGCGTCAACGACGCGCCGTTCTGCACGGCGAAGGCGCGGTCGACGTTGTTCGCATCGATCGTCGTCGACCCGGATCCGGCGCCGTTGATCGTCACCGCTGCGCTGTTGTTGATGTCGAGATCGCCGGTGGTCGGATCATTCGCCCCCGTCGAGGCGATCGTCAGCTTGTAGGTACCCGCCGGCACCGTGATCGTGCTGACACCGCCCGCCGTATCGGCAGCCACGATCGCGTCGCGCAACGAGCACTGGGACGCCGTGCAGGCTCCATCGTTGGAGTCGGTCCCCGTTGTAACGGTGAAGGTCGCCGCGTTTGCCGCCCCGGTGATGATCAGCATCGCCGCTACTACCACAGCACAGCCCCAGAAACGCATGCTCATTGCCCTCTCCTCGTGTCGTGCGCCCTGCGCAGCTCTATCAGAGATTGCTGCGGCCTGTCAACCCGCGACGACGATTCCCAGCCACACGATCGCCAGCGAGACCGCGAAGATCGCCGCGTCGAGCACATGCCAATCGGGCTTGCGCAGGTGGGCGCCAATCAGCAGCGTCACCAGCACCACCAGCCCGAGCTTGACCTGAAGCGTCGAATCGCTCCAGCGGTGGTAGTGGGAGGCCATCGCGGCACCCGTGATCACAAGCACGCCGACAGCGACCACCGTTCCGGCCCCAAACCGACGTGCGGCTGTGCGCATCGCGTCCGAGCCGCGCAAGACCGGGACGACGATCGCCGCCAGCATTAGCTGGCCGCCGACGAAGAACGCCATCGCGACCAGGTGCAACCACAGAACGCCGTTCCAGAAGGTGATGCGGCACGATCCTGCCAGATGAACTTCGCGCGCGACGTCGTCGACAGGGCTCCGCCGGACCGGCTGGCACTGGTCGAGCTGGCGCGCGGCGGCACGCGCAAGGAGTGGTCGTTCGGGGAAGTGTCGGACCGCGCCGCGCGGCTCGCCGGCGCGTTCGCCGAGCGGGGGGTCGGGCGCGGCGACGTGGTCATGACCTTGATCGGCAACCGCCCCGAGTGGGTGCTGGCCATGGTGGCGTGCTTTCGGATCGGCGCGGTCGCCCTGCCCTGCAACGAGCAGCTGCGGGGTAAAGATCTGCGTCTGCGACTGGATGCGGCGCGGCCGAAGCTGATCGTCGCCGACGAGCGCAACAGCGCCGCCCTCGAGGGTGCTGCACCGGATTGTGGAATATTGTGGATTAGTGAGGTTGCAGCACCGGCGCCACCGGCTGAGGCCGTGGATCTGGGCGCCACCGATCCCTGTCTGATCACCTTCACGAGCGGTACGACCGGCGAACCGAAGGGCGTCGTCCATGGGCAGCGCTACCTCCCCGGGCAGGAGCTCCAGTCCGAGCACTGGCTGGGGGCGAGACCGGGGGACCTGGTCTGGTGCACGGCCGCCAGCGGCTGGTCCAAATCGGCCCGCAACGTGTTCATCGCGCCGTGGATCAGAGGAGCGGCGGCGCTCCTGCACGACGCTCGGTTCGACCCCCAGGAGCGCTTACAGATCCTCGAGCAGGAGCAAGTCGACGTCCTCTGCATGGCCCCGACCGAGTACCGCGTGATCGCCAAGCGCGCCGAGATCCCACGCTTGGAAACACTGCGCGAGCTGGTCGCGGCAGGAGAGGCGCTCAACCCGGAGGTGATCCGCACGTTCGAGGACGCGACCGGGCTGCAGATCCGCGACGGGTACGGCCAGACCGAGACCGGTCAGCTGACGGCCAACCCGGTCGGTGCACAGGCCCGGCCCGGATCGATGGGTCTGCCGCTCCCAGGCGTAGACCTGAGCGTCGAGGACGGCGAGCTCGTCCTCAGGCGGCCCGAGACCGACCCGACCTTCTTCGTCGGCTACCTGGATGGGACCGAGGCGCCGGACGGCCCCTGGCGAACAGGCGATCGGGTCCGCCAGGACGGGGACGGCTATCTGTACTTCGAGGGCCGCACCGACGACGTGATCATCTCTGCCGGGTACCGGATCGGGCCGTTCGAGGTCGAGTCGGCGCTCGTCTCTCATGCCGCCGTGGCCGAAGCGGCAGTCGTCGCGGCGCCCGATGAGGAGCGCGGTGCGGTCGTACGGGCAGTGGTGGTGTTGCGCGACGGCTTTGCCCCGAGCAACGACCTCGCCACCGACCTGCAAGACCACGTCAAGCGCGAAACCGCCCCATACAAATACCCGCGGATCGTCGACTTCGTCTCCGAACTTCCAAAAACGGCCAGCGGCAAGGTCAAGCGGGCGCAGCTACGCTCAGGACGATGAGACCCGTCATCGGAATCTGCGCCGCGCTCGAACGCGCGCGCTGGGGCGCCTGGGACCGGCCCGCCGTCCTGCTGCCGCACGACTACGTGGTCGCGATCCAGGATGCCGGCGGACTCCCGCTGATGATCCCTCCGGACCCGGGGCTCGAAGCGAGTCCGGATGAGGTCCTGGACCTGATCGATGCGCTGATCCTCGCCGGGGGCGCCGACATCGACCCCGCGAGCTACGGCCACGAGCCGCACCCCAAGACCAACGGGACCGTGCCACAGCGCGACCGCGTCGAGCTCGCGCTCACGCGCCGCGCGGTCGCGCGCGAGATGCCCGTGCTGGGGATCTGCCGCGGGATGCAGCTTCTGAACATCGCCTTCGGAGGGACACTCGCCCAGCATGTTCCCGATGACGTGGGACACGAGGAGCACCGCCGCATCCTCGGCAGCTTCGATAACTCAGATCACGACGTGCACCTGCATCGAGGCTCGCTCGCTGCACGCGCCGCGGGCGAGGAGCTTCACGGCGTCAAGTCGCACCACCACCAGGCAATCGCCACGCTGGGCGACAGTTTGGCGGTCACCGGAACCTCCGCCTTGGATGAGCTGCCAGAGGCGATCGAGGTTCCCGGCGAGCAGTTCGTGCTCGGTGTCCAGTGGCACCCCGAAGCAGACGAGCGCAGCCGCGTGATCAGGATGTTGGTGGAGGAGGCGGCTCGCCGTAGCCGGCCTCACGCACAGCGCGCGTGACCTCGTCGGCATGGTCAAGGCCGCGAGTCTCTAGAACCAGTTGAACGGCGGTCTCGCGGACGTGGAGGTCAAAGCCTTCGCGGATGTGCTCGACGTCGAGCAGGTTCGCGCCATGCTCGCCGACCAGCGCCAGCAACTCTGCGAGGGCGCCGGGCAGATCGGGCACTCGCGCGAGTAGCACCAGACGCCGCCCGGCCTGTGTCTCGTGACGGCGAACGATGTGTGCGAGCAGACCCGCGTCGATATTCCCGCCCGAAAGGATCACGACGGTCGTCCCCGAGCCGTCCAGCGCAACGCGCCCGGCCAACAGGGCCGCCACGCCGACCGCACCCGCTCCCTCGACCACGAGCTTCGCCCGCTCGAGCATGAACACCATCGCCTCGCCGACGTCGTCCTCCCCGACGACCACCACCTGATCGACATGGCGGCGGATCAGGTCGAGCGTCAACCCTCCGGGTCGCTTGACCGCGATCCCGTCGGCAATCGTCAACGCCTTATCGACGCTGACGGGGTGCCCCGCCTCCAGCGAGGCGGCCACTGGGGCGCACGCCTCGACCTGAACCCCGATCACTTCGACGTTCGGGAGCGCGATCGCGATGCCGGAGATCAGCCCACCACCGCCAATCGGGACGATCACGCGCACGAGGTCGGGCACCTGCTCGAGCAACTCGAGGCCGATCGTGCCCTGACCGGAGATCACATCGGGATCGTCGAACGGATGCACGAACGCCAGTCCGCCCTCCTGCGCTCGCAGGCGAGCGGCGTCGAGTGACTCATCGACACTCGTCCCGACGAGGTGGACGGTCGCGCCCAACGACACGGCCGCATCGAGCTTTGCCACGGCGGCGGTCTCTGGCATGAACACCTCACATCGCACTCCCCGGGCCCGCGCTGCGTACGCGACCGCCTGGCCGTGGTTACCGGCGCTCGCCGTCACGACCCCGGCCGCGCACCCGTCGCCAAGCGCCGCGATCTTCGCGAGCGCGCCGCGAAGCTTGAACGACCCGGTTCGCTGGAGATTCTCGGCCTTCAGGACGACCGTCGCCCCCGCGCGCTCCGACAGCGTCCGCGAACTCAGGATCGGCGTGACGCGAATGATCCCCTGGCCGGCCTCGGCGGCGCGGCGAATGTCGTAAAGGCTCACTCCTCGAGCGCGACGATCGCGTCGATCTCGACCTTCGCGCCGCGAGGCAGCGCCGCGACGCCGACGGTCACGCGTGCCGGCGGATTCGACTCGAAGAATGAGCCGTAGACCTCATTGACGGCAGCAAACGAGGACATGTCGGTCAGGTAGATCGTCATCCTGACGGCACTGCCGAGGGTCGTTCCGGCGGCGGCGCAGATCGCCGACAGATGCTCGAGGCAGCGCCCGGCCTGGTCGGCTGCGGGGGCGTCGATCAGATCGCCGGTGCGAGGATCGAGCGCGACCTGACCCGAGCAGAACAGCAGCCCGCCGACCTTGACCGCGTGCACATACGGGCCGATCGCAGCGGGTGCGCCTTGGGCTGTGACTGACTCGGGCACGCTACAAAGCTAACCGAAGATCGCTTCCGGCAGGAACGCGTCTGGGCGGACTTCGTGGATCGAGCCCGTCATTCGGCAGCGAGCAGATCGTCGAGGATCTCGTCGTACGAGCCGACGAGGAGCGATAGGTGGCCGTCCTGCGGACGGAGCTTCGCGGTCGCCCCCGCGACGTTCCCGGCGAGCCACTCGCCATGAGCGAATGGGACGAACCGGTCTTGCTCGCCCTGCCAGATCGTGACCGGGCGCTCGATCACGCCGAGATCGAACCCCCAGTCGCGCATGAACGCGAGGTCGTCGTCGAACCAGCCCCAGAGCCCGGGCTTGAGACCCACGCGCACTTGGTCGGCGAGGAACTCGGCAAACTCCGCCGTGAGCGCCTGCCGATCGACGTCCGAGACAAGATCGCCGAGCGCCGCGTGGAGCTCGGCAGGGCTCGCGTTCATCAATGCGTCGCCGTGCTGCCGCAGGTACGCGAGCAACCCATCTGCGTCTGCTGCAGCAGCGTCGAACTCCTCGACGTTCTCGTGCCCCATGCCGGCCAGCCAGTCGAGTCCGTGTGCGTCACGTGGAGCGACGCCCGCGACCGATGCCGCCGCGATCACACGCTCTCCGAGCAGCGCCGCGCATGCGAGCGCGTGCGGGCCACCACCCGACTGGCCAACGACGAAGAAGCGATCGATCCCAAGCTGATCCGCGATCGCGGTCACGTCGGTCACGCAATCGCCAACCGCGCGCCCGGCGTGACGATCAGAGCCCCCATAGCCGGGACGGGAGTACGCGACGTGGCGCAGGCCGCGCGACGCGCCCTCCTGCACCATCGGATCAAACAGCGTCCCCGCCCCTGGGGTTCCGTTGTGGAAGATCACTGCACGGCCGTCGCCAGGGCCACCGAGGGTGACTTCGAGGGTCCGCCCTTGGGGGCCGGTCACGACGGGCATCGGTTGAGCCTATACCGCGCGGATGTGGTGGTCGCTAGCGTTTGGTAGGTGCCCAACCGCCTGGCCGCTGAGACCTCGCCGTACCTCCTCCAGCACAAGGACAATCCGGTCAACTGGTACCCCTGGGGCGAGGAGGCCCTCGCGCGCGCGCGCCAGGAGAACCGCCCGCTGCTCGTCTCGATCGGTTACTCCGCCTGCCACTGGTGCCACGTAATGGCGCATGAGTCCTTCGAGGACCCCGAGATCGCCGATGTCATGAACGAGCGCTTCATCGCTGTCAAGATCGACCGCGAGGAGCGCCCGGACATAGACGCGATGTGTATGGAGGCCTGCCAAGCGATGACCGGACACGGGGGTTGGCCGCTGAATGCGTTCCTCACGCCCGAGCAGCAGCCCTTCTATGCCGGCACTTATTTCCCGCCCGAGCCGAGGCATGGCCTACCGAGCTGGCGGATGGTTCTCGACGCGGTCGCGGAGACCTGGTCAAAGCGCCCGGACGACGTCCGCCGCCAGGGCGCGCAAGTGGCCCAGTCCCTGGGCGCGACGGCGAGGCTCGAGCCCTCGAGCGAGCCAATCCGAGACGCGGTGTTGGCGCGGGCCGTCGACGGCCTGGCCGGCAACTTCGATCGATCCAATGGCGGCTGGGGCGCTGCCCCGAAGTTCCCCCAGGCCTCGACGATCGAGCTGTTGCTGGCGCGCGGCGAGCGGGAGATGTCGCTTCAGACGCTCCGTGCGATGGCGCGCGGCGGCATCTACGATCAGCTCGGCGGGGGATTCGCGCGCTATTCGGTCGACGCTAGCTGGACGGTGCCGCACTTCGAGAAGATGCTCTACGACAACGCGCTGCTCGCGCGCGCGTATCTGCACGGATGGCAGGTGTCCGGGGAAGAGCGGCTCAAGCAGGTCTGCTGCGAGACGCTCGACTGGGCGTTGCGCGAGATGCGCTCCCCCGAGGGCGGCTTCTACAGCGCGCTCGATGCTGACTCGGAGGGCGTCGAAGGGAAGTTCTACGTCTGGACGCGCGAGGAGCTGCAGGCCCACGGCGCCGAGGAGTGCTTCGAGCTTGCCCCGTTCGAGCGCGATCTATACGTCCTTCGCGCCGGCGACGAGCCCGCGCCGCCCGCGGTCAAGCAAGCGCTGCTCGAGACGCGCTCCGAGCAGGGTTCGGCCCGGCTTGGACGACAAGCAGCTCACCTCGTGGAACGCGCTGATGATCTCGGCGCTGGCCGATGCCGGCGCGGTGCTCGAGCGCGACGACTACCTCGAGGCCGCGAGTGCATGCGCGACGTTTCTGATCACTACGCGGCGAGACGCGGAAGGACGGCTGCTCCGCACCGAATCGATAGCGGCGTTCCTCGACGACCACGCGTTCCTGCTCGAGGCGCTGATCACGCTGTACGAGGCGACCTTCGACCCACGCTGGTACGAGGAGGCGGTCGCCACCGCCGAGGCGCTGAAGGCCTATGCGGATGCCGAGCGTGGTGGATTCTTCACGACCACGCCCGACCAGGAGACCTTGGTCGGTCGACGCAAGGACCTCGAGGACTCGCCGATTCCGTCCGGAAACGCTTCCGCAGCGTTCGGCCTACTGCGACTGGCGCTGCTCTCGGGCGAGGGCTCCTATGAGCGCGACGCGCTCGGCGTACTGCGTCTCCTGTTCCCCCTCGCCACGCGCCATCCGCAGATGTTCGGCCACCTACTGCGGGCGGTCGACTTTTACCTCGCGCCCGTCAAGGAGGTGGCGATCGTCGGCCCCGAGCCTGGCGAGCTCTTGCGGACGGTGCGGGGCGCCTATCGCCCCCATCTCGTGCTTGCTGCCGGCGACAGCTCCGTCCCGCTGCTCGAAGGCCGCGATGCGGTCGACGGGCACGCCGCAGCATACGTTTGCGAGCACTTCGTCTGCCAGGCGCCGGTGACGGATACCGAGGAGCTGGCCGCGGCGCTGTAGACGCCGACCTCGTGTATAGGATGCCGCCGCAATGAGGACCGGGTTTCGGTACCTGACCTCCGTGCTGTTCGCAGCGGTGGTCGTGCAAGTCGCACTGGCCGCGTTTGGCGCATTCGACGCGATCCATAAGTCCAAACATGGACCGATCGTGCACAAGACGATCGACGACGCGTTTGGCGCCCACGCTGTCCTCGGCTACGTCATCGTGATCGTGATGGTCGTCCTGCTGGTCCTCGCGGCAGTCGGCCGGTGCGGGCCAACCATGGTCCGGCTGACGGGCGGCCTACTGCTCGCCGGCGTGATCCAGGCGATCCTCGGCTCGGTCTCCCAGAACGCGCCCATCGTAGGCGTGCTCCACGGCATCAACGCGCTCGCGATCTATGCGCTGTCGGGGATACTCGCGCACCGCACTTGGACGGCCAACCGCGCTCCCCGCGCCGCGCCGGCCGCTAGCCCAGCGAACTAATCCGCTCGACGAGCAGCTCGAGGAACCGGTCGGCGTCGATGTCGACCGCCAAGTGGCAGTTCGGCTCCCAACCCATGCGGCCGAGGCGATCGGCGTTGGTGCGCCCGCGCGATAGTTCGCCGCCGGTATCGATCCGCACCCCGCAGTGGACCGTCTCGAGCAGCGCCGGGTCAATCAGGTGTGCGACCGCGCATGCGTCGTGGACCGGCGCGCCGTCCCAGCCATAGTGCTCGCGGTGGTAGCGCGAGTAGAACCCGAACAGATCGGCGACCAGCTTGCCGGCGCGCCCACCCGTTGCGAGCCGATCGGCATGCGCGGGCGTCATCAGCGCCATGTGGGTCACGTCGAGTCCCACCATCGTCAGATCGATCCCGGACTCGAACACGCGCTCGGCCGCCTCCGGGTCCACCCAGATGTTGAACTCGGCCGCCGGAGTCACGTTGCCCTCGCCGAACGCGCCGCCCATCAGCACGATCTGCTCGATCCGCGACTCGATCCCGGGATAGCGCGCGAGCAGCAGAGCGATGTTCGTCAGCGGTCCGGTCGGCACGAGCGTGACCGGAGCGTGCGCGCACTGCGCGGCGATCCAGTCAATCGCGTGCTCGAGCGCGGGCGCGCGCGCCGGCGGCGGCAGGTCCGGTCCATCGAGGCCCGTCTCGCCGTGAACATCCGCGGCCACGTACTGCTCGCGGAGGAGTGGCCGCACGGCGCCGGCGGCAACCGGGATGTCATCGCGGCCGATGTGGTCGAGGACCCTGATCGCGTTGGCGGTGGTCTTCTCGAGTGTCTGGTTGCCAGACACGGTCGTGACGCCGACCAACTCGAGCTCGGACGGGCTTCCGAGCGCCAACAGCAGGGCGATCGCGTCGTCGTGGCCCGGGTCGCAATCCAGGATGATTCGCCGTGGGGTCAGAGGGAATCAACCTCCTCAGCTGTCGGCAGTGATGGCTGAGCACCTGGTCGCGAGGCCGCGAGTGCACCCGCCGCGCAGGCGCGCCTGAGCGCGTCGTCGCGAGCGAGCCCCTCGAGCAGCGAGACGACCAGCGCGGCGCAGAACGCGTCGCCGGCCGCGGTGCCGTCGACCGCCCGCACCGACGGCGGGCGGGCACGCGCAACCTCGACGCCTCCATCGAGGAGCGCGGCCCCTTCCTCGCCGAGAGTGAGCGCGACCAGTCCGGGCGGCTGCCCGATCGCGTCGTACTCGTAGCGATTGACGACGAGCAAATCGGGATTGACGGGCAGCGGGCCGCGAGCGGGAGCCGCGTTGAGGCAGAAGAACCGGGCCTGCGCGGCAGCCGCGGCGACGGCCTCGAACGGGATCTCGAGCTGACACATGACCGCGTCTGCCGCCCCGACCTCGACGTCATCAGCGGTCAAGCGCCGGTTGGCGCCGGGCGCAACGGCGATCACGTTCTCACCGGTCGCGTCCACCAGAATCAACGCGACGCCGCTCTCACCCTCGTCGCGCACGACGCCGCTGATGTCGACTCCGTCGCTTTGCAGCGAGCGCAGGACGAGGTCGTCGGTCCCCACCCGGCCCACGAACCGTACCTGGGCCCCCATGCGCGCGGCGGCCACGGCCTGGTTGGCGCCCTTGCCTCCGGGCGCGCGATCAAACGTGGCGTCCGTGACCGTCTCGCCGGGGCGCGGCAGCCGCTCGCACCGGGCGACGTGGTCGGTGTTGGCCGACCCGACGACGGTGATGCGAGGCGCGGGCACCTGGGTATCCTCTCTGCCAATGGGGATTAGGGCAAGGTGCGCGTCACTTGCTGTCGTACTCGCCGGCCTGCTGGCGGGCGGCTGTGGATCGAGCGCATCGCCGTCGGCGCTCGACCCGGCCCAGCTCGCGCCGACGCGGTCGGTGCTCTACGTAGAGCTGACGGTCCGACCTCAGGGCTCCGCCCAGAGCGATGCGGAGAGCGGCCTGACGAAGCTGATCGGACACAGCCCTGATGCGTCGATCCAACGGGCGGTGGGCCGGCTGTTCCACCAATCTGGGCTCAGCTATGCACAGGACGTGCGGCCGTGGCTGGGACAGCGGATCGGCGTCGTATTCACCGCGTTCTCGAAGTCCGGACTCGGGCTGATCCTGCCCACCAACGACCCCACCGCGGCGCTCCGCACGCTCAAGCGAGCCGAGAAGAACGCGAGCTTGACGTCGACCAGCTACCGCGGTGTGCCCTATCAGCAGGGCGTCGAGAACGGCTCGCCGGTGGCGCTCGGAATCGTTGACCGCTCCTATGCCGTCGTCGCCGCGCCGGCAGTGTTCGACGCGATCGTCGATGCGTCGGGCGGCGCGGGGCTGCGTTCGCAGCCCGGGTTCGTCTCCACGCTCGACGCGCTGCCAGCGGGGTCGCTGGTGCGCTCGTATGTGAACGGCCCCGCGGTCGTGTCGGCGATCGGTGCGCTGCCGTCGACGAGTCCGGCCACGCGACAGCGACTCGGAGCGATGCTCGCCCGCGGCCAGGTGCCAAGCAGCATCACCGCCGCGCTCTCGGTCACCTCCAAGCAGCTCGGCATCGAGATCCGCGCCTCGGCGAGCTCGGTGCTCAGCCATCGCTCGACGGCTGACGTCAGCGGTCTGCCCGGCCAATCTTGGCTGGCGCTGTCGACCGGTACCGGGGCATCCAAGACACTTGCCAGCGGCCTCACATCGAGCTTCACGAACTCGTTCAACAGCTCGGCCCTCGTCCCGGGGCCTCAACCCGAGCACGCTCCTCAATGCTCTTCAGCAGCGGATCGGGATCAACATCGGGCGCGACCTGCTGCCCGCATTGGGCGGCTTCCAGCTGGCGATGCAAGGCACATCGGTCGCCACCCTCGGCGCTGGCCTGGTTCTTCACCCGAGCGACCCGCAGGCCGCGCTGCGCCTGCTGAGCGATATCCACGCGCTCGTGTCCCGCAGCCACAGCCTGACCGTTACCGGCGGGCCGCGCTCGTTCACGATCACCAGGGGCCTGCTCCCGATCCCGAAGATCGTCGTTCAGGATCTCGGCCGCGAGGTCCTCGCAACCTTCGACGAGCCGAGCATTCAGACCATGCTCGCTCCGGCCAGCACGCTCGCCACCAACCCGACCTTCGGGCGCGCACGCAGCCAGCTCGTGCCCGGCAGCGAGGTGCCGCTGTTCATCGACTTCGGGGCGCTTGGGGCCCTTGCGCGCTCCCTGCCGGGGTTCTCCAGCTCGGCCAGCAACGCCAAAGCTCTAACGGTCATCGGACGGCTGGACTACCTGGTGTTCGGGTTCAATCCGGTCGTGCGCGACGCGCAGCTCGTGCTCGGCTTGCGCTAGCTCGTCAGAGCACCGGCAGGTAGCGCTCGAGCTCCCACGGCGTCACCTGCACGCGGTAGTCGTCCCACTCTTGGCGCTTGATCTCTATGTAGCGGTTGAACATGTGCTCGCCGAGCGTTCGCAGGACGAGCTCCGACTCGGCGGTCAGCTCAATCGCCTCGCCGAGCGTCTCCGGTAGCTGTTCGATCCCGAGCCGGCGCCGCTCATCCGGCGAGAGGTGGTAGAGGTTCTTCTCCATCGCGTCGGGGAGCTCGTAGCCGTGCTCGACACCCTCGAGCCCGGCCTGGAGCAGGACGGCGAAAGTCAGGTAGGGGTTGCAGGCGGGATCCGGGCAGCGCAGCTCCATGCGGGTCGCCTTCTCCTTGCCCGGGTGATACAGCGGCACGCGCACGAGCGCCGAGCGGTTGCGTCGCGACCAGGCCGCGTAGACGGGTGCCTCGTACCCGGGGACTAGCCGCTTGTAGGAGTTGACCCACTGGGCGAAGATCGAGCAGATCTCGCGCGCGTGGCGCAGCTGACCGGCGATGAAGGCCTTGCCGATGTCGGACAGGAAGTACTCGTCGTCGGGATCGAAGAACGCGTTGTCGGCACCGCGGAAGAGCGACTGATGCGTATGCATCCCCGAGCCGTTCTTGCCGAAGATCGGCTTGGGCATGAACGTCGCATAGAGCCCGTACTTCATCGCGTATTCCTTGACCGTGATTCGGTAGGTCATGCAGTCGTCGGCCATCTTGAGCGCGTCCGAGTAGCGCATGTCGATCTCGTGCTGGCTCGGCCCGACCTCGTGGTGCGTGTACTCGGTGTGGATCCCGAGCTGCTCGAGCGCGAGGACCGTCTCGCGTCTGAGATCAGTGCCCGCGTCGAGCGTCGTTAGGTCGAAATAGCCTCCCTCATCGAGCACCTCGGTGGACTTGGAATCGCGGAAGTAGAAGTACTCGAGCTCGGGCCCGACGAAGTAGTGGTCGAAGCCCATTGCCTCGGCCCGCTCGAGCGCACGCCGCAGGACGTAGCGCGGGTCGCCCTCGTACGGGGTGCGCTCGGGCGTCTGGATGTCGCAGAACATCCGCGCGACGCCCTGCTCGGCTGGCCGCCAGGGCAGAACCGCGAACGTGGCCGGATCGGGCATCGCGATCATGTCCGACTCCTCGATCGGGTTGAACCCTGTGATCGAGGAGCCGTCAAATCCCATCCCGCCCTCGAACGCGTCGGCGAGCTCGGTCGCGTTGATCGAGAACGCTTTCAGCTGTCCGAGAATGTCCGTGAACCACAGCCGGATGAACCGGATGTCGCGTTCGGACACCAGCGATGTGACGTCCTCCGGTGTGAGCGCAGTCGGCGTGACGGTCATGATTGGTGGCGAGAGGTTACTGACAGCGATACATTCGCCTGCGTGCGTGGGCTGGTGGCAAGCGTTGTTGCGGTGGCGACCCTCGTTGCAGCGGGCGCCGCGGTAGCGCAGTCGAAAGTCGCGCTGAAGCGATGCGCCCCGCGCGCGGCCTCAATCATCAGCACCAGTAAAACCGTGGAGACATACGAACTGGGCGGCGTCATCTACGGCTGCGACCGGAGCACCAAGAAGCGCAGCGCGCTTGGGGCCGCGGGCGGCGCGCCTACCGCTATGGCCATCGACGGCCAGATCACGCTGCGCGGGGACCTCGCCGCATATGCCGTCACTCCCGGCAGTCCGGGCGGCATTGAGACGGTCAACGTGCGCCGGCTGTCCGACGGCAGGGTGCTGAGAAGCTACAACGCGACGACGTTGAGTTACGGGCCGGGGTTCGCCGGCTGGGAGCTAAACGTGATCGTCGTCAAGCCGGACTCGTCAGTCGCGTGGACGGTGACCGCGTTCAGTCCGTCGTTCGGCCATTCCGTGGGGGTCGAGGTACACGCCAACGCGAAGCTGCTCGACTCCGGCACCGGCGTCGTGAGCTACAGCCTCCAGCTGCACAAGTCGAAGTTGACCTGGCGCGATGGGTCGGTCACACGTTCGGCGACGCTGCAATAGCCGCGCTACGGTGAGACAGATCCGCGGACGCGTCGCAACCATCATTCCGCTCTTAGCGCTCGCCGCGTGCGGCAGCTCTGCCGCGCACACCGGTACCACCACCACCCAGACGGCGAGCCCCGCCACCGCGCATTGCGCGCCGGCCGGGGCGCGCGTGATTGCCGCTGATAGCCGCGTCGCCGTCTACAAACAGTCGGCCTCGGTGTACGGCTGCGACGAGCGCACTTCTCACCGTGTCCGGCTCGGGAGCGCTTCGGTTGCGATCGCTTCGGTCAGGGTCGACCACGTGGCGCTCGCCGGCGAGAACGTCGCATACGGAGCGGTGCAGTGTGGAGTGGACACGTGCAGCGCATCAGTGACAGTCGTGAGGCTCTCCGACGGCAAGCAGCTTAGGAACCTTCCGGCCGTCACCGGCTCCGTCGGCCCGGAGGCGTTTCAATCCGTTGACACGGTAGTCGTAAAGCGAGACGCCTCGGTCGCCTGGGTGGCAACGATCAACTCGATCATCGGCCACGGTACGCGGGTTGAGGTTCACGCCAACGGCAAGCTGCTCGACTCGGGGTCGGGGATCGCGGCCAGCTCGCTGAAGCTGAGCGGCGCCCGGCTGACCTGGAGCCACGGCGGCGCGACGCGCTCCGCGACTCTGTCTTAGACGCCGGCCGGCTCGCGCGTGCTGAGCCAGCGATTGGCCCAGTTCTGGAGCTCGGCCAGCGCGGGCTCGAGCTCATGTCCCATCCGGGAGAGCGCGTACTCGACCTTGAGCGGAGGGCCCGACAGCACGTGGCGCTCGACCATTCCGCGGCGCTCGAGCTCCTTCATCCGCTCTGATAGCAGGCGGTCGGAGAGCTCGGGGACTGACTGGGCGATCTGCGAAAAGCGCAGTGGCCCATCCATCAGCACGCGCAAGATCGCGCCGGTCCATCGCCGCCCGACAAGCTCCACCGCCTCGTGGTAGAGGGGGCAGCAGGTGTGGGTTTCGCTATCGGCCTTGGCGCTGTCGCCGCGGACGCCCATCGGGAAAAGCTTACGCCGCCCTGAGGGTCCGCGACGCCTCACTCGACCCGTCGACGGGTACCTCGCCGGCGACGTTGATCATCGCCGTGAAGCCCTCGAGCGCAACCGCGGCGATCGCCTCGAGAATCTGCTCGTCGTCCCAGCCGGCCTCGCGGGCCTCCTCATGGAGGTGCATCGGGGCTCGGCCTCGCTCCTCGACCAGGACCTTCAGATAGGCCAGCAGCGCCGCCTCGCGGGGATCCTTGGACTCGAACTTCCTCGCAAGCGCAACCTCGCCGAGATCGACGCCTGCGCTGCGCGCCGCCCGGGAGTGCATCTCGATGCCGGGCTCGGATTGGTAGTGCTCGGCGACCGCGAGCGCGATCCGCTCCAGCGTGGCCAGCGTGAGCTTGCCGTGCCGGAGCTCTGAGCGGAAGCGCGCGTATGCCCGCAGCGCCGCGGGCGATCCCGCCAGGACACCGAGGAAGTTCGGCAGCTGGCCGCCGGAGGCGAGCGCCCCCCGCAGCACCGGCACCGAGCCCTCGGGGGCAGTGAGGTCGTCGTGAATCTGAAATCTGCTCATCTGGGTTTTCATTTCAATCACCAGGAGGCCTTTGAACGGGGCAACCTTCCACGCAGGCCCCCTTCACTTTGGAGACCAGCTTACGCTTGATAAGTCTACGCTCGTCGTGCTGTTTGCACAAGAGTCCGACGGGGCGGCTAATCCGGCGCAATCGGTCGAGAACTCGGCCCGTCGCGGGGACTTCGCGGCCCAACTTCCCTTATACGTACCCGGATAAACCCCGGATCAGCGCGGGGCTCGAGGGAGGTAAGAGCGGCTGTTAGTGGAGCGCCGCGGCCGCGTGGATCAGGGCCGCGTGCGAGCTGGTGGCGGCTGCGAGCAACAGCACGATGCCGAGCAGGACGGCCCACATCGCGATCCGGTCTGGGCGCGAGCGTGGAAGGTCGTACGGACGGCGGCGGCGCGAGGTCGAGCGGGAGCGAGACGCGGGCCGCGTCCGGGGCCGAGCCGGTTCGTGGTAGTCGACTTCGGATCTGCGGGGGCTGTAGCGGTCGACAACTTGTCCCCGAATGACAACCGTGCGCCTACCTGCTTCCGCCATCTGAAAGTCCTCTCTGTCCTGCTTACGGGGTTAGCTGACGGGCTCGCGCTAGAGAGCAGCGCTACGCATGTGCGATTAGCCCCGGTGACTCGGGTCCCCCGCTTCCAGCCCCCGAATGAGGCCGGAATTCAGCGGTGTGGGCCGCAGGCTACCAGGGGTGGCGGCGGCAGGTTTGCCGCCCCCAAATAGCCCGACTAGCCCTTGCCGGCAACCCGCGCGACGAAGGCCGCGACGTCCTGCGCGTCTTTGCCCTGCACGATGCCAGCGGGCATCGTGCCCAGACCGAGGCAGGTCTCCTGAGAGTCGGACGGCGCCGGCTTCTGCAGGCACCCGAAGTCGACCGTGTGCAGCACGAGCGACTCGCTGGGCTGGATCTGGTCGAGGTCCGGACCGACCTTGCCGATCGCGTTGGCCGCCGCGAGCGTGTGACAAACCGCGCAGTGCTGGCCGAAGAGCTGCCTGCCGTTCTTCTCGGAGGCGCTGAGCTTCAGGCCCGAATACTGGGCGCTCGCGTTGTCGTGGTTGCCGAGCAGGAACACGACGGGCAGCGCGATGCCGAATCCCACGTACGCGAGCACGAACGTGATCCCGGCCGCCTTGCGCCCTCCGCGCGATTGGCTCTGCAAGGTCTCACGGACCCCCGCCGGTCCGCCCCGTACCGCGACCAGGAACAGGCCCAGTCCGAGCACGACCCAGAATGCGACAAACATCAGCGCCGGCAGCATCGCGGGCGCAGCTTATCGTGGCGGTGCGCGTGCGGCGGTCGTCCCCGGCTGAGCGTGGCGTCTGCGCGGCGATCGTCTCATTTATCGCCTCCTCCCGGCCGCAAAGCTCATTACGGGTGGCGCGACCGCACGGAAGTCGTCCGCCTCGTCGCCCTCTGCGGCGCGCTGGGCAGCGAGACCGAGCCGGACCTGCTCGTCGAGCGGGGAGAAGTCTTTGACGTCGGCCAGGACGCGATCGGGAGCCTCGATCGATGAGAGCTTGTCGACCAGCACGTTGATCGCGCCGCCGGCCGCCGCGAAGCGCTCGAGCTTGCCCTCGACCAGCATCAACGGCTCAGTCCGCACGGTCAGGCGGTAGCGCTCGTAGATCTTTGCGGGGACGATCAGATTGATCACCCCGTGCTCGTCCTCGAGCAGCACGAACACGACACCGTTCGCGGTCCCCGGACGCTGGCGAGCGACCACGAGCCCGCCGGTCGTCACCCGCGTTGCGTGGGGAAGGGTGTCGAGGTCCCGGCTGGTGACGGCACCGTCGGGGAGCCGATCGCGCAGCAGCGCGAGCGGATGAGCATTGACGGTCAGGCCGCTGGTCGAGTAGTCGGCCAGCATCGACTCCCAGTCCGAGAGCTCACGCAGCCGCGGCGGTGCGGGGAGATCGAGCGGCAGCGCGAGCTGAACTCCCCCCGGGACGTTGCGGCCCGGGGCCGCGATGCCGAGCTGCCAGAGGGCGATGCGGCGATTGGACGCGCTCGGCGCCCGAACTTTTCGGTTTTGATTCCGGGGGTTGGAAGCGATACCGCAAAGTTCGCCATCGACGAGCGAGTCGCACGCTCCCGACCAGGCGAGCAGCTCGAGCGACGGCGAGCCGGCGCCCGCGCGCGAGGCGAGGTCCGACAGGCTCTCAAAGCGCCCAGCCTTCTGCCGCGCAGCGACGAGTTGCTCGACCTCAACGCGGCGCACACCCTTGACGTAGCCGAGACCGACGCGCACACGCTCGTTCCCGTCGAGGTCGCATTCGACCTCGCTTTCGTTGACATCAGGCGCGAGCACCTCGGTCCCTCGCCGCTGTGCCTCGTGGACGAGCGCGTCGGGTGGATAGAAGCCCATCGGCTGCTCGTTGAGCAGCGAACACAGGAACTCCGGTCCGTAGTGAACGCGCAGCCAGGTCGACTGGTAGGCGAGCACGCCGAATGCAGCGCCGTGTGCCTTGGGAAAGCCGAATCCCGAGAACCCCTGGACCATCGCGAACACGCGCTCGGCCAGCTCGTCCGAGACGCCGTGCTTGCGCTGCGCTCCCTCGATGAAGCGCTCTCGGTAGGCGCGGATCGCCGCCTCCGAGCGTTTGCGGCTCATCGCTCGCCTCAGCCCCTCGGCCTCGCCGGTCGAAAATCCCGCGAACGCGATCGCGACTTCGAGTACCTGGTCCTGGAAGATGATCGTGCCGAGCGTCTCGCGCAGCACCGGCTCGAGCGACGGATGCTCGTAGGGGACCTCAAACGACGGGTCCTCGCGCAGTCGCTGTCGGCGCGCGATGTACGGGTTGACCGCGCCGCCCTGGATCGGGCCGGGCCTGACGATCGCGACCTGGATCGTGAGGTCCTCGAGGCTCTCCGGGCGCGTGCGACGCAGCGACTGCATCTGTGCCCGGCTTTCGATCTGGAACACGCCGGTCGTGTCGGCGCTCTGGATGCATTCGTAGGTGGCTGGGTCGTCGTAGGGGATCGTCGAGAGGTCGATCCGCTCCCCGCGCATGCGCGCGACCAGCTCGACGCAGCGCTCGACCGCCGACAGCATTCCGAGCCCGAGCAGGTCGATCTTCAGAAAGCCGGCGTCGGCACACGAGTCCTTGTCCCACTGGACGATCTGGCGACCCTCCATCGCGGCGGGGACGACCGGGCAGCAGTCGATCAGGGGCCGCGTCGCGACGATCATCCCGCCCGAGTGCTGGCTCAGATGGCGCGGCAGCCCATGCGCCTCGGCCGCCAACCGCGCGAGCCACTTCCAGCGTCCCGTGCGAGCGTCCCCATACACGTTCTCGATGTCCTTGCCGACGTTGCGCGCGTCCCAGCCCTCGCTCCCGCGTGCGAGGCGCTCGATCTCTCCGGGCGGCAGCCCGAGTGCCTTGCCGAGCTCGCGGATCGCGCCGCGCGCCCGATAGGTTGGGAAGGCGGCCACCAGCGCCGAGCGGTCGTGGCCGTAGCGCTCGTGGATGCGTGGGATCAGGACCTCGCGGATGTCGCGCGGGAAGTCGAGGTCGATGTCCGGCAGCGAGGTCAGCTCCTCGTTGAGGAAGCGCCCGATCAGAAGCTCGTTGGCGATCGGGTCGACGTGCGAGAGGCCGGTCAGGTAGCAGACGATCGAGGACACGCTCGAGCCGCGACCGCGCCCGGGCGGCAGGAGCGCGCGGGCGGTATCGGGCCCCCGTACCTCGACCGCCACCTCGCGCGCGAGCTCGAGCAGGTCGTGGTGCAGCAGGAAGAAGCCGGCCAGCCCGAGTTTGTCGATGATCTTGAGCTCCTGCTCAAGCCGCGACCTTGGCTTGGTCGCGCTTCCGTATCGGTTCCCAAGCCTTGCGTCGCAGAGCTCGGAGAGCTTGCGCATCGCCTCCTCGTCCTCGGCGCCCGGGTAGCGATAGCCGAGGTCGCTTCGCAGGTCGAAGCGCAGCCGGTCCGCCAGCCGGACTGTCTCGGCCACCGCCTCCTGATGCTCGGGAAAGCGCGAGGCCATCTCGGCGGACGAGGCGAGCACGTGACTGAAGTTGCCGCGCCGCAGCGGCTCGGATGCGTCGAGCGTCGTATGCAGGCGGACCGCCACGAACGCGTCCTGTAGCGGCGCCCTCACGCGCGCGTGCGCGTGTACATCGGCGGTCGCGACGCAGGGCACCTCGAGGTTGCGGGCGAGCCGCTCGAGGCGCCGGTTGCGGGCGCGATCCCCTTGGAGGAATGGACGCTGAAGCTCGATCCGCAGTCCGTCGCGCCCGAACGCCTCGCGCAGGCGCTGGAGCGTTGGCTCGTCGTGGACGCCGTGTAGCGCGCACCCGGATAAGCAGACAAGGCCCTCGGCGTGGTCGAGCACGGTGTCGAGCGACGTCGCCGGCGCCGACGGCGGGCCAGGCCGCTCATCGCGCGTGTGCGCGTGTGCGCGCGTGAGAATGCGGCACAGGTTCGACCAGCCACGGTCGTCCTCAACGAGCAGGGTCAGGTGGCGGCCATCGTCGAGGTCGACTTCGGCGCCGTGAATCGCGTGTAGCCCGAGGGCGTTGGCCGCCACGGCGAACTCCATCGAGCCCGAGACCGAGTTGTGGTCGGTCAGCGCAAGTGCCTCGTAGCCGAGCCCGACCGCTGTCGCCACCAGCTCCTCAGGCAGCGAGGCGCCGTCGAGGAACGAGAAGGCGGAGTGGCAGTGGAGCTCGGCGTATTGCACGCGAACATATGTTCGCGTTTGGGTCGGACGGAACCCCGTTTGTGAAGGCGCGCCCGCGCGCCACTAGTGCACGGCCGGCAGGTGCACGATCGCGCCGATCACGTGCGGCGCCACGTACACCTCCCACAACCCCGCCAGCACCAAGATCGGGACGGCGATCGCGCCGGTCACCAGCGCCGCCGCGAGCAGCTTGTCCCAATCACCCCGGCGGCTCGCGATGATCCACGCAGCGAGCGGCAGGAACAGCGCCGTCAACTCCGGAATCGCGTGCGGCAGTAGGGACACGAGCAACAGCGCAGAGGAGACGTTCAGCCGGTGTGCGACGCGCGCTGTCTCCGACCCGAGAATCCACGCCTGGATGCTCAGCGAGAACGTGATCGCGGCGATCACGAACAGGATCGCGAACTGAGCGCCCCGCTCGTGGATGAAGCGATTGAACCCGCTCTGCCTCCGGGCCTGTAGCGGCAGCGAGCTCCCGGCCATGAAGCCCGCCACGCAGGCAAACACATGCAGAGCAAGCACGCGCCCGTTGCCGAGCACGATGTCAACGACATCGCCCAGTCCGCCAACCCTGAGCGGCGGCTTGTTCAGGGAGATGTGGCCGCCCGTGGGGACGAGCGCCGAGACGACGAGCACGCCGACGAGCAGCGCGCAGGCCGCCGCCACGCTGCCGGCGACCCAGCGCAGAAGAACGGGCCAGGGCCGCTCGTTCCATTCTGCGAGCGCGAGCCGCGTGGCCCGCTTGCCGTGCGCGAGCGCATACGCCGAGGCGTCCATGCCCAGATCATCGGCCGAGACGTCCCGAGCATTGAGTCCCGCGAGCGAGCGCCGCCCCCGACCCGCAAGCCGGGGGCGGCGCGTGCCCTACTGGACTACGACGACGGGATCCCGTTCGTGGGCGGGGTCGGCTGCCCGCCCGTGTACGGCGTGATCGGGCTGCTGGATGTCGGGTCGGTCGTCAGCGCCGGCCCGAACAACACGAGCTTTCCGCCGCGGACCTGGCCCATCTGGCCGCCGGCCCAGCCGCCGTGATCGGTTGCCGAGAAGCGGAACGGAACCAGCCCTGGCCCCTTCCACGAGGCGCCGTTGGTGTCGACCGCGTTCACGAGCCCCTGCCGCGTGAGGTTCTTGCCGGCGGATTCGAGCGCCTGCACGAGTGTGTAGGCGTTGGCGATTCCGTACTCGGTGTTGAAGTCCCACGGAGCGCCCGGGTCGTACTGGTTCTTGATCTTCAGCATGAACTGGACCCACGGGTTCGACGTATCCGCGGTCGACGGCAGATAGCCGTCGGTGATCGCGCCCTCGATCAGCCCGGTCCCCGACGCCTTGCCCTTGGAGACCGTCTTCAATAGCCCGGCGACGGTGGTCGGGTCGATACCGACGCTCGAGACCACCAGCTGGGGATGCCATCCGAGTGTGAACGAGGTCAGCTGCGCGATCGCGGTGAAGATCGGCACGGTGTACTCGACCAACACCTGTGCGCCCGACGCCTTCAGCGCCGTGATCTCCGGCGCCAGGGTCGTCGAGGTCGGCTCGTACGGCTGCGCCGAGACGATCTGCGACGCGGGCAGCTCATCCTTGATCCCGGCCAGACCGCCGCCGCCGAAGTCGTCGTTCTGGTACAGCACCCCGACCTTCTTGCCGGCGAAGTGCTGCTTGATGTATTGACCGAGGATCTTGCCCTCGATCGTGTAGTTCGTCAGCGAACTGAACGTGTACGGCTGAGCCGTGCCGTTGTCCCAGCACGGGCAGCCGGTCGCGACGAACATGTCGGGCACCTTCTCGGCGTTGAGGAAGCCCACGACCTTGGTGTGGGTCGGGGTCCCCAGGCCTTCGAAGATTCCAAACACGTGGCTCTGGAGCACGAGCTGGTGGACGACGTTGACCGTGTTGGCCGGGTTGTATCCATCGTCGCGAATGAGCAGATGGATCTTGCGTCCGAACACGCCGCCGTGGTCGTTGACGTAATTGAAGTACGCCTGCGACGCAGGCGCGATCTCGCTGTAGCCGGGCGCCGCAGGCCCGGTCAGGGGCTGGTGGGTCCCGAACGTGATGCTGGTCGCCGTCAGGCCTGGTTGCGAGCTACTCGAAGAGCTCGAGGACCCGCAGGCGGTGATCCCGACGACACCCGCCACCGCGAGGGCGACGAGCCAGGCTGAGCGCAGGCTCATGCTTTTCCTCCTCGTATTGGATTGAACCGATCAAGTCTTCGCCCCGCTGCCCGCAGTCCCCCCTGGATGCCCGCCGGCCAGGCGAGCATCGCGGCGATCAGGATGACCCCGTAGATCCCGAGCTGCAGGTTCGCCGAGACGTTCTGGGACAGCGAGAACGAGTGGGCAATGTCGGTCGACCACCCCGGCAGCAGCACCAGCAACGCCGCACCCCAGATCGCCCCGGTCAACGATCCGAGTCCCCCGACGACGACCGCCGTGAGCAATGACAGCGACAGCTGGAGCGTGAACGCACCGGGCGCGGCCAGCTGGGTGACGACGGCGAACACTCCACCGCCAAGCCCGGCGCACGCCGCGCTGATCACGAATGCCATCGTCTGCGTGCGTGCGACGTGCAGCCCGCAGAGCGAGGCAGCGATCTCGTCGTCGCGCACCGCGCGCAGCCTCCGGCCGCTCCCGCTGTGCAGGAGGTTGTAGAGGACAAACATCACCAGCAGCGCGCCGAGGCACGCGATCCATGCCTCCCAGCGTTCGAGCGGGAACGAGGAGCCGAGTCCCGACGGCGGGATCGGAGGGTTGATCGCCAAGCCGTTGTCACCCCCGAGCAGCGACGAGAACTTGAGCGCCAAGCCCGGCAGGCCGATCGCAAAGGCGAGTGTCACGCCGGCCAGATATGGCCCGCGCAGCCGCGTCGCGGCGGCGCCCACCAGAACGCCGGTGACCGAGGTCGCCAGCACGGCTGCCACCAGCGCCGGCACGAGCGCCCAGCCTTGCTTGCCGATCAGCAGCGCCACGGTGTATGCGCCGATCGCCATGAAGCCGCCCTGCCCGATCGAGATCTGGCCGTTGACTCCGATCAGCACGGTGAGGCCTGCGAGGACCATGAAGTAGAAGGCGCCGTTCGCGAGCTGGAGGTCGTTGTACTGGCCGAACAGCTCGCTGAGGAGGAGCAATCCGAGACCGCCGAGCAGAACGATGCCTAGCGATCTCAGGAGCGTGCTGCGAGGTCGCACGATGCGCATCGCGACGGCGCTCATACGCGTCGCTCCTGGGCGGCGGGGAACAGTCCCGTGGGCCGCACCATCAAGACCACGACAAGGATCACGAGCGCACCGAGCGTGACCATCGACGAACCCTCGTAGCCGGACACATAGGACAGCGCCAGGCCCAGCGCCACCCCGCCGACGACTGCGCCGATGGGGCTGTCCAGGCCGCCGAGGATCGCCGCGGTGAAGCCGAAGATCAGGATCGGGTCGAACGTGTTCGGCCCGACGAACACCGACGGCGCGACCAGCACACCGGCGACCGAGCCGACGACCGCGGCGAGCGCCCAGCCCAGGGTCAGCATCCGGCCGACCCGCACCCCGAGCAGCCGTGCGACCTCGGGCTGGAAGGCTGCGGCGCGCATCTTCAGACCGAGAGAGGTGAAGCGGAACATCAGCCCGAGCACGATGGCGACGCCGAGCACCAGCAAGACGATGAACAGGTCGTTGGGGGCGAACAGGAGCGTCGTCCCACCCACCTTGAAGCCGCGGATAGAGAACGCCGCCGGATAGGACTTGGGCGTGTTGCCCCAGATCATCCCCGCGACCGACTGCAGCAGCACGAGCAGCCCAAGCGCGACGATCACGGCGTTGAGTGGAGGCGCCGACTCGACTTGGCGGATCAGGATGCGCTCGACGACGGCTCCCAGCACGAGACCGCACGCCAACGCAACCAGGAACGCAACGACGTACGACCCGCCGGCGTTGACCACCGCGTATGCGATGAAGGTCGTGATCATCAGCATCCCGCCCTGCGCGAAGTTCACGATTCGCGTCGCCCGCCAGATCAACACGAGCGCGAGGCCGACCGCCGCATAGACCGCACCGGTCGATATGCCGTTGAGAGTGAGGTCGATGAACTTGGTCATGCCTCAGAAGCCGAGATAGGCGTGGCGCAGCCGCTCATCGGACCGGAGCGCATCGGGCTCCTGGTCGGCGACTACCTTCCCGAGGTTCAGGACGATCCCGTGGTTGGCAATCGACAGTGCACTGCGCGCGTTCTGCTCGACCAGCAGGACGGCCAGTCCAAGCGTGTCGGCCAGCCTCCGAATGACGCTCATGATTTGCGCCACCAGCACCGGCGCGAGCCCGAGCGAGGGTTCGTCGAGCAGCAACGCCCGCGGTCGCGCGACCAGCGCTCTACCGATCGAGAGCATCTGCCGCTCGCCGCCTGAGAGCGTGGAGGCAACCTGGTTGCTGCGCTCTCCCAAGCGCGGGAACAGGTCGTAGATCTCGCTCAGCGGCGCCGACTCGCGCTTGCGGAACAGGCCCCCGAGGCGAAGGTTCTCCTCGACGGTCAACTCGCTGATGACCCCCCTGCCCTCGGGCACGTGGCCCAACCCGCGGCGCACGATCTCCTCGACCGGCAGCTTGGTGAGCTCCTCGCCGTCAAGCGTGACGCGACCCGCACTCGGGCGAACGAGGCCGGATACCGTGCGCAGCAGCGTCGTCTTGCCGGCGCCGTTGGCGCCGAGCACCGCGGTGACGGTTCCGGGCGGGACGCTCAAAGAAACGTCGTTCACCGCTCGCACCGGCCCGTAGTCGGTCGTCAACGATTCAACTGACAGCATCGACGGCTCCCGCGGTGACGGGTTCGCTGTCCTGTGCTTCACGTCCAAGGTAGGCGTCGAGCACCTTCGGGTCCTGGCGCACAACGGGTGGTGGACCCTCCGCAATCACGCTGCCGAAGTCGAGCACGACGACCCGGTCACAGACCGAGGTGACGAAGTCCATGTGGTGCTCCACCAGCATCACGGCGATCGAGCTTCCGAGCGAGTCGATGACCTTCGCCAGCCCGGAGAGCTCGTCGGCGTCAAGGCCGCTCGCCGGTTCGTCGAGCATCAGCAGCTCGGGCTCGCCGACCAGGGCGCGCGCCAGCGCGGCCCGCTTGCGGATCGCGTACGGAAGCGTTCCTGGAAGGCGATCGGCGCAGTCAGCGCAGCCCACGCGAGCCAGGGCGGACATCGCCCGCTCCCGCAGCTCTCGCTCGTCGCGGTCTGAGCTTGGGAGCGCGAGCATCGCCGTGAACGCGTTGGCACGCCTGAACCTTGCCGCTCCCACCATCACGTTATCGAGCACCGTCAGGTTCTCGAACAGACCCACTCCCTGCAACGTGCGCGCGATCCCGATGCGAGTCAGCTCATGGGGGCGCACCCGTGCAAGCGGCTGTCCCCGCCAGCTGAGCGTGCCCTGCTCGGGGCGCACGAAGCCGCAGATGACGTTGAAGAGCGTCGTCTTTCCGGCGCCGTTCGGACCGATCACACCAAGGACCTCCCCAGGCCTGACCTCGAGCGAGACGCCGTCGAGCGCAACGAGTCCGCCGAACCGGACCGTGACGTCCTGGACAGTCAGAGCGGGGCCTGGGGACGAACCCTCCCTCTCCACGCGCGTAGATATACACATCCCGTACCGGCTTCACAAAGCAGCGGCGGCGTGCGTAACGCGCCGCTAATACGGGAGCTATCCCCACGTCTAGGCGGATTTCGAACGGGAGCTTGTGCTGAGGCACCCTCTTGACAAAGTTATTAGTCGCTGCTAAGTTTCGTTTAGTTAGCAGTCACTAAGTTCTCAGTTGGAGGCCAAGGCATGACACGCACAAGCAGATGGACCCTCTTGATCGTCTCGGTCGGGCTGTTCATGGTCGTACTCGACAACCTGGTCGTGAACGTCGCCCTGCCGAGCATCCACCGCGACCTCGGCGCCTCGATCCAGGCGCTCGAATGGACCGTGAACGCGTACGTCCTCTCCTATGCGGTGTTCCTGCTCACCGGTGCGGCGCTGGGTGACCGCTTCGGGCGCAAGCGGATGTTCACCGGCGGAATCGCGCTCTTCACGCTTGCCTCGGCCGCCGCCGCGGTCGCACCTAGCACGGGCACGTTGATCGCCGCCCGCGCCGTCCAGGGGCTCGGCGCCGCAATCGTCACGCCGCTCACGCTGACCCTGCTGGCGGACGCGTTCCCACCGCAGCGCCGCGGCGTCGCGATCGGCGTCTGGTCGGCGGTATCCGGTGTTGCCGTCGCGCTCGGCCCGCTCGTTGGCGGCGCAGTGATCCAGCTCGCCTCATGGCACTGGATCTTCTGGATCAATGTCCCGATCGGCCTCGTGCTGGCACCGCTGTCGGTTGCCCGCCTTGCGGAGAGCCGCGGCCCGTCTCGCCGGCTCGACATGCGCGGCCTCGCGCTCGCCTCCAGCGGTCTGTTCGGGATCGTGTACGGGCTCGTGCGCTCCCAGTCGCTCGGATGGACCAGCACCGAGGTCCTGACCGCGCTGATCGCCGGCGCCGCATTAGTGGTCGCCTTCATCGCCTACGAGCTGCGGACCAACGACCCGATGCTGCCGATGGGCTTCTTCGCGAAGCGCAGCTTCGCGGTCACGAACGTGATCTCGCTCGCGATGTATTTCGGGATGTTCGGCTCGATCTTCTTCCTGAGCCAGTACATCCAGGACGTGCTCCACAACAGCCCGCTGCACGCCGGTATCAAGCTGCTGGTGTGGACCGGCGCCTCGCTGGTGGTCTCTCCGCTGGCGGGCTACTTCTCGGAGAAGATCGGTAGCCGGCTGTTCATGGTCGCGGGACTCGCTCTGCAAGCCCTCGCGCTCGGGTGGCTGGCGACCGAGGCCAGCGTCCACCAGTCCTACACGTCGATGATCGCGCCGTTCGTCCTCGCGGGCGCCGGGATGGCGCTGGTGTTCGCGCCCTCGGCCAACGCAGTCCTGTCCTCGGTCCGGGCCCAGCAAGCGGGCCAAGCGTCGGGCGCGACCAACGCGATCCGCGAGCTCGGCGGAGTGCTGGGGATAGCGGTCATGGCGACCGTGTTCACCAGCCACGGCGGCTACACCTCCCCGGTGGCGTTCGTGAACGGACTGCTCCCGGCGATGTGGGTCGGTGTGGCTGTGCTCGCCGCCGGTGCCCTGATCGCAGCGGCGCTGCCGTTCTCGACCCGGGCCGAGGCTGCCGCCCAGCTCGATACCGTCCCGGTGGCGGCGTAGCCATGACAGCCACCGCTTCAAGTTCGACTCGTACGCGCGTCCCGGCCTCAGAGCGCCGGGACGCGCTCGTCGATGCGGCCGTACACGAGTTCGCGCATGGCGGACTTCACGGCACGCCGGTCGATCGAATCGCCCGGCGCGTCGGCGTAGCCCAGCCTTACGTGTTCAGCCTGTTCGGCTCAAAGAACGAGCTGTTCATCCAGGCAATCGAGCGCAACACGCAACTGATCGCCGACACGTTCACGCGCGGGGCGGCTGAGTTCGATCCGGCGATCGCGCAGCCCGACAAGGACGTGCTGCACGCGATGGGCAACGCCTACGCCGAGCTGATGCACTCGAACCGCGACTATCTCCTGCTCCAGCACCATTCGTATGCGGCCTGCGACGACCCCGAGATTCGAGATCGGGTGCGGGCCGCCTACGCGCGACTTGTCCAGCATGTCGAACAGCTGGCGGGCGCGGACGTCGAGCCAGAGCGGATCGACGAATTCTTCCGCTACGGAATGTGGCTCAACGTGGCGGCAGCGATGGGGGTCGAGGACATCTCGGCGGGTTGCGAGTGGGTGCGAGCCGAGCCTACGCGGGAACCTGAGTAAGGTCGCGCTCAGGCTCGATCCGCCAGCGCCGCGCGACCTCCTCGAGCCGCTCGTCGAGCTCCCAGCGATCGGGACGCTCGGCGCCGTCGTGATCCGGGCTCGCTCCCTTTAGGGCCATACAGCCCGCGTTGTCGCCAAGGCCGCGGACCTCGGCCAGCTCGTTGACCGAGAGCCTGGGATCGAGTGGCAGCGCGGCCAATTCCTCACGCTTGTCCTCGACCGTGCGCGCTTGTGGGCCGGCCTCCTGGATCAGCGTTGGCGCGACGCACCTCACTGCCGGGTGCGCCAGGTTCCACTGGCACGCGAGCTGGAGCATCGTCAGCCCGGCGCGCTTGGCGATCGGTCGCATCGCCTCGAGCCGCTCGCGACCCGCCTCGATCCAGCCGCGCGGGCGAAACCCGCGGTGGTCACCCTGCGCAAACTCCTGCCCGGGCAGCACGTCGTCCCAAAACAGACCGCCGTAGTCGACCACGCGCGTGATCACGCTGATGTCCGCGTCGGCGGCGGCCGGGAGGCACAGCTCGCCCGGCCACGGCTCGAGTGGGTTCAGGATGATCATCGCCCAGTCGATCAGCGACCCGAAGCGCTCGAAGCAGTCGATCAGATCGAGCGTGAATCCGTTCGCCGGCCCGGGCGCGACGCCGATTAGCCGGGTCAGACCGCGTTCGCGCAGCCCCGCCATCCCTTCCCACACGGCCTCGTCCGTGTATCCGACCCGGTCGGGGTTGTGGAGCAGGAGCAGATCGAACGCGTCGATCCCGCAGCGCTCGAGGCTTCGCTCGGTCGCCATCGCCAGGTAGTCGGCGTACTGCGCCGGCGAGCGCAGCCGCGGGTCGGTGAAGCGCGGAAAGCCCTTCGGGCCATCGCGTTCGCCTTCGTAGAAGTCGTGACCGATCGCTCCGACCACGCACAGCTGGTCGCGGGGCTTGCCGGCGAGCGCGCGGCCCAGTCATCCGATCGGCCTCTCCCTCCCCATACACGTCGGCGGTGATCACCGTGCGAATGCGGTCGTCGGGCGTGATGAGCGCAAGGAAGCGCCCGTCGTCGAGCGGCTCGCCGAAGCGCATGAATCGCCCGCCGCTCCAGGTCCCGACTGCGGCGGGCCCCGGATCAACCATCGTTGAGCGCCGCCAGCGCGTCCTCGACGTTCGGGTAATGCACCATCTCGATTACCTTGCCATCACGGAAGGTCGTGAGGTTGGCGGTCAGCTCTGGGTCCTCGTTGCTCCGCCGCGAGATCAGGACGACCTTGTCCCCGCTGCCGACCACGTCGACCAGCTCCGGCCGCGACCGGCGCATCCTTCCCTGGCGCATGAACTCGAGCGCCTCTGCGCGGTTGTGGCAGGCGTATTTGGCATCCGGATCGCCTCCGTGCCATTTGACATCGGGGTCGAGGAGTTCGCCGATCGATTCATAATCGCCTCGCTGGGCGGCCTGCCAGCCGCGGCGGGCGAGTTCGACGTTGCTCTCGGACATGACCGTATGTTGGCACGCGCCCGCGTGGCCGATGTCGAGCGCCGCGCGTGTCACGTTTGGTGCTCCGCCCGGGTCCTGGGGTTAGGACAAACGATTGTGGAGGACCACCCGATGACCACCTCATACCTCTCAACCCCGCGCGGCAAGCTCACGCTAGCCCTGCTCTGCTCGATCGCCTTCCTTGACTTTGTCGATGCGCCGATCGTCAACATCGCGTTGCCATCGATCAGGCACGCGCTGCACTTCTCGGTCGCGAGCCTGCAGTGGGTGCCGAGCGGCTACCTGCTGACCTATGGCGGCTTCATGTTGCTGGGCGGTCGATTCGCCGACCTGCTCGGCAGGCGCAGGATCCTGATCGGTGGGATCGCGATGATCGGAATCTCGTCGCTGATCGGCGGATTCGCCAACAGCTCGGCTGTGCTCGTCGGCGCACGGCTCGGTCAGGGACTCGGCGCCGCGATGACCCTGCCGGCGGCGCTGTCGATCCTGACTACCACCTTCAAGGAGGGCAAGGACCGGCACACCGCGCTCGGAATCTGGGGCGGCGTCGGCGGGCTCGCATCGGCGATCGGCGTGCTACTCGGCGGCCTCCTGACCCAAGGGCCTGGCTGGCGGTGGGTGATGTTCGTCAACCCGATCGCGTGCGTGTTCGTGCTCGGCGGCGTGCTGCGGCTCATCGCCAGCGATGGCGAACGCAAGAAGCTCGAGAACTTCGACCTGCTCGGCGCATTGCTGGCGACCGGCGGCATGCTGCTGCTCGTCTACACGCTCGTGAAGGCCCCGTCGGTCGGCTGGGGCAAGATGCGCACGATCGGTGAGCTCGCGATAGCGGTCGGCCTGTTGGTCGGGTTTGTCATCAACGAGGTTCGACACCGGAACCCACTCGCCCCGTTGTCGATCTTCCGGATCAACGGCCTGGCGTTCGCCGATGTGACCCAGCTGGTCGCATTCGCGGGCTTTCTGGCGATGTTCTTTTTCCTGACGCTCTACATGCAGAGCGTGCTGCACTACTCGCCGATTCAGACCGGGGTGGCGTACCTGCCCGTGTGCTTCGTGATCGGAGGGTCGGCGGGAGCCGCATCACAGGTGCTTACGCGAGTGGGGACGCGACCGGTGATCGTGGCCGGCGCGGTGCTCGCGGCCGGCGGGATCTACTGGCTGTCGCAGATTCCGGTCGGCGGCTCCTACGTCTCCGACCTGCTTCCAGGAATGGTGATCATGTCGCTGGGCATGGGCCCGATGTTCGTCGGCGTCACGACCGCCGCCAACTCGGGCGTCCCGGCGGACAAGGCCGGGCTCGCGGCCGCGCTCATCAACGCATCGCAGCAGCTGGGAGGAGCGCTAGGTCTTGCGATCTTCACTGCGCTCGCGACGAGCGAGACCGCCCACCTGTTGGCAAGCCACACGCCCCCGGTCGTTGCGCTCAATTCGGGGCTGCAGCGAGGCCTGCTGGCGAGCAGCATCTTCCTGCTGGCGTCGGCCTTCATCGCCCTGCGGGCGACCAATACCCGCGGCGAAGAGCATGATGCTGTCGCGGCCTCGCCTGAGCCGGCGATGTCGTAGTGGACCGGGGGCGGGCGCGGCAGTGGATCACCGCTGCCGCCACCAGCGCCCGCTCTCCAAGTCGCAGAACACGACTTCATCGCGGCCGTCGAGCGTGACGAGTTCCCAGTAGCGCCGGCGCAGCGGGCGCTCGGTCCACCAGCGATCCTCGACCAGCCACGACTCGCGCACGGCGTCGACCTCGCGGTCGCCAACTTGCGTCGGCCGCCCGTCGTCGGTCGCGACGACCGCGACGCGACGGGGGATCGATAGGCGACGCGGGCCGGTCATGGCGCGGTCGCGTCAGGCGCGTCAGGCGCGTTCGATCGCGAACGATGTTCCTTAGCGCCGTATATACGGCGTAAATCGCCATCGTTCGCGGATTGGGCCGCATCAGGTGCGTTCGCGGGTTGGGCCGCGCCAGGTGCGTTCGCGGGTTGGGCCGCGCCAGGTGCGTTCGCCGGTTGGGTCGCGCCAAACGGGTTCGCCGGTTGGGCCGCGCCAAACGGGTTCATCGGCATCACTCAAATGGCGCCAGCACCGCGCGGCGCTCGGGGAAGCGGGAGTCGGGATCGACGGTCAACACGCGCAGGGCAGCGTCGGGTCCCGCGGCCGCGCGCGTCTGGCGGATCGCTTCACGCAATCGCGCGGCTCGTGCCGCGGCTGGATCCTCGAGCAGGGCACGCTGGTCCACAGCCGGCGGCCCAAAGCGCTCGACCGCGAGTCGCAACTCCTGCGCCGGCGCGGGCATCTGCGCAAGGCGGGGGGCGAGTGCGAGCCGCATCCGCGCCGGGTCGGCGAGCGCCTCTCGGAAAGTGAACTGCTCGCGCCACGTCCCGCCTCGCTCGACGAGCACGGCCGACAGCACCACCGAGCGGAGCGCGCGTCCGCGCCGCTCGCGTCGGGCAAGCAGGCGGTCGATCAGCAGCTCGAGCGCGCGCTCGAGCTGGATGCCAGAGGTGGTCTCTGGCAGTTCCAGCGACTCGCGCACCAGCTCGCTCGCCGGCCGCGGACGCAAGGCGCCGTCGCCGCCACAGGCGAGCTCCAAAGCATGCAATCCGGTCGCGCCGAAGCGGTCAGCGATCGCCGCCGGCTTGAGCGCCGCAAGCTCGCCGAGCGTCTTGATGCCAAGCCGCTCAAGCGACTCAGGCAGATCGGCCAGTGCCGGACGCGCGCGCAGCAACGCGACCGGTAGCGGCGCGAGGAACGCGCGCGGAGGACCGTTCACGATCAGCGGTCGGCGCGCCCGCGCCCGCGTCGCCGCCGCCACCGCCGCAAACCGCGACGGCGCCACCCCGTAGCGAGCAGGCGTCCGCAGCGCGCGCCGCGCAGCCGCGAGCACGCCCTCGATTCCTCCATGCAGCCGCACGAGCCCACGCACGTCGAAACACACGAGCCCTGGCCGCTCGGGCTCGACCGCGGCTCCGATCGACTCCAGGCGCACCAGCAATCGCTCCCAAGAGTCGGCGACTCCGGCCGGGTCGGACGGGAGGAGCGCCAAGCGTGGGCAGCGGGCGAGCGCCTCGCCGAGGCTCAACCCGGGATGGACGCCGAACGCCTCGGCGGCGAGCGACACCTCCCCGATCGTCTGGGTCCCCCCAGGCTCGGGCGCGAGCGCGACTGGTCGGCGCAGCAGCTCCTCCCGATCGCCCGCCGCGATGGCGAGCTGGAAACGGGGAAGTAGGACGCAGACGATCACGCGAACACATGTTCGCACTTGGGAAGGGCAAGTGTCAAATCTCTGTAGAAAGCTGATGTGCGCAAAAGCGCCTGCAGGCGTGCAAAAGCGTAACTATTTGGATCATCGGCACTGCCAAGGGACTTGACAGCCGAGCGATCGGCGGTACGGTGCTTGTTCATGTCAGACAAGCTCTTCAAACTCATCCTCGCGGTCGTCGCCTGGGTGTTCGCCACGGTTCGGCTTGCCCGTGCGGCGGACGCTTATTTCGGCTGAGCCGCTAGGTGTCCGACAAACAACATCGAAAGCGCTCCCGGTTCGTCTCCTATCCAGGTGACACCGTGGTCGTGAAGCCCGGTGAGGAGCCGGAGCGGCCTACACAGCGGACGCCCGGCGGCGAGGACATCCCCATCCCGACGCGCGAGGAGTTCGATGAGTTCGTTAGGAAGGTCGCGCCGCCAGCAGGTCGTAAACGCCCTGCCGGGACAGATGAGCCTCGCGAGCGATCTGACTGATTGACACGCCCGCTTTCTGGGCCTCGCGAATGAAACGCAGCAGGTCGGCCGTGGCTTGACGGCGCGTCTGTTCGGCGCGCTCGCGCTGGCGGGCGGCCTTGCGGATGCCGTTGATCGCGGCGGTAGGCTTAGCGGGGTTCTCAGCCACGGGTCGGGGCTTCGCGGTCACGCTGCTGCCTTGTCTAGCAGTGTTTCGAACATTGAGCGGGTCGTGTTGCTGCGCTCGTTGTACCGCCACGCGTACTCGTTGAGGTAGGACTGAAGCCATTTGCTCGACACAGAGTGATAGGTCCCTCGGATGCCGTTCTTGAGGTTGCCGAAAAATCCCTCGACCGTCTGTGTGTGAACGTCTCCGCTGACGTAGACCTGATCGGCATGGCGGATGCGCCGGTGGGCGGCGTAGCGCCGCTCGACCCGATAGGTGTAGCCGAGCCATTCGTCGGTGAAGATCATCGACGTGGGCAGCACGTAGCGGAAGATTGGTGGCTCGATATCGACCGTGGATCGCGACCGCACGACGTGAGCCTTCACACGCCCCCCGCGCTCGACAGCGGCCCAGATCGTCGGACGCCTGCTCATCTTCGCGATCACGTGCTGGCGACCCTTGGCCGAGTCTCCGGCACGGATCTTCCCGCCGCCGGAGGATTCGTCCACTTCCACGTCGCCCTCTAGCGGCGTGTCGTCCTGGCGCATCAGCTCGGTGCGGATTTTGTTGAGCATCCGCCAGGCGGTTGGGTAGGACACGCCGATCTCGCGCTCTAGCTGCTTGGCCGAGATCCCACAGCGCGTGCTCGTCATCAGGTACATCGCGTAGTACCACAGATGAAGCGAGGTTGAGGACTTGTGGAAGATCGTCCCGGCCGTGGGATGGACGTGGTGCCCGCACGCCGTGCAAGTCCACGACTGGCGACCCTGCTTGGTGTCGTAGCGCTTGAACGACCGCTCACGGTCGCACTTCGGGCAGTGGGCATGCTCACCGTCCTGTGAGCAGCGGGTCCGCCATAGATGCTCTAGACACGCCTGGTCGTCGGGGAACTGGCGCATGAACTCCATGAGCGAGAACTGCGAGTCCGAGCACGCGGTCCGCTTCGGTTCGTGACGGTTCGCTGGCGGCATTGTGTAAAGATACTTGACACGCACTCGTTTGTCAAGCGGGTTGACACGTTGGGTGGTGTCTTGCAGACGCAGGTGGTGGGCTGCCCTCGGTCGAAAGGTGGCAGCGATGAATCCTGTCGGCTACCTAGAGACTGGCGTTATTGAGTGCGCCGACAACCTCGAAACGCTGTCCAAAATGCCAGCGGGCTGCATCGATTTGATTTATCTCGATCCGCCTTTTTTCAGCAATCGCAACTACCAGGTCGTGTGGGGCGAGGAAGCCGAGATGCGGTCCTTCGATGACAAGTGGGAAGGCGGGATGAACGAGTACGTCGAGTGGATGCTCAAGCGCGCGCGCGAGATGCATCGGGTCCTAAAGCCCTCCGGCTCGCTCTACTTTCACTGTGACTGGCACGCATCGCACTACCTGAAAGTGATGCTCGACGGGCTTTTCGGCCTGAGTCAATTTCGCAACGAGATCATCTGGAAGCGCACCACGGCACATTCGAGCGCGAAGCGCTTCGCGCCTGTCCACGACACGATTCTCTACTACTCGAAGTCTCAGCACTGCACCTGGAACGAGCCGCGCGAGGCGTACGCGCAGTCTTACCTAGACCGCTACTACAAGTTCGACGACGGCGACGGGCGGCTGTATTGGCGAGCCGATCTCTGTGCGGCGGGGACTCGCAAAGGCCGCTCAGGACTTCCGTGGCGAGGCATCGACCCTGCAGAGAAGGGGATGCACTGGAAGTTCACAATCGACAAGCTCGACGAACTCGACTCAGAAGGACGAATCTATTGGCCCCCGCGCGGAACGATGCCTCAGTACAAGCGCTACCGCGACGAACTGAAGGGCAAGGCTGTAGCCGACATTTGGCTCGATGTGGATCGCATCAACCCTGTCGGCAATGAGAGGGTCGGCTATCCGACGCAAAAGCCTGAGGCACTTTTGGAGCTCATCATCGCGACAAGTAGCAACCCCGGAGACATCGTGCTTGACCCGTTCTGCGGATGCGGAACGACAATCGCTGTCGCCGAGCGCCTACATCGCCAATGGATAGGGATCGATATCAGCCCGACCGCAGCAAGCGTGATGAGGCGAAGGCTGGAGGACATGGGCGCGAGCGCGGACGTTCGCGGGCTTCCGATAACGGTCGCCGACCTAAAGCAGCTCAAGCCATTCGAGTTTCAGAACTGGATCATTCAGCGCGTCCTTGGGTCGCACTCGCCCCGGAAGAGCGGGGATATGGGTATCGACGGCTTCTCGTTCTTCGAGCGCCTACCCATCCAGGTCAAGCAATCGGAGCGCATCGGGCGAAACGTCGTAGACAACTTTGAGACTGCGATCCAGCGGCACGGCAGCCACAAGGGTTACATCGTGGCCTTCAGCTTCGGACGCGGCGCGGTAGATGAGGCGGCGCGCACGCGACTTGCGGACGGACCGGAAGTGGTGCTCGTAAAGGTGGCAGACGTGGTCCGCGTTGGAGAACTCATCGAGTCCGCAGAGCGCGACCGAAGACTGCCCGACCTGTCCAGCCTGTCTCCCGACCTGATGGGCCTGTTCAACGCGCAAGAGCGCGCGAGTCAAGAACGTCTGCCATTCCCGGCTCCGCCGGATGCGGCCAAGCGCTCCGCCAGGGTGCTCGCAGACAGCGAGCGGCGCACCGCGACGGATCAGCTTTTTTAGTTTCAACACACCACCTGGTGGCGTCCGGGGTTGTGCCTAGGCTTCTCGCGGGTCTAGACGCCCCGCGCACAAACGGGACTATCCGGGCAGCGCGGTGCGCGGCACGGCCCTCCGGCTTCAGCCACCCGGGTGTCCGCATGCAAACAGGCTCCTGGGGTCACCTCACCGGAGGCCCGCACCGGGACTAGCAAACCTCTAGACCCCGACCCACTTCCAACTCCACCCGGTGCGGGCGCACGCCAGTTTTTTGTCGCACTTTGCGGGTTCTCTGTCGCCTGTCTTGCAGGAGATTGGCACTCGCATCGGACGACACGGGACTCTATTGGACAGGACGAGCCACGTCGAGACTTCGCGCGACGCACTTCTACACAGATTTGACACTTGCCTTGGGAAGGACGGATCGCGCTGCGGACTCGACAGGGTCGTATCCGTGCCCGGTGATGTGTGACGCGCTTGTAACGGCTCCTCGCTAGCCTCGCGGGCGTGACGGCCAGGGTTGCGAAGACCGCGCTTGCGCTCGTGCTGGCGCTCGCCGCGACTGCTGTGCCGGGGGCGGCACGAGGCGCGTCGACCCAGCGGATCGGCAACGCACCCCTGCTGCCGCCAGGAACGTCGCTCCTCGGTGGCCTTGCAGGCGGCACAGCGATGCAGATCGCCGTCGCCCTCGAGCCGAGGGACCCCCAAGCGCTCCAAGAGTTCGCGACCGAGGTTTCGACCCCCGGCGCTCCTCTCTACCGTCAATACGTCACGCCAACGGAGTTCGCGCAGCGCTTCGGCGCGACGGATGCCCAAATCGCCGCCGTGGACTCGTCGCTCAGGGCGCACGGCCTGACACCCGGTCCCGCGAGCGCAAACGGCCTCTCGATCCCCGTCACGGCAACGACCGGCCAGCTCGAAATCGCGTTCGCGACGGCCCTCGACCGCGTGCGTCTGCCCACCGGCGCCCAGGCGATCGTCAACACCGTCGCCCCCCAGCTCGACGCCGGCATCGCGCCGCTCGTGCAGGCAGTCGTCGGCCTCAGCACCCTGTCGGCCCCGCACCCGCTGTACGCCCGCGCGCACAGCATCCACGCGCACGCGAGTCCTCACGTCGTCACCGGCGGACCGCAGCCGTGCAGCGCCGCCCGCCAAGCCGCCCCGGGCCAGAGCGCCTACACGACCGATCAGATCGCGTCGGCCTATGGCTTCTCCAACTTCTACAGCGCGGGTGACACCGGCGCGGGCCAGGCGATCGCGCTGTACGAGCTCGAGCCCTATGACCCCAACGACATCGCGACCTACCAGTCCTGCTACGGGACCCACGTGCCGGTGTCGAACGTCAACGTCGACGGCGGGGCCGGCTCGGGTCCCGGCACAGGCGAGGCGGCGCTCGACGTCGAGCAGGCGATCGGGCTCGCGCCCGGCGCCACGGTCCTCGTCTACGAGGGACCCAATGCGAACTCGGGTGCTCCGGGCGCAGGTCCGTACGACACCTGGAACGCGATCATCAGCCAGGATCGAGCGCGGGTGATCTCGGCCTCCTGGGGTCAATGCGAGCCGGTCGAGGGCGCGGCCGATGCCGGTGCCGAGAATTTGCTGTTCGAGGAGGCGGCGGCACAGGGTCAGACGATCATGTCCGCATCGGGCGACGACGGCTCTGAGGACTGCTATGGGCAACGGCAAACGGGATTCCCGCCGCTGCCCGATTCCTCGCTCCAGGTCGATGACCCCTCGAGCCAGTCCTTCGTCACCGGTGTCGGCGGGACGACGATGAGCGCACTGGGACCGCGCCCGACCGAGCAGGCGTGGAACAACGCCGGCAATCCGCTCGGCGGCCTGCTTGGCCAGCCCGGGGCAGGCGGTGGCGGCATCTCGGCGCTGTGGGCGATGCCCTCCTACCAGACCGGGGCTGCCTCCCCGCTGCACGTCATTCAGTCACACGCGCGCGAGTCGCCCGACGTCTCGGCCGACGCCGATCCAAACACCGGCTACCTCATCTACTGGAACGGCTCGGGCACCGCTCAGGGGTCAGCGGGCTGGCAGGGAATCGGCGGCACGAGCGCCGCGGCGCCGGTGTGGGCGTCGGCAATCGCACTCATCAACGCCTCCCAGTCGTGCGGCGGTGGTCTCGTCGGGTTCGCAAACCCGGCCCTCTACCACGCGGCTTCCACCGCATACGCGGCTGACTTCAACGACATCATGACCGGCAATAACGACTTCACCGGCACCAACGGCGGTAGATACGCGGCTGCCGCGGGCTACGACATGGCCACCGGCCTCGGCACGCCGAACACCGCCGCGCTACAGACCGCCCTGTGCCAGCACGCGACCCACACCGGGTCGCCTGCCATCACGGGTGCGTCGCTGTCGGGAGTCCGCCGCTCGCGGCCCACGCTCCGACTGACCGTGGCGGCCGGCGCCGCAGCGCCGGCGCTTCGGGTGATCGCAATCAGACTGCCCAGCGGGCTCAGATTCGCGCGCAAGGCGGGCAAGGTGAAACTCAGCGGCAGGGGCTTCAAGGCGACCGTCAGAGCGGGCGTCCTGTTCGTGACCCTGACCCACACTGAAACCCGCGTCACGATCATCGTCCGCTACGCCACGATCATCGCGAGCCATCGCGAGGCAGCCGCCGTGCGCCGCGGCCAGGCGGGCAAGCAAACGCTCGCCGTGACAGTGACGGACGCGCGCGGGCGCCGAACGCGCCTCACGACGCCGGTCAAGCCGAGCTGATGCCCGTCATCAGCGGATCCTCACAAGTCGAGATTGCCGCACCGATCGAGCGCTGCTGGGAGATCGTCGAGGATGTGCCGAGCGCGCCCGACTGGCAGAGCGGGCTCGTGAGCATGGAGGTCATCGAGCGCGACGATGATGGCCGCGCGCTCGTGTGCGACGTGCTCTCGGACGCGAAGCTACGCAAGGTGCACACGCGCGTGCGCTTCACCTACGAGCCACCCAGCCGCCTCTCCTGGAAGATGATCGACGGGGAGCTCGACCTGATGGAGGGCTACTGGCAGCTCGACGACCTGGGCTCCGCGCGCACGCGCGCCACGTATGGGGTGTCGGTCGACCCCGGTCCGATCGGATTCCTGGCGCGTGGCCCGCTCGAACGCGCGGCGCGCGCGATTCTCGTCAGCCCCCGTGCCAAGGAACTCGCGCGCAGGGTAGCGACGGGCTAGCCGCCCTCAGGCCGCCGCGGCCAGATCGTCTGGGGCGTAGCGGCGCGCCACGTCCCGCAGAATCCTGATCATCGCGTTCGCCGCGGGCGCGGTTGCACGCCCTCCGATGGTCGCCGCGGTTACCTTGCGGGTCGGACTGCGTGGAGCCAGCGCCCGCACAACGACGCCGCGATGAACGCGCGTGAGCGCCAGCCGTGGGATCAACGCGACCCCCACGCCGGCGGCCACGAGCCCCTGGACGGTCTCGTAGTCGTCGGACTCGAACGTGACGTTGGGCTCAAATCCGGCCTGCAGGCACGACCGCACCACGTGTCGCGCACAGGGGCTCGCGGCCGACGTCTGCACCCAATCCTCGGCCGCCAGATGCGCGAGCCGCAGAGCCGGTTTGCGCGCTAGCTCATGCTCGGCCGGCAGCGCGACGTCCATCGGGTCGTCGAGCAGCTTGGCCGATCGCAGGCCGGCGGTAAGCCGCTCGCGAGCGCCGGAGAACTCGAACAGCAGCGCAAGATCGAACTCTCCGGCCCGCAGGCGCGGCGCAATCTCCTCGGGCTCGTCCTCGGCGAGCGTCAGCGATACGCCCGGATGATCAGCGCGGAACGCCGCCACTGCCCGCGGCATGAGCGTCGCCCCGGCCGACGGGAACGACGCGACGCGCAGCTTGCCGCCGCGCAATCCGAGCACGGCGTCCAGGTCCTCCTCGGCCGCATCGACCCGCGCGAAGATCTCCCGCGCGTGTTCAACCAGCGTGGCTCCGACCTCGGTCGGGCGCACTCCACGCCGGTCGCGGACGATCAGCGTCGCACCGATCTCAGCCTCGAGCCGCGCCACCGCCTGGGAGACGGCGGACTGGGTGTAGGAGAGCGAGTCGGCCGCGGCCGAGAATGACCCGCGGTCGACGACCTCGCACAGCACCGTCAGCCGGCCCAGATTCAGCATAAGCGCAGCTTATCGAATCCATGATCAACTTCATTAGTGCTGATAGCAGGTGAATGCCACCCTTGCGCCGAACACGACGGAACTTCGAGCCAAGGAGGCACCCATGGCAACCCGAGCGATCGTCTCCTACGACGACACCCCCAACGACCAGGATGCGCTGGCGCTGGCGCGCGTCCTCGGTCAGGCCGGCGCGGCACTGACGCTCGCGTATGTCAGGCACACCACGCAGAGCGAGCTTCGGCGCGAGCAGCTCGAGGAGCACGAGGCGCAGGCTCTGCTCGAGCGCGGAGCGCACGCGCTCGACGGCCTTCCCGTCGAGCGGCGGGTGATCGTCTCGGCCTCGACCCCCGAGGGGTTGCAGTGGCTCGCCGAACAAGAGGATGCCGGCATCGTCGTGTTCGGCTCGGACTACCGCACGCCGCCCGGCCGCGTTTCGCCCCAGCATTCCTCCGAGCGGCTGCTCGACGGCGGCCCGGTCGCGATTGCGATCGCACCGGCCGACTACCGCGACGCCTACGCCCCGCGCATCGGGACGGTAGGCGTTCTCGCCGCCCCCGGCGACGATGCCGCGATCGAGACCGCTCGCGCGCTGGCCGATGGCTTCAGCGCGACGGTCACGCGCGACGAGCGCCGGGTCGATCTGCTGGTCGTGGGCTCGCGCCCCGAAGCGCCCCACGGCCGCGTGATGATCTCGGCTTCCTCGGAGCGCGCGATCGAGGAATCGCTCTCCCCCGTGCTCGTGGTCCCGCAGGGGGTCGCGCTGCACTTCCGCGAACTCGCGGCCGCCTAAACCCCGCTCACAAGATCAGACAGCTGTCGCCGAACTCGTGCCAGAGATAGCCGTGCGTGAGCGCGGCTGCGTATGAGCGCCTGAGCAGCTCACGGCCGGCGATCGCCTCGAGCATCTGGAGATGCGAAGCCTCGGGCTCGTGCCATCCGGTCATCAGCCCGTCGACCACCCCAACCCCGCGCTCGGGTCCGATCACGAGATTGGTCCATCCGGAGCCCGCCTCGCCACCGGTCGTCTCGAGCGCCCGGACGACCGTTGTCCCGACCGCGATCACGCGGCCGCGCGCATGCTTTACGAGTCGAGCCGTCGCGTCAGGGATCTCGTACCACTCCGGAAAGGGCGCCTCGTGTCGCTCGGGGGAGGACACACCGGTGTGGAGCGTGAGCGGCGCGATCACCACGCCGTTGTCCTGGAGGCGCGCGATCAATTCGCGCGTGAAGGGCCGACCGGCGCTCGGCATCTCGGCGCTCCCGGGCGTCGTCGCGTACACGTTCTGGTACTCGGCCAGCGGCCAGCGCTCGCGGACGTAGCCGTAGCGGATCGGTTCACCGTGATCGAGCAGGTAGTGCTCGATCGGCTCGATGCCGAGCGAGCACGCGAGCATGAGTCGCCTGGAGGGGCCGTACGGCGCCACCAGCTCGAGTTGCGTCCCTCCTGCGAGCTCGATTCGTTCACCCGCTCGTGCGCGCTCCGGGCGGCTGCCGTCCGCGCTGCGCAGCTCGACCACTCGCCAGGGGGAGTCGAGCCCCGGTGCACGTGTGGAGAAGTGAACCCGCACCCGTGAGCCGTCGCGCCGCGTGCCGGCTGCCGCGGCCGGCAGCGTCGCCGACACGTTCAGGACCAGCACGTCTGCGGGATCGAGGAGGGATGGCAGATCTCTGAACACCCTGTGCTCGAGGCGGCCTTCCGCTCGCGAGGCGACGAGCAGCTTTACGCCGTCGCGCTGCGCTGGGGGCCGCCGCGCCTCGAGCGCGGCGGGCAGATCGAATGCCAGCGCACTCACGCCGCTACCCCGGCCAGCTCGCGCGCGCGATAGCGCCCGCTCGGCAGGCCGGCCTCGATCAACGCGAGCAGCCCCGGCACGCTCTCCTCCGGCGGCGGCCGGTCGGAGATGTCTTCGCCGGGGAACGCCTCCTGGTGCATGCGGGTGCGCATGTCGCCCGGGTCGACGGTGTAAATCCTCAGCTCTGGATGCTCGGCGCCGAGAATCGCAGTGAGCTGCTCGAGCGCCGCTTTCGAGGAGCCGTAGCCGCCCCAGCCTTCGTACGGCTCGACCGCGGCGTCAGAGCTGACGTTGATGATCCGGCCACCGTCGCTCAATCGCGGAAGCGCGAGCTGGGTCAGCGCCAAGGGAGCAACGACGTTGACCCCATATACACGCGCCAGCTCGCCCAATGGATAGGTGGCGAGCGACGGCTGGGGGCTCGGCCCAAGCACGCTTGCGTTGTTGACGAGCAGATCGAGCTGATCGCCGGCGGCCGCGACGAGCGCCCGGCGGTGCTCGTGGTCGGCAACGTCGCCCGGAATCGCCGTCACCTCCGTGTGCTCTTGCAGCTCCCGGGCTATCTTGTAGAGGTCGGCTGCGCCCCGCGCATCGAGGATCAGCGCCCAGTTCTTCTCAGCGAGCGCTCGCGCAAGCGCGAGTCCGAGCCCACGCGACGCTCCGGTGATGATTGCAAGTGGCATGTGGCCCACGGTAGGCCGCGGCACGCCCGCTTTCGAGAGGCAATTGGTCTTAAGACCCGACGAGCCGTTCGCGCACCGCTAGCAGCGCAGCCTGGGTGCGGTCGGTGACGCCGAGCTTTGCCAGCAGACGCCCGACGTGTGCCTTGACGGTCTTCTCAGAGATTCCGAGCTCGAGCGCGATGCGCTTGTTCGACCGCCCATGTGCGATCAGCTCGAGCACTTCGTGCTCGCGCGCGGTGAGCGGCTCGCGCCTCGCCGTGCCACCCTCCGCCACGGCATTGACGAGCCGGGCGGCGGCCGCGGGGGCGATCATCGCCTGCCCGGCGTGGGCGATGCGGACGGCCCGCGCCAACTCCGATGGCTCGACATCCTTCAGCAGATAGCCGGCGGCACCGGCCTGGATTGCGGGCAGCAGCCGCTCGTCATCGAGGAAGCTCGTCAGCACGACCACGCGTGTCTGCGGGTTGCGCTCGCGTAGCGCGCGCATCGCTCCGAGCCCGTCGAGCCCTGGCATCACGAGGTCCATCAGCACCACGTCGGGCCGGGTCAGCTCGGCCTGGGCCAGCCCTTCGTTCCCGTCGCCCGCCTCGCCAACGACCTCGATCCCGTCCTGAAGCTCGAGGAACGCCCGCAACCCTTCACGGACGACCGTGTGATCGTCGACGATCAGGACGCGGATCACGACCCGGGGACCTCCAACCTGATGGTCGTGCCGGACCCGAGCGAGGAGCGGATCGCGAGCCGACCGCCGAGCTCGGAGGCGCGCTGCTCCATCGAGGTCAGCCCGAGGTGCTTGGAGCGCAGCTCCGCCCGCTGGGGCTCGAAGCCGCGACCGTCGTCGGACACCTCGAGCACCAGTCGACCGCCATCCTGGGCGAGGCGGACGGCGATCCGCGCGGCACCCGAGTGGCGCAGCGCGTTGTGGAGCGCTTCGGCGGCGATCCGCAGCACGGCGGCGTCGCGGGCGGCAGGGCCGGTCTCGGCTCCATCCGCATCGAGCTCGATGCGCACGCCGTGGATCTGGCCGAGCATCTCGACCTCCTTGCGGAGTGCGCCGTGGAGGCCATCGCGCTCGAGCTCCGGCGGCCGCAGCCCGAGGATCAGCGAGCGCAGCTCGGCAAGCGCCTCGCGCGCCAGCTCACCCACCCGGCCGAGCTGGGCGCGGGCGGCGTCGGCATCCTGATCGAGCAACGTGGATGCGGCCTCGGCGCTCAGGACGAGGCTGAAGAGCTTCTGGCTTACGGCGTCGTGCAGCTCGAGAGCGAGCCGGTTGCGCTCGGAGAGCACCGATAGCTCGCGACTGCGTTCGTTGAGCCTCGCGTTGGTGATCGCGATCGCGGCGTGGGCCGCGAGCAGCTCGATCAGCTCCTGATCCTCGCCGGTGAACTGCGGCGCGTCGATCTTCTCTGTCAGGTAGAAGGCCCCGATCACCTCCTCGCCGGCCAGAATCGGCACGCCGAGAAACGAGTGCATGTCGGGATGCTGAGTGGGCCACCAGCCCTTGAAGCGCGGGTCTGCGTGGATGTCCTCGGTGCGGAATGGCGCGACGCTGTCAAGCATGGCGCCGAGCATGCCGTGCGTGCGCGGGAGCGGTCCCATCGCGGCGATCAACTCGTCACTCATGCCCGAGACGATGAAGCTACGGAAGCCTCCCTCGCCATCGGGGATACCGAGCGCCGAGTAGCGGGCGTTCGCGAGTTCGCGCGCCGAGTGCACGAGCTGTTGGAGCACCTGGTCGACCGAGCGCTGCGAGGTGACCGACAGGACCGCATCGCTGACGGCCCGTAGCGCCGGATGAAGCGGCTCGACCATGCGGACCAAGATAGTGCGCCTGCCGCTACGGTTTCTGACGTGCCCCGTACGTGGATTTGGATGCAGGCGGTTATCTTGGTGTGCGTGTTGGCCGCGATGATCATCGCGATCACCAAGCTCGCCTGATGTTCGCGACGATCCTGGTCGGCACAGACGGGTCCGACACCGCCACGACCGCGGTCCGCTACGCGATCGACCTCGCGCGCGAGCTCGATGCACGGCTCCAGATCGTGAGCGCCTATTGGGGCAGCGCCGAGGAGCCCGAGGACGCCCACTGGAAGCCGCCGGCGCACCAGGAAGTCCTCGCGGTGCTGGAGCAGGCCAACGAGGATGCGAACGCGGCCGGACTCACGAAGGTGGAGACGTTCGCGCGCCAGGGAGACGCGGCCGACGCGATCCTCGACGTGGCAGAGGAACAGCGGGCCGACTTGATCGTCGTCGGCAACAAGGGTATGACCGGCGCCAAGCGCTTCCTGCTCGGCTCGGTCCCGAACCGGATCTCGCACCACGCCCCCTGTTCGGTTCTGATCGTGCGAACGACCTAGGGCGGCGAGACGGCCGTGGTTGCCGCGCCGGCGTCTAGGAGCCCATAGCCGTAGGTCTGGTTCGGCCACGTCGTGCCGCTGAGATGCGCGGCCGTCTGCTCGAGCTGCGCGAGGACCTGGTCAGGGGTGGGGTGCGAGCCGATGACGCCGCTCGCGATGACGAGCGCCGCGGCTGCGGAGACCTCCGCAGCGGACATCGAGGTGCCGTAGTAATCGTTTGGATAGCCGAACTGGCGCGGGTTGGACGGATCCGAGAACGTGAGCTGGTAGATCGGCGGCAGGCTCCGCGCCTGGTGACAGTTCGGATCCCACGGAAGGCTCGCGTCGTCGTTGCCGCCCGGAGCGACGAGCGCCAGGCCCGGACCGACGTTCGAGTACCAGCCCAGGCAGCGATCGCGCGTCGTGGCGCCAACCGCGACCGCCCCGGGCGCTCTCGCCGGGTACGCAATCTGGCTCGCCTGATCGTTGCCGGCCGCGCCGACGACCAGCACCCCATGGCGGTGCGCCAACGCGATCGCGTTGATGATCTCCGGTATGTCGCTCGCTTGAATGTCGATCCCGAACTCGAGGCTCAGGTTGATAACGCGCGCGCGATGCTCGACCGCGTAGCGGATCCCGTGCGAGATCGTCGCCGCGTCGCCCGTCCCGTCGGCCGCCAGCACACGCACCGGCATGATCGTCGCGCCGTAGGCGAGCCCCGTGACACCGAAATGATTGTTGGTCGCCTCGGCGATCTCACCCGCCACGAACGTGCCGTGACCCTCGCGATCGAGCGGGAACTGGTTCCTCGCGACGAAGTCGTACGGAGCGACGAAGCGCGTGCCCGCGAAGTCGGGTGATCTGGCGAACTGGCCCCAGTCGCGGTACGCCACCCCTGTGTCTAGAACGGCGACCCTGACGCCCTCTGCGCCCGGACGGTGGTCGGCGATCAGGTTCCCCCACGCGATCGGAGCGTTGACGCCCGCGGCCGAGAGCAGGTTCCACTGCATTTTCTCCCAGCCCTCGGCGACGCCCGCACGGCCTGGATCGTCTGGAAAGAACGGGCCGGCGATGTGGGCGATGTAGTCAGGGACCGCGTAGGAGACACCCGGTGCTCCGCGGAGCGCAGCGACCGCGCCCGGGACCGACACGCCCGCAGGCAGCTTGAGGACCTCGACGCCGGGCATCGGCGACGAGCGCGCCGTCAGCCGCAAGGCATGGACGAGCCGCGCGGCGCGGGCCGGGGACGAATAGCCAACGACGACCTCGCCGGGGATATAGCTCGCGCCTGGGCTGGCCGTCGTCACTGCAGGGGCGATTGCGGCGGCCGCCAGAAACGCGACGAGTGCTGTGAGGGTCCGGTCGATCATGATCGATGCAGCGCCCCCGCGCAGGCGACGAACGCTACCGTGTCGCCGCGGGAGTGAATTCACATTTCTTCCCCCGTGACGAGTACTTCATGCGCCTTGCCCTGCGCGCGGCCGCGCGAGCCTTAGAACACGACGACGTCCCCATTGGTGCGGTCGTCGTACGCGACGGCGAGGTGATCGGCTCGGGCTGCAACGAGCGCGAGCTGCGCGAGGACCCGACCGCCCACGCGGAGATGATCGCCCTGCGGGAAGCGGCTCGCGCGCTCGGCAGCTGGCGGATCCTCGATGCGGTCATGTACGTGACGCTCGAGCCGTGCGCGATGTGCGCCGGCGCGATCGTGCTCGCCCGCGTCCCGCGCCTGATCTTCGGCGCGATCGACCCGAAGGCGGGCGCGGCGGGGAGCGTGCTCGACGTGCTCGCCGAACCGCGCCTCAATCACCGCCCGCAGGTGGAGGGCGGACTCCTGGCGGGCGAAAGCGCTGAGTTGCTGCAGACGTTCTTCGCGTCGCGGCGCTGAGCGCGGCGCTCTGGCCCTGACCGCGCAGCCCCCTCTCAGGGCAGCTGGAACGAGCTCGTGACAGCCGTGCTGCCGGGCTCCGCGATCTCGGGGTAGCGGGCCCCGGGCAGGAGCGCAACCTCGAACACCTCCTGCACCAGGTCCTCGAAGCGCAGAAAGCCGAGCTCCTTGCCCGTACGCGTGTTGACGATCCAAACACCGGCCACGCGCTCCTGCAGGCGCTCGGTCAGCGGTAGATCGCCGAACGTGGACGACTCGCGGATTTGTGAGAGCCCGACGAACGCGATGTCGCCGGCAAACGTCAACCCTCGCGTGAATCCTGGGAGCTCGGCAACCGATTCCACGCTGCCGCTGTTCAGATCGACGGTGGCCAGCGACCCCCGCCCTGACTCGAGCAGCCACAGCCGCCCGTCGTGCCAGCGCGGGGAGTGAGGCATCGACAGCCCCGTCACCACGACCTCCTTGGATGCGACGTCAATCAAGCAGCCCCCCGACGCCTTGTTCGCCCGCCAGGCACCAGGTTCGTCCGTCTGCCCGAGGGCGGTAACGAACGCGGGGCGGTCGTCGACGACCGCCAGACCGTTGAGATGACACCTGTCGCCGGTGTCCAGCCGCGAGATGAACGGCGGCGTCCAGCGCGGGACGAAGCTGTGATCGGCGTCAAATGTCGCGAGGCACGAGAACGCGGTCGCCACCGCCCACAGCTCGCCGCCCGCGAAGGCCAACTCGTGGATCAGGATGTCCCCGGTCACGTGCCGATTGCGCGGCAGATAGCAGGCGTCGTGGGTGCCTGGCGGCTCTACTTTGGGCGCGACCTCTGGCATGTTGCGGAAATCGATCACCTCGGATCGCGTTCCGAGCACGAACCTCCCATCGGCAACCGCGATCCCCATCGGCTTGTCGAACTGGCGGAAGTGGGTATTCAGCACGGCGCCCGTCGACCGCGCGCACACCAGCCGTCCAGCCTGGTAGGTCGAGACCAAGAGCGATGCGTGCAGCTGGCCGAGCAGACGGTCAAACGATCCCGTTGCCACGCTGCGGAAAGGAGACGCATCGGGCTTTGATTGGCCTTCCACTGGCGTCGCGATCAGCTCGCGCAGCCGACTCTCGGTCGGGTGCAGGCGCCCCAGCTCGCGTTCGAGCTCTGCGACCGGCTGTGGCGGGTTGTGTTTGCGCGCGGCTTCTTCGGGGGGAGCGAGCAGCGCCTGGTCGTAGCGGATCTCGAGCGCGTCGCAGAGCCGGACGAGCTCGCGCCGTGGGTCGGCGAGCAGCGCCTCGAGCGCACAGACCGACCAGCGCTCGGGCGCGAGCGCCTCGAGGCCGTCGAGTGCAGCTTCGACGAGCGCGCGCCATTGCTCGATCACGATTACCTCGAGCGGAAGACCGTTCAGCGAGCGCCAGTTCGGGGTCAGCGGCAAGGACCACTTCGTGCCGGTCCAGTCGGGAAGCTCCGGGCAGCTCACGGCTTGCTGTGAGCGCCAGGCCTCGAGCATCGCTGGGAGCGCCTCGCGCGGATCGCGCGAGACGAACACGAACTTGGCGTCGGGGAAAGTCGTGGCCAGGAACGGGACGCGCAGCGCGAGTTTGGTCCCGGCCGCGACCGGACGGCTCCCATCCGCGGCCTGCTCGAACGCTTGCCGAGTCGCGTCGCCGAGGGCCGCGACGTCGTCGGCGCCCAGGGCATGGCTGGCCCAGTCGCGCTCCGCGGGGTCGCCAATGTCCGGCTCGCGCACCCGCGCAACTCCGCTGGCACGCTCGAGCGACTCCGCCAGCAGGTCGCCGCCCGAGGCCGGCGCCGAGATTAGGAACAGCGGAGCGTCCACCGGCGGTATGATGCCGCCACCGTTATATCGAGGGGCTGTGGGGCCCAGAGGGGAAGAAGCACAAAAAGCACTAGCCCCCGCCCGCCAATCGCGAGGGCTAGTTCCGTCGGGGATGTGGTGATCGCCTTAGGCGTGCTTGAGCCGCATCGAGACCAGGGGCAGCCGGCGGTCGGCCCTGCTCGTCATCGGCTGCGGTGTCCGCGCCGCCAGCTTGGCGGCCCGGCGGCTCGTCGCTTGCCTGGCCAGCTCGCTGCGATGGACCCGGCCTAGTTCGTACGTGAAGTTGTTCATCGTGGCCTCCTGATGTCGCGTTCCCGTTTACGCGACTTAAGACCCGGCCTGGGCCGAAAGCTCATCGGTGCGGCCAGCGGTCATGCGAGACGCGACGCCACACCCCTGGTCGAGGCCTTGCAGCTAACGTTGTGGGCGCGCAACCGGAGAGGTGGCAGAGCGGTTGAATGCGCCGGTCTCGAAAACCGGTATGGGCGGTTCCGTCCATCGAGGGTTCGAATCCCTCCCTCTCCGCTGAGGGCACGGCTGAGCCGTCTGCTTGCGGGCTTCCGGGGCACTGAGGCTTGGGAGATGGTCCGCCCATATGGCGGCTGATCTCCCAAGGCGGACAGCCGTCGCACCTGAGGCTCGCACATAAGGGGCCAATAGCACCACTTATGTGCGACTCGCCCCGCCCAGCCCTACAGCTCCGCGATCGTCTCCGCCTTCTCAAGTCGGCGCGCCGGGCCGACGGACGGAGCGGACGCAAATCCCCGAACCCGCGGCGGCGTAAAGCGCGCTAGGCGTCGCCGGGAGCGACCACTTCGACGTCGAGAAGTCCACCGGCGGATCCTAGACGCGCCCCCTGAGCGCGCGAGAGCGAACTCCCCGGATGGATCGCTCGCAGCGATCCAAGCGCCCGCTGCTAACCGGTGCTGTAGGTGCCGTAGAGGGACATCTGCTCGCTGTCAGTCGTGAACGAGCCGAACGGATTGGTCGGACCCGACGAATAGGTGTTGGAGTTGTAGTCCCGACTCCCGGACACGCTGCTGTAACGGAACCCGGCCACCCCCGAGGTGCCGCCAGTGATGACCCCAATCCAATACTTGCCCGCCGTCAACGAAACCGGCGAAGAGAAACCCATCTGATACCAGCCCGCCGACCCCGAGCTCGAGAACGCCAGCTGCGAGGTCGCCCCCAACAGCGCACCCGGCTGCCCACCCGAATCCGCATAAACGACCCCCTTCAGATCCGCAGTACCCGACCCCCCCGCCGGCGCCAGATACACACTCAAACTCGTCAACGACCCACCCGAGGAGATCGAATACGCATTCACCCGCTTGCGATTCGCCGAAAACGAATCCGACGAGGAACCCACACTCGTCAAACCAAAGTTCACCGTCGCCGGCGCAGAGCTCACCACCGCCGACTGCACCGAAGACGCCGGCTGCGACGGCCCACCCGCATTCGAAGCCGTCACCACCCCCCGCAACGTAAACCCAACATCCCCCGACTGCACCACATACGACGACCCCGACTGATTCGCGATCGCCGAACAACCACCACCACTCGAATTGCACTGATCCCACCCATACGAATACGAAGTCGGCGAATTCGACCACGACCCATTACTCACAGACAACGTCTGACCAACCTGCGCCGAACCCGACAACACCGGCAACCCCGAATTCACCGGCACCGGCGGCGGAGGCGGCGGCGGACCGGTGCTGTAGGTGCCGTAGAGGGACATCTGCTCGCTGTCAGTCGTGAACGAGCCGAACGGATTGGTCGGACCCGACGAATAGGTGTTGGAGTTGTAGTCCCGACTCCCGGACACGCTGCTGTAACGGAACCCGGCCACCCCCGAGGTGCCGCCAGTGATGACCCCAATCCAATACTTGCCCGCCGTCAACGAAACCGGCGAAGAGAAACCCATCTGATACCAGCCCGCCGACCCCGAGCTCGAGAACGCCAGCTGCGAGGTCGCCCCCAACAGCGCACCCGGCTTCCCACCCGAATCCGCATAAACGACCCCCTTCAGATCCGCAGTACCCGACCCCCCCGCCGGCGCCAGATACATAGTCAAACTCGTCAACGACCCACCCGAGGAGATCGAATAGGCATTCACCCGCTTGCGATTCGCCGAAAACGAATCCGACGAGGAACCCACACTCGTCAAACCAAAGTTCACCGTCGCCGGCGCGGAGCTCACCACCGCCGACTGCACCGAAGACGCCGGCTGCGACGGCCCACCCGCATTCGAAGCCGTCACCACCCCCCGCAACGTAAACCCAACATCCCCCGACTGCACCACATACGACGACCCCGACTGATTCGCGATCGCCGAACAACCACCACCACTCGAATTGCACTGATCCCACCCATACGAATACGAAGTCGGCGAATTCGACCACGACCCATTACTCACAGACAACGTCTGACCAACCTGCGCCGAACCCGACAACACCGGCAACCCCGAATTCACCGGCACCGGCGGCGGAGGCGGCGGCGGACCCGCGCACCCGGGCATCGCCTTGCAAACATCCAATCGTCCGCCCGAGCGGACCATTCCGCTGAGCGCCGGGAGCTGATCGACGCTGGAGAGGATGTCGGCCTTGAGCGCGATGGTCGACATCTGCTGCACGGAGAGGATCAGCGCCGCGGCTCCGGAGACCTCGGCAGACGCCATCGATCCGCCGCTGATGTAGCCGTAGTTGTTGCTCTTCAGCGTCGAGTAGATGTTGTCGCCCGGAGCGCCGAGGTCGACGTGCAAGAGGCCGTAGTTGGCCCAGCTAGGCAGCTGGTCGTTCTGGTTGGTGGCGGTTACACAGAGCTCGTTGGGGAGGTCGTAGTCGCACGGATAGCGCGCGGTGGCAAGGTTGTCGTCGTTCTCGCCGGTGTTGCCGGCCCCGGTGACGAACAGGATCCCGTCGGCTCCCAGCTGAGTGATCGCGTCCAAGAGTGCCTGCGAGCCGGTGTCGCCCTCGAACGTCGCCGAGTCGTTGATCACCTGGACGTTGACCCCCGCCTGCTTGGCCGTCATGACCCAGTCAAGCGCGCTTACCAGACTGCTGTCGGAGCCCCATGCGTTCGAGTCGAGCCACTTGACCGGGAGGATCGTCGTTTGCCAGTTCATCCCGGCCACTCCGGTGCCGTTGTTTCCTACGGCGCCCATGATCCCGGCCACGTGCGAGCCGTGCCCGCCGTAGGCGTTGTCGTCGTCGACCGGACTGCAGCTGCCAGTGAGCACGTTGTATCCGTGCGTGCCGGCAGCGCAGCCGCCGATCCCACCAGGGTTCGTCCAGATGTTCGCCTGCAGGTCCGGGTGGGTCAGGTCGACTCCAGTATCGACCTCGCCGATGACGATGGACCGCGAGCCGGTGCTCACGCTCCACGCCTGCGCCGCCTTGTCGTCCGCGCCGGCGGTGCCGGTCACCCCGTTCACGGATTGCCCCGTGTTAAGGCTCCTCCACTGAAGCCCGAACGAAGGATCATTCGGCACGTTGGCCGCGCTTGCCCGCATCAGATAGTCGGGCTCGGCAAACCGCACCCAGCGGCGATAGGAGCGCAATGACCGGACCGCCCACATGACCGAGCCACGTTTGACGCCGAGCACGAGCGTGAAGCCGATGCCGCGCGAGGCGTCGAGCCGCCGCACTGCCTTGACCAGGCCCAGTCGTCCGCCCAGGACATGCGCCCAGCGCACGCCGAGTCGGCGTTCGATCGCTCGCAGCCGCGCCGCGGGCACTCCAGCACGCAAGCCGACCACGACGATCCCGGGTCGATACGCTGCACCCGCTGGTGTCGCTGACAGAATCGAACCAGCGGGGTGGCTCCCTTCTGCGACCGATCCCGGCGCGGTCCACATCAGGCCGACGACCACCAGCCCGCATGCGAGCCCGCGAGCCCGACCAACCGTCCAGCAATTCAAGAATGAACCCAACTGACCCCAAACGTTTAAGGCGGCCTTCCACGCCGCTCACTCAGGAATCTAGCACGTTGACCGATAGGCGAAATACTGTGGTCTGCTGGATCACCGCGACGAGGGGATTGTGAGGGTGGGCGAGCAGCGATTTGATCGGTACCTGGAGCAGCTGGGCGTACGCAAGCTCGCGCCGGCCACGTGTCCGTTTGACCCCGGCGTGGCCCCCGATGTGCTCGAGAGCCACCTCGAGCAGAGCGCCCACCTAATGCTCAGTCTGAAGGTCTCAATGGCGTGCTGGATGATCGCCGCCGAGAGCGCGACGCGCCGTAAGGTCGCCGCCGCGCGCGCCGCGGGCGTCCGCACCAATACTGGCGGGGGACCCTATGAGGTAGCGGTGGCGCAAGGGCTCCTCCCGGCGTACCTGGAGCTGTGCGCCGACGTCGGCTTCGACGGCATCGAGTGCGGTGCTGGGTTCACCGATCCGGGCATGACACCCGCCGAGGTCGTCCGCATGGCGTCGGACATGGGGCTGGCGGTCGAATACGAGCTTGGCAAAAAGCACGGAGGAGAATTTGATCCCGAGTCGCTCGCGGAGCAGTTGGATGAGGGCACGCGCTGGCTCGACGCCGGTGCAAATCGTCTGATCATCGAGGCACGCGAGAGCGCGGCGGGCGTGGGACTGTTCGACGCGAGCGGGAAGCTGAATGCGCAGCTGGCGGAGCGGATCGTCGATGCGTTCGGACTCGAGATGATCGTGTTCGAGGCGCCCAGCAAATCGAGCCAGTTCGCGATGCTCGACCACTTCGGCCCGAAGGTGCTGCTTGCAAACGTACCGCTGGCAGAGCTACTGCGGGTCGAGATCTACCGGCGGGGACTCCATTCCGACGCGTTCGCTAATGCGAACCTTCGCCCGGTCGCCAGGACCGAGCCCACGGCCCCCTAACACGTTGTCCCGAACCGTCACGATCGCCCGCTATCCGAGCCTGGGGGACCCGGCCGATGGCTGGGCCGTGGTCGGCATCGACGTGATCCGGGCGACAACGACCGCCGTCACAGCGGTCGCGTCGGGGCGCCGCTGCTTCCCGGTGCAATCGATCGAGGCAGCCGTGCCAATGGCGGCGAGGCTCGAGAACCCACTGCTCGCGGGCGAGCTCGGGGGAAACATGCCCTACGGCTTTCACCTCCAGAACAGCCCGGCTGAGATGAACCGGCCGTACGCAAAGGAGCGACCGGTGATCCTGCTCTCCACCTCCGGCACGCAGCTGCTGTGTGCCGCCGCCGCACACGGCAAGACCTATGCGGCGTGCCTACGCAACGCGCGCGCCCAGGCGAGGCGATTGGCCGCCGAGCAGGACCGCGTGCTGCTGCTCGCGGGCGAGAGCCGCGGCGAGTTTCGCGAGGAGGATCGCCTCTGCTGTGGCCGAATCGCGCGCGATCTGCTCGAGGCCGGCTTCGACGCCGGCAACGTGCTCGTCGAGGAGATCGTCAAGCACTGGGGGGATGCGCCCGACGACGCCTTCATCAACGGGCACAGCGTCGAGTATCTGCGCGCGACCGGCCAGTACCACGACGTCGAGTTCATCCTGTCCCACATCGACGACCTCGACACGGTCTACGAGATGCGGCACGGCGAGCTCGTGTTGGACGGCGAGGCGCCATGAGGCCCGACGACGCCGAGCTCGAGGCGATCGTTGACCGGTCGACGCCGATCTTCGTGCTGCGGCGAAACCTGGGGCCGTTTCAGCACTGCGTGCTCGCCGTGGCGAGGACTGCCGGTCGGCTCGGAGTCCCCGTCTACGCGGTCCGCGAGCGCCATCGCGAGCCGGCCACGCGCTCGCGCTACCTCGCCGGCGCGCTCGATCTGCCCGCCACTCTCGACGAGCAGACCTGGGTCAACCGCCTGCTGGAACTCCGCCCGCAAATCGGTCACGGCATTCTGCTCCCGATCGACGATCTCGCGGCGGTCGTGGTCTCAGACCACCAGGATGCGCTCGCGGAGCAGTACCTCGTTGCACGACTGCCGGAGGGCGTGTCGCGTCGGCTGGCCTCAAAACGCGAGCTGTGGAACCTGTGCCAGAAGCTCGGGATCCCCACGCCGGAATCAACGTTCCCCAAGAGCGTCCAGGAGGTCATCGATCACGCGGACGCCTCCGGCTATCCCGTCGTCCTCAAACGCGCCGAGCCGTGGTTCCCGCCGCGCGATCCGGCCGCTCCCAGCGTGGCGATCGCCAAAGACCGTGAGGGGTTGCTGGCCGGCTATGCGCGCATGGAATCGGATGTCAGCCCGCAGGTGATGCTCCAGGAGTACATCCCCGGCGACCCCAGTTCGGTCTGGATGTTCAATGGGTGCTTCGGGGACGGTGGCGAGTGCCTCTGCGGCTTCACGGGCCGCAAGCTCCGCCAGCGCCAGGCGGGGACCGGTCCTACGAGCCTCGGCATCTGCGCCCCGAACGACGAGGTGCGAAGCTCCGCCGAACAGCTCATGCGCGAGGTCGACTACCGCGGGATCGTTGACATGGGTTTCCGGCACGACGCCCGCGACGGTCAGTACAAGCTGCTCGATGTCAATCCGCGTCTCGGCAGCACGTTCAGGCTCTTCGCCTCAGACGGGCTCGATGTGGTGCGTGCGCTACATCTGTATCTGACCGGACGACCAGTACCGGCCGCCACCACGACCGACGGCCGCACCTGGATCGACGAACCTGGAGACCTAAAGACGGCGGCGATGCTCATGCGCGAGGGATCACTGTCGGTCGCCGACTGGCTGCGCTCTATGCGGGGCATCGACGAGGCGGCTTGGTGGGCGGCCGATGACCCCGTGCCTTTCCTGGCGCTCACGGTACGGGCGGGGCCCCATGTGCTGCGCCGGCGCAAGGCGAGGCCGCCATCCGAGCAGTCTGCGAAGGCGGCGCTGTGAGTCGTGCGCTCCTCGCCCTAGCCGCTGGCGTGGCCGCGGCGGGGGTCGCCACGGGATGTGCCGCATCGGCGGCACCCGCATCGAGTCAGCGGCGGATCCCCCGCACTGCCAGCGCGGGCGTCCATCACTACGAGTACGTCGTCGTGGACCAGGCCGTCTACGTGTACGACATCGACCACCGTTTCCGCCTCGTGCAGACGATCGGCCTGCCGGGGGTGACCGGCGTCCGAGGGGTTGCCGCCAGCATTCCCGACCACATTCTGTACGTGAGCCACGGCGAAGACGCCGGGCCGGGAAGTACGGGACATCTGCTGGCCTACGACCTCATCAGCGGCACGGTCCTCTGGGACCGCTCCTACCCGACGGGAATCGACAGTCCGGCTGTCTCGGCGGACGGATCGCGGATCTACATGCCAGACGGCGAACTGTCGCCCGACGGAGTGTGGAACGTCCTCGACGCTCGCACGGGCTCGCCGACCGGCAGCATCGACGCAGGCACCGGCCCGCACAACACGGTCATGGGGCTGAGCGGCGCCTACGTGTACCTCGGAGGCCGCAATTACGACTACCTCGACGTCGCGAGCACCGCGACGGACCGCGTCGTCAGACAGATCGGGCCGCTGAAGTCCGGCGTGCGCCCGTTCACCGTCAACGGCCGGGAGACTCTCGCATACACGACCGCGACGGGCTTCCTGGGATTCCAGGTCTCGAGCGTCACGACCGGCAAGGTGCTGTACACGAAGTCGTTCGGGAGCTACGACTCATCGAGCTTCACCGCGAGCGCGCCGAGCCATGGCATCTCGCTCTCCCCCGACGAGCATCAGCTCTGGGTGATGGACGGGCCACACAGCCAGGTTCGGGTGTACGGCGTGGGCGGAGTACCGCGTCACGCCCCCCGGCTGCTGGCCATCGTGAACCTACCCCACCCGATGATCGGGACGAAGTCCAGCTGCTCGTATGACTGCACTCGCGACGGGTGGCTCCAGCACAGCCTCAACGGATGCTACGTGTTCGTCGGCGACGCCGGCGACGTGCTGAGCGTCCGGCGCAGACGCGCAGTCGCTTACCTACCCGCGATGCGCAATAGCCGGGTCATGATCGAGATCGACTGGCACAAGGGGTCGCCCGCCGCGACCAGCACGCGGACCGGGCTCGGCTACGCCTCCTCGAGCGCACCCGCGAAGGCGCTGCGCTGCCCGTGAGCACGGACGAACCGGCCGTCAGCCGGGAGTACTTCGACGAAACCGCGGATTACTGGCGCGACGTCTATCGGGACGAGAGCGTGGCAGGCCTCGTCTATCGGCGCCGGATGGAGACGATTCTCGCTTGGATCGACCAGCTCGGAGTCGAGCCCGGCGCGCGGGTGCTCGATGTCGGCTGCGGAGCGGGGCTGTTCTCGGTCGAGCTGGCCCGGCGCGGGTTCGAGGTCACGGCGACGGACTCGAGCCCGCGGATGGTCGCGCTGGCGCGCGAGCGGGCTGCGCGCGAGGGGGTCGCCATATCCGTCCAGGAGTCCCACGTCAATCGCTTGTCGTTCGCTGGCGGCGAGATGTCGCTCGTGGCGGCTCTCGGCCTGCTGCCGTGGCTCCCCGAACCGGACCGCGCGGTTGCCGAGATGGCCCGCGTGCTCGCTCCAGAAGGCTGGTTGATCGTCACCTCCGATAACCGCGCGCGCTTGAATTTCCTGACCGAGCCGCGCGAAAACCCCGCCCTCATCCCGCTGAAGCTCGCGCGTCGTGCTCAGAGGCGGATGCGGAGGCTCGAGCCGGCCGGGACCGAGTCCTACCTGCACCTTCCATCAGAGGTCGACCGCATGCTCACCGGGGCCGGCGTGACCCCGGTTCGTCGAACCTCGATCGGGTTCGGCCCGTTCACTTTCCTGGGGCGTCAGCTGGTGCCCGAAGCTCTCGGCGCTCGGCTTCACGGTCGGCTCGAGCGCGCCAGTCGGCGCAGCCGCCTCCTTCGCCGCACCGGATGGCACTACATCGTCGCCGCGCAGAAGCGCTGAGGAACTACTCCGCCTGCCATCCCAACGCACGGCGCCGCGACGCCGGCAGCGCGCTGACGACAAGGTCGTAGGAGTCCTCGATCATGTCCTTGACCATCTGGGTGGGCAGGGATCCGTCGAGGATCACCGTGTTCCAATGGCGCTTGTTCAGGTGCCACCCCGGGATGACCGCGGCGTGCGCTTCGCGCAGCTGCTCGGCCAGCAACGGATCGCATTTCAGGCTGACGCGCAGCGACGGCTCGGCGAGTCGCGAAATCGCGAACATCTTCCGGCCGACTTTGAACACCGATGCCTCCGGGCCGAAGGGAAATGTCTCCTCGGACCCCCGGAAGGACAGGCAGTGGCGGCGCAGAGCGGCGGGCTTCACGCCGACCCGCCCTGCTTAGGAATCCAGGCCGGCCAGGAACGAGACCAGCTCGCGCTCGAACTTCTCGGCGTTCTCGCGATGCGGCCAATGGCCTGCGCCATCGACGATCAGCACCTCGCACGCGGCGTCGCACTGTGACGGCGTCTGCTCAAACAGGGCGGTGGGCACGATGTCGGTCGTGCCGCCGACAATCAGCGCAGGCTGGGCAAGGCGCGGTGAGCCGCCGGGCCGTTGCGCGCGGTAGTAGGCCAGTGCTCCATCGAGCACGACCGGATCGCTGAACGCTTGCTTGACGTCGCTGAGCACGCCCTCACGGGCAGGCCCGTGCCAGCGCGGCGCCCAGCGGCGCATCAGCGTGTCGACGTATCCGAAGTCATGGCGGCGCATGAGCCATGGCCCGGTCGGCAGCGCCAACGTGACGAAGTGCCTGGCGGGCCAAAGCAGCGACAGGCTCGGCTTGATCGTGTTCGGGTGCGGGATCGCGACGGCACATACCGCCCGTACCCGCTTGGGCGATGAGGTCGCCGCGCCGTAGGCGATCGCGGCACCCCAGTCATGGCCGACGAGCACGGCAGACTGCTCGCCCAGCGCATCCAGGAGCCGGATCGGATCGGCGCTGATCTGCTCGCGGCCGTATCCGAGCCCGGGCACGATCGTCTCGGGGTGGTATCCGCGCAGGTAGGGCACGACCGTGCGGTAGCCGGCGGCGTTCAGAGCAGCCTGCGTGCCGCTCCAGCCGTTGGGGGTGTCCGGGAATCCGTGCAGGAGGATCACCAGCGGTCCCTCGCCCGAGTCTCGGTACACGAACGTCTGGCCGTCCGCCGACGCGCGCTGCAGGGCGTTCGGATCCCCGGGCATGCAGGCGGATCATATTTGCCCGCCCTAGGATCAGGGCTAGACGATGAAAGACCCGCACGACCTCTTCGGACTGCCGCTCGAGCACTTTGTGTCGGAGCGAACCGCGCTGGCCAAAGCGCTTCGTGCCGCGGGCGAGCAGGATCGTGCGGCCGAGGTGGCAAAGCTGCGCAAGCCGTCGGTCGCGGCCTGGGCGGTGAACCAGATGGTGAGGACACAGCAGGCCACGGTCGGCGAGCTCTTGGTTGCCGGCGACCGCGTCCATCGCGCGCAGTCCGAGCTGCTCACGGGCCGCGGCGACACGCGCGCGCTTCAGGACGCAGCCCAGCGTGAGCGGGCGGCGGCCGACGAGTTGACCGACACGGCACGTGGACTTCTCACCTCTAAGGGCCACGAGCTGTCCTCGGCCACGCTCGAGCGTGTGCGCGAGACGCTGCACGCTGCCGCACTGGACGATGACGCCAGGGCCGCGGTCATCGCGGGCTGCCTCGAGCGCGAGCTTCGCCACATCGGTCTCGGCGACAGTGGCCAGCCGATTGCTCCGAGCAAGCGCAAGAGGTCCAAGCCGAAGCAGGCCCCCGACGCACAGGCGCTTCGCAAGCAATCCGCGGACGCCCAGCGGGCGGCCGATCGCGCGGAGCGCGAGCTACGCACTGCGGAGCAGCGACACGCTCGCGCGGCCAAAGCCCTTCAGGATGCGGAAGCCACCCTTGCCGAGGCCCGCAAGCGGGCGCGGCAGGCAGCCCACGCGGTCAAGCAGGCGCAGAAGGGTCTGCGCTCATGAGCGAGCCACACAGGGTGGTCGTCGTGGGGGGCGGCTTCGGCGGGCTGCAGGCGACGGCCAAGCTAGGCCATTTGCGCGATGTCGAGGTAACGCTCATCGATCGCCGCAACTTCCACCTCTTCCAGCCGCTGACCTACCAGGTCGCGACCGGCGCTCTCTCGCCCGGCCAGATCGCCTATCCGCTGCGCGCGGTCGTCAAGCGCGATCGAAACGTGAAGGTGCTGCTCGCCGAAGTGGCCGATTTCGATCTCGACGCCCGCAGGCTCGAGCTGCGGTCGGTCGGGGGCCTCCCCACTCCCGAGCCGATCACATACGACACCCTGATCGTCTCGGGCGGATCGCAGTACTCGTACTTCGGGCACGACGAGTGGAGCGAGTTCGCACACGAGGTCAAGTCGCTCGAGTCGGCGATCGCGGTGCGCAGCCAGATCCTGAGCGCTTTCGAGGCAGCGGAGGAGGAGCCGGACGCGCGCAAGCGCGAGGCATGGCTGACGTTCGTGGTCGTCGGCGCGGGCCCGACGGGCGTCGAGATGGCCGGGCAGATCGCGGAGCTCGCGCGCGACACGATGCGGCGCGACTTCCGGGAGATCGACCCGCGCGGCGGGCGCATCGTCCTGATCGAGGCCGACGACCGTGTGCTGACGAGCTTTCCGCCGTCGCTGTCGGAGAAGGCCTCGCGGTCGCTCCAGCGGCTCGGGGTCACCCCGATGCTCAACTCGACGGTGGTCGGGATTGACGCCGACGGCGTGACGATCAGGGACGCGGTCGGCTCAACCCAGGAGATTCCAGCCCGGACGGTCGTGTGGGCGGCAGGTGTGAGCGCGTCGGGTCTCGCCTCGCGGCTCGGCGAGCTCACGCGCGCCGAGCTCGACAAGGCCGGCCGGGTCACGGTCGAGCCGGACCTGACGCTGCCTGGCCACCCTGAGGTGTTCGCCCTCGGCGACATGGTCCGTGTCCGCGACCAGGACGGCTCAGCCGTCACACTCCCGGGCGTCGCACCCGTCGCCATGCAGCAGGGGCGCTACGCCGCGAAGGTGGTGCGCGCGCGGCTGCGCTCTCGCGACACGGAGCCGTTCCGCTACCGCAACAAGGGCAACCTCGCGACGATCGGCCGCGCGGCCGCCGTGGCCGACATCAAGGGGCTGCGGCTGAGCGGCTTGATCGCATGGCTGATCTGGCTCTTCGTCCACATCTGGTATTTGATCGGGTTCCAGAACCGCCTGCTGGTGTTCATCCAATGGTTCGTCAGCTTCGCCACCCGGGGCCGTGGCGCGCGGTTGATCACCGAGCCCGCGGCGAGCGCCGCACGCGGTGCCCAGGCGATGAGTTTGGGGGCGCGAGGAGGTCAGAACTGAACATGCGCGACGACGAGATCAACGCGCGGGCGCTTACGGCGATGCTCAAACAGATCATCGCCAACAACCGCGCCGGCGGCTGGCGTCAGGTCAAAGCGAATGGCGAGCGCTGAGCCGGCGATCCTCGACGCCGGCGGACGCGAGCTGCGCGTCTCGAGCCCCGATCGCGAGATCTTCCCGGCGACCGACCGCTCGGCCGCGCTGACCAAGCTCGACATCGCGCACTATTACCTGGCTGTGGAGGACGGGATCATGCGCGCGCTGCGCAATCGGCCGACGACGCTCGAGCGCTGGCCGAAAGGAGTGCATCCGGGCATCGTCCTCTCGACCCGCGAGAAGGGAGGTGGCGACGCCTTCTTCCAGAAGCGCGTCCCGCGCGGAGCGCCGGATTACCTGCAGACCGCGATGATCGCGTTTCCCTCGGGCCGCACCGCGGATGAGATCTGCCCGACGGAGATCGCGGTGGTCGGCTGGGCGGCACAGATGGGAACGATCACCTTTCACCCCTGGCCCGTTCGGCGCGAGGACGTCGACCACCCCGACGAACTACGGCTCGACCTCGATCCCCAGCCCGGAACGGACTTCGCCGACGCCGTCGGGGTCGCGGCCGAGGCACGTGTGCTGCTCGAAGAGCTCGGCTATCGAGGGTTCCCGAAGACTTCCGGAGGGCGCGGGGTGCACATCTACGTGCGGATCGAGCCGCGCTGGACGTTCACCGACGTGCGTCACGCCGCGATCGCGTTCGGGCGCGAGCTCGAGCGCCGCCTGCCAGGCGCGGTGACTACTGCCTGGTGGAAGGAGCAGCGCGGCGAGCGGATCTTCGTCGACTACAACCAGAATGCGCGCGACCGCACGATCGCCTCGGCGTACAGCGTCCGACCCAAGCCGGGCGCGCCGGTCTCGGCCCCGCTGACCTGGGAGGAGCTGCCGCAGGTCGCGCCCGAGGACTTCACGGTCGCCACGATGCCGGCCCGCTTCGCGAAGGTCGGCGACCGCCACGCCGAGATCGATGACGTCGCCCATTCGCTTGAGCCGCTGCTCGAGCTCTACGAGCAACAGGACCAGGGCGATATGCCCTATCCGCCGGACTATCCCAAGATGCCGGGCGAGCCCAAGCGCGTGCAGCCCTCACGCGACCGGGATCGCAAGCGCGACTAGCGGCGGCACTAACTCGGGGTCGGGCTTGTGGGAAGTTTCTCGCGCCAGACGCGAGTTTCTTCCCACAGGTGGGGTCCCTAGGGCGTCAGCTCCGACTGTGGGAGCTTTGCCTTCGCTCGGCGTGGCGCGGGCGCCGACGGGGGCGGCACGACCGGGCCGATGTCGCCGTCCGGGGCCTCGTCGAGATCCATCATCACCGGCGCATGGTCGCTCGGGCCGCTGCCCTTACGGGCCTGGCGGTCGATCCATGCCGCCCGCACGCGCTCGGCGACCGGTGCACTGGCCAGGATCAGGTCGATCCGCATCCCGAGGTCCTGGTGGAACATCCCGGCGCGGTAGTCCCAGTAGGAAAACACCCGCTCGCCCGGCCAGCGGTCGCGCACGACGTCGTGCAATCCAAGCTCGACCAGCTCACCGAGCGCGCCGCGCTCGGCCGGCGTCACATGCGTATGGCCGGCGTAGGCCTCGGGATTGAAGACGTCATCGTCGCTCGGCGCGATGTTCATGTCGCCGCACACGACCGTCGCCTCGGGACCGTCCGCGACCATGTCACGCAGCGCGCCGAGCCAGGCGAGCTTGTAGTGGTAGTGCTCTGACTCGGGCACGCGCCCGTTCGGCACGTACACAGAGACCACCCGGATCCCGCCGCAGGTCGCGGAAACCGCGCGCGCCTCGGGATCAGGGAACCCCGGCTCGTCGGGGATCCCCTTCACGACGTCGTCGAGCCCGGCGCGGGACAGGATCGCAACCCCATTCCAGGTCGCCTCGCCGTGGAGCGCAACCGAATATCCGCGCTCGGCGAAGGCGTCGCCAAGGAGCTCGAGTAGCGCCTCGTCGGCGAGCTTGGTCTCCTGCAGACAGACGACGTCGGGCTGCCGCTCATCCAGCCAGGGGAGGAGTCGCGGCAGCCTCTGCTTGATCGAGTTGACGTTCCAGGTCGCGATCCGCACTACACGGAAATTACGCCACGGCTTCGGCGACCGCTGCCTCGACGTGGGCGCGCGAGTCCTCGCGCCGGATGAGCAGCAGCCCGAGCACGATCCCGAGCACCGCGAACGCGGCGCCGGTCAGGAACGCGGAGTGGAAGCCGAGCGTCAGCGCGTGCTTCAGGGAAGCGTGCCCACCGGCCAGCAGGCTGGTCGTGCGCGAGTTCGCGACCGTCGCCAGGATGGCGAGACCAAGCGCCCCGCCGACCTGCTGCGCGGTGTTGATAAGCCCGCTCGCGAGGCCCGCGTCGCGATCCTGGACGCCGGCGACCGCCGCGATCGTGACCGGCACGAACGAGAAGCCGAGCCCGACCGCGGCGAGCAGCGACGGTCCGAGGATGTCGCCCAGGAACGAGCCGTGCTCGGGTACCTGCGCGAACCACACGAGCCCGCCAGCGATGAGGGCCATACCGGTCAACAGCACGGGCTTGAAGCCGACGCGGTTGACCAGCTGCGAGGCCACCCCGGCGGAGAGGATGATCGAGACCGCCAGCGGCAGGTAGGAGAGGCCGGCGTGCATCGCGCCGTAGCCGAGCACCTGCTGCATGTAGAGCGAGATGAAGAAGAACATCGAGAACAGCGACGCGCCGATCAGGAGGCCCGAGACGTTGGCGCCGGTCACCGTCGGGATGCGGAAGAACCGCATCGGGACGAGGGCCGCGCGCGCGCGTTGCTCGATCCCGACGAACGCGACGAGCAGCACGGTGGCCAGCGAGAGCAGCCCGACCGTCTGGAATGAGCCCCAGCCGGCCTTGTTGGCGTCGACCAACGCATAGACGAGCACGGACAGACCCGCCGTGACCGAGATCGCGCCGGCGAGGTCGAAGTCGCGACGCTCTGCGCCGGAGCGCGACTCGGCGATCAGCCGTGGCGCGAGCAGCGCGGCCGCGATGCCGATCGGCGTGTTGACGTAGAAGACCCACTGCCAGCCGAGGCCGCTTGTCAGCACGCCGCCGAGTAGAACACCGGCCGCTCCGCCCGAGCCTGCGACCGCGCCCCAGATTCCGAGCGCCTTGTTGCGCTCGGAGCCCTCAGTGAACGTGGTCGTGACGATCGAGAGGGCCGCCGGGCTGAGCAGCGCGCCGCCGAAGCCCTGGACCGCGCGGGCGGTGATCAGCCAGCCCTCGTTCTGCGCTAGGCCGGCCGCGAACGACGCCAGCGCGAAGACGATCAACCCGGAGATGAACACAACTCGCCGCCCGAGTAGGTCGGCGGCTCGGCCCCCGAGGAGCAGGAAGCCTCCAAACGTGAGCACGTAGGCGTTGACCACCCACGAGAGCGAGTCCTGGCTGAAGTGCAGACCTCTGCCGATCGAGGGCAGGGCGACGTTGACGATCGAAGCGTCGAGGACGACGACGAACTGGGCGACCGCAAGCAGCGCGAATGCGAGCCAACGGCGGTTGTGGGCTTCGGTCTGAGCGGTCATGTTCGGGGCCTCCGGTGGACGGTGTAGACTGTTTCTGGAATCGGAGTTCCTGTTCCGCTTATACTATACGGAACCACGATTCCGTTTGTCAATGGCAATCATCTCTAAGACGAACGAGGCCGAACGTTCGGGACAGACCGGCGCCGGCCGACCGATGCGAGCCGACGCGAGGCGCAACCATGAACGCGTCCTCGAGGCCGCCAAGACCTGTTTCGGGCGCGAAGGAACCGAGGCGCAGATGGACGCGATCGCCGCCGCGGCCGGAGTCGGGGTGGGGACTGTGTACCGCCACTTTGCGACCAAGGAGGAGCTCGTCAAGGCGCTCGCCGATGAGCACTTCGCGCGGATGGCAGAGAACGCCCGCACGGCGCTCGAGATCGAAGACCCGTGGGAGGCCTTCTCGACGTTCATGCGCGAAGGCGCGGAGCTGTTCGCGAGCAACCGCGCGCTCGCCCAGTTCTCGACCGACCGACCCGAGCTGATGAAGGGAGCCGCGTTGGCGTGCGACCGCGAGCACGCGTTCTTCGACACGGTCGAGGAGCTGATCGTCAGGGCGCAGACGGCCGGCGTGCTGCGAGCCGACTTCGAGCTCGAGGATGTGCCGGCCACGCTGTGCGCACTTGGTGGGCTACAGGTCAGCGGTAACGCGTACGCGAACTGGCGCCGTCTACTCGAGTTCGTGCTCGCCGGGCTGCACTCCCCAGGCGCCGCCGCGGAACTGCCGCCGGTCGGCGAGCGGCTCCCGCGCGTAAAACGCTAGTAGGACGGCGTCGGCGGTATCGAATCGCCGCGCGCGACCGCGTCGACCACGGCCTGCGCGTCGGCGGCCCGATACTCCTCGCCGTAGACCGAGCCGGGCCGGCGCGGTGCCTCCATGACCTCGCAGCCCGCGATCCCGCCGAGATCGACCGGCACGTACCCCATCGCTTCGATCAGGCCCGCGACGAGCTCTTTGGCCTGCGCGTCATCGCCGCAGACCCACTGCACGACCCGCTCGTCGTCGGCCCGGCCGGCGGCCTCGGCCTGGAAGGCTGAGGTCAGCGTGTTGAAGGACTTCGTGTAGCCGGCGCCGGGCATCCTGGCGGCGTTGAACGAGGCGGCAGTTTCTCCCTCCTCCGGCATCGGCCCCGAGCCGAACTGATTGGTGGTGTCGATCACGACCTTGCCGGTCAACTCGCCCGCCTGCTCGAGCGCCTCCGGGATCGCGTCCCACGGCACGGACAGGATCACGACCTCGCCGAACTGCGCGGCCTCGGCGGGGCTAGCGACCGAAGCGCCGTCGCCTAGCTCCGCCGCGAGCTCCTCGAGCTTCGCGCGGTCGCGGGCGAACGACAGCATCACCTCGTGACCCGCCCTGGCAGCCTGGCGGGCGCAGTTTCCGCCGATGCGGCCCGCGCCGATCACACCGATCTTCATCGTCTCTCCTCTCGGTTATCCGACAACCCCATTTACGTTAGAAGGCGCCGGATAGTTCGGCTCGAGACTTCTGGAAGAGCGCCAAATGGGTGCGCGGCCTGACGCTGACAGCTGATGACGAGCCGGGTTTCTGGGAGACCTACGGTTACCACAACCACGGTGACCCGTGGCTAGAGCAGCGCTACCAGGGAGACTGACCTGGCAGCTCGGCCGCGTGGTCGAGTCCTACGCGGAGACTGAGGCGGACAAAGAGCATCGCGCTCGAGCTGCCGCAATGGGAGGGTCACCGCGCCGGCCAGCACGTGGACATTCGACTCACCGCAGAGGACGGTTATCAGGCTCAGCGGAGCTATTCGATCGGCTCCGCTCCGGGGGATTCGCATCTTCTTCTAACCGTCGAGAGGCTCGACGACGGCGAGGTCTCGCCATACCTCGTCGACGAGCTCCGGGCCGGAGACGAGCTCGAGCTGCGCGGCCCGATCGGCGGCTACTTCGTCTGGGACGAGAGCGCTGGGCGGCCCGCTGATGCTGATCGGCGGGGGATCGGGAGTTGTTCCGTTCCGTGCGATGTTCGGCTCGGGACGCTAGCGCTGACCCGCCTTGGCGGCCGCCCGCACGAAGCGGTCGTTCGCGACGCGCATCGCGCGGTCGAAGATGGGTGGGAAAATGCGCTGTGCCAGGAACCCGGCGCGAATGTCCCGCGAGGTGAGCACGAGGTAGCGCCCTCGCTTGACGGCCGCGATGATTTGGGCCGCGACGTCCTCGGGGCTGACGGCGTGGGACTCGAAACGGTCGCGCAGCTTGCGGAACGTTGGGTGCTCGCGGTCGACGCCGACGATGTCGACCGTCCCGACGAGTGGGGTCTTGACCGCGCCCGGACACACCAGCGTCACCCCGATGCCGTGCCGGCGCAGGTCGAACCGAAGTACCTCTGAGACGCCGCGCAGCCCAAACTTCGCGGCGCTGTAGGGCGCGTGCCACGGCAGGCCAAACAGCCCGGCGGCAGAGGAGACGTTAACGAGATGTCCACCACCGCCGGCCTCGACCATGCCCGGCACGAAGCACTCAATCACGTGAATCGGGCCCATCAGGTCGACATCGATCGTCCGCCGCCAATGGCGATGCTCGAGTTTCTCGACCGGCCCCCAGGTCGCGATGCCCGCGATGTTCATGACGACATCGAGGCTCGAGCACTTCTCGTGCACTCGGCCCGCGAACTCGACCACCGCCTCGTAGTCGGCGAGGTCGAACGCCTCCGCGGCTAGGACGGTTCCGCCGCCGTGCTCGATCTGCTCGACGGCGCGCCGCAGCGATGTTTCGTCGATGTCGGTCAACACCAGCTCGGCGCCCTCCGCAGCCGCGCGATCCGCGGTGGCGCGGCCGATGCCGCTCGCGGCGCCCGTTATCAGCACCCGCTTACCGGTCAGATCCGGAATGCGCGGACGTCCGCCTCTCATCGCAGCACTCCGATCGCGGTGCCCACGAGGTCGACCAGCGGCTCTCGCAGCGAGCGCAGCCGTTCGACGTCGTCTGCGGCGAGCGCCGCGGTGACCATCGTGATGATCGCCGCTACGAGCGCCTCGCACGCGAACCGCTCGGTCGCACTGCGAGCACCGAACCGGTCGATCATGAGCGCGGTGAAGCGCCGCTGGATCTCCGCCCGGCGCTCTAATACCAGTGTCCCAGCCGAGTAGACCTCGACCATGAACAGACGCGCGAGCGCCGGCTCCGCGGCGAGCGCATCGAGGTATACGCCGATCGTCCGCTCGAATCGCTCGAGGGCCGTGCCGCCCGAGGAGGCCTCGTGCTCGAGCAGCGCGAGGACCAGCTCTGCCGCCTGTTCGTAGGCGGCGATGAAACAATCCTGCTTGGAGGAGAACTGCTGATAGAAGGTCTCGCGGGAAACGCCCGCGCGCTTCAGCACGTCGGCAACCGACGTCTGAACGTAACCCTTCTCGGAGACCGTCTCGGCCATAGCCCCGAGCAGCCGGGTCCGCTGCGAGAGCGCGACTGTCTCGCGCGAGAGGTTGTGCGGCCCGCGAGGAAGCTGCATGGGGGCGTTGGCTGGCACGGCCACACGCCAAATCCTATAGAGTTATGAACAGAGATGTTCATCACGTTGCGCAGGGTGGCGTCGGTCGCCGCGATCGGGTTTGGGTTGCTGCTCCCGGCCACGGCCCAGGCCGCGACCACTTCGCTCACTGCGCGCGTGACGATGTCCGACGGCGTGACACTCGAGGCGACCGTCAGCGGCCAGGCGCCGCTTACGCGCCGCCCCGTGATCGCCGAGTTCAGCCCGTACGGCCCTGGCAGTGGCACGACTCAGGACGGGCCGGCATACAACTACTTGCTCGTTCAGATCCGCGGGACGGGCGACTCCGACGGTCAGTTCGACGCCCTCGGCCCGCGTAGCCAGCAGGACGTGGTGCAGACGCTGAAGTGGGCTTGCCACCAGCCGTGGAGCGACGGCCGCATCGGGCTGAACGGCTTCTCCGCAAGCGCGATCATGGTCTACAACTCGCTCTACCTCAAGCTGCCGTGTGTCCGCACGGCGGTGCTGAAGTCCGGGACCTTCGAGCTCTATCGGGACCTGCTGTGGCCCGGCGGCGTGCAGAACTTCATCCCCGGCATCGGGGTCCTCGCGCTGATCGGTGGCGCCGCCTTGGCCGACGGCCCCGCGCGGTTTCAGCGCAACCCGCTGACGGGGTTCGACACCGCGATCGGGCTGTTCGACGCCGGGCTGCAGGGCGGCCTCGCGCACCCGACGCTGGATCAGTGGTGGCAGCAGCGAGGCTTCCAGGGCGACGCCAACCCCAAGGTCGCGGTGCTCGCGCTCGACAGCTTCTTCGACGTCGAGTCGCGGGGCGCGTTCCAGGGCTTCCAGGCGCTGCGGCCCTACGGCGCGCACCTGCTCGTGGCCGCCGGTCATGACGGATTCCCGGCGGGGACGGACGGCGGGGCCGCCACGACCAAGGCATGGTTCGACCGCTATCTACGCGGGATCCACAATGGTGTGCTCCGCCAGCCGCGCGTCCAGCTCCTGATGGCCGACGGCAGCCGTGAGAGCTATGAGGCAGGCACCGTCGTCCGCTACAACGCGAGCGACTGGCCGGTCCCGGGCACGCAGTGGGAATCGCTGTGGCTGAGCTCGACCCGCAGCGGTTCGGGCGGCTCGCTGAACGACGGAACGCTGGCGACCGAGCGCCCGACGGCGTCCACCACACAGTCGTATCTCGCGATTCCGTCGCAGCCGCAGATCTCCGATGTGCCAAACGCCGGCTTCGTCGGCCCCGACGGCTTGAACCAGGCTGCGAGTGCGTTTCCGCTCATGACCGAGACGCTGCTGGCCGAGCCACTCGCGCTCACTTACACCACGCCTCCGCTCCAGCAGGACCTGCTGTCGGCCGGCCCGGCGGCGCTCGACCTCACGCTGTCGAGCACCGCGAACGAGACGGCACTGTGGGCTGTGATCGCCGACGTGTGGCCCGACGGCAGCTCGCATCCAATCGCCGCCGGGAGACTCGACAGCGCATACCCGAATGTGATCGCGTCGAAGTCGCTGACCGACGCGCAGGGCGACATCGTCCAGCCCTACGGCGACTACTCGACCAAGTCCGACGCAGCACCGCTCACCGAGCGGACCTATCAGATCGAGTTCTGGCCGATTGGCAACCGCTTCAAGCACGGTGACCGCATCCGGCTTGTGATCCTCGGCGCGTCCGCAGCATCGCTGCCGACGCTGCCCGCGCTGAACTCGGTCCGCGTCGGCGGCCCGGCCGCGTCGCGTCTTTTGCTGCCCGTGTTGCCGGGCTAATACCGATCTGCGAAGCGCGGATCCGCAGACCCGGCGTGCGGGGATATGACTCGACTCCTGCTAGGCTGCCGCACAGCGAACACCTGGTGAGGGAGGTGTGGGGCAGCAAGATGGAGCGCCAAACGAGCACGACAAAGCGACGCCGCTTTGACCGGCTGCAATACGGTCAGGAGACCTTTGTCGCATCGTCGGAGTTCCTGCATCGACTCTCGTTCGCATCATCGCTCGGATCCCGCCTGCGATGCGTAGCCGACGGCAAGGGTCTTGCCGCGTCAGCGAAGCTGCTCGTCTACCTGCCCCGGCTTTCGATTTCGCTCAGCTCCTCGACGAGCGGCCGGGAGATCGCTGCCCACCTGCGGCGCAAACGGCTGGGGATCGCGCATGCTCGTCTCGCGCAGGGCGTTCTCGCTCTTCCGCCGACCCTGGAGGAGTACCTGCGCGGACGCTCACGCCAGGCTGTCCGCACAAACATCCGGCACGCGAAGGGTGTCGGCCTCACGTGTCGGCGCGTGACGAGCTCGGCGGAGCAGCGGTACGTCGCCGAGTACATGGTGGCGCAGCGGCCCCAGTCCGAGGACGTGGCCGAGACATATCGGCGCCATCTCAACCATGCCGACGCACAGTGCTGGATGGTCGAGGCACCTGACCAGACACCGGCCGGACTGGCCATCCTCAGCGTCGACATCGAGGTCGCGATGCTCTGGTCGCTCGTAAGTCTCGACCAGACAGCCAAGTGGCTTCTGCATACGCACGTCGTCGGGGAGCTTGGGGACGCGGGGGTGCGCTATCTGCTGACCTCGAGCAAGATGGCGCCCCTGATGGGCTCGCGAGATCAGTACCTTCAGAAGCTGCTCGGCTACCGCGTCGCTCATCTGTCGCTAGAGCACGCGCCACCGTCTGACAGTCGCAGTCGCGCGGAGGCCGCGCAGCGCCTACCGGCCACTAACGGCTAGCGCGGCGCTGCGACCCGTGTCACGTTCGAGCGGCCGCGCAGCACGAGCGGATCCCTGAGCTGCCAGCGCTCGACCTCGAGCTCGCCGGCACGGCGCACGATCTCCTCGGATGCCAGCAGTCGCGATGGGTCGACCTTCGCGAGCTCCGTCAAGCGCGCCGCCTCGTTGACCGCATCGCCGATCACCGTGTATTCGTAGCGCTTGGCGGCCCCGATGTTGCCGGCCACCACCCGGCCGGCCGACAGCCCGATCGCGGCGTCCATCCCGTCCAGCTCGCGTCGCAGGCGGCCCTGGAGCTCGCGCGCCGCAGTCAGGGCCGCGGCCGCCGCGCGGGGATGCTCGCTCGGCGCCCCGAACACGCACAGCGCGGCGTCGCCCTCGAACTTGTTGACCCATCCGCCGTACACGGTCACCACCTCGACCACGATCCCGAAGAAGCGGTTGAGCATCTCGACCACCTCGCGCGGATCGCGCTCGGCGACGAAGGCCGTCGAGCCGATCAGATCCACGAACAGGACGGCCGCGTCGCGCAGCTCGCCGCCCAGTTGAAGCCCGCGCCTGAGCGCCGAGCGAGCGACCTCCTCGCCGACGTGGCGACCAAAGAGATCGCGCACACGATCGCGCTCGCGCAGCCCAGCGAGCATCCGGTTGAAGCCCGCCTGGAGCAGACCGACCTCACCACCGTCGTCGACGGGCATCGTGACATCCGTCTCCCCTGCCTCGACGCGCGCCATCGCGCGGCGCAGTCCGCGGAGCGGGTCGACGACCGAGCGAATCGTCGCGAGCAGCGTCACGAGCCCGACCGTCAGCGCGATCGCACCCAGGAAGATCACCGTTGCCGCCATGCGCGTCGGCTTGATCGAACCGCCCGCCAGATACGCGACGGCTACCACCACCATGCCGCACACGGCGACCGCGGTGCCGAACTCCCACGCCAGATAGATGCGCGTGCCGATGCCCGGCAGGATCGGCCGATCGGGCGGATTCGAGCGCAGCGCGATCGCGATCGCGGGCCTCATGATCCACTCGACGGCTAGATAGCTGAGCGCGGAGGCCGACAGGCCACCGAGCCCGACCATCGCGGCGATAAGAACGCCCGCAGCCGGCGAGCCGCCGATCGCGATGTCAGACACCCCATAGCCGACGCCCGCCAAGGCCCAAACCACGAGCGTGTTGCGCGCTTCGTAGACCGGCAGCTTGATCGCCCGGACACGCTCGAATTCATCGGGGTCTCCGCCGCGCTCGAGCCAGCCCATCACGGGCCGGGCGACACGGCTGCCCCAGGCCTGGCACACCGCCCAGCACACACCGAGTCCGAAGACCGAGGCGATCAGGTCGCCCACTTTGCCAACGCTCGGCGGCGCCGCGCCCGGAAGCGGCACCACATAAACGACGAACACGTATGTGATCGCCGCACACGCCACGCTGATGGCCGGCAGCACGATGTTCATCTGCCGCCAGATCGATGCCGCGAGCGCTGCGTTCCCGGTGGGTGGATCCAGCGTCTGCTCTCCGACCGCTTCCGCCGCCGGAGGATGGAGCTGCACTACATCAGCTGTCGGCTCCGTGGCCACCGACCAACTCCTTCGCTCTGGACAAGGGTACTGTCCCGCGGCTCGCCCTCGCGAAGTGTGAGGCCGATCACTTACGCAACGCCGGCGCGCCGCGCGATGCGGCGCGCCGGACCGCGTGATCGGAGCTTGCGGCTAGTGCGCGAAGGCAGGCTCGGCGGCTGGGGCGGTCCGCTGAACGCCGCCCCGGAAAATCGCCGCTGCGAGTACCGAGCCGAGCGCAAAGAGCCCGGCCGAGACCGCGAATGCGGTCGTGTAGCCGTGAATGGTCGCGTGCGCCAGCGCGCCGACCGCGTGATGCGAGGAGAGGTAGCTCGTGGTCGCGCTGGTCGCGATCGTGGACAACAGAGCGATGCCAATCGCGCCGCCGACCTGCTGGCTCGTGTTGACCATCGCCGAGGCGACCCCGGCGTCCCGCGCGTCAACGCCGAGCGTCCCGTTGCTCATCGCCGGCGCGAACACGAGCCCGATGCCGACGCCCATCACGATCAGCGCCGGCAGGATCGCGCTTGCGTAGCCCGCGTGGTCCGACAAGCCGCTGAGGTAGAGCATTGCCGCTGCTCCCAGCGCCATCCCGAGCGAGACCAGCCGCCGTGGCCCGAAACGCGGCGCCAGCTTGGTCTGGGCGGTCGTCGCTGTCGCCATCACCGCCAGCGTCAGCGGGAGGAACGCGGCGCCGGTGACGATCGGCGAGTAACCGAGGTTCAGCTGCATGTAGTAGGTCAGGAACAGGAACGCCCCGAACATCGAGAGCATCGCGAGCGCGATCGAGATGTAAGAGCCGCCGCGATTGCGGTTCGCCACCACGCGCAGCGGCAGCAGCGGATGCGCGACACGCCGCTCGATCAGTACGAACAGCGTGAGCAGCACGCCCGCTGCGGCCAATGATGAGACCGTCAGGGTGTTGCCCCAGCTCGTCGTCTGTGCGTGTGAGAGGCCGTACACGAGAGCGAAGAGTCCGCCCGACCCGGCGAGGATTCCCGGGAAGTCGAGCTTCGGCCGCTCTGCGGGAACCTCGTTGTGAAGCAGCGCGAGCGCGCCGGCGACGGCGAAGATCGCGAACACGAGGTTCACGTACATGACTGCCCGCCAGTCGATCAGCTGCGTGAGCGCGCCGCCCAGGAGGAGCCCGATCGACGCGCCGCTGCCGGCGATCGCGCCATAGATCCCGAAGGCCTTACCGCGCTCGGCCGGATTGGTGAAGGTCGTCGTCAGCAGCGACAAGGCGGAGGGCGCGAGCAGCGCGCCGAACAGGCCCTGCAGTCCGCGCGAGGCGGCCAGCATCGTGAAGGACTGCGCTGCGCCGCCGATCGCCGAAACGATCGCGAACCCCGACAGGCCCGCTATGAGCGTCCGCTTGCGGCCGAAGAGGTCAGAGATCTTGCCGCCGAGCAGCAGCATGCTGCCGAAGGCCAGCGCGTAGGCGGTGACGATCCACTGCCGGTCGGTGTTCGAGAAATGAAGCGCCTTCTGCGCGGACGGAAGCGCGACGTTGACGACCGTCGTGTCGAGCACGACCATCAGCTGGGCGATCGCGAGGACCGCGAGGATCGCCCAACGCCGCTCGTGGTGTGGGTTCTGGGTTGCCATTGAAGCTCCGATCATATTGCTAACTGGATAGCTCTTATCCACTTACAAGATCGAGCCTAGCACAAAAACGGATAGTGTCAATCCGTTTTTGGTATCTTGTGCTCCATGGCACAGAAGCACGCACCGGGCCGGCCGTTGCGCAAGGACGCGGCGCGCAACCGCGAGCGGATCCTCGCCGCTGCGCGCGAGCTCTTCGCTGAGCGCGGGCTGGCGGCGACGCTCAACGAGATCGCGCACCACGCCGGTGTAGGGGTCGGCACGGTCTACCGCCATTTCCCCGACCGCGAGCAGTTGATCGATGGCCTGTTCGAGCAGCGAATCGACGAGTTCGCCTCGCTGATGCGCTCGGCGCTCGAGGACCCGGATCCGTGGCGTGGACTGACCGGTTTCATGGAGGGCAACCTCGCGCTCCAGGCCCAGGACCGCGGGCTCCAGCAACTCGTGCTGGGCGCGAGCGGCGGCCAAGAGCGCCTCGCGAAGGCGAGGGCCAAGCTACGACCACTCGGTGCGAAGCTGATCAAGCGCGCCAAAGATGCGGGGGCCCTACGCGAAGACGTCGCGCCGGCCGACCTGCCGGCGCTCCTGTTCATGCTCGGGTCGGTGATCGACCTCGTTCACGAGATCGATCCGGAATTGTGGAGGCGCTACCTGGCGATCGTGCTCCGCGGCTTGCGCGCCGACGCTGTCGCGCCGGATCCGCTCCCGGTCGCCGCCCCGCCCCTGCCGGAGATCCAGGCGGCGATGGGCTCCGCCTGGGCTCGGCGCAACTAAGCGTCGATCGGCACGTGCCCGGGCTGGGCCGCGACACGGCCGATCCACTGCCGGATCGCCGGGTAGGACTCGAGCTCGAACCCGCCCTCGGGCGCGACATGCGTGTACGCGTACAGGGAGATGTCGGCGATCGAGTAGCGATCGCCGACGAGATACTCGCGCCCGTCGCCGAGGTAGCGCTCCATTGCCTTCAGCGCTGAGCGGCCGCCTTTCAGCTTCGACTCCATCTCGCCTTCTGGCATATCGATGTCGAAGAGCCTGTAGAACCGCGCGACGGCGATATGCGGCTCGTGGCTGTACTGCTCGAAGAACAGCCACTGCAGCACCTGCGCGCGTTCGAACGCGTCGGCCGGGAGATACTCGGTGCCCTCGGCGAAGTGAAACAGGATCGCGTTTGACTCACCCAGCGCGCGGCCGTCGTCCAGGACGAGCGTCGGGACGCGCAGCGCGGGGTTCAGCTCGCCCAGCACGTCGCGGCGGTTCGAGCGGTCGACGACGTCCAGCTCGCGCTTCTCGTAGCGCAGGCCGAGCTGCGCGAACAGGAGTCTGACCTTGTAGCAGTTGCCCGAGACCTGGTTGTTGTAGAGGAGCACGGTCGCGGGATGATCGCACCCCCAGTTGGTCCTCTCGCGCGCGTGTGGCCGCAATCGTCTGGTATTCGTCCTTGCTGCCAAGCGCGAGATGCCGGATGATCCCGCACAGATGGAAGCGCGCAGAGTCGTGATCGTCGCGTTCGACGGCGTCCAGCCGCTGGACGTCGTAGGTCCCGCCGAGGTGTTCGCGACTGCGTCCGAGCTTGCCCCCGGCTCGTACGCGGTCCAGGTGGTCGCGCGCTCGTCCGGCCCGCTCTACACGCGCACGCGCGCGTACGGGATCGCTCCCACGATCACCACCGAACGCTGTCGTGGTCGGATCGACACGCTGATCGCGGCAGGCGGCGTCGGCGTCCGGACAGCGGCCACCGACCAGGTGCTCGTCGACTGGGTCAGCGCTGCGGCACGCCGTTCCCGCCGCGTGGCGTCGGTCTGCACCGGAGCCTTCCTGCTTGCCGCAGCCGGCCTCCTCGACGGTCGCCGCGCGACGACCCACTGGGCCTGGTGCCGGGAGCTCGCGCGCCAACACCCGGCGGTCGACGTCGATCCAAAGCCGATCTTCGTGCGCGATGAAGCAGTTTGGACCTCCGCCGGGGTGACCTCCGGGGTCGATCTGGCGCTTGCGCTCGTCGAGGAGGATCTCGGGCCGGAGATCGCCCGGCAGGTGGCGCGCTGGTTGGTCGTGTTCGTCCAGCGCCCGGGCGGTCAGGCCCAGTTCAGCGCCCACCTCGAAAGTATGCCCGCGGAACGGTCGTCGTTGCGCGAGCTTCAGGCGTGGATCGCCGACAACCTGACCGGCGACCTGCGCGTCGAAACGCTCGCCGCGCGTGCGGCGATGAGTCCGCGCAACTTCGCGCGGGCGTTTCGTCGCGAGACCGGGATCACCCCGGCGGTCTACGTCGAGACGCTGCGCGTCGAAGCCGCGCGCCAGCGACTCGAGCGTTCGCACGAGCCGGTCGAGGTCGTGGCCGAGCGGACCGGCTTTGGAACCCCGGAGACGATGCGCCGCGCGTTCGCGCGCCGCGTCGGAGTCCCACCCGCTGAATACCGCTCCCGTTTTACCCGCGCAGCCTGAGGAGGATCAATGCAAGTCGCCTATCTGCTCTACGACCGCTTTACCGCCCTTGACATCACCGGACCGCACGAGGTGTTGAACAGCGTGCCCGGGACGGAGTCGATCTTCGTCGCCGAGCAGGTTGGGCCGGTCCGCAACGAGTCCGGCACGCTCGCACTCATCGCCGACCGCGCAATCGAGGACGTTCCGAACCCCGACATCGTCGTCGTTCCTGGCGGGTTCGGAACGCGTCTGCTGCTCGATCGCGAGCCGCTGCTCGATTGGCTGCGCCGCGCGCACGAGACGAGCACATGGACGACCTCGGTCTGTACGGGTGCGCTCCTGCTCGCGGCGGCCGGGCTGCTAGACGGCGTGCCGGCGACCACCCATTGGCTAGCGCGCGAGCGCCTCGCGTCGCTCGGCGCAAAGCCCGTCTCCGAGCGCGTTGTCAAGCAGGGCAAGATCATCACAGCCGCCGGCGTCTCGGCAGGCATCGACATGGCGCTCGAACTCGTCGCACTCGAACACGGCGACGAAATGGCCAAGGCGGTGCAGCTTGG